>CAVRQJ010000007.1:0-834599 GCA_963723335.1 uncultured Alphaproteobacteria bacterium | reverse complement strand
CCAAGGTTGGGGTCGAGGGTTCGAATCCCTTCGCCCGCTCCAGATTCCTCGATTGTATCCGTGCGATCACCGTCACCTCCCATTTGGCGGACGGCCGCACCGTCGGGCGGAAAGCACCATGAGTTCCGGGACTGCCGTAGAAGCCCACCTCTCTTCGGCAGGCCAGCGCGCCACCGCATTTCTCCTGCTGTGGCTGTCCGGGGCGTGCCTGCGCTTTACCGTGCTGGCCGTGCCGCCGGTGGTGCCGCTCCTGCACGCGGACCTTCACCTGACCGAAACCGATATCGGCTGGCTGTCGAGCCTGCCGCCGATGCTGTTCGCGATCGCGGCCGTGCCGGGCGCCATGCTCATTGCCCGTTTCGGTGTCGTGCCGGCGCTCGTGGTCGGCCTGCTGCTCAACGTCGCCGGCTCGGCGGCGCGTGCGGCTTTGCCTGACGCGACTGCACTTTACGCATCGACAATCGTGATGGCGGCCGGCGTCTCGATCATGCAGCCTTCATTGCCGCCGCTGGTGCGAACCTGGTTTCCGCAGCGCATCGGCTTTGCCACGGCGATCTACACCAACGGACTTCTGATCGGCGAAACGCTCGCCGTCGCACTCACCATTCCACTCGTCCTGCCGCTCGTCGACAATAGCTGGCGGCTGAGTTTTGTCATTTGGTCGATCCCGGTCCTGCTGACCGCGCTGCTTGTCATCGTTTGCGCACCGCGGCTTGGCGGCCCAACGAATGCGGCTATCGCAGTCAACCGGCGATGGTGGCCGGATTGGCGCCGTCCGCTGATCTGGCGGCTCGGTTTTATTCTCGGCAGCGTCAACGCAATGTATTTCGTGACCAATGCGTTTTTGCCCGACTACATGGTCGCGACCGGCCGTCCCGACCTGATCTCACTGGCGCTGACAGCGCTCAATCTTTCCCAGATCCCGGCATCCTTCCTGATGCTGGGTCTCGCCGGACGGCTGGTGAAGCGCCCATCCGCCTACAGGATCACCGGAGCGCTGGCGATCTTGAGCCTGATCGGAATGATGACGATGCAGGGCGCATGGATCGTGTTCTGGGCCGGTTCTTTGGGCTTTGTCACCGCGGTAACGCTCATACTCGCGCTCGCGCTGCCGTCCGTGCTCGGCGCGCCCGACGACGTGCATCGCACTTCGGCGGGCATGTTCACCATCAGCTACAGCGTCGCGATGGTGCTGTCGGTGGTCGGCGGCTGGCTGTGGGATTTTACGCGCTCGCCAGTTGCCGGGCTCGCACCGGTTGCATTGTGCGGGCTGGTCATCTTTGTATTGGCTTCAACGGTGCGCCAGGCGGATCATCCCGCGGGCGCCACTTAGTCAATACCCGATCGCCAGCGCACCGCGCGTGCGCGGGTCGGCGGCGCCGACGAAACCTTCGGGCGTGATCTCGATTGAATTGGCGGACGTGAAGGGCCGTTGCGGAACGACTTTGTCGCCGCGCGCCTGCAATGCGGCAACGAGATCATCCGGCAACCCCGGTTCAGCGTAGACCTGATCGGGCATCCATTGATTATGCACCCGCGGCGCCGAGACCGCGCTGGCGATATCCATGCCACGGTCGATCACGTCGACCAGGATTTGCAGCACCGCGGTGATGATGCGACTGCCGCCCGGCGAACCGGTCACCAGGAACGGCTTGCCGTCCTTCAAAACAATCGTAGGCGTCATTGACGAGAGCGGCCGCTTGCCGGGCCCCGGTTCGTTGGCTTCCGCGCCGAGAAGGCCGTAGGCATTGGGTGCGTTCGGCTTGGCGGCAAAGTCGTCGAGTTCGTTGTTCAGGAGAATGCCGGTGCCCTCCGCGACAAGACCTACGCCATAACTGAAGTTGAGCGTGTAGGTGTTGGCGACGGCGTTGCCGAAGCGGTCGACGATGGAAAAATGCGTGGTATTGCGGCCCTCGGGCATAACGGTGCCGCCGGCGCGGATTTCACTTGCCGGTGTCGCGCGTGCGGGATCGATGGTGGCACGCCAGCCCGCAGCGTAACTTTTTGAAATCAGCCGCGCGACCGGAACGCTGACGCTATCGGGATCGCCAAGAAACAGTGCGCGGTCGGCGTAGGCGCGCTTCATCGTTTCAACCAGGAGATGGAGTTCCTGCGCCGCATCGGCGTGCGCAAGGTCATAGCCTTCGAGAATATTCAGCATCTCGATCAGTTCGACGCCACCGGACGATGGCGGCGGCATCGAGACGATGTCGTAACCGCGGTAGGTGCCGCGCACCGGTATGCGCTCGATCGCGCGATAATCTTTCAGATCGTCGGCGGTCATCACGCCGCCCGCGGCCTGCACCGCTGTGGCGATTTTTTCAGCGGTCGGCCCCTCGTAAAAAGCGCGCGGGCCATCGCGGGCGATGGCTTCAAGCGAGGCCGCAAGGTCGCTCTGGACCAGGCGGTCGCCGAGCGGCAGGACGCTGCCGCCGCTTCTCAGGAAGATTTTCGCCGTCGATGGCCAGCGCGCCAGCCGGGCTTGCTCGTTGGGCAGCGACTCGGCCCGATCGTCGCTGAACGCCATTCCGTCGCGCGCCATCGCAATCGCCGGCGCGATCAGCTCGGCCAGCGTGAACCGGCCGGAACCATATTTTTCCTCGGCGAGCGCGAGGCCGGCGACCGTGCCCGGCACGCCGATGGCAAGCGCGCTATCGCGTGATTTTCGCGGATCGGCGTTGCCCTGCGCGTCGAGAAAACTCTTCGCGCCGATCGCTTTCGGCGCGGTCTCGCGATAATCGATCGCGGTATTGTCGCCGTTGGCACGGTGGATCATCATGAACCCGCCGCCGCCGATATTGCCGGCACGCGGATAGCTCACAGCGAGCGCGAAACCGACCGCGACGGCCGCGTCCACCGCGTTGCCGCCTTTTTGCAGGATATCGACGCCGACGCGCGCCGCCAGCGCCTCCTGCGCCACCACCATGCCGTTGCCGGCAGACACGGGTGACGCCTTTCCGATCACGGTCCCGGATTGATCCGGAGCCTGCGCCGCGACGACCGCCGGCGCAGTCGCGACAATCGCGGAAGCGAAGGCCAAGATCGCGCTCGCCGCGATCGAACGGCCAAATGAAGCAACCGCTTTCATTTCAACTTTCAACGCCAATCAACGCGCGACACTGCGATCCAGATTGATAGAGAAGCCCGTGCAACTCACAACGGCTCATAGCATCGACGGCAGCACGCGGTCGGGCGGACGATGACCGTCGAGAAAGGTCTTGATATTGACGATGACCTTTTCGCCCATGTCGACGCGGCCTTCGACCGTCGCGGATGCGAGATGCGGCAACAGCACGACCTTGCCGGCGCGCGCCAGCTTGACGAGCTTCGGGCTCACCGCAGGCTCGTGCTCGAACACGTCGAGGCCGGCGCCCGCGATCTCTTCCGACTCGATGAGGCGCGCCAACGCGTTCTCGTCGATCACCTCGCCGCGCGCGGTGTTGACGATATAGGCATCGGAGCGGACGAGCTTGAGGCGGCGAGCCGAAAGCAAGTGGTAGGTCGCCGGCGTGTGCGGGCAGTTGATCGAGATGATGTCCATGCGCGCCAGCATCTGGTCGAGACTTTCCCAGTAGGTGGCATGCAAATCCTCCTCAAGGCCCGTCGCGACGCGGCGGCGGTCGTGATAATGGATTTTCAGGCCGAAGGCGTGCGCGCGCCGCGCCACCGCCTGGCCGATGCGGCCCATGCCGACGATACCGAGCCGCTTGCCCCAGATGCGATGGCCGAGCATCCAGGTCGGGCTCCAGCCGCCCCACTCGCGGTCGCTGGTAAGCACTTGCGCGCCCTCGGTCAGCCGGCGCGGCACCGCAAGGATCAGCGCCATGGTCATGTCGGCGGTGTCCTCGGTGAGGACGCCCGGTGTATTGGTCACGGTGATGCCGCGCTGCACGGCGGTCGCGACGTCGATATTGTCGACGCCGTTACCGAAATTGGCGATGAGCTTGAGCCGCTCGCCGGAATGGCTGAGCACCGATTTGTCGATGAGGTCGGTAACGGTCGGAACGATGACGTCGGCGGTCTTCGCCGCCTCGACAAGCTGCGCGTGGGTCATCGGCTTATCGTCGGCATTGAGGCGTGCGTCGAATAATTCGCGCATGCGCATTTCGACGCTGTCCGGCAGCCTGCGGGTGACCACGACCAGCGGCTTTTTGCCCGCCATTTCCTGCCTCGCGTGCGATTGGGCTCGTCGGTATCGGTGCAATTCGGCCTGAAAACCCGGCCCTTGGCAACGGTCGTGCGCCCCGCCCATTGCCTCCGTTCAGGTCTCCTTAACCGCGCTCGCCGACACTAAAGCCGGGAGGTGGTTCATTAAAATCTCTCTACCAGATGGCTGCGCTCCCACAAAGCGCGCCGGGGCAACTTGGACCATTCCACGTCTATAACGGAAATCAGGAACGTCGCGATGACGTTGCGGCATGGCGGGATGTTGGCTTGGATCGGGGCGATGGCAGCCCTGCTCCTGCTCGCCTGCGCGGCTGATACGGCCGTTGCCGGAAACGATCCGGCATCGAGTGGCCTGCCGGTGCCGCGTTTTGTCAGCCTCAAGGCAGACCGCGTGACCGTGCGCGGCGGCCCCGACAAGGATCATGACGTGGCGTGGATCTACACCCGCGTCGGATGGCCGGTGGAAATCACCGCCGAATTCGAAAATTGGCGCCGCATCCGCGACTCCGACGGGTCGGAGGGCTGGGTCTATCACTCCCTGCTATCGGGAAAACGCATGGCCGCCGTGCAGTTAAAGTTGAAAACCGATCTCGCACCGCTCTACGAAGAGCCCGACCCCAAAAGCGGGGTCATGGCAAAACTTCAGGTCGGCGTGCTCGGCGTGGTCAAGCGGTGTTCCGGGGCCTGGTGCCAAATCACCGGCGACGGGTTTGACGGCTGGATCGAACAGAACGAGCTCTGGGGCGTCTATCCAGGCGAGAAGATCGAGTAACGCAAGATGAAGCCGCGGTCCGCAGCGCGGGCAAGAGGCGCTGGCTCTTGCGCCATTGTCATGACTGCCGCCATTTCGGTCGCCTTTCCCGCTCTGCCTACGCATGCGCAGCAACAACAACAGCGGCCGCAGGAGAAGCCGACGGTCACCTTGCCGTCGCTCACGGCGCAGGGATTTGAAATCAAGGCGGCGTTGGGTTCGTATCTCGTCCTGCAAAAGGGCAAGGACGTGTAGTTCTGCTATATGTTGCAAACCCGCTCGACTTGCGAACTTGCCGAATGAGCTAAGGACACCGGTGACCACAAGGGCTCGTCTGCGCTAGACCGATCCATATCAATGAATGAGGCTGTGCCAGAGAGCAAAAGATGCTCGTTGCACGTCTCCAGGAGTACCGAGCGATGCTCGCCCCGACCCGCTCACCCACGTTCTACGAGCTCTTCACGCCGAAACTGCATACCGTCCTGCGCGAGCACTATGGATGGCGCGACCTCAAGTCTGACATCCTTGCGGGATTGACGGTCGCGATCGTCGCGCTTCCGCTATCCATGGCGATCGCCATCGCGTCGGGTGTATCGCCCGAACGCGGTCTCTACACCTCTATTGTAGGCGGCTTTGTAGTCTCGGCCCTGGGCGGGAGCCGATTTCAGATCGGCGGCCCGGCCGGCGCCTTTATCGTTCTCGTCGCTGCGACTGTAGACCAGCACGGGGTCGACGGACTCATCCTGGCGACGCTGATGAGCGGACTGTTGCTGGTCACCATCGGATTCCTGCGCCTCGGCACGTTTATCAAATATATCCCGTATCCCGTGACGGTCGGATTTACCGCCGGCATCGCCGTCATCATCTCCTCAGGTGAATTAGCCGACCTGTTCGGTCTCAAGCTCCCCGGCAAGGAACCGGGACCGCTCATTCCCAAACTTATCGCGCTGTTCGATGCCGCTTCCACAGTCAACGCAGCTGCCGTGTTCATCGCGGCGTTGTCGATCGGCGTCATTATCGCGATACGGCGCTGGCGTCCGCATTGGCCGGCTTACCTGGCTGCCGTGGCGGCGGCCAGCGTCGCCGCATGGTTGTTGCATCTTCACATCGAGACAATCGGAAGCCGCTTTGGCGGAATTCCCGACTCGCTACCGGCACCGCATTTGCCCATGTTTTCGTCCGGAAAGATCCTGGAGATGCTTCCGGCGGCGCTGTCATTCACATTGCTGGGCAGCATCGAAAGCCTGCTTTCCGCGGTGGTCGCGGACAGCATGACCGGACGCCGCCATCGCTCGAACGCCGAACTGGTCGCACAGGGTGTCGCCAACGTGGCCTCTGCCATGTTCGGCGGTATCTGCGTGACCGGCACAATCGCGCGAACCGCCACCAATGTTCGCGCCGGCGCACGCGGGCCAATCGCCGGCATGACGCATTCGCTGTTTCTGTTGCTGTTCATGATCGTCGCCGCACCACTCGCAGCCTACATTCCGCTCGCTGCGCTCTCGGCCGTGCTGTGCACCGTCGCATGGAACATGGCGGAGAAACATCAGTTCGCGGCGCTTTTGCGTGCGTCACGCGGTGACGCGGCGATTCTGCTCGCGACATTTCTGTTTGTCGTGTTCCGCGACCTGACCGAGGGCATCCTCATCGGATTTGGCCTCGGGACCCTCGTATTCATACATCGCATGGCGCAGACCGTCGAAGTCAGGCAGGGAATACCGGTTCTCGAAGCCGACGTGCCGGACGCGCGCAATGGTAACAGGCAGACCCGATATGACGCCGTGATTGCCACCGATCCCGACGTCATCGTCTATCGGATCTCCGGAGCATTCTTTTTCGGTGCGGCAGCCACGGTCGCCGCTGCGCTCGACCGTATCGGTGAACACCCCAAAGCCTATGTCGTCGACTTCTCAGCCGTTTCGGTCATCGATTCGACGGCAGCCGCGACCATCGAGGGCTTCGTACGCAAGGCACGCCGCCATCAAGCAGCGGTCTATGTGACCGGGGCCCAGCCAGCCGTGCGCCACATTCTGCTTAGCCATGGCGTGCGGCCGCCGGATGTGCACTTCGCCCAGAGCATTGACGATGCAATGACGGAAGCGCACGCGAGCAGCGCGAACAAAACCGCCGCCGCGTCCGTGGCGGAAATCTGAAGTGAAAATCTGACGTGAAGTGACGGGGAATCGAGACGATCGCCGCGTGGCTGGGGTATTCAGCCCTTGCGCCGCAGCCGCACCACGACATCGATGCGGGCGATCTCATAACCCTCGGGCGGCACCGGCGCCTTGCCGACAAGCACGTCGGTCGACGGGATGTCCATGAGATCGTTCTGGTCTTCGATGTAAAAGTGGTGGTGTTCGGAATTGTTGGTGTCGAAATAGGCTTTCGAGCCGTCGACCGCGACCTGACGCAAGAGGCCGACCTCGGTGAACTGATGCAAGGTGTTGTAGACGGTGGCGAGTGACACCGGCACCTTGGCGTGCGTCGCTTCCTCGTAAAGCATCTCAGCCGTCACATGCCGGTCGCCCTTGGCGAAGAGAATCCAGCCGAGCGCCATGCGCTGCCGCGTCGGCCGCAAGCCGACGTCGCGGAGCTTGGCCTTGACGTCATGCCACGGACAGCCCGTGAGGTCGGCGCGCGCCATCTGCGCGAGCGGCTGATTCATTGACGCGATAGGCCCGAAAGCGGTTGGACTCGACTGTTTCATAGCTACGCCCGAAAAGAGGCCAGCCCGGCTGGGCCAGCAAGATCGTTGCATGTGAAATTATTATACGCCACCCTGCGAATCCTGCAACTGTCTCGCTATTAAGCCGCCGGGCGGGTTGTCAAGGCTTAGGTGCGCGGGCGCCAAGGCTTAGGTGCGCGGGCATCAAGGCTGCGGCTTTGCCGCAATGTCCCATTATGTTAGGGATTCCGGATCGGCCCGGACACGGCGGAGTTGAATCGGAATGCAGGATCGGCGCTCGAATTTCGAATATGAGGACCTGCTGGCGTGCGGGCGCGGCGAGCTTTTCGCCGAGGGGCCGCAACTGCCGCTGCCGCCGATGCTGATGTTCGACCGCATCTCCGAAATCGCCGAGGGCGGCGGGGAATACGGCAAGGGCCTGGTGCGCGCGGTGCTCGATCTCAAGCCCGATCTCTGGTTCTTCCCCTGCCATTTCAAGGGCGATCCGGTCATGCCGGGCTGCCTCGGCATTGATGCTCTTTGGCAATTGCTTGGCTTCTTCCTCGGCTGGCTCGGGGCGCCGGGCAAAGGCCGTGCGCTCGGCATGGGCGAACTCAAGTTTTCGGGACAGGTGCTGCCGACGATGAAGAACATCGTCTACGGCATCGACATCAAGCGCGTGATGCGCTCCAAGCTGGTGCTCGGCGTGGCCGATGGCTGGCTGTCGGCGGACGGCTCCGTGATCTATCGTGCGCTCGATCTCAAGGTCGGGCTCTTCCGCGATGCGGCGCCGAACGAAGCCTAATACACCAGCACGTCGCAGGCTGAAGCGGACGAGGAAAACATGAAACGCGTGGTCGTCACCGGGATGGGCATCGTCTCGTCCATCGGCAACAACACGCAGGAAGTGCTGGCTTCGCTACGCGAGGCAAAGTCGGGCATCGTCCGCGCCGACAAATATGCCGAGCTCGGCTTCCGCTGCCAGGTGCACGGCGCGCCGACGCTCGACGCCGCCGAAGCGATCGACCGCCGCGCCATGCGGTTTCTGGGCGGTGGCGCCGCCTGGAATCACATCGCCATGGAGCAGGCGATCCGCGACGCCGGCCTCGAAGAAACTGATGTGTCCAACGAGCGCACCGGCATCATCATGGGCTCCGGCGGACCGTCGACACGGACCATTGTCGAGAGCGCCGATATAGCCCGCAGCAAGGGGCCCAAGCGCGTCGGGCCGTTCGCCGTGCCGAAAGCAATGTCGTCCTCGCCTTCGGCGACGCTTGCCACATGGTTCAAGATCAAGGGCTTGAGCTATTCGATATCGTCGGCCTGTGCCACCTCGAACCATTGCATCGGCAACGCCTTTGAGTTGATCCAGAATGGCAAGCAGGACGTGATCTTCGCCGGCGGCTGCGAGGAACTCGACTGGACGCTGACGGTCCTGTTCGACGCTATGGGCGCGCTGTCGTCGAAGTACAACGACACGCCGACCAAAGCCTCGCGGGCCTATGACGCGGATCGCGACGGTTTCGTCATCAGCGCGGGCGCCGGCGTTCTTGTGCTGGAAGAGCTCGAGCGCGCGAAAGCGCGCAACGCGCGAATCTACGGCGAAATCGCCGGCTATGGCGCGACGTCGGATGGCGCCGACATGGTGGCACCGTCGGGCGAGGGCGCGGCGCGCTGCATGAAGATGGCGCTGGCGACCGTCAAGCCGCGCGTCGATTACATCAATCCGCATGCTACCTCGACGCCGGTCGGCGATCTCAAGGAGATCGAGGCGATCCGCGAGGTTTTCGGCTCGGGCGACAAATGTCCGCCGATTTCCGCCACCAAGTCGCTGACCGGACATTCGCAAGGCGCGACCGGAGTGCACGAAGCGATCTATTCGCTCTTGATGATGAACAACGGCTTCATCTGCGAGAGCGCGAATATTCAGAATCTCGATCCGGCCTTCGCCGACATGCCGATCGTGCGCGAACGCCGCGACGGCGTGACGCTCGGCTGTGTGTTGTCGAATTCGTTCGGTTTCGGCGGCACCAACGCGTCCGTCGCATTCAAGCACCTGGATGCCTGACGCATGCCGCGGCTGATGCAAGGCAAACGCGGCCTGATCATGGGGGTCGCCAACGACCACTCCATCGCCTGGGGCATTGCCAAGGCGCTCGCCGCGCATGGCGCGCAACTCGCCTTCACCTACCAGGGCGAGGCGCTCGGCAAACGCGTCAAGCCGCTGGCCACTTCGATCGGCGCCGATCTCGTCATGCCCTGCGACGTCGAGGACTTAAGCACGGTCGACGCGGTTTTCGCCGAACTTGGCCGGACGTGGGGATCGCTCGATTTCCTGGTTCACGCCGTCGCCTTTTCCGACAAGACTCAACTCACCGGCCGTTATGCCGATACCACGCGCGAAAATTTCGTCCGCACGATGGTGATCTCCTGCTTCTCGTTCACGGAAGCCGCCAAGCGCGCGGCGGCGCTGATGCCGAACGGCGGGGCGATGCTGACGCTGACCTATAATGGCGGGCTGCGCGCGATGCCGAACTACAATGCCATGGGCCTGGCGAAGGCGGCGCTGGAATCTTCGGTGCGTTACTTGGCCGTCGACTACGGGCCGAACCGGATCCGGATCAACGCCATCTCGGCCGGCCCGATCCGCACGCTCGCGGGCGCCGGCATCGGCGACGCGCGCGCAATGTTCGCGTTCCAGCAGCGGCATTCGCCGCTGCATCGCGGCGTAACGCTGGAGGACCTCGGCGGCTCCGGGCTTTACCTGCTCTCCGATCTCTCGACCGGCGTCACCGGCGAAATCCACTTCGTCGATTCCGGCTACAACGTCATCGCCATGCCGCACCCCGACGCGCTGCGAGCCGACCACAAGCAGGCCGCGGACGACGCGGAGAAATAGTCTCCGCCGACCGCTCGTCCCCGCGAAAGCGGGGACCCAGCCATTGGCACGAGCGGATTCCTGCTTTCGCGGGAATGAGCGGAAGTACCGTAGTTAAAGCTTCGCCAGATGCGGCATGACCTCGGTGCGGAACAAATCGAGCGAACGCATCGCGTCGGCAAACGACATCGTCCCCATGAAAAGATAGGTCAGCAGGTAATTCACGTCCAGCTCCTTGACCTGCCGCTCGATCGCGCTGCGCACGGTTTGCGGCGAGCCGGCAATGACGGAGCCGTTGGTGAGACAGTCTTCGAAGCTCACACCGTGCGGAATCTTCAGGCGCGAGGTCAGGTTGGTATCGCCCTGGTTTACCCGCAGCCAATTCATGTTGCCGAGGTGATAATCCATGATCGGCTTGCCGAGACGATGCGCGTCCGCGTCGGTGTCAGCCACAAAGATATGACGCATCACGCCGACGACCGCGCCGCCGGGAAACTCGGCCTTCGGCTGCGCCGGCGCGCCGCGCTTTGCCAATGCGGTCTTATAGGCGTCGATATTGGCCTTGGCCGACGCCGTCGGACCGAGCGTCACGAAATGCAGGCCGTGCTGGCCGCCCCAGACCGAACCGATTTCGCTCGATGAGGCGTACCAGAACGGCGGATGCGGCTGCTGCAACGGGCGCAGCGCGATCGGCACGTTCTCGTAGTCGTAGTTTTCGCCATGATAGGTCAGCGATTCCGTCGTCAGGCCGGCGCTGATGCATTTGAACGCATCGATGAAAATGTCGCGCGACTGGTCGTGCTCCACCTTGTGGAATTTCAGCTCGTAGGGCGACACCCCGCGGCCGACACCGACATCGAGGCGGCCGTGGCTGAGATGGTCGAGCATGCAGATTTCCTCGATCATCCGCAGCGGCGAATAAAGCGGCAGGAGATAGACCAGCGGCCCCATCCGCATGCGCTTGGTGGCGCGCGCAACGGCGCCGAGATATATGCCCGGCATCGGCACCATGTTGAGCGGCGTCTGGTGATGCTCGGCGACATGCAGACAGTAGATGCCCGCCGCATCGGCCGCTTCGGCAAATTGCAGGCGCTCATCGAAAAGCTGTGTCAGCGGCCGCTTGCCGTCTTCGACGTGATCGAAAAGTCCGACTTTCATGGCGCCTCTTTTACGTGACTGTTTTACGTGACTGTAATTCCAACCTTACTTCTTGGGCAGCAGCCCGACATGCCTGCCCATCCCGCGGCAATCGTCGTCGGTCTTGAGCCCCGCGGCATGGATGCCGTGGATCGCAAGCTCCTCGTCGCGATCCTCGGTATCGCCGGTTACGCCGACGGCGCCGATCACCTCGCCCGCATCGTCGCGGATCAGCATGCCGCCGCCTTCGGGAAAGATCTGTTCGCCGCTCGCGGCGATCAGGTAGCGCATGAAGATGGGACGTTCCGACGCCCGCTCACGGACCAGCTTCGAACTGCGGCCGAGCGACAGGGCGGCATAGGCCTTACCGAAAGCCATCTCGAAGCGGATCATCGACGAGCCGTCTTCCTTCTTGAACGCTTTCACCTTGCAGCCCGGCTCGACCACGATCGCGCTCAGCGGCCGGCAATTGAGCTCGGCGCCGCGCGCTATCGCGGCATCGATGATGCGCTCGGCCTGAGCCAGCGTAATGGTGCTCATAAGTCCCTCCCCGTCACCGTCTTCTGCCATCTTCCACTGTTATCTTCCAGACGCGTTGCGGCAGGTCAGTCTTGCTCCCCTTGCCACCGGACGGCGAGCGCGCCACATGTGCGCGATGCCGGTTTCCTGTCCCCTCGCCGTCGAGCGTCTCGTCAAAATCTACAAGACCGTGCCCGCGGTCGACGGCATTTCGTTTGCGCTCACGCCGGGCACCGTTACCGGCCTCCTTGGCGGCAACGGCGCGGGCAAGACGACAACAATTGCCATGATTCTGGGCCTCACGACGCCGACTTCGGGCCGCATCACCGTGCTCGGGGCGGATATGCCGGACGAGCGGTATCGCGTGCTCCATCGCATGAATTTCGAAAGCCCTTATGTCGAAGTCCCGATGCGGCTCACGGTGCGCCAGAACATGACGGTGTTCGGCAAGCTTTACGGCGTTGAGGATTTGCGCGGACGCATCGCGCAGCTTTGCGAGGAGCTCGATCTCACCGATTTGCTCGACCGGCCGACCGGCAAGCTGTCGTCAGGACAGAAGACGCGGGTGTCACTCGCCAAGGCGCTGATCAATAACCCCGACGTGCTGCTGCTCGACGAGCCGACCGCGTCGCTCGATCCCGACACCGCCGACTGGGTGCGCGGGCATCTCGAGAATTATTGCCGCGAGCGGCAAGCGACAGTGCTGCTGGCCTCGCACAACATGTCCGAGGTCGAACGGCTGTGCGAACGCGTCATCATCATGAAGCAAGGCCGCATCGAGGATGACGATACGCCGGCGAAACTTCTGGCCCGCTACGGGCGGCGCACGCTCGAAGAAGTCTTTCTCGACGTCGCGCGCGGCAACGGCGAAATCCGCGAGGCGGTGCAATGAACGTGCAGCCGAATATCCCGCCGTCGCGCTCGCTATCGGCGAGCGACGCCGGCTGGGCAGGAGGATCGCCGCGCCGCATTGCGGCGATGATGCTGCGCTATTGGTACCTGTTGCGCTCGTCGTGGCCGCGGTTGCTCGATCTCGTCTATTGGCCGACGGTGCAGATGATCACCTGGGGTTTTCTGCAATATTACGTTGCATCTAATGCCGGTTTCTTTGCGCGCGCCGGCGGCACGTTCATCGGTGCGGTATTGCTTTGGGATATCCTGTTCCGCGGCCAGCTCGGCTTCTCGATCTCTTTTCTGGAAGAGATGTGGTCGCGCAATATCGGCAATCTGATGATGAGCCCGCTGCGGCCGTTCGAGTTCATCACGGCCTTGATGGTCATGAGCGTGGTGCGGCTGGCGGTCGGCGCCGTGCCGGTGACATTTCTCGCCATCGCCTTTTTCGGCTTCAATCTTTACGGGCTCGGCTTCGCGCTGGTGGCGTTCTTCATCAACCTGATCCTGACCAGTTGGGCGATCGGCATTTTCGTTTCCGGGCTGATCCTGCGCAACGGAATGGGTGCTGAGAATTTTGCTTGGTCGATCATGTTCCTGTTCATGCCGCTGACCTGCGTCTACTACCCGGTCACGACGCTGCCGGTCTGGCTCCAGCCGCTGGCCTGGCTGCTGCCGCCCACCTACGTATTCGAAGGCATGCGCGCCCTGGTAATCGACAAGGTGTTCCGCGGCGACCTGATGATCGATGCGCTGGCGCTCAACGCCGTCCTGTTCGCCGGCGGCATGTTCGGCTTCCTGAAACTGCTGCAAAGCGCGCGCCGGCACGGCTCGCTGATGCAGACCGGCGAATAGCGCCAAAGGGGTTCGCGGCGCCGGTTCTGTGGAACCGCCATGTGCGCCGGGAATGGCAGGACAGGGCAATCTGCAATCGTAACGAATAGGGAAAAATTTGCTTTTATATTGACGGCATGACACCCGACCGTCACAATGCTGCACTGCAACAAGAAAACCGGCAAGGTTCATCGATGGCCATCGGAGAGTTCGGCGGCGCGCCTGCAGTGCCAGGCGACAGCGGTATTCTGCTGTCAGCGCCGCTCTATTGGTACTACGAGATGAGCCACGCGGCGCTTAACCCGTCGCGGGCCTGGGCCGATGCGACGCGGCTGTTCTTCAAGAACCCGGTCAATCCGCTGTCCTTCACCACTTTCGGCAAATCGGTTGCCGCGGCCTGCGAACTATTCGAGCGTTCGACGCGGCGTTATGGCCGGCCGGAATGGCGCATCGAGTTGACGCTGGTCGGCGGCGAGCGCGTACCGATCCACATCTCGACAGTCTGGGAGCGTCCGTTCTGCAAACTCGTGCATTTCGAGCGCGCGTTCGAACGGCCGCCGAAACGGCCGCAGCCGAAACTCCTGATCGTCGCGCCGATGTCCGGTCATTTTGCAACGCTGTTGCGCGGCACGGTCGAGGCGTTTTTGCCCAATCACGACGTTTACGTCACCGACTGGGTGGATGCGCGCATGGTTCCTTTGTCGGAGGGATCGTTCGATCTCGACGACTACATCGACTACGTGATTTCGATTCTGCACGCGTTGGGCGGCGACACCCATGTGGTCGCGGTGTGTCAGCCTTCGGTCCCGGTCCTCGCCGCGGCTGCGCTCATGGAAGCCGACAACGATCCTTATGCGCCGACATCGATGATCCTGATGGGCGGACCGATCGACACGCGGGTCCATCCGACCGCGGTCAACGATCTCGCGCAAAAGCGCGGCATCGACTGGTTTCGCAGCCACGTCATCACCAAGGTGCCGTTTCCGAACCCCGGCGTCATGCGCGACGTCTATCCGGGCTTCCTGCAGCTCAACGGTTTCGTCAGCATGAATCTTGAGCGCCACATCGAGGCGCACAAGCAGCTATTCCTCAATCTCGTGCGCGGCGACGGCGACTCGGCGCACAAGCACAAGGAATTCTACGACGAGTATCTCGCAGTGATGGATCTCGCGGCGGAATTCTATTTGCAGACCGTCGACACCGTCTTCGTGCGCCATGCCCTGCCGAAGGGTGAGATGACCCATCGCGGACGGCCGATCGAACCCGCCCTCATCAAGCGCGTGGCGCTTTTGACCATCGAAGGCGAATTCGACGATATTTCCGGTGTCGGTCAAACCGAAGCTGCCCACCAGCTGTGTGCCAACATTCCGCCCGACCGCAGGGCTCATTACCTGCAGCTCGGCGTCGGACATTACGGCGTCTTCAACGGATCGCGCTTCCGGTCGGAAATTGCACCGCGCATTTCCGATTTCGTGCTGTCGATGAGACAGTCAACCCCGGCGGCGCGCAACGGCGCCAGTCTGCGGCGCGCGGGCAACGGCGTCGCACTGCATACCGTTTAGCCGCCGGCGCGCTCGCCGCACAAATCTCGCCAGCAGCCTACCGGGTGTGGCAGTATCGCCGCCAAGCCAGATTCGCGGTGCTCCGCCATGCCGCTGCATGCGTTGCTTTATCGACGCCCGAGCGAACCTCAGACGATCGAGATCGTTTTCGACAAATCGGCCTATCCGGTGCGGCTGCGGCGGCACCGGCAGGCGCGGCGTTATACGCTGCGCATCCAGGCGGCAACGCGCGACGTTATCCTGACGATCCCGCTGCGCGGCTCGCTGAGGAAGGCGCGCGAATTCGCCAATAAGCATGGCGGCTGGATCGCCGCCCGGCTCGGGCGCTTGCCGGAAGCGGCGCCGTTTGCGCATGGCGTGGTCCTGCCACTGCGCGGCGTGCCGCACCGGATCGTGCATCGCCCCGGCACGCGTGGCACGGTTTGGACGGAAGCAGGCCCGGACGGCGACCAGTTGTTATGCGTTGCCGGCAAGGCACCGCATGTCGATCGGCGCGTCGGGGATTACCTGCGGCGCGAAGCCAAACGCGAGTTGGAGACGGCCAGCCTGCGATACGCGCAAGAGCTCGGTCTCGTCATCCGGCGCGTCACGGTGCGCGATCAATCGAGCCGCTGGGGCTCCTGCTCGACGACCGGCATGCTGTCGTTTTCGTGGCGGCTGATCCTGGCGCCGCATCATGTGCTCGACTATCTCGCCGCGCACGAAGTCGCGCACCTTGTCGAAATGAATCATTCGGCGAAATTCTGGCGGGTGGTGCAACGCCTGTGCCCGGATCACCAACGCGCCAAGGCGTGGCTCGACGTCCATGGCGCGGACCTGCATCGTTACGGCCTGCCCGACACAAGCTGCGAGCAACCCTGACGAACAACGTAAAAGTGTCTGCAGGAATTTCGATCCGGACAGGAAACGATTTTCTTCGGCGCGGCCGCGAATTGGCAGGATCCCGCCGTTCGGCATTGTCCATCGCAAATATGCATTCGTGCAACTTGGCCATGCAAACTTGACGACGCCAGACGTGCCTGCTGCACCGCGGCATTTCCCTGCGCGTTTTGCCGCAGCGAAGGACACTAAAGCGTGATCCGCATTGCGCGGCCGGACCACGCTCATATCTCCTATCCATCAAGGCCGACCGGGCGGCTCCCCCATCCCCCGACACCCCGTCGCCCGGCCAGATAAGCCTGAGTTGAGGCAACAACTTGAGGAACCCCAAGCGCGTATTTGCTTGGGGTTCTTTTTTTGTAAGGCGTGCGACAATCCTGTGACGCTCAGTCTTTGACGAGATCGCCGAGCAGGCTTGCGGCGACCGAAAGCTTCGACAGCGTGAGCCCGGAATTGGCGATTTCATTGATCGCCAGGCGGATACGCTCGACTTCGTTTTGGCGCGGTGCAACCCAGGCTTCGACGGCGCCGGCGCCCGCCGGGCCCTTGCCGACCATGGCGGCGGTGAGCCGGCGTTCGGCATCGCCGATCGAGTCTCGGGCACGATCGAGTGCGAGACGATCGAAATAATCGACAATCGGAATGTTGCTTGCGGCGCCGGCGATACGGTCGAGCTGAAAGAAAGCGCCGGCCGCAAAATAGGTCGCGGCAACCTCGGCAATCGGCTTTCCGGTGCGATCGGCGACCAGCACGATATCGGGGGCCGCAGTCAGCGCCCGAAGGTCGGCCATGCGAGAGGCGAGTTCGTCAGGCACCCCCGCCGTTGCGAGCTCCTGCCGGCGCGCGGTGCGTGCGCGAAGAATGTCCTGCGACAACGCCCCATCGAGCACGGCCGTGACTGCGGCGATGCCATCACGGTAATGCGTCACAACCTCGGCAAGACCTTTTGAAAGGTCAGCGTTGCGCAAGAACCAGACGATGCGGTCGAGAAGAAGATTCTGCACCGCCGCATAGAGGTCGAGTTGGATCTTGCCCGCGATCCTGTTGTCCAAGCCGTCGATCGCGGTATTGAGCGCCGTCATGCCATAGCTGTCGCGCACGGCAGCGAACGCCGCGGCAATCGACGCCGGCGCCGCGCCCGTTTGATCGGCAATCCGGACCATCAGCGACGGGCCGCCGCGATTGATCATCGAATTTCCGAGATGCGTTGCAATGATCTCGCGGCGCAGGCGGTGATGCTCAAGCGCATCGGGATAGCGGTCCGCGATCTCTTTCGGAAAATACCGGCCAAGCTCGCGCGCCAGATATGGATCGTCCGGCACCGCGGATTCGAGGAGATCGTCGTAAAGGGTGAGCTTGGCGTAGGCGAGTAGCACCGAAAGCTCCGGCCGCGTGAACGGCTGCGAGCGGCGCCGACGCTCGGCGAGCTGCATGTCGTCGGGCAGAAATTCGACGGCGCGGTCGAGATGGCCCCGCGCCTCCAGCGTCTGGATAAGGCGCTGCAGGAAGCCGAAATCCTCCATGCCGCGCCGCTCGGCGAGCGACAGCGCCAATGTCTGCAAATAATTGTTGCGCAACACAAGGTCCGCAACCTCATCGGTCATTGCCGGAAGCAGCGCGTTGCGGGCTTCCATCGTCAGCCGGCCGTCACGCAACGGAATGCTGAGCGCGATCTTGATATTGACCTCCATGTCCGAGGTATTCACGCCGGCCGAATTGTCGATCGCGTCGGTGTTGAGGCGAATTCCGTTGAACGCGGCCTCGATACGGCCGCGCTGCGTCATGCCGAGATTGGCGCCCTCGCCGATCACCTTGCAGCGCAAATCCTTGCCCGCGATGCGAACCGCATCATTGGCGCGATCGCCGACGACCTCGTCGCTTTCATCCGAAGCGCGGACATAGGTGCCTATGCCGCCGAAGAAGATCAGATCGACCGGCGCTTTCAGAATGGCGCGGATGAGGTCCTGCGGCGTGACGTGCTCGCCGACACCGAACAGCTTTCGCGCCTCAGGTGACAGCCGGATGTCTTTGGCGCTGCGCGGATAGACGCCCCCGCCCTTGGAAATGAGCGATTTGTCAAAATCCTGCCAGCTTGATCGCGGCAGATCGAACATCCGCTTTCGCTCGGCAAATGTCCGCTCCGCATCGGGGTCGGGATCGATGAAAATATCGCGGTGGTCGAACGCGGCGATGAGCTTGGTCGTCTTCTCCCGCAGCATGCCGTTGCCGAACACGTCGCCGGACATGTCGCCGATGCCGACGACAGTGAACGGTACAATCGAAATATTGACGTCCATCTCGCGGAAGTGACGCTTCACCGATTCCCAGGCGCCACGCGCGGTGATGCCCATCTTCTTGTGGTCGTATCCCGCCGATCCGCCGGACGCGAAGGCATCGCCGAGCCAGTAGTTGTGAGCGATCGCAAGGTCGTTGGCGATATCGGAAAACGTCGCCGTGCCCTTATCGGCGGCAACGACAAGATAGGGATCATCGCCGTCGTGACGCACCACGTCGGCCAGCGGAATCACGCCGCTTGTGCCCGCTCCGATATTGTCCGTGATGTCGAGCAGCGTCGAGATGAACATCTTGTAGGTCGCGACGCCTTCCGCCTGAATGGCTTCGCGCGTGCCGCCGGCCGGTAAATAATTGGGAATGAAACCGCCCTTGGCGCCGACCGGAATGATCACCGCATTCTTGACGTTCTGCGCCTTGACCAGTCCGAGAATCTCGGTCCGGAAATCCTGCGGCCGGTCGGACCAGCGAATGCCGCCGCGCGCGACCTTGCCGAACCGCAAATGGATGGCTTCGACCCGCGGCGAATAGACGAAGACCTCGTAGAGCGGCCGCGGCAGCGGCATTTCGTCGACCTTCCGGCTTGCGAACTTGATCGCAATGAGTTCCTTGACGCGCCCGTCCCGGCCGAGCTGATAAAAATTGGTGCGGATCGCCGACCTGACCGCGTTGACGAAGCGGCGCAGGATGCGGTCCTCGTCGAGGCTCGCGACCGCCTGCAATGCCGTTTCGATGTCGGTAGCGGCGGCAGCTTCGCGGCGGGTTCGCTCGTCTTCCGCCACGCCGAGATGCGGATCGAAGCGGATCTTGAACAAGGCGACGATCTGCGCGGCAATGGCCGGATATTTGCGCAGCGTCGTCCACATATAATCTTGCGAATAGGGCACGCGGATCTGGCGCAGGAATCGCGAGATGGTCCGGATCAGCGCGACGTCGCGCCATCCCAGTCCGGTCTCGAGCACCAGCGCGTTGTAGCCGTCGCTCTCCGCGCGCCGGCGCATCACAACGATAAAACAGGCTTCCAGCCGGCTTTCGAGCGCGGACAAGTCGATCGGCTGACCGGACGCGCTTTCCAGTTCCATGTCGTGGAACCAGACTTCCGGCTTATCGGCGGCACGGACGTGATAGGTGCGCTCGTCGACGACACGAAAGCCCATATTTTCGAGCACCGGCACACGCTCGGAGAGTGAAATCGGCCGGCTTTGGCTGAACACTTTCAGTCCGGCGCGCGTGGAGTCCGTTCCGCCCTGACGGTAAAAATCGACGCCGAGCGGGCGCTCCGGCGTCAGTGCCTCGAGGACCCGCATATCGCCGAGCGCGATCGCGGGCGAATAGACCTCGCGGTAGTCGATCGGGAAGGCCTCGCGATAGCGCGCGAACAGCGCCTGGCCCCGCGCCGGATCGGGGCCGGCGGCAAGCGCCTCGCGCAGCCCGTCGGTCCAGCTGCGCACGATCGCCTCGACGCCGCGATCGAGCGAGGCGCGATCCGGGTTCGGCGCCTCGCCGCCTGATCTTCCGATGATGTAGTGCACACGCACCAGCGCGCTTTCAGCAAAGTACGGATAGAACGCACTGACCCGTCCGTTGAATGCAGCGGCCAGATAATCCCCGATTGCTGCCCGGATGCTGCCGTCGTAACGGTCGCGCGGGACGTAAACGAGGACCGATACGAAACGGTCGAAGCGGTCCCGCCGCGGCAGCACCCGCACGCGCGGGCGCTCTTCGAGCTGGAGAATGGCCAGCGCGAATTGGTAGAGCGTGTCCTCGTCGATCTGGAACAATTCGTCGCGCGGATAGGTCTCGAGCACATTGACGAGCGCCTTGCCGGAATGGCTCGACGGATCGAACCCGGCGCGCCGGATGATGCTGTCGGTCTTGCGCCGCAGATAGGGAATGGCGTGCGCGGGTTGCGTGTAGGCGGTCGAAGTGAACAGCCCGCAGAAACGGCGTTCGCCAACGAGCCTGCCGTCGCGATCGAAGCGCTTGACCCCGATATAGTCGAGATACACGCGCCGATGCACCCGCGAGCGGACCGTCGCCTTGGTCACGATAAGGAGCCTGGGCTGCTCGAGGAACGCGCGTATGTCCGGCGTGATGTGAACCGGCTCATTCCAGCGCCGCAACAGCCGCATGTCGCGCGACCGCAAAAGGCCGAGACCGGTTTCGAAGGCCGGTTCGAGCGCGTCATCGTTGTTCGTGAAAATATAATCGCGCGCGCCAAGAAGCGTGAAATTGTCGTCCGCCATCCATTCCAGGAACTGGATTGCTTCGGCGATTTCCTCGACCGCGAGCGGCGGCGGATCGGCCCTCAAGTCGGCAATGACGCCCCGAACCCGCGCCAGCATCGGCTGCCAATCCTGCACGCAAACACGCACATCGGCGAGGATGCTTGCGAGCGCATCGGCGATCTCGGCGCGCTGCGCGGCATCTGCGGCGCCTGCGACCTGAACGTGAATGAAGCTTTCGCGCTCGCCGCCAACCGTGCGCGCGCCGTTGACTTTGAGCAACCGGCCCGCGGCGTCGCGCGCGACGACAAAGACCGGATGAACGAACAGGCGAATATCGAGGCCGCGCTGGTTGAGTTCGCCGACGACGGAATTGACAAGGAACGGCATGTCATCGTTGACAATGTCGAGCACGGACATGCCGTGGATCGCAGCGGATGGCTCGAAGCGTATTTTGGCTTCGCCGGCTTTGCGGTCGGCCAGATACGACCAGGACTGTTCCGCGATGGCCGCAAGCTCGTTTGCGGTGTAGCGCTGCAAGTCTTCCGGCACCGCCAGCGTGAAAAGCCGGGCCAGGAAGTCATCCGGGATATCGCGTCTGCGCTTGGCCAGTAACGCGGCCGCGGCATCGATCAGCGCCGCGCTGGCGTGGTCGTCGCTGGTGCCGGGCATGCGATCGTGGGGAATGTCATCGTGGGAAATATCCTGGACGTTCATGGTCCGCCCTTGATCCTTCGCATATTACGCGCCCAAAGCGCATTTCCGCTACCGCCTGATATAGTGCCTTTTTGCCGCCGCCGGAGCGGCCAGACGCACGAGATCACCATGGCCAAGCAAAACACGAAAGCCGCCCGTCCCGCCAAAAAAGCGCGCGCCGGTGCGGCAGCCGGCGACGACACCAAAATCACGGCGCTCGCGCTGCCGCCCGTGCCGCTCTCGGCCGACATGGCCGCTTATTTCGCCAAGTGTGAGGAAAAGCTCGGCTTCGTGCCGAACGTGCTCAAGGCCTACGCCTTCGACATGACGAAGCTCTCCGCGTTTGTGGCCATGTACAACGACCTGATGCTGGCGCCCTCGGGCTTGAGCAAGCTCGAGCGCGAGATGATCGCGGTTGCGGTATCGGCGCATAACCGTTGCTACTATTGCCTCGTCGCCCACGGCGCCGCCGTGCGCCAGCTCTCGGACGATCCGCCGCTCGGCGAATTGATGGTGATGAACTATCGCGCGGCTCGCATATCGAGGCGTGAGCGCACCATGCTCGATTTCGCCGTGAAGCTCGCCGCAGAGCCGTGGCTGGTCGAGGAGGAGGATCGCGAGGGGTTAAGGCGCACGGGCTTCAGCGATCGCGATATCTGGGATATCGCCGCCGTCGCCGGCTTCTTCAACATGACCAATCGGGTCGCGTCGGCGACCGACATGCGGCCGAACAGCATGTATCATCGGCAGGCCCGCTGACGTATCATGCAGTGTGCGAATCGCGAGCTTAGGGGATCACGATGCGTACTCATATCGTAAATGCCATGGCGGGTATCGTCGCGACAGTTCTTGTCGCGGCAACGGCTTTCGCCGCGGCGGCCAAGCTTTCGCCGGAAGATATCCAGACGACATTCTTTGCCGGCCAGCCGTTCACCGCGGCAACGCCGTCCAACGTCAAATTCAAGATGACGTTTTCGGCGGACGGCAAGATGAAGCGCGAGCCGGCGGGCGGCGGCGGCGCCAAGGGCACCGGGACCTGGAAACTGTCGAAGGACGGTTTCTGCACCACGTGGGGTGGCGGCAAGCCGAGTTGTTTCACGGTTGTCAGCGCCGGTGACAATAAATGGTCCGTGCAGAAGGGCTCGACGACGCTGGCGACGTGGAGCAAGTGACCGTCTCAGGCGTGCACTGACAAATCCCGGATCGCCGGCCGCTCGCCCGACAGCGGGTTCGCCGGATCCCACGCATAGCGCAATGTCTCAAAGCGCATCTCGCGCGCATCGGCCATGACAAACCGGCCGACCAGCCCCTCGCCAAACCCAACGATCTCCCGGATCACTTCGAGCGCCATCATCGACCCGATGACGCCGGCAAGCGCGCCAAGCACGCCGGCCTCGGCGCAGGCGGGAACGGTGCCGGGCGGCGGCGGCTCGGGAAACAGGCAACGATAGGTCGGGTTCGGCTTGCCGTTAGCGCCGCGCTCATGGGCACGGATCGTGGTGAGCGTGCCGTCGAACGGACCGAGTGCCGCGGTCACCAAAGGCTTCTTGGCAAAAAAACACGCATCCGACACCAGGTATCGCGTTGCGAAATTGTCCGAGCCGTCAGCGACGATGTCATAGCGGCCGATCAGCTCAAGGGCGTTCCTTGCCGTCAGCCGGGTGTCGTGCTGCTCCACCGCAACATGGGGGTTAAGCCGATGGATCACCGCAGCCGCGCTCTCGACCTTCGGCGTGCCAATGTCGGGAGTCGCGTGGATCACCTGGCGCTGCAAATTGGAAAGCGCGACGACGTCGTCATCGGCGATGCCGAGCGTGCCGATACCGGCGGCGGCGAGATAGAGCAGCACCGGCGTGCCGAGACCGCCGGCGCCGATGACCAGCACGCGTGCGCGGCGCAGCGCGGCCTGGCCCGGTCCGCCCACCTCGCGGAGCACGATATGGCGCGCATAGCGTTCGAGTTCGTCGGCAGTCAGCATAGAAGGCAATATAGGTGACATCCCCGCGCGGGACGACCATGGCGGGCACGCCGGCGAAGAGTGGACTCTCCGCGTCGTTCGGCTACGGTTATCGGGTAGCGTCGGGTGCCGGTATGAACGCAAAGATGGCGCGCATTGCCGCAAGCCTTTTGAGCCTGGGCCTGCTGACGGCGGCCGCCCCGGCCTTCGCCCAGCAGCCAGGTCCTTCGGCTCCGGCTGCACCAAAGGCCACACAAGCCGCCGCGCGCCACAAGGCCACCAGGACGACAAGCTCCTCCGAGCCTTCCGATGCCGCGGTTTCGGACCCCGCCCGCCTCGCCGTCCAGTCCGACATTGTCTGGCTCGGCGGCTTCGACAGCATGAGCGCGGAGGAAATCGACAGGCACACGGTCGACGCGATCAAGGCGTTCCAGCGACGCAACAGCGGCAAGGAGACCGGCGTGCTCAGCGATCAGGAGCGCGCCGCACTGGCAGAGGCCGCCGCACGCCGCAAGGCGGCCGTTAACTGGCGGCTCGTCGACGATGCCGCGACCGGAGCGCGGCTTGGATTGCCGGAGAAACTTGTGCCGCACGGGAGCGCCAGCCGCATCGGCAGCCGCTGGACGTCGGGACAGGGCCAAATCCAGATCGAGACTTTCCGCCTCCACGAGGCGTCGCTACCGGCGCTCTTCGAAGAAGAGAAGAAGACCGCGCGGCGGAGCGTCGGTTCCAGCGTGCTCAACCCGGATTCATTCCTGATCGTGGGCGAGCAACGCCTGAAGAAATTTATCGTCCGCGCACAATCGAGCGGCAGCGAAGTGCGCGGTGTGACGATCCTCTACGATCAGGCCATCGAAGGCACCATGGCTCCGATTGCAGTTGCGGTGTCCGACACATTCGACGGATTCCCCGATCCGAATGCTTTGCCGCCGGCGGGGCGAAAGCGGAGCGTCGAATATGGCAGCGCGATCGTGGTCACGAGTGGCGGCGATCTCGTCGCATTGGACCAAGGTACGGCGGAGTGCCAGTCGATCACCGTGCCCGGATTTGGTCACGCCGATCGCATTGCCGAAGACAAGACGAACGATCTGGCGCTGCTGCGGCTTTACGGCGCGCGCAATCTCGCAGCCGCCCCGTTTGCGGCCGGCGGCGGCACGGCCGGCCCGCTCACGCTCGTTGGGATCGGCGACGGCGCAGTGACGCGCGCTACCGCGCAGCTCACCCCGCAAGGACTGCAGCCGACGCCAAAACTTAGATTTTCCGGCGCGGCGGCAATCGACGCTCAAGGCCGGCTTGCCGGTCTGGTTGCCCTGCAGGCGCCGGTTATCGCCGGAGCCGCAACCGGAACCGGAACCGTGACGCCGCTGGCAAACCTGGTACCCGCCGATAGCGTGCGTGCCTTTCTCGCCTCGCATGGAATTACACCCGCCGCCGGCGGTGCGATCGAGCAATCCGTGGTGCAGGTTATTTGCGTGCGAAAGTGACTGCTGTCACCTGTTCTCGAACTTGGCCGGCCGCTTGGCGACGAAGGCCGCCATGCCTTCCTTCTGATCGGCGGTCGCGAACAGCGAATGAAAGATGCGCCGCTCGAAGCGAATGCCCTCGGCAAGCGAGGTCTCGAGCGCGGCATTGACCGCCTCTTTTGCCGCCAGCACCGATGGCAGCGACATCGACGCAATCGTGTCGGCGACCTTGAGCGCCTCTTCCAGGAGGTTTGCCAACGGCACGATGCGTGCGACGACGCCCGCGCGTTCGGCTTCCTGCGCATCCATCATGCGGCCGGTGAGAATGAGGTCCATCGCTTTCGCCTTGCCGACCGCACGCGTCAGGCGCTGCGTGCCGCCGATTCCGGGGATGATGCCGAGCTTGATTTCCGGCTGGCCGAATTTCGCGTTTTCGGCAGCAATGATGAGATCGGCATTGCAAAGCAAGCTCGCAGCCGCCGCCGAGCGCAAAGCCCGACACCGCGGCGATCACCGGCTTTCGCGCGGCTGCAACGCGATGCCAGTCCGCGGTGAAGTCGCCGAGGAAAGCCTCGGTGAAGGTCTTATCCGCCATCTCCTTGATGTCGGCGCCGGCCGCGAATGCTTTTTCCGAACCGGTGATGACCATGCAGCCGATGGTGCTGTCAGCCTCGAAACCGTCGATGGCGTGAGCGAGTTCCCGCATCAGCAGCCTGTTGAGCGCGTTGAGCGCCTGCGGACGGTTGAGCGTGATGAGCCCGACCTTGCCGCGGGTTTCGACGATGATGGTCTCGGTACTCATGGACGCTCCCTCAAAGCCTATTTCTGGCACACCGGACAATAAAAGGTCGAGCGGCCGTTCTGCACGAGACGCTTGACGGTGCCGCGACAGGCCGCCGTCCGGCACGGCTCGCCTTCGCGATCGTAAACCTGGAAATTGTGCTGGAACATGCCGAGGTCGCCGTCGGTGAGCCGGTGGTCGCGCAGCGACGAACCTCCGGACTTTATCGCCGCGTTCAGCACCGCCTTGATCGCCTCGACCAGATGCGTGGCGCGCTCGTTCGGCGCGCCTTTCCGGTCGGCGATTGTCGAGGCCATTCTCTTCGGTGACAGGTGCGCGCGATAGAGCGCTTCACAGACATAGATGTTGCCGAGGCCGGCGACAATGCGCTGGTCGAGGAGTGCCGCCTTGAGGCTCGTCTTCTTTCCCGCGCAGGCTTTTGCCAGCATCGCGGCATCGAATGCGTTGCCGAGCGGCTCGGGACCGAGGCCTTTGAGCAGCGGCTCGGCGTCCAGCCTGTCGCGCGCGATGAGCTTCATCGATCCGAAGCGGCGCGGGTCGTTGAAAGTCACGATCGCGCCGGTGGACATGTGAAAAACGACGTGATCGTGCGCGACGCGATTGGACCGCTCGTGATAGTAGCGGCCGAGTGGGCCGTCCGTGCTCTCGCGATAGACGTGGAACGAGCCCGACATGCCGAGATGCATGACGAGGACGTCGCCGGAAGAAAGATCGGCCAGCAAGTATTTTGCGCGCCGGCCGAGGCCCGTCACGGTCTTGCCTTCGAGGCGCTTGGCAAAATCCTTGGGCAGCGGCCAGCGCAGGTCGCCGCGACGCACATCGACCTTGGCGAAGCTTGCGCCTTCCATCGCCGGCTCGAGGCCGCGGCGCACCGTCTCGACTTCGGGCAGTTCAGGCATCGCTCGATCCGCCGCGCCGGCGCGGCAACGTGGTTAATTTCAGACACATAGCGTCCCTCAAGCCGCCGCGCTATGGTTGTGTATTAAGAGAACGGCGATGGCAGAAACCGCTCATTTTGGCTCCCGGCAGGTCCCGCTCGAGGACAAGCAGGGTCTTGTCGACGACGTGTTCCACAGCGTGGCGCGCCGCTACGATCTGATGAACGACCTGATGTCGCTTGGACTGCATCGGGCGTGGAAGAATGCACTGGTCAGCGCGGTCAGTCCGTCGAAGACGCGGCCCTTTGTGCTCCTCGACATCGCCGGCGGCACCGGCGACGTCGCATTTCGGGTGATCGAAAGCGGCGGTCCGGACACGCGGGCCACGGTCTGCGACATCAATGCCGACATGCTCGATGTCGGACGCGGGCGCGCGGCGGCCCGTGCGCTCGATAGTGCCGTCACATTCGCCGAAGCCAATGCCGAGTTGTTACCTTTTGCCGATCGCAGTTTCGACGCCGTGACGATCGCGTTCGGCATCCGCAATGTGCCACGGATCGAACAGGCGCTCGCGGAAGCCTATCGTGTGCTCAAAATCGGCGGCAAATTCCTGTGCCTCGAATTTTCCGCGGTCGACGTTCCGGGTCTCGACAGGCTTTACGAACTGTATTCGTTCAACGTCATCCCCGCGCTCGGCCGTCTCGTCGCGGGCGATGCCGAATCCTATCGCTACCTGGTGGAATCGATCCGCCGTTTCCCCGATCCGCAGACCTTTGCCGCGATGCTGCGGGCGGCTGGTTTCGCGCGGGTCTCGTTTCAACCCATGACGGGCGGCATCGTGGCGCTGCATTCCGGCTGGCGTTTGTGATCTCTGCTCCCGCGCATCTTCTTCGCCTCAGCCGCGCCGGCTTCGTGTTTGCCCGCGAGGGCGTTTTCGGCATTGTCGACCCGGCGATGGTGCCGGTCCCGGCGCGCCCGCTGCTGCGCTTTGCGCGGCTGTTCGAGCGGCGCTCGACCGGACCGGCGGATTCGCGGCTTTCGGCGGCGCTGACCCGGCTCGGGCCGAGCTACGTGAAGCTCGGCCAGTTCCTGGCGACGCGTCCCGATGTTGTCGGCCCCGCTTTGGCCAAGGATCTCGAACGCTTGCAGGACCAGATGCCGCCCTTCCCGCAAGCGGAAGCCGAAGCAGTGGTCGCCGCCTCTTTCGGCAGGCCCGTTGCCGCGGTGTTCGCGAGCTTTGGGCCACCGGTCGCCGCCGCCTCGATCGCGCAGGTTCACAAGGCCACGGTTGCCGACGGCACAGGACCGCGCGTGGTCGCGGCGAAAGTCTTGCGCCCCAATGTCGAAAAGCGCTTTCACACCGATCTCTCCGCCTTCGACTTCGCCGCGCGGCACGCCGAGGATATGTCCGCTGAAGCACGGCGGCTCCGCCTTGTCGAAGTGGTCGATACGCTGCGGCGCTCGGTCATGGTCGAGATGGATTTTCGCCTGGAAGCAGCCGCGCTGTCGGAAATGGCTGAAAACACCAAGGCCGATCCGGATTTCCGTGTGCCGGCCATCGACTGGGATCGCACCACGAAGGAAGTGCTGACGCTCGAATGGATCGACGCGACGCCACTGTCGGACCGCGCGCGCCTGCAAGCGAAGAGCCTCGACCTTCCCAAGCTCGCCCGCGCCGTGATCCAGACATTCCTGCGCCATGCGCTGCGCGACGGCTTCTTTCACGCCGACATGCATCCGGGAAATCTTTTCGTCGACGATGACGGCCGGCTGATCGCGGTCGACTTCGGCATTATGGGCCGGCTCGGCGCCAAGGAACGGCTGTTCCTCGCAGAAATTCTGCACGGCTTTATCACGCGGGATTATTACCGGACCGCGGAAGTGCATTTCCAGGCGGGTTACGTCCCGCCGCGGCATTCGATCGAGGATTTCGCCCAGGCGATCCGCGCCATCGGCGAGCCGATCCACAATCGCCCCGCCGAAGATATTTCGATGGCGAAGCTGCTCACTTTGCTGTTCGAGGTGACGGGCCTGTTCGATATGCGCACGCGGCCTGAATTGCTGCTGCTGCAGAAGACCATGGTGGTCGTCGAAGGCGTTGCCCGTTCGCTCGATCCCAAGCTCGACATGTGGTCGACCGCGGAGCCCGTCGTGCGGGAATGGATGACAAGGAATCTCGGGCCGGCCGGCAGGCTGGAGAACGCAGCCGAAGGCATGACGGAAGTCGGACGTTTCATCGGTAACGCTCCGGGCCTCCTCACGCGCGGCGCCCGCGTGCTCGATCAGCTCGATGAGATCACGCGCGATGGGCTCGTGCTGTCACCGCAGACCGTCGCCGAGATCGAAAAGGCCGAAGGCCGCCGCAGCCGCTGGACCAATGTGGCGCTGTGGGTAATCGCAGCGTTGCTGCTTTTTATCGTTTTCAAGCTGTGGTGATTGCAATGATTGCAATGCAATCATTGTCCTGCTAAATTCCTCGTATCATGAGGAAATTCGCTTGGCCAGCCTGACCGTTCGGCAGCTCGACGACAAGCTCAAGACGCTGCTGCGCCTGCGCGCGGCGCGGCACGGCCGATCGATGGAAGACGAGGTCCGCGTCATCCTGCGCGAGGCCGCCGAAGGCACCGGCCGCAACGTCCTCGAGCAATTTGAACCGCCGGCGCAACCGGCACGGCAAAAGACCCGCGCCGCCGCAACGCGCGGTCCGCGCGTTCTTCTCATCATCGGCGGCGGCATTGCCGCTTACAAATCGCTTGATCTCATCCGGCGCCTGAAGGAGCGCGGCACGCAGGTCCGCTGCATTCTCACTCCGGCCGCGCAGCACTTCGTCACGCCGCTTGCCGTCGGCGCGCTGGCCGGCGAGCGCGCCTATACCGACTTGTTCGATCCGCAGAGCGAATTCGACATCGGCCACATTCGCCTCGCCCGCGACACCGACCTGATCGTCGTGGCGCCGGCGACAGCCGATCTCCTGGCGCGCATGGCCGCCGGTCATGCCAGCGACCTTGCCACAGCCGTCCTGCTCGCGACCGACAAGCCGATCCTGATCGCGCCGGCGATGAACCCGCATATGTGGACGGCCAAGGCGACACAGCGCAATCTGGCGCAGGTGATTGCCGACGGCATCCGAGTCATCGGACCCAATGCCGGCGAGATGGCGGAGGCCGGCGAAGCCGGCACGGGGCGCATGGCCGAGCCGCTCGAAATCGTGGCGGCGGCAGAGGCGCTGATGCACAACGCCGGACCACTCACCGGCAAGCGCGTCCTCGTCACATCGGGACCGACCAGCGAGCCGATCGATCCGGTGCGCTTTATTGCCAATCGCTCCTCGGGCAAGCAGGGCCACGCTATCGCCACGGCAGCGGCGGCGGCAGGCGCGGAAGTCGTGCTGATAAGCGGCCCCGTCAACTTGCCCGATCCGCCCGGACTTCCCGCGATCAAGGTCGAGACCGCGCGGCAGATGCTCGAAGCGGTCGAAAAAGCGCTGCCCGCCGACATCGCCATCTTCGCCGCCGCCGTCGCCGACTGGCGCACCGAGCGGCCGAGCGCGAGCAAGATCAAGAAGCAGCAGGGCCAGACGCCGACGCTCAAGCTCGTGGAAAATCCCGATATCCTGTCGACGATCGCGCATCGCAAATCCGGCCGTCCCCGTCTCGTTATCGGCTTTGCGGCGGAAACGGATCACGTCATCGCCAACGCCAAGGCAAAGCTCGCCAGGAAGGGTTGCGACTGGATCCTCGCCAATGACGTGTCGCCGGCGACCGGCATCATGGGCGGTGATGCCAATACGATCAGCCTGATCACCGCAGCCGGGGTCGAATCCTGGCCGACGCAGTCGAAAGACGCCGTCGCCCGCATGCTCATCGAACGCATCGCCGCAACATTGAAGGAAACCAGCCGGTGACGATCGAGGTGCGCATCGCGCGTTTGCCGCACGGCGCAGGCCTGCCGCTGCCGGACTACCAGAGCGCGCATGCCGCGGGCCTCGATCTCATCGCCGCGGTGCCCGCCGACACGCCGGTTGAGATTGCGCCGGGCACACGCGCGATGATCCCGACCGGGATTGCGATCGCTTTGCCGCCCGGCAACGAAGGCCAGATCCGTCCGCGATCTGGTCTCGCCGCCCGTCACGGCGTAACCGTGCTGAACTCGCCGGGAACGATCGACGCCGACTACCGCGGGGAAATACAAATCATTCTTGTAAATCTTGGCGCAGAAACTTTCGTGATATCGCGAGGAATGCGCATCGCCCAGCTAGTAATCGCGCCAATACAACATGTAAAACTTGTTGAATCTGAAAATCTAGACACAACAGATCGTAGTGCCGGAGGATTTGGTTCCACCGGTACTATGTCAAATATTGTAGACAAGCGCCGTTAAATTACCGAACAACTAGACCGTTCCTTCGTTTGTAATATATTACCGCACTGTCGAACCAACTTCCCTCAAGCAACGTTTCCCTCTGCATGCCTCTGCTCGCGCGCAAAGGAGTTTTGGCGATTGCCGCTGTGATTGATGTCGCAATGCAGGAGCATGGGCAGCCGATTTCAGCGAAGATTCTTGCCGCACGTCACGGCTTGCCGCCGCGCCATCTTGAGCCGGTCTTGCAGGCGCTCGTGCGCTGCGGAATTCTCAAAGGCATCCGCGGCCCACGCGGCGGCTACGAACTCGCCCGCGATCGCCGCCGCGTCACCGCCAATGACATATTGCGCGCCGCGGGGACGGTCGACGAAAATAATGAAACACACGCCGGCTCCGACCTCCTGAAAAGGATCGTGCTGCCTGCGATGGCGGCCGCCGAGCATGAATTCGGCGTCGCGCTGGCGCGCATCAATGTCGAGGACATGGCGCGCGACGCCCAGGCGCTGAAGAAGCCCGCCAGCAGAGGCGCCTGAACGACCCAATCCCGCTTTTTCGCCCGCGACCCCGTTCACGGTCTGGACTCTTTCGGCGCGATTCCCGTTGAGAGTAAAGTCGAGCGATTCGCGGGCAGGCCCGCGGCGGACCGGCTGGCGCAGCGGCGGTGACGGCCAGCAGAGGCGATGGGGCATGCCGGACACGATCCGGACGAGCCGGAATTGTGCGCATCGGAGGTTGCCGGGAATCCGCGGATTCCTTGCCGCCGCACTCGGTCTTTTCGCCAGCGTATCGCCGCTGCCGGCCGGCGCGGCCGAACAGCCGGAACTTGCGCTGCAGGAACTCGTGCTCAGCGCACATCGCAGCATCGATCAGCACCAGCTTACATTCCTGGCGCTCGTTCTTGGCGTCATACTGTTTGCGGTCGTCACCGCGATCATGCTGGTTCGCACTCGCGTGCGCCTGGCGCGCGAGGAGGCATGGTCGCGCGACGAGATCGCCAAGCTGCGCGAAGAAGCCGATCGCGCCAACGCAATCATTCTTTCCGAACCGCAGGTCGTTGTGGATTGGCGCGCGGGCTCCGACGAACCGGGCATCGATGGCGACCCGGCCATTCTCGGTATATCCGCGCCGCATCGCGTCCTGGCCTTTGGCAGTTGGCTCGAAGCCGGCAAGGCAGGCGCAATCGAACGCGCCGTCGATGCGTTGCGCCTGCACGGCGAAGCTTTCACGATGACGCTGGCGACGCTCACCGGCCAGCCGGTTGAGGCGCATGGCCGCGCCATCGGCGGACGCGCCGTGCTCAGGCTCAAGGACGCCAGCGGCATCAAGCGTGACCTCGTCGAACTGGCCGCCCGTCACGATACGCTGTTGACCGAGGTCTCCGCGCTGCGCGCGCTCGTCGAAGCTCTGCCGTCGCCGGTGTGGGCGCGCGATGCGGCGGGACAATTAACCTTCGTCAACACCGCTTATGCGCGCGCCGTCGAAGCCAAAACCTCAGCCGACGCGGTCGAACACAGTCTCGAGCTTCTCGATAACGCCTCGCGAGAAAATATCGCGCAGGCGCGCAGGAGCAACGGCACCTATTCCGGCCGGCTTCGCGCCATTGCAGCCGGCGCGCGCCGCACCTTCGATGTCCTCGAATTCCAAACCGCGACCGGCAGCGCGGGCATCGGAATGGACGCCACGGAAGCGGAATCGATGCGCAGCGCGCTCGCGCGTCTTTCGGATGCCCATCGCCGGACGCTCGATCAGCTTTCGACCGGTGTCGCCATGTTCGATGCCGGTCATCGCCTGACCTTCTACAATGCCGCCTACCGGGGCCTGTGGGACCTCGACGCCGCCTTCCTCGATCAGCGGCCCACCGATTCAGCCGTGATCGAGGTCCTGCGCACCGCCGACAAACTGCCGGAGGAGCAGGATTTTCGGCAGTGGAAAGCCCAGCTGCACGAAACCTATCGCGCCGTCGAAGCGAAAGAACACACCTGGCATCTGCCCGACGGACGGACTTTGCGGGTCGTCACCACGCCCGATCCGGACGGCGGCGTCACTTATCTCTTCCACGACGTCACCGAGCGGCTCGATCTCGAGCGCCGGTTCCAGGAACTGATCCGTGTTCAGGGCGAGACGCTCGACAATCTCACCGAAGGGGTCGCCGTGTTCGGCAGCGACGGACGGCTGCGGCTGCATAATGCCGCGTTCGCGCGCATGTGGCGGCTGTCGCCCGAGAAGCTTGCCGACCGTCCGCATATCGAGCGCATCACGGCGTTGTGCGAGCCGCTGCATGGCGGCGCTGCCGCGTGGCAGGCGCTGCGTGACGTCATCACCGCGATTGAGAGCCGCGAAGCGATCCCAGGCCGTATCGAGCGCCGCGACGGCAGCGTCGTCGATTGCACGACCGTGCCGCTCCCTGACGGCGCCACTTTGGTCACGTTCCACGATGTTACGGATTCAGTGAATGTCGAACGCGCGCTGCGGGAACGCAACGAGGCGCTCGAGGACGCCGACAAGATCAAGATCGATTTCGTGCACCACGTGTCTTACGAACTGCGCTCGCCGCTCACCAATATCATCGGCTTCGTGCACCTTTTGAGCGATCCGGCGACCGGGCCGCTCGCGGGCAAACAGCGCGAATATCTCGATTACATCACGGTATCGACCAACACGCTGCTCGCGCTCATCAACAACATCCTCGACCTGGCGACGATTGATGCCGGCCGCATGCAGCTCAATCTCGGGCCCGTCGATATTCGCGAAACCATGGCGGCGGCGGCAGAAGGCGTGCAAGACCGGCTGCAAAGCGCGGGCCTGACACTTGCCATCAATGCGCCTGACGCTATCGGCAGCTTCATGGCCGACAAGCTTCGCGTCCGCCAGGTTCTCTTCAACCTCCTGGCCAATGCCGTGAGCTTTTCCCCCGCCGGCGCCGCCGTCACGCTCCGCGCCGAGCGTAACGCCAATGCCGTCATATTCTCGGTCTCCGACCGCGGCCCGGGAATTCCGCCGGACGTGCTGGAAAAGGTCTTTGACTGGTTCGAGACGCATTCGCTCGGCTCGCAGCATCGCGGCCCGGGAATCGGCCTTTCGCTCGTCCGCTCCTTTGTGGAACTGCACGGCGGAACGGTGTCGATCTCATCCGCCGTTGGGCAAGGCACCACCGTCACCTGTACATTCCCGCTGAGTGAAACCGCCTCGCTGACGGCGGCCGAGTAGCGGAGTTCTCCATGCTTTTGACCACCCCGGGTGGCGCAAGCTTCACGGTAACTTTGCCGAATGAAGAAGCGACGCGGCGATTCATGATCGACGTCGCCACGGTGCTCGAACCGGGCGACCTCATCACGCTCTCGGGCGATCTCGGCGCCGGCAAAACGACCTTCGCGCGCGCACTGATCCGCCACCTCGCCGGCGACGAGACGATCGACGTGCCAAGTCCGACCTTCACGCTGATACAGACCTATGAGCTGCCGCGTTTCACGGTCGTCCATGCCGATCTCTATCGGCTCTCCGGCGCGGCCGAGCTTGCCGAACTCGGCTTCGACGACCTTCCCGATGGCGCTGTGGTGCTGATGGAATGGCCCGATCGCGCCGCCGGATTTCTGCCGCCGGACCGGCTCGACGTCACGTTCACGCTCGCACCATCGCTCGGCCCCGAAGTGCGCAATGCCCGCTATGTCGGTTACGGCAGCTTTACCGGGCGTGCGGAGCGCATCGCGCTGATGCACGCCTTTCTCGGCGAATCCAGTTTCGGCAAAGCGCGGCGCCTGCGCATGCAGGGCGACGCGTCCACGCGCATTTTCGAGCGCCTTGCGCGCGATGACCGCAACGCGATCCTGATGAACGCGCCGCGCCGTCCCGACGGGCCGCCGGTGCGCGACGGCAGGCCCTATAGCGCCATCGCCCATCTCGCCGAAGACGTCGTGCCTTATGTCGCGCTCTCGGCGGGTTTGCGCGCGCTCAAGCTTTCGGCGCCGGAAATTCTCCACGCCGATCTCGACCATGGCCTTATCGTCATGGAGGATCTTGGCGAAGACCGCATCGTCAATGAAAACCCGCCGGTGCCGCTTGAGGCGCGCTACGCGTGCGCCGTCGATCTTTTGGCTTTTCTGCACGGCCATGACTTGCCGAATACGCTGCCGGTCGCGCCGCACCTCGACTATCGCCTGCCGCGCTACGATTTCGGCGCATTCCTGATCGAGGCTGAACTCCTCCTCGACTGGTACCTGACGGCCGCCGGCGCGCCCGCGACGGATTTTGCGCGCGACGATTTCGTCAAGCTGTGGCGCAAGGCGCTGGTGCCGGCCATCGCGGCGCGCCCGACCTGGGTGCTGCGCGACTATCATTCGCCCAATCTGCTCTGGCTGCCGGAGCGTGACGGTATTGCACGCGTCGGCGTGCTCGATTTCCAGGATGCGCTGATGGGGCCGTCGGCCTATGACGTCGCGTCGCTGCTTCAGGATGCGCGCGTCGACGTGCCCGAGGCCATGGAGATGGCGCTGCTCGGCCGCTACGTGCGCGCGCGGCTTGACGACGAACAGGACTTCGACACTGGCGGGTTCATGCTTCTCTACGCCACGCTCGCCGCGCAGCGGGCGACCAAGATCCTGGGCATCTTCGCCCGGCTCAACCAGCGCGATGGCAAGCCGCAATATCTGCGTCACATGCCCCGCCTATGGAACTATTTGCGGCGCTCGTTGGCGCATCCGGCACTGGCCCCGCTCAATGCCTGGTACGCCGCGAATGTCCCCGCGCCCGATGGGATATGATATTGCGAATCGGGAGCGACCGAGGGCTGGCCCGGGCAGTGCGATGATACCGAAAAGCGCAATTGTACTGGCGGCGGGCCTTGGGACGCGCATGCGGCCGTATAATGGGCACATCCCGAAACCGCTTGTCGCGGTCGGCGGCAAATCCCTGATCGATTACAGCCTCGACCGCCTTGCCGATGCCGGCGTCGAGTGCGCAGTCGTAAACGTGCATCATCTGGCGGATGCGCTCGAACGCCATCTCGCGCCCCGGCAGCGGCCGCGCATCATAATTTCCGATGAGCGCGCGGAACTCCTGGGCACCGGCGGCGGCATCGCCAAGGCTCTGCCGCAATTGGGCGGCGCGCCTTTCTATCTGGTCAATTCCGACACGCTGTGGCTCGACGGCGTCAAACCGAATTTCACGCGGCTCGCGGAGGCCTTTAACGCCGAAACCATGGACGCGCTGCTGCTACTCGCGCCGACAACCGGCAGCCTCGGCTATGATGGCCGCGGCGACTACGCCATGCTGCCCGACGCCCGTCTGCGTCGCCGCGGCGAGCAGGAGGTCGTGCCGTTCATCTATGCCGGCGCCGCCATACTTTCGCCCGCGCTTTTCGACGGCGCGCCGAAAGGCGCCTTTGCGCTGACGCGCCTGTTCGACCGCGCCGGCGCGAGCGGCCGGCTGTTCGGCCTGCGCCTCGAAGGCAAGTGGATGCATGTCGGCACGCCGGAGGCCGTTGCGGCCGCCGAAGCTGCCCTTGCGGCGATGGCCTAATACCACGGCCCGATATCTGATAAGTGTTCGCGGCAATTTCCGCGAAACCGACATGACCCCACGCGTCTTCACCATACCGGCTTCGGTGCCGTTTTTGCCGACGCTGATCGAGGCATTGACGAGCGGCAAGCTCGGCTTTGCCATGCCGCGCGATCCGCTCGCGCTTGCTTCGGCCACGCTCTATCTGCCGACACGGCGCGCCTGCCGGCTGGCGCACGATGCCTTTCTCGATGTGCTGAAGACCGACGCCGCGCTCCTGCCGCGCATCGTCCCGCTCGGCGATATCGACGAGGATGAGATCGCGTTCGCTGAAGCTGCGACCGGCGGTCTTGCCGCCGACGCGCTTGCATTGCCGGAAGCGCTCGGCGGCACCGAGCGCCGGCTCCTGCTGACGCAACTGATCACCCAATGGTCCGAATCGCCAGAGCTTCACGGCGCAAGTGGGGCCCCGTTGGTAGCGCAAACTCCGGCGGCGGCTTGCGCACTTGCCGACGATCTCGCCCGCCTCAACGACGACATGGTCACCCGAGGTGTGTCTTGGGAAAGCCTGGACAAACTCGTGGATGACAAATTCGACGCCTATTGGCAGCTCACGCTGCGATTCCTGCGAATTGCGCGCGAAGCGTGGCCCGCCATTCTAAAAGAGCGAGATCTTATGGAGCCGGCAAAACGCCGCGACGCGCTGATCAAGGCCGAAACCGCGCGCCTGGCCACGCACGCCGATGGACCTGTGATCGCCGCCGGATCGACCGGCTCGATTCCGTCCACGGCCGAATTGATCGCCACGATCGCGCGCCTGCCGCATGGGGCGGTGGTACTGCCGGGCCTCGATACCGATCTAGACGAAGCGTCGTGGCAACTGATCGCGGGCGACAAGCCCCCACCCATCCCTCCCCCGCAAGTGCGGGAGGGTAGGGTGGGGGCTGCTCCCGCCCATCCGCAATTCGCGATGCAGGCGCTGTTGACGCGGATCGGCATCGCGCGCGACGCCGTGAAGAAATTGGCGCCATCATCCGGACGTGAGCGGCTTGTCTCGGAGGCGCTGCGGCCGGCGGCGGCGACCGACATGTGGCGGCAACAATCGGCCGAGCCGACATTCGAAACCCACGCCGATACCGCGCTCGCCACCGTCACGATGATCGAAGCCGCCAATCCCGAGGAGGAAGCGCTTGCGATCGCGGTGGCGCTGCGTGAAGCGGTGCACGACGGCAAGACCACCGCCCTGGTCACGCCGGATCGCGCGCTCGGGCGCCGCGTCATCGCCGCGCTCGCGCGGTGGAATATCGAAGCAGAAAATTCCGGCGGCGACGCGCTCACCGATACACCAGCGGGAATTTTCGCGCGGCTCGCCGCCGCGGCGGCGCTCGGCGGAACGCCGCCGGTGACGCTGCTTGCCTTGCTGAAGCATCCGCTCTTCCGGCTTGGACCGCCGGATCGCGAGCGTGCCATCGCGACGCTCGAACGCGCGATCCTGCGCGGGCCCCGTCCGGCAAGCGGCAGTCGCGGCCTCGCCGCTGCGCTCGGTGCCTTTCGCGAGGCGAAGGAGACCTTGCATCGATCGGATCCGCGCCGCGAGCTCGCCGACGGCGACCTCGGCACGGCCGCCGATCTCGTGGCTCAACTCGCCGACGCGCTAAAACCTCTCGAGAGTCTCAGGAGCGAATCCCATCCCCTGAGCGATCTCGCCGCGCGCCATCGCGACGTTGTCGCCGCGCTGTCGCGCGGCGAAAGCACCGAGGCCGCGTTCGCCAGCCGCGATGGCCAAAAGCTCGCCGACGCGCTCGACGAACTCGCGAGTAGCGAAGCCGCTGCCGGCCTGCCCATTGCGACGTCCGAATATGTCGAGCTTTTTTCCGCAGCCCTTGCCGGACGAGTCGTCCGACGCGCGGCGCGGCCGGGCCTTCACGTGCGCATTCTCGGGCTTCTCGAAGCACGTCTTACCGAAAGCGACCGCGTCGTGCTTGGCGGCCTTGTCGAAGGTACCTGGCCGCCGCAGAGCAATACCGACGCGTGGCTTAGCCGTCCGATGCGGCTCGAACTCGGGCTTGATCTGCCGGAACGCAGGATCGGCCTGACCGCGCACGATTTCGCGCAACTGCTCGGCGCGCGCGAAGTGATCTTGAGCTTCTCAACCAAAACCGCCGGGACGCCGACCGTGCCGTCGCGCTTTATCCAGCGGCTCGCCGCCGTCTCCGGCGAGCGCTGGAAGGAAGCCGTCGCGCGCGGAGGCAAATACATTTCGTGGGCGCGCGAACTCGACCGCCCCGAGCAGCCTCCACAGGCGGCAAAGCAGCCGGCGCCGGTGCCGCCGCGCGACGCGCGGCCGAAAAGTCTTTCGGTCACCGACATCGAGGACTGGCTGCGCGATCCCTATACGATCTATGCCAAATATATCTTGCGGCTGCGCTCCCTGGACGCCGTCGACACCGCGCCCGGCGCCGCCGAACGCGGCACTTTCATTCACGCCGCGATCGGCGAATTCACGGAAAAATTTGCGCAGGGTCTGCCGCCGGATCCGGCCGGCGAGCTCATCAAGCTCGGACGCAAGCATTTCGCCACGCTTGAGGACTTTCCGGAAGCGCGCGCTTTCTGGTGGCCGCGGTTTCTCCGCATTGCGCACTGGTTCGCGGGCTGGGAAGCCGAGCGGCGCGCCGGCATCGGCGCGATCGCTGCCGAGATTCGCGGGGAAATTTCGCTCAATGACGGCGCCTTCACCTTGCGCGGCAGGGCCGACCGCATCGAGCGTGGCCGCGACGGCCGCTATGTCATCCTCGATTACAAGACCGGCGCGGCACGGACCCACAAGCAGGTGCGCATAGGGCTCGCGCCGCAGCTTCCGCTCGAAGCCGCGATCCTGCGCAACGGAGGCTTCAAGGAATTTCCAAAAGGCGCATCCGTCGCCGAAGTTGCCTACGTTCTCCTCAAGGGCGGCGAGGAGCCCGGCGATTATGAAGCGGTCGATTTCAAGGATGGCACACCGGACAGCCACGCCGATCGCGCTTTGGAAAAGTTGAGCGAACTGGCGCGGCGCTTCGACGACGCGAGCACGCCGTACCGTTCGCTCGTTCATCCGATGTGGACCACCCATTACGGCGAGTACGACCATCTGGCGCGCGTCAAGGAATGGTCGAGCACGGGCGGCACGGGTGACGGCGGCGGGAGCGGCGAATGAGCACGCTCAAAACCGTTCCGGACGCCGTGAAACAGAAGCAGCGCGAGGTCGCCAACCCTGACGTTTCGGCCTGGGTCGCCGCCAATGCCGGGTCGGGCAAGACGCACGTGCTGGCGCAGCGCGTGATCAACCTGCTGCTTGAAAACGTCGAGCCGGAAAAGATCCTGTGCATCACATTCACCAAAGCCGCCGCCGCGAATATGGCCAAGCGCGTGTTCGACACGCTTGGTGCATGGACCACGCTGGACGACACGAGGCTCGATCAAGCCATTTACGAGCAATCGGGCCGTAAGGCCGACGCGCAACGCCGCACGCTGGCGCGGCAACTGTTCGCGCGGGCGCTGGAAACGCCGGGCGGCCTCAAAGTGCAGACCATTCACGCTTTCTGCACGCAGCTTCTGCACCGGTTCCCGTTCGAGGCCAATGTTGCCGCGCGCTTTAGCGTGCTCGATGACACGACCCAGGCGCATCTGCTGGAGCAGTTGACGCTGGCCGTGCTGCTTGACGGCGCCGCCGAGCCCGAAAGTCCGCTCGGCCGCGCACTCGCTTCCGCCATGATCGCAGCCGCGGATCAGACGTTTCGCGATGTGGTGCGTGGCGCAATCACCGAGCGCGACGCCATCGGCCGGTGGGTGGAGAACGCACACGGCGTGGAGGCGGCGATTGCCGAACTTTCACGCGCGCTCGGCGTCGATCCGTCCGACAGCATTGAAACCGTCGAGGCGCAGTATTTTTCCGCCTCGCTGATCGCAGCTTCGGAATGGCCCGTACTGGCGAAGATTCTGGCGCAAGGCGGCAAGACCGACGGCGCGCAAGCCGGCCGCTTTGGCAGCCTCGCTTCGCAACGCGACGACGCGCGTCGCTCGACCTATGTCGAGATTTTCTGCACCGGCCAGGGCACGCCGCGCAAATCCATCGTGACCAAGGCGATCCGGGACAAGGAGCCGGCACTCGCCGAACGTCTTTACGCCGAGCAGGCGCGCATCTGCGCACTCCTCGACCGCAAACGCGCCATCACCTGCCGCGATCGCAGTGCCGCGCTTGTGACCGTCGCTTATGAAGTCCTGACGCGATACGCCGCCGAGAAGAACTATCGCGGCCTTGTCGACTACGACGATCTGATCGACAAGACGCTCGATCTTCTGACCAACGTCGACGCGGCCTGGGTGCATTACAAGCTCGATTTCGGCATCGACCACCTTCTGATCGACGAAGCGCAGGACACGAGCAGCAAGCAGTGGGACATCGTTCGCAAGCTCGTCGGCGAATTCACCGCCGGCGCCGGCGCGCGCGATGTCACCCGCACCATCTTCGCCGTCGGCGACGAAAAGCAGTCGATCTATTCATTTCAGAATGCCGCCCCCCGGGAATTCGCCGCCGAAGGCGGGAAATTTTTGCGAGCGCACGAAGGCGGCGCCGTCAAATTCATCTTTGGGCGGCTCGAACACTCGTTTCGTTCCGGGGAAAGTGTGCTCTCGGCGGTCGATATCGTCTTCAAGGGTATCGCGGCAAGCGTGACTTCCGATCAGGGAGGCTTCCCGCCGCATATCGCGTTGCCGGACGCGGCGCCCAGCATGGTCGAAATCTGGGAGCCGGAGAAGCCGGACGAAAGAAGAGAAGTTGAGGGCTGGGATGCACCGTTCGACATCGTGTCGGAGACAAGTCCGCGGGTGAAGCTGGCGCAGCGCATCGCGCGAACGGTGCGCAAGCTGGTCGACGAACGCGAGCCGGTCGGCATCGAACGCCGTGCCGTGCGCTATGGCAACATCCTGGTGCTGGTGCGCCAGCGCGGAGAGTTGTTCGAGAGCATCATCCGCGCCCTAAAGCACGAAGAGGTTCAGGTTGCCGGCGCCGATCGCCTCGTGCTGACCGAACATATCGCCGTGATGGATCTCATGGCGCTCGCCGACGCGATCCTGCTGCCGGAAGACGATCTTGCGCTTGCCGCCGTACTCCGCAGTCCGCTGTTCGGATTTGAAGATACGGATTTGTTTGATATCGCGTGGAATCGCGGCCGCGTCTCGCTGCGTGACGCGCTCACGCAAAAATCCGGCGAACGCGCAATATTCGCATCGGCGAATGCATTGCTCGACAAGCTTGCGCAGGATGCGCAACGCATGACGCCATTCTCGTTTTACGCCGAAATCCTCGGTGCCGGCGGCGGGCGCCGGCGCTTCCTTGGGCGGCTCGGCCCGGAGGCGAACGATGCGCTCGATGAATTCCTCAATCTTTCCTTCGATTACGAACGGCGCGAGACACCGTCCCTGCAAGGCTTTATCGCCTGGCTGCGCGAGGCAAGCGCCGAGGTGAAGCGCGACATGGAAATCGCGCGCGACGAAGTGCGGGTGATGACCGTGCACGGCGCCAAGGGCCTCGAAGCGCCGATCGTGATCCTCGCCGACACCATGACGCAACCGACCGGGCCGCGCGTACCGCAATTGCTCGCGCTTGCCGATGGCCCGATGATCTGGCCGGGCCGCAAGGACGACGACGTCCCCGCCGTCGCCACCGCGCGCCAAACCGCTGAAGATGAGGCGACACACGAATACCGCCGGCTGCTCTACGTCGCCATGACGCGCGCCGCCGATCGCCTGATCGTGTGCGGAGCGGACGGCAGGCAAACGCGGCCCCCCGGATGCTGGTACGACCTTGTATTCGAGCCACTCAAACCATTTCTGCTCGAGGAAGAAAGCGGTGACGGCAAGATCTGGCGTTACCAGAAGCAGCCTGCTCCTCCCACCGCGCCCCACGCGCGCGCCACGCCGGATGAAAAGCAGGCCGCGCCACACACCCTGCCCTCCTGGCTGCGCGAACCGGCGCCGCGCGAAGCACCGCGCGTTGTGCCACTCTCGCCATCCTCTGCCTTTGATGAGGAATTCGGCGGTATCGCACCCGGCGCGGCCTCCGCGCTCGACCGTGAGAAAGCATTGCAGCGCGGCCGTATCGTCCATCGGCTGATGCAGTCGCTGCCCGATATTCCCCTCGACCGCCGCAAAGCGGCTCTCGAACATTATCTCGGCAATGCCGCCACGGATTTTTCCGCTGCCGAGCAGGCCGAGATCGCGCGCCAGGTGTTTGCCGTCCTCGGCGAGCCAAATTTCGCCGAAGTTTTTGCGCCGGGCGGCCGGGCCGAGGTGCCGATCGTCGGCCGCATCGCGGGGATGGACGGCAAGCCGGTTGCCATCTCGGGCCAGGTGGACCGGCTGATCGTCACGCAAGATGCCGTACTGATCGCCGACTACAAGACCGATCGGCTCGTGCCGGCACGGATCGAGGACGCGCCCGCGCATTATGTCCGCCAGCTTGCGCTTTACCGCGCGGTGCTGATGAAGCTCTATCCGCAAAAGGCCGTGCGCGCCGCGTTGATTTTCACCAGCGGAGCCCTGCTCCTCGAAATTCCCGTTCCAGCGATGGAATCGGCGCTAGGCGAGGTGTTAACGAAGGCGCGTCACGCTCCGGTGAAGGTGCCTTGACGCCCCCGGACCCCGTTCATAGTTTCAATCTCCCCGGGCAGCCGATTCTCCCGAAATGGCGAGGTTTTTCATGGTCGAGAAGACAACAGACGCGACGTTCGACGCCGACGTGCTCAAGGCGAGCGGCCCCGTGGTCGTCGATTTTTGGGCGGAATGGTGCGGCCCCTGCCGGATGATTTCACCGGCGCTCGAAGAGATTTCCAAGTCGCTCGACGGCAAGGTGAAGATCGTCAAGCTCAATGTCGACGAGAATCCCGGCATCGCGGCGAAATACGGCATCATGTCGATCCCGACGCTGATGCTGTTCAAGAACGGCGAACTCGCGTCCCGCCAGGTCGGCGCAGCGCCGAAGCAGAAGCTGGAGCAGTGGATCACCGCTTCGGTGTGATTGCGCCTTCGTCATTCCGGGGCCGAGCACTGCGAGGAGCCCGGAATGACAAGCTATCAGTGCCTGAAATGCCGCGTGCCGGTGAAGACCATGGCAACCCCATGATCATCGGCGGCCTTGATCACCTCATCGTCGCGCACTGAACCGCCCGGCTGGATCACCGCCGTGGCGCCGGCCTCGATGGCGACGAGAAGCCCGTCCGCGAACGGGAAGAACGCATCCGAGGCGACCACCGATCCCTTGGTCGCCGGTTCCTTCAGCCCGAGTTCAATCGCTGCGTCCTGCGCCTTGCGCGCGGCGATGCGGGAGGCATCGACGCGGCTCATCTGCCCGGCGCCGATACCGACGGTCGCCAGATCTTTGGCATAGACGATCGTATTCGATTTCACGTGCTTGGCGACGCGGAAAGCGAAGCGCAAATCGCGCAGTTCGGCATCGGTCGGCGCGCGTTTGGTCACCGCACGCAAATCCATGTCGTCGACCACGGCATTATCGCGTGTTTGCACCAGAAGGCCGCCGGCGACCGTCTTTGCCGTCAATCCCGTCGCGCGCGGATCGGGCAATCCGCCGGCGAGCAGAAGCCGCAAATTTTTCTTGGCGCCGACGATGGCGATGGCCTCTTCGGTCGCATCCGCCGCGATGATGACCTCGGTGAAGATTTCGGTGATGGCGCGCGCCGCTTCGCCGTCGAGCTTGCGGTTGAGCGCGACAATGCCGCCGAACGCCGAAGTCTTGTCGCAGGCGAACGCCTTGCGATAGGCATCGGCGAGGCTGCCCCCTTCGGCGACGCCGCAGGGATTGGCGTGCTTGATGATGGCGCAGGCCGCGGTGCGCGCCGGATCGAACTCCGCAACACATTCGTAGGCCGCGTCGGTGTCGTTGATGTTGTTGTAGGACAGTTGCTTGCCCTGCGCCTGCCGCGCCGTGGCGACGCCGAAACGCAGGTCCGGCGAGCGATAGAAAGCAGCGGCCTGATGCGGATTTTCGCCGTAGCGCAGCTTTTCGATCAGCCGGCCGCCGAAGGCGCGGTAGTCGGGCGCAATTTCATCAAGTTCGCGCGCGAACCAGTTGGAGATTGCGGCATCATAGGCCGCCGTGCGCGCGTAGGCCTTGGCGGCAAGGCGACGGCGCAAGGCAAGCGTCGTCTTGCCGCCGTGGGCCGAAAGTTCATCCAGCAACGCTGCGTAGTCGGCGGCATCGACCAAAACCGCGACATCGTCATGGTTCTTCGCGGCGGCGCGGATCATCGCCGGACCGCCGATATCGATGTTCTCGATGCAGTCGGCAAAATTCGCGCCGCGCGCGACGGTCTCCTCGAACGGATAAAGGTTCACTACCAGGATATCGATCGGCTGAATGCCGTGCGTGCGCATCGCTTCGGTGTGCGCGGGATTGCCGCGCATCGCCAGTAACCCGCCATGCACCGCCGGATGCAGCGTCTTGACGCGGCCGTCCATCATCTCGGGAAATCCGGTGAGGTCGCTGACGTCGAGCACGTTGAGCCCGGCATCGCTCAGCGTCTTGCGCGTGCCGCCGGTCGAGACGAGGCCGATGCCGAAGCCTGCAAGCGCGCGCGCGAATTCGACCACTCCGGCCTTGTCGGAGACTGAAATGAGGGCGCGCGAGGCGCGGCGCAGGCTATCGGTCATGTCGGCAACGAGACTATCACAACGGCAGCCTCGGTTCCTCCTCGCGCACGCGGCGTGACGAACCGGCGCCCGGCGCGGCGGCGACATTGGTTTGCTGCAGGCTCCATTGCACGCGCGAGGCCGTGCGCGCATGGCCGTGGACGACGATCTGCGCCGTGCGGCGCGGGCCTTCGCTGCCGGCAAGGTAGACGCTGTCTTCAAGCTCGGCGCGATCGGCATGCGCGCTAAACGTCCACACGTCCTTGTTCGGCAGCATCAGCATGACGCCATGGCCATCGGTGAGCCGGGTCGCCTTCACCGTCGGATGCAAATGAAAGCGGATGGCGAATTCGTCCTTCGTGCTGCGCACCTGGTTGCCGCCGCCGGCGTCGAGGAAGACGTCCTCGCCATCGAGCCGCATGCCGTCGCCCGACAGTGTCAGGACGCGTTCGTGAACAATGCCGAAGCGGTCGGCATAACCGTCATGGGCCGCGCGCAGCACCACTGCGTCGGTGCTGTCTTCGCGCGTCACCGCGACGTTGCTGGGTCCGCCCAGCATCGGCGAGCCGCCAAGGACGCGCCGAAATGCCGACATTTCGACGAAGCGCGCCGACGACGTGGCGTTGAGCGTCGCCGTCGAATGCGCTGCTGTCGAGCGGGCAAGCTGCCGCCAGTCCTCGCGCCCGGCGGCCGGCATGCCGCAATTCACGACGATCAGGCTTTGCCGGGGCGAAGAGAATTCGAATGCCAGGCAGCTTGCATGCGCGTCGAGGCTCATGTCGATCGGCGGCGCGCGGCCCGTATCCATGATGATGACGCCGCCGCCGGCCTCAAGGCGCTGATACGCCGAATACGGCGCGTTCGAGAACGGCGCGCCGCGGGTCTCGTCATAGGCCAGCAGCGTGAGAAGGAGATCGGCGGGCGTTGCACCCATGCCGTTGAAATGCGCGAACGTGCCTTCGGAATGGCGGAAGAAGCGCAGCATCGGCATCATCCGGTCGATGGCGTTGAGCAACGCCTGCGGCGGGGCGACGTTGCGCGACGTGTAGACCTGGCGGAGCGGCAGGAACTCGATCAGGATCTCGATGATCGCACCGGGATCGCGGCTGACATGGCCGCCATCGGGAAGTATCTGGCGCTCGATTTCGTGGCGCAGGCGCTCGGTCATGGATTTGATGTGGCGCGCCTGGCCGGCGACGCAGAGCGCGGCATAGCTCAGCGCCATGGCGGACTGCATGCGCGAGACGCCCCGGCGCGCATCGCCCGCGGTGTGGCGCAGATAGCGGACTTGCCGAAGCAGGCTGCGCATGAAGCGCCGGTAGAAGCGCACGTCGGCGTCGCGCAGGATCAGCGTCGACTGGCTGAGCCAGGAAATGATGCGGCGCGACAGCACATCCGGCCGCCAGGCCACCGGATGCCACGAACCCTGCAGCGCGATCCATTCGTCGATCAGCGCACGCGCATTGGCGCGCGTGATGCCGGATTCGGCGGCGCGCAGATGGCGCAGCCAGCCGAAACCCATCAGCGCCACCGCCCATTCGTCGGACGGCGGCTCCATCTCGAAGATCGAGCGCCCATCGCAAACCACGACTTTGCCGGCAAAGGCAAAACGCCCGGAATAGATTTCGCTGGCGCGCGTCGCGTCGGCGGTGCGCAAATCCTGCGGCGCGATCAGGAGGCGATCGGCCTTGAGCGGCGGCAGCGGCCAGCGCAGCACCGGATGACCATTGGCGCGGCCGGCGACCCTCCGCATGGCGCCGCGAAGGAGAAGCCAGGACAGCTTCGCATGGTCCGCGACGGCGGCGCGTGACATCGGTCCGACAGGCCCCCTGTGATACGGGGCGACCATAACGAAAGGGCGGCGGAACGGCCAACTGCCGATTACGTAATTGATATCCCTACAATTTTACCAGCCGGGCGGCATAGAAGCCGTCGATGCCGGCGAACCGCGAATCGGCATCGGGGAAGTGGCAGGGCAGCGTGCGCAAGTCGCCGTCCGCGGTGATGAACGCGCTCTGCCCGAAAACTTCGCCATCCGCGATCGGCGCGCGCCGCACGCTCGCGTCAGACGCAAGTAGTTCGGCGACGATGGCCTCGTTTTCTTCCGGCTCGAGCGAGCAGGTGCAATAGATCAGCGTGCCGCCGGGCTTCGTCAGCGCTGCCGCGCGCGCGATCAGGCGGCGCTGCAAGGCGGACAGTTTCGTGATGTCGGCTGCGCTCTTGAGCCACGGCACATCCGGGTGACGGCGGATGGTTCCGGTCGAGGAGCACGGCGCATCGAGGAGGACGGCGTCGAACGGCTCGGCGCTCCACTCCGCGACGTCGGCGCAAACAATCTCGGCGGTGAGCGAGAGACGGGCGAGATTTTCCTCGAGCCGTTTGAGCCGCGCCGGCGCGCGATCGACGGCGGTCACTTTCGCGCCCGCCAAGACAAGCTGCGCCGTCTTGCCGCCCGGCGCCGCGCAGAGATCGGCGACGCGCTTGCCTTCGACCGCGCCAAAGAGGCGCGCCGGCAGCGCTGCTGCTGCGTCCTGGACCCACCACGCGCCTTCGTCAAAGCCCGGCAGCGCCGGCACCGTGCCGTGCACCGCCGTGCGCACCGAACCGGTCGGCATCACCCGGCCGTCGAGCTTTGCTGCCCAGGCCTCCGCATCGCTTTTCACCGTGAGATCGAGCGCCGATTCACGGCCGTTCGCCGCCGCAATCGCATGCGCGGTTTCCGGCCCGTAATGCGCCGTCCACCGCGTCATCAGCCATTCGGGCGTGTCGAGAACGGGACCGTCGAGCGCAGCGAGTTTGGCGGCGCCTTCGCGGGCGATGCGCCGCAGCACGCCGTTGACGAGGCCGGTGAAGTGCACGCCGTGCTTGTCAGCGCGCGCGAGCCGCACCGCGAGATCGACAGCGGCGTGATCGGGCACGTCGAGAAACAGGATTTGCGCCGCGCCGACGAGCAGCACGGTTTCGACGCGCGGCGCCTGCGCCGGCAAGCCGCGTTCGAGATAAAGGCCAATCAGGTGGCGCAGCGTACCGAGCCGGCGCAGCACGGTCGCCACCATCGCCCGCGTCAGCGCGCGGTCGCGGTCTTCAAGCGCCACGAGTTCGCCGGTGTGGTCGAGAAGGTCATCGAGCGAACGGCGGTGGCGGATGACGCCCTCGACGATATCGGCTGCGATGCGCCGCACCGCAAAGCCGGGCGCGTCGTCGGGGCGGCCGGTCCGGTCTGGCCGCTTGCGCGTGCCCTTCATGCGAATGGTCCTCGTTGCGGGATTAGCCGCTGCAGGCTGTGGGCTTGTAGAATGGGCACCGCTACGCCAAGTCAGGTGCGATGCCAACCGACCAGACCCCGCCAAAGCCTGCCGCCCCCGATGCGGCGGATGAGCAAACCGGCAAGCCGTCCCTGACGCCGGCGGCCGAACGCGCGCTGGCCGAAGCAGAAGCACGCCGCGCCGAACAGGCGCGGCAGGAGGCTGCCCAGCCGAAGGAAGTCGGCGGCCGCGGCGGCCCCGAGCCGACGCGCTACGGGGATTGGGAAATCAACGGGTTAGCGTCGGATTTCTAATACCTATTTCGCGAGCGCTCGATGCGGCACTGCGGATTCCGCAATTGACTTTATTTCGGGATTACGTAGTTGACACTACAAGCCGCGAGATATAGTCCGATGCCCGACAGGCCGACGCCACTGGAAGAGGTTGAGATCACGCCAGAGATGATCGATGCGAGAAGCGAAATTCTTTCGTTTTATGACCCCGAAAGCGACCGACTTAATGAGACGGTTCGTCAGGTATTTTTGGCTATGATTACAGCGCGGCCTGCACGGCAACCGTAAAATGCTGCACTTCGGCAATCGTCGATTTTATGATTTCTTTCGCCCGATCATAATAATTATCTGGCACGTCCATTCCCTGGGGAATAATGGCGCGACTACGGTATCCATCTTTCAATTCATAGCCGCCCTTGGTCAGCCGGAGACCTAAAATCCCGTTTTTACGAACCCAAATGCCGTGAGCTACTTGATCCCGCATCGCGCAACAATCACCAATTCCATTTTCCATTTCATTGAGGTTGAAATCGGCAATTGTAATCCCTCTCAAATCGAGCAGTTGCCTGACAAGTTTGAAGCGCTCTATTGCAGAGCGATAGCCAAGAGCAATCCGGCCCTCAGGCGGTTCGATTTTCATTAGGACAAATACGAGGTCTAAAACAATTGTTTCTAATAGGGCGTGAGCAGAAATGATTTTCTCGATGCCCTTGTAAACGCTGATAGGAAGGTCAAATTCAACGGGCAGGTGCTCGACCTTCAAGCTTGAGGCCGGTAGCGGTATTTTACGTTTACTCATGGTATCCTCATCCAATGGACACCGATCAACGCCTGCAAAGAATCTTGCAAGGTGCCTTTAGTGGCCCTCCTACGCCGCTCAAGGATATTCCGACCAAGGATGGCGAGTCTCGGAAATTGCGGGCTACTTCGGTATCGCGTTCACGTGGTGAATCTTCCCGGGCCAAGGTTTCCACCAACTCGAAGATACGTACCCAAAAATAGCGGCGGCCATTAGGACCAAAATTAGGGGCAATAGCCGCTTCAGCCGTTTCATTTTTTCTTCCGCTTTCGTCGCCAGCGCAGAAACCGTGCGCCCTGAAACCGCCAATCGCGTTTAGTGAGGTTGATGATAGGTCAACCGCTTGCCCTCCGCACCACGGGCAGCGGCGACCGTTCGCTCCATATCGCTAATCTTGCGAGTGTTGTAGCGGAAGTCGAATTCAGCGAGATAACGGTGCAAATGCTTTTCTTTACAGTGCTGATAAACACCTTTCATTCCTCGTTTGAAGATTGAGAAAAAACCTTCAACCGAATTGGTGTTCACGTCACCGCGCGCATATTCCTTGGCCGAGTGCATGACGGTTTCGTGCGCGGCGAACTCTTTGCCTACGCCGATATAGAAACGGCTTTCATCCGTCATCAATCGCGTTTCGCGGGCGATGTTCTGCCGAATGATAGCGTTGACCGTATAGCCATCGGCGCGGGCCGGATGGAACGAGCGCACGTTGCCGCCACGCTCCACCAGCGCAACGACCATGCGCTTCCCGGCGGGGCCTTTGCCGCGACGGCTTATATACGGACGGCCCGCGCGCTGCTTTGAAGGCGTCGGCTTTTCCTGCGGGCCGAAATAAGTTTCGTCCGCCTCGACAATGCCGCCTTCGCCGCCCATAGGCGGCAATTCCAAGCCGCCACGGCGCATGGCCTCACGAACGCGGTGAAACATGAACCAAGCGGTGTTGTACTGGCAGCCCAATTCGCGATGTAGCTGGTGCGCGCTAAAGCCTTTTTTGCTGGATGCGGCCAGATGGAACGCAGCGGCCCACTGAGTCAGTTTGGCGTGGCTGCGCTCCATGACACTGCCGGTCGTGACGGTGAAATCCTTGCGGCACGTAGAGGCGGCGCAACGGTACACACCGGCTTTCTTGGTCGCGTAATGCTTCTCGCCCTTGCACTTGGGACAGATCGGGCCTTCCGGCCAACGGGCCGCCTCAAACCACTGCCTTGCAGCGGTTTCATCGTGGAAATGGGGCTGTGAAAACTGGTTCTTGGCCATCGGGTCTCTCTAATGGCCAATTTACTAGCATTAGTGGCTTGTGGTGTCAACTACGTAATTGCGCTTACCGCGCACGCCGAGTCCCAACCGGCCAACATTCCGATCGCGCACCGGCTCGATCCGGGAATTTCCTATCCGGCCGAGGTGCTGCGCATCATCGACGGCGACACGTTCGAGGCGCGCGTGCGGGTGTGGCCCGGACTCGACGTCGACACCAAGGTGCGGCTGCGCGGCATCGATGCGGCGGAGCTGCATGCGCGCTGCGCCGGCGAACTTGCGCAGGCACAGGCCGCGCGCACCGCGCTGGAAACGATTTTGGCGGATGGCGGCGTCGCCATTTCACGCGTCGGGGTCGACAAATATGGCGGGCGCGTCGATGCGGCGGTGTCGACGCGCAGCACCGCCGACGTATCGGCGGCTCTGCTCAATGGCGGCTTTGCGCGAAGCTACGACGGCGGCAAACGCGGGACGTGGTGCGGGTGATCCGCGGCTAGTGCACCACCACCACCCGCGTGCCGATGCTGACACGGCTGTAAAGGTCTTCGATGTCCACATTGTGCATGCGGATGCAGCCGTGCGAAACGAAGCCGCCGATCGAACCCTCATTGTTGGTGCCGTGGATGGCGTACTGGCCGCCACCGGACAGGGTCATCGCCGCGACGCCCATCGGATTTTGCGGCGAGCCGCCCGGCACCACCGGCGGAAGCCGGTGATAGTCCTTCCTGATGGAATCCGGCGGCGACCATGCCGGCCTGATGTACTTGCCGTCGATATAGGCGGTGCCGGCCCACTGCATGCCGAGGCGGCCGACGCCGACCGGGTAGCGGATCGCCTGGCCCACGCCGACAAAGTAATAGAGCGCGCGCTCATTGGTCCGGATCACGATCGTGCCCGGCATGAAGTCTTCCCGCACCGTCACAATGTCGCCCCTGGCCTGCGCCGGCATCGGCGCGCAGGCAAATGCCGCAACGACGGCCGCCAGCATGGCGGAAACCAGAATTTTCGCTCGCATTTTCAAGTCCCTACACCGCAACCGCCCCACGACCCCGCGGGAGCGGGGTCAAACCCGGCAGCAGTTTAACCGAAATGGCGGCTTCACTCAGTATCGCGGGAGTAACAGGGTAAAGTTTTCGCTAATTTTTTTCCAACTGTGCTTCCCGCGCACCACGGCGGCGTACCAAGTTCCACGCTAGGCGCCGCATATCTTTCCGTTTATGCGCTCTTCTTGTTCTGGCGGTTGTTGACGAGGTCATCGACCACCGCAGGATCGGCGAGCGTCGACGTGTCGCCGAGATTGCCGGATTCGTCTTCGGCGATCTTGCGCAGGATGCGGCGCATGATCTTTCCGGAGCGCGTCTTCGGCAGGCCGGGCGCGAACTGGATCAGATCGGGCGAGGCGATCGGGCCGATTTCCGTGCGCACCCAGCCGATCAGTTCCTTGCGCAAGGCCTCACTTGGCTGCTCGCCGGCCATCAGCGTGACATAGGCATAGATGCCCTGGCCCTTGATGTTGTGCGGATAGCCGACGACAGCAGCCTCCGACACTTTCGGATGCGCGACCAGCGCGGATTCCACCTCGGCGGTGCCCATGCGGTGTCCGGCGACATTGATGACGTCGTCGACGCGGCCGGTGATCCAGTAATAGCCGTCCGCGTCGCGCCGGCAGCCGTCGCCGGTGAAATATTTCCCGGGATAGGTGCTGAAATAGGTTTCGACGAAGCGCGGATGATCGCCATAGACGGTGCGCATCTGGCCGGGCCACGAATCCGCAATGCACAGATTGCCGGTCGTGGCGCCGTCGAGGACTTTGCCTTCGGCGTCGACGATCTGCGGCACGATGCCGAAGAACGGCTGCGTCGCGGAGCCGGGTTTCAGCGCGGTTGCGCCGGGCAGCGGCGTGATCATGATGCCGCCGGTCTCGGTCTGCCACCAGGTATCGACGATCGGACAGCGGCTGTCGCCGACAACGCGGTAATACCATTCCCACGCTTCCGGATTGATTGGCTCGCCGACCGAACCGAGAAGCCGCAGCGAGGCGCGCGAGGTTTTCGTCACCGGCGCATCGCCGGCCTGCATCAAGGCGCGGATCGCGGTCGGCGCGGTGTAGAAGATGTTGACCTTGTGCTTGTCGATGACGTCCCAGAACCGCGACATCGACGGGTAATTCGGCACGCCCTCGAACATCAGCGTGGTGGCGCCGTTGGCGAGCGGGCCATAGACGATGTAGCTGTGCCCCGTGACCCAGCCGACGTCGGCCGTGCACCAATAGATATCGCCGTCGTGATAGTCGAAGACGTATTGGTGCGTCATCGCGGTATAGACGAGATAACCCGCCGTCGTGTGCAGCACGCCCTTCGGCTTGCCGGTCGAACCCGACGTGTAAAGGACGAACAGCGGATCCTCGGCGTTCATTTCCTCGCACGGGCACTCCGCGGTCACGACCTCCTTGGCCTCGTGGTACCAAACGTCACGCACCGGATCCATGTCGACCGGCGCGCCCGTGCGCTTGACCACGATGACGAAATCGACGCCGCCGACTTTCGCGATTGCCGCGTCGGTATTCGCCTTCAGCGGCACCTTGCGGCCGCCGCGCAAACCTTCGTCGGCGGTGATGACGATATTCGACTTGCAATCCTCGATGCGGCCGGCAAGCGAGTCCGGCGAGAAGCCGCCAAACACCACGGAGTGGACGGCGCCGATGCGCGCGCAGGCCAGCATGGCGTAGGCCGCTTCCGGAATCATCGGCATGTAGATGGTGACGCGGTCGCCCTTCTTGACGTTGCGGTTGCGCAAAATGTTGGCGAAGCGGCAGACTTCGTCGTGCAGCTCCTTATAGGTGATGTGCTTTGAATCCTTGGGGTCGTCGCCTTCCCAGATGATCGCGGTCTGATCGCCGCGGCTGTGCAGATGGCGATCGACGCAGTTGTAGGCGGCGTTGGTGGCGCCATCCTCGAACCATTTGATGGAGACGTTGGATTTCGCGAAGGACGTGTTCTTGACCTTGGTGAAGTTCTTCGTCCAGTGAATGCGCTTGGCATGCTCGGCCCAAAAACTGTCCGGATCGGCGAGCGAATGCTCGTACATTTTTTTGTAATCGGCGGCGTTGACGAAGGCGCGCTTCGACCAGTCGGCCGGCACCTGGTAAATCTTGTCCGACATTTTTTCCTCCACGCGCACTAGGCCGACACACGTTTATTGGCGTTTCCCGCCCGTATTATGCGACGCCGCGGAGAGCGCGGACAAGGCATGGCGCCTACGACTTATGGTCATACCCCTGGCGGCAGCCGTCTCTCGCTCCGTGCTACACGCCCATCACACCGACGACCGCGCCGATGATGACGAGCACGATCAGCCAATTGCCAAGATCGATCAAAAGCAGCCGCCTGTCGCGGCCGGAGAAACTGTAATTGACCACCATCGTGGTAAGAATGAAGCCGAACCAGAGGAAAGCGGCCGAAATGACGCCATTGCGCAACGTCACCTGGCCCGCGCCGAGATGGCCGAGCACGCCGCCAAGCATTTCGGCAATGATGAGGTTGGCGATGAACGCGTAAATGAACGGCAGGAATGCGCCGGGCTTTTTGCGGTCGCATTCGGCCTGTTCCGGCGTCTTGCCGAGCGCCGCCATATAGATCTTGCCGAGGCTCATGTACCAGGCGGCGCTGGCCAGCCAGGCAGCGACCGCGGCGATGACGATGGCGAGATAATTGATGCCCCCGAATATCATGACGTCTTCCTTTAGGCTTTCACGCCGCCCATTTTGCAAATGATCTTCCACTCGTCGGCCGTCACCGGCTGCACCGAAAGCCGCGTGTTGTTCACCAGAACCATCGCTTTGAGCCGCGGCTCTGCCTTCGCCTGGGCAAGCGTCACCGGTTTTTTCACGGGCTCGATCGCCTTGACGTCAACCACAACCCACGGCTCGCCAGATTTTGCCGTCGGATCCGGATAGTGCTCGCGGACAACCTCGACGATGCCGACGATCTCCTTGCCCTCGCCGGAATGATAGAAGAAGCCGCGGTCGCCCTTTTTCATCTTCATCAGGTTGAGCTTGGCCTGATGATTGCGCACGCCAGTCCACGGTTCGCCTTTGGCGCCGCGCTTGACCTGATCGTCCCACGAATAGGTCTCGGGTTCGGACTTCAGAAGCCAGTGCGCCATGATTATCCTTCAGCTTTCAGCGGCCGTGTCAGTAGTGACTCGATCACCGCGTCCACGCTCATTTTTTCCGCCAGCAGCGCGGCGACTGCGGACGAGATCGGCATATCGACATCGCGGTCGCGCGCCATGTCGAGCAGTACCGGCGCGGTGAAAGTGCCTTCGGCAAGGCCGCCGCGGATCGCACCGGGCTTCTCGCCGCGGCCGAGGCTGATGCCAAAAGAGAAATTGCGCGATTGCGGGCTGGAGCAGGTCAGGAGCAGATCGCCCAGGCCGGACAGCCCTGTCATCGTCTCAGGTTTCGCGCCATACGCCCTGCCGAAGCGAACAAGTTCGGCAAAGCCGCGCGTGGTCAGGGCTGCGAGCGCGCTGGCGCCAAGTCCCCGTCCGGTGACGACGCCGGCGGCGATGGCGAGGACATTCTTTGCCGCGCCGCCGATCTCCACGCCGCGGATGTCGCTGGAATGGTAGGGACGAAACGCCGCCGAGCCGAGCGCCTGCGCCAGCGCGCCGGCAAGCGCGCCGTCGCTTGCTGCGAGCGTCACCGCCGTCGGCATGCCGCGCGCCACATCGGCGGCGAAGCTTGGGCCCGACAAAATAGCCGGCGTCACACGCGGCGCGCATTCCGCGATCACCTCGCTCATGAACTTCTTGCCGCCGCGCTCGATGCCTTTGGCGCAGACGATCACCGGCGTGCCGCCGGCAAGAAGCGGCGCCAGCACTGTCGCGACGGCGCGCACGGCTTGCGCGGGAACGACAAGAAGAATCGCCTCCGCCCGCGCCGCCTGCGCGAGATCGGCGGCGATCGTCACGCCGTCATCGATCCGCACGCCGGGCAGGAACAGGCTTTCGCGCTTTTGCGCAAGCTGCGCGGCATTCGCGGTATCCTGCTCCCACAGCGTTACGCTCCGGCCGGCGCGAGCGCAGGTCAGCGCCAGCGCCGTACCCCAGGCGCCCGCTCCGATAACCGCGACATGATTGAAAGGCATGACTCGCACTCGTCATGCCCGGCCTTGTGCCGGGCATCCACGTCTGGAAACGGGCGGACTCTAAAGGCGTGGATGGCCGGGACAAGCCCGGCCATGACACTTCCGGACAAGACACTTCCGGCCATGACACTTAAAGGCTTTGCCCGCGCAGCAGTTTGGGCACCTCGCCCAAGAGGCCCGCGGCTTCGCGGATGAACAGGTGCTTGAGGCCCGGCAGCCGGTCGACAACGCCGAGGCCGATGTCGCGCGCAAAGCGCAGCACGTCCGAGCGATTGGAAAACAGCCGGTTGAGGCCGTCCGTCGCCAGCCCCATCGCCATGGTGTCGAAGCGCCGCCAGCGCTGATAGTTCTCGAGCACGGTCGGCGCTCCCGGATCGAGACCGAGCCGCGCCGCGTCGACGACGACCTCGGCCAATGCTGCGATGTCCTTTAATCCCATATTGAGGCCCTGGCCGGCGATCGGGTGAATGACATGCGCGGCGTCGCCGACGAGCGCGATACGGTCGGCGATGAACGCGCGTGACACGAAAAAGCCGAGCGGATGGACGCGCCGGGCGCCGATAACCTTGATCTCGCCGAGATGGAGCTTGAAGCGCCGTTCGAGCTCGGCATGAAAATCGGCGTCGCCGAGCGCCATGATGCGTTCCGCTTCGGCCGCGGCTTCGGTCCACACGATCGATGACCGCCGTCCCTTGAGCGGCAGGATCGCAAACGGCCCGGCCGGAAGGAAATGCTCCTCCGCGCGGCCCTCATGGTCGCGCTCATGCGCGACATTGATGACGATGGCGGACTGACCGTAAGTCCAGCCATGCGTGGCGATGCCGGCATTTTTCCGGATGGTCGAGCGCGCGCCGTCGGCGGCGACCAGAAGCCGCGCTGACAACGTGCTGCCGTCCGTCAATTCAGCCGTCACCCGTTCGCCGTCGTGAGCGTATTTGCCGACAGCAGACGGCGTCATCGCAACTCCGGCGTCGCACGCTTTGGCGGCGAGCACATCGACCAGATTCCGGTTCTCGATCATGTGGGCGAAGGGCTCGCCCGGTTCGACGTCGCCGCCGAAGGTCAGGAAAGTCGGACGCATTGCATCGTCGAGCCGGCTGTCGGTGACGACCATGTCGAGGATCGGCTGCGCGTCATCGGCAACGGCGTCCCAGACGCCGAGCGTTTCGAACAGCCGCCGCGCCGCCGCGACGATCGCCGAGGCGCGCTCATCGCCCGCATAGGTTTTTCCCAGCGCGGGATCGGCAACAGTGACGGAGAAGGACGGCCCCAGCCCTTGCCGCAACGCAATGGCAAGCGTCAGCCCGGCAAAACCGCCGCCGGCGATCAGCACATCGACATCGTTACGCATCGTTACACATCAGGGCCCGGACCGATCTTCGCGGCCGCCATCCTAGCAGATTTGGCGACGGCGGTGGCGGCCCTCAGCCTTGACCCCGCGGCCGATCCCGTATGCAACAAAAGCCGCAGGCGCAACGGGAGACAGCATGGCCTCCGCCGTCCAGGAACTGGTTGATATCCTCAATCTCGAAACGCTCGAATTGAACCTGTTTCGCGGCCGCTCGCCGCAATCGCGGTGGCAGCGGGTGTTCGGCGGACAGGTCATCGGCCAGGCGCTGGTTGCGGCCTGCCGCACGGTCGAGGGCGTGGCGCTGCGGCCGCCGCATTCGCTGCACGCTTATTTCCTGATCGGCGGCGATCCGAAAGTGCCGATTATCTACGAGGTCGACCGCATCCGCGACGGCAAGAGTTTCACGACGCGGCGGGTGATGGCGATCCAGCACGGCCAGGCGATCTTTTCGATGTCGGTTTCTTTCCACGTGCACGAGGAAGGTTTCTCGCATCAGTTCAAAATGCCGGACGTGCCGATGCCCGACGCGCTGCCGAGCGAAGCCGAAATGAAGGAACGCGTCTGGCCGCAGATGCCCGAACAGGTGCGGCGCTATTACGAACGCGAGCGGCCAATCGAATTGCGCCCGGTCGAGTACAGTCGTTATTTCGGTGAAATTCTCGAGGACGGCCGCTTCCATATCTGGGTTCGCGCCACCGGCAAGCTGCCGGACGAGCCGGCGATCCATCAATGCGTGCTGGCCTATGCGTCCGACATGATGCTGCTTGATGCAGCGCTGATCGCGCACGGCCGCACCGTGTTCAGTGACGACATCATGGCGGCGAGCCTCGATCACGCGCTGTGGTTTCATCGGCCGTTTCGCGCCGACGAATGGCTGCTCTACGCGCAGGACAGCCCGAATCTCGCCGGATCGCGCGGCTTCGCACGCGGGCTGATTTTCTCCAGCGACGGCACGCTGGTCGCCTCGGTCGCCCAGGAAGGACTGCTGCGGCAGCGGCGGAAGTAACCCGGCCGCCGAGGAAATTGGGTCCGGGAATCTGTCCTGTTGGCAAACCTCACTTCTCCCTTTGACTTAATTGTCGGCGCGATGCCTATAAGGTAGGCAGTCCATGGTAAGCGGGTAGCCTCATGAAACTCGTCACGGCCATCATCAAACCTTTCAAGCTCGAAGAGGTGCGCGACGCCCTTCTCGCTATCGGTGTCCACGGCATGACCATCAGCGAGGTCAAAGGCTATGGCCGCCAAAAGGGCCACACCGAAATCTATCGCGGCGCCGAATACGCGGTGAACTTCCTGCCGAAAATCCGCATCGAGGTCGCGGTCGCGGCGGAAGAGGTCGACAGGGTCATCGAGACAATCGGCATCGCCGCCAAGACGGGCGAGATCGGCGACGGCAAGATCTTTGTCGCGCCAATCGACCATGTCCTGCGCATCCGCACGGGCGAGACCGACGCCGACGCTCTCTAGACAACAAAATTTCCATTCCGGGGGGAAACAATGAGAGTGGCACCGCGCGCAAGCGTTTTGGCCGCCGCTGGCGCGTTGCTTTTTTTCATCAATGCACCGGCGATGGCGCAGGAACCGGCCAAGATCAGTCCGGCCGACACCGCATGGATGATGACGGCAACGGCCCTCGTCCTCATGATGTCGATCCCCGGGCTGGCGCTGTTTTATGCCGGCATGGTGCGCAAGAAGAACGTGCTCGCCACCATGGCGCAGACCTTCGCCGTGACCGCACTGTGCTCGGTGCTGTGGGCGATGATCGGCTACACGCTCGCCTTCACCGGCGACGGCGCCTTTCTCGGCACGTTTCAAAGCGTTCTCCTGCAAGGCGTCACTGCGGATTCGATCAGCCCGCTGGCGAAGACCATCCCCGAAGCTCTGTTCATGATCTACCAGATGACTTTCGCCGTCATCACCGTTGCCCTTGTTGCCGGTTCGGTAGCCGACCGGATGCGGTTTTCAGCCTTCATGTGGTTCGCGCGGCGCTCTGGCTGATCGTCGTCTATGTGCCGATCGCACACTGGGTCTGGGGCGGCGGCTTTCTTGAGAAAGCAGGCGTGCTCGATTTCGCCGGCGGCACCGTCGTGCATGTCAATGCCGGCGTCGCCGGTCTCGTCGCCGCCTTTGTCATCGGCGCGCGGCACGGCTACGGCCACGATAATTTTGCACCCCACGATCTGTCGCTCGCGGTGATCGGCACGGGGATGTTGTGGGTCGGATGGTTTGGCTTCAACGGCGGTTCGGCGCTCGCAGCCGACTCGCGTGCGGTGTTTGCGATCGTCGCCACGCATCTGGCCGCTGCCGCCGGCGCGGTGACCTGGATGACGCTCGAATGGTGGACCCGCGGCAAGCCGTCGGTGCTCGGCATGATATCCGGCGCGGTCGCCGGCCTCGGCACCATCACGCCGGCTTCCGGATTTGTGCTGCCCTGGCACGGCATCGTCATCGGCATCGCAGCCGGCGTGGTCTGCTTCTGGAGTTGCACCTGGCTCAAGATCGTATGCGGCTACGACGATTCGCTGGACGTGTTCGGCGTCCACGGCATCGGCGGCGCGACCGGGACTGTCCTTGTCGGCGTGTTCGCCGTACCCGCCGTCGGCGGGGCGGCCGGCATGCTCGCAGGAAATATGCTGCAGGTCCCCATCCAGCTCTATGGCATCGCCGTCACAATGGCCTGGTCGGGCATCGGGACATTTGTGCTGCTCAAGGTCATTTCCGCGTTCATTCCGCTGCGGGTCGACCGGCGCAGCGAGATCGAGGGCCTCGATGTGACGCAGCATGGCGAGGCGCTGCAATAATTTTCGCCAGAACCGGCGATGCTCGCCCTCGGGCTTGGCCAAATATTTAGGCATGATGGCGCTGGTTTGGGCGACGGCACCGCGACGCTGGCGGTGCAGACATCGCGTGACAAGGCGTCAGCCTGATTAGGCGTTTTGTTCCAATAGCTTACGTCAATCATTAAGACTTGGCACGGCGCTTGATTATCCAGCTCCGGCGACGCGGCAGGATGCTCCCTGTGTGTGGTCGTTGAACTGTTGTCCGCCCGGCTCGATGCGACGAGAGGGCGAGGGGGAATCATCCGAATGAAAATCGTCATGGCCATCATCAAGCCGTTCAAGCTCGACGAGGTTCGCGACGCTCTCACCAAAATCGGCGTGCAGGGACTGACTGTCACCGAGGTGAAGGGTTACGGACGCCAGAAGGGCCACACCGAAATCTATCGCGGCGCCGAATACGCCGTGAGCTTCCTGCCGAAGATCAAGCTCGAAATCGCCTGCCCTTCCGATCAGGTCGACAAGGTCGTCGAGTCAATCGCCGCATCCGCCAAAACCGGCCAGATCGGCGACGGCAAAATCTTCGTGTTCGGTCTCGATCACGCGGTCCGCATCCGCACCGGTGAGACCGATGCCGCGGCGCTGTGAGAGCGCGCTCGGATTTCTTGAGATCTCTTTCAAAATTTCACGGACAGGAGTGAACAGATGCCGTTGATGAAATTCTCCCGTGCGAAGCTCGCCGCGCTCGCCGCGACGATGCTGCTTGGGATCGTCCTGAGCCTGCCGGCTTATCACGCGTCCTACGCACAGGCCCCGGCGGCCGCACCGGCCGCTGCCGCGGACACCACGGCTCCGGCAGCACCCGCGGCGGCACCGTCACCGCCCGCCTGCAGCGCCACCGTGCTCGAAAAGTGCACGCCGAATTCCGGCGATACCGCCTGGATGCTCACCTCGATGGCCATCGTGCTGATGATGACCATACCGGGCCTCGCTCTGTTCTACGGCGGCATGGTGCGCAAGAAGAATGTCGGCGACACGGTGATGACGAGTTTCGCCATCACCTGTCTGATCAGCATATTGTGGCTGCTGTTCACTTACAGCATCGCCTTCCGGGCCGGCTCGCCATTCATCGGCGGCCTCGACCGCGCTGGGCTGCAGGGAATCCTCAGCGATATATCGACGGGCATCGGCAATCCCAATCCGCTGGCGCCGACCATCCCTGAGAGCGTCTATTCGATGTTCCAGCTGACCTTCGCGATCATCACCGCGGCGCTTATCGCGGGATCCTTCGCGGAACGCATGAAGTTCTCCGCCATGCTGTGGTTCATCGGCCTGTGGGCGATCTTCGTCTATTCGCCGGTCGCGCATTGGGTGTGGGGACCGGACGGCATATTCAGCACCGCCAATGTCGACGACAAAGGCAACTTCCAGGGCTGGGTCAAAGTGCTCGATTTCGCCGGCGGCACCGTGGTGCACGTCAATTCCGGCACCGCGGGCCTGATGGCCGCCCTCATGCTGGGCAAGCGCAAGGAGTCCGGACCGCCGCACAATGTCATCCTGACCATGATCGGCGCCTCACTGCTGTGGGTCGGCTGGTTCGGCTTTAACGCCGGCTCCGCCGTCAGCGCAGGAATGCAGGCCGGCATGGCCATGCTCGTCACGCACACCGCGACCGCGACGGCGGGCTTCACCTGGATGCTGCTCGAATGGGTGCTCCGCGGCAAACCGACCGTTCTCGGCATTTGCTCGGGCGCCGTGGCGGGACTCGTCGCCATCACGCCGGCTTCGGGTTTCGTCGGTCCGATGGGATCGTTTGCCATCGGCATCGCCGCCGGCTTCATCTGCTACTGGGGCTGCACCGGGCTCAAGCACATGTTCGGCTATGACGACGCGCTCGACGCGTTCGGCGTGCACGGCATCGGCGGAGCGGCCGGCGCGATCCTCACCGGCGTGTTCGCCGTCAGCGAATACGGCGGCACCGCCGGCGGACTCGAAGGCAATTGGGGACAGGTGCTCAACCAGTGCATCGGCGTCGGCACCGTCTTCATCTATGACGCGGTCGTGACACTGATCATCCTCAAGGTCGTCGACCTCGTCATCGGTCTGCGCGTCAGCACCGAAGTCGAGCGTGACGGTCTCGACCTCGCGCTGCACGGCGAGACCGTGCAGTAACTCAAGCGAAAACGGTCGGGGCGCATACCCGGCATCGTTCCGACCGTCAGAGGCCCTGGCTCACGCCAGGGCCTCTTCTTTTTGGATGACATTCGCGCAAGGCTGGGCGTCCTTCCGGGAGGGATGAACGCGGCGGCAAAACCTGCTAATCCTACGCCACGAAATCCAAAAGCAATTGCCCACAGGGAAGCCCAGTGAGGATGTTATGTACGCCAATCTTGAACTTTTCATCGACGGCAAATGGCTCAGCGGCAATGGCCGCAAGGGCGAGGACGTGATCAATCCGGCGACCGAAAAGCCGCTCGCTCACCTGCCGCATGCGAGCACGGCCGATCTCGACCAGGCCCTCGAAGCCGCCAAGAAAGGCTTCGCCGTCTGGCGGGCAACGTCGGCCTACGACCGCTGCAAGATTTTGCACAAAGCCGCCGACCTGATCCGCGAGCGCGTCGACGCGATGGCGAAAGTCATGGTGGCGGAACAGGGCAAGCCCTATCCGGAAGCCCGCGGCGAGGTGATCGGCTCGGCCGACATCATCGACTGGTACGCCGAGGAAGGCCGCCGCTCTTACGGCCGTATCGTGCCCGGCCGCGGCAAGGGTGTCCGCCAGCTTGTGATGCAGGAGCCGATCGGCGTCGTCGCGGCGTTCACGCCGTGGAATTTTCCGGTGCTCACGCCGGCGCGAAAAATCGGCGGCGCGCTTGCGGCCGGTTGTTCACTCATTCTGAAAGCCTCGGAAGAGACGCCGGGCGCCTGCGTCGAGCTGGTGCGCTGCTTCGCCGATGCCGGGCTGCCGGCGGGCGTGCTCAATCTGGTGTTCGGCGTGCCGGCGGAAGTGTCCGAGCATCTGCTCGCCAAGGACGCGATCCGCAAGATTTCCTTCACCGGCTCGATCCCGGTCGGCAAGCATCTGGCGGCACTCGCCGCCAAGGGCATGAAGCGCACCACCATGGAGCTCGGCGGTCATTCGCCGGTCGTGGTGTTCGCCGACGCCGATCCGGAAAAGGCGGCCGACACTATCGCTGCGTTCAAGTACCGCAACGCCGGCCAGGTCTGCATTTCGCCGACGCGCTTTTACGTGCAGGAAGATGTCTACCCGCGCTTCCTCAAGCGCTTCACCGAATATGCCAACGGCATAAAACTCGGCGACGGCATGGAGAAGGGCACCACGATGGGCCCGATGGCGAATGCGCGGCGCATCGAGGCCATGGAAATCCTCGTCAACGACGCCAAGAGCCGCGGCGGCAAGATTCAGACGGGCGGCAAGCGGCACGGCAACCAGGGCTACTTCTATGAGCCAACCGTCATCACCGAAGTGCCGGACGATTCCAGGATCATGACGCAGGAGCCGTTCGGCCCGGTTGCGCCGGTGGTCACCTTCAAAACCTTCGATGAGGTGGTGGAGCGGGCAAACGCGCTGGAATTCGGTCTGGCGGCTTACGCTTTCACCACGTCGAACGCGACCGCCGCCGCGATCGGCGACGCGCTGGACTCCGGCATGGTCGGCGTCAACTCGATCGCGATCTCGACACCGGAGACGCCGTTCGGCGGCGTGAAGGAAAGCGGCCACGGCAGCGAGGGCGGCATCGAGGGCCTCGGCGCCTATCTCGTCACCAAGTTCATCTCGCAGGCCTAAGACGCAGTCACGTTTGAAACGCCGCCGGTGCAAAATGCCGGCGGCGTTTTTATTTGAAAGACTCAAACTCTAATAAAACTGCGACTGTGCGCGACATTACGGTCGCGCCACGATTTGAACGCGGATGTGTTGCGTTCGCGGCGAAGCGAAGTCTTGGCGTCATAGCGAAGTCTCGGCGTCATAGCGAAGTCTTGGCGTCATAGCGAAGTCTTGGCGTCATAAAGTTCCAGGAACGAATTTCAGCGCTGCCGCATTGTAGAGCGTGGCGGGCGGGGCAGCTTTGTGTTGCCGATGGATATCATAGCGTCAATATTCGCCTATCTGGGTTGCGTCACCGGAATCGTGGGCGCACTCGCTGTTTCATTCTTCGTTGTGTTCGCTGCCCCCCACGCGGCAGCGCCGGCACACCAAGCCGTGGCGATGGTGTCGCGCCCGGCCGTAGCCAGGACGATAGCCGCGGCAGAAACAAAGCCCGCACCTAAAGCCGGACAGCGCGATGAGAAGATCGCATCGCACGATACCGCGCCAGCACAGCCGCCGGCACTCGCGCTTAATGTTCGTCAGAAGGTGCAGGCCTCACGCGCGCAGGCGCGGCGTCTGGTTCAGGAGGAACGCGCCAGGCGCTGGGCCTATGAGCAGGACTCCAATTTTGAATCGCGCTTCCTCGGTTATGCCGACTGATTGCTTGTTGCCTGCAGTCTCGCGCGCAGCGGATTCCTACGCGTAAGAGCGATCGAGATAGGCGACCGCATCGTCGACCAGTTCGCCGGGATCGCGCTCGCCGCGTTGCGCCATTTCGATGATGCGCTTTGCGAGGATTTCCTGCGCCGCCCGCTTGTAGGCAGGCGAGGCGAATTTGCTGCCGGACTGTTCGACCTTCCGCCAGGCGCTTTCAAATGCCGAAACCAATGTTTCGATCATCTCCGGCTCGAAGGCCGATTGCGCGAGCAGAGGAATTATCGACATGGCTCGCTTTCGTGGCGTGAGTGCCCGGCTGCTCCCCCGGACCAGTCCCTGATCTGATGCTTTCATCGTGTAACCACGGGATAAACGCGCCGCCTGCCGTAGATAACGCGCGAGACGCCGTAGCGATCCCTTCGCCGTCACGGCAACATCCGGCCCGATGGCGGGCGGTTCGGCCAACGGTTGAACCTCAACTCTACGTGGCGTGCGCCTGAATCTCGGCTGCTGCTTCGTCAAAGAGGAACGGCAGGAATACATAGCGGCAGCCGCGCGTGACAGGCGTTACCGCATGCAAAATTGCGCATGGAAATACGATGGCCCATCCCGTGGGTATCCTGTGCCGCCGCTGATTGTATTCGGGAAACAGCAAATCGCCGCCTTCGAAATCTTCGTTCAGGGCGACTGAAATGGAGAAACGCCGGTGCGCGGTTACACGTTGGCCATTGTCGCGATGTGGACGAAAATGCGCATCTTCCTCGGCGGCATAGCAGGCGACGAGGTATCGCTCCATCCGCGTGATCTTCATGAAAAAGAGTTTTCTTATTTCCGGAATCACGCATATCGAAATACGTCGTAGAATTTGCTGCTTCATAGCTTCGTCGTCGATGAAAAAATCGCGACGGCGTTTGAACGAATGATCGAATATTTCCACGTTGTCACGCATGAACCCGCTATCGCGCGACTGGCCTGTTTTATAAAATTCGACCAGTGTATTGCAGAAGTCGGGATCGAACAGACGCGGAAGAACCAGTATTGGCGCCGGGATTTCGCATGATCGGAATGTGTCCGGGTCCGGGAGGCTGCCGAGAAGCGTGAAGACTGCCTCGCAGTCGGCGTCCTCTTCACTGGTGTGGAAGTGCGCCAGTACATGCATGCTTGGATCGACGATCGTCCACGTGACCCTATACTGCGTGCCCAGGGGCACCGCTTCGCGCGGCGCCGCGCCACACTGCCGGCTCATCGCGCCGTCGTTATCCAGGTAGTAGTAGATGCCGTTTTGCAGCTGGCTTTCAACCTGCTCCCGGTGATCGACGGCAACACCGAGAAAACATGTCTTCACGTCGTCGAAGTCGGCCTTGTGCCGCCGCATGGCATCGAGCGCGGCATGTCCAGGACGAATCTGGCTCGAGCCGAAACAACATACGACCACATACTTCCCGGCAAACCTGTCGAGGGTCATCCGGGGATGCGTGCCTTCCGTGAGGTCCACGAAAGCCTGCCCTACGACAGGTTGCCTATAAGTATGCGCCGTCATCGCACAGCGTGGAAAGTGGCGGAGAGGGAGGGAGGGGAAAGCGACACCGACTCAAGCGGTGGCGAAACACCAGCACGCGACGAGGCCCAACGTGCCTCAATGTCCGCTTCGCTCCGATAGCGACCGAATTGGCGCAATGCCACGAAATGACGCGATGTGCCAGGAAGCGACATATGCACCGCAGCAAAATGGATCGTTATTCGATCACCCCGTCGGCGAGCGCCAACAGCGAGGGTGGCACCGCAAGACCGAGCGTTTTCGCGGTCTTGAGGTTGATGACGAACTCGAACTTGGTCGACTGCATTACCGGCAAATCGCCTGGCTTCTCGCCCTTAAGAATCCGCCCTGCATAGATGCCGGCCTGACGATGGGCATCGGTGATGCTGGTTCCGTAGCTCACCAGCCCGCCTGCCTCGACGTACTCGCGCAAGCTATAGAATGTGGGCATCGCATGTTGGGCTGCCAGCGCGACCAGTTGCGTCCGATGCGACGTCAAGAACGGTCCCGCACCAACCAACACCGCGCCAACTCCACGTTGGACTAGCGTCGCGAAGGCTGTCTCGATGTCGTGATCGCTGCCAACGTCCAGGAAGAGCAGTTGCTGACCGACCGCTTGGGCAGCCGCCTGCACGTCCTTCCGCTCAGTCTCGGTTTCAAGACTGTTCGGGTTCACGAGCATGGCAATCGTTGCCACCTTGGGCACGAGCTGGCGCAGCAATTCCAGTCGCTTCGTCACTAGCGCCCCAGCGAAAAAGACAACCCCTGTGACGTTGGCGGTTGGCCGGCTGATACTCGTGACAAGGCCTTCCTGGATTGGGTCGGTCCCGGTCACGAAGACGATTGGAATTGTCGTGGTCGCAGCTTTGGCCACCACTGCTGCAGCGACATTTGCGAAGATCACATTGACCGGACGTTGAATTAAATCAGCTATGAGAGGCGGCAAACGATCGCGGTCATTTTCTGCATAGCGATATTCGATCGCGACGTTCTGGCCTTCGACATAGCCGGTTTCCTTCAATCCCTCACGGAACGCAGTCGCGAAGTTCGTCGAGTCGACGCGGGTCGTGCTGCGGACGAAGCCGACCACAGGCATCGTTGGCTGCTGCGCGCGCGCCGCCAGCGGCCACGTTGCAGCAGCGCCGCCGAATAGCGTAATGAACTCACGTCGCCTCATAGACAGCCCCCTTTGCCGGGGAAACCTATCATTGGCGGCTGCATTGTGCATCACAGCAACTTGGCTTGTTCCAAGTCCGCTACGGGTCATTGGCGACCGAGTTGGCCGGTTTTCCCTGCCGGTCAACTTCCGCTTCGCCTCAAAAGCGAACCTGATTTGTCCAAGTCGACCAGCGCGACGGCAGCCCCGCCTGCGCAATACACCGTCTAGCAACGCCGCATCATTCGAGTTTGCAAACCGCGTTACTAAATGCCCTAAGGACTGTCGCCAGTGTCGCCAAGAACCTATCTAAGTTATTGATTTTGTTGATTGGCGGAGAGGGAGGGATTCGAACCCCCGATACGGTTGCCCGTACGCCGCATTTCGAGTGCGGTGCTTTCAACCACTCAGCCACCTCTCCGGAGGGCTAAAACCCGAGTGTCGCGGCGCGATATGTAACGGCCACCCGTATCGGAAACAAGCTCGGAAAATTGGATCTTGCTAAAGCTCCCGGCCGATCTTGCGGTCGAGCGAATAGGGTCCGCCGCCGCGCAGCGCGATAGCGAAGCTCACCAATCCCCAGAGCAGGACGTATTCGTAGCCGCGCTTTAGCCAGCCGAAGCCGTTGCCCCAATAGAGCACGGCGATGACCAGCATTTCGATCGCCACTGCCGCTGCGAAGAAACGGGTGAACAGGCCGAGAATGAGCGAAATCCCGCCCAGCGTTTCGGTAATTGTGGAAATCCAAAACCAGGCTTCCGGCGGACTAAAGCCCATATCGGCGTAGCCCTTCACAAAGGCCGGTGTCGCTCCCACCATGATCTTGCTGTAGCCGTGCACGAACAAATTCCAGCCGACGGCAACGCGAATGATCAGCCACGACAATGGAATGGCGGCATCGTAGAACGGCTTGAGCGCCGGAAAGAAAAGCTTCGATTCAGCGTGCGTGTCAGCCATGACAGTCCCCCCGTTTTGCTGTCGGTGTAGTTACTTCGTCGGCACGACCAGAGAATAGCGCTCATCCGCCGCAAGACAATCGGCCAACGGCAGGCCGAGTTCTTTGCGCACGATATTGGTGCCGAGCACCAGCGAGACGATCTTGTAGAAGGCGTGGCGGCGGCTCATGCCTTCGCGGCCCATGCCGCAATCGGTCGAGATCACCAGCCGCTCCGGCGGAATATGCTTGAGCGCGGCGCGGATCTTCTCCGCCACTTCGTCCGGGCTCTCGACTTGCAGCGTGTGATGGTCGATGACGCCGATGGCGATCTTCTTTTCGCTGATGATTTTGCCGATCGCCTCAAGGTCGATGCCGCCTGAGCTTGAAGACTCGAACGTAATGACGTCGGCATCGACCGTGTTGTAGGTCTCAAGCGCAGGCTTATAACTCTGCACCTGCGCGAACATGCGCTGCTGCGAAGGATTGCCCCAGCAGGAATGCGCCCACACCTCGGTCTTGGCGCGCAAGCCTTTCACCGTGCGATTGAATACCTCGACCATCAATTGCGGGTTGATCACCTTGTCCTGGATCTTGCGCACCGCGATCAGGTGGATCTGCGGTTCCTCGATCTGGATCACCGGACAGCCGGCATCGGCAAGCTCGTGATATTCCTCGTTGAAGGCGTCGGCGATCGCGAACATGCGGTCCGGCACGCTCTTGTAATGCCGGTCCTGCAGCGCAAAGGCGACGATCTCGGCCGACACCGCGCCGAATTTGACCGGCTTTGTGGTGAAGCGCTGCGCCGCCTTCCACATCGCGGTATATTGCAGATTGCCGCGCGCGATCGGGCCGGTGATCGCCGGCATGACCCGCGATTCCAGATAGTCGTGCAGAATATGCCCGCGCGGAAACCAGATGCCGCCGCGACCCGCCGGCGTCGCCATGGGATGCTCAATGTCGAGGCCGGTCATATGGTTCGGCGGATAAGCGGTCCAGCTCTGGCCGCCGACGTCGTCGTCGAAATGCGCATCGCCGTCGGTGACGATATCGAGACCCGCAATTTCCTGATCGCGCAGATAGCACGTCACCGCGTCTTCATATTGCTCGCGGAAGCGGCGGCTCACCATGGCTTCGAGGAAGTGCCGCGTGCCGAGATTCTCCGTGTACCAGGTCGGCCGCGGCAGCGAGCCGGTGATCGTCGTCGGCAATTTTATGTCTTTTGTGGCGCGAAACATTCTGCTCCCCCGAAATCTCTATGGCGCGGCGCTTGGCGCGCCGGTTGAAGGCTTACTGTAGCAAGCCGCGCCATGCGGTGATAAGGGCTCGCCGGCCATCGGCAGCACGCGCCAGATATGCGATGGGCGCACGTTGGGCAGATGTGGGCAGAACGTTCAAGCGCGGAGAGGCGCGCTCAGGTGCCGGTAAAGACAGGCTTCCGCTTTTCCATGAACGCGGTGCGGCCTTCAATGAAATCGCGGCTTGCGAAGCATTGCGCCACCATTTCGGCTGAGCGCGGAATATCTTTCTTCGACTCGTCTTTGACGATCTCGCCGACCGTAAACTTCACCGCCTTGATTGTAAGCGGAGCGTTGGCGCCGATCATGTCAGTGACGCTCTTGACATAACTCTGGAGCTCTGCGGCCGGAACAACGCGATTGACCAACCCCATCGTACGGGCTTCCTCGGCGTCGAACTGGCGCGCGGTATAGAAGATTTCCTTTGCGAACGAAGGTCCGACAATGTCGACGAGCCGCTTGAGCCCGGTATAGCCGTAACCGAGGCCGAGTTTTGCTGCCGGGACCGCGAAGCGTGAATTATCCGAACAAATACGCAGGTCGCAGCAGGTGGCAAGGCCAAGTCCGCCGCCGATGCAATAGCCCTGGATCATCGCGATGGTCGGCTTGGGAAATTCCGCCACGCTCGCATAGGCCGCATCCACCTGCTTGGAATAGACTTGCTGCGCGTCCTGGCTGGCGCGCTCGCTCTCGAATTTGGAAATATCCGCACCCGACACGAAAGCCTTGCCGCCGGCGCCGTTCAGAACCACGACGCGGATATCGTTATCCGCGGCGAAATCGTCGAGAATGCGCTGCGTCGCTTGCCACATGTCCAGCGACACCGCGTTGTGCCGCTCGGGATTGTTGAACGTCGCGAAGCCGACGCCGCCTTCCTTGCGTGAGAGCATCTTGTCGGTTTGAGACATCTCGTACTCCTGGTCCTCTCAATTCGTCACGGCCGGGCTTGTACCGGGCATGACGACATTGGAATTCACACTGCGCCTGCCTTATGCAGCGCCGCAATGTCGCGCTTGCTGAAACCGAATTCCTTGAGCACCGCGTCGGTGTGCTCGCCGAGCTCCGGCGGGCGCGCGACAAGACGCGATGGCGTGCGCGACAGCCGCACGGGCTGGGCAAGAAGGCCCATCTTGCTCTTGTCTTTTTTAGTTACGCTCTGCGTGACCTCGAGATGCTCCACCTGAGGATCGGCGAACATCCGGTCGATGGAATAGATCGGTCCGCACGGCACGCCCGCCTTGTTGAGGCGCTCGATCCACTCATCGCTGGTGCGATTGACAAGATAGGTGCCGATGTCGGCATTGAGCGCATCGCGGTGCTTGGAACGTGCGGGCCCCGACTGATAGTCGGGATTCTCCAGCAAGGCTTTTGCACCGATCGCCTCGCAGAACCGTTCCCAAATTCGCTGCCCGGTGGCGGCAATGTTGATGTGACCGTCGCTGGTCTTGAACACGCCGGTCGGAATGCTGGTCGGGTGATTGTTGCCGGCCTGCTTGGCGACTTCGCCCTGCACCAGATATCGCGCCGCCTGGAAGTCGAGCATGAAGATCTGGGCTTGCAGCAGCGATGTCGTGACATGCTGGCCCTTCTTCGACTTATCGCGCTCAAGAAGCGCAATCAGGATGCCGATCGAAGCAAAAATGCCGGCGCTGAGATCGGCGATTGGAATGCCGACACGGACCGGCCCCTGCCCCGGCAAGCCAGTAATCGACATCAGTCCGCCCATGCCCTGGGCGATCTGATCGAAGCCCGGGCGATTGGCATAGGGGCCGTCCTGGCCGAAGCCGGAGATGCTGGCATAGACGATGCGCGGATTGATTTTGGCCAGCACCTTGTAGTCGATGCCGAGACGCTTTTTCACATCCGGACGGAAATTCTCGACCACGACGTCCGCCTTCTTGACCATCCGCTTGAAGGCCGCGACGCCTTCACGCGTCTTGAGGTTGAGCGTCATGCTGCGCTTGTTGCGATGCAGGTTCTGAAAGTCGCCGCCCTCGCGCGGGCCGCCCATCGGCTCTTCGGCGCTGGGCGGCATTTCGATCTTGATGACATTGGCGCCCCAATCGGCGAGCTGGCGCACGCAGGTCGGGCCCGAGCGGACGCGGGTGAGGTCGAGGACCGTGAATCGCGACAAAGCTTTGGAAGCGTGGGGAAATGGCATTGCTGGCGTCTCCAACGCCGGTTTGATACCGGCCGGATTTTTGCCGGTCCAGACCCTGGCTCGGCGGACCGGAAGGCGCCGAACTTCCCCGATCTGACCCGCCTTGTCCACCGGCGCCGGATCGAATTCCGGGCCCGGCGCGCCGGTTTCGATCGCGCTGGAATGCAGCCGCGAATGGCCATCTTTCCGGCACTTTCGCAAGGCGATCATGAGGCTGGGCGCGGCTGTTTCCGGGAATTGTCATGAATGAATTTCGCCGTTCGCTCATTGCGCTGACGATCGCCTTCGCCGTTACGCCAGCCCTCGCGCAGGATCGCGGCGGCCACGGTGGATCATCCAATCACGAAGACAGACAGCAAAGCGGCGGCGCGGGACGTCAGGAGCAGAATGGGCCGGGCGTACTTTCGCTCCTGCCGAGCGACGCCGTCACCGAGCACAGCATCGATACGCCCGCGGGCAAGCTTGCCTATACGGCGACAGCCGGCACGTTTTCCTTGTTCGACCAGTCGGGCGAACGGTCGGCCAGTATTTTCTACACCGCGTTCGTCGCCAAATCGGCCGGTCCGGCGGCACGCCCGGTGACGTTCGTCTTCAACGGCGGCCCGGGCGCCGCATCGGCCTTCCTCAATCTCGGTCTTGTCGGCCCGCGCCTTGCCGAGTTCGGAAAGAACGGCCGTGACGGCTCCGACGTCCGCCTCGCCGACAATCCCGATACCTGGCTCGCCTTCACCGACCTTGTCCTGATCGATCCGGTCGGCACCGGCTGGAGCCGCCCGGCAAAACCCGATGGCGGCCGCCCGTTCTGGGCGGTGCACGCCGACGCTGAATCGATGGCGAAGGTCGTCGCGCTCTATGTGGCGAAAAACGGCCGAACCAGTTCGCCGAAATTTCTCCTCGGCGAGAGCTATGGCGGCTTCCGCGCCGCCAAGGTGGCGCGCGTGCTGCAGAACGATCAAGGCATCGTGGTGTCGGGAATCCTGATGCTCTCGCCGATGCTCGAAGGGTCTTTCCAGTTTGGCGGCGACCGCTTTGCGCTCGGCGCCGCGCTGCAATTGCCGTCGCTTGCCGCGGCCGAACTTGAGCGCAAGGGCGCCTTCAGCACGGCGACACTGGCGGACGCCGAGCACTTCGCGCTCAACGACTATCTCACCACGCTCGCCGGTCCGCCGCTTGCCGGCGACGCGGCAAAAGCGTTCTACGCGCGCGTCGCCAACATCACCGGGCTGTCGGTCGATGCGGTAACGCAATCGCGTGGCTTCATTCGCGAGGATTATGTCAAGAATCTCAACAGCGGAGACCACAAGATCGCCAGCCATTACGACGCGACTTTTGCGTCCGACGATCCGTTTCCGGAATCGTCGGGGACACGAGGCCCCGACCCGATTCTCGATGGCATGGTCCGTGCCTACGGCAGCGCATTCGTTGGTTATGCGCGTGACGAACTCGGGTTCAAGACCGACATGACCTATAATCTCCTTGCCAATGACATTTCCGGCAAATGGGACTGGGAAACCGGGCACGGCCAGCCGAGCGCGGCTGACGACCTGCGCGTCTTGCTCGCACTCACGCCGTCATTTCGGCTGATGATCGCCCACGGCTACAGCGACATGGTCACCCCATACGCAATGTCGCGCTATGTGCTCGAACACCTTCCCGCCTTTGATGGCGAAGAGCGCGCCGAGCTGAAACTCTACCGCGGCGGTCACATGCTTTATCTCGACCCGGTCTCGCGCAAGGCGTTCACCGCCGACGCCAGGACCATGTACGCATCGCCGTAACGGCGCCTCCAGGAGACGTTCGGGGATTAACCTTGCCGGCGAAACGGCAACGCGTTCGCGGACAGCGGCGCTTTGTCTCACCGCATGAGCGGGCGTTCGCCCAACTGTCCGGATTCCAGATGATTTTCCCTGCCTAACGTGGCCCCGGTCGCCGTCCCGTGATTAAAAAGTGGGCGGCGCGGCGATTGAATTGGACGGCCCCAACCCCCTGTTTGGATTGCAATTCGTGCCGTAATACGACATTCGTCTTGGCTAATTGAATTCTTCTATGACGTCCAAATACCGGTCGTACGCGCCGGCAAAGAATAGCTCCAGGGAGAGAATAAACGATGTCCAAGGATCTTGTCGGCGTCCCCGTCAAACGGCGGACGATACTCAAGGCCGGTCTCGCGATCGGCGCCATGCAGATTGCCAGCCCGTTTGTCGTGAAGTCGCTCGCCGACGAGCCGGTCAAGATCGGCCTCGACAATCCGCTGACCGGCACCTTCGCCGCGCTTGGCAAAAACGAGCTGATCGGCGCGCAGCTCGCCGTCGACCAGATCAATGCCAATAACGGCATTCTCGGCCGCAAGGTCGAGCTTCTCGTTGAGGATTCGACCAGCGGCGATACCGCGACCGCGGTGCAGAAGGCCGACAAGCTGATCGATCGCGACCAAGTCAACTTCCTCATCGGCAACATCAACTCGGCGCTCGCCCAGGCGATGGCAAACGAGAGCAATCAGAAGGGCGTGTTCCACATCGTCCCCGGCGGCCACACCGACAGCGTCACCGGCACGCAGTGCCATTGGAACGTGTTCCGCGTCTGCAACACGACGCGCATGGAGACCAATTCGGTTTCCAAGCTGCTGCTCGATGGCTACGGCAAGAAGTGGTACTTCATCACCACCGACTATGCCTTCGGCCATTCGCTGCAGGCGGGCTTCGAGGCGAGCCTCAAGGCGGCCAACGGCACCGAGCTCGGCGCCGATTACACCCCGCTCGGCACTACCGACTTCTCGGCCAATCTGATCAAGGCGCAGTCCACCAACCCGGATGCACTCATCCTGTTGCTGGCGGGCGACGACATGATCAACTGCCTCAAGCAGGCCGTGCAGTTCGGCCTCAATCAGAAAATCCACATCGCCGGCGCGCAGCAGGAACTTGAAGTGAACAAGGGCCTGCCGCCGGAGGCGCTGTTCGGCGACTGGGTATTCGAGTGGTACTGGAATCAGCCGGGCGTGCCGCATGTGGCGGAATTCGTCGCCGACATCCGCAAGCGCACCGGCGGCAATGTGCCCACCGCGCGCACCTGGTTCGGTTACGCCGCGATCAATACCTGCAAGCTCGCCGCCGAGAAGGCGAAGTCGCTCGAGCCGCTCAAAATGGCGAAGGCGATGCAGGGCTTGGTGCTGCCGCCGGAAGTGGCGCTGATGCCGAACAATCCCTATTACCGCATCGGCGACAATCAGCTGATGCCGACACTCTTCGTCGGCAAATCGCAGCCGGCGCCGGCGGGCGGCGACAAGGAAGACCTCTTCAAGGTCTCCACGCTGGTGAAGGGCGACGAGGCCGCGCTTTCGGTCGAGGGCACCGGCTGCAAGATGACCTGGCCGTCCTGACGGCTTGACAATATCCAGGCGCCGCCTGAACGCGGCGCCTGGAATTCTGGGGCGAGTGAGGGGTTTACAACTGACGTCCGGGGGGAAGTTGACCGCATGTGCGCCAGCGGAATTATGGCGTGAACTGCGGGCGGCTATGGCGTTATCTGGGGTATGACACAGCTAGTTCTCTTCAACATTTTTAACGGCCTGATCATCGGCGCGTTTTACGCCCTGATGGCGCTCGGCCTGTCGCTGATCCTCAACCTGTCGGGCGTGATCAATTTCGCGCATGGCGGATTTCTCGCCATCGGCGGTTATCTTGCCTATTCGCTCATTCCCTATCTGGGCTACTGGGGCGCACTTCTGGTGTCGCCCTTTCTTGTCGCCTTCATCGGCATCACGGTCGAGCGCGTGCTGATCCGCCGGCTCTATGGGCGCGACCCGCTGTACAGCCTGCTCCTGACTTTCGGCCTCGCCTTCATGATCGAGGACGGCACGCGCTTCATCTGGGGCGCGCAGAGCTTGCCGTTCCAGATCCCAAGCTGGCTGTCGAAGCCGCTCAGCTATCAGTATTTCTTCCTCACCGGCTACCGCGTGTTCATGGTGCTGCTGGTGACCGCCGTCGTCGCCGGACTGTTCCTGATCCTGAACTATACACGGCTCGGCATACGCATCCGCGCCGGCACGCTCGATCTCGAGACGGTGTCGGTGCTTGGCGTCAATGTGCGCGTGCTGCGCAACCTGAATTTCGGCCTCGGCATCTATCTCGCCGGGCTGGCGGGCGTGCTTGGCATCGGGCATGCTGGGGTTGCAGCCGACCGTCGGCGATAATCTCATCATGCCGAGCTTCATCGCCATCATCGTCGGCGGCCTCGGCTCGCTTCCCGGAACGCTCGCCGGCGGCATTTTGATCGGCGTCGTTTCCGGCGTCACCACCGTCTTCCTCCCGGCGGCAAGCGAAGCCGTGATGTACGTGATGATGGCGCTCGTGCTGATCGTCCGGCCGCGCGGCCTGTTGGGCGAGGAAGGGCGTTTCTGATGCCGAAATTCGACAAAAGGGCCGGAGACGTTCTGGTCTGGGTGCTGGTGTTGAGCGCGCCGTTCTGGCTGCCGATGATCGGCAGCTATGTCGAACTCGGCACGCGCGTCATGATCTACGCGCTTGCCGCCATGGCGCTCAATTTCCTCCTCGGTTACACCGGCGTGCTGTCCTTCGGCCACGCCGCCTATTTCGGCCTCGGCGCCTACGGCACCGCGTTGACCATCAAGTACGTCTATCCGAGCACGCCGCTTGGCATGCTCGCCGGGATCGTGCTGGGCACGGTGGCCGCGGCGATCATCGGCCCGATGATCGCAAGATTGCGCGGCGTCTACTTCGCCATGTGCACCATTGCCTTCGGCCAGGTGTTCTATTTCATCGCCTTCCAGTGGTTCTCCCTGACCGGCGGCGACGATGGCGTCAGCGCGTGGCGTCGCGTTCCACTCGATTTCGGCTTCATCACCGTCGACATTCTCAACAACAACAAGGCGTTCTACTACTTCGTCGTCGCCGTATTCGCGGTATCGGTGGCCGCAATGGCGTTCCTGCTGCGCTCGCCGTTCGGCCGCACGCTGCTCGCGATCCGCGAGAATGAGCGCCGCGCCCGCTTCCTCGGTATCCCGGTCGATTGGCACATCTGGATGTCCTGGGTGGTTTCGTGCTTCTTCGTCAGCATCGCCGGAACGCTGTTCGCGCTGATGAACGACTTCGTCGATCCGCGCGCCTTGCGCTGGGATCAGTCCGGTAATTTCGTCATCATGGCGGTCCTGGGCGGCATGCGGAGCTTCTGGGGCCCGCTGATCGGCTCGGCCATCTTCCTCGTGCTCCAGGACTACATTTCGAGCGAAACCGAGAACTGGATGTCGTTCATCGGCCTGTTTTTCGTTCTCGTCGTCCTCTTCTTTCCGCGCGGCGTCCTTGGTATCATTCGGCGAAAGGCCGTGTCGTGAGCCTGCTGCAAGTCAAAAACGTCTCGAAGCATTTCGGCAGCCTGATTGCCGTCAACGATATTTCGATGACGGTGGCGCCTGGCGAATTGCGCGCCATCATCGGCCCCAACGGCGCCGGCAAGACTACGTTTTTCAACCTGATCACCGGGTTCTTCACGCCGACGTCGGGCCAGATCGTTTTCGACGGCGAAGACGTCAGCCAACTGTTGCCCGCGCGCCGGGTCTGGCGCGGCATGGCCCGCACATTTCAGGTGACCGAGGTGTTTCCGGAACTGTCGGTTTGGGAGAACCTGCGCATTCCTGTGGAAGTCGCATCCGGTTTTCGGCTGCGCGCGTGGCTGTCACAGGCCGATGATGAAAAGGTCCGCAGCCGCGTCAGCGAACTGATCGACATGGGCAACCTCGGCGCGAAAGCCGATCGTCAGGTCGGCGAGCTGTCGCACGGCGATCAGCGCGCCACCGAAATCATGATGGCGCTTGCGCTCAAGCCGCGCCTTTTGCTGCTCGACGAGCCGACCGCCGGCATGGGCGACCAGGAAACCTACGACATCACCCAGCTGATCCGGAAATTGCACAAGGACGGCAAGCTGACGATCGTCTTGATCGAACACGACATGCGCGTCGTCTTTCACCTTGCCGATCGCATCATGGTGCTCGATCAGGGCAAATTCCTCGCCGAAGGCACACCGCCGGAGATCGCCGCCAACAAGGCCGTGCAGACCGCCTATCTGGGGCAAGCGGCATGACCGCAGCCTTGATAGCCGAAGGCCTCCACACATTTTATGGCAAGAGCCACATCCTGCACGGCGTCAGCCTTGAAGTCGCCGAGGGCAAGGTGACGGCGCTGCTTGGCCGCAACGGCGCCGGCAAAACCACGACGCTGCGCAGCCTCATGGGCCTCACCCCGCCCCGCGAAGGCCACGTCACCATCTTCGGTACGGACACAACGGGCTGGCCGCCGTTTCGCATCGCGGCGACCGGCGTCGGCTATGTTCCCGAAGGCCGCAAGATTTTTCCCAATCTGACCGTGGACGAGAATCTGCTGGTGCCGCTGGAGCGGCCGGGTCCGTGGACGCCCGCCGGTATCTACCGGCTGTTCCCCCGGCTCCTGGAACGCAAATCGAACCGCGGCCGCCAACTCTCCGGCGGCGAGCAGGAAATGCTGTCGATCGGGCGCGCGCTTTTGCTCAATCCGAAGCTCCTCATTCTCGACGAGCCGTCGCAAGGGCTCGCCCCGCTGATCGTGCGCGAGGTCTTCCGGATCGTGACGCAGATGCGGTCGGAGGGCATGACCGTGCTCCTCGTGGAACAGAATGTCCGCATGAGCCTCGAAGTCGCCGACCACGCCTATGTGCTCGATGACGGTCACGTGGTTTATTCCGGCCCGGCGCGCGAACTCGCCGCCGACGAAGCCCGCGTGCAATCGCTCGCCGGCGCGAGCGCCGAGGAATGGTCGCCGCAGCACTAGATTTTCAGTAGGTGTGGTTTTTGGCCGGCGCCGCCTCTAGCTGGCGTTCTTCGGATCCAGACCGTATTTGGCGCACATCTTGGTGACGATGGCGAAATCCTTGCCGCCGGCGATCAAGCCCATGACCGCCGACGTGACCCGCCCCGCGGTCATGTGGGCTTCGACGATATAGGCTTGCTGGCCACTGTAAGCCGGAAACGGGCTCTGGGCGTCCACCGTCGCGCAGTAGTTCACCATCTCGTCGTTCACGATCACCGGGAATTTCGCCCATCGATATTTCGCGGCTCCCGGATTGCGCAGCGACGGCGCAATCGCGTCGACAATGGCCTTCTTCTCCTGCGGCGTGAGATCGCGCTGCCCGAGACTTGTCGTCGGTACGGCGCTGCCGCCACTGGCCGCGGGCGCGCCCGGAGAGCCGCCCGTTGCGCACGCCGAAAGCGCCAAAGCTGCCGCCAACGCGGCAATCACGTTGAGATTTTTTGTTTGCACGATTAGTCCGTCGTTATTGGGATGGTGCGGAAGCGCCCGCCCCCTTGTTCGATACGTGGATCGAACCGATCGTAACCGACGGCGCCACGGGCGAATTCGACGACGGCGTGCCATCGGCGCGGATGGTGTGAACACCGCTATTGATCATCGCCCGGCCGTCACGTGTCGGACTGTTCATTTCCTTCATATTGTCGCTGACAAGAGTTTCTTCTGCTTCCGGATGCCCGGTATTGATCATGCGAAGATGGCTCACGAAAATTTTTGGATAGATCAGCGTCGACGACGGCACTTTCAGGCCCATTTCCTTCGCGATGTCGGCGACGAAGGCGTTGCAGTTGTAAAGTTCCGCGCTCCAGCTATGCGAACGCCCCTGCAGGTCCCGCACGTAGGCCATGACGCGATCGTACTGATCCTTGTTCATCAGGACGCGGTAGCGGGCGGAGACATATTTGTCCTCGAGGTCGCCGTCGGTCCATCCGGTTTCGGCGGGGACCGGAACGTAATGGCCGATCACCCAGGCCGTCGCGTCATCGCCGACCGGCGAAAGTCCGGCAACGCTGGCCTTGGTCGGCGCTTCGCCGACGCGGCCGTGGACGATATAGGTGTGGCCGTAGTCCCACGCGTAGCGCGAACGGAATTCGATGTAATACGCACCGGAGCCGCTGGTGGTCAGGCTCGCTTTTGCATTCGCCGCCCTGACAATTTTCGGCGCGGCGCTGGCCGCCGCAGCCGCCGCGGGCTTGGCGCTGTCTTGCGCGACCGCAGATGAAAGCCCGACGCCCAACAGCGCGGCCAAAGCGATAATGCCCGCCAGCCAAACAGCGTGTGCCCGATCGCCCAGCCTATGCCGCATGATGCCCTCCGCGTGACCGCAACGTGCCATCGAGGTACCGAACTTTGTGTCCGGGCTCAGTCGGCATGTCCTGCCGGCCTGTTTTAGCCACCGCAATTCGGTCCCGGTTCATCGCGCTTGATGCCTTTATCGTAACAACAATAGGCCAGCGCCCAGTGGCAAATTTTCGGCAGAGATTCTGGATTTTTTGCACTGCGGCATATTTGCAACGATGGTCCAGTAAATTCAGCACGCCTGGCCGGAAGATCTCTGCCCTATTGCCGACGGCTGACCGGTCCCCGGGCGGATTTCCGATGAACCCCGGAAAATCGTCCACGATCGGGTATCGGTGCGCTCCTTGTGAGCTGTTCCTTACCTAAACCTAAAGATGCACCGGCCATGGAACCGCAATCGCGGCTCAATCAAATCGAGACTGTGTCTTTTCAGCACTAGAGGACTGATAGACCCCCCTGTATGGTTAATTGTGTCATGACAAGGGGGAGTTCTCTCCATGAAAAAGCTTGTTCTAGCGACTGCCGCGGTGTTGGCTCTCCTCAGCATCGTTGGCTGTGCGAATACTGGCAAGGGTAAGGCCCCGCCGCCGGTCGTTACCAAGGGGTAATTGCTGTACAGCAATTGGATCGTATGGGGGAAGGGCCGGCCTAGTGTCGGCCCCTTTCTTTTTGGCGACCCCCTTTTTGGCCGCCTCCTTCCACCGATAGGACTTATTTCCGCCGAGACGTCGCCGGGCAGCGGCTATTCCGCGGCGCGCTTGTGCGCGAGCGCGGCAGCCGCCTGATCGTAGCGTTCTTCACGCGTCAGCACGTCCTTCAGGCCGACAAGCTCGTAATAATCGTCGAGCGGCAGAAGATGATCGAATGTGGCGGTGAGCGAATTCTCGCGCTTGAGGATGCGCAGCACGTTGCGAACGGCATTCGCGGCGGCGAACAGGGCAATCGAGGGAAATGTCGCGGCGGCGACGCCCGCGGCTTCGAGTTCCTCAAGACTTCGCCGCTTGAGCCCCGCCGCCTGTGACAACGTCGCCATGTGTGGACCGCCGACCTCACGCATGACGCGCTTTATGTCTTCGATCGAATCGACGCCCATGGGCTTTGCCATATCGGCGCCGGCTTCCATGAAAAGCTGGGAGCGCCCGACCGCCGCATTGAGGCCTTCGACACCCGCGGCGTCGGTGCGGGCGACAATGAAGAAATCTGGATCGCGCCGCGCGTCGAGCGCGGCTTTGATCTTGGCAAGCATCTGCTCGACCGGGATCACCTGCTTGCCCGGCAGATAACCGCAGCGGTTCGGGAACACCTGATCGCTGATGAAAACACCGGCGACGCCGGCCGCCTCGAACGCGCGCACCATCTGGCGCACGTTGTTGACCCCGCCAAATCCGGTGTCGGCATCGGCATAGACCGGAATTTCCACGGCCGCGCAGATACGCGCGTAATGGTCGGCGTAGTCGCGCATATTGGACTGGCCCATGTCCGGTTGCGCGAGCATCGAGCCGACCGCGGCGTAGCCTCCGGCGCAAATCGCCTCGAAACCCTCCGCTTCCATGATACGGGCGGAGAGCGCGTCATAGGCGCCGGGCATGAGGACGAGGCGCTTGCCCGCCATGATGGCCTTGAATTTCTTTCGCACGCTCATTTCCATCTCCTGTTCACGACGCGCCGGATGCCGGCCGGCGGCTATCGCGCGTGCTCTGCAACCACGGCTGCGACTGCGCCACGCGGTGTTCCCAGCTTACGATCTCGTCCATGTGCTCGAGCGTCAGCCCGATATCGTCGAGGCCTTCAAGCAGGCGCGTGCGATCGGCATCGGGAAAGTCGAAGGCGATGTCGGGGCCGCCCGGGCCGCTGATGCATTTGGTCACGAGATCGGCGGTGAAGGGCGCTTTGCCGTCGGCGGCGACGACGCGGGCAATGAAATTATCCGCGTCGCCTTCGCCGAGCACGACCGGCAGCAAGCCGTTCTGCAGGCAGTTCTCGCGATAGATATCGGCAAAACTCCTGGCCACGATGACGCGGATATCGTTCGCGATCATGCTCCAGACCGCGGATTCGCGTGAAGAACCGGCGCCGAAATTGTGGCCGGTCACCAGAAGTCCGGCGCCGCGAAATTGCGGTTTGTTGAGCACGAAGTCCGGATTTTCACTGCCGTCGTCGCGCCGGCGCGCGCGGCAAAACAACATCGCCTTGTAATCATCCTTGAGACTGCGCGACGGCAGGAACGGCGCGATCTGATCGGTATTGATGTCGTCGGTGAGAAGCGGCGCGGCGATGCCGGTGTGGCGCGCGAAGGGCTGCATCAGGCCGCTCCCGGCAGCAACTGGCGCACGTCGGCGATGCGCCCGGCAATCGCGGTGGCGGCGGCGGTTTCGGGGCTCGCCAGATGCGTACGCACGCTGGAGCCCTGGCGATTTTCGAAATTGCGGTTGGTGGTCGAGACGCAGCGCTCGCCGGGCTGGCCACGGTCGCCGTTGCCACCGGCGCACATCGAGCAGCCGGACTCGCCCCAAAAGAAACCGGCGTCGCGGAAGATACGATCAAGCCCCGCGGCTTCCGCGTCGCGTTTCACGCTGGATGATCCCGGCACGACCATGGCGACGACACCCGCGGCGACGCGCCGGCCGCGCACCACCAAGGCTGCGGCCTGCAAATCCGGAAGGCGGGCATTGGTGCAGGAGCCGATGAAGACGCGATTGACCGGCAGACCGGCGAGCGGTGTTCCCGGTGTGAGGCCCATGTAAGAAAATGCGCTTTCCGCGGCCGCGCGCCGGCCGGGATCGACTGCTGCAGGTTCGGGCACGCGGCCTGAAATCCCGACGACCTGGCTCGGATCGGTGCCCCAGGTGATCTGCGGCTCGAGCGCTCCACAATCAAGAACGACTTCGCGATCGAAAGTCGCGTCCTCGTCCGTTGTCAGCGTCCGCCAATGCGCGAGCGCGCGATCCCACGATGCACCTTGCGGCGCGAAGGCACGGCCCGCCAGCCAGGTGAAGGTTGCGTCATCGGGCGCCACGAAACCCGAGCGGCCTCCCATTTCGATATTGAGATTGCACAGCGTCATGCGCTGCTCGATCGGCATGGCGCGCACGGCTGCACCGGCATATTCGACGGCAAAGCCGCGCCCTCCGGCCACGCCAAGCTCGGCAGTGAGCCGCAGCGCGACGTCCTTGGCGCTGACATGCGCGCCGAGCCTGCCATCGAGCCGCGCCCGCATGCGCTTCGGCCGTTTGAGCGCCATCACCTGCGTGACGAGGATATGCGCGAGTTCGCTCGTGCCGCAGCCGAACGCCAACGCGCCGACACCGCCGACGGTGCTGGCGTGACTGTCAGGGACGGCATGCGTTGCACCCGGCAGAACGATACCGAGTTCCGGCGCCACGACATGGGAGATACCCTGATCGGGATCGCCGATATCGAACAGCCTGATACCGCTGTCGCGGCAGCCGTCGCGCATCGCATGGATGAACGCCGTGCCGGACGGATTGGTGTCGTCGCCGCGGCCGGGCTGGGTCGAAACCGTATGATCCTGCACCGCGAAGGTGAGATCGGGCCGATGCACGGCACGCTGCTGCCGCTGCAATTGGGCGAAAGCGTGATGGGCGTGCAGTTCGTGCAACACGTGACGGTCGATATAGATGAGCTCCCGCCCATCGGCGCGCTCGGCGACACGGTGGCTCTGCCAGATTTTGTCGAACAGCGTACGCGGCATGACGGCTTGTTCCTCGATGCCGCGCATCTTGGTCGCAGGACCGCGTCCAGGCAAGCAGAGACGACGCCGGTCTGCTGTGGAGGGACCGCGAGCCGGATTTTTGAAAGAGCCGGAAAGGAGTGCGTAAAACGCGCGCTATGACGCCGCGCGCAGCGGCATCCGCACATAGGCGGCCACGTTATTGCGGCCACGGCGCTTGGCGTCGTAGAGCGCGGTGTCGGCTGCCTCGACCAGATCGGCCGCGGTCTGGAAATTCTCCGGCACTATAGAACTCGACTCCGATGCTGACGGTGACGTGACCGCAGGGCGATTCGGAATGATTGATCAGAAGACCTTCCACGACCTTGCGCGCTTCGTCTGCGAGTTCCACCGCACGCTTAAGATCTAATCCGGGGAGCAAGAGCGCGAATTCCTCTCCGCCATACCGGGCGACCAGCACGGCCTCTTCGAGCGTGACGAGCGACAGTGTCTCGCCAACGGCGCGCAGACAGGTATCGCCGGCGACATGGCCGTAGCGGTCGTTGAACAGCTTGAAGTGGTCGATATCGATCATCATCAGCGCGATCGGCGCGCAGGTCTCGGCGGCGAGCTGCCATTCGCGTTCGAGCCGGCGATCGAAGCCGCGCCGGTTGGCGAGGCCGCTCAGTCCGTCAAGGCTCGCCAGTTCCTCGAGATGCTGGTTGGCAATCTGCAATTCCTCTTCGCGTTCGGCGAGCTTTGCCGCCATGTCGTCAAGCGCGGCCGCCAGCGGCGCGAACTCGGCGACCCACGGTTCCTGCGACGCCCGCACATGCAGGTCGCCGCGGCCAAAACGCGTGGCGGTGCGAACCAGCGAGCGGATCGGCCGCACCACAAGCTGCTCGCCGCCGAACCAGGCGAGCACCAGAACGAAAATGCCGAACAGGGAAAGTTGCAAATAGGCAAAGTCGATCTTGCGGTCGATGCTGCTGTGCACGGCATTTTCATCGAGTCCGACCGCAAGATGCGCTTGCGTCCACGGCACGCGGACAAAAGCGAAGATGCGGCGAATGCCGTCGAAGCCGGCGATCGTCATCGTGCCTTCGTCGCCGGCAAGCAGGTCGCGCGCCAGGGGATGCTCGCCGAAGCGCTTGCCGACGTATTGTTCCTGGTCGGCCGAGCTGGCGACAAGCGTGCCATTGCCGTCGATCAGCATGACCGACGCGCCGGATTGTTCCGCGGCGGTCGCCGCGAGTTGTCCGATCCATTGCAGATTGATGACCGCGTGCACGACGCCGCCCACCGAGCCGTCTTCCTTGATGACCGGGAAGGTGGCGACGAGGCTCGGCACCTGATGCGTGCGATTGATGAGATAGTCGCTGAGCACAAAGCTGCGCGTGCGCAATGCGTCTTGAAAATGCGGCCGCTCGGAGACATTCAGGCCGATCGCTTGCGGATCGGTCGAGCATTTGAGGCGGCCGTCGACGCTGGCGACGGAGAGGCTGCGGATCCAGGGGATATTCTTTGTCAGGTCGTCCAGATATCGGCTGCAATTCGGTGAATCGAGCGACACATCCACATAGACGTGCGAGACGAGTTGCAGCAGAGCGCGAACCGAATAGATGATTTCCTGTTGCGATTCGGCGCCGCGGCGGGCGAGTTCGGCCACTTCGACATTGGCGCGCTGGGTGCGTTCGGCGCGGGCGGTTTCAAGGCCGTGGACGCGCTCGAGCATCAGCGGCGTGATCGCGAGCAGGGCAAGAACGATCAGCCGGGCGCGAATGCTCAGCAATGGCTTCTTGGGCCATGACGGCTTATCAAGTTTTGGCTGGCCGTTCGACGGCATCCCGCACTCCCACCCCGTTTCACAAGCTAAGGGGCATGCGTAAAAATGGGCCCCGTGATGTCGCTAAAATTTGAATCATCCAGGCTGCCATTGACCACATGGAAAGCATGACCCAAGAGGCCGGACTCACTGCGGTGCGCGGCGATATCGCGCGAGCGTGCCGCGATGCCGGCCGCGATCCGGCATCGGTCACGCTCGTTGCGGTGTCGAAGACATTCGGGCCGGACGAGATCGAGCCCGTCATCACCGCCGGCCAGCGGGTTTTCGGCGAAAACCGGGTCCAGGAAGCCAAGGCCAAATGGCCGCCGCTGGTGACGCGGCATGACGGGCTGCAACTGCATCTCGTCGGCCCGCTGCAGTCGAACAAGGCCAAAGACGCGGTGGCGCTGTTCGACGCCATCCATTCGATCGATCGTGCGAGCCTGGCTGAAGCGCTGGCAAAGGAAATCGCCGGGCAAGGACGGCGCCCACTGCTGTTTGCCCAGATCAATACCGGCGCCGAGCCGCAAAAGGCCGGCGTGCTGCCCCAGGACGCCGACGCCTTCCTTGCCGCCTGCCGCGATCGCTATGGGCTGACGATTTCAGGCCTGATGTGCATCCCGCCGCAGAACGACGCGCCAGCGCCCCACTTCGCGCTGACCGCCAAGATCGCGGGCCGCAACGGCCTGAAACTCCTGTCGATGGGGATGAGCGCGGACTTCCCGGCGGCGATCGCGATGGGCGCCACCCACGTACGGGTCGGTACCGCGATTTTCGGCACCAGGACGGTGGCTCACTAAGAATGAATTTGTATTCGTGTCTTCGTGCCTAGGCGGCGAAGAAGCCGCAGCAAATCCGGGCGCCTTAGCGCAACGCAGCCTGCCGTTGGTCCAAATCCATCCCGGGCGACGTGAATGAAGACCGCACTGCCGCGTCCAGCCACGCGAGGCCGCGTATTATGGTCGATCTCGACGATGAGATCGTACAGCCCGTCCTTCCGGCGTAGCCGGTCGCCTGGTTCACTGGCCGAGCGCCGGACGGAGTGATTATAGCGGCGATCTGCCGGGTCCTCGCACCAGGCGTCGTTGGGACCGATGCGGCGGAGCGGCAGCGATGTCCGCGGGCGGGGCAGCCGGTCGGCCCGCCACCACAGCCGCACCGGATGGAACGTGCCGGCTGGCGTGCCGCCGTCGCCTTCCCATTTGGATGCCTTAATCCCACCGCGGCCGAGCGCGACCCGTACGGTCGTTGGGCCAATGCGCAACAAGCCCTGCGATCGGTGACCGGGCCGGGCCGCAACGCGGAGATGGTGAAGCAAAGTCCGTCGCATAAAGGCTCTGATTTCCAACAGCCCGCGGCTCTAGTATCCTTCACCTTGGCGCTTCGTGGCGCAACAAAGCGGCGGCCTGGCGGGGATTTAATGCCGAATACGCGTAATATCCTGATTGTCGACGACGATGCCGAGCTGCGCGAGGGGCTCACGGAGCAGCTTTCGCTGCACGAGGAGTTCGAAGCCATTGCGGTCGATAGCGGCAGCAAAGGCGTCCAGGCGGCAAAAGCCGGCCAAGTCGACCTCGTCATCATGGACGTCGGCCTGCCCGATATCGACGGCCGCGAAGCCGTGCGCATCCTGCGCAAGAACGGCTTCAAGGCGCCGATCATCATGCTGACCGGCCACGACACCGATTCCGACACCATCCTCGGCCTGGAATCCGGCGCCAACGATTATGTGACGAAGCCGTTCCGGTTCGCGGTGCTGCTGGCGCGCATTCGCGCGCAGCTTCGCCAGCACGAGGCGAGCGAGGATGCTGTCTTCACCATCGGGCCATACACGTTCCGGCCGAGCTCGAAGCTCCTGCTCAATCCCAAAGGCAGCAAGGTGCGGCTGACCGAAAAGGAAACCTCGATCCTGCGCTACCTCTATCGCGCCGGGCAGCGGCCGGTGTCGCGCGAGACATTGTTGCAGGAAGTGTGGGGTTATAATTCGGGCGTTACCACGCACACGCTGGAGACGCATATCTACCGGTTGCGGCAAAAGATCGAGAAAGATGCCGCAGCCCCCGCCATCCTTGTCACTGAAGCCGGCGGCTACAAACTTGTGCCGTGATCGGCGGTTGTCATGAGTATCGACGACGACATCGCGTTCCTTGAACGGGTCCCGGTTCTGCGGCGGCTCGGCGCCCCGGCGTTGCGCATCCTTGCCATCGGCGCCGAGAACTATTCGGTCCAGGGCGGCGAAGTGCTGTTCCGCGCCGGCGACGCCGCCGATTGCGCCTTCGTCGTACAGCAGGGCTCGTTCGGGCTTCAGCCGGACCTCGCAGGCGGCAGTGAGATCGTCGCCGGGCAAGGTGCGTTGCTCGGCGAGGCGGCACTCCTCACGGAATCGCGGCGGACCGGCACCGCCACCGCGCGCGAGGATTCGCTCGTCCTGCGCATCTCGCGTGCGATGTTCCTGAAAATGCTCGAAAGCTATCCCGAGGCGGCGCAGCGGCTGCGGGAATTGATGGCTTCGCGCGCCGACAAATGGGCGCGTGAAATGGAGAACGTGCGCGCCGCGCTGGTGCGCGGAACCGGGCCGCGCTAGCGCATGATCCGGAAAAGTGGAAACCGGTTTTCCGAAAAGATCATGCTCCAACGAAAAAACTAGACCGTGATCCGATTCAACTTAATCGGATCGCGGTCTGGTGCCTTCAATGCTTCCTGGACTCCCGGCGATGCTCGATCTCGAGACTGACCAGCCGGGCCAGAAGCGTCGCCGGGTAAAGCGCACCGATCACCGCTTCGAGATTGGCAAGACTGCGCGCCAGGGGATGCACCGGGGTGATATCGCCGTAGCCGAGCGTGGTGAGCGTGCAGAAGCTGAAATACAGAAGCGTCGCGCCCGAGCCGAATTCGGCGCCGGTGTGCGGAAGATTGGCGAAGGAGCCGGGCTGGAGAACTTCGATCAGCCGGTAGACCGTGAAAAACAAGAGCGCGAAGTTAAGGTAAAGGATGACCGCGCCTTGCACGCGATGAAAGGTCACGCGGCCGGAGCCGAACACCGCGCGTGCGATCGTCAGGCTAAGCGCCGCAATGGCAAGAAAGCGTCCGCCTGCACTCAGCCATTGCGTCAGCGGCGTCGGGTCCTCGCGCCAAAGCAGCGTTCCGATCGGGCTTAAGGCGACCGCAATCAGGACCGCGACGGTGGCGACGTGGCTATGCCAGGTCACCATGAGAATGGAGAAAACCAGAACTATAAACATCACCGGCAAAACTATTCCCGGCAGGACACCCATTCCGGTCAACGGCACCAAAAGGAAAATCAGCAGTCCTTCGATGATCAGGACGGCCGTGAGGCCGGGATCGCGCGCGATGGTCTGCCATCGCCGAAGGCGGGCGCGCCACCTCTTCGAAGAGCTCATGACTTAAGCCTCCAGCGTCGCCGTGACCGGCACGTGGTCTGATGGACGCTCGGCGCCCCGGTAGTTTCTGGCAATATCGATCCGGGCGACACGGTCGGCCAAAACCGGCGACGCCCAAACATGATCGAGACGGCGGCCTTTGTCAGCAGTCACCCAGTCCGGCGAACGGTAACTCCACCACGTATAGAGCTTCGCCGGCTCGGGCGTGAGCTGCCGCATCGTATCGACCCAACCGCCGGCCTCGCGCGCCGCGGCGAATTTTTCGCATTCGACCGGCGTATGCGACACGACCCGGACCATCTGCTTGTGACTCCAGACGTCGTGTTCGAGCGGCGCGACGTTGAGATCGCCGACCAGGATCGACCGCTCGGACCGCGCCGGCCGCAGCGCCGCGCAGTCGCGCATCTCGTCGAGGAAGGCGAGCTTGTGGGCGAATTTCGGATTGACCGCCGGATCGGGAATGTCGCCGCCGGCGGGAACGTAGAAATTGTGCACCGTGATCGGATCGCGCAGGCCGGCGCGCTCGCCGAACACGGCCGAGACGTGGCGGCAATCGCTCTTGCCGCAAAAGCGCTGGATGTCATGGCTCTCGAACGGCAGCCGCGAGAGCACGACGACGCCGTGATAGCCCTTCTGGCCGTTGAGCGCGACGTTCTCATAGCCGAGGCGCTTGAAACGCTTGAGCGGGAATTTGTCGTCCGGACATTTGGTCTCCTGCAGGCAAAGAATGTCGGGACGGACGGATTTTATGAATTTGGCGACCAGATCGATGCGCAGCCGCACCGAATTGATATTCCAGGATGTGATCTTGATTTTCATTGTGGGAATGTGGTGCCGGGCCGGTCATTAAACCAGCATTTTCCGGTGTGTCATCATCCGCGCGGGCGGAAGATCCGGTATCCACAGACGATTGCCGGTCGGGAGCGCCGCAGCGTCACGGCGCACGGCAGAATTGCCGGTTACTGAACGCCTTGATTGCGCTGGTAATTGATCACGAATAAATCCGGATCGGGCTTTTTGGCCGTGTCGAGGTTGTAGACCGCAACCGTGGTGTCGAAACCCTGCGGATCGGTGACGGTCCACTGCTTGAGCGTCAGGTCCTTGGCGTCGAACATCATCATCAGCCGGTTGGTACCGACCATGAGCTGCTTCTGCTCGATGACGACGGTGGCGAAAGTATCGTCGGAGGTGACGCTGACGATGTCGGTGTCGCGCATCAGGTCGATGCGGTCGGCGAGCAGATAGCGCAGCGGCGTCTGCGACAGCGGATAGAGATCCTGCGTTGCGAGCTTGCGGTCGCGCACGACGACCTGGGAACCGTCGGCAATGATGTCGATGGGGCTCGGCGGATTATAGGCAAAGCGCACGCGGCCGGGTTTCTGGATGTAGAAGGTTCCCTCGGTCCGTCCGCCATCAGGTCCGATCTGGACGAAATTTCCGACCAGCGTCTGCACGCTGGAGAGATACATGCTGATGCGGTCGAGCAGCGCGCGCTGTTTGGTGTCGAACGCGGTCGCCTGGCTCGACGAGCCCGAGCCTTTGTCGAACGGCAAAGTGAACGGGAAAAAGCCCGGCGGCTTTTGCGCCTCGGCCGGGGTGGCGCCGTTGGCGGCAGGGGGAGATGCGGACCCGGTCTTGGGCAGCGGAGCCGGCGTCGGCAGCGGCACGCTTTCGGCAAAAGCCGGCGCGGCCGCCAGCAAAGCGAAGCCGCAAGCCATTGCCACGCAAAACGCCGCGCACTTTGCCGCCATATCCCTCTCCTGCTGAAACGCCCGTGCGCACGCCAAAAAGAAGAACTCAATCCGCTAGTCGCACGATATGGCGAATTCGCGGCTTAGGATGACGATCCCGGATTAAAGAGCAAGCACACGATTCTCAATAGGCATCTTCGCCGGCGCCCTCAACCAGGATTTCCCGCTTGCCGGCGTGATTGGGCTGCCCGACGATACCTTCCTGCTCCATGCGCTCCATCAGCGAGGCCGCACGGTTATATCCGATCTGCAAGCGCCGCTGGATGTAGCTGGTCGACGCCTTGCGGTCGCGCGTGACGATCGCGACTGCCTGCTGATAAAGGTCGCCGCCCTCGGCCGCGCCCATCGACGTCGCGTCGAAGATCGGATTGCCGTTCTCGTCCTGCGGCTCTTCCGCGGTGACGGCTTCGAGATATTCCGGCGTGCCTTGCGATTTGAGGTGCCGCACCACTTTCTCGACTTCCTCGTCGGACACGAACGGCCCGTGCACGCGGCTGATGCGTCCGCCGCCCGCCATGTAAAGCATGTCGCCCTGACCGAGCAGTTGTTCGGCGCCCTGCTCGCCCAGAATGGTGCGGCTGTCGATCTTGGAGGTGACCTGGAAGGAAATACGGGTCGGGAAATTGGCCTTGATCGTGCCGGTAATGACGTCGACCGACGGCCGCTGCGTCGCCAGGATCACGTGGAGGCCGGCAGCGCGCGCCATTTGCGCGAGCCGCTGCACCGCGCCCTCGATGTCCTTGCCCGCGACCATCATCAGGTCGGCCATCTCGTCGACGATGACGACGATGTAGGGCAGCGCCTCGAGATCGAGCTCCTCGTTCTCGTAGATGGCCTGGCCGCTCTCGCGATTGTAGCCGGTATGGACCGTGCGGCTGAGCTTCTCGCCCTTGGCCTTCGCTTCGGCGACGCGCGCATTGTAACCGTCGATATTGCGCACGCCGAGTTTTGACATTTTCTTGTAGCGTTCTTCCATCTCGCGCACCGCCCATTTGAGCGCGACCACCGCTTTCTTCGGATCGGTCACGACGGGCGTGAGCAGATGCGGGATGCCGTCGTAGACGGAGAGCTCCAGCATTTTCGGATCAACCATGATCAGCCGGCACTGGTCCGGCTGCAGCCGGTAAACCAGGCTCAGGATCATGGTGTTGATGGCAACGGATTTGCCGGACCCGGTGGTGCCGGCGATCAGCAGATGCGGCATGCGCGCCAGATCGACGAGTACCGACTCGCCGCCGATCGACTTGCCGAGGCAGAGCGGCAGCCTGAAGGTGTTGTCGGCATAGTCCTGCGACGAAAGCAGTTCGCGCAGAAAAACTTTCTCGCGCGTCGGATTCGGCAATTCGATGCCGATGGCATTGCGTCCCGACACCACGGCGACGCGTGCCGACAGCGCGCTCATGGATCGCGCGATGTCGTCGGCGAGGCTGATGACCCGCGACGATTTTATGCCCGGCGCCGGCTCGAGTTCGTAGAGCGTCACCACCGGGCCCGGCCGCGCATTGATGATCTCGCCGCGCACGCCGAAGTCGCCCAGCACGCCTTCGAGCGCGGTGGCATTGGTCTGCAACGTTTCGTTGCTGACGGTAGTGCGGCTGATCTTGCTCGGCTGCGTCAAAAGTTCGAGCGGCGGAAGGATATAGCCGCCGGACGAGCGGCGCGGTGCTTTGGGGGCGCGCGGCTTGCGCGGAGCGCGCGGCGCAGCCTCGGCATCGTCCTCTGCAACGTCCTCGTCGGCGTAACGCTCGGCCGCATAGTCGAAGCGCGGCTCGATGCGGCGCCGCGCCAGTGCGGACTCGCCGCGGGCCGGCATCGGGGTTCGCTCGCGGCGGCGGAACAGCCGTGCAATCCGCGCCCGGAAACTCAGGATCGTATGCGCCAGATAGCCGAGCGAAACCCAGCCGCTGTCGTCTTCGTCGTCCGCGGCCGGTTCTTCCTCCTCGGCCTCGGCCTCGTCCTCCTTCGGCGCGTCGCGCCACAGCGCGCCTGCGGCGCCGGCGAAAGTGACGAGCGCAGTGAGCCCGAGCACGGTCGCCGCGGCGAGACGGTTTATGCCGACGAGTTGAACATGGAACAGCATGACCGGCAGCCGCAGCATGGCGTCGCCGATGACCCCGCCCAGGCCGGACGGCAGCGGCCACGATGAACTCCGCGGCAGGCACGAGGCGAAAGCGGCAGCGAGCACGGCGCCGACCAGCCAAAGCAGAACCCGCAGCCGTTCGCGGTTGAGCCGCCGGTGGCCAAGCAGCCGATAGCCCCACACCGCGATCGGCAACAGCAGCGCCAGCGAACCAAGGCCGAGGAGCTGCATCATCAGATCGGCGGCGACCGCGCCGGTGATGCCGAGAAGATTATGCACGCGCGCGTCGGTGGCGTGACTGAGCGAGGGGTCCTGCACCGACCAGGTGGCGAGCGCGAGCGCCGCCATCATGGCGAGGCTGATCAGCGCAATGCCGCCGACTTCGCGCAAGCGGCGCTTGAGAATGGCGCCGAGCTGGCCCGACAAAGAGGCCATTCCATCAAGGCTGCGGTCGATCATCGACATCGCGTCTTTGCCTTATCCGAGGACCGTCACAAGGCGATGCATCGCCTCGGCGGTGATTGCGTTGTCATGCACCATGGCGACGCGGATATAGTCCGCGCCGGGATTGCTGCCGTCCGGCTCTTCGCGCGCGAGATAGCGTCCGGGCACCACGCGCAATCCGGCCTCGCTCCACAACCGTTTTGTCACGGCCTCGCTGCCGCCCTGCGCCGAGACATCGAGCCAGAGGAAAAATCCGCCGGCCGGGCGGCGATAGCCATACCGGTCGCCGACGATCTGGTCGGCGAGATCGAACTTCTCGCGATAGAGGCGGCGGTTTTCCTCGACGTGTTTCTCGTCGTTATAGGCGGCGATCGCGACGTGCTGCATCGGTGTCGGCACCATCGGCGCCGCGACATTGCGCAATTCGAGATAGGCCGCGAGATATTTCCGGTCGCCCGCGACAAAGCCGACGCGCAATCCCGGCAAGCTCGAGCGTTTCGACAGCGAGTGGAATACTGCGACATTGGTGAAATCGGGCCCTGCGGCTTCGAGCATGCCCGCAGGCGCGCGGTCGCTGTAGATTTCGCAATAACATTCGTCGGAAAAAACCATGAAGCCGAAGCGGCGCGCCAACGCTGTCAGCTTGCGCAGATAGGCGAGGTCGGCCACCGCGCCCTGCGGATTCGACGGTGACGCGATGTAGAAAGCGACGGTGCGCGCAAGAAGATCGTCGCCGAGCGCATCGAGGTCCGGGAGAAATCCAGTCTGCCGTGTCGTCGGCAGATAGACCGGCTCGCAATCCGCCCCGATCGCGCCCGCGGCGTAAGCGGCATAAAACGGATTGGGAATGAGCATCGCCGGACGGCCGGCGCGCGGCGCCACAAAATTCTTGGCGGCAAGCGCTGCGAGAAACAGTCCCTCTCGCGTGCCGTTGAGCACCAGCACTTCGGTCGCCGGATCGACTGGACGATCGAGCGTGAAGCGGCGATCGAGCCAATGCGCGACGGCCACGGCGAATTCATCAAGTCCCTTGTTCGCCGGATAGCGGCCGAATTCGTTCACGTGTTCGGCGATGATCTTGCCGACGAAGGGCGGAATCGGATGCTGCGGCTCGCCGACCGCGAGGCTGATCGCGGACTTGCCCGGCGTAATGCCGTCAAGCAGCTCGCGCGTCCGTACAAACGGCGAGCGCGAGCCGGCGGCGCGAACGGGTGTCGCGTGAGCGGAATTGGGGACAGTTTCGCGGGTCATCCTATACATCAATGAACAGCGGAAACGCCCGCCGCTACCGAAGGGCGGGATACCATAGGAGCGGCGAGGTTAAGACCCGATTAACCAATCGGACCCAAGTCTGCCGTATCCAAGTCCGCCGTACCCAAGTCCGTCGTACCGAAGTCCGCCGTATCGCCATGCTGTCACCCGCCCGGGCCGCATCCTTCGAGGGCCGCTGCGCGGCCGCCTCAGGATGACGGACCATTGGCCCATGCAAGCGCATCCGTTCTCGCGGCACGATCGCGCCCGAGTTTTGCGAAAGCATGTCAGGAACCCCCTCAAAGCGAGGGGCAATGGAGCGCCGAGAGGCGCCAAACTTAGGGGCCACGCCACGCGGGCGAATGTTGCCACTCGTCCGCGCTTCGGGCGTGGCGCGCGCCACAGAACGATCCGCTTGCGCGAACCGCCTGCTTCGGGCGCGCGGCGCCTCCCGGCGCTCCACCGCAAATCCGCGCAGAGGCGGCCGGCCGCCACCGTGCGGAAACGCACTCACCCTGCAGCGGGATCGCATCCGGATGCGCCCCGCGGCCAGCGAGATTCGCCGTTATGTAACGGAAATAGTGACTGACGTCAAGCATCGGTCCCCAATACGGAGACCGCAATCCGACACCGCGAGAAGCGAGCTGCGCAGCCCGGTTTCCGGAGCGTGCAGCAGCCAAATGGGGCCGCTATTTCATCGCCGTGGCGACGGATGTGAAGAGGCTGTTGACCTGGGAGCCCAAGCCCTGGACGACGGAGACAATGGCCACCGCGATGCCGGCCGCGATCATTGCATATTCAATGGCAGTAGCGGCGGAATCATCCGCCAAAAAGCGCAAAATTGTGCGCATCGACGCCCCCATTCTGGTCGTTTTTCAAAAGCCGGGAATCCTTCCCGGCGCCCCGCGCAGGAAACTAGGTTCCACAAGTTGAAATAGGAATAAACGAGTTGGTTGACGGCTTATGAACCTATGCAGAAATGCAAATTATAAACCCATGCAGAAATGCAAATCGTCCGGTGGATGTCGCCATTATCCCCGCAGCGAAGCGAGATCGACCGGCCCCGCGAACAGCGCGCCGCAGAGCTTGAGCGCCGCCGCCGCGCGATCGGTGCTCCAGCCGCCGTACCTGGCGCTGAGCATGAACTTGTCCTCGACATCGGCGCGGGTCAGCGGATCCTGTATGCCGCCGCGCATATAGGGCTGATGCTCCTCGACGACGGAGCCGTCGCGCAAGGTCGCACGGATGTGGCCGGTGAAATTCTTCGGATAGGGATTTTTCGGATCGATCCGGTAACGCACTTTGGATGCAAGCGCGACGACTGCCGGATCGTGCACCGCGGCGTCAGAGAAATCGGCCAATCCCACATTGCCGCGGACGAAGCCCGCAGCGATGCAATAGGGCGTGGAGAATTTTCCGGCATAACCGTTCTTCAGGCGCTGCTTCGCCGCCAAAGGCTCCCACAGCCGGTGCACGGTGCCTTCGCCGACGTCGCACACCATCTCGACGACATCATCGGCCTTGATCTTCGCCGCAAGGCGCCGCGCGCAATCGATATAGGGATGCGTCATGGTTCCGCACGGATAGGCCTTGAACGCCAGCGTCTCGGTGACCCAGCGCGTGCCGAAATCACCGGCGACCGCATCGAAATCGCCAGTCACCGTATTGGCAAAGCCGTGAAAGAATCCGTGCACGCCTTCGAACACGGTGCGCGGCCCGAGAAATCCCGCGCGCCCGAGGAGCGCCGCGCGGATGCCCGATTGCGCCGCCCAGCCGGCATGCAGGCGTTTGGTCCAGGCGCCTTCCGCCAGATATTCGATGATGCCTGACGCCATCGAGCCGACGGTGCCGAGCGCGTCGACCATTTGCCGCGTGTTGAGTTTCAGCGCGGCGCCGACACCTGCCGTCGCACCGACGGCGCCGAACACTGCCGTCGGATGAAATCCCGCCTTGTGCGTGAGCGTCGGCGCCACGGTCGACAGCCGGCACATCGTCTCAACGCCGACAGCGATGCCGAGCAGCGCCGCTCGGCCATCGAGATTGTGCCGTTCGCAAGCCGCCAGCACCGCCGGCACAATCACCGCACCGGCATGGATCGGGCCGCCCTCGAACGTGTCGTCGAAATCCTCGCCGTGGATCGCCGTGCCGTTGACCAGCGCTGCAGCGGCGGCCGAAAGCGTGCGGCTGTGGCCGATCGCCGTGCACGGCCCGTCATCGTCGCAGGCGGCGAGCACGGCCTTCACGTAATCTTCGTTGCGCGCGGTGACGGCGAGGCCGACGACGTCGACCACCAGGTCTTCGCATTTGCGCCGCACGGCGTCCGGCAGGCGCGACGCATCAAGCGCGCAAATCTTTTGCGCCAGCAGTTCGGCAATGGCGGTTTTGGGAAGTTCGCTTGAGGGCATGTGAATTTCTGTTCGGCCGGACCAAGCCAGCGCGCCGGAACGAAATCAAGTCCGAAACACCGATTTCATCCCTAAAAAACATGGTAAATGGTTGATTTTGCACCATTTTGTGTGACTTTTAGTCCACAGCTCCGGTGAATCCCGCTCCCGTCGTGCTAAAAGCAAGGGGGTACCATCCTTTCGGCGGGGAAATGCGGTAGGTTGCAGCTTCGGACGACGGGGGTGGACATGACACGTATTCTTTTTGGCTGCACGGCACTGATCGCACTTGTGGGCGCGGCGAATGCCGCAGACTTGCCGGTGGCGCCTCCAGCTCACGCGCCTGCGATGGTCGCTGTTGCGCCCGTCTATAACTGGACTGGCTGCTTCATTGGCGCCGGATACGGCTATGGCGTGACAAGCCAGGACACATTCGGAGAAACCGATCCCGGCCACGTCCGCACCACCGTCACCGGAACGGTGAGCGGCCGAGGCTGGTATGGCATGGGGCAGACCGGCTGCGATTACCAGTTCCCCGCGCTCAACACCAACTTCGTTGTCGGCCTCTTCGGCGACGGCGAGTTCGGCAGCATCAAAGAAAATAATGTGACGCCATTTTCCGGAGCGCCCGGACTTGGAGCGCTCGCACTTGCAGCACCCGAGAAAGAGACGACCTCCTGGGCGGTTGGCGTCCGGGGCGGCTGGCTGGTGACGCCGAGATTCCTGACCTACTTTTCCGGCGGCTACACACAGGCGCATTTCAATCAGTTAAATTTCGTCAGCTCAACAACCGGAGCATCTGCTGGATTCATCTCGCCGGCGGAAACGTATGGCGGCTACTTCCTCGGCAGCGGCTTCGAATATGGGCTCGATTTCATTCCGGGCCTGTTCTGGAAAACCGAGTATCGCTATGCGAGCTATAGCGCCAAGGACGTTCAGCTCCAGACCGCCGCCGGCGCGGCGACGGGCGTTGCATTCAATTCAAAGCCCGCGATCCAGACCATTTCGACGGAACTCGTTTATCGTTTCAACTGGATGCAATGATCGCTCGTTGCGGCCGCCTCAAGCGGCGTCCTGTTAGAACGATTTGGAATTCGCCCCGGGATATCGTCATCCCGGGGTTTTTTCTTGGGTCGTCAGCCACCGCCTGTTCGCCGGCGACGGTACGTCAAGTCCCTGCCGATGCATGACAAATCAGCATGATGCAAACCGGCAGACCGGCGCCGGAGAACCTTTTCCGGACCGGGCGCGACCTAACGAGGGAAATCCGTCTTAGCCGTCTACCCGTCGTTATCGTGCCTTTGGAGCATCCGATGCGTGTCATTCGAGTTCAAGTCTTAACCGCCGTTCTTGCCGCCGGCGCTTTCGCCTGGACACCTGCTCATGCACAAGGCGACGCCAATGCCGCGATCTGTGCCAGCACCGACGATGCCGCCTATTCTCCGGAGCAGCGCATCGCTGCCTGCGGCGCGCTGATCGATGCGCTGAAAGACCAGCCGAAAGCGCTCGCCGACGCACTGGTCAATCGTGGTGAGACCTACTGGTACATCAACAAGACGCAGCCTGCATTTGCCGATCTCAACCGCGCCATCGCGCTCGACCCGTCGAACGCGCGCGCCTTCCGCGAACGCTCCAACACCTACCGCACCGCCGGCAATCTGGATAAGGCGCTGGCGGACGCCAACGAAGCCGTGCGGCTCGATCCCAATAATGCGCAAGGGTTCGACTATCGCGGCAACGTCTTCAACAACAACCACCAGGATGAACGGGCCATCGCCGACTACAGCGAGGCGATCCGCCTCGCGCCGAACGATGCGCAGGCCTTCATGGATCGCGGCGTCGCCTATTATTTCAAGAAGGACTACCAGTCGGCGATCAAGGATTACGACGAGGCGATCCGGCTCGATCCGAAAAAATCGCGCGCCTACACCAACCGCGGCGCCGCCTACAAGAAGCTCGGCCAAAACGACCGCGCCCTTGCCGACGAAAGCGAGGCGATCCGGCTCGATCCGCTCTATCCGGAATATTACGACAATCGCGGCCTGTCCTACGCCGACAACGGCGACTACGACCGCGCCATCGCCGACTATAACGAAGCGATCCGGCTGTCGCCGCAGGCGAACTTCCTCACCGACCGCGGCGATTCCTACAATCGCAAGGGCGATCTCGACCGCGCCATCGCCGATTACGACCGCGCGCTTGCGCTCAATCCCGGTTTCTATCTCGCTTACAACAACCGCGCCGCTGCTTACGACAAGAAGGGCGATTTCGAGCATGCCATCGCTGATTACGAGGCGGCGCTGCGCATCAATCCGCAGCTCGACATCGCGGCCGAAGGCCTCGCGGACGTGCGCCAGGAACGCGACCGGCGCACCGCCGCGAATTCCGACAGCCTCTTGCCGACATTCGACTGCGGCACCGCGAGCCAGGCCGCCGAAAAGGCGATCTGCTCCGATCCCGATCTCGCACGACTCGATCGCGAGATCGACTCTGCCTACAAGGCGGCGCTCGCCAGGCTCGACCCCAAGGCACTGGCGCAACTGCGCGATCAGCAACGCAGCTTCATCGCCGGCCGCAACAAGTCGTTCGGCAATCCGCAATATAATCTCAAGCGCGAGATGGAGTTGCGGCTCGCTGCGCTACGCGGCATGAGCGCGCGCAATAACTGAGCGGACAGATTCTTGACGCGAAATGTCCGGGAATGACCGTCAACCCATGTACCGTCATGGCCGGGCTTGTCCCGGCCATCCACGTCTTTTCCGCTCATTCACGTAAGTCGTGGATGCCCGGCACAAGGCCGGGCATGACGCGCGTGGATATTGCAGATCAACCGATCAGTACTTCGCCGAGATCGGCAGCGTCTCGGCCGGGAACAGCGAGATGATGGTGTGGCCCTTGTCGGTGACCACGACCTCTTCCTCGATGCGGGCGGCGGAATAGCCGTCCTTGGCCGGGCAGTAGGTTTCGAGCGCGAACACCATGCCTTCCTTGAGCACGGTCGGGTGATCCATCGACACCACGCGGCTGATGATCGGCCGCTCGTGCAGGTTCAGGCCGAGCCCGTGGCCGAATTGCAGGCCGAAGGCCGACAGTTCGTCCGGGAAGCCGAATTCCTGCGCCTTCGGCCAGACGCTCGCGATCTTGTCGGTCGAGACGCCGGGCTTGATCAACTCGATCGCCTTGTCGAGCCATTCGCGGCAGGTCTTGTAGGCATCCTGCTGCACCGGCGTGGCGCGGCTGACATTGAAGGTGCGGTAGTAGCAGGTGCGGTAGCCCATGAACGCTTGCAGGATGTCGAAGAACACCTGGTCGCCGGGACGGATCATGCGGTCGGTGAAATTGTGCGGATGCGGATTGCAGCGCTCGCCGGAAATGGCGTTGACCGCTTCGACGTCGTCGGAACCGTGGCGATAGAGGAACTCGTTGACCATGCCGACGATGTCGTTCTCGCGCACGCCGGGGCGGAGTTTTTGATCGATCAGGTCGTAGGCGCCGTCGACCATTGCCGCAGCGCGGTTCAACAGCGCGATCTCGTCGGATGATTTCACCTCGCGCGCTTCGAGCATGACCTGCTGGCCGTCCTTGACCTTCAGCCCGGCTTTTTCCAGTTCGAACATCATCGGCGGTTCGATGATGTCGACGCCGATCGGCATTTTGGCGACGCCGGCGGCCTTGAGGATCGACGCCATTTCCTCGGCGTGATGCTTCATCAGGCCGAATGCGGGATCCACCGTGCCGCGCAAGCCGACGAGGCCGGCCTTGCAGTTCTCCGGCTTGAGCCACGGCGAATAAAGCTTGTGGTGCATCGCTGCCGAGCCAAAATCCCACAGGATCGGATCGCCGCCGCGCGTGAGCAGCGCCCAGCGCGAAAGCTTGTCGCGCGCCCATTCGCCGATCTTGGTCGAGGTGACGTAGCGGATGTTGTTGTCGTCGAACAACAACAGCGCGCCGAGATCGGAGGCCTCCAGCGCCGCTTGCGCGCGGCCGAGCCGGTAGCGGTGCATGCGCCGGTAATCGACGCGCTCCTCGAAATCCACTCCCATGGTGCCGAGCACCGGCAGATGGCGGCCCCAATTGTAGCGCGGGTTTACGTCCTCGGCGGTGATCTTCAGCGGATCACGCTTTGCAATTTCGTCCATGGTCGGCTCCTCCTCTGAGCCCTCATCCTGAGGTGCCCGGCGCAGCCGGGCCTCGAAGGATGCTCAGGCACTGTCCTGCAGTCGGCGTCTGATCTATTCTAAACGCAATGGGCGCGTTTGTTTACATGCTTCGTTGGAGTGATGGATCATATTACATCGGCAGCGCAAGGGGCGATCATCTTGCCCAACGGATTGCGGAACATCAGTCGGGGGCATTTCCCGGATACACGTTTTCTCGGCGACCGGTTGAACTTGCCTGGTCCGAGCAGTTCGATCGTATCATCGACGCCATTGCCGCCGAACGAAAGCTCAAGGGGTGGAGCAGGGCCAAGAAGGAAGCACTAATTCGCGGTGATTGGACCAGCATTCGTGAACTGTCGCGACGACGAGGCGGTCAATAGAGCGCTCGGATATCCGGGCCTCACCCTTCGAGGGCCGCTTCGCGGCCACCTCAGGGTGAGGGTATTTAATCACGGCATCGGGATTTCGCCGACGTCCTTCGGCACCTTGTAACCCTTCTGGATCGCCGGCCGTTTGGCGATGGCGACGTACCAGCGCTTGACGTTGGGATAGGCGTCGAGATCGACCGTCTGCCACTCGTAGCGCGAAATCCACGGCCACAACGCGATGTCGGCAATGGAAAAATCGCCGGCGACGTATTCGTGGTCCTTGAGCTGCTTGTCGAGCACGCCGTAGAGCCGGTGCGCTTCCTTGAGATACCGCTCCTCGGCATAGGGCGCCTTGCCCTTGTTGTATTTCACGAAGTGATGCACCTGACCGAGCATCGGCCCCGGGCCGCCCATCTGCCACATCAGCCATTCGATGACCTTGTAGCGGCCCTCGCCGGATTTCGGCAGCAGCTTGCCGGTCTTGTCGGCGAGATAGATCAGGATCGCGCCGGATTCCATCAGGCTCATGCCGTTGTCGCGATCGACGATCGCCGGGATGCGGTTGTTCGGGCTGATTTTCAGGAATTCCGGCTTGAACTGCTCGTCCTTGCTGATGTCGACGGCATGCGCGGTGTAGGGCAGGCCGAGCTCTTCGAGCGCGATGGAAGCCTTGCGGCCGTTCGGCGTCGTCCAGGTGTAGAGATCAATCACGGTGCTGGTCCTGTTCTGGTTACTGGGACGAAATGGGTTCAGGCGGCGCTTCTGAGCGTGGCGAGATGAGCCGCGATGCCGTCGCGAATTTTCGGGCCGTGGGTGCGCATCTCGGTGAATTCATGGGCGGAGATAAGGTCGTAAAGTCCGGACTTGAAGAACGGCCACGCCTGCGCATGCGTCCACCATTTCTGCGCGCGCGGACGGTCATCAGTCCATAGATCAATAAGCCCGAGATAGTCGAGCCGTGCGGCAAACGGCATCAAGTTGATGTCCGCCAGCGTGGGATCGGCGCCCTGAATCCAGGGGCCACCGGTTTCGGCGAGCGAATTTTCGAGCAGCTTGAAGGCGCGCTCGTAGGCGGCGACTGCGTGCACCACGAACGGCGATTGCACGCCAAATTCGTAGGTCGATTTGAAGCGGTCGGTCCGGCGCGGGTCGCCGACATTGCGGAAACGCTTCTGCCGGATTTCCTCCGGCATATTCCTCATCCGCTCGCGAAACATCGCCGAGAAACTGAGTTCGGTGACGCCATCGAACAGACCCTCGTCGACCATCTTGCTCCACAGCCGCATGCGGGCTTGCTGCCAGGGATCGGCGGGAATGAGTTTCGGAGATTGCCGAAAGGTCTCGTCGATATATTCGCAGATCAGCGTCGATTCGATCACCGGCTTGCCGTCATGGACCAGCGTCGGCACGACGCCCTTGGGATTGAGTTTCAGGTATTTCGGGTCGTACTGCTCGGCGGTGAACAGATCGACCCTGATCGCATCCCATTCCAGCCCTTTCGCCCGCAGCGTGATGCGGACTTTCTGGCAGCAGACCGAATTGCCGAAATCGTAGAGAACGAGTTTGCTCACGCGACCTTCTTCCCCCAAAGCCGCGCCGAAGCAATATCGGCGCCGTCGCGGATCGCTTTCAGCTTGAGCCACACCGCCGGCTCGATGACCCATTCGCGCCGGGTGAAGGTGCCGAAGCCGCAATCGGTCGAGGCGACGACGCGCTCGCGGTCGCCGATCGTGGCGACCGCCTCCTCGATGCGGCGCGCCACCACTTCCGGATGCTCGACGAAATTACTGGTGGTCTCGACTACGCCCGGAATGAGGATCATGTCCTTCGGAAACGGCACCCGCTTGAGGGCTGCATATTCGTGGGCGTGGCGCGGGTTGGAAAATTCGATCGACAGCGCGCCCACCTTGGCCTGGTAGAGCGCCGGCAAGATTTTATCGAGCGCGACGTCGTGGATGTGCGGGCCCTCCCAATTGCCGTAGCAGATATGCAGCCGCACCCGGTCGCGCGGAATGCCCTCGATGCCGCCGTTGATCGCCGCGACGTGGCGTTCGCAGCGTTTGACGAAATCCGCATCCGACAGATCGCGATACATCATGGTGCGGTCCATCGCCAGATCGGGCGCGTCGATCTGCAGCACCAGCCCGGCTTTGTTGATGGTCTGATATTCATTCTTCATCTCGCGCGCGATGGCGTCGAGATAGTCGTCATGCGTGGCGTAATGCGCATTGAGCATCGTGGTCGAGATGATGCCGGGCGACGGCGCCGTCATGAACCGCTCGGAAAACGCATAGAGCTCGTCGGCGATCCTGTTGAAGCCCGACGTTTCGTCGTTGATCGGCTTGAGGTCGCGATATTTGATGTCGGCCTGCGCCTCCGGCGCGCCCTGCTGGCTCTTCGGCGTGCTTGGAAAGCGCCGCATCAGGTAGCTCATCAGTTCGGGAAACTCCTCGAACTCCCTGCCGCGACGGCGCTTCGACACGCCGGCGAAACCAGACATGCGCTGCGGCACATAGGTCTGAAATCCGATGCGGCGCTGCTCGCCGTCGTTGCCGACATCGATGCCGGCTTCCATCTGCTTTTGCACGACATGATGGACCGCCTTGTCCATTTCGTCCGCGAGCAGCTTTGCGTCGTAGCCGCTGCCTTCTTCCTGCGCGATCAGGAGGTCGCTCAGCTTCTCATTGCGCGGCAGGCTGCCGACATGGGTGGTCAGAATACGGTCGCGGCTGAGGATCATCTGGGGTACTCCGGCGGCGGGTTACGCAATGTCCCTGACATAGCGCAAATCGGGCCGCAAGGGAGCGCCATTGCCGCCGAATTTGCATGGCGGCATAATGCTTTGCGATGGGCACGCGTGGGCAAAGTCCCGCGTGTTTCGGGGAGGACAGGTTGCGATGAGCGAGGCAATCCCGCGCGACTACAATTTCGCCGCCGATATCCTCAAGCGCAATCTCGACGCCGGGCGGGGCGGCAAGCCAGCCTTCATCGATCACCGCGGCACGTATACCTATGCCGATCTTGCCGGTCGCGTGGAGCGTTTCGCCCACGTGCTGCGCTCGCTCGGCATCCGCCGCGAAGAGCGCATCCTGATTTGCCTCCTCGACACCATCGACTGGCCAACCGCTTTCCTCGGCGCGATCAAGGCCGGCGTGGTCGCCGTTCCGGTCAACACGCTGATGACCGAGGATGATTACACGTTCATGGTCACCGACAGCCGCGCCCGGCTGCTTGTCGTCTCCGACGAACTCTTGCCTAAATTCAGCAAGGCGATCGGCGCGTCCGGCGATCTCGCGCATGTCATCATCTCGGGCGAGAGAAAATACGATCAGCCTCGCCTCGAGGATTTGCTGGCCACAGCCGAATCGATGCCGGTGACGGCGCCGACGACCTGCGACGACATTTGCTTCTGGCTCTACACCTCCGGCTCGACCGGGCGGCCGAAGGGCGCCGTGCACACCCATGCCGATCTGAAACTCACCGACGATCTTTATGCCGCGCCGATCCTCGGCATCACCGAGAACGACATCTGCTACTCGGTAGCAAAGCTGTTCTTTGCTTACGGTCTCGGCAACGCACTGACATTTCCGATGTCGGCCGGCGCGACGACTGTCCTGCTGGCGCAACGGCCGACGCCTGATCTGGTCGCCGATCTTCTTAAAAAACACGGCGTCACGATTTTCTATGCCGTGCCGACGTTCTATGCCGCCTTCCTCGCCAGTCCCGCGGCGCCTGAACGGTCCGCCGTGAACATGCGCCGCTGCGTCTCCGCCGGCGAAGCGCTGCCGACCGATATCGGACGGCGCTGGAGTGAACGCTACGGCATCGACATCCTCGACGGCATCGGCTCGACGGAGATGCTGCACATTTTCGTCTCGAACCGCCCCGGCGACGTCAAATACGGCACCACCGGCAAGCCGGTGCCCGGCTATGATGTCCGCCTGGTCGATGACGACGGCAAGATCGTCACCGCGCGCGGCGAAATGGGCGAATTGCAGGTGCGCGGCCCGACCAGCGCGATGATGTACTGGAACAACCGCGAGCAGTCGCGCGCGACCTTCCTCGGCGAATGGACGCGCTCCGGCGACAAATATATCGAGGACGACAACGGCTATTTCGTTTACTGCGGCCGCCGCGACGACATGCTGAAAGTTTCGGGCATGTATGTCTCGCCGTTCGAGGTCGAAGGCGTGTTGCAAAGCCATCCCGACGTGCTCGAAGCCGCCGTGGTCGGCTGGCCGGACACCGACAGGCTGATCAAGCCCAAGGCCTTCGTGGTGCTCAAGGCGCCCGACAAGGCCTGCGACGCGTTCGCGCAAGCCTTGCAGGACGAATGCCGGCAAAAGCTCGCGGTCTACAAATATCCGCGCTGGATCGAGTTCCGCAAAGAACTGCCAAAAACCGCAACCGGAAAAATCCAGCGTTTCAAGCTGCGCGCCGAGGCGGATGCGACCTGATGGGCGGTATTCGAGGGCAGCTTCGCGGCCGCCTCAGGATGACGGTTTCATCGGCTTGCGTTTACGATTTCCCGGTATTACTGCGTTGCTCTGGTTCGCCGCGGTAGCTCAGCTGGTAGAGCACCGCATTCGTAATGCGGGGGTCGGGGGTTCGAATCCCTTCCGCGGCACCATTTCCATCACATACAATCGCCGTGGCTGGGCCTGTCCCGGCCACCCGCGTCTTTGCCACACTCGATTGAGAGCTGGAGGAAATCTTGCCCGTAATGTCCGGAAAGCGCGCCTTCCTTGATCTGCTCAAGCAGGAGGGCGTCAAGGTGATGTTCGGCAATCCCGGCACCACCGAATTGCCGCTGATGGACGCTTTCGCGGTCGAGCATGACATCCGTTACATCCTTGGGCTTCAGGAAGCGGCCCTGATGGCGATGGCCGACGGCTATGCCCAGGCTTCGGGCGGACTTGCGGTGCTCAACCTTCATGTCGCGCCGGGATTGGGCAACGCCATGGGCATGCTCTACGACGCCATGAAGGCGAATGCGCCGGTGCTCGTTACCGCCGGCCAGCAGGACCTGTCCTATATCGCCACCGAGCCGGTGCTGACCGCCGACCTGCCGACGCTGGCGCGGCCCTTCGTTAAATGGGCGGCCGAGGTGCACCGCGTCGAGGACCTGCCGCGCTACGTGCACCGCGCGGTGAAGACGGCGCTGGCGCCGCCGACCGGCCCGGTCTTTCTTTCTTTGCCCGGCGACATCCTCAAGAGCGATGGTGACATCGATCTCCTTGAGCCGACACGCGTGGCGCCGCGCGTGCGCGGCGATGCCGGCGCCATTGCCGCCGCCGCCGAAATGCTCGCCAAGGCCGAACGCCCGGTCATCATCGCCGGCGACGCGGTGGCGCAAAGCCGGGCGCATAAGGAACTCGTCGCGCTTGCCGAGGCGATCGGCGCGCCGGTCTATGTCGAGTTCATCCCGAGCACGGCGTCGTTCCCGGCCTCGCATCCGCTCTATCGTGGCATGATGACGCGCTCGCAGGCCGGCGTGCGCGAAGCGCTCGACAAGCACGACCTCCTGTTCTCGGTCGGCGGCGATCTGTTCACCTGGTCGCTGACATCGGACGTCGATCCGTGGCCGCCGGGCCTGCCGCTCATCCATCTCGACACCGACCCCTGGCAGATCGGCAAGAATTATCCGGCGCAGGTCGGCATTCTCGGCGATCCGAAGGCGACGCTGCCCGAGATCACGGCGGCTGTCGGCGCCCGCATGTCGGTCACCGCCAAAGCGGCGGCGAGCGCACGGCTCAAGACCGCGACCGAGACGATCAGGAAGGACCGCGAGGCGTTACGCGCCAAGGCCCGCGCGCTCGCCGGCAAGACGCCGGTTGCGCCGCTGGCGCTCCTCGAAGCGATCGGCGCCATGCTGCCGAACGACGCCGTGGTGATCGAGGAAATCCTGTCATCGGCGCCGGGAATACGCGGGCTAATCGCCAGCGATGACGAACAGAGTTATTTCGGCCTGCGCGGCGGCGGCATCGGCTGGGGCCTGCCGGCGGCGATCGGCGCCAAGGTCGCGCTGCCCGACCGCCCCGTGGTCGCGCTCGTCGGCGACGGCAGCGCCATGTACACGGTGCAGGGACTTTGGACCGCGGCGCGCTACCGCCTGCCGGTCGTCTGGGTGATTTTCAACAATACCAGCTATCGCATTCTCAAGCAGCGCCTTGTCATGCTGCGCGGCCTGGCCGAACAGGCCGACAACTTCGTCGGCATGGAGTTGAACGATCCGGCGATCGACTTCGTCGGGCTGGCGCGCTCGCTCGGCATCGAAGGCCAGCGCGCCGCGACCGTGAAGGACGCGACCGACCTGATCGGCAAGGCGCTGAAAGACGGCAAGGCCATGCTGATCGATGTCGACATGGAGCGTGGCTACAAGCCGATGTGAATTCCGATATTACCGTCAGCCTCACTTTGGCAATCGCATGACATGGAGAAGTGGCCAATGACAATGAGAAGTCATCTGTCGATCGCACTGTGCATCGTCGCGATGTTCACAACCGCGGCGTTTGCGCAGACGAAATCCAGCGCCAAGACCGACGCGCAAGCGCCGACTGGCGAACTGAGCGCCGTCCTCAAGGCCGTCACGCAGATGCAGAGCGACGTGAAGGCACTTCAGGCGACGGTCGCAACGCTGGCAGCCAGTCAGAACGACCAGGCGGCGAAGGTTTCGGCCCAGCTCACCGACATGGCGCGGCGGCTCTATGCGACCTGTGTTCTCACGCAACGCCAGATGGACATATCGGTGCCTGGCGGCTGGAGCGAGAACGCGCTGTGCAACTACAAGGGCCTGACCGCGGCCGGAGAGGCGGTGACGGGTGATATTTTCGGCAAGAACCCGACGAATATCGACAAGGCGTTCGGCGGCCCCTGACGTCCCGCCGCGGCCGCGGCCGCGGCCTTATTGCGGCGTCGCCGCGAACGCCAACGCCATGTCGGCGTAGATCCTGTAGGTCTGCGACTTCGGCTTCGCCTTGTCTTCTTCGTTGACATATTCGATCGAGCTTTTGCCGACATAGGCGAGCGGCAGGATCATGACGCGGATGAAGCGCGTCGGCTTGTCGGCGGCCTGGGCAAAAACACCGTCCGGCCCGGTCTCGTACCACGCGCCGCCCGGACCGTATGAGGTCGAGCGGCCGTGGGTGTCGATGCGGATGGCGCCGTCGAGCACGCAGCGGATGCCGGGCCCCTGATGACGGTGCAGATAGGCACAGCCGCCCGCCGGAAACCCGACGCTGTCGCCGCGCAGCAGCAATGCGCCCTTCGGAACAGTCTCAAGCCGCGCGGCAAGCTTTTCGCGCGAGACCACACCGCGCCCGGAGGCGATGCCGGAGCCGCCATCTGCGACGAGCTCCCATCGCCAGAGCGTCGCGCCGCCGCCGCCGGCCTTGACCGTGACGCCGCCCTCGCCGCTCCAGGCTTCGTCGTCGCGTATCGCGCGATCGCCGACCGAGAGCGAGCCGTGCACCGCGTAGATCATGCGTGGCAGCGCCGGCAAGACCGCTTCGGCATCGTTTGACAGCACGTCCTCGTAAAGCCGCAGCGTGGGCGCCATTGTACGTTTCCTCTCCATTGTCACGCCGAGGCATGAGTTTCCGTGCGGATTGCCCTGAGCGCAATGGCATTTACACCTGCGCGCCGCCGTTCTTAAATCATCCGCGCTTGGGACACGTATTGCGTGCGTAGGGAGGCGTCCATGGTCGCGATCGATACCGAGCGCTTCCGGCTGCGCAATTTCGTCGAAAAACTGGCCGCGCTCGGCGAGTGCGAGGTCCACGATGCGCCGATCGACCTCGTCGATGTAGGCGGCGTCCTCGACGGCAATCCGCGCGCAGTGCACTTCAAGGCGGCGGGACCGGAAAAGGCCGAGCTTGTCGGCAATGTCATGGGCTCGCGCAAGCGGCTCGCGCACGCACTCGACACTGACGAGCGGAATCTCCTCTCGACGCTCAGCCAGCGTCTCAAGAAACTGCATCCGCCAGTCACGGTGTCGTCACAGCAGGCGCCGGTGCAGCAGGTCGTGTTGAAGGGCGATGACGCCGATCTCTGCGCGTTGCCGGTGCATTTGCAGCACGGCGCCGACGGCGCGCCGTATATTTCCGCCGGCATCGACTTCGCGCTGTTTCCCGGCACCGGTTTCACCAATGTCGGCTGCCGCCGCATCATGCTGCGAGGCCCGCGGCACGCCGGCATCGACTTGATCGCACCAAGCGACATGCGCGCAATCTATCTCGACGCCGCCGCGCGTAACGAGCCGGTACCGGTCGCCTATGCAGTCGGATCGCACCCTGCGGATTTTATGGCCGCAATGGTGGCGATGCCATCGATGAACGAGCTCGACATCATCGGCGCCGTGCGCGGGCAGCCGGCGCCGGTGGTCAAATGCATCACCAGCGACATTCATGTACCGGCCGACGCCGAATATGTGATCGAGGGCGTGCTCGATCCGGCCGGGCACGTCGAGCCGGAAGGTCCCTACGGCGAATATGTCGGCTATTACGGCGTGGTGAAGCACAATCCGGTGCTCCGCGTCACCGCGATCACGCACCGCGAGGATGCGCTGTTCCAGACCGTCACCATCGGGGGCCGCCGTCTTGCGCGCACCGATACCGCGCAACTCACCACCGTGAAGACGGAATCCGCGGCATGGGCGGCGCTGATGGCATCGGTCCGCGAGCCGCTCGCGGTTTATGCGACACCGTCGAGCGGCGGCATGTACAATGTGCGCGTGTCGCTGCGGCAGCGCGTGCCTGGCGACGCAAAGAACGCCATCGCCGCGATCTTCGGCTCGCACGCCGAAGCCAAGCATGTCTTTGCCTTCGATCCCGACATCGACGTGTTCTCCGACGAGGAGACCGACTGGGCGCTGGCGACACGCTTCCAGGCCGACCGCGATCTCATCGTCGGATCGGGTTTCCGCGTGGTGCCGCTCGATCCTTCGCTCGGCGGCGCGCGCACCGGAGCAAAACTCGGCTTCGACTGCACCATTCCGTTCGGCAAGACGGACGCGTTCGAATTCTCGGTACCGGCGCCCCCTGTGGCGACAAAGACCGCGCGGCAGAAATCCGTTGCCGATGGGCTTGCGTCCGGCCCGGCGAGTTTCCTGGAACTGATGTCGGCGCTCGGCAGTACTGACGGCCGTGAAATCGTGCGCGAACTTGACGCGCTCTACACCGCGCTTCGCCTCGGAAGACTCGACGACGGGCGCTATGTGATGAAGGACGCCAAATAAGCGCGGCTCCTTCTCCTCGCGCAGCGGGGAGAAGAAAAAGATAAAGGGAGGACTTCAATGCAACGCACAACGCCGCCGTTCCGCGCCGATCATGTCGGCAGCCTGCTGCGTCCCGCAGTCCTGAAAGAAGCACGCAGCAAACACGAGCGCGGAGAGATTTCCGGCGACGAGCTGCGCGCGGTCGAGGATCGCGAGATCGAGAAAGTGGTCAAGAAACAGGAAGAGATCGGACTGAAACTCGCCACCGATGGCGAGTTCCGCCGCGCCTGGTGGCATTTCGATTTTTTCCGCGGTCTCGACGGCGTCACGGCCTACACCGCCGATCAAGGCATTCAGTTTCACGGCGTGCAGACCAAGCACCTTGCGCTGAAGATCGACGGCAAGATCGGCTTTTCCGGCCACCCGATGCTGGAGCACTTCAAGTTTCTCAAAGACCACACGCGCGTGACGCCGAAGATGACGATCCCGGCGCCGTCGACGCTCCACTTCCGCCAGGGCCGCGCCGCGATCAGCAAGGCGGTCTATCCGGACACCGAGCCGTTCTTCGACGACCTCGCCAGGGCCTATCGCGCCGCGATCCGCGCGTTCTACGACGCCGGCTGCCGCTACCTTCAGCTCGACGACACCGCCTGGTCGATGATGTGCGATCCGAAAGAGCGTGCGCAATCGAAGGCGCGTGGCGACGATCCCGACGAACTGCCCAAACGCTACGCGCGCCTTACCAACGCGGCGCTCGAGGGCAAGCCGGCCGACATGGCGATCACCATGCATTCGTGCCGCGGCAATTTCCGCTCGACATTCATCGCGTCGGGCGGCTACGAGTTCGTGGCCGAGCAGCTTCTCGGCAACACGAATCTCGACGGCTATTTCCTCGAATATGACACCGACCGCGCCGGCGGCTTCGAGCCGTTGCGCTTTTTTCCCAAGGGCAAGAAGCAGCTTGTCCTCGGCCTTGTCACCTCGAAGAGCGGCGTGCTGGAGAAGAAAGACGACATCAAGCGCCGCATCGACGAAGCCACGAAATATGTCGCGCTCGACCAGCTTTGCCTGTCGCCGCAATGCGGCTTCGCCTCGACGGAAGAAGGCAATGTGCTGGCCGAGGACGAGCAGTGGGCGAAGCTGCACATGATCGTGGAACTGGCGGATAAGGTGTGGGGTTAAGCATGCAACGAACCAAGCCGCCCTTCCGCGCCGATCACGTCGGCAGTCTGTTGCGCACCGCCGCGCTGAAAGAGGCGCGGGAGAAGCGCGCACGCAATGAACTTCCCGCCGATGCCTTCAAGAAGATCGAGGATCGCGAAATCGAAGGCGTGATCAAGAAGCAGGAAGCCGCGGGCCTGAAATCCGTCACCGACGGCGAATACCGGCGCATCTCGTGGAATATCGATTTCCTGGAGAACATCCATAACGTCGAGTCTTATGCCGGCGAGCGCAAGATAAAATTTTCGACCAAGGGCCCGCAGCCGCGGCAGGTTCTGCTGCGCCTCACCGGCAAGCTCGGCGGCTACAAGCCGCATCCGATGATCGAGCATTTTAAATTTTTGAGGGCCCACACCAGGCAGACGCCGAAGATGACGATCCCGTCGCCGTCCTCGCTGCATTTCCGCTACGGCCGCGACGCGGTGCCGGAAACGATCTATCCGTCGATGGACGCGTTTTATCGTGATCTCGGCCAGTCTTACAGCAAAGTCGTGCACGCCTTTGCCGACGCGGGCTGCCGTTATCTGCAGCTCGACGAAGTCAACCTGACCTATCTGTGCGATCCGTCGCTGCGCAAGCTGATCACCGACCGCGGCGAGGATCCGGCAACGCTGCCCGCGACCTATGCCGGCATGATCAATGCGGCGATTGCCGATATCCCGCCCGACATGACCATCACCATGCATCTGTGCCGCGGCAATTTTCGCTCCAATTTCGTCGCGAGCGGCGGCTACGAGCCGGTGGCCGAGATGATGTTCAATGCCATCAACGTGCACGGCTATTTCATGGAATACGACAGCGAGCGCGCCGGGGGTTTCGAGCCGCTGCGTTTCGTGCCGAAGGGAAAGACCGTCGTGCTCGGGCTTGTCACCTCCAAAACCGGCACGCTGGAAAGCAAGGACGCCATCAAGCGCCGCATCGACGAGGCGGCGAAATACATCGATCTCGACCAGCTTTGCCTGTCGCCGCAATGCGGCTTTGCCTCGACGGAAGAAGGTAATGTACTGGCCGAGGACGAAGAGTGGGCAAAGCTGCGCATGATCGTCGAGATCGCCGACGAAGTGTGGGGCTAAGGGAGAAAACAATGCAACGAACCAAACCGCCGTTCCGCGCCGATCATGTCGGCAGCCTGTTGCGTCCTGCCGCGCTGAAACGTGCGCGCGAGCAGCGCGCCAAGGGCGAGATCGATGCCGCCGCGCTGAAAGCGGTCGAGGATCGCGAGATCGAGGACGTCATCAAGAAGCAGGAGGCGGCCGGCCTGCAATCAATCACCGACGGCGAATTCCGCCGTTCGTGGTGGCACCTCGACTTCCTGTGGGGCCTCGACGGTGTCGAGCGTCACGTCATGGACTCAGGCATCGCGTTTGCCGCCGTGACGACACGCAATGAGGGCGTGAAGGTCACCGGCAAGATCGGCTTCTCAAGCCATCCGATGATAGAGCATTTCAAATTTCTCAAAGCCAACACCACGCGCACGCCGAAGATGACGATTCCGTCGCCGTCAGCGCTGTACGGCCGGCCGTCGCCGACACCGATCGACAAATCGGCCTATCCCAACCTCGATAATTTCTTCGCCGATCTCGGCCAGGCCTACAAGAAAGCCGTGCGCGCCTTTGCGGACGCCGGCTGCCGCTATCTGCAGCTCGACGAAGTCTTCATCGCCATGCTGTGCGATCCGCACTATCGCCAGCAGATGAAGGACCGCGGCGACGACCCGCAGGCGCTCGGCACGATCTACGGCGATCTCATCAACATGGCGATCTCGGATATCCCCGCCGACATGACGGTGACGATGCATCTGTGCCGCGGCAACTACAAATCGACCTTCATGGGCTCCGGCGGTTATGACGAGATGCAGGAAGTGTTGTTCGACCGGATCAAGGTGCACGGCTATTTCATGGAATACGACAGCGAGCGGGCCGGCGGCTTCGAACCGCTGAAACGCCTGCAAAAGGGCCGTCTCGCGGTGCTCGGCCTCGTCACGACCAAAACCGGCACGCTCGAATCCAGGGACGCGCTCATGCGCCGCATCGAGGAGGCCGCCAAGTTCACCGCGCTCGACCAGCTTTGCCTGTCGCCGCAATGCGGCTTCGCCTCGACGGAAGAAGGCAATATCCTTGCCGAGGACGAGGAATGGGCGAAGCTGCGCATGATCGGCGAAGTCGCGCGCGAGGTGTGGGGGAATTAGGCAAATGCCGGACATCGTCGCAGGCAAAATCGCCATCATCACCGGCGCGGGCCGCGGCATAGGCCGTGGCATCGCGCTCCTGATGGCGCAGGAAGGCGCCCGCGTCGTCGTCTGCGACATCGGCGCGAGCCTCGATGGCGCCGGTAACGACGCCGGGCCGGCCCAGGCGGTCGTCGATGAAATCAAGCAAGCCGGCGGCGAAGCTATTGCCTCGACGCTATCGATCAGCGAGCCCGGCAATGCCGACAAGATCGTCAAATCAGCGCTCGATGCGTTCGGCCGCGTCGACATCCTCGTCAACAATGCCGGCATCCTGCGCGACCGCATCTTTCATCGCATGAGCTGGTCGGACTGGTCGGACGTGATCGACGTCCACCTGCACGGCAGCTTCGCCATGAGCCGGGCCTGCGCGACGCATTTCCGCGAGCAGAATTCGGGCGCCTTCGTGCACATGACATCGACGTCCGGCCTCGTCGGCAATTTCGGCCAGGCGAATTACATGGCGGCCAAGCTCGGCATTGTCGGGCTGTCGCGCGGCATCGCGCTCGACATGGCGCGGTTCAAGATCCGTTCCAATTGCGTCGCGCCGTTTGCCTGGACGCGGATGATCGACTCGATTCCGGCCGAGACCGAGGAGGAAAAGGCGCGCGTCGCCGCATTCCGCGAAATGACGCCGGAAAAAATCGCACCGCTTGTCGTCTATCTCGGCTCGGATCGCGCCGACGGCATCAGCGGCCAGATTTTTTCCGTGCGCAACAACGAGATTTATTTGTTCAACCAGACGCGGCCGATCCGCACGCTGCATCGCTCCGACGGCTGGACGCCGGAAAAACTCGACGCGCAGCTCAAGGGCGCTTTTGCCGCGTCATTCACGCCGCTTGATCGTTCAAGCGACGTGTTCTCATGGGATCCCGTGTAATGGCGATCGTCTACGACAAGCTGATGGCGCTCGACATCCCGCCCCGGGAACAGGCCTACACGTCGAGGGACTGCATCCTTTACGCGCTCGGCATCGGCTTCGGTCACGATCCAATGAACGAGGACGAGCTGCCGTTCGTCTACGAGAAGAACCTAAAAGTGCTGCCGACGATGGGCACCGTGCTCGGCCATCCCGGCTTCTGGGCGCGCAACAGCGATACCGGCATCGACTGGGTGAAGGTCGTCAACGGCGAGCAGGGCATCACCTTGCACCGGCCGCTTGCCGGCGCCGGCACCGTCATTGGCCGGCAGCGTATCGTCGAGGTGATCGACAAGGGCGCCGGCAAAGGCGCGCTCGTTTTTTCCGAGCGCGAACTCATCGACAAGGCGAGCGGCGAGCCGATCGCGACGGTGACGCATACGATGTTCTGCCGCGGCGACGGCGGCTTTGGCGGGCCGCCGCGCGAAGCGCCAGCGCCGCATCCACTTCCCGCGCGCGCCCCCGACACGAGTTGCGATCTCGGCACGCGGCCGGAAGCGGCGCTGATCTATCGGCTGAGCGGCGATCTCAACCCCATTCATTCCGATCCGGCGATAGCGAAACAGGCCGGCTATCCGCGGCCGATCATGCATGGGCTTGGCAGTTTCGGCGTCGCCGCGCATGCCGTGCTGAAAACGTTTTGCGGCTACGATCCGAAAAAACTTATCTCGTTCGCAGCCCGATTTTCTGCCCCGGTATTCCCCGGCGAAACGCTGCGGACCGAAATGTGGCGCGATGGCAACGTGGTGAGTTTCCGCTCGCGCGTAGCCGAGCGCGACGTGATCGCCGTCAATAACGGCCGTGCCGAGGTGACGCCGTGACGGAAAGCGCCGACCTTGCCCCGATCCGCGAGGCGGTGCGCGCGCTATGCGCCGATTTTCCCGGTGCGTATTGGCGCGTGCTCGATCGTGAGCGCGCCTATCCGGATAAATTCGTCACCGCGCTGACCAAAGCCGGATTTCTCGCGGCGCTGATCCCCGAGGAATACGGCGGCAGCGGGCTGACCATGACCGCGGCGGCAGCGATCATGGAAGAGATCCAGGCGTCGGGCTGCAATGGCGCGCCGTGCCATGCGCAGATGTACACGATGGGCACGCTGCTGCGTCACGGCAACGCCGAACAGAAGAAGCGTTATCTGCCCGGAATCGCGCGCGGCGAATTGCGCCTGCAAGCGTTCGGCGTCACCGAACCGAGCTCGGGCACCGACACGCTGAGCCTGCGCACCACCGCTGTGCGCGACGGCGACCACTACATCGTCAACGGCCAGAAGATCTGGACGTCGCGCGCCGAGCATTCCGACCTGATGCTGCTCCTTGCGCGCACGACGCCGCGCGAGCAGGCAAAATCGCGCACCGCGGGTCTTTCGGTTTTCCTCGTCGACATGCGCGAGGTGAAGGGCAACGGCCTGACTATTCATCCGATCCGCACGATGATGAATCACGCCACCACCGAAGTGTTCTTCGAGAACATGCGGGTGCCCGCCGCAAACCTCATCGGCAACGAAGGCGAGGGCTTTCGCTACATTCTTTCCGGCATGAACGCCGAGCGCATTCTCATCGCGGCGGAATGTATCGGCGATGCCAAATGGTTCGTCGCCAGGGCCACGGCCTATGCGGGCGAGCGCGTCGTGTTCGGCCGGCCGATCGGCCAGAACCAGGGCGTGCAGTTTCCGATCGCGCGCGCCTATATCGGCATGCGCGCGGCTGAGCTGATGGTGCGCGAGGCCGCGGGTCTTTACGAAGCCGGCAAGGACTGCGGCGCCGAAGCCAACATGGCAAAGCACCTTGCCGCCGAAGCATCCTGGGCCGCCGCCGATATGTGCGTGCAGACGCACGGCGGCTTCGGCTTCGCCGAAGAGTTCGACATCGAGCGCAAGTTCCGCGAGACGCGGCTTTATACCGTGGCGCCGATCTCGACCAATCTCGTTCTCTCCTACATCGCCGAACATGTGCTGGGACTGCCGAGGTCGTATTGAATAGAGTGAAGTCGTCATGGCCGGGCTTGTCCCGGCCATCCCGATTTCAGAAACTCGGCGCGTGCGGCAGTTCTATGTTTACATTCTTGCGAGCCGGCCGGGTGGCGCGATTTACGTTGGCGTCACCAACAACCTCGTTCGCCGTGTTTACGAGCACAAGAATAAAATGGTCGAGGGTCATACGAAGCGCTATGGAATTGACCGCCTCGTCCATTTCGAGATTTACCAAACGGCCTATCAAGCAATCCAACGCGAAAAGAATATCAAGCATTGGCCGCGAGCGTATAAGACGAAACTCATCGCGAAAGATAACAGTACCTGGCGCGATCTGTATGATGACGTTGCACGGCTTTGACTGATTGATCGAGATCGCCGGGACAAGCCCGGCGATGACGGACCGGAGTTTTCTGGATTACGCATGACACTCCCCCTCTCCGGCCTCCTTGTCGTTGCGCTCGAACAGGCGGTCGCCGCACCGATGTGCTCGTGCCGCCTTGCCGACGCCGGCGCGCGCGTCATCAAGATCGAACGCCCCGAAGGCGACTTCGCCCGCGGCTACGACGATCTGGTGCATGGCGAGTGCAGCTATTTCGTCTGGCTCAATCGCGGCAAGGAATCGGTCGCGCTCGATCTCGGCAACGCCGAAGACAAGGCGCTGCTCGCCGCCATGATCGCCCGCGCCGACGTTTTCATTCAAAACCTCAAACCCGGCGCGGTCGCCAGGCTCGGCTTTGCCATCGCCAAATTGCGCCGCGAGCACCCGCGGCTGATTTGCTGCTCGATTTCCGGATTTGGCGAAACCGGGCCGCTCGCCAAGCGCAAGGCCTACGACATGCTGATCCAGGCGGAATCCGGCCTGGCGTCGATCACCGGCACCACCGAGCCGTCGCGCGTCGGAGTCTCGGTCGTCGATATCGCCTCGGGCATGGATGCCTATGAAGCAATCCTCGAAGCGCTCCTGATGCGCGCGCGAACCGGAGAAGGCGCCGAACTTTCGATTTCCATGTTCGACGCCATGGCCGACTGGATGACGGTGCCGCTGTTGCAGCAGGAGGCTGGCGTGCCGCCGCAGCGCATCGGCCTCGCCCACACCTCGATTTCACCTTACGGCGCGTTCCGCAGCCGCGATGGCGTCGATATCCTGATTTCGATCCAGAGCGACCGCGAATGGCGCGTGCTGGCGGAGAAAGTTCTGGACGACACGCCGCTCGCCGCCGATCCGGCTTTCGCCACCAATGTCGAGCGCGTCAAACGCCGCGGCGAAACCGATGGCCGGGTCGCCAAAATCTTCGGCGCGCTCGATGCCGATGCGCTCGAGCAAAAGCTCGCCGCAGCCGATATCGCCTTCGCGCGCGTCAACGGCCCGGCCGACCTCGCGCGCCACCCGCATCTGCGCCGCATTACCGTCGGCACGCCAAGCGGGCCGGTGTCCTACCCGGCGCCGGCCGAACAGCACGCCGCGGCAGTGCGGCGCTACGGGCCGGTACCGGCCATCGGCCAGCATACCGACAAGGTCCGCACGGAATTCATGGCGGCTACGATCAACGCAAAATAACCGGGAGAGAGTCATGGATATCGGCTTCATCGGTCTGGGCAATATGGGCGCGCACATGGCGCGGCGGCTGGTCGAGGCCGGCCACAAAGTCTTCGTCTATGACATGCGCCAGGAAGCGATCGGCGAGTTGGCGGCTCGCGGCGCCATAGCGATGCGCTCGCCGAAAGAAATCGCCGACGCCGCCGAGACCGTGATGGTGAGCCTGCCGACGCCGGACATCGTGCTCAAGGTCGCAACCGGCCCGGATGGCGTGATCGAAGGCAAGCGCGTGCGCCGTTTCGTCGATCTGTCGACCACCGGTTCGGTGATGGCACAGCGCATCTTCAAGCTCCTGGCGGCAAAGAACATCGTGCAGATCGACGCGCCGGTGTCCGGCGGCGTCAAGGGCGCGGAGAAAGGCACCGTCGCTGTCATGGCGTCCGGCCCGCACGCCGATGTCGAGGCGGTCGAGCCCGCGCTCAAGACGATCGGCAAGTTCTTCTACATCGGCGAGAAGCCTGGCTCAGGCCAGACGATGAAGCTTTGCAACAACGTGCTTTCGGCGGCCGCGATGGCGTCGACCTCCGAATCGATGGTCGTGGGCGTGAAGGCCGGCCTCGATCCACGGACGATGATCGACGTCATCAACGCCAGTTCGGGCCGCAGCACCGCGAGCGAGCAAAAATTTCCCGACGTCGTTATCCCGCGCAAATTCAATCTGGGTTTCACCGCCGGGCTGATGATGAAGGACGTGAACCTGTTCGTCTCCGAGGCGAAGGCGCTGGGCGTGCCGGTCGAAGTGTGCGAGGCGGTCGCAGCGCTGCTTAAGCTCACCTGCGACGAGATAGGCCCGGAGAAGGATCTCACGACCATCGTGCAACCGCTGGAGAAGCGCGCCGGTGTCGAAGTGAAGGCGCCGAACACATAACAGGCGGCAGCCGCGTTTCGGTGCACCTCCCGCTCGCCGAAGACGCGGAATTTCATCTATGAATCAATCGCTTGCTCGAAAGCGACTTTGTGTGACGGCAGTCACTTTGCTGTTCCGGCAAAGGACTAAGGTTATTTTGTCGAGATCGCAGGAGGGTGTCATGGCCGAAATCATCGAGGCAAGGCAGGCGGGCCGCACTCACGTTCACGTCCGGTTTGGCCGCTACGGTGATCGGCACTCTCCCTGGCGCGCCGCGCGTCCGGACACCGGCGACGCGAATGCGAGAGGCCTCTGAATGAATTCAAACTCGGACGCCGTCGGATCACATCTCGGTCCCCCAACCCCCCGCTGATCCGGTCTGGCGTCCAAGGGGTGAGAACTCGGTCCCCCATGCACCCCGATGGCCCTGGAACGGGTCAACCTCGCCCGCCCGGACAAAACGCTCCGGGCGGGCTTTTCCTTTTCGCGAAACTGCCGCATGTTCAACGGCTGGGAGACGGCCCCAGCGAGTAAACCAGGCGTCATGCCCACATCTCGTCCAACGCCGAGCCTGCTTGCGGAATTGCCGGAACATCTTTCGGCAGATCTGTTCAACAGCGCGACTCCGGCCCATCTCGACGCCGAGGAGGTGCTGTTCCTCGCCGGTGACGCCGGCGACGGCTGTTACCGCGTCGAGGACGGACTCTTGAAAGTCACCATGGTTTCGCGCGCGGGCGGCGAGCGGATTCTCGCTTTCCTTGGCGCAGGCGCGATCGTGGGCGAACTCTCGATCATCGACGGCCTGCCGCGCTCGGCGTCCGTGGTCGCGGTGCGCGCCGCAAAGCTGAGCTTTCTCAGCCGGGCCGCGTTTGAGGATTTCGCCAGGAAACATCCCGAAGTCTACAAGTCGCTGGTGACGCTGATCGCCACGCGCTTGCGCGAAACCGACGCGGTGATCGCGGCCGGAAGTTTTCTGCCGTTGCGCGGCCGCGTCGCGCTCACGCTTCTCGAACTGGCGCAGGATTTCGGCCAGGACGTCGGGTCGGGCCGTATCGTCATCCGCCAGAAAATCGGCCAGAGCGACCTTGCCGCCATGGCCGGCATCGCGCGGGAAAATGTCAGCCGCATCCTCAACGACTGGAAGCGGCGCAAGCTCGTCAGCCGGCTGTCCGGCTATTATTGCCTGGAAGACAAGGCGAAGCTGCAGAACGAAGCCGAGCTGTAAGAGCTCGATCCGGCCGACCGCCGCGGCCAAAGCCGGCTGGATCATGATCCGATGAAGTTGAATGGGATCATGGTCCGGCTTTTTCGTTGGAGCATGATCTTTTCGGAAAGCCGGTTTCCACTTTTCCGGATCATGCTCTAGAAACCTGACATGGATACGCCCCGGCTCGCCGACTTCCGCCGCATCGTCGTGAAAGTCGGCTCCTCACTGCTGGTCGACGCCAAGGCCGGCAAGCTCAATGAAAATTGGCTTGCCTCGCTGACGGCCGACCTTGCCGCGCTCCATGGCGGCAAAAAGGACGGCGGCAAGCGTGATGTTCTTGTGGTGTCGTCCGGCGCCATCGCGCTCGGCCGCACGGTGCTCAAATTGCCGGAAGGCCGGCTTGAGCTCGAGGACAGCCAAGCGGCCGCCGCCGTCGGGCAAATCGCACTCGCCAGAACCTGGACCGAGGCGCTGTCGCACCACGGCATGACCGCCGGGCAGGTGCTGGTGACGCTTGGCGACACCGAGGAACGGCGGCGTTATCTCAACGCGCGCTCAACCATCGACAAGCTTCTGGAATGGCGCGCCGTGCCGATCATCAACGAGAACGACACCGTCGCGACCACCGAAATTCGCTACGGCGACAACGACCGGCTTGCGGCACGCGTCGCTACCATGGTGAGCGCCGATCTTCTGGTGCTGTTGTCGGACGTCGACGGTCTCTACAACTCCCCGCCGGGAACGAACGCGTCGGCGCGGCATTTGCCGCGCATCGAGCGCATCACGCCGGACATCGAGGCCATGGCGGGCGCCGCCGGCTCGGATCTGTCGCGCGGCGGCATGCAAACCAAGATCGAGGCCGCCAAGATCGCCACCGGCTCGGGCACCCACATGGTCATCGCCTCGGGCCGCGTCGAGCATCCGCTGGATGCCATCGCCAAGGGCGCGCGTTGCACCTGGTTTCTCACCTCCGGAAATCCGGTCACTGCGCGCAAAAAATGGATCGCGGGCACGCTCGAAACGAAGGGCACGCTCACCATCGATGCGGGCGCCGTCGCCGCGCTACGCCGGGGCAACAGCCTTCTTCCGGTTGGGGTCGTGCGGATCGATGGCGCCTTTGAGCGCGGCGACGCCGTCATCATTCGCGGCCCTGACGGCACCGAGATCGGCCGTGGGCTATGCGCCTTCGACGTGGAGGATGCGCAGAAAATCAAAGGCCGCGCGTCCGGCGATATCGACGCGATCCTCGGCTTTAGCGGCCGGGCGGAAATGGTCCATCGCGACGATCTGGTGGTCAGCCGGGATTGAACGGTCGACGGGCCACCGGCATTCTCCGGCATTCAAGAATTGAAGTTCCATTCAAAAATGCGGAGCCGGGCATCATCCTCACGGACCAGCCCGGCTCCCTTCACGCCACGGACACAAACGCCAACGTGCCGCAACGGCTTGGCGCCGCCGGCTGTTCCCAGCCGACGCCGGGAACTTCGCGGCATGCCCAAAGATTCGTGAATTGGAACCGCCCCTAAAATGAAGAACCCCGGCCGCTAAAACGGCCGGGGTTCGACGCCGGGTGATTGAGGGTGAGGGGCTGGGGGGCTTCGCCCGGCATCTGATCATCAACGGCCATGCCGCCGGGTGGTTCCTGCACCGGCAATATTTTTTTTGGCCCGGCTCGGCCGGCGCTTTTCCCGGTTTTGGGGCTGGCTTTGACTGCGCTTTCGGGAATGGCCACGCGCGCGGGGAGAGGCTGGGCCGCCAAAATCGCTGTCGAGATTGATGCGCTGACCGCCCGGCAGCACGACATAACGCGAGAACACCCGCAGTTCCCCATCGCCGCCGCCGCGGCCGCGGCCGCGGCCTTCGACCACATAAGTCGTGCCGACCGGAAAGCGCTTGGGCAGGCGGCTCGCATTCTGGTTCGCCGAAAAATGCATGACACCCTCTCGTTTGTGCGACCGGTGGGAAACGTCCGTCGATTTTGCGAGGTTCCGCCATATCTGTGACAGGCAAACGAACGCTGTGGATTGCTGTGGGCATTCGCGCCGGGAACTGGCGCGCTAGCTGGCCCGCGGGCCGCCTCGCCGGCCGCCTCGCCGGACTTGGCCGGGCATGGTAGGAAGTTCCCGAACGCAAGACGGATCAAGACCATGAACGCCCCGCTCAAGGCGGTCGCAGCGTCCGGGAAGCACGAAGCCGAGCTCGAAGCCGTCATGCGCGGCATCGGCCGCGAGGCGCGCAAGGCCGCGCGTGCACTGGCGCTCGCCGCTCCGGCGCAGAAAAGCCGGGCGCTTGCCGCGATGGCCAAGGCGATCCGCGGCTCCCGCAGCAAGATCCTCGCCGCCAATGCCGAGGACCGCGCGGAGGCCAAAAGCCGCGGCGCCACGCCGGCCTTCCTCGACCGGCTTTCACTCGAGGCCGGACGCATCGAAGCGATGGCCGCCGGGCTCGATGTGATCCGCAAACTCAAGGACCCGGTTGGCACCGTGATGGGGTCATGGCGGCGGCCCAACGGAATGCGCATCGAGCGCGTGCGGGTGCCGCTCGGCGTCGTCGGCATCATTTACGAGAGCCGGCCCAATGTGACCGCGGACGCCGGTGCGCTGTGCCTCAAAGCCGGCAATGCCGCGATCCTGCGCGGCGGCTCGGAAAGTTTTCGCTCGTGCCGCGCCGTCCATGCCGCATTGGTCGAAGGCCTGGTGGAAGCCGGGCTGCCCGCTGCGGCGATTGCACTGGTGCCGACGCGCGATCGCGAAGCCGTCGGCATGATGCTCGCGGGCCTTGACGGTGCGATCGACGTGATCGTGCCGCGCGGCGGCAAAAATCTGGTCGGTCGCGTGCAGACCGAAGCGCGGGTGCCGGTGTTCGCGCATCTTGAAGGCGTCTGTCACGTCTATGTCGACGGCAAGGCCAAGCTCCCGATGGCCAAGTCGATCGTGCTCAATGCCAAAATGCGGCGCACCGGCGTATGCGGCGCCGCCGAAACTTTACTGGTGGATCGCGCGGGGGCGGCGAAGTTCCTCAAACCGCTCGTCACCATGCTGCTCGACGCCGGCTGCGAAATCCGCGGCGATGCCGCGGTTCAGGCCGCCGATAGCCGCGTTAAGCCGGCCAGCAAGGCCGACTGGTCGACCGAATATCTCGACGCCATTCTGACCGCCGGCGTGGTCGACGGCGTCGCTGCCGCGATCGCGCATATCGAGCGCTATGGCTCGCACCACACTGACGCGATCGTCACCGAGGACAAGAAGACCGCGGAAAAATTTCTGCGCGAGGTGGATTCGGCCATCGTGCTGCACAATGCTTCGACGCAATTCGCCGACGGCGGCGAATTCGGTTTCGGCGCGGAGATCGGCATCGCCACCGGGCGGCTGCATGCGCGCGGCCCGGTCGGTGTCGAGCAACTGACGACGTTCAAGTATCGCATACGCGGCAGCGGGCAAACGCGACCGTGAAATCTTGCCGGCAATGCCGGCAGCATTGCGTTGGGGGGCACGTTTCCAAGAGTCATGAAGTCTGAGTCCCTTCCTGCGCGCGGGGGCAGCGGCCCCGTCATCCTGCCACCCCATGCACCCGGCATGCGCATCGGCCTGTTCGGCGGCACGTTCGATCCGCCGCACGCCGCGCATCGCTCGGCGTCGCTGCTTGCCATGCGGCGGCTCGGTCTCGACCGGGTGTGGTGGCTCGTCACGCCCGGCAATCCGCTCAAGGATACGCACGGCCTGGCTCCGCTCGGCGAGCGGATCGCCGCCGCGCGGGCGCTTGCGCACCATCCCCGCATCGACGTCACCGGTTTCGAAGCCGATCTCGGCACCAGCTACACTTATGCGACGCTCAGCTATCTGATCCGCCGCTGCAGCGGCGTTCATTTCGTCTGGATCATGGGTGCCGACAATCTGCGCCACTTCCATCGCTGGCAGCGCTGGCGCGACATCGCGCGGCTGGTTCCCATTGCGGTCGTCGATCGGCTGGGGCCGAGCCTCTATTCGGCCGCCAATGCAGCCGGACAGGCGCTGGCGCGCGCGCGGCTTCCCGACACGGCGGCAAAGACCTTGCCGCAGCGCAAGCCGCCGGCCTGGGTCTATTTGCACGGTCTGAAATCGCCGCTGTCGTCGACGGCGCTGCGGGCGAAGCGGAAGCGCTGAATGACAGTTGTTTGACGGCAAAGGAGTTGAAACTGTTAACTCACCATGCCTATCTTAATGGTGAGCCCCGGCTTCGGTGGCTGGGGCTGAAAAGGAGCGAAAGGATAAACAACCCTGTCCACAGTCGTAATCTCCCGGGCCGAACGTCGCGCGCCCGAAGCGGTCTCCAGAATGCGTCTTGACGCCGAGGAGATCCTCCGTCTGGTCCTCACCCGCCTCGACGACATGAAGGCCGAGGACACCCTCACCATCGATCTTCGAGATAAATCATCCATCGGCGACTACATGGTCGTTTCTACAGGCCGGTCGCAGCGCCATGTCGGATCGGTGGCCGACAGGGTCGTCGAGGATCTGCACAAAGCAGGCGTCAAGGCCCACGTCGAAGGCATGCCGAATTGCGATTGGGTGCTGATCGACGCCGGCGACGTCATCGTTCACGTCTTCCGTCCCGAAGTGCGGGATTTCTACAATCTCGAAAAGATGTGGCCGGCGGGACGGCCGGCGAAGCGAGCGAGTTAGATCCACTCCGCTTATTCCCGCGAAATCGGGAATCCAGGCGGAGGTTCGCGCAAAGCTCTGGGTCCCTGCTTTCGCGGGGGAGAGCGGTAGTCGCACTGTGGTGCGCGGTGTCACATCATGCGTATCCTCATCACTGCCGTCGGCCGCCTCAAGCAAGGTCCTGAACGCGAGCTCGCCGCGGCCTATCGCAAAAACGCGGAAAAAATCGGCCGCGCCTTCGGCCTACGCGACATTGAAATCGTCGAAATCCGCGAGAGCCGCGCGCAGGATGCCGAGCGGCGGCGGCATGAAGAATCGATCGCGATCGCCAACCTCATTCCGGAGCGGGCGGTGATCGCCATCCTCGACGAACGCGGTGACAATCTCGAGAGCGCGCGGCTGGCGACATTATTGGCCGGCTGGCGCGCCGAGGACCGGCCGGCGGCGTGTTTCATCATCGGTGGAGCGGACGGACTGGCGGCAAGCCTGCGCGACCGCGCCAGGTTCAAGTTCGCCTTCGGCGCCGCCACCTGGCCGCATCAGCTCATCCGGATCATGCTTCTCGAGCAGATTTATCGCGCCGGAACGATCCTTGCCGGCCACCCCTACCACCGTAGCTGATGCTTAATTGCCGGCTTGTAATCTTTTCACCGAATTGTGACGGCGGCGGGCGCCACGTGTCTTATTCCTGTCCCAACCTGGCCCGCTTTATCCTGTTTCTCTTGCCTTTCTGAGGGCTGGGCCTAGCTTTGAACACGATGATTCTCCGACGGTCGAGCCGAACCGACGCACGTTTTGTGCTTGGCTCGGCCTTGGCGTTTGCGCTGCCCTTCGGCGCGGAGCTTTCCGCCAACTGGAGCGCTTTCGCGCAAGTGCCGCCGAAGCCTGCGGCCGCGCCCGCCTCGCAGGCCGCACCCTCTTCACCAGCCGCGCCCTCATCATCTCCGGCCCAGGCGGCTCCGAACACCGCGGATGCGATCAAGCAGCGCGACCAAGAACTCGACGCGGCGTTGTCGCTGCAGCGTAACTCGGCCGAAAACCAGTCCAAGCTTCGCGCCGAGATCGAGAGCTTGAGCGGCGACCGCCGCAGGTTCAACCAATTGCTGATCGATACGGCGGGACGCGTGCGCGACGTCGAGGCCAATATCGACGCCACGCAGGCGCGGCTTGGGCCGCTCGATGAGCGCGAGCAATTGTTTCGCAAATCGCTCGACGAGCGCCGCGGCGCGATCGTGGAAATTATTGCAGCCCTGCAGCGGATCGGCCGCCAGCCGCCGCCGGCGCTCATGGTGCGGCCGGAAGATGCGCTCCAGGCGGTGCGGACGGCGATCACGCTCGGCGCGGTGGTGCCGGAAATGCGCGCCGAGGCCGATGCTTTGGCTGGCGATCTCGCCGACCTCCTGCAAGTCCGCAAGGAAATCGTCGTGCAGCGCGCAAAACTTTCAGGCGATCTCGCCGTCCTCGGGCGCGAGCAATTGCGCATGAGCCTCCTCATCGACCAACGGCAGAAAAAGCAGGCCGTCGCGCAGCAGGCGCTCGATGCCGAACGGCAGCGCGCCACCGACCTCGCGCAGCAGGTCGACAGCATCAAGGATCTCATCGCCAAGCTTGAAAGCAGCCTCGATAGCTCGACGCGCAATGCGCATGCGTCAGACCGCGCAACCACCAAGGATGCGACACAGCCGGAACTCGCGGCGTTGAGCGACCCCGGCCGCCTGACGCCCGCAGTCGCCTTCGCCGATATGCGTGGCCATATGCGGTTACCAGTCAATGGCACGCGAATCCGGGAATTCGGCGGTTCCGACGGGACCGGCGGAACCCAAAAGGGGCTATCCGTAGCTTCGCGCACCGGCGCCGAGATTACCGCGCCCTGCGATGGCTGGGTTGTTTACGCCGGGCCATTCCGCAGCTATGGGCAACTCTTGATCCTTAATGGCGGCGGCGGGTATCATGTCCTGCTCGCAGGAATGGAGCGAATTTCCGTCGATATCGGTCAATTTGTGCTAACCGGTGAGCCGGTAGCGGTGATGGGTGACGGGTCGCAAGCGTCCGCGGCCGTCGTGACCGGGCCCAAGCAACCCGTACTCTATGTGGAGTTCCGCAAGGACGGCACTCCCATTGATCCCAGCCCTTGGTGGGCGACAAACGAAGGCGAAAAGGTTCGCGGATGATGCGCAAAACTTCCCTGATTTTCCTCGGTGCGATGGCCGGCGCGGTGGCAACACTGTTGCTGACGCAGCCCCCCTCGCTCTTGCTCGGCTCGGCCGCCCGCGCGGCGGCCTCGGATACCTACCGGGAGCTCAACCTGTTCGGCGACGTATTCGAACGGGTGCGCGCCGACTACGTCGAGAAGCCCGATGATTCGAAGCTTGTTGAATCCGCGATCAACGGCATGCTTGCCGGTCTCGATCCGCATTCGAGCTACATGGATCCGAAGAGCTTCCGCGACATGCAGGTGCAGACGCGCGGCGAGTTTGGCGGCCTCGGCATCGAAGTCACCATGGAAGACGGACTGGTAAAGGTCGTCGCCCCGATCGACGATACGCCCGCGGCCAAGGCCGGCGTCATGGCGAACGACATCATCACCCAGCTCGACGACGAAGCGGTGCAAGGTCTCACGCTCAATCAGGCCGTCGACAAGATGCGCGGGCCGGTGAACACCAAGATCAAGCTCACCATCATGCGCAAAGGCTCCGACAAGCCGATCGACGTGACGATCATGCGCGACATCATTCGCGTGAAATCGGTGCGCTCGCATTCCGAAGGCGAAGATGTGGGGTATATCCGCATCACGCAATTCAATGAGCAGACCACCGACGGCCTGAAGCAGGCCATCAACGACCTCAACAGCCAGCTCGGCGCCGACAAGATCAAGGGTTACGTGGTCGATCTGCGCAACAATCCGGGCGGGCTGCTCGATCAGGCGATTTCGGTGTCCGATACGTTCCTCGACAAGGGCGAGATCGTATCGACCCGCGGCCGAAACCCTGAAGAGACCCAGCGCTTTAATGCGCGGCCGGGCGACATGACCAAGGGCAAACCGGTGATCCTCCTGATCAACGGCGGCTCAGCGTCGGCGTCCGAGATCGTCGCCGGCGCCTTGCAGGATCACAAGCGCGCGACGCTCGTCGGCACGCGCTCGTTCGGCAAGGGCTCGGTGCAGACGATCATCCCGCTGGGCGCCGGCAATGGCGCGCTGCGGCTGACGACGGCGCGCTATTTCACGCCGTCGGGCCGCTCCATCCAGGCCAAGGGAATTACGCCCGATATCGAGGTACTCCAGAACGTACCGGATGAGTTGAAGGACCGCACGGACTCCAAGGGCGAAGCCTCGCTGCGCGGTCACCTCAAGGCCGAAGGCTCCGAGGAAACCGGCTCGCAGTCCTATGTGCCGCCGAACGAGAAGGACGATAAGGCGCTCACCATGGCGCTCGATCTCCTGCGCGGATCGGCGAGCAATGCGGCTTTCCCGCCGAACCCGAAGGCTGCCGTTCCCAACTGATCGGGAGCCATCGCGTTTAAGGATTCGCGTTTAAGGATTCGGGGCGGCCTAGTGCCGCCCCGTTTTATTTTGACCATGCGGCACCGGATACGCGGTCCGGGTTCCCGCCGGTCCGGGGGTCTTGGCCCGCCGTGATAGACTCCGCCTCCATGATTTGCCGGATGCGATTCGCGCCGGCCCAATTTGGGGATTCGAACGAGATTCCCGCATGACGGTGGATGATCTAACCGCACCGCTCGGCCGGGAGCCGAAGAAGCGCCGGCGCTCGATCAATGTCCCGGTGCCCCAGATCATCGTCGGGGTTCTCAGCCTGTTTCTCGGCATGTTCGTGCTGTGGGCGGTGATCGCGGACGATCCATTCGGCGGCGAGCCGATGGCCGTTGTGCCGGCCAATCTCAAGATCGCGGCCAATCCATCGCCAGTCATAGCGCACCCGCCCGCAACGCTCGACACCGCCGCCCAGCAGCCCCCAGCCGCGACGGCAGCGCCAAGCGCGCCGCCGGCCAATACCACGACGGTGACGATCATCGACGGCAAGACCGGCGCCAAGCAGGACGTCGTAGTTCCGGGGCCGCCAACGCCTGCTGCGCCTGCGGCAGCAGCAGCGCCGGCGGCAGCGCTCCCGGTCGACCAGAAATTCGCCGAGATGACGGGCCACGGGCCGATTCCGAAGATCGCCGCCGACGGCACGCGGCCGGCCGATGCGTTCGCGCGGCCGGTGCAGCCGATTCCCGGCAAGCCCGACGCGCCCCGTATCGCGCTCATCATTGGCGGCCTCGGCGTGAGCACGAGCGCCACGACCGACGCGATCGCCAAACTGCCCGGCGCCGTGACGCTCGGCTTCATCCCCTATGGCAGCGATGTCGCGGCGCTTGCGGCGCGCGCGCGCAGCGGCGGCCATGAGATCTTGCTGCAAGTGCCGATGGAGCCATTCGATTACCCGGATAACGATCCGGGACCGCAGACGCTCCTCACCTCGCTCACCCCGCAGCAGAATATCGACCGGCTATATTGGCTGTTGAGCCGTTTCCAGGGCTATGTCGGCCTTACCAATACGATGGGCGGGCGTTTCACCGCATCCGATCCGGCGTTCACGCCGATCCTGCGCGAGACGGCAAAACGCGGGCTGATCTTTGTTGACGACGGCTCCAATGCGCGGAGCGTCGCCGGCCGCATCGCCGGCGCCAACAATCTGCCGTTCGCGCGCGCGGATGTGGTCCTCGATTCGGTCCCGACACCGGCCGAGATCGACCGTGCGCTCGGCCGGCTGGAAGCGGGAGCCCGCGAGCGCGGCGTCGCGGTCGGCATCGCCTCGGCGCTGCCGGTCTCGATCGACCACATCGCCAAATGGGCGAAAGCAGCGGAGAGCCGCGGCCTGCAACTGGTGCCGATCAGCGCCGTCGCCTTGAAGGCGAAGCAGAGCTGATCGAGCACGGCGAATAGCGAAGTAACGAAATAGCGAATAGAATTGGCGTGCACCCTATTCGCCACCCCCTATTCGCTAACGTCATGCGCTTCGAAGATCTCCCTTATCGTCCCTGTGTCGGCGTCATGCTGCTCAATCGCGACGGCAAGGTCTTTGTCGGCCGCCGCATTGAGGGGCCCGAGCACGTCGATCTCACCCATTCCTGGCAGATGCCGCAGGGCGGCATCGACGACGGTGAAGAGCCATGGCCGGCGGCGCTGCGCGAATTGCGCGAGGAGACCAATATCCGGTCCGCCGAGTGCATCGGCGAGATTGCGGATTGGCTGCGCTACGATATTCCGCGCGAGATCGTGGGCGAAGTCTGGAAAGGCAAATATCGCGGCCAAACACAAAAATGGTTTGCGATGCGCTTTACCGGCACGGAAAGCGAAATCGACGTTCATCATCCGGACGGCGCGCAGGAAGCCGAATTCGCCGCGTGGCGCTGGGAGCCGATGCACAACGTTCCCGAGCTCGTCGTTCCCTTCAAGCGCGCGGTTTACGATCGCGTGGTCCGCGAGTTCGCGCATCTCGCGAAATAATCACGACCGCTATTTCGGCTCGACGGCGAATGGCCCGATCGCGATCACGCGGCAGGCGCTGTCTTTGCCGGCGCAATCCGCCATGGCGCCACTGATCGCAGCCTGTTCGTTTGCGGCCTTGACCGCGACGCCGGCCTGGCCGCCTGCACCCGCGGCAACCGCGGTCCAGCCGCCGCCATTGCCGAGACGGCGCGCGAGATCGTCGCGCAAGGCTGGCGCGATACCGGCCGCTGCCGCCGGACGGAAAAAGCCCGCAGCCTTCATCGTCGCTGGAACTGGCACGACGAAATTGTTGTCGACGGCGACGACAAGACAGGGAACCCCGGCATTGCCGCCGCAATTCTCCAAAACCCGGCGGATCGCCTCGTCGGCCGTCTCCTGGTTGAGCAGAAAGTAAAATCCGCCCTGCGGGCCGAGCGCGAGCGCCTTTGGGCCAGCCGCCGGCAGATAGTTCCGCTCGACATTGGTCTTGCCCTGGTCGCGCATCAGCGGAATGTCGCCCGCGGCCAGCGGCCGTTCAATCAAAGGGTCGTGTGTCACCCAGGGCGGCGGCGGCAGCGGCGGGTGGCTGCGCGGGTCCACGACCGCGGTGCCGACCGCATAAAGCTCGCACTGCCGGCGCTGCGGCTGCGCATCCGCGCGCTTTTGGCAAATATCGAGTGCGGCGGATTTCGCCGTCTCATCGTCGGGCTGGCCGGTGATAAATCCGATTTGCGCGGCACTGATGGCGAGCGCTTTGTGATCCGCGGCGGGCATATATTCGTTGCGGACCGCGGCACGGGCGCGGTCAGGGACGAACGGAATCGTCTCCGGCACCAGCATCTCAGCCTGGCGCGGCGCTTGCTGCGACATCGCGCTCGGGGCCGGCCCTGCCTGCGGTACGGCCGGCTGGCCGGCGACTTGCGGCGTGCCGACCCGTCCCATCGTGAGGTAGGCGATGGCCCCGGTGCCAAGCACGGCAATGCACCCGATGGCCACCGCAGTGGGAACGATCCACGACCGCTGCACAGGTTTGCGTGCCGGCGCTTCGGTCCGCGCATCGTCCGGCCGCATCTCGATATGATAGGCGTGAACCGGGTTCGGAATGTTCTTGACCTGCTGCTCGCCGATATCGGCAAAATGCACTGATAATTTATTGGCGACCTGCTCGTGCACGGTGCGCGAAATGCAGATGCCGCCGATCGGTGCGATGCCTTCGAGACGCGCCGCGATATTCACGCCGTCACCCAGCAGATCGCCGTCGCGCTCGACCACGTCACCAACCGTGATGCCGATGCGGAAACACATCTGCCGGCTCGGCGGATAGGCCATGTTGCGCGTGCGCAGGCTTTCCTGAATGTCGATGGCACAGCGAACGGCCTCGACCGCGCTGGAAAATTCGGCGAGCACCGCGTCGCCGGCCGTATTGAAAATCCGTCCGCCCGCGCGCGCGATGAAGTCGTCCATGACCGAGCGATAGGACGCGAGCCGCCGCAGCGTTTCTTCCTCGTCCTCGGCGACAAGCCTTGAGTAGCCGGCGACGTCGGCGGCGAAAATGGCCGCGATTTTTCTTTTCATCGAAAGCCTGCCGCAGCGAAAAGGAACGCACCTAGAATGCCCGAGCGACGGCGTATCCTGCAACCGGGCGCGCAACGGCGCCGGTAGCCGGCAACCCGTTGTCGAATAAGATGCAGTATCAGTGAGTTAGGACGCCAGCGCTGCTTGCAACGCCTTCAATTGCCCGAGATGCCGCGCGAGCCTGTCGCGCTCCGCGTCGTCCTTGGAGTCGGCAACGTCTTCCTCGGCGTCTTTGATTTCGCCGGCGAGCAGCGCCATGTCGAAATCGTCCCGCGCGACCGCCATGTCGGCGAGCACAGTCAAACCCGCCGGGCTCATTTCGGCGAAGCCGCCGATGACGACGATCGGCTCTTTGGCATTGCCGCGGAAGATCGTCACGATGCCCGGGCGCAGCGTTGTCACCAGCGGCGCGTGACCGGGGAAAATGCCCATATCGCCCTCAAGGCCGGGCAAATCCACCTGATCGACATCGCCGGAGAACAGCACGCTTTCCGGCGAAACGAATTCGAGATGAAGGTCCGCCATGGCTTACGCCGCCTCAGCCGCGAGTTTCTTGCCCTTCTCCACCGCCTCCTCGATCGCGCCGACCATGTAGAAGGCGGCTTCCGGCAGGTGGTCGTACTTGCCGTCGACGAGATCCTTGAAGCCTTTGATCGTGTCCTGCAGATCGACGAGCTTGCCGGGCGAGCCGGTGAACACTTCGGCGACGAAGAACGGCTGCGACAGGAAGCGCTCGATCTTGCGCGCACGAGCGACCGTCAGCTTGTCCTCTTCCGACAGTTCGTCCATGCCCAGGATGGCGATGATGTCCTGCAGCGCCTTGTAACGTTGCAGAATCTGCTGCACGCGGCGGGCGACCGCATAGTGCTCTTCGCCGACGATCAGCGGCGACAGCATGCGTGACGTCGAGTCGAGCGGATCGACCGCCGGATAGATACCCTTGGCCGCGATGTCGCGCGACAGCACGGTTGTCGCGTCAAGATGCGCGAACGACGTCGCCGGCGCCGGATCGGTGAGATCGTCGGCCGGCACGTAGATGGCCTGCACCGACGTGACCGAGCCTTTGGTCGTCGTCGTGATGCGCTCCTGCAGCGCACCCATGTCGGTCGCCAGCGTCGGCTGATAGCCGACCGCGGAAGGAATGCGGCCGAGCAGCGCCGACACTTCCGAACCGGCCTGGGTGAAGCGGAAAATGTTGTCGACGAAGAACAGCACATCCTGTCCCTGGTCGCGGAAATGCTCGGCAACCGTCAGGCCGGTGAGGCCGACGCGCGCGCGGGCGCCGGGCGGCTCGTTCATCTGGCCGTAGACCAGCGCGCATTTCGAGCCTTCGACCGAGCCCTTGTGCGGATCCTTGTTGACGCCGGATTCGATCATCTCGTGGTAGAGATCGTTGCCCTCGCGGGTGCGTTCGCCGACGCCCGCGAACACCGAGTAGCCGCCGTGCGCCTTGGCGACGTTGTTGATCAGCTCCATGATCAACACGGTCTTGCCGACGCCAGCGCCGCCGAACAGCCCGATCTTGCCACCCTTGGCATAAGGCGCGAGCAGATCGACGACCTTGATGCCGGTGACCAGGATCGCGGCTTCCGTCGATTGGTCGGTATAGGCCGGCGCCTCCTGATGGATTGCCCGAATTGCCTCGCCTTTGACCGGACCGGCCTCGTCGACCGGTTCGCCGATCACGTTGATGATGCGTCCGAGCAATCCCGGTCCAACCGGCACCGAAATTGGCGCCCCGGTATCGGTCACTTCCTGGCCGCGCACGAGACCCTCGCTGGTATCCATGGCGATGGTGCGCACCGTATTCTCGCCGAGCTGCTGGGCGACTTCGAGCACAAGGCGATTGCCCTGGTTCTTGGTCTCCAGCGCATTGAGGATCGGCGGCAGGTTATCCTTGAACTGCACGTCGACGACGGCGCCGATGACCTGGGTGATATGTCCGACTGCGTGAGCCATCTTTGTCCTCTCCAAGAATGCGTTACAGCGCCTCGGCGCCGGAGATGATCTCGATCAGTTCCTTGGTGATCATCGCCTGACGGGTGCGGTTATAGGTGAGCGTCTGCCGGCGGATCATGTCGCCGGCATTGCGCGTCGCATTGTCCATTGCCGACATCTGCGCGCCGTAGAACGAGGCGGAATTTTCCAGAAGCGCCCGGAGCACCTGCACCGCGAGGTTGCGCGGCAAAAGCTCCTCGAGAATATCCTCTTCATCCGGCTCGAACTCGTAGACCGCGCCGCCAAGTCCCGCGGCGGCCTTGGCCTCGAATTGCGGCGGAATGATCTGCTGCGCCGTCGGGATCTGCGCGATCACGGAGCGGAAGCGCGAGAAGAACAGCGTGCAGATGTCGAATTCGGCCTTGTCGAACAGCGCGATGACTTTTTCCGCGATCGTCTCGGCGTTCTCGAAACGCAGCGTGCGCACCGAGCGCAGGTCGACCAGCTCGACGATCTGCGCCGCATAGAGCCTGCGCAACTGATCGTAACCTTTGCGGCCGACACAGAAGAACTTGACCTCTTTGCCCTCACCGATGAGCGCGTTGGCACGCTCGCGGGCAAGCCGCACGATCGACGTGTTAAAGGGCCCGCACAGGCCGCGCTCGGCGGTGCAGACGAGAAGCAGATGAACGCGATCGTTGCCGCTGCCGCGCAACAGCTTCGGCGCATTCTCGGACCCGGCGACCGACGCCGCGATATTGCCGAGTACCTTGTCCATGCTGGTGGCATAGGGACGTGCCGCCTCGGCCGCGACCTGCGCGCGGCGCAGCTTCGAGGCCGCGACCATCTGCATGGCCTTGGTGATCTTCTGCGTCGCCTTGGTCGAGGCGAGCCGGTTACGCATGTCCTTGAGTGACGCCATTTCTAGTCCGGTTGTCCCACCTTCGTCATGCCCGGCCTCGTGCCTGGCAACCACGGCTTGACTGCATTCCACGCCGTCAGGCGTAGATGATAAAACTCACGCAAACGTCTTTCACGCAAACGTCTTGGCGTAATTCTCGACGACACTCTTGAGCTTGCCCGCGGTCGCATCGTCGAGGTCGCGCGACTCGCGAACCGATTTGAGAATGTCGGCATGCTGGGTGTGCAGCGCGCCGAGCAAACCATCCTCGAAGGCGCGCACCCGATCGACCGGCAGCGGATCGAGATAGCCGTTGACGCCGGCATAGATGACGCAGACCTGCTCCTCCATCGTCAGCGGCGAGAATTGCGGCTGCTTGAGGAGTTCGGTCAGGCGCGAGCCGCGATTGAGCAGGCGTTGCGTGGTGGCGTCGAGATCGGAGCCGAATTGCGCGAAGGCCGCCATCTCGCGGTATTGCGCCAGCTCGCCCTTGATGCGGCCGGCGACTTTCTTCATCGCCTTGGTTTGCGCCGCGGAGCCGACGCGCGATACCGACAGGCCGACGTTCACCGCCGGGCGGATGCCCTGATAGAACAGATCGGTTTCCAGGAAGATCTGGCCGTCGGTGATCGAGATCACGTTGGTCGGGATGTAGGCCGACACGTCGTTGGCCTGGGTTTCGATGACCGGAAGCGCGGTGAGCGAACCGCCCTTGTGCTCGTCGTTCATCTTGGCCGCGCGCTCGAGCAGCCGCGAGTGCAGATAGAACACGTCGCCCGGATAGGCCTCGCGTCCCGGCGGCCGGCGCAGCAAGAGCGACATCTGCCGGTAGGCGACGGCCTGTTTGGACAGATCGTCATAGATGATCACGGCATGCATGCCGTTATCGCGGAAATATTCGCCCATGGCGCAGCCGGCGAACGGCGCCAGAAACTGCATCGGCGCCGGATCGGACGCGGTCGCGGCGACGATGATCGAGTAGTCGAGCGCGCCCTGCTCTTCCAGAACCTTGACGAACTGGGCCACCGTCGAGCGCTTCTGGCCGACCGCCACATAGACGCAATACAGCTTAATCTTCTCGTCGCCCGATACGTTGAGCGATTTCTGGTTGAGGATCGTGTCGAGCGCGATCGCGGTCTTGCCGGTCTGGCGGTCGCCGATGATCAATTCGCGCTGGCCGCGGCCGATCGGGATCAGCGCGTCGATCGCCTTCAGTCCCGTCGCCATCGGCTCGTTCACCGATTTACGCGGAATGATGCCCGGCGCTTTGACGTCGACGCGCGCTTTATGGTCGGCCTTGATCGGGCCTTTGCCGTCGATCGGCTCGCCGAGCGCATCGACCACGCGGCCGAGCAGGCCTTTGCCGACCGGAACTTCGACGATCGCGCGTGTGCGCTTGACGGTCTGGCCTTCCGCGATTCCGCGGTCGGAACCGAAGATCACGACGCCGACATTGTCGCTTTCGAGGTTGAGCGCCATGCCTTTGACGCCGCTCTCGAACTCGACCATCTCGCCGGCCTGCACATTGTCGAGGCCATAGACGCGGGCGATGCCGTCGCCCACCGACAGCACCTGGCCCACTTCCGATATCTCGGCTTCCTGGCCGAAATTCTTGATCTGCTCTTTGAGGATTGCGGAAATTTCCGCGGCGCGGATGTCCATTAGCGGGCCTCTTTCATCGCGTGCTTGATCGCATTGAGCTTGGTGCGCAGTGAGGTATCGATCATGCGGCTACCGAGTTTGACAACGAGTCCGCCGATGATGGCGGGATCGATCTTGATATCGAGGCCGACGGTCTTGCCGCTCACGGATTTGAGCGCCGAGCGCAACGCCTCGAGATGTTCGTCCTTGAGCTGTTCGGCGACCGTGATTTCGGCGGTGACCTCGCCTTTGTGCCGGGCAACGCGTTCGCGGAACGCCTTGATCATGTCGCGCACCGCGAACAGGCGGCGGTTCGACGTCACAAGATTGAGAAATTTCGCCGTCAGCCCGCCGATGCCGGCCTGCTTGAGCACCGCTGAGAGCGCCTTCATTTGTTCGTCCGCGGAAAAGGCCGGACTGCGGACCAGGCGCGTGAGATCGGCGCTTTCGATCATCAGCGCGTCAAAACGGTCGAGATCGGCCTTCACCGCGTCGATCGCGTTGGTCTCCGATGCGAGATCGAACAGCGCGGTGGCATAGCGATCCGCCATGCCGGAGGTGATTGGTTGTTCGCTTGCCAAGATTTGGGCTCGCTGAGCGTAATTTGGAGCTTTTCCGCAAAACTCGCATCCGGCGCAAATGGTCGGCGCAAGCCCTTAGGATCAAAGCGGGACTTGGAAATCCGGGGGCGCTGCGGAAGGCCCGCAAACCCCGCGTAAATCGCGGTTTTGCTAACATAGTGTGCAACGCCGCGCAACAACGCGGAACATCGGCAAAATGGGCGTTATTGGCCCGGTTGGGCGGCTCCATATTGCCGGATCGCGGCGAGGAAAATCTCCCCATATTGCCGAAGCTTGGCTTCGCCGACGCCGTGCACCGCGCTCATCTCGGTTGCATTTGAGGGCTTGCGCCGGGCCATGTCGATCAGCGTCTTGTCAGCGAACACGACATAGGCCGCGACGCGCTGCTCCTTGGCCAATTCGGAGCGGCGCTTGCGCAAGGCCTCGAAGAGAGCCGCATCGCCGGCCGAACCGTCCGCGAGCGCTGCGGCATTGGCGGCGGCGCGCGCCGTTTTGCGCGTTGCAGGCTTGAGCGTGTCCTTGCGCAGCGCCACCTTGTCGGCGCCTTTGAGAACACGCCGGCCGGCCTCGGTGACCGACCAGGTGCCGTAACCGGTGATATCCAGCGCCGTGAGGCCGGCGCCGTGGATCTGACGGAAAACCGAGCGCCATTCCTGCTTGCCGTATTCCTTGCCGACGCCGAAGGTCGGCAGGCGGGCGTGGCCGAATTTCACAACCGCTTCGGAATTCTCGCCGAGCAGGATGTTGGTCAGATGCTCGGTCCCGAACCTTTCGCCGGTCCGCACGATCGCCGACAAGGCCTTCTGCGCCGCGATCGTGCCGTCGATCACCTCGGCACCGTCACAGCAGAAGTCGCAATGCCCGCACGGCTCGGTGGTCTCACCGAAATAGGATAACAGCGTTTGCCGGCGGCACCGCGGCGCTTCGCAGAGCGAGACCAGCGCATTGAGGCGCTGGCGGTCGACGCGCTTCTGTTCTTCCGACGCTTCGCTGTCGTCGATCTGCAGGCGGCGCAGCCGCACATCGCCCATGCCGTAAAGCGTCAGCGTGTCGGCGGAGAGCCCGTCACGGCCGGCGCGGCCGATCTCCTGGTAATAGCTTTCGATATTGGCCGGCATATCGGCATGCAGGACGAAACGCACGTCCGGCTTGTCGATGCCCATACCGAACGCCACCGTTGCCACCATGACGATGCCGTCCTCCTGCAGGAAGACATCTTGATTGCTTGAGCGGGCAGCCGGCTCCATGCCGGCGTGATAGGGCAGCGCCTTGACGCCGCTCTCGCGCAGAAATTCGGCGAGTTCCTCCGTCTTGCGGCGCGAGGCGCAATAGACGATGCCGCTCTGCCCGGGATGCGCCGTGATGAAATCCGCGATCTGCTTGCGGCCGGAAGCCTTCGGTTGCATGGCAAGGCGCAGATTGGGCCGATCGAAGCCGTGCACGAACACCGCGGGCTCGCGCGTGAAAAGCTTCGCCAAAATATCGGCGCGCGTACCGGCGTCGGCCGTTGCCGTGAACGCGACGGTCTGAACGCCGCCAAGGGCTGCCTGCACCTTGCCGAGCGCGGCATATTCCGGACGGAAATCGTGACCCCATTGCGAGATGCAATGCGCCTCGTCGACGGCCAGCAGCGCGACCCTGGCGCGTCCGAGCAGATCGAGCGTTTCGGATTTCAGCAAACGCTCCGGCGCAACATAGACGAGCCGCAATTCGCCGTGCGCGATGCCATCGACGACCGCGCGATTTTCGCCGGCGTCGTTACTGGAATTCAGCGCCGCCGCGGCAACGCCGTAACCGCGCAATTGCGCCACCTGATTGCGCATCAGCGCGATTAGCGGCGACACCACGATTGTGAGGCCGTCGCGAACCAGCGCCGGAAGCTGGTAGCACAGCGACTTGCCGCTGCCGGTCGGCATCACCGCGAGCACGTCGCGGCCGCCGAGGATGGCGTTTACGATTTCCGCTTGTCCCGGACGAAAGGCATCGAAGCCGAATGTCGTGCGAAGCGTCTGCTCCGCCGCCGCAAGGTTTGCCATCTTCGAGTTCCTGCCGGACTGTTCTATATTTGTTCCAGGCAACCGGCAAGCCGAAAGCTGCCCACTTGTGCCCATATAAAGCGCTTTTCTTGCGTCACAGCCCGCGCTGATGCAATTTGGTGACCTACGCCGGGTGCCTCTTCATGAATTCCGCCGCAAGCCGGGACGGTCTTACGACTGGCCGTCTCATCAAGCTCATGTCCTTGCTTTGGCTTGCCGGCGTCGCCATGCGTCTGACCATCCTGGCGATCCCGCCTGTGATCCCGCTCATCCACGCCGAACTGCACATGTCGGAAACGCAGGTCGGCCTTCTCGTCGGCTTGCCGCTTGCGATCTTCGCCGCCGCAGCCATCCCGGGATCGCTGCTCATCGCGCGGATCGGCGTCAGTCTTGCTGTGATCCTCGGCATGGTGATCGCCGCCTTTGCCGGCGCGGCACGCTCGGCGGCAACGGACATCGCAACACTTTACGCCGCCGCCATCGCAACCGGCTTCGGCGTCGCCATCATGCAGCCCGGACTGCCGACGCTGGTGCGCGACTGGCTGCCTGACCGGGTCGCGCTCGGCACCATCGCCTATACCGGCGGCATGCTGATGGGAGCGACGTTCCCGCCGGCACTGACGATCCCGTTTGTCCTGCCGCTGGTCGGCGGATCGTGGCGGCTCGATTTGCTGGTTTGGGCGATTCCGGCGTTTCTTATTCCGCCCGTCTTCTTCGCCTTGAGCCCGAAGAGCGGCGATAAAAACACGAAAGTGATATCAGGCATCGGCCAGTGGTGGCCGGATTGGCGCAATCCCCTGATCTGGCTTCTCGGCCTTTGCCTCGGCGCCAATAACGTCAGCTATTTCGCGACCAACGCCTTTCTTGGCGACTATCTCAGCAGCGCCGGCAAGGCGGATCTCCTGGGACCGGCGCTGGCCTGGCTCAACGGCGGCCAGATCGTGGTGCCGCTTCTTCTTCTGTTCGCGGCGAACCGGCTGCAACGCCGCGCGTGGCCGTTCGTGATCTGCGGGCCGATCCTGCTCGCTTCGATGATCGGACTGATCGTCGCGCAATCGGAATTCTGGATCATGGTCTGGGCGGCGCTCATCGGCGTCACGACCGCGGTGACGCTGACCGCAACACTCGCGTTGCCGCCCGCTCTCGCTTCTCCCGCCGACGTGCCGCGCACCGCAGCCGGCATGTTCACGATCAGTTATGCGTGCGCGATTATCGTCCCGACCGTGAGCGGAGCATTGTGGGATAGCACGGGCCAGCCATGGATCGTCTTTGTGCCATTGTGTATCTGCGCCGTGGTGATGACCGTTTTCGGTATCGTGGTGACGCAATATCCGCCGGCGCCCGAAACAGCGCCAAGCCGATGAGCCTGTTGGTATCGCAGCGACGAGAGGGCATAATTCCGCAATGACCAAGCAACGAAAAAAGATGGCGGCGCGAAAAACACCGTCGAAGCGGCCGATGCTGCCGCATGACCGCATCGCTTATTCGCCGATCGTCGAACGCGCGCCGCTCCGATTGCCGAACGGCGCCCGCATGGCGGTGTGGGTCGTCGTCAATATTGAAGAATGGGACCCGACGCAGACCATGCCGCGCACCGTTCTCACCCCGCCGGCCGGCGGCGCGCCGATGCCGGATGTGCCGAACTGGTGCTGGCATGAATACGGCAATCGCGTGGGGTTTTGGCGCTTCATCAAGGTGTTCGACGAGTTCGCCATTCCCGGCGGCGTCGCCATCAATGGCTCGGCGCTTGCAGCCTATCCGCCGATCGTGCGCGCAGCGATGGAACGCAATTGGGAATTCATGGGTCACGGATTCACCCAGCGCAACCTGCAGAAGGTGCCGAACGAGCGTGCCGACATCCGCAAAGTCCGCGACGCGATAACCAAGGTGACGGGCAAGCCGCCGCGCGGCTGGCTCGGTCCCGGCCTCACCGAGACCTGGCAGACGCCCGACGTGCTCGCCGAGGAAGGCTACGACTATGTCGCCGACTGGGTGCTTGACGATCAGCCGGTGTGGCTGAAGACCCGCGGCAAGCCGATTCTCAACCTGCCCTATACGCAGGAGTGCAACGACGTCGCCATGATGCTGATCCAGCATCACAAGGCTTCGGAATATTGCGAACGCGCGCTCGACCAGTTCGAGCAGATCTATGCCGATTCCGCCGATTCGGCGCGGATCATGGCGCTCTCGGTTCATCCCTACATCATGGGCGTGCCGCATCGGATCAAATATTTCCGGCGCATCTTCGAGGTCATCCGCCAAAAGCCCGACGTGGTGTTCTGGACCGGATCGCAGATCGCCGACTGGTATCTCGGCGCCGGGCCGAAAGCTCCGTGAGTGATCCGCAGGGCGGCCGCGACGCTTTGGAGCCCGGCGTCTCGCGTCATGGCGACGTTCGCGCGCGCCTGATGCTCGTGCTGCTTTGTTTTATCTGGGGCAGCACGTGGCCGATCTTCAGGATCGCGCTCACCGAAATTCCGGTGTTCAGCATGCGCGCGGCCAGTTCCGGGATCGGCGCCCTGACGCTTTATCTCATTTGCCGCGCGATGGGCCGCAGCTTCCGCATTCCGAATGCGAAAGCGTGGCTGCACACCACAATCGCCTCGCTGCTCACCATCGTCTGTTTCATCGTGTTCAGTAGTTTTGCCGTGCTTGCCGCTGCGACCTCGCGGGTCGTGATCCTGGCCTATGCGATGCCGATCTGGGCGGTCATGCTTGCCTGGCCGGTGCTGCACGAGCGCCCGACGCGCGTGCAGGCGGCGGCACTGCTGCTTTGCATCGTCGGCATCGCCATCCTGATCTATCCGCTGGCCGGTGGCGGAATTCCCCTTGGCATGGCTTTGGGCGTAGCCACTGGCGCGACCTGGGCCGCAGGCACGGTCTATCTGAAATGGGCGCAGATCGATGCCGACCCGATGGGCGTCGCGAGCTGGCAGATGACGATTGCCTTCGTCGTTCTCCTGATCCTTCTCTTTGTATTCGAAGGCCGGTTCCATTTTGGCGGCGCGGATGCCAAAGCGCTGCTGGCGACGATCTATGCCGGAATTGTCGGCAACGGCGTTGCCTATGCGCTGTGGTTTCAGATCATCCGCCGGCTGCCGACAATGACGGCCTCGATCGGCGTGCTCAGCGTTCCGATGATCGGCATCATCTGCTCGGTATTTATTCTCGGCGAAGTGCCGACCGCGACCGACATCGTCGGCTTTGCGTTGATCTTCGCCGCGTCGGCCGCCGCCATGCTGGCGCGGCCTTCCCCCACCCTTCCCTCCCCCGCAAGCGGGGGAGGATTGGGAGGGGGTGTTACGCCTTGATGTTGAGCGCCAGTTCGGCGATGCGCGCGACCATCGCACTGTTGGGATCGGACAGCGGATCGATCACGGTGAAATGGTTGGTGCCCGCGATCTCTCCATAACGCGTGTTGGCGCCGGCCTGCCGCCAGGCTTTGGCAAGCGTCTCGCTCTGGCATTTGAATTCATTCGATTCGATCCCGCCGGCCACGGCGTCGAACGTGCGGCCCGGCGCAACCGGCCAGAACAGCGGCGACACTTTGCGTGCCGAGTCGGCGTCAAGCTTCAGATCCTGATTGATGCTGATGCCGGTGAGGACGGTGAGATCGAAAACGCCTGAGATCGAATAACCGGCCGGCACCAGATCGGCCGGCGCCTTGGGGTAGAGCGACGCCCAATCGGTCGCCACCATGGCAGCGGCGAGATGGCCGCCGGCCGAATGACCGTAAACAAAGATGCGCCGGCCAAGGCGCTGCAACAGGAAGCCGCAGGCCCGGCGCATCTGCTCGATGATGTCGGCAACCCCAACGACGGGACACAGATCGTAGCCGGCAACCGCAACCGTGACGCCGCGCGCATTGAGCCCGCGCGCCATCTGGCTGAACTGCGAAGGATCGAGCGAGCGCCACCAGCCGCCGTGAATGAAGAGCGCCAGCGGGGCGTTGGCGCCCGCTTCCGGCAGGAACAAGTCGATGCTTTGCCGCGGCGTATCGCCATAGGACAGGCCGAGTTCCGCCCGTCCGGCCTTCAAGGTTTCGATGCGGTACATCTCGGCTTCGCGCGTCCACCGGGCAAAAATCTCCGGATGCTCCGGCACACGGGCGCGATTGTTGTATTCGGTTTCATAGTCGACAGCGGCCACCGGCGCCTCCCGCGCATTGCATGGTCAGATTGCGGCAATGCCGCCGTGCGGGCAAGTAGAGGCCGGCACGCGTTATTTACAGATCGACAGTTCGGCCAAATCTGTTAGGGGAACGGCATGAAAGTCGGCGGCAAACCCATGCGCAGCATCTGGCTCGAGCCGGATGGCTGGTCGGTCGGCGTGATCGACCAGACGGCGCTGCCGCATCGGCTGGTCACGGCGCAACTCACCACGCTCGACGAGGCAGCGCACGCCATCCACGCCATGCAGATCCGCGGCGCGCCGCTGATCGGCGCGACCGCCGCCTATGGCATGTGCCTGGCGTTGCGCGCGGATGCGTCCGACGAAGCACTCGAACATGCTTATGCGGCTTTGCTTGCCACTCGCCCGACGGCGATCAACCTGAAATGGGCGCTCGACGAAGTGGTCGCTGCGGTGCGCAACTGGCCCCGCGCCGAGCGAAGCGCGGCCGCATATCGCCGCGCCGCCGAGATCAGCGAAGACGATATTGCCATCAACAGCGCCATCGGACGCAACGGGCTGCCGCTCATCGAAGCCGCCGCGCGGCGCAAGAAGCCGGGCGAACACGTCAATGTCCTGACTCACTGCAATGCCGGCTGGCTCGCGGCGGTCGATATTGGCACCGCGACCGCGCCGATCTATCTCGCGCATGACAGCGGCATTCCCGTTCACGTCTTTGCCGACGAAACGCGGCCGCGCAACCAGGGTGCATCGCTCACGGCCTGGGAGCTTGGCCAGCACGGCGTGCCGCACACCGTGATCGCCGACAATACCGGCGGCCACCTGATGCAGCACGGCCTTGTCGATCTTGTCATCGTCGGCACAGATCGCGTCACCAGGAACGGCGATGTCTGCAACAAAATCGGAACCTATCTGAAAGCGCTCGCCGCGCATGACAACGCCATTCCGTTTTACGTCGCGCTGCCCTCTCCCACGATCGATTTCATGGTCGCCGACGGCGTCGCCGAAATACCGATTGAACAGCGCAGCGCCGATGAAGTCGCGACCATGACCGGCCGCACCGCGCAAGGCCGCATCGAAATCGTGCGCATCGTGCCGGACGGTTCACCGGTCGCGAATTACGCATTTGATGTGACGCCGGCGCGGCTCGTCACCGGGCTGATCACCGAGCGCGGCGTCGTCGCGGCGTCCCGCGAGGGCCTCGCCGGAGCTTTTCCGGACCGCGCCGGGACGGCAAAATGATCGCGGTTTCGCTATGAGCCCGATGTCTTTGGCAGCATCGCTGCCGGTCGATGGACGCCAATCGCCAACTGCGCTCGCGATCGCGCGCGGCACCGCGCGCTATCTGCATGCGCTCGGCTATTGCGTGGTCAGCGAACTGCCGCTGCCATCGGGCCGGCGCGCCGATCTTGTCGCACTCGGCGGTGACGGCGAGATCGTCATTGTTGAAATCAAATCCTCGGTGGCCGACTTCCGCACCGACCAGAAGTGGATGGATTACCGGTTGCATTGCGACCGGCTGTTCTTCGCCACGGTCGTCGACGTCCCCTGCGAGATTTTTCCTCCCGACACCGGGCTGATCGTCGCCGACGCGTTCGGGGCTTCGATCGTCTGCGAGGCGCCGGAGCACCGGCTGCCGGCGGCGACGCGCAAGGCGGTGATGCTGCGTTTCGCGCATGCCGCGGCGCTGCGCCTGCAGGCGCTGGCCGACCCGCAAGGACCCTATAGCGGGGAAATCTGAGCCTGCTATGCCGCGCGGCGCTATTTCGGCGCGCGCTTGGCGAGAATGCGCTGCAACGTGCGGCGATGCATGTTGAGCCGGCGCGCGGTTTCCGAAACGTTGCGTCCGCACAACTCGTATATGCGCTGAATGTGTTCCCAGCGCACGCGATCCGCCGACATCGGATTTTCCGGCGGCTCGATCTTCTTGTTGTCGAGCGCGAGCAACGCGGCAACCACGTCGTCGGCATCGACCGGCTTGGCAAGGTAATCGACGGCGCCGATCTTCACGGCGTTGACCGCGGTCGCGATATTGCCGTAGCCGGTGAGGATGATCGCACGCGCTTCCGGCCGCCGCTTCTTCATGGCCGAAATGACGTCGAGCCCGTTGCCGTCGCCAAGCCGCATGTCGACGACGGCAAAAGCGGGCGCGGCCTTCTCCACCTGCAACAGGCCATCGGCGACCGATTCGGCGGTCGTCACGGCAAAGCCGCGGCCCTCCATGGCGCGCGCCAGGCGCTGCAGGAACGATTTGTCGTCCTCGACGATCAAGAGCGAACGCTCGCTCGGCACGGGACCTGTTGCAGCATTGGTCATGACTCTGCTCCGATCTGACAACTAAGAGGCTTGAGCCACCGGCTCAAGGGGCGGCGAAGCGACCGGCCGCTCGAAATCGGCACGGCTCCAGGCCACGGTTACGGTTGCGCCGTGCAGCGGCGGCGATTGATTGATGAGCGAAAGCCTGGCACCGGAGCGCTCCAGAAGCGTTTTGGCGATGAAGAAGCCGAGCCCGAGGCCGAAAGCCGCGTCCTCCTCCATCTCCGGCCCGCGCGATCCGGGCTTGCGGTGGGTGACATAGGGCGCGCCGATGCGATCGACGACCTCGGGAGCAAAGCCGGGTCCGTCATCGCTGATGATGATGCTCACGTCTTCGGCGGTCCATTGCGCGAAAATTTCGACCCGGCTATGCGCAAAATCGACGGCGTTCTCGATCAGGTTGCCGAGCCCGTAACGGACCGCAGGATTGCGCGCGCCGACCGGCTCAGCCGAACGGTTCGGCGGCAGCGTCACGCCGATCGAGATGCCGAAATTCCGGTGCGGCGCCACCGCCTCCTCGATCTGGGCGGACAGCGGCGTCCGGTCGAACGGTTCGGCGGTCGGGAGTTCGGTGATCTTTGCCAAAATCTCGCGGCAGCGCAGCGCCTGCTCGCGCAACAGCTTGACGTCCTCGGCATAGGGAGAATTCGCTTCGAGCGCGCGCTCGATCTCGCGGATCACCACCGTGATGGTCGACAGCGGCGTGCCGAGTTCGTGCGCCGCGGCCGCGGCAAGACCGTCAAGCTGCGACAAATGCTGCTCGCGCGCGAGAACGAGTTCCGTTGCGGCAAGCGCGTCCGAAAGCTGCCGCGCTTCCTCGGCGACCTGCCACGTATAGACGCCGATATAACCGATCGCGAGCAGGATCGAGAGCCAGACTCCGACCATGTAGATTTCCGGAAGCTCCAGCGGATTTTCGCTTTCCCACGGCAGATCGTAATGCAGGAATACGAGCAGCGTGGCGCAGAACATCGCGAACGTGCCGATCAGCAACGTCATGCGCGGCGGCAACGCCGTAGCCGAGATCAAGACCGGCCCGAGCAACAGGAACGCGAACGGATTCTCCAGCCCGCCGGTGAGATAGAGCAACGCCGCGAGTTCGGCGATGTCGAAGGTCAGGAGCCACGCGGCGCGATCGGGCTCGAGCCATTGCGTCTGGTGGAAGCTGACCCGCAGCGCCACGTTCAACAGCGCAGCAAGCGCGATGACGGCAAGACAGGCCCAGATCGGGACTTCGAATTCGAGGCCGAAATGCACCACCAGCACGCCGGCCAGCTGGCCGCACACAGCCAGCCATCGCAGCCGGATCAGGGTATCCAGCCGCACGTTGCGCGGACGTTCGTAGGTCCGTGGCAAACCGAACATGGCCCCCAATGTAGCGGCTGGCGGAGCCATATCCAAAGGGTCTAATCTTGGGACAAATCGACCTAGGAGAGACGCCAATGGCCTACGAACTCGACCAGTTCATCAAGGACTGCCACTCGATTTTAGCGCGTGACGGCGGCCCCAAGGGCCGCGACGAGGTTCGCGCCCAGCTCGAAAAGCTTCTGGAAAATCGGGATTTCATCAAGAAACATTGCGAGGACGCGCCGCGCGGGCTCCATGTGCTTTACGAAGATCCCGAGCTCGGATTTCAGATCCTGGCGCACATCAACGACAAGGCGCGCAAGGGCGTGCCGCACGATCACGGCGCCTCGTGGGCGATCTACGGCCAGGCCACCCACCACACCGACATGATCGAATGGGAGCGTGAGGATGACGGTGGCGATCCCAAGCACGCCAAGCTCAAGCCGGTGAAGAATTATCGCCTGATGCCCGGCCACGCCGGCATCTATCAGGACGGCAGGATCCATTCGATCGAGTATCCCGACCACTCGCGTTTTATCCGCGTCACCGGAACCAATCTCGACCACATCGATCGCGTACGCTTCGACCTGAAGACCGGCGAAGTACACCAAATGACGCCGCAGCTGGCAACGTGACGGCATCGGTCAGCCCCGCCGCATTACGAGGCTTCATCGACGGCGGGGGCGAGCTCGCGCTCATCGATGTGCGCGAGGAGTTGATCTTTTCGCAAAGTCATCTCCTGCTTGCCCGCTCGGTGCCGTTGAGCCGTTTCGAACTGAAGTTCGCGCCGCTCGTGCCGCGGCGCGCGACGCGCATCGTGCTGTGCGATGACGGCGACGGATTGGCCGAGCGCGCTGCGGGCATCCTCGCGCGAAACGGCTATACCGATGTCCGTATTCTCGCCGGCGGCGTCGCCGCCTGGGGCGCGGCGGGTTTTGAACTGTTCTCCGGCGTCAATGTGCCGAGCAAGGCATTCGGCGAATATGTCGAGCATGCCAATGACACGCCCAACATCGCGGCCGGCGAGCTCGAAGCGCTGATGCGTGCGGGCGCCAATCTGGTCGTGCTCGACAGCCGGCCGTTCGACGAATATTCGCACGTATCGATCCCGACCTCGACGAACGTGCCGGGCGCGGAACTGGTGTTGCGGGCGCGTGAGGTCGCGCCGTCGGCGGATACGATCGTCGTCGTCAATTGTGCCGGCCGCACGCGCAGCATCATCGGCGCGCAGTCATTGATCAATGCCGGCCTACCGAACAAGGTCATGGCGCTGCGCAACGGCACGATGGGCTGGAGTCTCGCCGGCTTCACCTGCGATCACGGCAAAAGCCGGCGCGCGCCGCAGGTCTCGCCGAAGATGCACGACTGGGCGCGGAATGCCGCGCAACAGGTCGCGAAAGGCTGCGGCGTGCGGTCCATCGACCGCCAGACGCTCGACGCCTGGCGCAAGGACAGCGAACGCACGCTCTACGTTTTCGACGTGCGCGATCCGGCGGAATATGAAGCGGGCCACCTGCCCGGCGCGGTCTCGGCGCACGGCGGTCAACTAGTGCAGGCAACCGATCAATATGTCGGCACGCTCGGCGCACGCATTGTCGTCACCGACGACGCCGAGGTGCGCGCCGCGATGACGGCGTCGTGGCTGCGCCAGATGGGTTTTGCCGACGTGTTTGTGCTGGCCGAAGCTGGAACCGAAACAGGCCGGCCGGAAATACCGGCTCTGGACGCCGACGTAAAACCACACGCGGCAATCGACTGCGTCGCGCTCGGTGAGCTTCTGGCGCGTGACGCCGTGACGGTCCTCGATCTCTCGCTGAGCCGGAATTATCTGGCGCGGCACATTCCGGGCGCTTGCTACGCGATCAGGACACGGCTCAAGCACGCGTTCGCGGCGATCCCGGTCAACGGCACGCTGGTGCTCACCTGCGAGGACGGCAGGCTGGCGAGCCTCGCCGTGGCCGAAGCCGAAGCGCTGACGGATCGGCCGGTGCGTTTTCTCAAGGGCGGCAATGCGGCATGGCGGGCCGCCGGAAAGCCGCTCTCGACCGAAGCCCGGATGGCGGACGAAGCCATCGATCAATGGCGCAAGCCCTATGAACGCACCGGCGACACTGCCGCCGCGATGCGCGAATATCTGGCGTGGGAAACCGACCTTCTGCCGCGCATCGAACGCGACGGCTCGCTGAAGTTCGCGCCCTTTATTGCGCGGCCTCGAGCAGAATCTCACTGAGCCGATCCGGCATATCGACCATCACGTCGTGACCGCATGGCACGGCATAGGTGCGCCATGAAGGATCGGCTTTGACTTCGGCCAAAGCGCGGTCGAATCCCGGATTGGCGTAGCTCGCCGCGCGAATGTAGCTCTTGCGCGCGATGCGGTCGCGGGCGCCGGTAAGCGCGATCTTGTCGGTGAAGGTGCCGATCGGCTGGCCGACGCAGAGGCGATCGACCCAGGCGCGATCGGCGGCATTGACGCCGAAGAACTCGGCGGGCCGCGGCGGGATCGTCAATTCGCCGCGCTGCATCGCGGCGCTGGCGGCCTCCTGCACCGCCGGCCCGGTGAGGTCGCGCACCGCCTCGCCGTTCTTCGGTACGAAAGCGTCGAGAAAAACGATCGCGCGGATGGCGGACGCCATCTGTTCGGCAACGCCCGAGACAACGAAACCGCCGTACGAGTGGCCGCACAGGACCACGTCATTCAACTGTTCCCATTTCATCACATTGACGACGTCGGCGATGTGCGTCTTAACGTCGATCCCGGCGCGCAGGAGATGCACGCGTTCGCCAAGCCCGGTCAGGGTCGGCGTGAAGACCGCATGGCCGCCGCCACGCAGCCGCGCGGCGACGCGCTGCCAGCACCAACCGCCGTGCCAGGCGCCGTGAACCAGCACGAATGTATGGGCCATCATGACCTCCGTGGCTTGTCTTTCGCCGCGATCAGGGATGCCACGCCGCATCCACGACGCTGGGCTCGTCGGCCCGGCGACGGGCTTCGTCGATCACCTTGAACAGCGCCCGCAGCGCCGGCGGTACGCCCTCCCCACTCACCGCGGAGATCACCAGCGGCGTCTTTTTCGACACGCGCTGCAAACGTGCGATTTGTTGCTTGATGTTGTCCGGCGTCAGCGCATCGGCCTTGGTGAGCGCGACGATCTCCGGTTTGTCGACAAGCTCATGACCGTAGGCCGAGAGTTCGGAACGCACTGTCTTGTAGGCAGCACCGGCGTCTTCGCCCGTTCCATCGACAAGATGCAGGAGAACCCGGCATCGCTCGACATGGCCGAGAAAGCGATCGCCGAGGCCAATTCCCTCGTGTGCGCCCTCGATCAGTCCGGGAAGATCGGCGACGACGAATTCGCGGCCATCGACATCGACGACACCGAGCTGCGGGTGCAGCGTCGTGAACGGATAGTCGGCGATCTTCGGCTTTGCTGCGCTGACGGCCGCGAGGAACGTCGATTTGCCGGCGTTCGGCAAGCCGATGACGCCGGCATCGGCAATCAGCTTCAGCCGAAGCCTGATCGTCAGTTCGATACCAATCTGGCCGGGATTGGCGTGGCGCGGTGAGCGATTTGTCGAACTCTTGAAATGCGCATTGCCGAAACCGCCATTGCCGCCGCGCAGGAGTTCCAGGCTTTCGCCAACCTGCGTCAAATCGGCGAGCAGCGTTTCACCGTCCTCGTCGTAGATCTGCGTGCCGACCGGCACTTTGAGAATGACGTCTGGGCCATTGGCGCCGTGACGGTCCTTGCCCATGCCGGCACCGCCATTCTTGGCGGTAAAATGCTGCTGGTAGCGATAGTCGATGAGCGTGTTGAGCCCATCGACGGCTTGCACAATGACGTCGCCGCCTTTGCCGCCATCGCCGCCGTTCGGGCCGCCGTACTCGATGAACTTCTCGCGGCGGAACGACACGCAGCCGTTCCCGCCGTCACCGGAGCGGATATAGACTTTGGCCTCATCGAGGAATTTCATGCGTCACTTGGTAAAGCGCGGACGGCGCAGGCACAATCACGAAGTGCTGTGGTGGCCGGGGAACGTAGGGTTGATATAGTGAGTGAATCCGGGATTTAAGCGATCCCCAAAGGGTTTGTGCGGAGCGTAGCGCGTGTGGGGTGTCTTACGGCTTGCGGGGCGGGCCGCGGTGTGGCGGGCAACGCCCGATCCGCCGCTCGTCGGACTGGCAGTCCTTTTGGGCTTTGCCGCCGCGGTCGCCGCCGAGCGCATGCGCGCTGCAATTGCTGGCGGCAGGCTCCTGGCACGCCTTCAATCCCTACGGTCTCAACGCCGTTGTCGCCTGGATCGCGCTCGAGCTTGCGGTCGCGGCGCTGTTTGTGCGCCCGGGCGCGCGCGCCAGCGCGCTCTCCGCGATGTTTGCTCTCTCAATGCTCGCCGATGTCGTGACTGCGGCGATCCGGTTCGCGATCGCCCAGATTCCGTCCGCGGCGGCGCAAAGCACGATCGGGAGTAACGCAGTCGCCGCCGGCGCGATCTTTGCCGTCGCGGTCGCCTGGTGGGTTGGCGCCATGTCGCGCGTCGTCGGCAGTCTCCAGCCGCAGCCGCAATTGCGCGTGATCGGCAAAGCCGCGGCGATGTGGGTGGCGCTCTTTATCGTCAATGTCGTGGTGCCGCACGCGCCGGTATTCCTGCCGCCGGACTTCGACCCGCGCAATTCGAACTGGTGGGAAGTCCTGTATGCGCTGCATCAGGACAAGAACGCGAATACTGCGCGTGGCGAAGTCGCGCGTATTGAAAAGGCCCAGCCGGCGCTGCTGCAGCAGGAAATCGCAAACCTTGCTCCGCAGCGAAAGGGCATCACAGACATCTATGCCCTTGGCATCGCGGGCGTCGACCAGGACGTCTTCGGCAAGGAGGTCGACGGCGGCCTCGACGCAATCGCGAACGTGCTGCCGATCAAGAACCGGACAATCCGCCTCATCAACCGCCACGATACGGTCGATACTGTGCCGCTTGCCACCGTGCAGAATTTTGCGGCCGCCGTCCGCGCCATCGGCAATGTCATGGACAAGGACGAAGACGTGCTCGTCCTCTTTATGACATCGCACGGCGAACAAACGGGCTTCGCGCTGCAATTACCGGGCGCCACGACGGAGTTGACTCCGCAGGAGGTCGCCTCGACGCTCGACAGCGAAGACATCAAGAACCGCGTCGTGATCGTTTCGGCCTGCTTCTCGGGAATATTCGTTCCCCCGCTTGCCAACGACAACACCATCGTCATCACGGCGTCGGACGCGAAAAGCACCTCGTTCGGCTGCGCGCCGGAGCGCGACTGGACCTATTTCGGCGATGCGTTTTTCAGGCAGAGTTTGCATCCCGGAAGCGATTTCGCGAGCGCCTTCGAACGCGCACGCGTCCTGATCCAGGGCTGGGAATTGATGGACCACGCCGCGCCGTCGAATCCGCAGGGCTCATTCGGGCCGGCGGCGGTCGCGAAACTCGCGCCGTATTTTGCCACCAATCCCAGGCCGTGACGGCACGGCCCGCAATCGCAGTCACGCCACCGCTTTGTCCCGTCCCCACTCTTTGAGCGAGGCCCACAGCCCGCGATCGAGCCGGAAGCGGTCGAAAGGCGCCGACGAACTGATGGCGAGAACGCGGTAGAGCCCGACGCCGCTCCACTGGAAACCGCACTTTTCCAGCACCCGGCGCGAGGCCGGATTGTTGACGCGCGCGCCCGCTTGCAGCGCCTCATGACCGAGAGGGCCGAAAGCATGATCGATCACTGCGCGCACCGCTTCCGTCGCGTAGCCGCGGCCCCAATAGGGCGCACCGAGCCAGTAGCCGATCTCGGCGCCGCCGGCGCGCATATCGACGCCGCAGGCGCCGATCGCCGTACCGTCGAGCGTCACGGCGAATGTCGCTTCGCCATCCTGACAATTGACCGACGCGAGGAATTGCTCCGCATCGGCGGCGTCATAGGGATGCGGAATCCGCGCGGTATTCTCCGCGACGCGGCGATCGCCGGCCAAACGCACAATGGCCTTGATGTCGCTGCGCTGCGGCGCGCGCAGCGACAGCCGTCCGGTCTTGAGGACGGGAACGCCGCACTCCGTGATTTGTGCTGGGCGGACTTGTGTTGCCAGAGTCATCGCCTGGGCTCCTGCGAAAAACCAAAAGGGGAGCCGGTATCCCGGTCTCCCCTTTATGGAGCCCATTCGGGTCCACCGGTTCGACTGGATACCGGAGGACCTCATATGATCCACCGTGTTACTCGGCCGCTGCCTCGGTCATCGGACGTACCGATACGAAGACGCGGCCTTTGGTTTTGGTACGGAACTCGACTTTGCCGTTGGTCAGCGCAAACAGCGTATGGTCCTTGCCCACGCCGACGTTGCGGCCGGGATGCCATTTGGTGCCGCGCTGGCGCGCGATGATGTTTCCTGCCAGCACGTCTTCGCCGCCGAAAATCTTCAGCCCGAGACGCTGACCTGCTGAGTCGCGGCCGTTACGCGAGGAGCCGCCTGCTTTTTTGTGTGCCATTGCTGGCCTCCGAAACTGATTAGCTGCTGCTTATACCGGATTCGTGACGAAAGTATCACTTCTCCGCGTCACTTCTTTTTGCCCTTGGCGGCGGGTTTTTTGGCCTTGGTCGCCGGCTTCACCCTGGGCTTTTCCGCCGTTTTTGGCCGAAGCCTTGCGGGGCTTGGGCGCGGCTTCACCGGTTTCCGAGGCACCTTGTGCGGCCGTTTCCGGCGCCGGTTCGCGCTTCTGTTTCACCCGCGGCTTGACGTCCTTGTTCGGCTTTTTGCCGTCGGTCAGGATCTCGGTAATGCGCAGGAGCGTAAACTCCGTGCGATGACCGATCTTGCGCCGCGAATTCTTCCGGCGGCGCTTCTTGAAAGCGATGATCTTCGCGCCGCGGCCCTGATCGAGCACTTCGGCCGCCACCATTGCGCCGGCGATCGTCGGCGCACCAAGCATCACGCTGTCGCCGCCTACGACCAGAACTTCGCCAAACTCGACGATCTCACCGGGCTCGCCCTTGACCTTGTCGACCTTGAGTACATCTTCGGCGGCAACCCGGTATTGCTTGCCGCCTGTTTTGAAGACCGCGAACATCTTTATTCCTCGTGTTCGATCCCGGCATGCGGAGATCAGTCCGGACCGGCTTTTTCCAGTCGAATTCTGCTGATGGTTAGCGGCGTAATGATGGACCTAAGACCGCACCAAGCGCGCTGACCGGCGTCCTTATGGCGGTCGCATAAGTCCCTGTCAAGAAATGCAAAGCAGGCCCTTTTTGACAGCATGGCGCTTCCCGGCGGTCTCCTGCGCGATCACTTCACATTGATGACTTTCCGGCACCGGGCGCGCTAAAACCCAAATCGGCGAGGACCGCAAGAGTCCGCACAAGAACCGCAACGGAAACGCGTAAGGAAAAGGCCCATGAGACAGAAGGCGATAGGATTATCGCGGCGCGCCATGCTGGCCTTGGCGCTGCCGGCGGCGGCCTCGACCCTGGCCCACGCCCAAAGCGGCGCCCCGGATACCGAGGATTATCCGACCCGAGCGGTGACCTTCATCGTGCCGTTCGCGCCGGCCGGCGGCACCGACATCCTCGCACGGCTTCTCGGCCAGAAACTCCAGCAGCGTCTCAGCCAGCCTTTTGTCGTCGAAAATCGCCCCGGCGCCGGCACCGTTCTTGCCACCAACTTTGTCGCCAAATCGCCGCCCGACGGCTACACGATCATGATGTCGGTGTCCTCGCTCGCCATCGACGCGACACTGTACAAGTCGCTGCCTTACAATCCGGGCAAGGACCTCGCTCTGGTGTCGCTTGTCGCCAGAGTGCCGTTCGTACTGGTGGTCAATCCGTCACTGCCGGTTTACAGCGTCGAGGATCTCATCAAGCTCGCGAAGGAGCGGCCGCTGAGTTACGGCTCCGGCGGAATTGGCGCGTTCCATCATCTGGCCGCCGCGCTGTTTTGCAGCATGGCCGGAATCAAGATGACGCACGTTCCCTATCGAGGCACGGCGCCGGCGCTCAACGATCTCATGGGCGGATACATCCAGCTGATGTTCAGCGACCTCGGTCCGGCACTGCCGCTGATCAAAGCCGGAAAAATCCGCGCACTCGCGGTGACGTCCAAACAGCGTTTTGCCTCGCTGCCCGATGTACCGCCGCTCGGCGAAGCCGGAGTGCCGGACTATGCCGCGGCCGCATGGCAAGGCGTGATCGCACCGGCGCAGACGCCGCGGTCGATCCTCGTCAAACTCAATTCCGAGCTCAATGCGATCGTGACAGCGGACGACGTGCGCGTTCGCTTGCAGGATTTCGGCATGACCCCTGTCGGCACAGGCTCGCCCGAAGAACTCCAGCAATTCCTGCAATCCGAAATCGTGCGCTGGGGCAAAGTTGTCGAGGATGCCGGCATCGCCAGAACCGAGTGATGGCTTTGTCCGACGCGGCCCCCGCGCAATCCAGCCGACAGCTCCCGCAAGCTGGCGAGATTTTTCTTGATCACGTCGCGCATTTCGTCCGCGACGCCGATGCCGCGAGCCGCGCGCTGACCCGCTGCGGTTTTGCACCGGCGCCGATTTCGATACAGGTCAATCCCGATTCGGCCGGCGGATCGCGGCCGACCGGCACCGGCAACGTGACCGCCATGCTGGCGCGCGGCTATCTTGAAATCTTATTCAAGACTTCCGACACCCCGCTCAGCCGCGAACTCGACGCCGCGCTTGAGCGTCATGCCGGCCTTCATCTCGCGGCCTTTGCCGTTGCGGACGCCGTTGAAGCCCATCGGCGGCTGGCGGCGGACGGCTTTGCCATGCGCGAGCTCGTGCACATGCAGCGGCCGGTCGATACCGAGAGCGGGCCGGATACGGCGTCGTTCACGATCGCGCGTGTAGAACCCGGCGCGATGCCGGAAGGCCGGATTCAGATGCTGACGCACCACACCGAGCAGGCAGTGTGGCAAAAACGGTGGCTGTCGCATCCGAACACCGCCACAGGCCTCATCGATGTCGTCATCGCGGTCGCGGACCTCGAAGAGGCCGCGCAACGCTTCGCGCGCTTCACCGGCCGCGCCGTGACGAAGACGCCGGGCGGCGCGCTCATACGCCTTGATCGCGGCGGCGTGTATCTCGTGACCCATGACCGGGCGACGGAAAGGCTGCCGGAGGTGGCAATCACCGCGCTGCCGTTCATGGCCGGTTATGCGCTTGAAGTCGGATCGCTTGCCGCCGCCGAAAAAGCGGTGGATCACGCCGATCTCGAATGGCGCGCGCTCGAAAACGGCATCGTCGCCGCATTCCCGGCCGAGCTCGGCGAAGGTGCATGGTTTTTCGTCGAACGCGCATCGGCGCTGCCGTGGCGGCGCAGCGTGTGACGTAAGCGGAACGTATTTCGCCGTCACTCCGCCGCTTGCGCGCCGGCGTGCTGCCGCAGCTTCGGCATCACCTCCTCCGCCAGAAGCCGCATCGACTCGCGCTCCCACGCGGCGTTCGGGCCGCTCCAGTCCAGTCCGGTCATCAGCAACGTACCGAACGGGCCCGCGGCATCGCGGAAGGCGACGAGCCTATCAAGCACGGTCTTCGGCGATCCATGGATCACGGAGCCTTCGGTAATGACATCGACCGTTGCTTCGTCGTCCGTCATGTCGACGCGGGGCTTTAACGCCGAGAGAAGCCCGACGCGGGAGAGCACCTCGCGCATATAGCTGTAGAAATAACGGTTCGACCCATCCGCGGCATAGACGCGGTCGCGCGCTTCGCCGTCGGTCGGCGCGATCATGATGTTGCGCGCCACGCGCCAGTTGTCGCCGCGTGCCGGCTTGCCCGCCTCGGCGCAGGCCTTGCTGTAGGTCTGCCAATGCGAGCCGATGGCGTCGCTCGGGATATTATTGGCCGAAATAATCCCCCAGCCGTTCTTGGCGGCGACGCGCGCCGTCGCGCTCTCGCGGCTCGACACCGACATCGAGATCGGCGGACCGGATTTCTGGAACGGTTTCGGCATGAAGCCGATACCGAGTTCGGGGATGATCGCGTCCTTGATGCGCACGGTCCAGAATTCGCCCTGCAGATCGTAAGGCGGATCCTGCGACCAGATGCGCTGAATCATGCCGATGGATTCCATCGCCTTGCGCACGCGCACGGCGCGATCGGCATTGCCGAACAGTTCGAAATCGGAAAACAAGCCGCCGACACCGATGCCGAGCATGAAGCGGCCCCGGCTCATGTGGTCGAATTGCGCGACCTCGGCGGCGACTTTGACGGGATGGTGGTTCGGCAGGCAGATCACCGCCGTGCCAAAGCTGAGATTTTTCGTGCGCGGGACGAGGCCCGCCATGAACATCAGCGGCGAAGGAATCGGCTCGGTCGTCGCCGAGAAATGCTCGCCGAGCCATAACTCATCGAAGCCGAGCTTGTCGGCGTAGAGCGACTTTTCCTCGTCCTCCGCAAGCGTTTCGGTCAAGGAACGCGCCGGTGGGTGCACCGGCATCATGAATATCCCAAGACGCATCGCTATCTCCGTTGTAACGGCCTTGAGCCTGAAGCTTACACGGTGAAATGTCCTCAAGCCGTGCCGCGATACCGGAAGAAAACCTTAACGAGATTGCCCTCACCAATGATTTCACCCAATGCCTGGAAGGCAAAGAACGGAATCAGCGTCAACAAAACGACGATGCAGGTCGCGACAAGCTGATCGAGCGTGCCGCCGGCAATATCGGCGATCGAGTCCAGGACCGTTCGATGATGGATGAGTCCGACAACTGCTTCCTCGACGACGCTCAGAACGACCAGCAGAACGAGAAAGGCGGCAGATTTGTAGAGAGTGGGCCAGATCAACGGCAGCATCTTGAACCGCTCGCCAAGGCCGAATGCGCGGCCGATGAGAATGAATTTTGCGCAGATCAGGGCTTTGACTGCGGCGAGACTGAACGGCGCGAAGGCTATGCCATGCGCATGCAGAATCGCCCCCTTCAAATAGGCGAGAGCGGCGAAGCAGACGAAGAGATAGGCCGAAAGGATGACAAATTCCCGGAATTCACTTTTTACCCGCTCGCGAACTGTCGCTTCGGGCGGGACGCTGCGGTTCATGCGGCTCTCCAGAGCAAAGCGGCGTGGCCAAGCCGCGAAACCGCGGTTGGCCGGCTGCTATCCGCGACCCTACATCATTGCCGCGCCGCAAGCTTCACCGCTTCGATGATCTCCGGATAGGCGGCGCAGCGGCAGAGATTGCCGGAAAAATAATGCCGGATGTCCTCGTCGCTCGGATTCGGATGCTCTTTCAGCAATTGATGCGCCATCAGCACGAAGCCCGGGGTGCAGAAGCCGCACTGGAATGCGCCGCAATCGATAAAGGCCTGCTGCACATTCGACAGCATCCCGTCGGCGTCGAGATGCTCGACGGTGGTTATCGTTTTGCCGTCGGCCCAGACCCCAAAATAAAGACACCCGGAAACCGCGATCCCGTCGACCAGCACGGTGCAACAGCCGCACAGGCCCTGCCCGCAGCTCTCCCGCGCGCCGAGCAGGTCGAAGCGCTGCAGCAGTTCGACGAGATTGCGGTGCGGCTCGATTGACGTCGACACCGGCTGGCCGTTCAAGGTGAAATTGATGGTGCGTTCGTACATTGTTCGTCCAATCATTCGTCGTCGAGCGGGCGGCCGTCTTTGGCGCGCAACGCGCGCAGCACCGCCTCGGCCGTGATCGGCAATTCCGTGATGCGGACGCCGACGGCATCGTGGATCGCGTTCGCGATCGCCGGCGAGACGCCGAACGTGCCGGACTCGCCGACGCCCTTGGCGCCGAACGGCCCGGTGTGCTGCTCGGCGTCGACCAGCTCATTTTCTATCGGCGGAATATCGCCAATGCCGGGAATCTTGTAGTCGGCAAGCGACGCATTGGTCACCTGACCGCCGTCGATATTCATCACCTCCGACAGCGTAAAGCCGAGCTGCATAATCGAAGCGCCGGAAAGCTGCGCGCCCACGACGCCGCGATTGATCGGCTTGCCGCAATCGGCGGCGTTGACGAGCCGCAGGATACGCACATGCCCGGTCTCGGTATCGACTTCGACCTCGACGCCGGAAGCCCCGACCATCCAGAACGGCGTGACATTGTCCGACTGGCCGGTCTGCGGGTCCGGCGGCTTGTAGCTCGGGACGAAACTCGCCGTGCCGATGACGTTGCCGGCCTGCATGCCGTAGCGCTTCTTGAAGACTTCCGACGGCGGATAATTAGTGCCCTCGGGCAGTCCGGCCTCGATGGCAAGAGCGTGCAACTTGGTACGGGCGTCCTCCGCCGCAAGTCGCATCGCATTACCCATGTGATAGAGCGAGCGCGAACCGAGCGTGCCCATGTCGTAAGGCGTGATGTCGGTGTCCGAATGAACGACGCGGACCTCTTCGGCGTTGAGGCCAAGCACCTCGCCGACGATCAGGGCGTAGGCGGTATCCGAACCCTGCCCCATATCCACCGTGCCGGTATAAGCCGTCGTGCTGCCGTCAGCCGAGATATTGACGATCGCGACCGACGTGGTCGGCGAAATCACGGCCTTGAGGCCGATTGCTATGCCGCGGCCGCGGCGCAGCGTCCCGGAGCCGCGATCGAACGGCTTGTCCCAGCCCATGCGCGTCACGACCGAATCGAAGACTTCGGGGATGGCGGCATCGCGCAGCACGGTGCCGCTGGCGTGCGGCCGTCCGTCGCGCAAGAGATTTTTGCGCCGGAATTCCACCGGATCCATGCCGAGCTCGCGCGCGATCAGGTCGGTATGGGATTCGTAGGCCCAGACGAGTTGCGGAACGCCAAAGCCGCGGAGCGCGCCGGCCGGCGTGCGGTTGGTGTAAATCTCGAAGGAATTGACGCTGACATTGTCGATGTCGTAGGGCCCCGCCGCGGTGAAGCCGGATTTTTGCGCCACGCGCGGACCGATGTCGGCATAGGCGCCGCCGTTCCAATAGACCTGGCACGTTCGCGCGACGAGGCGGCCGCTCTTGTCGACGCCGCTTTTGATGCGGAACGTCGTCGCGTGCTTGGTGATCATGTAGAATTGTTCTTCCATCGTCAGCGCGATCTTGACCGGACGACGGACGATCATCGACAGCGCGGCGACCAGCGCCTCGAGCTTGATATAGAGCTTGCCGCCGAAGCCGCCGCCGAGATAGGGCACCTTGACCCGCACGCGGTTTTCCGGCCAGCCGAACAGCCGGGCGATCTCGATGCGCACGAAGGACGGCGACTGGTTGGCGGTGTAGATGGTCAGCCCTCTGTCGCTCGGCTCGGCGAGCGAGACAAACGGCTCGAACGCCAGATGCAGGCATTGCTGCGTCTTGAACATGTGTTCGATCACACGGTCGGCGGCCGCCATGGCCTTGTCGGCATCGCCGCGGCGCAGGTGATAATCGAGCGCGATATTGGTGCCGCCGCGGCCTTTGAGATGTTTCAGATCGGCAAATGTGCCGGCCGGGCGCAGCACGTCGTGGACCAGGATATCCGGCTGCATCGCCTCGACTTCGTCATAGACCGCGGGCAGCTCTTCGTATTCCGCGCTGATCAACTGCACGGCCTGGTCGGCAACATGCGGATCGCTTGCCAAGACGACCGCGACGGGTTCGCCGACGTGACGCACTTTTTCGAGAGCGAGAATCGGCTGATCATGGAAGGCGGGGCCGTAATACGGCTCCGGGATCAGCTTTATAATATCTTCGCCGGTGATGACGCGGTACACTCCCGGCAACTCGCGCGCCGCTTGCGTGTCGATACTCAGGATCCGGCCGTGCGGCACAGTCGAGCGAAACACCTTGCCGTAAAGCATGCCGGGCAGGCGCAGGTGATGCGTGTAGTCGGCGCGCCCGGTCACCTTGGCGCGCACTTCCAGGCGCGGAATATTTCTGCCGACCTGGTTCATGATGGCCCGGCGCCCTCGTCCAGGGCGCGCCGCACGGCGCGGCGCAGATAGACGCGCAGAAGTTCGCGCTTGTAAGCCGCGGTGCCGTGTGCGTCCGACAGGATCGAAGCTTCGTCGACCGCTGCATCACCGGCCTTGCGCAATACGGCATCGTCCGCCGCCGCGCCTTGCAGCACTTTTTCCGCGCCTGCCATGCGCGTGACCTTTTCGGTCGCCGCGCTGACAATGACGACGGGATCGCGCATCACGCCGTCCTTATAGGCAAGCGAAACCGCGACGCCGAGCGCGGGCCAATCGTCGGCGGAACGCGACGTGACTTTGATGTAAGCGGCCTTGCGTCCGTCGAGCGCGGGAACCGTCACCGCCGCGATGAGCTCGTTCTTCTCCAGCACGGTTTCGTAATAGCCGGCGTAGAGCGCTTCGAGCGGCAGTTCACGCGTGGAGACCGGCCCGCTAATGGTCACGCGCGCGCCGAGCGCGGTGAGCACCGGCGGCAGATCCATATGCGGGTCGCCATGCGCCAGCGCACCGCCGACACGCGCGACGTTGCGCACGCGCGGATTTGACAGCGTCCGCATGGCGCGCTTGAGGACCGGAAACCGCTTGCCGACATTGGTGTCGTGCTCGACTTCGCTCAACGTCGCCATAGCGCCGATGCGTAACGCGCCATCGTCGGTAACCGTGATGCGCGCATATTCCGGTTCGATGCCGTGGAGGCAGATAAGGCGGCTCGGCTGAAACACGCCGGCCTTCATCATCAGCATCAGGGCCGTGCCGCCGGCGACGGGGCGGACCGTGGGTTCCTCCGGTTCAAGCAGCGCGATCGCTTCCTTGAGCGAGGTCGGCTCGACCATTTCGAACGGAATCACGGGACGCTTCTCCGGGCAGGGTCTTGCTCTTCAGGCCGCAATCGTGCCTTGGAGGAAGCTTAAATCATAGGAGGGTTCGCCGCGTCGAGACAGGGCTGCCGCATGTCAGCTGCGCGTGCGCGGGCTCATGAACCAGGCGCCGGCAAAGACCAGAAAAGCGAGCAGGCCCGGCGCGATGGCGAGCAACGGACTGAGGGCCGCGACGGCCGCGGTGGCGGCCCAGCCGATCGACGAAAATGCCTCGGCAAAAGTAGCGATCCGCGACGACACCTGGCGGCGGCGAAATTGGCTGCGTTTGGCCTGGGTGCGGAACCAGAGCTGAATCGAAGTGGCGGACGCCGTCGCGACCACAATGCCGCAAGCGGTCACCAGCGCATGCCAAGGCGAGGCGATGGCAAGAATAGCAACAAGCGGCGCGAATATTACGGCGATAACGCCCAGCACTGCTTCGATCTTCGCTCGCACGATAAAGCGCGGTGGCACCGGCGCCGATGCAACGAGGTCCGGCGCATCCTCGCCCGATATGGCGAGCCAGGCGAGACCGCCGGCAAGCTGTCCCGCGGCCATGACCAGTACGGGCACGAGGAGCTGATACGCCCCGTTATGCTCATTGAAGCTCTGCCACAGCAGGACAGCGGGCGGAATGAGATAAAGCATTTGCATCAACGTCTGCGACACGAGCCAGGGATCGCGGCGCAGCAATATCCATTCCTTGCGGCGCAATGCGCGGCGCGGTGACGTCGCGCGGAACGCGGCCGAACGGCCGGCCCGGCCGAGTGACGCACTGCCGGCACCCACGGCGGCGATCGCATAGTCGCCAAATCGCGGTGCGACCAGCGCAATGACCGCGGCAAGAAGCGCCAGACTGACGGCGAGTACGCCGGCGAGTGCGGCGACATCGCCGAGCGCAGCGCGCGCCGGCCACCACAAGATGCTGTCAGGACCAGGCGCCAGCGCCAGCACCGTTTCCGACTGCAAGACCAAAACCCGCGACAGCGTCCCGTAGGACAGGATGGCCGCGACCTGGAGTCCGATGACAAAGGCAGCGCCGATCACCGCGGCGACGACCTGGGCGACAAGCCGCGTGCGTTTCGGCCCGATCAGGCGAAACAAAGCGACGGTGAGGCCGACCGCCAGCGCGGTTGCCGCAGCGCCCATTGCGACGATCAATCCGTAAGCACCCAGCCAGCGCCAGCCGCCGAGCGCGATCAGCACATTGATGAACGGCGCCGCCAGCGGCAGCGCCAGCATGGCCATCGAGAACGCCACCGTGCCGATGCGCACTGCGAAGATCTTTGTCACGGCGACCGGCGCGGCAAGGATGAGATCGAGATCGGAGCGCGAATAGAAGGCACGCGTCGTCGATTCCATTGCCTGCGAAATCATCAGGAGCCAGGACAGCAGCACGCTCGCGGTGATAGTGATCAGCGTCCGTTCATCGACGACCGCGTTCGCATAGCGGCCGACCGTCCAATAGGCGACGAAATGCAGGAAAACGATGAAGACGGCGATGGCGATGAAGACGCGGCGCCGGCGCTCGCGGCGACCGCCGGTCATCATGGCGAGCCAGTCGCGCCAGGCGAGACGCGTCTCGTGGCCGGCAAACCAGACGGCGGTGCCCGCCGCAGCCGTCATGCCGCCGCCTGCGGCTGTTCGGCGACAAGCGCGAGGAATGTGTCTTCCAGGCTTGCGTCGTCGCCCGCTCCTGATTTCTTGCCGGCCTTGAGCCGCAGCTCTTCGAGTGAGCCTTCGGCAATCAGCTTGCCATGCGCGATGACGCCGATGCGATCGGCCATGCGCTCGGCAACTTCAAGGATGTGCGTCGTCATGATGATCGTGCCGCCCGCGCGCACGCGCTCCCGCAGCACGCTTTTGACGAGCCGCGCGGCGCCGGCGTCGAGCCCGGTGAGCGGTTCGTCGAGAATGATCAGCCGCGGATCGTGAATGAGCGCGCCGGCGAGCGCCACTTTCTGCCGCATGCCCTTGGAAAAACCTTCGCAGCGTTCGTGCGCGTGGGACGCGAGATCAAGCCAGTCCAGAAGCTCGCGCGCGCGCGGTTCGGCAAGCGCCGGCGCGACGCCCCAAAGCCCGGCGATGAATTCGAGATATTCCTGCGGCGTGAGCTTGTCGTAGATCATCGGCTCGTCGGATATCCACGCCATGACCTGTTTCGCCGCTACCGGATCGGCAAGCGCATCGATACCGTCGATCCGGATCGTGCCGGCGTCGGGCCGCAACAGCCCCGCGATCATGCGCAGCGTCGTCGTCTTGCCGGCGCCATTCGGGCCAAGCAGCGCGTAGAATTCGCCGGTGCGCACTTTCAGATCGAGGCCGTCGACCGCCGGCCGGTCGAACCGTTTGATGAGGCCGCCGATCTCAAGAACAAACGGCGCGCGCGGCTTAGAATGCTGCATGGGCCGCAACGCTAATCGACAGAGGTTTCGACCTCGTGAATTGCAAGCCGCTATTTTTCAGTTTGTCGTCAGAGGGTTATGCGATCGATCTCGGAAAGTTCCGCCGCCGACAGTGTCCAGCCGGTGGCGGCGATATTTTGCGCGACCTGCTCCGGGGTGGTGGCGCCGGCGATGATGCTGGGGATGAACGGCCGGCTCGCCAGCCAGCTCATCGCCAATTCCAGAAGCGTGCGGCCGCGTTGTGCGGCAAATTCCGCGAGCGCGCCGACGACGCGCCAGTTCCGCGCGTTGAGCACGCCGCCGGCGTGCCGCCCGCTGGTGGCGAGGCGCGAGCCCGCCGGCAATGGCGCATCAGGTTTGTATTTGCCGCTCAAGAGTCCGCTGGCCAGCGGGAAATACGGCAGCAGTCCTATTCCAAGCCTGCGCATGACGGCAACGCGGTCTTTGTCGAGATCGCGAACGAGCAGGCTGTATTCGTCCTGGCAGGTGACGAACGCGATCAGTCCGTGCGCCGCGGCGGCGGATTGCGCGGCTTCGAGTTGGGCCGCCGAAAGATTCGAGCAGCCGATGAAACGGATCTTGCCGGCTTTCCTGAGATCGTCGAGTGCACGGAGCGTTTGTTCGATCGGCGTATCCGGATCGGGCCGGTGCAACTGATAGAGATCGATCCAGTCGGTCTTGAGCCGCCGCAAGCTTGCTTCGAGCGCCTGCGCGATATAGCGCGGAGAAGCGCCTCGCAGCTTGCCGACATCGTCCATCGGCATGCCGAATTTTGTCGCCAGCACGATGTCCTTGCGGCGTGCGCCGAGCACCTTGCCCAGAATTTCTTCCGAACCGCCTTTGTTGCCGTAGATGTCGGCGGTGTCGATCAGCGTGATGCCGCAATCGAGCGCCTTATCGATGACGCGCCGTGACGCTTCGAAATCGATGCGGCCGCCGAAATTATTGGTGCCGAGGCCGACGAGGGAAACCTCAGGCCCCGCTGCTCCGAGCTTGCGCGTTTGCATCCCGTGACCGCGCCTGACCGGATCAGCCGCTGACGTTATAAGCGGCGATCGCCGCCATGTTGACGAGCTGCGCGTCATTGGCGGACAGCGGCACGATCTGCACCGAGCGGTCGAGGCCGACCAGCATCGGACCGATCACATTGGCGCCTCCCAGCTCCATCAGCATTTTCGTCGAGATCGAAGCGGAGTGGTACGCCGGCATGATCAGGACATTCGCCGGCCCGGACAGCCGGCAGAACGGATAGGCCTCGCGCAGCTCCATGTTCAGCGCGACGTCGGCCGCCATGTCGCCGTCATATTCGAAATCGACGCGCTGGCGATCGAGGAGGCGCACCGCTTCCTGCACGCGTTCGGAGCGTTCGCCCGCTGGATGGCCGAAGGTCGAATAGGCCAGAAGCGCAACCTTCGGATCGTAGCCAAGATTGCGCGCGACCCGCGCCGCCTCGACGGCGATCTCGGCGAGATCGCTGGCATCCGGCATTTCGGTCACTGCGGTATCGGCGACCAGCACCGCGCGTCCGCGCGCCAGAACGAGCGAAATGCCCATGACGCGATGGCCGGGTTTCGGATCGATGCAGCGCCGCACGTCCTCAAGCGCGACGGAAAAATTGCGCGTGACGCCAGTAACCATCGCGTCGGCGTCACCGAGCGCGACCATGCACGACGCAAAATGATTGCGGTCCTGATTCACCAGGCGCTGGCAATCGCGTTGCAGGAAGCCGTGGCGCTGCAGCCGTTCGTAAAGATAGGCGGCGTAAGCCGCGTTGCGCGACGACATCGCCGCGTTGATGATTTCGATGTTGCCGCCGAGTTCGACGCCGAGCGCCTGTGCGGTTTCCTTCACCCGCCGCTCGCGGCCGCACAGCAGCGCCGTGCCGAGGCCCTGTTGCACGAATGTCGCCGCTGCGCGGATGACTTGCTCTTCCTCGCCTTCGGCGAAGACGACGCGCCGCGGACGCCGGCGCAACCGCTCGTAAACTCCCGTCAGCACGCCGGCGACGGGATCGAGCCGGCTGCGCAATTGCTGCCGGTAGACTTCCATGTCGGGGATCGGCCGCCGCGCGACGTTGGAGTCCATCGCCGCCTTCGCAACTGCCGGCGGAATATCGGAGATGAGCCGCGGATCGAACGGCACCGGAATGATGTATTCGGGTCCGTATTTCGGCCGAGCGCCATAGGCAGCCGCGACCTCGTCGGGAACGTCCTCGCGCGCCAGCGCGGCGAGCGCGTTTGCCGCGGCGATTTTCATTTCCATGTTGATCGCACGCGCGCGCACATCGAGCGCGCCGCGAAAGATATAAGGAAAGCCGAGGACGTTATTGACCTGGTTCGGATAGTCGGAACGGCCGGTCGCCATGATGGCGTCGGAGCGTACCTGGGCGACCTCTTCCACCGTGATCTCGGGATCAGGATTGGCCATCGCGAAAATGATCGGCTTATCCGCCATGGATTTCACCATGGCCGGCGTCACCGCGCCCTTCACCGAGAGGCCGAAGAACACGTCGGCTCCGGCCAGCGCCTCGGCGAGCGTGCGCGCCTTGGTCTTGACCGCAAAGCCCGATTTCCACTGGTTCATGCCTTCCGTGCGGCCTTCGTAGATGACACCCTTGGTGTCGCAGAGCGTAAGATTCTCCGGGCGAAAACCGATGGCGCGCAAAAGTTCGAGGCAGGCAATGCCGGCCGCGCCGGCGCCGTTGCAGACAAGCCTGGTGGTCTTGATGTCGCGGCCGGTGATTTGCAGTGCATTGATCAGACCCGCGGCGGCGATGATGGCGGTGCCGTGCTGGTCGTCATGAAAGACGGGAATGTCGAGAATTTCACGCAGCCGCTGCTCGATGATGAAACATTCCGGCGCCTTGATGTCTTCGAGATTGATGCCGCCCCAGCCTTTGCCGAGGAATTTTACGCAATTGATGAACTCGTCGGGGTCTTCGGTCGAAACTTCGAGATCGATGGAATCGACATCGGCGAAGCGCTTGAACAGCACCGATTTGCCTTCCATCACCGGCTTTGCCGCCAGCGCGCCCAAATTGCCGAGCCCGAGAATCGCGGTGCCGTTAGTGATCACCGCGACGAAATTGCCCTTGGTGGTGTAGTCGAAGGCTTTTTCCTCATCCTCGGCGATGGCGAGTACCGGCACCGCCACGCCAGGCGAATAGGCAAGCGAGAGATCCCGCTGCGTCGCCATAGGCTTGGTGGCGACCACTTCGAGCTTTCCGGGACGGCCTTCGCTGTGAAACAGAAGGGCTTCCTGATCGGTGAATGTGGGGCGGTTCGACGACCCGCCGTTCTTGCCGCCGCTTTTGGAAGCCATTGCAATTCCTACTGTTACGCCACAACACTCTATCGCGGGCCAATGGAACCTTAGCGAAACCGATGGCCTATACTCAAGAGAGGCTTGGCGCTACGCGCGATCAGTGCCGCATTGAACAGTTGCGCGCGGAGGGGTAATTCCTGCCTCTCGACCATCCCCAGCCGAAGGCCAGCAGCATCACCATGATCAGATTCTTGCTTCGTTTTATCGGTCTTTGCCTGCTTGCCACGGCTTTTGTGTTCTTCGTCTATGACGGCACCAAATCGATCGCCAATCACGACCTTGTCTATACCAAGGTCGGCGACGTCTGGGCCATCATCGACCAGAACAGTCTTAAGGCCGTCCAGGACTGGCTGAAGCTGAAGCTCGCCTGGGCATGGGACCCGTACCTGCAAAAAAGCTTCGATCTGCCCGCCTGGGTGGTCGTCGGAATTCTGGCGACGATCCTCATCCTGCTCGGCCGCAAGAAGAAGCCGCTGATCGGTTACACGCGGGATTAGCATCCGCCACCATCGCGAAGGCCGGAGCTAGAAAGACGCCGGCATCGCAGAGAGAGCCGCCGTGCGACGCCTGGCCATATCGGCAGCAATCGCCGCCCTCGTCCTGGTGCTCCTGCCCTACGTGATCACGCCGTTCTATCGCTTCGTCGATCCGGTCTCGACAGTGATGCTGTGGCGCTGGGCGACGGGCGCGCGCGTCGAGCGCGTTGTCGTTCCGCTGAACCGGATTTCGCCGGCACTGCCGCTCGCCGTCATTGTCGCCGAGGACGGCACCTTCTGCCACAATCACGGCATCGACCTCGGCGCCATCCGCGAGGCGCTGCAACAATCCGAAGACAATGTCGGCGTATCGCGCGGCGCTTCCACCATTACGCAACAGGCGGCCAAGAACCTGTTCCTCTGGCAGGGCCGCAGCTTCGTCCGCAAGGCGCTCGAGTTCCCGCTCGCCATCTGGATCAATCTGGTCCTGCCGAAGCGGCGGATTCTGGAAATCTATCTCAACATCGTTGAGTGGGGCCCGAACGGGGAAATCGGCGCCGAGGCCGGTGCGCGCTGGGCCTTCGGCAAATCAGCCCGGGAATTGAACGGCCGTGAAGCGGCCGAACTTGCCTCGATCCTGCCCAACCCGGTCCGCCGCAGCGCGCGAACGCCAAATGTAATGGTGCACCGGCTGGCCGGCCTTTATGAGCGCCGTGCCGCCGAATTCGGCACCCTCGACGCCTGCATAAGGGCCCCCTGAACCGGCCCCCTAGCAATCGTGGATTCCTTCTTCTATAAGCGCGCCATTCCGAGCAAGGCGACCTGCGTAGAGGAGAACGACCCATGGCCGTGCCGAAGAGAAAAACCTCGCCGTCGCGGCGTGGCATGCGCCGGTCGGCCGATGCGCTCAAGGCCCCGACCTATGTCGAGGACAAGGATTCGGGCGAATTGCGCCGACCGCATCACATCGACCTCAAGACCGGGATGTATCGCGGCCGCCAGGTGCTGAACAAGAAGGCGGAAGCTTAAGCTTCCGCGCTGACCTGCTGCGGATCGAGACTCCATTTTCGGCCGACGGCTGGGTGACGAAAGAGCTGTGCCATGTTCGTGCTTGGCTTTCCGCTCCTGCTCATTCCCTTCGCCATCTACAACATGATTGCGTTTCTCACGCCCGGGGTGAGCTGGACGGCGCCGCTTTCGACCTTGCACCTGATGTCCGGCGAGGATTGGGTGCCGACCTGGCAAGACGCCTTGCTCGCCTTCTCGCTCTTCCTGCTCTGGATTGAAGTCGTCAAATCGGCGCGGATGGGATCGCGAACTGTCATGGATCACATCCTGGCGGTGGCTTTGTTCCTTGTCATGACCGCGGAATTTCTTTTCGTGGCGCGCGCCGCGACATCGGCTTTTTTCCTGCTGACGGCGATCGCGCTGATCGACGTGCTCGCGGGCTTTGTCGTCGGCACGCGAGCGTCCTCGCGCCAGATCGAAGTCGAAGGCAAAATCTGACGCGGCAAATCTGGCGTGTCGAACAAGTCTGACGTGTTGATTCAGGCTTTGGCCTGCGGCCCGAAATAGCTGCACATCTCGCCGGTACTGTCGCGATAGACGGTGACGCGCGCCAAGGCGCTCCCGGGACTGGCGCCGCCGCCGGAAACCTTGCGCCAGATCCAGATCGACAGATTTTCCATTGTCGCCGGGCCGAGGCCGGACACCTCATTGAGGAAATGATGATCGAGGCCGAGTCTCGCCTCCTCGACGGCGCGCTCCAGCACGCCGAAATCGAGGACCATGCCGGTTGCCGGATCAACTTCGCCTCGCACGACGACCTCGGCGCGATAGGAGTGGCCGTGGATCCGGCGGCTCGATTCCTGTTCGAGATTCGCGTCTGCCGTCTTATTACCGTCGCGATGAAGCGTGTGCGCCGACTCGAAACGAAACTGCTTGCTGATTTCGAGCATCACGGAATCCCGACGAGCTTGTGCATCTGCACGCTCAATCGCCAATCGGGATGAGCAAGGCAATAGTCGATCGCCGCGATCGTATTCGCCGCACGATCAGGACCATCCATCGGCTGGAGCCAGAAGTGCTCGAAGGACAGCGCGCGCAAGTCAGCGGGATCGATTCCGGCCTGCGGATAGACAAGCTTCAATTCATGGCCGCGCCGTAATTGCAACGGAGCGCCAGCCTTCGGACTGACGCAAATCCAGTCGATCCCGGCAACGGCGTCTTGGGTGCCGTTTGTTTCGACCGCGATCTCAAAGCCGCGTTCGTGGACGGCCGCGACCAGCGCGGAATCGAGTTGCAGCAATGGCTCGCCGCCGGTGAAAACGACGAAGCGCCGTGGCTCACGCGCCGCCCAGCTTCGCTCGATGGCCTGCGCCAAGGCTGCCGCGTTTTCGAAACGTCCGCCGCCCGGCCCGTCGACGCCGACAAAATCCGTGTCGCAGAACTGGCAAACCGCGCCTGCCCGATCTTCTTCCCGGCCGGACCAGAGATTGCAGCCGCTGAACCGGCAGAACACGGCGGCGCGTCCGGCCTGAGCGCCTTCGCCCTGTAATGTCTTGAAGATTTCTTTGACGGTGTAGGTCACGGTGCCGCTCTCCGACAGCACCATTTGCGCATGCCCGGCCAGGGCACAAGGGCCGGGAAGACTTCTCTGGGTTGACCGTTACAGAGAGCGCGATACCGCGCGGCCAGGTACCGCCGGCAACGTGCAGCGTGCGCCGTAAGCCGCGATCGCCTCCTCGGGCTCGGCGCGACGGCGTTCCCGGGTCTGTGGCACTTGCGCCGATGTTGCGATCAGGTGTGCCAGGAAGTCGGCACTCGGACGCCAAGCCGTACACGAAGCTCCACCGTCGTGGCGGGCCGGTGCGAGGGGAACGAGAGCGGTGCTCAAAGGCGTCTCCTGTCCCAATATGGGACATTGGCGGTAGCTTCCCCCGTAACTCGCAAACAGCATGCCGAAACAGCAGTCAGGGCGCCGGCCGTGAGACTTTCCGAATTATTTAAGCTCCTTCGCTAGCTTGGCGGGACAGCGGCCGCCCGCGGATCGCTACAATTCCCAAAGAGATACCTTTGACCAACGCCGGCCCGCGCGATTCGATCCCTCCCGGCAGTGCCGCTCAACTCGATGCCGGCCAAATCCTGAATTCCGTGGGCGAAGTCGCCTACGACTGGCGGATCGACACCGACCTTTTGCTGTGGGGCGCCAACGCGGCCGGCGTGCTGCTGGTCCGCGATAGCGCGGTGATCTCGACCGGCCGCGGTTACGCGCAGATCCTCGAAGCCGAGAATGCGCAGGCCCGTTTCGACGCCGTGATGCAATCGGACAAACGCGACGAAGGACACGGCGTCGCCTATCAGATCCAGTATGCGCTGCGGCCGAATGCCGGCTCCGAAACCAGGCTATGGGTCGAGGACACCGGGCGCTGGTTCGCCGGAACGGACGGACGGCCATTGCGCGCGCACGGCGTGCTCCGCGTCATCAACGAGCGCTACGAGCACGAGCGGCGGCTCACGTTTCTCGCCCGCTATGACGGCCTCACCGGCGAACTCAATCGCTACTGCCTCACCGAATTGCTCGAACACACGATCGACGAGTCGCTGCGCTTCCGCTCGTCTTGCGGATTTCTCCTGATCGCGATCGACAACCTGGCGCGTATCAACGAGTCGTACGGCTTCGATGCCGCCGATCAGGTCATAGCGGCGGTCGGCAAGCGGCTGCGCAGCCGGATGCGCGGCAAGGACACGCTGGGCCGTTTTTCCGGCAACAAGTTCGGCCTGGTGCTGCGCGACTGCACGCCCGACGACATGGCGATCGCAGCCGAGCGACTCCTCGCCGGCGTTCGCGACGAGATGGTGCAGACAAACAGCGGACAGATTGCGGTGACTGTGACTATCGGCGGCGTTACGGCGCCGCGTCACGCCCGTAGCGTGGCCGAAGTGCTCGCCCGCGCCCAGGAAAGCCTCGACGCCGCCAAGGCCCGGCGCCGCGGTTCGTTCCAGGCCTATCGGCCGAATATCGAACGCGAGGCCATGCGGCGGGATAACGTGCGCGCGACTGACGAGATCGTCGCCGCGCTCAACGAGCGCCGCATTTTTCTTGCCTATGAGACGGTCGCGTCAGCATCGGACCGGCGGCCGGCCTTCTACGAGTGCCTGATGCGCATCCGGCGCACCGATGGCAGCCTTGTCGCGGCCAACGACATCATCCCGGTCGCCGAACGTCTCGGACTGGTGCGGCTTCTCGACTTCCGCGTGCTCGAACTCGTCATCGACGAAATGATCGCGGCGCCCGCACTGCAGGCAAGCTTCAACGTTTCACCGGCTTCGACCACCGATCCCGACTGGTGGGCCGGTCTCGGCTCGCTGCTGCGCACACATTCCGGGATCGCCGAGCGTCTTACCGTGGAAATCACCGAAAGCGCGGCGATTCACGATATCGACGAAACGCGCGGCTTCGTCGCGCGCGTCAAGGATCTCGGCTGCCGTATTGCGATCGACGATTTTGGCGCCGGTTACACGTCGTTCCGCAATCTGCGCCAGCTCGGCGTCGACATCGTCAAAATCGATGGCGCCTTCGTGCAGCACATCATGCAGTCCGAGGACGATCGCGCGTTCGTCCGCACGCTGATCGATCTCGCCAAGCGGCTCAAGCTCAAGACCGTCGCTGAATGGGTGCAGGACGAGGCGGCGGCGAGAACGTTACAGGCCTGGGGTTGCAATTATCTGCAAGGCGCGCTTGTCGGCCTCGCCTCGACCGAGCGGCCGTGGCTCGCGGGTCTCGCGCAAGCGATGTGACTTATTCTTCGGCCGGATCGCCCGTCAGCCGATCGACTTTTCGCTTCATGTCGTCGAGCTGACGCTTGAGATCGTCGATGTCACCCGTTTTCGACGGAACTTTTTCCGGCTCGGCGGCCGCAGCCTCCGCGTTCGCGTTCTCGCGCCGCGCGAAAGGCGCAAACATGGCGAAAGCGCGTTCGAACATTTCCATGTTCCGCCGCACCTGATCCTCGAGCGACGTGAAGGCGCCAACTCCGAAAGCCTGTGCCATCTGCTGACGGAATTTTTCCTGCTCGCGAGTCAGCGACTCGATCGAGACTTCGAGATAGCGCGGCACCAGCATCTGCATGCTGTCGCCGTAGAACCTGATCAACTGCCGGAGGAAAGTGATGGGAAGGAGATTTTGGCCTTCCTTGTTCTCCTGCTCGAAGATGATCTGGGTCAGCACCGAGCGCGTAATGTCCTCGCCGGTCTTAGCGTCGAACACCACGAAATCCTCGCCGGTCTTGACCATGGCCGCGAGGTCTTCGAGCGTCACATAGGTACTCGTCCCGGTGTTATAGAGCCGCCGGTTCGCGTATTTCTTGATCGTGACCGGCTCCGCGGTCTTGGTCACTGTTTCAGCCATGGGGATAACCGCCTAGATTTGCACTCAAAATAGGCGGTTTCGCGGGGCGCGGCTACCTTTTTGTGAAACTGGATAAGCGGCGCGCCCGCGGCCCGCTTGGCATGCCAGCAATGCGGCCTTCTGCGGCTATCTGCGGCCGTCTTGCGCCTTGTCGAGGGCGGGGCGCGTCCTTATGACTTATGTCAACGATCCCGCGGCCCGCCCGCGTCAGAAGAACCCATAGAGCCCGGAAGGAATTTGCCATGAAAGACGATGTCGTCATTGTCAGCGCGACGCGCACACCGGTCGGCGCGTTCAACGGTGCATTTGCGTCTTTGCCCGCCCACGAACTCGGCCGGGTAGCGATCAAGTCGGCTCTCGACCGCGCTGGGGTCGAGGCGCCACGCGTATCTGAAGTCATCATGGGGCAAATTCTTACCGCCGGCGAAGGCCAGAACCCGGCCCGCCAGGCGTCCATCGCGGCGGGCGTACCCGTCGAAACCCCGGCCTGGGCCGTCAACATGCTGTGCGGTTCGGGCCTGCGGTCGGTCGCGCTCGGCTATCAGGCCATCGTCAACGGCGATTCCGAGATCGTGGTGGCCGGCGGACAGGAGTCCATGAGCATGGCGCCGCACTGCGCCTATCTGCGCAGCGGCGTGAAGATGGGCAATTTCGAAATGATCGACACGATGATCAAGGACGGGCTGTGGGATGCCTTCAACGGCTATCACATGGGAAATACCGCCGAGAACGTCGCCAAGCAGTGGCAGATCACGCGCCAGCAGCAGGATGCGTTCGCGGTCGCCTCCCAGAATAAAGCCGAAGCGGCACAGAAGGCCGGAAAGTTCAAGGACGAGATCACACCCGTCACCGTCAAAAGCCGCAAGGGCGACATTATCGTCGACACCGACGAATATCCGAAGCACGGCACCACGATCGAGACGGTCGGCAAATTGCGGCCCGCTTTTGACAAGGAAGGCAGCGTTACCGCGGCGAATGCCTCGGGCATCAATGACGGCGCTGCCGCGGTGGTCCTGATGAAGGCGAGCGAGGCGGCCAAGCTCGGCAAGACGCCGCTGGCGCGTATCGTGTCCTGGGCGCAGGCCGGCGTCGATCCGAAGATCATGGGCACCGGCCCGATCCCGGCGTCACGCGCCGCGCTCAAGAAAGCCGGCTGGAATGTCGGCGATCTTGATCTCGTCGAAGCCAATGAAGCGTTCGCCGCGCAGGCTTGCGCGGTCAACAAGGACCTCGGCTGGGATACCGGGAAGGTCAACGTCAATGGCGGCGCCATTGCCATCGGTCATCCGATCGGCGCGTCGGGCGCCCGCGTGCTGGTGACGCTGCTCCACGAGATGCAGAAGCGCAACGCCAAGAAGGGGCTCGCGACGCTGTGCATCGGCGGCGGCATGGGCATCGCGATGTGCGTGGAACGCTAAATCGGCGGATACGCGTCACGTAAATTGACAAAATGGCCGGGCTTGTCCCGGCCATCCACGTCTTTAAGCTGTTGGCAAACAACGATCCGGGCAAAGCCGGATCACGACACGAAAGACCAGGGAGGACGTCATGCCTCGCGTTGCGTTGGTCACAGGGGGCACACGCGGTATCGGCGCGGCCATCTGCAAGGCGCTCAAGTCGGCTGGCTACACGGTTGCTGCCAGCTATGCCGGCAATGATGAAGCGGCACAAAAATTCAACGCGGAAACCGGTGTCAACGTCTACAAGTGGGACGTCTCGTCATTCGACGCCTGCGCCGCAGGCGTAAAGCAGGTCGCCGCCGATCTCGGTCCGGTCGACGTCCTAGTCAATAATGCCGGCATCACGCGCGATGCCCAGTTGCACCGCATGAAACCGGAACAGTGGACCGAAGTGATCAACACCAATCTCGGCTCGCTGTTCAACATGAGCCGGCAGGTGATTGAAGGCATGCGTGAACGCAAGTTCGGACGCATCGTCAATATTTCATCGATCAACGGTCAGAAAGGCCAGTTCGGGCAGACCAACTATTCCGCCGCCAAGGCCGGCGAGATCGGATTTACCAAGGCGCTGGCGCAGGAAGCCGCGCGCGCTGGCATCACTGTCAACGTCATATGCCCCGGCTACATCGCAACCGACATGGTCAAGGCGATGTCGCAGGAAGTGCTGCAAAAGAGCGTGCTGCCGCAGATCCCGATCGGCCGGCTCGGCGAGCCGGAAGAAATCGCGCGCTGCGTCGTGTTCCTGGCCTCGGATGACGCCGGATTGATCACAGGTGCGACATTGACCGCTAACGGCGGCCAATATTTCGCATAGATTAAGTTGCCGCACAGGAGTTGCGGACTTTTCATCGTAGTCGTTGCAGGCGGCGGATCATCATGGCGTTGCGACCGCAACAGCCGGTTATCGAACGGCGGCGCGACCAGGTGTTTCCCGATCTCGATCCCTTGGAGATCGAGCGGGTCCGCCGGTTTGGTGACGTTCGCTCATTCGCCAAGGGCGATGCGCTTTTCTCGGCCGGGCAGGTCGGCCCCGGTCTCGTCGTCATCCTTGCCGGCGGTGTCGATGTCACCCGGCGCGGCCAATCGGGCCAGGAAGAACTCGTTGTCACGCATGGATCCGGCCAATTCCTCGGCGAGCTCGCGCAAATGGCTGGGCGGCCGTCGCTGGCAAGCGCCACCGCGCGGGAGCCGGTGCAGGCCTTGATGATTGCGCCCGATCGCCTGCGCGCCTTGCTGATCGCGGAAGCCGAACTCGGCGAGCGGATCATGCGGGCGCTGATCCTGCGCCGCATGGGCTTACTGGAAAGCGGCGCCGGCGGACCGATCATTGTGGGCCGCGCCGAGAATGGCGACGTGCTTCGTCTCCAGGGCTTTCTCCGCCGCAACAGCCATCCGCAACAATTGCTGAATCCCGATACCGATGCCGAGGCGAAGGCGCTGATCGAACGGTTCCACGTCGATCCCGGGCAGTTGCCGATCGTGCTCTGCCCCAGCGGGCAATTGTTGCGGAACCCCACCGAAGACGCGCTTGCGCGCTGTGTCGGTCTCGTCGGGCCGATCGATCCGAACCGGATCTACGACGTCGCCGTTGTCGGCGCGGGGCCGGCCGGCCTCGCGACCGCGGTCTATGCCGCGTCGGAGGGTCTCTCCGTCCTTGTCCTCGATTGCCGGGCTTTCGGCGGCCAGGCCGGCGCCTCGGCGCGGATCGAAAACTATCTTGGTTTCCCGACGGGAATCACCGGCGGCGCGTTGATGGCGCGGGCTTACAATCAGGCCCAGAAGTTTGGCGCCGAAATGGCGATTCCGGATCAGGCCAACGCGTTGAACATTCCCGGCATCAGCGGCAATCCGTTCGTACTGCACCTGGTCGACGGCGAGCGCGTCAGCGCCCGTTCAATTGTTATCGCCAGCGGCGCCCGATATCGCCGCCTGGCCATCAAAAACCTCGATGCGTTCGAAGGTTCGAGCGTTCACTATTGGGCCACCCCGCTCGAGTCGCAGCTGTGCGCCAACCAGGAGATCGCTCTGGTCGGAGCCGGAAACTCCGCCGGTCAGGCCGCGGTGTTTCTTGCCGAGCAAGACATAAAGATTCGGATGCTGGTTCGCAGGCCGGACCTCGCCGAAACCATGTCGCGGTACCTCGTCAACCGGATCGAAGGTCACGCCAATATCGAGGTGGTGACCGGCGCAGAAGTGAGCGCACTCGAGGGCCACGACGGCATCCTCGAAGCCGTGCGCTGGCGTTTCGGCGCAACAGGGCAAGAGGTCCGCGAGCCCATTCACCACTTGTTTCTGTTTATCGGCGCCGATCCGAATACGGATTGGCTCGCCGGTGTCGGCGTTGCGCTGGACGCCAAGGGGTTTGTGCTGACCGGCGCCGATGCCGGCGGCCCTCACCACGCGCTTGAAACTAGCCAGCGCGGTGTATTCGCCATTGGCGACGTCCGTTCGGGGTCAACCAAACGCGTCGCCGCCGCAGTCGGTGAAGGTGCGCAGGTCGTCGCGGCGCTGCATTCCTATTTGGGAGCGGCTGCCGGCGCGCCCGCTACGGCGACCAATTCTTCGACGCCAGTTCGAAGCCATTGAAATCAAATCCCGGCGCGACAGTGCAGCCGCACAGCGTCCAGTCGCCGAGACTTTGCGCCGCCTGCCACGCATGAGCCGGCACGACAGCCTGCGGCCGTTCGCCCGCGGCGAGATCGCAACCGAGCGTAACTTGCGCGACACTTCCCGCCGCCTGCGATGTTTCGAGCAAGAGCGGCGCACCGCCATACCAGTGCCAGACTTCGACAGCATCCACGCGGTGCCAATGCGAGCGCTCGCCGCGCGCCAGCAGAAAATAGATCGCGGTCGAAGCCGCGCGCTTAGCCCCCACCCTACCCTCCCCCGCAAGCGGGGGAGGGTAGGGTGGGGGCGCGTCACGGAACGTCTCGCGGAAATGACCGCCTTCCGGATGCGGTTTAAGATCGAGAAGCCGAATCACCGCATCTGCGGTCCAAGATGACGCGGTCGGCATGGCCGTCAAAAGCGGTTCTTCCGTTCGCGGATTTCGGCGAACACTTTCCACGCCGGACTGCCGCCAAGACCGAGCGATTTCGCCACGTCGGCATTGTCCGCCCGCAAAAATGGATTGGCGGCCTTCTCAGCGCCGATCGTTGCAGGAATAGTTGGCTTGCCCGCAGCAAGAAGCTTCGTCACGTCTTCGGCGCGGGCGGCAAGCGCCTTGTTGCCCGGCTCGACGGTTTTGGCGAAACGAATATTGGCGTCGGTATATTCGTGGCCGCAATAAAATCGCGTGTCGTCCGGCAGGCCGCGAAGTTTCAAGAGCGATTTCCACATCATTTCCGGATCGCCCTCGATGACGCGGCCGCAGCCGATCGAGAACAGCGTGTCGCCGACAAAGGCGAGTTTATCCGCCGGGAAGAAATATGAAATGTGACCCGAGGTATGGCCCGGCGTATCGATGACGCCGCATTCGAGCGCGCCGATTTTCACCTTGTCGCCTTCGCTAACCGTTTCATCGGCATGCGCAATCCGCCGTGCCTCGGCGCGGGGAACGACAACGCGGCATTTGTGATGCGCCTTGAGTTCGCCGATGCCGGCGGTGTGATCGGCGTGATGGTGGGTCACGAGAATGTCGGTAAGCCGCCATCCGGTCTTCTTCAACGCCGCTTCGACCGGAGCAGCCTCCGGCGCATCGATCGATGCCGTCGCGCCGCTTGACGGATCGTGGATGAGGACGCCGAAATTGTCCTTCAGGCAGGGAAACAGATAAGTCTCGGCTGGCATGGTTTTTCCCGATTGTGTTGTGTCTGCGGATCATCCGCCTTCGCAGGAGACGACGCAACAAGGCGTCGTTAACGCCGCAAATGGTGTTTCGGAACGGCAACGCAATCCATGCTATTTTGCCGGCATGGATGTCGTCGACCTTCGCAATTTCTACGCCCAGCACCTCGGCGTCGTTGCCCGGCGCTTCGTCGGCCGCGGCATTCGCGCACGCTGGGGCGATACCCGTGCGCTGCGCGTGCTGGGCGTCGGATATGCCACACCTTATCTCGGACTGTTCCGGGAAGAGGCCGAGCGCTGTCTCGCCTTGATGCCGGCAACGCAAGGCGTCGTGCACTGGCCGTCGACGCGGCCGTCGCTTGCCGCTTTGGTCGAGGAAGACGAGTTGCCGCTGATGGACGCGGCGGTCGATCGCGTGTTGCTGGTGCACGCACTCGAAATGTCATCCGACCCGGCCGAACTGTTGCGCGAAGCGTGGCGCGTCCTTGCCGCCGGCGGCCGGCTTATGGCGGTGGTGCCCAATCGCCGCGGCTTGTGGGCGCGCATGGACACTACGCCGTTCGGTCACGGCCGGCCTTATTCGCGCAGCCAGATCACCCAACTCCTGCGCGATACCTGGTTCACGCCGATCGGCTGGGACGAGGCGCTCTACGTGCCGCCGATGCGCGCGCAACTGGTTCCTGCGGACGGCGGTGGCGTGGGAGCGCACCGGCGCGACGCTGTCGGCGCCGTTCGCCGGCGTCCATATCGTCGAGGCGACCAAGCAGGTTTATCGCGCCATACCGGCACGGCGCGAAAAGCGCCGGCTTGTTCCGGCGCTCAAGCCGGTTCTGGCGCCTTCGCAGGGCGCCGCCGCGATGCGATGAGAACGAGACGGGCCGATCAGACTGGCCAGGTCTCGGCTGTAACAGCGGCGGCATCGGCACCGACATAGTCGGTGAGATTGGACAATCGATCGCGTTCGAGCGCCGCAAGCAGCGCCGCTTTGATTTCCGAAACGAGCGCCGAGGCCACGGAACACCAATCCCGAATAGACCTGAACGAGGCTCGCGCCAGCGCGAATCTTTGCCAGCGCACTGGCGCCGGAATCGATGCCGCCGGCGCCGACCAGCGGAAAAACGTCTTCCACCCGCACATAGGTCTCGGCCAGCATCCGGTTCGCCAGCGCAAGGAGCGGCCGGCCCGACAATCCGCCCGCCTCTTTTGCTTTTTCAGCCTCGCGTAAATCCGGCGGCCGTCCGATCGTGGTGTTGCCGACGATCATGCCGTCGACGCGGCGTGAGCGGGCAATGCCGACAACGTCGTCGAGCTCGGGCAACGACAGGTCGGGCGCGATCTTGAGCAGCACCGGTGTCGGACCGGCCTGCGGCGCCACGCGCTCGCGCGCATCGATTACCCGCGCCAGAAGATCGTCGAGAACAGCGGCCTGCTGCATGTTGCGCAGCCCCGGCGTATTCGGCGACGAGATATTGACGGTGACATAGCTCGCCACCGCGGCGAAACGCTCGATCAGGCTGATGTAATCGGCAATGCGATCCGGCGAATCCTTGTTAGCGCCGACATTGATGCCGACGATGCCGCCGGCTTGCGCGCGTGCGGCGAGGCGGCGCAGCACCGCATCGGCGCCCTCCGAATTAAAGCCGAGCCGATTGATCACGCCTTCGTCGGCATCGAGCCGGAACAGCCGCGGCCGCGGATTGCCGGGCTGCGGCAAGGGCGTGATGGTGCCGGCCTCGACGAAACCGAACCCGGCGCGCAACAGCGCATCGGGCACTTCCGCGTTCTTGTCGAAACCGGCTGCGATGCCGATCGGATTTGGAAAATTCAGGCCGAAGACCCGCATCGCGAGACGCTTGTCGTCATGGCCGACGGATGGCAGCGGCGCAAATTGCAGCATCCTGATCGCGAGCCGATGCGCATCTTCCGGGTCGAGTGCGCGGAGCAAGGGGCGCGCCAGCCGGTCGAACAGCCTGATCACGGCACGAGCTCCGGAAACGTGCGTTGGCCGCCAACCTCGTCGGGCAGCGGCCGCGCCCAACGCACCGCGCCAAGCGGCAACGCGCCGTAAAGGTGAGGAAACAAAGCGCCGCCGCGAGAGGGCTCCCATTTGAGCGCCGGACCAAGCGCGTCCGCGTCGATCGCGATCAGCATCAAACCGGTCTGCCCGGCAAAATGCTTGGCCGCGGTCTCGGTGGCCTGGTCCACGGCCGAAAAATGGATGAAGCCGTCGCGCAGGTCGAGTTGCGATCCCAGATATGTGCCGGCGCGCTCGGCGGCACGCCATGCATCCTGCTCGCAGATTTTGTAGATCGTAACCACCGTTGGGCCGCTTGGTGCGTCCTGATTGCGCCGCGACCCTATCGGCCCTTGAGCATTCAGGCAATAATTCCTATCATCGCCGTGCTCTCAGGGGTCTTGATGCTTACCCACGCGCAGGTCTGGTCGGCCATCGATCGCCTTGCCGCGCGTGCCGGGCTCTCGGCGTCCGGTCTCGCCCGGCGCGCAGGGCTCGATCCGACGACCTTCAACAAATCAAAGCGCATCACGCCGCAGGGCCGCGCTCGCTGGCCCTCGACCGAGTCCATCGCCAAGGCGCTGGCGGCGACCGGCACGCCCTTCGACACTTTCGTCACGCTGATCGAGCCTGCGGCCGGTGCGGCGGCGCGCGCGGTGCCGCTTCTCGGCTTCGCCGAGGCCGGCGCCGGCGGCTATTTCGATGACGGCGGCTTTCCCGCCGGCGAAGGCTGGGACGAAATCGCGTTTCCCGCCGTCAGTGACGAACATGCCTACGCGCTTGAAGTCTCCGGCCAGTCGATGGAGCCGGCCTATCGCGACGGCGACGTCATCCTCGTATCGCCCTCGGCGCCGATCCGCCGCGGCGACCGCGTCGTGGTGCGCACGCGGGACGGCGACGTCATGGCCAAAGAACTCAAGCGCAAGACGGCAAAGTCGATCGAGCTGAAATCGCTCAATGCCCAGCACGCCGATCGCACACTAGCGACCGCCGACGTATTGTGGATCGCGCGAATTTTGTGGGCGAGCCAGTAACGGCACATACGTAATTCGGTCATTGCGAGGAGCGAAGCGACGAAGCAATCCAAAAGCCGCACCGCCGGACTGGATTGCTTCGCTTCGCTCGCAATGACGATTAGGCCGAACGCGCCAGCGCGCCGTCGATCATGGCGATTGTGTTCGACACGCCGTAGGCCGCAACGAACGAGCCGAAGCGCGGACCCTTCTCCTGCCCGAGCAGCACCTGATAGAGCATGTTGAACCAGTCGAGCGACACGCCAGGCTTGCCGTCCTTCGCCTTCTTTTTCTGGTCGAGGAACGGTTCGCGCCGGCCGACGTCGTAGATTACATCCTGGATCGCTTCTGGTGAAGCGTCTCCTGGCAATTGCGACAGCGCATCGCGCAAGTCTGTCAGTGCGGCGCGTTCGGCGGCTCCCGCTTCGCGGAATTTTTTCGCCGGCGCGACAAAGTCGCGATAATAATTGATCGCATAGTCGACAAGCGCGGCAAGCCGCGGATGCGTCTGCGGCGTCACGCCGGGCCGGTACCGGCCGATAAATCCCCACAGCGTTTCGGCGTTGGCAGCGTTCGAGGCGGTGACAAGCGACAGCAGCATCGCAAATGGCACCGGATTGTCGGGCGCGGGCGGCGGGCCGCCGTGAATGTGCCAGACCGGATTGCCGAGCTGTTCCTTCGGTCCCTGCCGCGGATAGGCATCGAGGAATTGCGCATATTCGTCGACGTGACGCGGAATGACGTCGAAGTAGAGCCGCTTCGCGGCCTTGGGCTCGCGATACATGAAGAGCGACAGGCTTTCCGGGCTGGCATAGCGCAGCCATTCGTCGATGGTCAGCCCGTTGCCCTTCGACTTCGAGATTTTCTGGCCGTTTTCGTCGAGGAAGAGTTCGTAGTTGAACCCCTCGGGCGGCATGCCGCCGAGCGCGCGGCAGATTTCGCCCGAAAGCTTGACTGAATCGATCAGATCCTTGCCGGCCATTTCATAGTCGACGCCGAGCGCGACCCAGCGCATGGCCCAATCCGGCTTCCATTGCAGCTTGCAGCGCCCGCCGGTGACGAGCGTGGTGACGCGCTCGCCTTCGTTCTCATAAGTGATGGTGCCGGCATTGGCGTCATGCGCGACGACCGGTACCTGCAGGACGATGCCGGTCTTGGGGTCGATCGGCAGGAACGGCGAGTAGGTCTGCGCGCGCTCTTCGCGCAGCGACGGCAGCATCACCGCCATCACTTCCTCAAAATGCTTCAGCATCGTGAGCAGCGCCGCGTCGAACCGCCCCGACGTGTAGCAAGCAGTCGACGACATGAATTCATAATCGAAACCGAACCGGTCGAGGAAAGCGCGCAGCCGTGCATTGTTGTGCGCGGCAAAACTGTCGTGCGTGCCGAACGGGTCGGGCACCCGGGTGAGCGGCTTGCCGAGATGCTGCGCCACCATCTCCTTGTTGGGGATATTGTCGGGAACCTTGCGCAGTCCGTCCATGTCGTCGGAAAACGCGATCAGGTGTGTCTTGATCTTGTCGTCGGTGAGGACGCGGAAGGCGTGGCGCACCATGGTGGTGCGCGCGACTTCGCCGAACGTGCCGATATGCGGCAGGCCCGATGGGCCGTAGCCGGTTTCGAAGATCACCGTGTCCTTCGGCGCCTTCTTCAGCCGCGCGACGATCTTGCGCGCTTCCTCGAACGGCCACGCATGCGACAGTTCGGCGAGTTCGCGCAGCGAAGCGATGGCGGGTTCGGCCGTTGTCATGTTGTCGCTCTTCTCAAAACGGGCTGATCGGAAAATAGCGCAGCCAGAGATCGGTGAAGCTGCCCTTCTCCCATTGCCGGAACAGCGCCCAGTTCAGCGCCTGGCGCAAGAGATCGTTGCCGCGCTTTACCGCAATGCCCACTCCTTCGCCGAAAAAGCGGCTCTCCAGATACGGCCCGCCGCGGAACGAACAGCAGCCGGCGGAATCGGTGCCATTGAGCCAGAACGCCAGCGCCACGCCGTCGCCGAACAGGAGATCGACCTCCTTGTTGCGGAGCGCCGCGCGGGCCGCTTCCGCATTGGCGTAAGGGTGAATCTCGGCCTCGGTGAACATCTGCTTGAGGAAGGCCTCGTGCGCGGTGCCGCCGACGACTGCGATCTTCTTGCCCTCGACCAGTTCCGGCAGCACGTCGCGGATCGGATCGTCGGCGCGGGCCACGAAACGCGCCGGCGTCCGGTAATAGGGATCGGTGAAATCGGCGCGCTTTCGGGTCTCCGCGGTCGAAGCAATCGAGGCGATGATGGCATCGCCGCGATTGTCGGCGAGCGCATCGAGCAACAGGTCGAAGCGGCGCGCCTGGATGGTGCAGGTGGCCTTGATCTCGTCGCAGAGAAGCTTCGCCAGATCGACATTGAAGCCGGCCGGATTGCCATCCGCTCCGGCATAGTCAAACGGCGGGTAATCCAGTTCGGTGAGGAAGCGGATGCTCTGGATACGCGACAGGTCGGGCCGTTCGGGCCGCCGGCGCGGATCCCAGAACCCGGGCACGGCGGCGCCCCGCGGCAACGTCACGCCGTCCTGCGCGAAGCCGAACCCGAAACGCAAAAGACCGCAAGCGCACAGGCCGCGGCGGCAACCAGCGCCGCACAGAAAAGCCACGTGGAGAGCCGGGTTGTTACCATTCTAGATTGCATGGGCCACGATTACGCCTGCCTGTCTGCGTGTAGGTCTTACTGCAGCTCTTGGCCCGATTAGCGGGGGCGCGGGGAAAAGTCGAGGCGGACGGCGCGTTTGCGTTGCGTTCGGGGGACTGGCGGTGGCGTTGCAGGGACGGCTTCTCGCCGCCCCCTGGGTGAAGACGTGGCCTGAAGGCGGACTGCTTCACGCCATTTTACCGCGAGTCCGGCGCGATGGGCCGGCGCGTGCCGGCCGTGGCCCCTGTCCGGAACTCGATTGCATTCGTCATCTCCTGCCCGGCCGCGTGATTGCCGCCGCGGAACGGCGCGCCCGCGCGATCGGCGTTGGCGCCGAGCGTGTGCTGATCTGCGCGTATGCCATCACCGAGGAGGCCTACCTTACGGCGCTGGCTCATTCCGCCGGCACCGCTTACGACCAGCTCGACACGATCAGCCGCGCCGATTGCCCCGTCGACGACGATACGCTGATCAAGGCGGCAGCCGCCGGATTGCTGCCATTGCGCCGCGGCAACGATCTCGTCTGGATCATCGCGCCGCGCGACTTCGCGGCACGGCGGATCGCCGATCCGCGCCGGCCGTGGCCGGCCATCATGCGTTCGTTTCGCCTTACCTCGTCCGAACGGCTGCGGCACTTCGTGGAACGTCACACCCAGCGCGCCATCGGCGAGCGCGCCGCGGAAAGCCTGCATTGGTCCCAGCCGCTATTCTCGAATGCTCCATCGCGGCACGGCGCACGGCTCGTCAAGATGGCCGCTGCCCTCGCGCTCGCATTGGCCTTCCTCTCTGCCGCTCCACTTACGGCGATCGAAGGTTTGAGCGGATTGCTGTGTGCGCTTTTCCTCGGCGCGTCCGCGCTGCGGCTGCTGAGCGCCTGTTTCACCGCCGACGCGCTAAAACGCCTGAAGATCGACGATACGAAGCTGCCGATCTACACAATCATTTGCGCGCTCTATCACGAGGCGCCTGTCGTCAAAAAATTGGTCGCCGCTATCCGCGCCATCGACTATCCGCCGGAAAAGCTGGACGGGAAATTCCTTTTCGAAGCCGACGACAAGGAAACTCAAGCAGCCCTCGGCCATCTCGCTCTCGGGCCACCCTTTGAGGTCATCATAGCGCCGCCAAGCGGCCCGCGAACCAAACCGCGAGCGCTTAACGTAGCGCTGCCATTTGCGCGCGGCGCCTATACGGTCGTCTATGACGCCGAAGATGTTCTGGAACCCGACCAGTTGCCCAGGGCGCTCGGCCTGTTCCGCAAAGGCGGCAAGCAACTCGCCTGCGTCCAGGCGAGCCTGACCATCGACAATACGGGCGACAATTGGCTTACGCGCATGTTCACGGCCAATTATGCCGGCCAGTTCGATGCCTTCCTGCCGGAATTGGCGAAGCTGCATTTGCCGTTTCCGCTGGGCGGCTCGTCGAACCATTTCCGCACCGCCGTGCTGCGCAAGGTCGGCGGCTGGGATCCGTACAATGTGACCGAGGATGCCGATCTTGGCATTCGTCTTTGCCGGCTCGGCTTCCGGTCGGCGGCGATATCGTCTGCAACCTATGAGGAAGCGCCGGCGCGCTTTTGGCCTTGGCTTGGCCAGCGTACGCGCTGGTACAAGGGCTGGATGCAAACCTGGCTCGTGCATATCCGCCGCCCCTACAGGCTGTGGCGGGAGCTCGGCACCGCCGGCACGATCGCGTTCCAGATATTTCTCGCCGCCAATGTTCTGGCGGCATTGTTCCATCCGTTTTTCATGGTTGGGCTCGGTTATTTGCTGTTTGCGCAACCGACACCGTTGACCAATGTGCTTTTGCAGAACGCGACATCGATTTTCTTCGCCAGTCTGGTGTCCGACTACGCCTCGACTGTCCTGCTCGACGTCATCGGGCTGCGGCGGCGCGGCCTTCTCCGTAACGCCTGGGTGCTGATCTGGACGCCGCTGCACTGGTTCCTGCATTCGTTCGCCGCGTGGCGCGCGTTCTTTCAATTGCTCTACGCACCACAGCGCTGGGAGAAGACCGAGCACGGCCTGGCGAGGACGTCGCGCAGGGCAAGATCGCGCACGACAAGATTTAACGTCCGGCCGCGGCAAAAAGTGCACGTCGGAAAATTGGGCGTGCCGCCCGTTCCCCGCATTGGCGCGGGACACCCCATTGCGCCGATCCGGCTCATGCAATCGGGAAGCGGCGCAATTGTCGACGTCGCGACCTAGAAATTGTCGGGATGCGATTTCCGCGGAACGCCGGATCTCACATATAGCGGCGTAGATCGGTGGCTTCGGCTTCGGGCTTGCGGCTCATATCGAACGGCGCGACGAAACGGCCATCCTTGTCCATCAGATAAACCACTGCGGTGTGGTCCATCGTGTAGTCGCCGTTTTCGAGCGGCACCTTCTTGGCATAGACCCGGTAGGCCCTGGTTGCCGCGCTGATCGAGGCCTGATCGCCGGTCAGCCCGCGCAAATGCGGATCGAAGTTCGACAAATAGTCCTTCATCACCGCCGGTGTATCGCGCTCCGGATCGACGGTGATGAACAGCGCACCGGTGCGATTGGCATCGGGCCCAAGCGCTTGCATGAGCTGCGACATATCGAACAGGGTGGTCGGGCAGATATCGGGGCAGTGCGTGAAGCCGAAAAACACCAGGAAGGGTTTGCCCTTCATGTCGGCATCGCTCACGACCTTGCCGTTCTGATCTTCGAGATGAAACGGGCCGCCGACGCCGGCGATCGCCTGCCCGATCGGCGAGGAGGCGCGCCCGGTCACGAACAGGATGGCGCCAAAAAACAGGAAAAGCCCGCCGAGGAACGAGGCGAGCACCAGAAGAATACGGGACGCCTTTGGCGTTCACGTTATTTTCTCAACCGAAGCAAGCCGAAAACCCGGCACGGATGGTTTCGAAAAAGACCGTGGTTCCGTAATGCGCCCAGAGTAAGACGGTGCCGCCGAGCGCCAGCGCGGCCAATGCGCCGACAAGGAGCGTCGCCCGGGACAGGTATGGCGCGGCGATGATTTCAGGCATGGCTTTAATCCGGCCCCTGTTAGATAAGCCGGAATGCGGCAGCCGACAACGGCTTCAGGCGCGGCGGCGCCGCGGCCGCAACCGCTCAAATCCCCGGACAGGAATGATAGAGGGTGCTGAGTTCGTGGCCGCGCAGTAGGATAAGTCGTGGCGTCAGCCCGCCATGCCGATAGATCCACGATTTGATCTCGGGCGGGTAAAGCCGCATGACGACGCGGCTGCCTTCCGGCGTCGGCACCAGCGACCGCGACGTATCGTCGTAATACGAGGCGGCATGGAACCCGAGCACCGCGCGGTGGGTGACGCAGACGCGATCGCTCGGGATAATGCCGGTCAGGAGCGTGCAGGCCGAAAGGCACGGCCCGTCGATGACGACATGCTCGCCGGACGCGCGCATGGCCTGGAACTTCTGCACGTAGGAGGATACCTCGCCTCCCGGATCGTTGACGATACGGACATCCGCGGATGCCGCGCCCATCATGCCAACGGTCATCAAGGCCGACGCCAATGCGCCGGCAAGAACTGCCTGCCGCTTCATGGAGTACCCTCTCCCCGCTCAATCGCCCGTGCTATCGCCCGGCAATGCGGCAAGACTTTGGGGATTCCCCGCCTTTAGTTCGGAATAATCGAAAGTGTTTTGCGGAGCGGACGGCGGGAACTCAAAGATGCTATAAGCAGGGCCGACATGTAAGGACTACGGAAGCGCCCAATCCAACACGCAAAACACTGCAAAAGAGTACGCAAACATGGATACGTCAGTCGCCCGCAAGACCAATGTTCCCGACTTCGCCACGGCCTACTATCTGCTCGAGGGCTTAAACGAAATCGGCGTCGATTACCTGTTCTGCAATTTTGGAACCGACCACGCGCCGATCATCGATGAGATGGCGCATCGCCGCAAACGCGGCGAGCCGATGCCGGGCGTGGTGCGCTGTCCGCACGAAAACACGGCCGCGCACATGGCGGCTGGCTATGCGCTCGTCACCGGCCGCGGCCAGGGCGTGCTGGTCCATGTCGACGTCGGCACCGCGAATACCGCAAACGGCATGCACAATTTGTTCCGCAGCCGGCTGCCCGTGCTGCTGATGGCGGGCAAGGCGCCCTATACCGTCAACGACGAGCTTGTCGGCTCGCGCGACACTTACGTGCATTTCGTGCAGGAGCCGTTCGATCAGGCGAGCCTGGTGCGGCCCTACCTGAAATGGGAATGGACACTGCCGTCAGGCGTCGTCGTCAAGGAGGCGCTGCGGCGCGCGTCCTCGATCATGCAGACCGAGCCGTGCGGTCCGGTCTATCTGATGATGCAGCGCGAGACGCTGACGCAGCATTGGAGTGCCGACGAGATCCGCCGCTATTCCGCTGAGGCTTTTGCGGCAACGTCGAGCGGCGGCGCCGATCCAAAACTCGTCGCTGCGCTCGCCGAGAAGCTTTTGACGGCCGAAAACCCGATCCTGGTCACGGGTTATGCCGGGCGTCATGCGCATACGTCGCGCGCCATCGATGCGCTGGCGCAATTCGCCGGCATCGCCGTCTACGAAGCCAACATGACCAACAATATTTCGCACGACAGCCCCTGCTTCGTCGGCTTCTCGGCGGACAAGGCCGTGCCCGGAGCCGACGTCGGGCTGCTCGTCGACGTCGACGTGCCGTGGTTTCCGAGCGACGTGCAGCCCAGCGACAAGGCGTTCTGGGCGCATATCGATGTCGACACGCTAAAGCCCGGCTCGCCGATGTGGACGTTCCCCGGCAACATGCGCATGCAGGGCGACAGCGGCTATATCCTCGAACAGGTGCTCGACGTCCTGAAGGCAAAGGCGACGCCGCAGTTCAAGGACGCGGTGGCGAAGCGGCTTCCCCGCATCAAAGCCGCGCGTGACGCGCGGATCGCGCAGGCCGCAAAGCTCGCGGCCGACAAGGGCAAGACCGGCGCGATCAATCCGCATTTCCTGATGGCCGAGCTCGGCAAACTCCTCAACGACGAGGACATGCTGTTCAACGAAGGCGTGACCAACGCCCAGGCGGTGCTGATGCAAATCCCCCGCCGCGTGCCCAACACCACGGTGCGCGCCGGCGGCGGCGGGCTGGGCTGGTCCGGCGGCACGGCGCTCGGCGCCAAGCTTGCCGCACCGGACCGCTTGACCGTGCAGATCTGCGGCGACGGCGGGTTCTACTTCGGCAATCCCACATCGGTGTTCGCGGTCGCGCAGCAATACAAATTGCCGATCCTCACCATCGTGATGGACAACACCGGCTGGAACGCGGTGAAGCAATCGACGCTGCGGGTCTTTCCGGAGGGCGAGGCCAAAACGGCGGACAGCTTTCGAGGCAAAACTCGCGCCAGACGTGCATTTCAGCAAGGTCGGCGAAGCTTTTGGCGCCTATGCCGAAGAGCTCAGCGATCCGGCCGACGTCCCGGCCGCGCTGGCGCGCTGCGTCAAGGAAGTCCGCGGCGGCCGCGCCGCGTTGCTGCACGTGCGGGTGACGAAAATGTAGCTGGCGGGTCAAACCACTCGTCCCCGCGCAAGCGCGGACCCAGTCCATTTACCAAAAACAATGTTTGGATTGCCGCCTGCGCGGGAATGAGCGGATTTGGGCCGCGAGCCCGGATTACGGGCTCGCGTGATTGATGAATTTCTCCGGGGGCGCTTCGCCCCATTGCGAAACCAGCGCTTCCTGCGCCGAAACCCGCTTTGAGCCATTGGCGAGATTGAGCCGATCGCTGTCAGCCCAATGCTCGTGCACGCGGCCCCAGGGGTCGGCCCAGTAATCGTAGACCTGGCTGCCGAGAACGTGCCGGCCGATGCCCCACATATGCTCGTATTTGCCGAATTGCTTGAGATAGTGGTGTCCCATGGCGACGTCGTCGATGTCGGGCACTTCGAACGAGAGATGATTGAGCCCGGTCTTCTGATGCGCCAGGCAGAAGAAGACATGGTGATCGACGTAAGTATCGCCGCGATCGCAGCGGTTGAACGAGCCGATCAGATTGTCCTCTTTCTCGGCATAGACGTCGTCGGAACAGATAAAGCCGAGCATGTCGCGGAACCACTTTACGGTTTCCGTGAATTTCGGCGTCATCAGCACACCGTGGCCGACGCGTTTGACGTGGGCCGGCCCCTTGGGGAGCCGCATCAGTTCGCCGGCGCGTGACAGGGGCGACTCGCCCGAGTTCATCTTCTGGCGCTTGACCGCGATCGGCGCCACCGGTGCGATGCCATACACTGCTTCGATCTGATAGCCGTTCGGCTCGGTCAGCCGCACGCGCTTGCCGCCGCCCGGTTCATCGATATTTTCGACGCCCGAAGCGCCGGGTGTCTCGGCGAGCCGCTTCAAATCGTCTTCGCTGGCGGCGTGATAGGCAAGCCCGATGAATTTCGGATCGCCTTTCTCGGTGACATGCAGGTGGTGGGACGGATCGGTGCCGCGCATATAGAGCGCCTTGTCGGTGCGCTCGGTCCTGATCAGCCCGAACCGCGTCAGGAACTCTTCCGCGACATCGAGATCCGGCGACCGGAAACGTCCGAACGCGATATCTGTCACCTTGATGCCTGCCATGGCCTACTCCCTACCGTCTTTTACGGCGCAATTGGTGCGCGCAGCCTGCCGCAATCTGCCACGCGCGGCGCGGCAGAGCTAGCATGAAGCCGCAGAGCTGAGCGGCTTAAGCGTGATAGTCCGCCGGCACCGTCTCATCGACGCGCTTGCCGCCCATCGCATTGAACACGGGCGTCAGCACGATCGCGAGAACGAGGTTGAGGATGACGGTGTAGAAGGCCGTATAGCCGGGGAAGGTCATGCCGCCGAACGCCAGCGGATAGGCCGCCGCGAAATTCACCGAGACGGCCATTGTCGTGCCCACAGCGGTTCCCACCGCCCAGCCGACCAACAGCGCCCATTCGTTGAACCAGCGCGTATAGACGCCGAGCATCACCGACGGCACGGTCTGAATGACCCAGATGCCGCCGAGCAGTTGCAACTGGATGGCGTATTGCGTCGGCACGAAGATGATAAAGACGAGCGCGCCGAGTTTCACGATCAGCGACACCCACTTCGCCATCTGCGCTTCTTGCTTGTCGGTCGGATTTTTGTTGATGAACTCGCGATGGATATTGCGGGTGTAGAGATTGGCCGCGGCAATCGACATGATCGCCGCCGGCACCAGCGCGCCAATGCCGACCGCGGCAAAAGCGACGCCGACGAACCACGACGGGAAGCTGTGCAGGAACAGTGCCGGCACCGCGTAGCTGTTGCCGAACTGCTTGAAGCCCGCGGCGAATTCCGGAAGCGCTCCAACGCCGGCCGCGATGGCGAAGAGGCCCATCAGCGCAAGGAGGCCCAGCATGAACGTGTAGCCGGGAAGGAGCGCGGCATTGCGGCGAACAGCGCGGCCACTCGAGGCGCTCAGAATGCCGGTCACCGAGTGCGGGTAGAGGAATAGTGCCAGCGCCGAACCCAGCACCAATGTGGCGTACACACCATAAGAGCCGGTGGTGTTGGCACCGGGAACGGCGAGCAACACTTTCGCCGGCGGAATGGCGGCAAAGATTTTTCCGAAACCGCCCAACTGGATCGGAATAGCGATTACGGCGACGAACGCGGTGACATAGATCAGGATATCCTTGACGATCGCGATCGAGGCCGGAGCACGCAACCCGCTCGAATAGGTGAATGCCGCAAGGATAATGAACGCGAGGATCAGCGGCAGATCGGCCGCCAGACCCGAGCCCGACACGCCCATGGCGCCGATGACGACCTGAAGGCCGACCAGTTGCAGCGCGATATAGGGCATCGTGGCGACGATGCCGGTAATGGTCACCGCCAGCGCAAGCCAGCGATTGCCGTAGCGCCCGCGTACGAAATCGCCCGCCGTGATGTATTGATGCTTGTGGCAGACATGCCAGAGCCGCGGGAAGAACAGGAACAGGATCGGGTAAATCAGGATCGCATATGGCACCGCGAAGAACGCGATCGCGCCAGCGCCGAAGGCAAGCGCCGGAACGGCGATGAATGTATAGGCCGTATAGACGTCACCGCCGACCAGGAACCAGGTGATGAGCGTGCCGAAACGCCGGCCGCCGAGGCCCCATTCGTGCAACTGATCGAGATCGCCGGCGCGCCATTTCGCAGCGGCAAATCCAAGCCAGGTGATGAAGGCGAACAGCACCGCGAAAACAGTGAGAGCTGTCCAATTGATATCTGCCACGGCATTCCCCCCAAAATTTCTTCTTCAGAGCTTCGCGATCGCGCGAGGCGCGTTCAGCGGCGTCAATTGTCGGACTATTCCTCGGTCGCGAAATAGACGATCGCGGTGAGGATCCCGCTGATGATCACCCAGAGCATCTGGTACCAATAAAAGAACGGCACCCCGCCCAGGGACGGCTCCAATGTGTTGTAGGAGGGGACCCAGAGCAAACAGACAAATTGGACAAGCAGGAGCAGGTACCACCAGCTCCAACACGATCGCTTCGCGCCTTGATTCGAACTTTGCTCGCTCATGTCCCCACCTCGATGTCCCATCCCGAAGAGCTGTTTCGCGCTCCTGCGAAAGAGATTAGCTTCTGCCCATCGCCTGTCAAAAGAAAACTGGCCGCGCCTTGTTGCGCTGCACGCGGCAACGCGCGCGCCTGTGCGCAGCCTAAAAGGTATGAAAGACGAAGCGTGGAGTTGGAGCGGGCGGCGGGAATCGAACCCGCGACATACAGCTTGGGAAGCTGTCGTTCTACCACTGAACTACGCCCGCAAGACCTAAGTTTCCTCGGTCTTTTACCTGCTATTTGCCTGCTGAACTATAGTGCCAGAAAATGCGCGGGTAAATTCTCGGTGCCCTCTGCGTGCGATAACCGGAGCGCCGTCGCGCATCGAGATCCGGCGCGAAAGCACGCAGTCAGTTCGACCGGGCGGGCGGCGATGCAATACCGGCCAGATGCCGCGCCCGCGCCTTCTTATCCTCGATCTTCATGCCACGCGCGATCTGGATGCGCTGCGCCTGCGGCGAGCCTGCGCCGTGCAGGCTTTCCGTCAGATAGCCGACGGCATTGCGGCCGATGGTCATGTTCTCGATCAGGCGGAGGATACGCATGCGGTCGATGACGTCGACGCCGTCGCGGCCTTGCAGGAATTTGCGGATCAGGGGACCTACTTCGTTGTTCTGCAGATCCTTCTCCGACGGCATGGTGACGACGAGGCCGCCGGCGATGTCCTGCGCCAGCCGCGCGATCTCGAAGGGAAAGCGGGTGACATTGTGCTTGGCGACGTTGGACAGCATCTCATCGTTCAGATAGGCGCCGGACGCCACCGGTTTTGCCTGATGCGCACCCGCCATGCAGCTTGAATAGATCGTCTCGTTGAGATGCGTCATCTCGACGAGCTTGTCCTTGATATGCGAGACGCCCTCGACGCCGTTGTGCTCGGCGGCCGATGCGGCGGCGCCGATCAGGACGTCGCCCAATCCGGTTTTGCAGACATAGGAACTGCGGTGATAGGTGGTGAACCGCTCGACCAGCGATGACGCAAAAGCCCATTCGCCGTCCATGAAGACGTGCTCGTGGGGCACGAACACGTTCTCAAAGACGATCAGCGATTCCTGGCCGGCGAATTGCGCATTGCCGGCATCCATGGCGCCGCCATCGACGATGCGGGTGTCGTTGGTCTGGCGGCCGACGATATAGGTCAGCCCCGGCGCATCGACGCGCACCGCGCCGACCACCGACCAGTCGCGGTCGGCTTCGGTCATGCGCATGGTCGGCATGAAGATCAGCCAGTGCGAATTGACCGCGCCGGTCTGGTGCATCTTGGCGCCCGAGACATAAATGCCTTTGTCGTCGCGCCGCACGACATGGAGGAACAGGTCGGTGTCGCTCTGCTGATGCGGCGGCTTCGAGCGGTCGCCCTTCGGATCGGTCATGGCGCCGCCGATGACGATGTTCGCGGCCTGTGCGCGCTTGAGGAAAGCCAGAAAGCGCTGGTGATAATCGGTGCCGTTTTTGGCGTCGATATCGAAGGTCACGGAATGGCAGGAGCCGATGGCATCGAGACCGACGCAGCGCTGAAAACAGGTCCCGGTGCGGCGGCCGAGTTCGCGCTGCATTTCGTGCTTGGCGACAAGCTCGGCGGGGCTGACGGGGACGTGGAGGAAGCGGTTGATCTGGCGGTCGCTGATGCCGGAATGCACGGTGGCGAGTTGCGGCTGCTCGGTCGCGACACGGAACGTCTCGGCCATGGCATTGATCGACGGCCGGATCACCGGATTATCGACCGGCTCCGGCACCCGCTCGCCCATGAAGAACACGTTCATGTGGCGGCCGCGCAGCGAGGCGAAGTAATCGTCCACGGTCCGGATCGGACTGGCGAAATCGGCCCAGAGTTCGTCGGCGTTTTGCGTCATAACAACCTCCTGCGCCTACGTTCATCCGCTCGTCCCCGCAAAAGCGGGACCCGGCAATTCACTCCACGAACAATGCGGTTCGCCTGGATTCCCGCTTGCGCGGGAATGAGCGGAAATTGCCCTTTACGCGTTCAGTGATTCACGCAATTTGTAACGTATGATCTTGCCGGAGCCGGTGCGAGGGATCTCGGCAATCAGATGCACGACATGCGGCACCTTATAGGCCGATAGCTGGGACCGGCAGTGCGCCAATACGGCGTCGCTTTCGACCGTCTTACCGGGCCGCGGCACGATGAACAGCGCCGGAACCTCGCCGAGATGCTCGTGCGCGATGCCGACCACGGCGCAGTCGAGCACCGCCTCGAACGTGTTCACCACTTCCTCGATCTCGGCCGGCGCGATGTTCTGGCCGCCGCGGATGATGAGTTCCTTGAGCCGGCCGGTGATGGTGAGAAAACCGTTCTCGTCGCTCTTGGCAAGATCGCCGGTGTGATACCAGCCGGCGCGAAGCGCATTGCGCGTCTCTTCCGGCTTGTTGTGATAGCCGGGCATGACGTGCGGTCCACGCACGATCAGTTCGCCTTCCTGATTCATATCGACATCGCGGCCGCTGGCATCGACGATCCGCACCGCGCTGCCGGGGACCGCCACGCCGCACGAGCCCAGCACGCGCTGGCCCGTCGGCCAGTTCATCGTCACCATGGTCGAAGTTTCGGTGATGCCGTAGCCATCCAGCAGCATCACGCCGACATGATTTTCAAACTCGCGATTGAGCGTCGCCGGCATGATGGCGCCCGCCGAAGCGCAAAGCCGCAAATTCGGGAACCGCACGTCTTTCTCGGCCCGCGTCGCCTGCAGCAGATAGTGAAACATCGTCGGCACGCCGGGGAAATACGTGAACTCTCCTGTTTTCAGGAGCCGCACCGCTTCGCTGGTGGAGAAGCGCTCCATGATGAATTCGCTTGCGCCGACGGCGAGGATGCTCAGCACCGACAGATTGAGCGCATAGGAATGAAACAGCGGCAGCGGCGACAGCACCGTGTCGCGCTCGCTTAATCCCGTGACCGGAGCCCAGCACGCCGCCGTGACCCACAACATGCCGTGGACGGTAAGCTGAACGCCCTTGGCGCGGCCGGTGGTGCCGGACGTGTAAAGAATAAAGGCCGTCTCATGCAGCGAAGCCGGATCGCGCGGCGGCGATCTGGCCGGCTCGGTCACAAGCCTGGAATAGCGCAGTGCGCCGGCGCTGCATTGGCCGCGGTCCGTCACGATCAAGGTCTTCAGTTGTGGCGCGCCGGCTTTCAGGCGCGCGAGCAGATCGCCACGCTCCGCCGTCGTGAACACCGCCTTGCAGCCTGCGTCAGCGAGCCGATAGGCGATTTCTGGTTCGGTTGCGTCATAACTGATCGGCACGCTGACGGCGCCGGCGCGCGCGATGGCGAAACAGCTTTCAACCCATGCCACCGAATTCGGCAGCATGATCGCGACCGTGTCGTTCGGAGCAATCCCGGCGTCGGCAAGATGGCCGGCGAGTTTCGCGGTACGATCGTCGAGTTCGGCATAGCTCACTGCCGTCTGGGCGTCGCGATAGGCGCATTTATCGCCGCGCTCGGCAGCATGGCGGCGCAGCAATTCCGGAATCGGAGCGATCAAATCTGTGTGCAGCATCTTTGCGACCCATCAAACCATGCTGTAGCCGCCACTGACGCTGAGCACCTGCCCGGTGATCCAGCCGCTGTGCGGCGAAGCGAGCAGCGTGACCATCGGCGCCACGTCGCCCGGCAAACCGAGACGGCGCACCGGATAGAGCCGCGTCAGCTTTTCGCGGTTGGCATCGAGCCATTCCTTGTCGTGCGGCGTTTCGACAAGACCGAGCGACACCGTGTTGGCGGTCGTGCCGGAGCGGCCAAATTCGCGGGCCAGCGATTTCAGCAGGCCGATGACACCGGCGCGGGCCGCGGCGACGATGGCGAGCCCGGATTCCCCGATACGCGAGGAATCGCCGATGATGCCGACGATACGGCCATTCTTTGCTGCCTCAAGATACGGCGCTGCGGCATGGCAGCAGTGGATCGCGCCGTAAAGACAGGCATCGATCTGACGGTGCCAATCGTCTGGCGTAGTCTCGACGAAGCGCTGGCGCTTGGCGATGCCGGCATTGTTGATCAGGATGTTGAGGCCGCCAAAATCCTTGACGATGGCATCGACCATCGTCGTCACGGCGGCGAAATCCGACACATCGGCTTGATAGGCCTTTGCTTTGCCGCCCTTGGCGGCGATCTCGCCGACAATGGCCTCCGCGTCTTTGCCCGAGCTGCGGTAATTGACCGCGACGCTCGCGCCCTCGGCGGCAAGGCTGAGCGCGATCTCGCGGCCGACATCGCTTGCCGCGCCCGTCACCAGCGCGATTTTGCTTTTCAATCCTAAATCCATGATCGCTCTCTGTTCCTCAAGCTTCGGTTTTGACAGTTTGGCCTTTGGCTCTTGCCGCTTCGATAAGGCGGAACAGCCGTTCCGGCGTCACCGGGAGTTCGTTGATCCCGATGCCAAGCGGCGACAGCGCATCGGCGATGGCGTTTGCCACTGCCGCCGGCGCGCCGATGGTGCCACCCTCGCCCATGCCGCGAAAGCCGCCAAGCGTCGGCGGCGACGCGCTTTCAAGATGGACGACCTGCATCGGCGGGATTTCGCAGGCCGACGGCACCAGATAATCGACCAGGCTCGCGGTTGTGATCTGGCCCTGTGCATCATAGACGACCTCTTCATAGAGCGCCGCGCCAATGCCCTGGGCAACGCCGCCATGCACCTGACCGTCGACAATCAGCGGATTGACGAGCTTGCCGCAATCCTCGGCGACGGCAAAACGGTCTACGCGAACTTCATAAGTCTCTGGGTCGATCTCGACTGAGGCGATATGGGTCGCCGACGTCGTGGTGCCGGACACCGGATCGTAGATTTTGGTGGCCGCGAGTTCGTCGCGGGCGTCCGGCGGCAGCCGGCCCATTTCCGAATAGACCGCGCGCGCCACGTCGCGGAACGTCACCGAACGATCGGTGCCGACGACTGTCACGCGTCCCGCTTCCGCCGCGAGGTCGCCGACGGACGCCTCCAGCAAATGCGAAGCGGCCTTGAACACTTTTTCGCGCAGCGATTCCGCGGCGAGCGTCGCCGCACCACCGGCGAGCACCAAGCTGCGGCTGGCATAGGTCCCGGTGCCGCCGGGAACGGCAGCACTGTCGCCCTGCACGACACGGACGTCTTCATAGCGCACACCGAGATGCTCGGCGACGACCTGCGCCAGCGTCGTCTCAAGACCTTGCCCGTGTGAGGCGACGCCGAAGGCCGCCGTCACCGCGCCGGTCGAATCGATGCGAATGGTCGCGGTCTCCGTGCCGGTATTGATCGGCATGCCCGGCGCCACCGAGATACGCGACCCGATGCCGGTCAGTTCGGCGTAGGACGCGATCCCGATGCCGGCCCAGCGGCCGGCGGCGCGCGCCGCTTTCTGCTTCGCGCGGAGCGCGTCGTAGCCGATCGCCGCGCAGGCGGCCTTGAGGCACTCCTGGAAGCCGGATTTGTCCCAGATAATTCCCGAAGCCACCTTGTAGGGAAACTCTTCGGCGCTCACGAGATTGCGCAGCCGGATGTCCCGCGGATCGATGCCGATTTTGACCGCCGCCATATCCATCAGCCGTTCCATGACGAAGGTCGAGATCGGCCGGCCTACCCCGCGATAGGGACCCATCGGCGCTTTCGACGTCGCGACGCCACGCACGCGGCCGCGATAGTGTTGAATACGGTAGGGCCCGGGAAGAAAGCTGACGACCTGCACCGGCTCGAGCACCGCCGTCCACGGATAGATCGAATAGGCGCCAACGTCGCCGATGACGTCTGCGCGCAGTGCGATCGCACGACCTTCGTTATCGAGCGCCAGCTCGGCATCGACGATTTCATCGAACCCCTGGCTGGTGGCGGCAAAATCCTCCAGCCGATCACTGGTCCATTTGATTGCACGGTTGAGCCGCCGCGCCACGGCGCAGACAAAAATCTCTTCCGGATAAAGCGAACCCTTGCCGCCGAAACCGCCACCGACATCCGGCGCGATAACCCGGATGCTGTGACCCGGCATATCGAGCGCAATCGACAGCGCGTCGCGCACGATGCCGGGCACCTGGGTGGCGGAATGAAGCGTCACGGCGTCGCGGCCGGCATCATATTCGGCAAGGCAGACGCGCGGCTCGATCGCCATCGTCACCTTGCGGTGCATGCGGAAGCGGCCGCCGACACGAACTGGCGCGGACTCGAATGCCGCATCGACGTCGCCGCGCTGGAATTCGCGGCTCACCAGCACATTGGTTCCGGCTTCGTCGTGGAGGAGCGGCGCGCCGTCTACCGCAGCCTGTTCGGGATCGACGACGACTGGCAGCGGCTCGTAATCGATCTCGATAAGCTCAAGCGCGTCCTCGGCCTGATAGCGGTTTTGCGCCACGACGCCCACAACCGGTTCGCCGACATAACGCACCTTGCCCAATGCGAGCGGAAGAATGGGCGTCGCGTAATAATTCTTCATGCGCGAGGTCGCCAGCAACGGTTTTATGTCGCTCAGGTCGGCGGCAGTGAACACGGCGACAACACCGGGCGCCGCGCGTGCCGCCGCACAGTCGGTGGCGCGAATGCGGGCATGCGATTGGTCGCTGCGCCGGAACGCGACATGCAGGACGCGCATGACCTGACGGTCGTCGGTATAAGCACCCGCACCGGTGAGAAGCCGCGGATCCTCGGAGCGCTTGACGCTCAAGCCGACGATCTTCGGCCGGGCATGGATTTCGGGCGCGTCAGTCATAGGCGTCCGCGCCCTTTCGCAAACCCGTCCATTGCGCGTCGTCGTGACCGCAGATGATTTTCGCGCCGCGCGCTTCGATGCGCCTTACCTCGGCCAGGGATTTCGTCAGCGCGTCGGCATTCCAGGTATTTTTCGGGATGGCGCCGGTATCCAGCGTCGAACGCAAGCTCACGGTGTCGGAAGCGAGAAAGTAGACGCCTGACTTATCGAGCCGGACGAGCGCGCCGGTCGTGCCCGGCGTATGGCCGGGCAGCGGAATCAGCACGATACTGCCGTCGCCAAATACGTCGCGTTCGCCATCGATCGTGTCGGTCGGCGCCGCCGGATCCCGGTCGGCAGCGAGGTAACCAAATTTGATCGAATCCTGAGCGCTTGCCGCCTCAACCTCCTTGGCGTGAATGATAAAGGTCGCGCGATTGAAGAAGGTATTGCAGCCGCAATGGTCCGTATGCAGATGCGAGCACACGACCACATCCACATCGTCGCATTGCAATCCGACGCCGGCGAGCGCGGTAACGACATTGTCGTCCGGACGCATGACCGGCGTCATTAATTTGGCAAGACTGCCCCAGCGCGCTTCTGCATTTGTTGCCGCCTCAGGGTGACAGCCGGTGTCGAACAGCACATTGCCCTGGCTGTGACGCAACAGCACACAGCCTACGGGCAATTCGATCGTCTCGTTGCGATCGGCATCCGGCACATAGGTGTTCTTGCGCAAGCGCAGGCGGCCGCCGGAAAGAAAATGCATTTTCACGATGCGGCTCCGGTCTTGGCAATAACCGCGCGGATCGCCTTGACGATATGCTCGTAACCGGTGCAGCGGCACAGATTTCCCGACAAGCCTTCCCGGATCTCGTCATCGGTGGCGAGCGGATATTTTCGCAGGAGATCGGTCGCCGTCATCAGCATGCCCGGTGTGCAGAAGCCGCATTGCAGCGCGTGATGCTCGTGAAAAGATTCCTGTAATGCATTCATCTGGCCGATGCGGCCGAGGCTCTCGACGGTCTCGACGTTTCGGCCGTCGGCTTGCACCGCAAACATCAGGCACGATCTCGCACTGTCGCCGTCAACAAGCACCGTGCACGCGCCGCAGACGCCGTGCTCGCAGCCGACATGCGTCCCGGTCAGGCCGAGCGTGTGACGCAAAAAATCGGTGAGCAGGAGTCGTGGCTCGACGGCGGCCTCGTAAGCCACGCCGTTGACGATCACAGTGATGTCGCGCGTCTTGCTCATGCAGCGCCCATCGTCGCGCGGCGCCATGCGGCGGCAAGGGCGCGGCCCAGCAGCACGCCGGCAAGATGCCGCCGGTAATCGGACGACGCATGCAGATCGGTCTCCGGTGCGATGGCGGCACGCACCGCCTCGATCGCGCGGCCGGTCAGCAGCCGGTCGACCGTATGACCGACAAGAAGTGCCTCCGCCTCCGTTGCGCGCAACGGCGTCGGACCGATGCCGGTCAGGGCCATGCGCGCTTGCGTGACGACACCGTCGCCGGCAGTCAAAGTCACGGCGACTGCCGCCAGCGCGAAATCGCCGTGACGGCGCGCGACTTCTTCAAAAGCCCAGCCGGTATTCGGCGGCAGTTTCGGCAATACGATCTCGGTTACGAGATCGTCCCCGCCAAGATCGACCGTAAGCGCATCGATGAAGAACTCGCGCGCCGCAACGGTGCGCTTGCCCGACGATGATGCAATGTGGAGCTCGGCATCGAGCAAAAGCGCAAGCATTGGCAGTTCGGCGGCGGGATCGGCATGGGACAGGCTGCCGCCGATCGTGCCACGGTTGCGGATTGCCAGATGCGCGACGTGCGTCATCGCGCAGGACACAACCGGCAGATGCCGGGCAATGACGGGCGAGGTCTCCAGCCGATGATGCCGCGTCAATGCGCCGACGCGAATGTGCTGCGGGGTCTCCTCGACAAAGGACAGGCCGGCAATCCGGTTGATATCGATCAGGACCGACGGCCGCAGCAGCCGGAAGTTGAGCATCGGCACAAGACTCTGCCCGCCGGCGAGTATCTTGGCCTCACCGCCCGCTTCGGCCAGCGCAGCGACCGCCATGTCGATCGAAGTCGCGGCGACGTAATCGAAGATAGGAGGCTTCATGCAGCGGCCCGGAGCGGGGAATGCGGCGATACCCCGCCCCCTTTGGCGCCATCATATTCACGATGCGAAACGGAGCGCCAGAAGAAGTCGTCAGGCGGCACAGACGGCGGTGAGCAGCTTTTCCATTTCCGCGGAAAGCCGGTTGCCTTCCTGCGACAGCGACTTCGCCGAGGACAGGATTTGCGCCGAAGCCGAGGTGATTTCGGTGGCGCTGTCGTTCACCTCGGCGATATTGGCGGCGACATGCGCGGCGCTTCCAGTCGCAGCCTGCACATTTTCCGCTATCTCGCGGGTGGTTACCGCCTGCACTTCCACGGCGGCAGTGATCGCGGCAGCGATCTCGGCGATGCGGCTTATGGTGCCGCCGATCTCCTTGATGCTGCCGACCGAATCCTGCGTCGCCGCCTGCACGCCGGCGATTTGCGTTCCAATCTCGCCGGTTGCCTTCGACGTTTGCGCCGCGAGTGCCTTGACCTCCTGCGCGACGACGGCAAAACCCTTGCCGGCCGTTCCGGCGCGTGCCGCCTCGATCGTGGCATTGAGCGCTAGGAGATTTGTCTGCTCGGCGATGTCGGTGATCAGTTTGACGACGTCGCCGATCCGGCCGGCGGCACGGGTCAATTCCGCGATGCGGCTGTCCGTTCGTTCGGCCTGCATCACGGCCTCATGCGCGATCCGCGCCGATTCCTGGACCTGTTCGCCGATCTCGCCGACCGAGACAATCAGTTGTTTGGTGGCGAGCGAAACCGATTGAACATTGTCAGCCGCTTGCGTCGACGCCGACAGAACCTTTGTCGACAAATCCCGCGTCGCCACAGCCATCGCGCCAAGCGCTTCCGCGGACGCTTCAAGCTCGGTCGAGGACGACGATACCGAGCGCACTACGCTTGCGACTGTGTTCTCGAATGCGCCGGCAACATCGTTGATGTCGGCGCGACGCTGTTCGGCGACGCGTTCGGCTGTTTCCTTCTCGGCGCGTTCCAATTGCTCGATGCGGATCAGCTTTTCCTTGAACGCCTGCGCCGCGCGGGCATTGTCGCCGACTTCGTCGCCGCGTCCGGTATAGGGGACTTCGACATCCTTGTTGCCATGAGCGAGTTGCAGCAGCACCTCGCCAATGCGCCGGATCGGCCGGCCGATGGCAAGCGCACCGAAGACCGCAACACCGCCCAGCACGGCAATCACAAACAGACCCATGCCGAGATCGATCCGGCCGACGCGCTCACGCTCCGCGCCCGCTTGCGCATTGCTCAATTCCGCGGAATCGATCAATTCCTCGCTTGATCTGTCGATCAGCGCGTTCATCTGATGGCCAAGCTCAGCGGCGCGTTGGGTTTTGCCGACAGTATCGCCGTAATCCTTGGCTGCCGCCGCAAGCTCGACGCCGACGCTGACAAAATCCTTGGCGAGGCCGCCGAGCTTGCGCAATTGCTCCTTGCTGGCAACGTCGTCACAAAGTTCAACCGCAGCCTGGATGTGCTGCGCGGCTACGATGGAGTCGGCGCGGAGCCGTTGAACCGCGCTATCGACCTCGCTTGGAGCAATGGCGAGGCGCATCTCGCCTAATTCGAGACGCATACTGCTGAGGTCGCTGGACGCGCGAACAGCCTCGACCGCGGCGAGTTGCCTGTTATTGGCGGCGTTGCGTTCCCGCGCCGCCGAACGATCCCCGATTTGCTGCTGGACGAGCATACCGGCGACCAGCACCACGCCAAGGGCCGCCCAGATAGCGAGCTTCGTGCGAATGGAAAAATCGAAGCCCGTCATCGTCAAGTCACCTGCAATGACAACAAGATTAACGGGATGGGTTAATAGTCGGTAAAATCTGCAACCAGAGCGGGTTTTTGTAGCATCAGGGGCGGGTTTTTCAGCCGCGCGGGCAGTCGCTCGGCGCCGGAAACCCGGCGAACCGGTCCGTCATCCACTCGACCGCAGATGCGGCGGCATCACGTGCGATAAAGCCGTGGTTCGCGGCCGGCAAGACGAGCATCTGCGCCCGGCCGCCGGCCGCGCATTGGCGTTTTTCATAATCTTGCGTCACCTGCGGCCGTACCAGCTCGTCCGCGCCGCCCTGTGCCAGGAATAATGGGATGCCCGGCGGCAAGGGGCCGGGCGAATTGCCCGTAATATGCGAACGCCACGGCTCGGCCGTATAAAAATCGCTCACTGACAGGAATTTTTGCTCGAGAGGCGCGGAGGTACGGCGGCGAAGTATGATGTCGTAAAATGACTCGATGCATTCGCCGGCAAGAGTATCGACCGTCGGCATGGCAACGGGATCGACAATGCGGTCGATCGGCATCCCGAACACGCGTGACCAGGACCACAGCGTCATTGCCGTCAGATTGCGCCCGCCGCTGGTATTGATGTCGTCATTGAAGAGTGCCGCGAGCTCCGTCGCCGGCGCGGCGGCGGCGACGCCAACAAGGTCAAGCTCCGGCGCATAGGATTTTGCGATCAGTCCCGTAAACAGCGCCGCCTGCCCGCCTTGCGAATGGCCCCAGACCGCGAAGCGATTCTGCGTCCCGCCGAACGCGCGGGCGGCTCGCACTGAATCGAGTACCGCGCGGGCTTCGCTCACCCCGACCAGATACGGATGCGTCTGTGGCGTGCCGAGACCCGGATAATCCGTTGCGGCGACGACATAGCCGCGATCGACCAGTTCACGCAGGCCCTGGATTTGCTGAAAGACAAAAAGCGCAAGCGATGGCGCGCAGCGCGGCACGACGCCGGTCGTCGGATGCGCCCAGGCGACGATCGGGCGGCCCGCGGACGGGGCCGGACCGGGCGGGACGATGATGACGCCGGAGACTGCGACGGGCTCATCGTGCAATCCGGTCGACCGATAGAGCACGCGATACGCCGACGCACCCTCAAGCGTGGACATCATCGGCTCCTGCCGGATAAGGGTACCGGGAGGGCCGGCAATTTCATCCGGCGAGGCCTGATAGAAAAGCCCCTGGGCGCGGACGCCTGCGGAACTCATCGCGATGACGAGGACGTACAGCGCCGCAATCCCGATCGCCACGGCGCAAATCTTCGACATGACCTCTCACCCGCAGCGAATGTCGGCAACGCCCCGATTTGAAAGCACTACTCGGCGGCGATTCTGCGGCTGCCCTGCGCTTCGATATCGCCAAGGCATTTGGCAAGCGCGTCACCCTCGGGATCGAGCAAAGCCGCGGTGCGGGCATTGGCGATTGCCTCAGCCGCCTGGCGCGGCGCCACGTTCCCCGCCAGCGCAGGCCGCAACAACTCGGTCTCGATGAGCCGGTAATTGGCCGTGCCGCGCTTGTGCGTGTCGCCATAACCTTTGATGAGGCGAGCACATTCGGCGATCTCGATGGCCAACTCGCTAGACAGCGGCGCGGCCTGCACGATCATTTGCAGCCAGGATTCGATCGCGCACTGTTCCTCCCGGAACCGAAACGTTTTCGGGCGGAACGGCCGCAGCCTGGCGAGAAGATGAAAGCGCAAATAGCCGCTCACCGACTTCGTATTGATCGCCATGCCCCAATGCGCGCGGCCGATTGCAGGATGACGTTCGGCGATGGCGAGGATACGGCTGGCAAACCCGTGCGGCAGGACCGAACAGAACTCCTCAATGCCTGGTTTGAGGAACTCGGTGATCGTGAGTGTCTGCTCCGGCTTGACGTTCATCTCGCCGGCGATGCGGGCCAACCGTGCCGGATCGATCTTGGCCTGCGCCACGCGGATCACGTCCTCGTAGGACATGCGCACGGCAAGATGGCGGGCGGTTTCCGCCAGCACTTGCCCGCTGGCGTCCACCTTCGCGTCGGCGTCGCGGATCGGCGCGAGCCGGTCAAGGTAGAGGCGCGCATAAGCGAGGTCCTGGTAGGCGGCAAGCCGGCGCACACCCTCGATCATGAACGCGCGTGCCGCTTCCGGCATTTGCGCGATTTCATTTTCCAGATCCGCAAGCGATGGCGATGGCGCGCGTAACCGTTTGCGCGGTTCGGCACGCAGATGCGATCCGGTGCGCGCGGCATCGAAGCCGGCACGGAAACCGCGCAGATTGGACGCAACCGCCTTGCCGTCGGCGCGGATCGCCGCTTCGAAGGCCTCGACGGGAATCGGTAGGGCACCGGCGCCGGCGATGGTGCCGAGCATCACGGCGTTGACCATGGCGCCGCTCTGACGCGCGATCGTTTCAAGATCGAGGAGCAATGTCTTCTGCGAGTTCTTCTCGACCGCGGCGATGAGGCGCTGCTGATCGTAGCGGCCGTCGCCCATCGCCATCTTCTCGACAACGAGATAGGAGCGGCTCAACGAGGTGATGGTCGTGGTCCGATCGGGCGTGACAAAACCGTTCATGATGGCGCGCCCGGCTTCCATCAACTCGCTGGCAATCACGAGGTCGACGTCGCCGATCCCCGGCGCCAGCGCCAGGATTGGACGCTGACCGGATGCCGGTCGATCCGAAGCGTGAAACGGCTTCGGCACCAGTTCGATATGATAGGTGGTCGCGCCGGTCCGTTGCGCCACGCCGGGGATCGATGTCGATTGCACCGGAAAATTCTGGCTCTCCGCCGCCGCCACGATCCAGTCGGTAAGAACGCCGCCGCCCTCCCCGCCCAATGCGGCAATCAGGATGGTCATCGGGCGAACCGTCGAAACGCTGGTTTGCGCCGGGCCGATGCGTGCGCCGTCTGCTTGGGGGGAAGCGGGCAGGAATGAAGGAGTTTGACTGGAAGATTCGGGAGCCGCCACCCCGACTTCTACCCGCTGGCGGGAAGACGATGAACCGCTCACCCATCCGATCACGGCGCTCCGCATGCGGCTTAACGTGCGATCCCGCCAGTTCGGATTGGTGACGATATCGGCGCGATAGAATGAAGGACAAAGAACGGCGGCGTGCGCGACTTCGCCGCACAGCCCGCAGCCGACACAGCTCTCGACCACGGCCGCGACCGGATCGCTGCGCAATGGATCGGGATTCGGTTTGACGGTCAGCGACGGGCAACCGGAAAGCCGGATGCAGGAGTGATCGCCGGTACAGATTTCGTCGTCGACACCGTAACGTGCCTTCACCACGCGCTCGCCGCGCTTCAACTTTTCGGCGTCTCCCGCGCGAATGCGTCGCTGGCGCGCCAGCATGCACTCGCCGTCGGCGATGATCACTTTGAGACCACGCTCCGCCGTGCGCATCGCCTCTTTCAGCGTGCTTGCCATCTTGGCGACGCTGTAGGTGCGCACGGTGCGCAGCCACGTGACGCCAAGCGCGCGCAGCGTGTTCTCGATGCTGATCCCGGTCGGTGTGCCGCTGCGGTTTGCACTGCTCGATGGCAGATATTGCTGGCCGGTTGCGGAGGCGTAACCGTTCTGCATCACGATCAGAACGCCGTCGCCCTTGTTGAACATGTTCGAGGCGACGCCGGTGATGAGACCGTTATGCCAGAAACCGCCGTCGCCCATGATCGCGATCGGCCGCTTTTCCATGTTGGGTGTGACGGCGGCGGCGCTTGCCAGCGACATGCCGTAGCCGAGGATGGAATTGCCCATGGAAAACGGCGCGAAGGTCGCAAATGAATGGCAGCCGATGTCGGCGCTGATATGGGTTGGACCGATCTCGCGTTGCGCGAGCTTGATCGCCGCAAAGACCGGCCGCTCCGGGCAACCGGTGCAGAAATTCGGCGGCCGCGGCGGGATATCACCGACCGTGGCCGCGATGTCCGGCTTATGCGCAAGCGCCTTCTCGACGCGGGCGGCGACGGCATTGGCGTCTACGCCGACGGGCCGTGTTTCCGACAGGAACGCGGCGATCCCGCGCAGCATCACCTCGGAACTATAGTCGCCGCTGCGCGGCATCGGGCCCTTGCCGAGCACGCGGGTCTCGATGCCGGATTCGCGGAGCACCATGTTGATTTGCTGCTCGACGAATTCCGGCGAGCCTTCCTCGACCATGAGGACGGCGCGCTTGCCGGCGCAGAAATCCTTCACTTCGTCCGGCACCAGCGGATAGGCGGCATTGAGTACAAAAATCGGAATGCGCGACGCGCCGTAGAGGTCCGCCAAGTCGAGCCGCGCCAGTGCGCGCAACAAACCGTTGGTGAGGCCACCGAGGACGATGATGCCGATCTCGCCGATGTCGCCCGGCAGCACCTCATTGAGCTTTTGCTCGCGGATGAATTTCTGTGCCGCGGGCAGGCGCTGCTCGATCTTCAATCGCTCCTGCGTGAAAATGACAGGCGGATGCGCGAGGCGGCCGTATTCGAACCGCGGCGGGCCGCTGAGGCGATGCTGGCCGCTATAGGCGCCGCGTTTGTTGTCCTTCGCTTCGAATTCACCGGTGAGGTGGCAGGCCCGCACCCGCAAATCGAGCATGACGGGCGCGTGGCTCGCCTCCGAAAGCTCGAACCCCTTTTCGACCATGCGCACGATGGTCGGCAGGTCGGGCCGCGGGTCGAGCAGCCAGATCGAAGACTTCATGGCATAAGCGTAGGAGCGTTCCTGGATGACGCTAGCGCCCTCGCCGTAATCTTCGCCGAGCACGATCAGCGCGCCGCCGATGACACCAGGGGAAGCAAGATTTGACAAGGCATCGGCCGCGACATTGGTCCCGACAATCGATTTCCACGTCACCGCACCGCGCAGCGGATAGTTGATAGAGGCGCCAAGCATGGCGGCCGCGGCTGCCTCGTTGGTGCAAGTTTCGACGTGCACGCCGAGATCGGCCAAAAGATCCTCGGCATCCACCATCACATCGAGCAGATGCGACACCGGCGCGCCCTGGTAGCCGCCGACATAGCTCACGCCCGATTGGAGAAGCGCCTTGGTGACGGCGAGGATGCCTTCGCCGCGAAACGTCTCGCCGGCGCCGAGCCGCAGCGCATCGACTTCTTTCTTGAATGAACGTTCCATGCGGGGTTCCGGGACGACCGTCTTTGCGTCCCATATAGCCACTTTTGCGCGATCACACCAAACGCGCGGTCCTGCCGCGCCGCGCGGGCTTGGTGCCATCGCGGGCTCCGGCTAGGGTGCCGTCAGTGGCGCCAGGGGGAGGCGCTTGGGGATGCGAAGGCCTCTATGAACGGCCAAGCCCAGATCGTCATCGAGCGGGTGAACCACACCTATCGCCCGCCGCGCGGGCGAACCGTGCTGGCCCTGTCGGATGTATCGCTGGACGTTCAACCGCGCGAATTCCTAGCGCTGCTCGGCCCTTCAGGCTGCGGGAAGTCCACGCTGCTTTATCTCGTCGGCGGATTTCTGCCGACCGAGGCCGGACGCATCACGGTCGAAGGCAAGCCGGTATCCGCGCCAGGGCCCGACCGCGGCATCGTGTTTCAGCACTTCGCGCTGTTTCCCTGGAAAACCGTGCGCGCCAATATCCTCTACGGCCTGGAACGGCAGGGCATGCCGCGCGCCGAGCGTGAAGAGCGCGCGCAGGCCTTTATCGACCTCGTCGGCCTGAAGGGATTTGAAGACAGCTATCCCTCGCATCTCTCCGGCGGCATGAAGCAGCGCGCGGCGATTGCACGTACGCTCGCCTTTGATCCCAGCATCCTCCTGATGGACGAACCGTTCGGCGCGCTCGACGCGCAAACCCGCTCCCTGATGCAGACCGAGCTTCTCAACATCTGGAAACGGACGCCCAAGACCGTGATCTTCGTCACCCACGACGTGCAGGAAGCAGTCTATCTCGCCGACCGCATTGCGGTGATGTCGGCGCGTCCCGGCAAGATCAAGGCAGTCGTCGAAAACAAATTCGGCAATCGCGAGCCGGGCATCATGCGGAGCAAGGAGTTCGTCGAGAGGGTAGACGAAATCTGGAATCTGGTGCGCGACGAGGCGATCAAGGCGCAGGAAATCAAAGCCGTCTGATGCAAACCCTGGCGCACTCCACCTTTCGTTATCTGCCGCTTTTGCTTCTGGCGCTGGCCTGGGAAACCGCCGCGCGGCTCAATCTTGTCGACACGACCGCGTTGCCGCCGTTGAGCCACGTCGCGGCGGCGTGGGTCGATCTCTTGCGCGGCGGCGAACTCGTCGACAACGGTGCGGCATCGCTCTACCGCGCCGGCGCCGGGCTCCTCCTTGCGTTTGTGTTCGGCGGCGGTCTGGGCCTGTGCATGGCGCGCTTCCGGCTGCTCGACATCTTCCTCAATCCACTCGTTGAGCTGTTCTATCCGTTGCCGAAATCCGCGCTTATCCCGGTCACCGTGCTGTGGCTCGGGTTCGGTGACGGCTCGAAAATTCTTCTCATTTTTCTCGGCTGCATGATTCCGGTCACCATCGGCGCTTATAACGGCGCGCGCGGCAGCGATCATGCGCTTGTCTGGTCGGCGCGCAGCATGGGTGCGGGCCCGCTGCGCGTGATGTGGGATGTGGTGGTGCCGAGCGCGTTGCCGGAATTGCTCAACGGCGTTCGCACGGCGCTGGCGCTCGCGTTCATCCTGCTCGTGAGTTCGGAACTGATCGTCTCACAAAAAGGCTTTGGCTATCTGATCGGCTATCTCGGTTCGACCGGTGCTTATGAAGGCATGTACGCCGTCGTGCTCACGGTCGCATTGCTCGGCTTTGCCGCGGACCGGCTTTATCAGCTTCTCATGCAATGGCTGCTGCGATGGCGCGAATAGAAGACACCGCATCGCTGGCGGCCGCCGAGGCCGACATTGAACGCGACGCCGCGCGGCGCCTCGATATCGTTTTCCGCAGCGGTGCCGGGATTTTCTCTGTTCTGGTCTTGCTCGTCGCCTGGGAGGCATTTGCCCGCAGCGGCAGAGTGACCCCATTCATGCTGCCGCCGTTCTCCGCCGTTGTCGAGCGTATCTATGCCGACGCCATCGGCGGCGATCTCGCGCACAACCTCGGGCTGACGATGTATCGGGCAATGGCGGGCTTTGTCATTGCCGCGGCCGGCGGGATCGCGCTCGGCGCGGCGATGTCGCGCAACAGGATCGTGCGGTGGTTTTTCGATCCGATCATTTCGGTCGGTTTCCCAATGCCGAAAATCGCGTTCCTGCCAATCATTATTCTGTGGCTCGGCCTCTATGACGTTTCCAAAATCTCCATCGTGGTGTTCGACGCGATCTTTCCGGTGATCACGGCGACGCTCGCCGGCATCGCCAGCGTCGACCGCGAGCTGATCTGGTCGGCGCGTAATATGGGCGCCAGCGAGCGCGAAGTGATGTGGCAGGTCGCGTTGCCCGCGGCACTGCCGCAAATCCTCACCGGGCTTCAGGTGGCGCTGCCGATTGCGCTCATTGTCGCGATCATCGGCGAGATGGCGATGGGCGGCTACGGGCTTGGCGGCGCGATGATGACGGCATCGCGTTTCGCCGATTCGCGCGGCGTGTTCGCCGGCATCGTCGAAATCGCGATCGTCGGCTATGTCTTGATCAAGGTGATGGCGTGGATGCGGCGGCGGCTTTTGGTGTGGCACCAGGAAACGGCCGAGCGGTAATAACTTTATCGAGGTCGTGCTTAGTGCAGCTTGATCCGCGGCTCGGTGCGGCGCGTGACGACGCGCGAGAGCGAATCGAGCGCGACCTTGAAGCTGCCGTGCAGCGCCTGCAAATGGCGTTTGTGCAATGAGCGGTAGGCGAGCCTTGCGATCAGTCCCTGCATTTTCACGTTCTTGAAAACGAGACCCAGCGTCTCGTAATCGGCAAGCGCCACCAGCGATCCGAAATCAAGGTATTTGAAAACAGGCAGTGCATCGCCGCGCAGCCGCGCCTTGACCACCTTGACCATGAAATCGGCTTCCTGATGCGCGGTCTGCGCGCGCGGCGGCAGCGGATGTTTCATGCCGGGTAGAACGCAATCGGCACAGTCGCCGATGGCGAAGATATTGTCGTCGCGCGTGGTCTGCAGTGTCGGCCGCACCACCAGCCGGTTGATCCGGTCGGACTCAAGACCGTCGAGGTCGCGCAAGAATTCCGGCGCCTTGATCCCGGCGGCCCAGATGATCAGTTCAGCCGGCACTGTCTCGCCGGACTCCAGCACCACTTCGCCGGGGCGCACCGCCGTGACACGGGTGCCGGTGCGAATGGTGACTGCCAGCTTGCGCAACGCTCCGGCGGTCGCCGCCGCGAGGCTCTCGGGCAGCGCCGGCAAAATGCGCGGCGCTGCCTCGATCAGATCGATTTTTATGAGCTTTTCGAAATCGATGCGGTCGAGATTGTAAGAGGCAAGCTCGCGCATGGATTTGTGCAATTCAGCGGCGAGCTCAGCGCCCGTCGCACCGGCGCCGATGATCGCGACATGCAACTGGCCGGGCCGCAACGGCTCGTACTGGGCGTTGGCGCGCAGGCACGCGTTGATCATGCGGCGGTTGAAGCGTGCGGCCTGGTCCAGTGTATCGAGCGCGATTGCATTCTCCGCGGCGCCGGGAGTTCCGAAATCATTGGTAACGCTGCCGACCGCGATGACCAGCATGTCGTAGCCGAGCACTCGCGGCGGAATGATGGTTTGGCCGTCTTCGTCGACGCTCGGCGCGACATAGACCTGGCGCTTGGCGCGATTGAGCCCGACCATTTCGCCGATCCGGTAGCGATAATGCCGCTCGCGCGCGTGGGCGATCAGTTCGAGCGAATCGGTTTCACTGTTGAGCGATCCGGATGCGATCTCATGCAGCAGCGGTTTCCAGACATGGATGCGCGACTTGTCGAGGAGCGTAATCGAGGCCTTGCGGCGGCGGCCGATCGAGCCGCCGAGGATGGAGGCGAGGCGAAGACCGCCCGCGCCGCCACCCACGATCAGAATACGATGCAGCGTGGAATCGCCGGTCGATGCGGTTTCCGCGATGTCGTCGTAAAGCCTGTTCTGCATTGCGTCCTAATACGCCTTCAACGGTCAGGCGCAACGTCCGGCGCATCCGAATCGTGAAGAGCAACCCCCATCATCGGGTCGATCGGCGCCTCCCAGGGCCGCCGCTCGATGACCCGCATGGTGTCCGCATAACCAGCCTGCCAGCGGGCGTGGATTCCGCCGCTGGTGAAGTCGATATCGCGCAGGTGATCTTCGTGATCGAGACGCGGCGCCTTGAGGCGCACGACGTGCATGAACGTGCCGCAGCCGTAGCCGGCCATCTCCTTGACCTCGGGCGTGTCGCGCTGGTCTTCCGGCATGCGGCGAACGAGTTCGCGGACGATGTGGCGAAGCTGATGAATATGCTCCTGGCGCGCGATGTGGCCGTCGACACGGCTGGCATACTGGATGTCTTTTTGCCGGTTGAAGACTTGCCAGACCGAATCCGGCTCGGGACCGGTGGCGTGCCACATCTGCACCGTGAACACGACGGAATCACGCCTCGGATTGTCGTCGAATACGGTTTCGATCGGCGTGTTGGAATAGATACCGCCATCCCAATACGGATCGCCATCGATGCGGATGGCCGGGAAAGCCGGCGGCAGTGCACCGGACGCGAGGACGTGCTGCAGCGTGATCGGCATGTCGCGGCTGTCGAAATAGCGCATCTGGCCCGAGCGCACATTGACGGCGCCCACGGTCAAACGCGGATGTTTGGAATTGATGCGCGCGAAGTCGACGATGCCGGAAAGGGTCTCGTGCAAGGCCTCGATCGTATAGAAGCCCGCCTTTTCAATCCCAACCGAAGCATTGAGACCCCAGGCGAGCGCATGGTTGGGTGCGAAGTAGCCGGCAATGCCGCCGAAAATCGTCATCATATGCGCGGCGGCATTGCCGCCCGGGAGCGGAAACGGCACCGACGGCCAAAATGACTTGCGCTCCATCCTGGACCAGAACTCGCGAAGCCGGTCGAGCCGTTGCGCACTGTCGTTGCCGGCGATGATGGCGCCGTTGATGGCGCCGATCGACGTGCCGATCACCCAGTCCGGCTCGATTCCAGATTCATGCATCGCCTGATAAACGCCGCCCTGATAGGCGCCAAGCGCGCCGCCGCCTTGAAGCACGAGCACCACCTGCCCTGGCAAGATCGGCGCCTTGCGAGCCCCATCGTCCGGCTTCGCCAAATCTTCGTTCATGCTGCGAAATGCCCCGTGAGCAACCTGCTGCTCGCTAACATCCGGCCCGGTAAAGTCGAAATGACACGGCCGTGCTTGACGGGATCGTGAAGGTCGCAAGGTTCGCAAGACGGTGCGGCAAGCGGCAGCCTTGCGCCACGACACCGTTTGAGCCCACAATCCACCCAACGGCCGGGCCTGCCGCAATAATTCCGAACAAGAACAAAAGAAAACAGCAGACATTCTGGGAGGACGACGATGCGTGGAAAGATTGGACTTGCGAGCGTTGCATTGCTCGCGTTCGGCATTGGCGCGGTCCATGCCGATCCGTTGAAAATCCGCGGCGCCTGGGTCGCGCCGCTCGCCAACTTGTCCTCGATCTGGCTGCAGAAAAAGGACCTCGCCGTCCATTTCGGCCAGTCTTATGTGTTCGAGCCGGTTCGCTATGCCGGCACGCCGCCGATGATCACGGCGATCGCGAACAATGAACTCGAAATCGGCAACCTTGCCTTCTCTACTTTGCCGATCGCCATCGGCAATGCCGGAATGGACGACATACGGGTCATCTCCGATGACTTCCGCGACGGCGTGGATGGTTATGCCTCCAATGATTATGAGGTCCTCGCCGACGGTCCGATCAAGAAGATAGAAGACCTCAAAGGGAAGGTGCTGGCGACCAATTCCGCCGGCAGCGGCGTCGACGTCGCCATGCGCGCCATGCTGCGCAAGCACGGCCTTGAAGCCAACCGCGACTACACCATCATCGAAGCACCGTTTCCCGCCATGAAGTCGATGCTGACCGAGAAGAAGGCCGATCTGATCACCGGCGTGCTGCCGTTCATGCTCGATCCCGAGCTGAAAAAGATCGCACGGCCGCTGTTCAACATGAGGGAAGCGATCGGTGTTTCACAGTTCGTGATGTGGTCGGCGCGGAAGCCCTTCATCGACGCCAACCGGGCTGCGCTTGTGGATTTCCTGGAGGATTCGCTGCGGATCGAACGCTGGTATCTCGACCCGAAGAACCACGACGCGGTTGCCGACATTGCCTCGCAGCTCACCAAACAACCGCCCGAGCGCTTCGGCTGGCTCTACACCAAGAATGACTATTACCGCGATCCCGGCCTGATGCCCGATCTCGCAGCACTGCAGAAGAATGTCGACATGACGAAGGATCTCGGCTTCGTCCACTCAAGCCTCGATATCAAGGCGCATTCCGATCTCAGCTTGATCGAGGAAGCGGCAAAGCGGCTGAAGTGACTGAGACTTGAAGGCAGATTATCTGACCAGCACGTTGCTGAACTGCCAGGGATCGCGCTTGTCGATGTCTTCCTTGAACAGACCGGGGCGATCCGTAATCGGCGTCCAGTCCGTGTAAGCGCCGATCACCGGGCCGAGATAAGGCGTCTGCACTTCCAGACAGCGGCGGAAATCCATTTCGTCGGCTTCGACGATGCCGGCGTTCGGGTTCTCGAGCGCCCACACCATGCCCGCGAGCACGGCGGACGTGACCTGCAAGCCGGTGGCGTTCTGATAAGGCGCGATGTCGCGCGTCTCGTCGATCGAAAGCTGCGAGCCGTACCAGTAGGCGTTTTTCTTGTGGCCGTAGAGCAGCACGCCGAGTTCGTCGATGCCGTCGGCAATCTCGTGCTCATCCAGGATGTGGATGGCGGGCTGCCGCTTGCCGGCCTGGCCAAAGAATTCGTGCAGCGACAGCACTGCGTCGTTGCACGGATGATAGGCATAGTGACAGGTCGGCCGGTAGACAGTCTTACGGCCATCGCGCAGCGTGAAGTAATCCGCGATCGAGATCGACTCGTTGTGCGTGACCAGGAAACCGTATTGCGCCTTGGCTGTTGGCGTCCATGACCGCACGCGCGTGTTCGCGCCGGGCTGCGTCAGATAGATCGCCGCCTGGCAGCCGGCCTTATGCTTGAAGCCGTTCTTCGGCATCCATTTTTCATGCGTGCCCCATCCGAGCTCGGCCGGCTGCATGCCCTCCGAAAGAAAACCTTCGACCGACCAGGTATTGACGAAGACTTCGATCGGTTTCGGCTGCTTGGCACGCTGGGTGTCACGCTCGGCGATGTGGATGCCTTTGACGCCGGCCTTCTTGGCAAGCTTGCCCCATTCCTCCCGCGTCTTCGGCTCCTTGAACTTCAGCTTGAGATCGCCGGCGACATTGAGGAGCGCCTGCTTGACCAACCACGACACCATGCCCGGATTGGCGCCGCAGCAGGACACGGCGGTGGTGCCGCCGGGGTTTTTGCGGCGCGCGGCCAATATGGTCTCGCGCAGCGCATAGTTCGAACGCGCTTCGGGACCGAGCTTTGAATCGAAGTAGAACCCGACCCAGGGTTCGACCACGGTGTCGATATAGAGGGCCCCGATCTCGCGGCAGAACTCCATGATGGCGAGCGAAGACGTATCGACCGAAAGATTGACGCAGAATCCCTGGCCGCCGCCTGCGGTGAGCAGCGGCTCCAGAAGCTTCTTGTAGTTGTCGCGCGTGACGGCCTGGTGAATGAAGCGGATGCCGCGGTCGTCAAGGAGCTTGCGGTCCTTGTCCTCGGGATCAATGACCACGAAACGCGATTTGTCATAATCGAAATGACGTTCGATCAAAGGCAGCGTGCCTTTGCCGATCGAGCCGAAACCGATCATGACAACGGGGCCGGTGATGCGGGCGTGAACGGGCCACTTGGTCATAGTCTTAGCCTCCAACAGCGATATCGGGGTGATATCCGCCGCCATGCCGAAACGGAAGAGACGCCGCGGATTTTGTCCGTGGCGTCCCCGATTTTCTGGCTCTTCGCGTTAAGCCGCGCGGGCCTGGCGGGCACGGGCGCGTTCCGCGCGCCGGTCTTCCACCAGCAATCCGGCAAGGTCTTGTGCAGGCACCGGACGGCCGGTCGCGCCGATCAGTCCGCGTGCGCCGGCAAGCGCTGCCGGAGAAAGCTCAAGCGCCAGCAGCCGGTCGCGATCGAAACGGCCGGGCATCCAGAGCGCTCCGGTCTGTGCCGACGTAAAGCCGAAACGGCTGTAATAGGCAGCATCGCCCACCAGTATGATGGCCCGATGACCGGCAAGGCGCGCGCGCGCGATGGCGCGTCGCATCAGCGCCGAACCGATGCCGCGGTTGCGATGCTGCGGGTCGACGGCGAGCGGGCCGAGCAACAGGGCCGAGCGGCCCGGACCAGCGTCGATGTTCCATAGCCGGACGGTGCCGACGATCCGGCCGCGATCGGTGGCGACAAGCGACAGGCCAGCCGCCGGCAGGCGGTCTTCGCGCAGCCGCTCGGATGTCTTGGTCAAACGCACGGCGCCGTAAGCCACGTCGAGGAGGGCTTCACGGGCGGCGATATCAGCGAATTTTTCTTCCCGGATGGTCACCATGATCCGCTCCATTGAGGCGTTGCGCCCCGGCGCGAGCCGTGAGCGCGCGCCGGAGCAAGAGGGGTCAGATGTGGAAAGTGCGCAGCGGCTGGAAGCCGTTGAAGGCCACCGCTGCGTAAGTTGCGGTATAGGCGCCGGTGCCCTCGATCAGCACCTTGTCGCCGATCTCAAGGCTGATCGGCAGATCGTAAGGCCGCTTCTCGTACATCACGTCGGCTGAGTCGCAGGTCGGGCCGGCGAGCACGCAGGGGCCGACCTCGCCGCCGTCGCGCGGCGTCCTGATCGGGTAGCGGATCGATTCGTCCATCGTCTCGGCGAGACCGCCGAACTTGCCGATGTCGAGATAGACCCAGCGGTTCTGGTCCTGCTCGCTCTTCTTCGAGACCAACACGACTTCCGCCTCGATCACGCCGGCATTGCCGACCATGCCGCGTCCCGGCTCGATGATCGTCTCCGGAATGCGGTTGCCGAAGTGCTTGCGCAGCGCGCGGAAGATGGAACGGCCGTAGGCCTCCACCGCCGGCACGTCACGGAGGTACTTGGTCGGAAACCCGCCGCCGAGATTGACCATCGTCAGGTTGATGCCGCGGTCGGCGCAGGCACGGAAGATCGCCGAGGCCGACTTCAGGGCTTCGTCCCAGGCCGCGGTCCGGCGCTGCTGCGAGCCCACGTGAAAGGACACGCCGCAGGGTTCGAGTCCGAGCTTCTGCGCATGGTCGAGCACGTCCACGGCCATGCCCGGGTCGCAACCGAACTTCCGCGACAGCGGCCATTCCGCGCCGGCGCAGCCGAACAGGAAGCGGCAGAACACCTTCGCGCCGGGAGCGGCGCGGCCGATCTTCTCGACCTCGGCCTTGCAGTCGACCGCGAAGAGACGAACGCCGAGCGCGTAGGCGCGCGCGACGTCGCGTTCCTTCTTGATCGTGTTGCCGAACGAGATGCGCTCAGGCGCGGCGCCGGCCGCGAGCACCATCTCGATCTCGGGGACCGAGGCGGTGTCGAAGCAGGAGCCGAGCGAGACAAGCAGCGTCAAAAGCTCGGGCGCCGGGTTCGCCTTGACGGCATAGAACACCCGGCTGTCCGGGAGTGCCTTGGCAAAGACGCCATAGTTCTCGCGCACGACGTCGAGATCGACGACGAGGCAGGGGCCATCATCTTGTCCGTCGTCGCGGCGGCGACGCAGGAAATCGCGGATGCGCTCGGTCATGGGAGCCGCTCCTCTATCCAGGTTCAATGGGGCCAAGCGGCCCAGCGTTGAAGTTCGGCTGCCCGCGCCTGCGGGCAACCGGCGTCAACGGCTGAAATGCCTGACGCCAGCCGTGCGTTGGAGACACGGTGCAGGCGCGCGGCTCTTCAGCCGAGATGCTGCCTTGGATTGGAGCGGGAAAACCCGTTCCGCACGGCCGGCAAGAAGGACAAGCCTCTTCGGGTGTTGGCCTTTGGAGGGCCAACGAGACCAAAAAAGCCCGCTCCGTCGTTGCTTTAAGCCGCGTCCCCCGTTGAGCGCGGGGTGCGCCGGTTTCGCCTCCGGCTGCCGATCACGTAGTGAGGCTGCAATCCTGGTCTTACAGGTCCAACCTCAGGCGACTGTCCGGCCTCTTGTCCGGATGCCTACCGATCGACACACGGCCACAGGCACGTGCGAATTTGGGCGTGCGGCACATAGGCGCATCGCAAACGCATTGCAAGAAAATTCGACTCAATCGCGCAAATAATTTTCGCCGCGCGCCGCTTTGCGACGCGTCACACGACCGCGACGCGGCTTCGCGCGACGCTTTCCGGCGCCGCGCGGTGTGTGATAGTGCCCGTGTCACATCTCTCCGTCTCGCTCCAAACTTCGCGCGAGGAATTGCAATGGCTGCTCTGCCGATCACCTTCGCCTGCGGCCTCTACGACCGCATGCTCGCCCTGCAAACCGGCGAGATAAAGCCCGATGGAATCGACCTGAACTTCCTCGTCATGGACAATCCGCGGGAGATTTTCGACCGCATGTCCAACGGGCTGGAGTTCGACGCCTGCGAGATGTCGAGTTCGGAATTCGTCAGCCGCTACGCGGCGAACAAGCTGCCATTCGTCGCACTGCCGGTCTTTGCCTCGCGTGTCTTTCGTCACGGCTTCATCGTCGTTAACCGAAAGTTCATCACGTCGGCAAAGGACCTCGCCGGCAAACGCATCGGCGTGCCTCTTTATACCCAGACCGCGGCGCTTTTCGTTCGCGGACTGATGCAGCACGACCTCGGCGTCGACCTCTCCGGCATCGAATGGGTGCAGGGCGCGGTCAACGAGCCGGGGGCCTACGGCAATCCGTCGGTGATGCCGCTCCTCAAGCCGGTCAGGATCACGCCGAACCAGACCGGCAAATCGCTGAGCGATCTTCTCGAGGCCGGCGAGATCCAAGCCATCATCGGCTCCAACCTGCCGCGCGCGCTCAAGCGCAATCCGGACGTGGTGCGGCTATTCCCGGACTACCGGGCACGGGAGCAAGATTATTTCCGCCGCACGCGGATCTTCCCGATCATGCACCTGATTGTCATCCGCAACGATGTCTATGAGCGTCACCCGCATGTCGCGGCCAGCCTGTACAAGGCCTTCTGTGCAGCGAAAGACCGGGCGCGGGAAAAGATGCGTTTCCCCGGGACGCTGCGCTACATGCTGCCCTGGCTGCCGGCCGACGTCGAAGAGATCGACGAATTGTTCGGCGGCGATTGCTGGCCCTACGGCGTCGAGCCAAACCGGCCGACGCTGGAAGCCCTTGTCACCTACATGGCCGAGCAGGGCCTGATAGCGGAGCCCATTCCGGTCGAAAAGCTGTTCGTGCCGACATCCGGCTGATCAGTCGCCGGGTTTGACGTAGGCCGCGCAGAATTTCGGCGCACCGCCGCCGAGACCTGTACATCTGAAGATATTATGCGAGACGATCAGCTCGCAGGTGTTGTCCGCGTTGCACGGCGGATGCGTCTCTGTTGCGACCGCGATGCAATCCTTGACATAGATCGCGGCCTGCGCGGCACCGGCCGTAGCGCTGCACGGCGTGTCTTTGGCATTATCACCGGCGGTGAGCGCGGTTTTGCGGACGGTGTAGGCCTTGTAGATGCAGACCCTGTCGGCACCGCAAGCGTTACGATGCGCCAGCCATGCCTTTTGCGTAATAACGAGCGACTTGACCACTTCGTCCAGCGCATCGGCCGATTCTATCGGCAAGCCGTCGAACTTGTTTTTGTATGCAGTGACAAGCGCGCGATCGAGCGCCGCCAGACTGGCGTCGGAGCAAATGACCGTCTCAGTCGGCGTGAGCTGGCCGGTGCAGGGAAAGCTTGGAGTGGCCGCCGCGGCGGATGACGGCGTCTCCCAAAGCAGAAACACCGCAAGCACGGCACCCGCGAGTTTCACACGGACCGTCACCTAGGTCACCTAGGTCGCCTTCGGTGCCGCAGCGCTGCGCAAGGCACGCTCGACCATGACCCCGATGAGCGTCTTGCGGTAGGCGCCGGTGGCGTGAATGTCGTCGGCCGGATCGACACCGGCGGACGCCGCCGCTTCCGCCCTGGCGACCGCAGCGTCGTCGATCTTGCCGCCGTTGAGGACATCCTCCACGGCAGCGAGACGGAGCGGCCGGTCGGCGATGCCGATAGCGCCGACATGAGCATTTTGCACTTTGCCGCCGGCGCCCTCGTCATAAAACAACGCCGTGGCCGCCAACGCGAAGTCACCACGGCGGCGGGCAAATTCGGCAAAGCCGAAGCGGCGATGCGCTGGCCACGCCGGGAAACGGATCTCGGTGACAACGTCGTCGGCATTGAGCGCCGTCATCAGCGGGCCGCGAAAAAAGTCCGCGGCCTCGATGACGCGCGTTCCGCCTTTACCGACCACGGCGATCTCGGCCTCGCAGGTGCGGACGATGCAGGGCAGTTCGGCGGCGGGATCGGCATGCGCGAGACTGCCACCGGCGGTGCCGCGATTGCGGATCTGATAATGGGCGACGTGCTCCACCGCCGCGACTAAAAGCGGATGCGCTGTCCGCAATTCCGCATGTTCGAGAATGTCGCGCCAGCGCACCATCGCGCCGAGTGTCACGCCATCGGCGGCGATCTTGATCTGCCGCAGCTCTTTAAGCTTGCGCAGGTCGACGATAAGCGACGGCGCCGCGACGCGGAACGCCAGCATCGGCACAAGCGATTGCCCGCCGGCAAGGAGTTTCGCGTCGCCGTCGTGGGCCGCGAGAAGAGCAACGGCATCGGCAATGGTTGTCGGGCAGGCGTAGTCGAATGGCGGCAGTTTCATGAGCGCTTCATGCCCCGCTGCGGTCCGTTCCGAACTGCAGAAACACCCGCAAATTCAAATATTTCGTAGCTCGCCGGGCGGGTAGCGTCAATCGAAGACGTCCCGCATGTCGCCTGCCCACGCTTGCTCTGCTAGGCTTGCTTGCAAATGCCGAGGCGCGCCCGCGTGCCCGCTCCGCCAGTGGAGGAAACCGATGCTGAAGAAAACACCGCGCAACGGTAAGAACGGCAAAAACGGACATCCAAACGGAAAAAAATCGCCGCGTGTCAGCGAGCTGCCGAAGATCACGATCCAGACCGACACGCGGGACATTCTTGCACACGCCGCCAAAGAAGCGCGCGCCGACGATTATTTCATCGTCGATGTCGACGCCCACGTTACCGAGACCGCGTTCTGGTCGGAACTCGTCGACCGCATGGACAGCGACGTTTACCGGCAGATGGCGCGGGCGTTCAAGGATCGCGGGCCCGCGCCGGGCCTTCTCAACGCGACGCCGGGATTTCTGCATCAGGACGTGTTCGGCCGCATTCCTCATCAGCAGCGCCTGGCCGAAGCCGTGCCCGGCGGCCGTACCCACGCCCAGGTGACGCTCGTGCAGCGCGCCATGGAATCGATGGGTATCGACTACATGGTGGTCTTCCCGACTCCGATGCTGGTGCTCGGCATGCATCCGCAGATCGAGATGGAGGTCGTAATCGGCAACGCCTTCAACAAATGGCTCACCGAGGAAATCCTGCCGCAGGATCAGCGCATCAAGGCGATGCTCTACCTGCCGTTCAACCATCCCGAGGAGAGCCTCAAGGCCGTCGAGACCTACGCCGACAATCCAAGCGTTATCGGCTTTTCAGTCACGTCGACGCGCTTTCGCGCGGTAAACCACGACAGCTACATGCCGCTTTATTCGGCGATCCAGGCGACCGGAAAGCCGCTCGCGTTCCATTCCGGCTTCCACTGGGGCGACCAGTCGATGCAGCAGTGCAACCGCTTCATCTCCATGCACTCGATCTCGTTCGTGTATTACAACATGATTCATCTGACGAACTGGATCATCAACGGATTGCCGGAGCGCTTCCCGAAGTTGAAGCTCCTCTGGATCGAGAGCGGGCTCGCCTGGGTGCCGTTCCTGATGCAGCGGCTCGATTCCGAATACATGATGCGCTCGTCCGAGGCGCCGCTGCTCAAGCGGCGGCCGAGCGAGTACATCGCCGACATGTATTTCACGAGCCAGCCGCTGGAACGTTCCAACCTGGACCTGACCGAGGCAACGTTCAAAGCCATCAAGGCCGACACCCAGCTTCTGTTTGCCTCTGACTGGCCGCATTGGGATTTCGACCTGCCGAACTCGATCACGACGCTGCCGTTCCTCAACGAGGAAGCCAAGCGCAATATTTTGGGCTTGAACGCGGCGCGGCTGTTCAATCTTGAAGTCCCCAAGCACAAGCTGATCAAACCCAAAGCGAAGAAGCCGGCAGTCCGGGTTCCGGTCACGGTCTGATCATGCCGAAAGCAGCCGCCAAATCCTCACGCCGCAAAGCGGCGAAACGCGGCGTGAAGCCCGCAAGGCGAACGCCGCGTCACGGCACTTCCGGCGATTTCTGCGCTGCGGCGCGTGAGGCGCTCAGGCAGGGCAAGCCGGATGCAATTTCTGATCAAAGGCTGCAGCAGGTTCTGACCGCGGCGGTGAAGGTCTATGCCGCCAAGGTGGAGCAACGCGGCCACGATGTGGCGCCGTTCCCGCGCGGCACGGTGACCGCGACGGAAACGGTGGTCACTGCCTGCGGGCTGATCCGCGCGGCGGATCTCAACATGTTCGACGTGGCGATCTGGTTTCATCGCCCGCCCGGAATTGAGTGAGGGACAAGACGATGGACGAAGTCGCGGTGGGCAAGCTGACCGATATCGCCGACGGCGATTATCGGGTTTTCGCGCTGGAAAATATCGAAGTCGGCATCTTCCGCACCGGCAGCAAGGTGCTGGCCTATGAAAACGTCTGCCCGCATGCCGGCGGTCCGGTCTGCCAGGGCAAGATATTCCATCAGGTCGAGGAACTCATTACGCCGGAGAAGAAGAGCGTCGGCCTGCGCTTCGGCAAGCAGCGCCACATCGTCTGTCCCTGGCACGGCTACGAATTCGATCTCGCCACCGGCTGCCATCCCGGTGACGCCTCGGTGCGGCTGACGCCAGTGCCGGTCGCAGTGCGCAACGGCCAGATTTTCGTCAGCGTGCCGGATTAGGCGCGCCTTCCGCCGCCGGCATGCTGGCCGTGCGTGCAAATCACGGTGCGCAGAGTTTGTTTGCCAACGTTTCGAAAGCGTTCAGCTGTTCAGTCAGCAATTGACGCTTTTCATCGCGACCGACGAGAACCTTGAACATGATGCCGCCTTCGGTGTTGAGAAGCGCGACGAAAGCCGAGGGGCGGCCCATGAAAGGACGTTGCACGAAGGCGATCGATGAGCAGCGTTGATGGCGAAGATGACCATGAAATCCTGTGCGTGCCATGACGTTATAGTAATCGCCGGAAATCTTGCCTTCCGCTACGGAGCCCGTGAATTCGATAATCCCGTCGTCAGTGTTGACGATCAGCGTGACCTCGCCCCATTGCGAGATCGCCGTCATGATTTCGGCAAAGCGGTCGCCCGGAGCGAACCGCCGCATGCCTGCAGGTAATGCTGCGACCACATCGCGCGGCGTTACACCATGCTGTTTGGCAACATCCTCGATTACGGCGCCGGCGTTGCTCGCCATAAAAGCTATGAGATCGGGGGCCGGCGATTGGGAGGAAACTAAAGTCTGATCCATGGTTTTCTATCCGACGCAGTAAATTGCGAACATCATCATCTGACGGCTACAGCCACACGAAGTCTTCTTCGCTCGCAGATCTCACCGGCTTTGGAGACTAGACACCGTTGGAACGCGGGCATCGCAAGATTCACTCGTGATGCTTCGAATGGAAAATGACGGGCATGGTGAACGTCAGGCCCCGATCCGCGACAGTCATTGGGGGCGCCGGTACGGGATCGGCGCGTTGCAACATGGCGACTGCCGCCTCGTCGAAGGCAGCGTCTCCCGATCCATTCACGATGCGAAACGACACGATGTGACCGGTGCGGTCCAGCACGAAGCTGACAAGAACCTGCGCAGCCGGCATGGCGTGATCGTCCGGATAGCGTTTGAATTTGTCGAAGTGCACCGCGACCTCTTTCACCCAGGTCGCGCGTTCGCGTATGGCGCTCTCCCCGGTCCCCTGTGACAGTGTCGTGGACTTTACGGAGTTGTGGGCGTTGCTGATTGTCGGAACAGCCCTTTCTTCACTGATGACTGCCGTTTGTGACGGGACAGCCTCAAGCATAGGGATTTTGGGATCCTGATCGTCAGGTTCTTTGACCTCGTCAACCGTGACGGTCCGGTACGGATCGTCGGTTTCGTGGGGAATATCCTTTGGCAGGTCAGCTTGCTGCACAACCGGCTTTTGCGCAGCGACGGCCGGAGCAGATACGGACGCCTGGGTGTCCGGCCCCATTGGCAGATTCAGCGGATCGCGACGGGGCGCTGCGAGATCGACATCGATAACAAGTCCTGGCGCGCCCAGCTCGTCGCTGTCCCGCGCCAGGTAGTGGACCGCAAAAAGACAAGCGGCGGCATGGAGGGCGAGCGCGCCCAGTGCACCCGCGATCCACATGGTCCGCGAGGACGATAACGCTTCCTCGTTCAGAAGCGCGTAAGGTGATACGTACTGCGCCGTCACGGCCGGTCTGGCGGAATCTATGTTGCGCAGACGGAGCGCAGAGTACCCGCTGTCATGCGACAGCGGCCTTGCGCGTCAGCGTTTGCCGGACTTCGAAGCCCTCGAATTTCGGATGCTCGAGGTAAAGCGGTCCTGCCGTCTCGTTGCCGGCGCGTGCGTGGGCGGCGCGAAATTCTTCCGACTTCGTCCAGGCCTCGAAAGCGGACTTGCTCTGCCAAATCGTGTGGGAGGAATAAAGCGTATGATCCTCCGCCTGCGGGCCCTTCAGCAGATGAAACTCGACAAATCCAGGAACGCGATCGAGATAGGAATCTCGAGTCGCCCACACTTTTTCGAAGGCTTCTTCTGAGCCTGGTTTGACCTTGAATCGATTCATAGCGATGAACATTTGCTAGTCTCCTCTTTGCCGTGGCGTCCGCGGGCGCGGCTAGCCACCTTTCAAACCTTCATGAATCGTCAGCGAGCCTTTGAAAGTTATGCCGGGATTCGGCACGACATAGCCCGCTTGCGTACTGCAGCACATGTACTTCGTGTAGTTCTCATTCAGCAGATTATCGACCGAGACGGCGGCCACCACCTCCGGCGTCATCTGATAGCCGGCGTAGAGGCTCACCAGGTTGTAACTCCCGGTGGAATCGAACATCGGAACCACCGATGGGGCGAAGGGATTGAGATCGAAGTCGAGAGTTGTCGGAATTTGGCTGAGCGGCTTTGCCGCAACGGCCGTCCAGCGGATGGCAAGCTTCAATTTTTGGTCGAGGAAACGCGCCCCAAGCAGGATGCTGATCTGATCGGGCGGAATGCTTGCGAGCGGAGCACCGGCGCAGCCGACCCCACTTGATGTCGCGGCGCAAACGCCGTTGGCAGCCACCGCGGGATCGGTCGTCAAACTCTTGCCTGTGAGGTGCTGGCCGGAAATGCCGGCGAACCACCAACCCGCGTCGTAATTGGCCTCGAACTCAAGTCCTTCGATCCGCGCGTTGCCGATGTTTTGATATTGAAGGCAGGGATTACCGAAACCCGCCTGCATGCATACCGGCGACGGCACGCCAAATCCCGAAAAGTCCGTAACCTGGTCGATATAGTCGGTAACGTCGTTTCGGAACGCGGTGATTTTTACGCGGATCTTGTCGCCGTGCGAAAATACGCTGTCGTATTTGATATTGAGGCCGACTTCCTTGGTCTTGCCGATCTCCGGCCTCAGGTTCGGATTGGGCTCGAAATAAGCGAAGCCGCCCGGATGGAATCCGGCGATGAACGCTTCGGTCACCGCCGGGGCACGGTAGCCTTCGGCATAGCTCACATAGGGCTGAAAGCCCGGAAGCGGCGTGATGCCAAGGGTCGTCTTCGGCGACAGCCGGCGGCCGGTTTCGGAAGATCCGTCGCCCATCAGGGCGAAGCCGTCATAACGGACGGCATTGACCATCTCGAACCAACTCGAATAGTTCGCCTTCCACTCGACAAAGCCACCGTACGTGTTGCGGTGACCGCCTGGCGTCAGGCCGATGTTGCAGGCTCCGTTGATGAGCTGATCCGCCGCGCAGCTGATGCCGGTATTCATGACATCGTTGTTGAAGTCGCCGCCATAGGTCACCGCGTGACGAAAGCCGCCAAAATCGAAGCGCGACGTGTTGTTGGCGTTGAAGCCTGAGGTGTTGAGCATGTAGTTGCTCATCGTTCCCGGGGGTCCGGAGAAATCAATACCTCCCTGGACGTAGGGCACCTGGACTGTCTCGTGGACTAACGTCTGGTTCCAGTACACGTTGCTATTGAAATCGACGAGCGAGCTCTCCGGGCTTTTGAACGTGTATTGTCCGTTGACGGTTTGATTCTTGATGTTCTCGCCAAAGACGCCGATCCCCGGGATCGTGGCCCCCGCACCGGTCGTATCTCCGAAGTTGTAATCGGTATTGTAGGTGACGGCGGTGAGCTTGATCTGCTGTCCTTCGCCGGGCCGCATGGTCAGCTTGACCAAGCCCGATTCAGTCTGGTCGCCGGTATTGGGAACGGAGGTGTTGCCTGGAATTGTGGTGGTGGGCCAACCGGCGCAACTGGCGGTGCATTGTAAGGAATTGAGTGTGCCGTTTCCGGATATGTAATTCCCGCTGTCGCGATAAACACCGCCGAGGAATATGTCGCCTTGCGCACTGCGCTCGCCACCGAAGGTCGACGCCAGCCACTCGCTGCCGTTCGAGCCGTACATGACGTGGCTCTGAAGCGCGGCAATCTCGCCGGGCAACAGGATGTCGTTGAGATCCTTGGTCTGGAATGCAGCAACACCGCCGATCGCGCCGGAGCCGTAAATATTGGCGACCGGACCGCGCACGACGTCGACGCCGCCCACCATTTCCGGATCGAGATAGAATTGCCCGTTGGCAAAATGGCCCGAGCGTTGGAAATCCTGCGGCACGCCGTCGACAAGCGTGGCCACGCGGCCGAAATCCTGGAGGCCGCGGATATTGATCGATGAACCCGGATCGTCGCCGCGTTCGGGAGTCGAGACCCCGGGCATGCCGACGAAGATGTCAGACAGCCGCGTTGGCTGAGCCTGGTTGATTTGCTCCTGTCGCAGCACGCTGACCGGGGCGAGCGTATCGATGATGGGCTCCTGCGTCTTTGTCGCGACATTCGTGGTTGGTTCGTTCGTCGTGGGCGGTTTGACCGTCGGCTGAGGTTGACGGCGCGTCACGTGTTGCTGCTTGGCTGGTTTGGCGGGCGCCGGCCGCTTGCGCGCGGCTGGCGCCTCGACCTGCACCGGCGGTAACGGCTGTTGCTGCGCTTGTGTCCCTGTCTGCCCTGTAGCCTGTGATCCGGCGCCAGCAATGATCACGATGCCAAACGTCGCTGCGGCGACGCCAGCACTCAAACTTCGTCGACTCATGACAACCCCCAACCCCATTTGCGGCCGGGGCTGGCGGGCTACCGCACGGTGCGGAGGCTTGCTGGCTGGGCCTGCCCATCAGCACGGTTCGCGTGTGGGCGGATATTGAAGCGAATAAGCAAACGTATTATGGGTGTCAATACTTGCGTTATGAAGATTAGTTTCGTTCTAATATTGAGTATGGATCAAGTACATAGATTAAAATCGTTATAAAGTAAGTAGTATTATTATTTAATACCATGAGACCCACAGGTAGGCCTTGAGATGAACGAGACAGACAACAAAGAAGAACGAGACAATAGTAACATCCGCAACCAAACTCCAGCCGGTAATGAGCGCCGTTTGACCATCACCGCTAATCGTATAGACAGCAGAGACCTGTTTGTCGGCACGCGGGAAGTTGTCATTGCTCACGGCAACGACGCGTATCACTTGCGGCTGACCGCGCAGAACAAGCTCATCCTCACAAAATAGGGCGGCGACGGATGACGATGCCTGCGCGATCGTGGCTGGTTCGATACGTCTTTCTCGTCGGCGCTCTGTGCCTACACGGCATGTGCTTGCAGGGTGCGACCGCCGGCAAAGCCGCGGCGCAAGAGACCGCGCGCCCCCCCGATCCGAGCCGCATCGTATCGATCGGTGGCGCGATAACCGAGATTCTCTACGCGCTCGGCCTGCAGCAAAACATTGTCGCGGTCGATACGACCAGCCTGTATCCGCCGGATGCGCTCCAAACAAAACCGAATGTCGGTTACATGCGGCAGCTTTCCGCCGAAGGCGTACTCGGCCTGTCGCCGACGCTCATCTTCGCCATCGAAGGCTCCGGTCCGCAAGCGACCATCGACATTCTCAGCCAGGCGAGAGTGCCCTTCGTCAGTGTGCCCGACAGGTTCACCGGCGATGGCATCATCGACAAGATCGGCATCGTTTCCCGCGACGCCGGGATCGGACCGCGCGGCGCCTGCCTCGCCGAAATCGTGCGGCACGACATGACGGCACTTGCCACCGTGCGCGAGCAAATCCACCAGCAAATCAAGGTCGCGTTCGTTCTCTCGCTCGCTGACAATCGTCCGATGATCGCGGGCCGCGGTACCGCAGCGGACGGCATCATGACGATGGCGGGCGCGAGCAATGCTTTTGCCGATGTCGACGGGTACAAGATGGTGAGCGACGAAGCCGTCATCGCAGCGAAGCCCGACGCAGTGCTGGTGATGCAGCGCGGCGAGCACGCCCTTTCCGCCGAAACCGTTTTCGCGCAGCCTGCATTCGCGATAACGCCCGCGGCTGCGCGCAAGTCACTTATAGTGATGGATGGGCTGTATCTCCTCGGCTTCGGCCCGCGCACCGCGCGTGCCGCGCGCGATCTGGCGGCGCGTCTCTATCCAAATCTCAACGCCGTCGCGCTGCCTTCCGAGCAGAGCTCGACCGGCGTTCCGTGTAGCCAATGACGGCCGCACCGGCGCTGCAAGGGACGGAGAGACGGCGCGGCGCACGGCGCCCGACATTTCTGTCGGGCATGCTCGTACTTGTCGCGGCGCTGATCGTTGCCGCCGTTGTAGCGGCATCGATCGGGCCGGCAAAAATATCCATCGTGCGGATCGCCGCGGCGCTATTTGCCCCGGACGGAAACGCGACGCCCGTGGCGCGCGATGAATTGATCCTGTTTTCGATCCGGCTGCCGCGGATCGTCATGGCATCCATTGTCGGCGCACTACTGGCCGCTTCCGGCACGGTCATGCAGGGCCTGTTCCGCAATCCACTTGCCGATCCCGGACTCGTCGGAGTCTCGGCCGGAGCGGGCCTTGCCGCCGCCGCGATCATCGTGATCAACGACCAGGCTTTGCCGGACGGGATGACGCACACCGCCCTGCTTCTCCCTGTCGCCGCTTTCCTTGGCGCACTGGCGACAACATCGATCCTCTACCGGATCGCAACTCGGGACGGCCGAACTTCAGTGGCGACGATGCTGCTCGCGGGACTTGCGCTCGGCGCGCTGGCCGGCGCGGGTACCGGGCTTTTCGTCTTCCTCGCCGACGACCGGCAACTTCGCGATATCACCTTCTGGATGCTGGGCTCGCTGGCCGGCGCGACCTGGCCGAAAATAGCGGCCATTACCCCCTTCTTCATCCTGTTTCTGCTGTTGTCCGCAGTCGCGAGCCGCGGGCTCGATCTGCTTGTGCTTGGCGAGGCCGAGGCATTTCACATGGGAATAGCGGTTGAGCGGCTCAAACGGCTTTCGATCGTCATGGTGGCGGCCGCGGCCGGCGCGGCGGTCGCCGTTTCCGGCGTCATCGGATTTGTCGGGATAATCGTCCCGCATTTGCTGCGCCTTATAATCGGCCCGGGCCACCGGCTGTTGCTGCCGGCGTCGGCCTGTTTTGGCGCGATCCTGCTTCTTGCCGCGGATACTGTGGCACGCACGATAGCGGCACCGGCGGAACTGCCGATCGGCATTGTCACGGCGATCCTCGGCGCGCCGTTTTTCCTTTTCCTGCTCTTGCGGCAGCGAACGCTTTTCATGTGATGGAACCGCTGTTCGAGGCCAACGCGATAACGGTTCGCGCCGGCGGCAAGACGATTCTGGACGGCGTCGGTCTGACCTCCGGACCGGGCCGGACGATTGTGCTGATCGGCCCCAACGGCGCCGGCAAGTCGACGCTGCTGCGTGTATTGTCCGGGGAGACCAAACCGCAATCCGGGCAGGTCCGTTTCGGCGGCAAGGACATCGTCTCTTACCCTCCGGATGTCCTCGCGCGGCGGCGTGCGGTGTTGTCGCAAAAAACCAGCGTCGCTTTTCCTTTTACCGTAGGCGACGTTGTGCGCATGGGCGTCGATCAACGACGCGGTCCGCAGATCGAGGCCCTGGTCGCGGCAGTGCTGGCCGAGCTTGAACTCGACGATCTCGCCGACCGTGCCATCACTTCGCTGTCCGGAGGCGAACAGCAGCGCGCGCATTTTGCCCGGGTGCTCGCACAGCTCGCTCTGGGCGAAGAGCGCGAGGGCAGCGGCGTCCTATTGCTCGACGAGCCGACCACCGGTCTCGATTTAAGCCACCAGCTCGGCATGGTGGAAGCGATAAAGCGCCGCGTCAGCCACGGCACGCTCGCAATTGCGGTTTTTCACGATTTGAATCTCGCGACATTGGTCGCGGATCACATCGTCGTGCTCGATCACGGCCGCATCGATTGCCAGGGCCCGCCGGACGAAACGATCACCAACGCCGTGCTTGAACGTGTCTTCGGCGTCGCGACCGCGGTGGGCCGGAGCCCGCCGCCGGGCACACCGTTCGTTCTGCCTCAGGTCATGACGCCGCTTCGCGCAACATTTCCGCGGCGAGTTTTTCCGCCAGCATGATCGTTGGAATATTGGTGTTGCCGCGCGGCACTGTCGGCATGATCGAGGCATCGATCACGCGCAGGCCTTCGACGCCGCGAACGCGCCCGGCCGGATCGGTCACGGCATCGCGGTCGCCATCGGCTCCCATCCGGCAGGTGCCGACCGGATGGAAGGTGCCCGCGACGTTTTCCCTGATGTGCTCGGCAAGCGCCTCGTCGTCCTGGACCAGGACCGCGAGATCGACGCGGCGGTCGGCAAGCGTGCCGAAGATCGGGCCGGCGAGCGGCGGCACGGCATCGATAAGGGCCGCGATCGCCGCGCTTCTGAACTTGTTGGCCGGCGTAATGCGATTAAGCCGCCGTAACCGGTCGTTGAATTTCACCGGAAAGGTCAGCCGCGTCACGGAGCGCACCGCCTGGTGTCCCAGAATCTCCACGCAGCGCCGGAAGCCGATCATGAAGCGCTTCAGGTCGAGGTCGTGCCCGGTGAAATTGAACTCGACAAGCGGATAGGCCGCGGGATCCGCGCTGACCAGCGACACCCGGCCCCGCGCCATCGGCTTGAGGAGCGACGGCGCGACATTGGCAACCTGGCGGCCGAGCGGGCTCCACGACGTCTTGCATTGGACGTTGAGATACATGTCCGTCGGCGGCGCCCCGGGCAGCCCGGAGGAATAACGAAAGCACGTCATCGGGTGCGGCCGGATTTTTTCCGCCTGCCGCATCCCGGCCTTCTGCAAAAGTCCGATAAAGAGAATGGCGTGATTGGACAGGTTTGCACCGACTCCGGCCAGATCGGCGCGCACATCGATGCCGAGATCGCGCAGCGCCGCCGCCGGTCCGAGCCCCGCGCGCATCAAGAAGGCCGGCGAATGAATGCCGCCGAGCGCGACGATAATGTCACGGCCGCGAAATTCCTTCCGCTCGCCGCCGATCGTCGCCGACACGCCGCAGGCCCGGTTGCCTTCGAAAAGAAGACCCGTGACGGTGGCTTCGTTGACGATGTGCAGGTTGTCGCGGCGTCGCACGTCGGCGTCGAGATAGCAGATCGCCGCCGAGGCGCGCTTCTCCGGCCAGTTGCTCATCGGCACCGCGCCGTAGCCGTCGCGAAAATCCGCGTTCATGTCGGCAATGAAGGGAATCTGCCGCTCCTGCGCAAAGACCTGCACGGCCTTCGACAGCGGCGCCCAGTCCTCCGCCTTGGTGCGGCGGATCGGCACCGGCCCGTCCTTGCCGTGCAGCGCGCCGTCGAAATCCCGGTCGCTTTCGAGCTTGCGGAAATAGGGCAGCACGTCGTCCCAGCCCCAGCCGGCGGCGCCCTGCGCCTGCCACTCGGCATAATCGTCAGGCGTGCCGCGATAGGCCACCATGCCCATAACCGTCGAGCCGCCGCCGGTGCCGCGGCCCTGCGAGAAGCCGGTGAGCGGCGAATTGTCCTTGCGCCGCCAATGCACCTTCAGGCCGGGCCAAAAATAGGCGTCGTTGTAGTAGGAGCGCGGATAGGAATCGAGAATGTCGGCCGGTTCCGCGCCCGGCACGGCGTCGCGGCCGGCTTCGAGGAGAAGCACCCGCGTCGCCGAACGCGCCGACAGCCGGTTTGCCAGGACGCAGCCCGCCGCGCCGGCGCCGACGATGATGACATCGAAGCTGGTCGTCATCTGCTATGCATTGATGGTGATTGCGATGGGAGGATAATATCCTGCCCAGCGCAGCGGAAAAGGGGGAGCGCCCCCGCAGGAAACCTCATGACGACCACCACGACAAAACCCCTTCACGGCGTCATCGCCGCGGTCGCCACGGCTGTCAATGAAAACGGCGAGCCCGACAGCGCACGTTCGACGGCACTCGCCCGCTTTCTTCTCGATAATGGCTGCGACGGGCTCAATGTGCTTGGCACCACCGGCGAGGCGACATCGTTTTCGCTGGATCAGCGCAAGCGCGTCATGACCGCTTATGCCGAGAGCGGCCTGCCGCTCGACCGCATGATGGTCGGCACCGGCGCCGCGGCTTCCGCCGACGCCATCGCGCTGACCAGGCACGCCGCCGAACTCGGCTTTGGCGGCGCTCTGGTGCTGCCGCCATTCTACTATAAGGGCGTGCATGATGATGGGCTCGTCGCTTATATCGATGCGATTGTCAGCGCTACCGCTTCGCGGCCGATTCCGATCTATCTATATCACTTCCCGACGCAATCGGGGCTGCAGTGGCACGTCGCACTGATCCGCCGCCTGCTCGATACCTTCGGCGAACGCATCGTGGGCTTGAAGGACTCCTCGGGCGACATGGCCTATGCCCGCGCCGCAGCCGGCGTCGCTCCGCGCTTCAAAGTGTTCCCCTCGACCGAGGCGGCGCTGCCTGAAGCGCGCTCGGGTCAGTTTGCCGGATGCATTTCGGCGACCGCCAATCTCAATTCCGACCTTTGCGCGCGAGCCTACCGCTCGGGCGACGCGGCTGCGCTCACTGAGGCAGTGACGATCCGCAAGCTGTTCGACGGCAAGCCGCTGGTTCCCGGCATCAAGGCGCTCCTGGCCCATATTCACGGCGATCCGCAATGGTCGCGCGTCGCGCCGCCGCTGTCGGCCTTCCCGGCGCCCGACCGTGCCGCTGCGATACCGGGCTACGACGCGGTCCGCGCCAAACGGGTCGCCTAGGCTTCGCCGGAACGGGGCCCCGGCAAGCGGCGTTGACGCTGACGCTTAGCCCCCCTATAAGCCCCGCTCTCATTCACGACAGCCTGTTCAACAGCTTATGGCCAATACAAAGTCCGCCAAGAAGGCCGCCCGCCAGAGCGCGCGCCGTACCGTCATCAATAAGTCGCGGCGCTCGCGCGTCCGCACCACCACGCGTAAGGTCGAGGAAGCAATCGCCGCCGGCGACAGCTCGAAGGCACTCGCCGCCATGGCGGAAGCCGAACCCGCGCTGATCCGCGCGGCGCAAAAAGGCATCGTGCACCGCAACGCCGCACGTCGGAAGGTTTCGCGGCTGGCGCATCGCATCGCCAAGCTCGGCAAAAAATAATTTTTCGAACGCACGTCCTGAAAATTTTGCGGACGACAGCAATCCGAATTGTGGATTGTCTTCAATCTGTTGCAGAATTGTCACGACACCCCGTAAAATCTTCCAGCATGGCCGTTGTCGCGCTTTTGCGCGGCAATCACTGCGATTTTTATTTGCTCCGCGAAGCCGGCACGACGGCTACCCTAAAATTTTGATCAGAATAATTGGTGCACAATGAAAGGGTTATTGCACATAGGTTTTATCGGGCCCTGAGTACGTCGTGAATCGGTGCGTCGCATTTCTGTTTGTTGCGATGTTTGGTTTCATTCGTTTTGCGCCGCTGTCACATATTGCAGAAATGTGAATCGTCAAATTGACTCAATACTTTGGTCGCGCGCATGCGAATTTGCTTCTTCTCTGCTCCGCGCGCGCGCTTCTGAAAGTCCGATGTTGCAGCGGTTTTTGCGGTTGCGGGCCGGAAATCGCGTGCTACCCTCTAATTCCCTTCGGTCCTGAAGGCATCGAGTTCTGAAGGTCAGCAACAATCTGAAAGTGGAAACTCATCGAAGAATGGGTGGGGAAGAACTGTGTCCGGGCGACGTGATGCGGCTTCGGCACAGTACTGGATTTTGACGTCGGGGTGAGTTTCGAGAGTGAGTTTCGCGACGGTGTTCTGACACCGCACGCGGCAGTCGATGACAACCATCGAATCTGGGAACGATGGAGCGGGGGCATGACAGCGAAAATCCACCAACCGTTTCGATCTGTTGCGGGCGCCGTCCGGCAGGGGCCGTATTGGCCCAGGGCGACATTGAGCGGCTGAGCCGCTCCGCGCAGGCGCCCGCGTTAGGCCCTTCTGCAATTTAAAGCCGCGCCTTAATCAAACTCGATCAGTGCGTAGCGTCTCCGCAAAGCCGGGCATGGTGGGTTCGACTCCCCGACTTGTCCCTCCAGTTCCACCTCCAACGAAAAAAGCACACCGATATGACGAGCACGGACCAGGAGCGCTGGCGGCGGGTCAAGGAACGCTTGCGCACCGAACTCGGCGATGACGTGTTCTCCAGCTGGTTCGGGCGCATGGAGCTCGAAACCGTGGACCAGGGGCTGCTTCGGCTGTCGGTGCCGACGCGCTTCCTGCGCAACTGGATCCAGTCGCATTACAGCGAGAAGGTTCTGGTCAAATGGCAGGAGGAAGAGCCGGAGATTACGCGCCTTGAACTGAGCGTCCGTTCGGCGACAATCAAACTCCCCACCGTCAAGCCGAAAATGGCCGAGCCAGCGCTGCCGCAACGCGATGGAATGGCGGACGGCATGCACATGCGCTCCGGCGTACCATTCATGTCCGTGCACGAGGCCCTCGGCGGCTCGCCGCTCGATCCGCGCCTGACGTTCGAGTCCTTCATCGTCGGCCGCTCCAACACGCTTGCGCATGCCGCGGCGAAGCAGGTCGCCACCAGCAGGCGCGGCGAGCCGCTGATGTTCAATCCGCTCTACATCCATGCCGCCGTCGGGCTCGGCAAGACTCACCTGTTGCAGGCGATCACCTGGGCCGGCAACGCCGCGGCCGACCGCAAGATGCTTTATTTGACCGCGGAGCGGTTCATGTACGGCTTCGTCTCGGCGCTGCGCACCCAGACCGCGCTGGCGTTCAAGGAAGCAGTCCGCGCCATCGACGTGCTCGTGATCGACGATTTGCAGTTTCTGCAAGGCCGCTCGACGCAGGCCGAGTTCTGCCACACGCTCAATACGCTGATCGACGCCGGCCGCCAGGTTGTGATCGCCAGCGATCGTCCGCCGGCCGACCTCGAAAGTCTCGACGACCGCGTCCGTTCCCGTCTCGCCGGCGGTCTCGTTGTCGAGATCGGCTTGCTCGGCGAGGAATTGCGCCTCGAAATCCTCAAAAGCCGGATCGGCGCCGCCCGCGTCCATCACCCGGGGTTCGAAGTGCCCGCGCCGGTGCTGGCCTTCATTGCCAAATCGGTGACGCATAACGGCCGCGACCTCGAAGGCGCCGTCAATCGCCTCCTGGCCCATTCCAAGCTCTCCGGCCAGCCGGTCACGCTTGAAATGGCCGAGCGGGAGATGCGCGACCTGATCCGTCCGGCCGAGCCGAAACGGGTCAGAATCGAGGATATCCAGCGCATCGTGGCGCGCCAGTACAACGTCAGCCGCGCCGATCTGTTATCGTCGCGGCGCACCGCCAATGTGGTGCGGCCGCGCCAGGTGGCGATGTATCTGGCCAAGGTTTTGACGCTTCGCTCGCTTCCTGAAATCGGCCGCCGCTTCGGCGGGCGTGACCACACCACGGTTCTTCATGCGGTGCGCAAGATCGAGAATCTGGTTGGGAACGACAGCACACTCGCCGACGAGATCGAGACGCTCAAACGCCAGCTTCAGGATTGACCGCGACGCCCTGTACCGGTCTGTGAAGGAGCCTGTGAAAAGACAGGGAAAAGCCCCGGTCTGATGAGACCCGGGCTTGCCGAATCCGCCTCAGGACGCCACTTTTGTCGTCCGCACTGTTGAACGGACCCCACGATGAAGGTCACGGTAGAGCGCTCCGAACTGCTGAAATCGCTGGGCCACGTCCATCGCGTGGTCGAACGCCGCAATACCATTCCGATCCTCGCCAACGTGCTGTTGCACGCCGACCGCTCGAAACTCGCGCTCAAGGCCACCGACCTCGACGTCGAGGTGACCGACACGATCGCAGCCGAAGTCGGCCCGAGTGGATCGACGACGGTGCCGGCGCATATGTTCTTCGACATCGTGCGCAAGCTGCCCGAGGGCGCCCAGATCATTATCGAAACGTCCGGCGATCGCGCGGCGCTTGCGATCCGTGCCGGCCGCTCCCGCTTCACGCTGCAGACACTGCCGGAAAGCGACTTTCCCGATCTCGCTCCCGGCGAGATGACGCACAAATTCACGCTCAAGGCCGCGGACCTCAAACGGCTGATCGACAAGACCCAGTTCGCCATTTCGACCGAAGAGACGCGCTACTACCTCAACGGCATCTATCTGCACGCCGCAGGCTCCGGCAAAACGCAGACGCTGCGCGCGGTAGCGACTGACGGTCATCGCTTGGCGCAGATGGATCTCGATTTGCCGAAGGGCGCCGCCGGGATGCCGGGGATCATCGTGCCACGCAAGACAGTCGGCGAAGTACAGCGCCTAATGGAGGATAGCGAGGCCGAAGTTCTGATCGAACTGTCGCCGGGCAAGATCCGCTTCACAGTCGGCCCGACGATCCTGACCTCAAAGCTCATCGATGGCACCTTCCCTGATTATGGGCGCGTCATCCCCGCCGGCAACGACAAGGAGCTTGTCGTCGACAAGAAGGAATTCGAAGCCGCGGTCGATCGTGTTTCGACGGTGTCGAGCGAACGCGGCCGGGCCGTCAAATTGTCGATCACCGGCGGCAAGCTTCTGTTGTCCGTTACCAATCCCGATTCCGGCAGCGCCAATGAGGAGCTCGAAGTCGAATACGAAGCCGACCCGATCGATATCGGCTTTAACTCGCGCTATCTGCTCGATATCGCAGCCCAGATCGAAGGCGAGGCGGCGGTGCTGAAACTCGCCGATCCCGGCTCGCCGACGCTCATTCAGGACAAAGAGTCCAAGGGTGCGCTCTACGTGCTGATGCCGATGCGCGTTTAGCGGAAGCAGGGATCAGTAATCAGCGATCGAAACCGGCGGCGGGCTTGATTCCGGCGTCCTGATCCCCGACTCCTGATTACTGATGATCCTGAAACTGACGCTGAACAACTTCCGCAATTACCATTCGGCATCGCTTGAGGCCGGCGCCCGGACAATGGTGCTGGTCGGCCCGAACGGCGCCGGCAAAACCAATCTGATCGAGGCCATTTCATTTCTGGCGCCCGGCCGCGGGCTGCGCCGCGCCACGCTCGATGAGGTGGCATTCACTGAGGGCGACGGTTCCTGGGCGGTCGCCGCCGAAATCCAGGGAACGCTGGGGCTCGCTACGCTCGGCACCGGGATCGAACCGCCGTCCGCGGATAGCGCGACAACGCAGCGCAAATGCCGGATCGACCGCGAGCCGGTCGCTTCCGCCGCGGCATTTGCCGACCATCTGCGCGTGGTCTGGCTCACGCCGGCAATGGATACACTGTTTGCAGGCGCCCCGTCTGAGCGCCGGCGTTTCCTCGATCGGCTGGTGCTTGCGGTCGATGCCGAGCATTCGAGCCGGGTCAACGCACTCGAGCGGGCTTTGCGCTCACGCAATCGGCTTTTGGAGGAGCCGCGGCCCGATCCGCACTGGCTCGATGCCGTCGAACATGAGACCGCCGAGCTCGCGGTCGCGGTCGCGGGGCTGCGCGTGGAGACAGTGCGCCGGCTCGAAACCGTACTCGTCCGCCGCAGCGGCTCCGTCTTTCCGCCGGCAGAAATCGCGCTCGACGGCTGGATGGAGCAGCTCATTCCGGCGCATCCCGCAATCGAAATCGAGGAGCGCTACCGTTCAGTGCTGCGTGATAATCGTGCCCGCGATGCCGCGGCAGGGCGGACGCTCGACGGGCCGCATCGGACCGATCTCAAAGTTGTCTATGCAGCAAAAGGCATTGCCGCCGCCGATGCTTCGACCGGCGAACAAAAAGCGCTGCTGATCGGGCTCGTGCTTGCGCATGCGCGGCTCCTCGCCGACATGATCGGATCCGCACCCATTCTTTTGCTCGACGAAGTCGTCGCGCATCTCGATCCGGCGCGGCGCGCGGCGCTGCATGACGAACTGGCGCAACTTGACACCCAGGTCTGGATGACCGGCGCCGATCCGGCATTGTTTGTCGAGATTGGAAGCGACGCAGCGGTCGTCGAAGTCAAATCCGGGCAACTCGAACCAGACGCCCGCAAGCGTTGACGGTTTATTCGCCAAGGCCGTTCGCAAGCTTAGTTCCAAGCCCTTGTGAAGATTTACGAATTCGTGGGCCGGGGAACAAGACTGCGCTTTGACCCTTAACTCACCAGGAGCAGGAAACGCCCGATGTGGGATAAAGGCCGACAACAATGCCGGAACAGGCAGAAGACATCATTGTTCGGAACTTGATCGAAGCGCTCGAGCGCTTGCGGATTGATCTGGATCGCATGGAACTGTGGACCGCTACGCTCGGCAGTTTTCAGCACCCCGTTCCCGACTACAAGCCGAGCAATCACCACCTTTTGACCCCGCCGGCGCGTCGGGCTCGCCATACCCGGCTCTGAGCATAACGACGCGCGACCGGCATTTCCGGCGCTCCCACGCAGCCTCAAAACCTGCTTCCGACAAGGGCGAATTCGGGGCCGAATCGAGGCTCGATTCAGCCCCGGCCAAAACCTTGAAAAATCACGATTTGACAATATCTTAATCGTGTTCTTTTTGCCCTGTACGCGTACCTGGTTTCGTGTACAAAGATTCACTGATTCACGCAGCCTTTTTGGCTGGCGATTCGAAAGCCCCCACATGGCCGAACCCGTTCGCAAGGAGAGCCCGGCGCCATCCGATTACGACGCGGAATCGATCAAGGTGCTCAAGGGCCTCGACGCCGTGCGCAAACGGCCGGGCATGTATATCGGCGATACCGATGACGGCTCGGGCCTTCATCACATGGTCTATGAAGTCGTCGACAACGCGATCGACGAAGCGCTCGCGGGCTTCGCCAAGGAAGTCACCGTAAAACTCAACCCCGACGGTTCGTGCACGGTGCGCGATGACGGCCGCGGCATCCCGACCGACATCCATAAGGGCGAGGGCGTTTCGGCAGCCGAGGTCATCATGACCCAGCTCCATGCCGGCGGAAAATTCGACCAGAACTCCTACAAAGTCTCGGGCGGCCTGCACGGCGTTGGCGTCTCGGTGGTCAATGCGCTCTCCAGCTGGCTCAAGCTCACGATCTGGCGCGACGGCAAGGAACATTCCATGGAATTCGCCGACGGCGAGGCGGTTGCACCGCTCGCTATGGTCGGCACAGCGGCGGACAAGCGCGGCACCGAGGTGACGTTCCTGCCGTCGACCAAGACTTTCACAATGACTGAGTTCGATTTTGCCACGCTGGAACACCGGCTGCGCGAACTCGCATTCCTCAATTCCGGCGTCACCATCGTGCTGTCCGACATGCGCCATGCCGTCGAGAAGCGCGAGGAGATGCGTTACGAGGGCGGCATCGAAGAATTCGTCAAATATCTCGATCGCAACAAGACACCGCTGGTGCCGCAGCCGATTGTCATAAAAGTCGAACGCGACGGCATGGTCGTCGAATGTGCGCTGTGGTGGAACGACGGTTACCACGAGAGCGTATTGTGCTTCACCAACAACATTCCGCAACGCGACGGCGGCACTCATCTTGCCGGCTTTCGCGGCGCGCTGACGCGGCAGATCACCGGCTACGCTGAATCGGGCGGCGGCGCGCGCAAGGAAAAAGTCGCGCTGACCGGCGACGATTGCCGCGAGGGTCTCACTGCCGTTCTCTCGGTGAAGGTGCCGGATCCAAAATTCTCGTCGCAGACCAAGGACAAGCTCGTTTCTTCCGAGGTGCGCCCCGTGGTCGAAGGCGTCATCAACGACGCGCTCAAATCATGGCTTGAGGAACATCCGGGCGAGGCCAAGATTGTCGTCGGCAAGGTGATCCAGGCGGCGGCAGCCCGCGAAGCAGCCCGCAAGGCGCGCGAAATGACGCGCAAAAGCGCGCTCGGCGTCACGTCGCTTCCCGGCAAGCTCGCGGATTGCCAGGAAAAAGACCCGGCCAAATCCGAACTGTTCATCGTCGAGGGCGATTCCGCCGGCGGCAGCGCCAAGCAGGGCCGTAACCGCGAATTTCAGGCGGTCCTGCCGCTGCGCGGCAAAATCCTCAACGTCGAACGCGCGCGCATGGACAAGATGCTGTCGTCCGAGCAAATCGGCACGCTCATCACCGCGCTCGGCGCCGGCATCGGCACCGACGAATTCGCCATCGACAAGCTGCGCTACCACAAGATCATCATCATGACGGACGCCGATGTCGACGGCGCCCATATCCGCACCCTGCTGTTGACCTTCTTCTACCGGCAGATGCGCGAGATCATCGACCGCGGCTACCTCTACATCGCTCAGCCGCCGCTCTACAAAATTACCCGCGGCAAGTCCGAGCAATATCTCAAGGACGAGCACGCACTCGAAAATTACCTGATCGATACCGGCCTCGAAGACTCGGTGCTGCGCCTGTCGTCCGGCGAAGTGCGCGGCGGCAACGATCTGCGCAAGCTGGTCGAGGATTCGCGTGTCATCCGCAATCTGCTGCACGGCCTGCACAGCCGTTATAACCGCCAGGTGATCGAGCAGGCCGCAATCGCCGGCGTGCTGCAGCCGCGTGTCACGAGCGATCCCGCCAATGCAACGGCGGCGGCCGGTTACATCGCCCGGCGCCTCGACGCGCTTGCCGACGAGGCCGAGCGCGGCTGGCAAGGTCAATTCACCGAAGGCGTCGGTTTCCAGTTTGAGCGCACCTTGCGCGGCGTCAAGGAAGTCGCCGTCATCGATCAGGCGCTGCTCGGCTCGGCCGACGCCCGCAAGCTCGACGAATTCGCGCCCTCGCTGCAGCAGATTTATCCGCGGCCGACGCCGCCGGCGATATTGCGCCGCAAGGACGACGAGACCGCCATCTATGGGCCCGTCGGCCTGTTCGAAGCAGTGACCAATGCCGGCCGCAAGGGCGTGTCGCTGCAGCGCTACAAGGGGCTGGGCGAGATGAACCCTTCCCAGCTCTGGGAAACCACGCTCGACACCAATGCCCGCTCGCTCCTTTGCGTCAACGTCAAAGAGATCGACGAGGCCAACACCATCTTCGACGAACTGATGGGCGACAAGGTCGAGCCGCGCCGCGTGTTCATCGAAACGCATGCGCTCACGGCCAGCGTCGACGTCTGACGCGCATCGCGGTTAGCGGCCGGGCAGCACCAAAACCTTCGGACTTGCGGGTAGCGTCGTCTTCGAGACGACGACCGAAGGGACGTCCGCTGTCTCCACGTCCCATTGCTGGCGGGCACGGGCGAGGAAGCGGTCGAGCGTGTATTGGCCGAAAAAGTGCATCGGGATGACGAGCGGGGCGTTCAGCGCGGCAAGCACTTCCATCATGCCGTCGAGATCGAGCGTATAACTGCCGTCGACCGGCGCCATCACCACGTCGACGCGGCCGATCTCGTTGAGCTGCGCCTGCGTCAGCGTGTGATGCAAATGGCCGAGATGCGCGATGCATAGATTGGCGATCTCGAAAATGAAGATCGAATTGCCGTAACGCTCGGTGCCCCCGTCAAAACTGCGGATATTGGTCGGGACATTGCGCACGCGCACGTCGCGATATTTGACGTCCCAGACCGCCGGTTCGTCGGGGCTCGGGCCCCAGCCGCGCAGCACGTATTTGATCGCCGGATCGGGATGGTCGGTGTAATGCGTGTCGTGGGCGTGGTTCATCGTGATGATGTCCGGCAGCACAAGCGGCCGGATGTAGTCGTTGTAATCGGTGGCGATGCGCACGAGCTGCGGACTCTCGATCAGAAAGGTGGCGTGGCCGATAAATGTCAGGCGCACCTGATCGGTGTTGAGCGCAGCGAGATCGAATGACACCGGGACGATGTGCGGCCGGCTGCGGGCGACAGGTCCGGGACAGTTCTCGCCGACGTCCGGCTTTGGCGCCGGCCCGTCAAGCGCCTGCGCGACAGCAGCAGCCGGCAATAGCCAGATGAAAAAACTCGCGGCGATCGCGCGGCGGAAGTCCATGCGCAAATCCTGCCACGGATCACGGCGATGGACTATCCGTTCAGGTCGAAGGCGGTAAGGCCGTGCCGCTCAGTGTCCGGACGTGATCGTGCCGCGCGCGGTGAGCACGAGCCACTGGCCGTCCTGGCGCTTGATCGTGTCGACGCGGCCGACGCCGGGGAGGATGCTGCCGGCGCCGACATCGAAGATGCCGCCGTAACGGCTCTCGACCAAAGCCCGGCCGTTCTGCACACCTTGCACGATCCAGTCCGTCAAAATCCTGTCGGTGATTTTCGGCGCGTCCGTCGGCGCGGAGGCTGCGGCCGGAATGGTTCCGGTGGTCTCGGTCGCCGCGGCAGTGCCCTGATCGAATCGATCGAGACGGTCGGCGATCTTGGCGAATTGGCTTGTGGTGTTGCGGGCCGCGGTGTCGAGATTCGCCTTGAGCGTGGAGAGTTCGGCAAGCTCAAGCTTCATTTCACGCGTCGCGTCCGCCGAAGCTTCAACACTCGTCGCCGGCGGATAGACGTAGTGCGCCATGCCTGTGCCCGACACCGATCCGACGAACGAGCCGAACGCGGCGGCGAAAGCGACAGTCCCCGCGAGCATCAGGAAACGGGTGGAATGCACCTGAGCGGCGGCCGTGGCGGACGCAGCGGCGGCATCCGCGCTCGCGTCGGCTGGCTCTTCGATCGGCTCGTCTTCGCCGGCGCCGAGCTTTGGCGCCAGCACCATCGGCAGATTTTTGATCGCCCGTTCCTGGGCGGTTTCGGCGTCGGTCTTTTTGCCGTCGCCGGCGCTGTTGTCCGGGCTCTCAGCCATGGTCGGATCTCCGGAATTGCGGTTGACCAGTCGTTAACCATGTTTGGTTAGCAATTGGTTACCGTCAGACGCGGTGATCCGCAGGCAATAGCAGCGTTTCTAGTCGGCGAGGCCGTTGTCGCGCGCCATATCTTTCAGCGAAGCTTCCGGGCGAGCGCCGAGGTGCTGGATGACTTCGGCGGCGGCCATCGCGCCGAGCCGGCCGCAGGTTCGATCGTCGGCGCCGCGCGCAAGACCCGACAGGAATCCTGCCGCGAACAGATCGCCTGCTCCGGTCGTGTCGACGACGCGATCAACCGGGAAAGCCGGCACTGCCTCGGTGCCGTCGGGACTGATGACGAGACAGCCTTTCTCGCTGCGCGTCACCACCGCGACGTCTATGTCGGCGCGGAGTACCTTCACGGCCGTGTCGAAATCAGACGTCTGATAGAGACTTTGCAGTTCCGCCTCGTTGGCGAAGATGAGATCGACCGTGCGCGACCGCATGAGCTGCAAAAATTCGTCGCGCCAGCGGTCGACGCAGAAGGCATCCGACAATGTCAGCGCAACCTTGCGCCCCGCCTCATGGGAAATCTTGGCTGCTTTGAGGAATGCCTCCTTGGCATTCTTCGGATCCCAGAGATATCCTTCGAGATAGGTGACGGAACTCCCCGCGATCATGTCGGCATCGATGTCGTCGGGATGCAGGTCCTGCGCGGCGCCAAGATAGGTATTCATGGTGCGCTCGCCGTCCGGCGTCACCAGCACGTAGCAGCGTCCGGTCGAAGGCCCGGTCACCGCGGGCTTGGTGGTGAAACTTACGCCGGCGGCGCGGATGTCGTGGCTATAAGCGCGGCCAAGCTGATCGTCCTTGGTCTTGCCAATGAAGGCTGCGCGCGCGCCAAGCGATGCAAGGCCGACAATGGTATTCGCCGCCGAGCCGCCGGACATTTCGACCGCCGAACCCATCGCGTCATAGATTGCCTGCGCGCGGGCTTCGTCGATTAGCGCCATGCCGCCCTTGCGCATGCCCTGCTTGAGCAAAAAGTCGTCCTCGGCGCGGGCGAGAACATCGACAATCGCATTGCCGATGCCGAGAACGTCGTAGCGGGCGGTGGTCATGGAAAAACTCGCGATGGATGGGGTTTTGCGGGAAGGCGGCACTATACCGGCCAGCCCTTGCAGGGCAAGCACGCCTAGTGGCATTTAGCGCACGTTCGGCGCGGAGATTTTAGATGGCGTTTAAGGAACTGGTTTTTTCGGGCGTGCAGCCCACCGGCAACCTGCATCTCGGCAACTATCTCGGCGCCATCAAGCGCTTTGTCGAATTGCAGGACCGTTACGACTGCATCTATTGCGTCGTCGACCTGCACGCGATCACGGTGTGGCAGGAGCCCGCCGAATTGCCCAAGACCATCCGTGAGGTCACTGCGGCCTTCATCGCCTGTGGGATCGATCCCAAGAAACACATCGTATTCAACCAGAGCCAGGTCGCCGAACACGCCGAGCTTGCCTGGATATTCAATTGCGTCGCCCGTCTCGGCTGGCTTAATCGCATGACGCAGTTCAAGGAAAAGGCCGGCAAGGATCGCGAGAACGCTTCCGTCGGCCTCTATGCCTATCCGACGCTGATGGCGGCCGACATTCTCGTTTATCGTGCCACGCATGTGCCGGTTGGCGAGGACCAGAAGCAGCATCTCGAACTGTCACGCGACATTGCGCAGAAATTCAACAATGACTTCGCGCAATCGATCGGCGAAAAGGGATATGGCGACGCGCTGTTCCCGCTGCCGGAACCGCTCATCACCGGCGAAGCGACGCGGGTGATGTCGCTGCGTGACGGTTCGAAGAAAATGTCGAAGTCGGATGCGTCCGATTTTTCCCGCATCAATCTCACCGACGATGCCGACGCCATCGCGCAGAAGATCCGCCGCGCCAAGACCGACCCCGAACCGCTGCCGAGCGACGAAAAAGGCCTCGCAGCGCGCCCCGAAGCCGATAACCTCGTCGGCATCTATGCTGCCCTTGCCGGCGTCACGCGCGCCGGCGTGCTGACGCAATTCGGCAATGCCCAATTCTCGACGTTCAAGACCGCGCTGACCGACCTCGCCGTGGCAAAACTCGGCCCGATCAGCGCCGAAATGAAAAGGCTGCTTAACGACCCGGTTTCGATCGATGCGGTGCTGGCGGATGGCGCGTCGCGCGCCCAAAAACTGGCGCGGCAGACCATGAATGCCGTCAAGGATGTGGTCGGTTTCGTGCGTTCTTAGGACCCTACCCGGGCCCTTGAACTTCCACGGCAATTCGCCACGTATTATGATAGAGTTATACAGGTCACCGCGCCGGTTCCGAAGTGAACGACTAGGCGTGAGCTACCAGGTGACGGAGGATAGCAATGTTCATCCAGACCGAAGCGACGCCGAATCCGGCGACCCTGAAGTTCTTGCCCGGCGTGCCGGTTTTCGAAAACGGCACGATCGATCTGCGCGATGCCGAGCAAGCGGAGCAGTCACCGCTCGCCGGGCGGCTGTTCGGTATCACGGGCGTCAGCGGCGTCTTTTTCGGCTCGGACTTCATCACCGTGACCAAGAGTGCCGGTGAATGGCAGCAGCTCAAGCCGATGATCCTCGGCGCCATCATGGAACATTTCATGTCAGGCGCGCCGTTGCTCAATGCCGGCAGCACCGCGCCCAGCGACGGCGAAGAGTTTTTCGATGCGTCCGACGCCGAGACTGTCGCCACCATCAAGGAACTGATCGAAACGCGCGTGCGGCCAGCCGTCGCCAATGACGGCGGCGATATCACCTTCCGCGGCTTCAAGGACGGCGTCGTCTATCTCAACATGAAGGGGGCCTGTTCGGGCTGCCCGTCATCGACAGCGACCTTGCGCCACGGCATCCAGAATTTGTTGCGCCATTTCATTCCCGACGTCACCGAAGTCCGCCCGATGTGATCCGGCGCCAGGCGCCGGCTCCAGCACTGAAGTGACTCCCCATGCGCGTGCTGGCGATCGACACGGCGCTCGCGGCTTGTTCCGCTGCCGTGCTCGACACGGTCCAAGGCACGCTCCAAGGCGCGCTCAACGGGGGCATTCTCGCCAGCGATAGCCTGCCGATGGTGCGCGGCCATGCCGAAGCGCTGATGCCGCTTGTCGCGCGCGTCGTGAAGGCATCGGGCCTGGCTTTCGCGGATTTCGACCGCATCGTGGTGACGACCGGGCCCGGAAGCTTCACCGGACTGCGGGTCGGAATATCAGCGGCGCGCGGGCTTGGCGTTGCCACCGGCATCCCGGTCGTCGGCGTATCGACGCTTTCGGCCTATTCCGCGCCTTATCTCGGCGCTGACGATAAAGCGCCGGTGGTCGCCGCGATCGACGCACGCCACAGCCACGTTTATCTGCAGGTATTTGCTCCGGGCGGTCGCACTCTTATTGTGCCCCGGCTGGCACCACTGAGCGAAGCGGTGCGCGCGGCATCGGGCGTCGCATCTTGCATCGCCGGATCGGCGGCACAGGCTGTCGCTGACGGCGTGCCGCAATCCATGGCGCCGGTAATTGTCGATGCGCGCGACGCTCCCGACATCGCCTGGATTGCGCAGATCGGCGCCGTATTGCCGGAACCAGATTCGCCGCCGAGACCGGAATATCTGCGCGCTCCGGACGCCCAACCGCAAAACGCAGCATCCCTGCCCCGCCGATGATGCGTTTTGTCTCTCGCCTGTTTGGCCGCGCCGCGCCCGCATTCTCGGAAGCGCGTCCGGGCGACGCTGCCGCGATCGCAGGCGTGCATGTCGCGTCGTTCCAGCGCGGCTGGGGCGAAGACGAGATTCAGCGGCTGCTGGTCGAGAAGAACGTGCTCGCTCATCGCGCCACAAGCGGACGCAAACTGATCGGCTTCATCCTGTCGCGCATGGCCGCGAGCGAAGCGGAAATTCTTTCCGTCGCCGTCGCCCCGGCCTGGCGGGGGCGTGCGCTGGCGCGGCCGCTGCTCGATCTGCATCTGCGCCGGCTGGCCGGGCTCGGCACACGCGCGGTTTTTCTCGAAGTCGGCGAGAATAATACGCCAGCGACGCGGCTCTATCGGCGCGCGGGATTTAAGGAAGTCGGCCGCCGCCAGGGCTATTACGACGGCGGCGCGACGGCCCTGGTGCTGCGCCGCGACCTCGGCTGACGCAAGGCCGCCGACCGACTACAATCAAGGAAATGGACCCGACCAATCGGGCCTGACGGGAGGAGCGGTTATGAAGGCAACGCAATCGTTGCGTGTCGTTCTTGGCCTGGCGCTGGGCCTTTTCGGAAGCGCTGCTCACGCGCAAAATGCCGGTTATCCCAACCACCCGATCAGGATGCTCGTCGGCTTCGCGGCCGGCGGCGGCACAGACGTGGCAGCGCGCGTCATCGCGCTGCAAATGTCGAAAATTCTCGGCCAGACGATTGTGGTCGAGAACCGCCCCGGCGCCAGCGGGCTGATCGCAGCCCAGGATTTAGCGAAAGCCGATCCGGACGGTTACACCCTGATGATGGGCAGCCAGACGACCTGCGCGGTGGCCCCCGCGCTCTATCGTAAGGTGACAATCGATCCCGCGAAGGACTTTGTCGGAATAGCGCCTACCGGATCTTCCCCGCTGGTGCTTGTGGTCAATCCATCCTCGCCGGCACATTCAGTCGCCGACGTCATCAAAATGGCCAAGGAAAATCCCGGCAAAATCAATTTCGGCACTGGCGGTGTCGGGACCACGCCGCACATGACCGCCGAACTATTCCAGTTCGACGCGGGAATCAAAATGGTGCACGTCGCCTATCGTGGCGAAGCCGGCGCGATCAACGATCTTCTTGCCGGTCAGATACCGCTGATGTTTTCAAATCTCTCGGCTGTCATGGGCAACGTCCAGGCCGGAACATTGCGCGCGCTTGCGGTCACCAGCGCCAAGCGTTCACCATCGGCCCCGGACATTCCCACTGTCGCCGAGTCGGGACTGCCGGGCTTTGAATCCGCGACCTGGTTCGGCATCGTAGCGCCGCCGGGAACGCCGCACGATATCCGGGCGAAACTCAGTGCCGCCGCACGCCAAGCGGTCAGCCTTGACGATACCAAGCAGCGCTACAAGGAGCTCGGCATGATCGCGCTCAGCAGTACACCGGAGGAATTCGACGCCTATATCAAGTCCGAGATCGCCAAATGGACCGGCGTGATCAAGGAGGCCAATGTCCAGGCGCTGGACTGACGCACACCCGCAGGCGATTTTGCGCCATTCCTTTTTGCCGGGAATCCAGCTAAGACGATGGACCACAGCGGCAGTCCCGCGGGATGCGGGATGGAACGGAATTACGAGCTAATACAAAAGCTTAGGCTCGAACCACCACCGGCATGAACGGACCCCGCAAGCTCTACGTCAAGTCGTTTGGTTGCCAGATGAACGTCTACGATTCACGTCGTATGGCGGATACCTTGGCGCCGCACGGCTACGCCGAGACGCTGGTGCCCGAGGATGCCGATCTCGTCATCCTCAACACCTGTCACATTCGCGAGAAAGCCGCCGAAAAAGTCTATTCGGAATTGGGCCGCGTCCGCCGCATGAAGGATGCCGCCGCCGCCGATGGCCGGCACGTCGTCGTGGCAGTCGCCGGCTGCGTCGCGCAAGCGGAGGGCGAAGAGATCATCCGCCGCGCACCGGCGGTCGATCTGGTGTTTGGACCGCAGAGCTATCACCGCCTGCCCGAATTACTGGCGCGCGCCGCGCGCGAGGGCAAAGCCGTCGACACCGAGTTTCCACTCGACGACAAGTTCGACCAGCTCGCCGCGCCAAGCAGAACGGCGACCCGCGCGCGCGGCGTTTCCGCTTTCGTCACGATCCAGGAAGGCTGCGACAAGTTCTGTACGTTCTGCGTGGTGCCCTATACACGCGGCGCGGAACTGTCGCGGCCGGTCGACAAGATTGCCGCCGAAATCGAGCGGCTTGCGGATGCGGGCGTGCGCGAAGTCACGCTGGTCGGCCAGAACGTCAATGCCTATCACGGCGAGGGTCCGGACGGCCGCCCGTGGTCGCTGGCGCGGCTCTTCGAGCGCATCGCGCGAATAAACGGCATCGCGCGGCTGCGTTACACGACCAGTCATCCGCGTGACATGGATGACGATCTAATAGCGGCACACCGCGATTTGCCGATGGTCATGCCGCAACTGCATTTGCCGGTACAATCCGGCTCCGATCGCATCCTTGCCGCGATGAATCGCCGCCACACGCGCGCGGACTATCTGGACATCGTGGCGCGCCTGCGCGACGCGCGGCCGGATATCGCGCTGACATCCGATTTCATCGCCGGGTTTCCGGGCGAAACCGAAAGCGATTTCGAGGCTACGATCGGCCTCATCGGCGACGTGGGTTTTTCCGCTGCCTTCTCCTTCAAATATTCGGCGCGTCCCGGCACGCCTGGCGCCGACATGCCGAATCAAGTTCCGGAAGAAGTGAAATCGGAACGGTTGCAGCGGCTTCAGCGGACGATCGATCGCGGCCAGGCCGCGTTCATCCGCGGCTGCCTGAATCTCAGTTTCGATGTGCTGTTCGAGCGGCCGGGCCGCCATGACGGGCAGCTTGTCGGCCGCTCGCCTTATTTGCAGCCGGTGCAGGTCGAAGCGCCGGTGTCACTGATCGGCGAGATCGCCACGGTGACGATCACCGATATCGCCAGAAATAGCCTGTTCGGAGCGCTGGCGCAGGCTTCGCAGCATCCACCCGCCCAACGTCCCGCTCTCCTTCCCACAGGAGTCTGACTTTGCGAACACCTGAAACGGAAGAGTCGGTTTTCATTGCGCCGGACAGTGCGGCGCAGATCGTTCTGACCTTCGACGACAATCGCCTCGCCTCGGCGCTATTCGGCCAATATGGCCAGAACCTCGCCTTGATCGAGCGGAAGCTCGCCGTCGTTGCCAATTCGCGCGGCAATCAGGTGACGATCGAAGGCCCGCGCGACGGCTGCGATCGGGCGCGCCGCGTGCTCGAGAGTCTCTATGAACGATTGAAGCGCGGCGACGAACTGGTCCAGGGCGATGTCGACGGCACGATCCGGCTCGCGCTGTCGCAGGGCTCGCTGTTCGATTTCGATCCGGCCGCGGCACGCGACAGTTTCGAGGAGATCAATCTGCGCAAGCGCCGCGTCCGCGCACGCACCGCCGCGCAAGATGCCTACATTCGCGCGCTCAAGCGTCATGCACTGGTGTTCTCGACCGGCCCGGCAGGCACCGGCAAGACCTGGCTCGCGGTCGCCTATGCCGTGCAACTGTTCGAGCGCAAGGAAGTCGATCGCATCGTTTTATCGCGGCCGGCAGTCGAAGCCGGAGAGCGGCTCGGCTTCCTGCCCGGCGACATGCGCGAGAAGGTTGATCCTTATCTCCGGCCGATCTACGACGCGCTGTACGACATGATGGACGCGCGCGTCGTCGAGCGCGCGATGCAGTCGACCGAAATCGAGATCGCGCCGCTCGCCTTCATGCGCGGGCGGACTTTGTCGAACGCCGCCGTGATTCTCGATGAAGCGCAGAACACGACGGCGATGCAGATGAAGATGCTGCTGACCCGTCTCGGCGAGAACAGCCGGATGGTGGTGACCGGCGATCCGAGCCAGGTGGACTTGCCGTCGGGCCAGACCTCCGGGCTCGCCGATGCGGTGCGGCTCCTCGACGGCGTCGAGGGTATCGGCCATGTCAGCTTTACGTCGGCGGACGTGGTCCGCCACGAACTCGTCGCGCGCATTGTCGAAGCCTACGACAAGGAAGCCGCGAAAAAGCGCGAGCGGCGGGAATGACGCGCGCGGCGCGCTCCGCGCTGACGATCGACGTGCTCGTCGATTCCAGCCGCTGGCAGGACGCCTCACAGGTGAAATCGATCGTACGGCGCGCCGTCACACGCGCCGCATCCGCCACCCGGTCAACAAAGGCGACCGAGATTGCTATCGTTCTGACCGATGATTCGGCGATACGCGTTCTTAACCGGACTTGGCGGGGCATCGACGCGGCCACGAACGTCCTGTCGTTTCCGACGCGCCATGGGCGGCATATCGGTGACATCGTCCTTGCTTACGAGACCATCGCGCGCGAAGCCCGCGGCGAGCGCAAGCCGCTCGTCCATCATGTTGCCCATCTTGCGGTGCACGGATTCCTGCACCTGGTGGGCTATGATCACGATCTTGACGAGGACGCGGTTGCAATGGAAAGCGCCGAGCGCGATATCCTGCGGCGGCTCGCGATCCCGGATCCGTACCGGCGGTCGGCCAGCGATCGCGCCGTCGGGCATCGGACCAGGCGGCCCGCCAAACAACCGGCGACGCGCCGCCGCAAAACTTGAAAACGGTTTAGACTTCTGATGCAAAAACTCACGTGATGCAATCATCAATGGCTCAAGTCCCGCCGCGCAGCGATCCATCCGAGGGCGAACGCCGCGACCTGCCGGCGGTGGTGCCGAAACCGGTTGGCGAGATCGAAGGCTGGCTGACGCGCGTCATCCGGATCCTGTTCGGCTGGAAGGCGGCCTCGACCCGCGCCGATCTCGAACTCGTACTCACCAACGAACAGCCGCAGTCGGATTTTTCGCCCGAAGAAGCGGTGATGCTGAAGAATATTCTCGGCCTGCGCGAAACCCGGATCGAGCGGGTCATGGTGCCGCGCGCCGATATCGTCGCCGTCCAGCAGGACATTGCGCTTGGCGAACTCGTCAAGGTCTTCGAAGTCGCCGGACATTCGCGGCTCGTGGTCTATAACGACACGCTCGACGACCCGACCGGGATGGTTCACATCCGCGATCTGATCGCGTTCATGGCCGCGCGCGCCGCGGAGGATCCCGCCGGCACGGCCCAGGCCGAAGGAACGCGGCCGGCCGGGCTGAACTTCGCGAATATCGATCTCTCGGCACAATTGGTGTCGGCGAAAATCATCCGCGAAATGCTTTATGCGCCGCCGTCAATGCCGGCACTCGATCTGCTCGCCAAGATGCAGGCCACCCGCATTCATCTCGCACTGGTGATCGACGAATATGGCGGTAGCGACGGCCTGGTCTCGATCGAGGATCTGGTCGAGCTCATTGTCGGCGATATCGCCGACGAGCACGACGAAGAAGAAGGCCCGGCAGTGACGCGGCAGGCTGACGGCTCGTTCGTCGCCGCGGGCCGCGCCAGTCTCGACGACGTCCGCGCCGCCATCGGCGATCAATTCGACGTTGGCGACGTTGCGGAGGAAGTCGACACCATCGGCGGCTATCTCGTCACCAAAGCGGGCCACGTCCCCGTGCGCGGCGAACTCGTGCCGGGACCGGAACCATTCGAAGCCGAAGTGCTCGACGCCGACCCGCGCCGGGTCAAGCGCGTCAAGATCTATCTGCGCAAGGATCGCCGGCCGGCGGCGTCCCGCGACACGCCGACGCTGGTGCGGACAACTCCGCCACCCCGGCCGGCGGCGCCGCCACGCGAGGAAGCCAATCGGCCAAATCCGAACACGCCGCGCGCGCCGTGACGCTAAAGAGACTCATCCACGCAATCGTTTTGTCCTGGGGCTGGCGGCGCTGGCTGATCGCGTTCGCCGCCGGCGCGCTTTCGGCGCTGGCGATGGCGCCGATGAACGCCTGGCCGATACTCTTTCTCACCTTTCCGACGCTGGTCTGGCTGATCGATGGCGCCGGCGTCGGGCGATGGGGCGGCATCACCGCCGCGGCGGCAATCGGTTGGTGGTTCGGCTTCGGTTATTTTATCGCCGGACTTTACTGGATCGGTTTTGCTTTTCTCGTCGATGCGCCGACTTTCGGCTGGCTGCTGCCGTTTGCGGTGATCGGCTTGCCCGCGGTGGCGGCGATCTACACTGCGCTCGGCGTGGCGCTGGCGCGCATGCTGTGGACGCGCGGCGCTCTGCGTATCGTCGCGCTCGGCGTTGGACTGACGGCAACCGAATGGCTGCGCGGTTACGCCCTGACCGGCTTTCCGTGGAACGCCTTCGGCTACGCGCTCACCACACCACTGGCTTTGGCACAATCGGCGTCGCTGTTCGGCGTCTGGGGACTGACATTCATCGCCGTCGTCGTATCCGCGTCACCGGCCACGATGACCGACGATCCCGCCGAAACGCGCCGACCCTGGTGGCCGTTCGCGCTCAGTGTCGTCGTGCTGGCGGCGATGGGCGGTTACGGCGCGGTCCGCCTCGCGCGCACGCCGACGCGTTTCGTCGAAGGCGTGCATCTGCGCATCATGCAGCCAAATCTTCAGCAAGACGTTCGCTTCAATTATGCCGCCAGGCAGGAGGTAATGAACCGCTACGTCGCGTTGTCGAGCCGCGCAGCAACACAGCAGGCGCAAGGGCTGCACGACGTGACGCAGCTGATCTGGCCGGAATCGTCATTTCCGTTCTTTCTGACGCGTGAAGCCGATGCGCTCGCGCAAATCACGCAGCTCCTGCCGCAAAATACTGTCCTGATCACCGGCGCCATGCGGCTTGCCGATCCGGACAATCCCGCGGGGTCGGGTGTCTACAACTCGATCTACGTCATCGATCACTCGGGCTCGATTCGCGCGATCTACGACAAAGTCCACCTCGTCCCGTTCGGGGAGTATTTGCCGCTTGAGCCATACTTGGAGCGGCTTGGCTTGCAGGAACTGACCAAACAACGCGGCGGTTTTCTCGCCGGCGACCGGCATCGTCTCATCCCGATCCCTGGCGCTCCGATTGCGCTGCCGCTGATCTGCTATGAAATAATTTTTCCCGGGGAGGTCATGCCGCCCGGCATGCGGCCGGGATGGATCGTCAATGTGACCAATGACGGCTGGTTTGGAAACTCGGCCGGCCCTTACCAGCATTTCCAGCAGGCGCGCGTGACGGCGATTGAAGAGGGCCTGCCACTGGCGCGCGCGGCAAATACCGGAATATCCGCGGTGGTGGATCCGGTCGGGCGGATCGTCAATTCCCTGCCGCTTGGAACCGAAGGCGTTCTTGACGCCCCCTTGCCGCGTCCAATCGGCGCACCTCTCTACGCGCGTTTCGGCGACGCGCCCGCCGCCATCATGGTTGTGATCGCGCTCATCGCCGTCATTCGCCGCAGGGTGCGCGCTGACATGATTAAAATCTGAATTGTTGTTCCGAATTGCCGGATTCGGCACGATTTTTCAGAAAGCCACAATTTTAGGACGAGTATCGCAACGAAATTGGAATTTTCCGGAGAATGATTTTCTACTGCAATAACGCGCAATAACGCCCGTAAACGACCGCAGGATGTTTTTTGTTGGTTGTTTTCGCAACTGAACCGGGTGAATCGCCAACTACACACTCTCATTAAATGAGAATGCAACATTCCCAAGGAATTTTCGATGCATAACGGTCATTCCGCCGAAACAGTTTCAATTGTGACGGATTTGCTATACGCCGCCGTTGAGCTAGAAAAAGGGGCTGAGGAACGATGGCTATGTTAGCGAAAAAGGCGCCGAACCCGACCGACAAACATGTCGGTAGCCGCGTGCGCATGCGCCGTATGATGCTCGGAATGAGCCAGGAGAAACTTGGCGATGCTCTCGGCCTGACATTTCAGCAAGTCCAAAAATACGAGAAGGGCACCAATCGAATTGGTGCGAGCCGGCTGCAGCAGATTTCCCAGATTCTTCAGGTGCCCGTCGCGTTCTTCTTCGAAGGTGCGCCGGCCGCACAAACCGTAGGCCGTCATGAAGGCATGGGCGAGGCGCCCTCACCCGCCTATGTGTCCGACTTTCTGGCGACGTCCGACGGTTTGGCGCTGACCAAAGCATTCATGCGCATTGAAGATTCAAAATTGCGGCGGCGCATCGTCGACCTCGTCGAGCAAATCGCCACGCGCGACAAACGCTGAGAAATTTCGCCCGCACCCGCCGGCATGAAGCGGCCAGCGCCCACCTTCCGCCCACATCTTGACCGGGCAAGAGTACGCTGCAACAACCGCCTTGTTTAGCGCGAAAACCGGCCGCGCGGGGGTCCAGCCTCTAGAGAAATCAAGGCCAGTTACGAGGGAGTGTTTCGCTGTGGCGCACGCCAATTATCTTTTCACGAGTGAGTCCGTGTCGGAGGGACATCCCGACAAAGTCTGCGACCAGATTTCCGATGCCATCCTCGACGCGTTCATCGAGAAAGACATCAAGCTCGGTGTCGCCGATGACAGTCTCGTCAATACCCGTCTCGGCTGCGAGACGCTTTGCACGACCAACAAGATCGTGGTCGCCGGCGAAGGCCGCGGCCAGTTGTTTCGCAAGATCGGCGGCAAGGCAGTCGTCGACCGTGAACTGATCACGCAAATCGCGCGCGATGTGGTCAAGGATATCGGCTACGACCAGGAGGGATTCTCCTATCATGGTGCGGATGTCGAAGTGCTTTTGCACGGCCAGTCGCCCGACATCGCGATGGGCGTCGACGCCAAGAAGAAAAAGAGCGGCGAGGAAGAAGGCGCCGGCGACCAAGGCATGATGTTCGGCTTCGCCTGCACGGAGAGCGAGGTCTATGAGAAGAACTCGTTCATGCCGGCGCCGATCTACTTCGCGCACAAGATTCTGAAGGTTCTCTCCGACAAGCGCCGTTCCGGCCAGTTGTTCGATTTGCAGCCCGACGCGAAGAGCCAGGTCACCGTTCAATACGTCAACGGCAAACCAGTCGGCTGCACCAAGGTCGTGGTCTCCACGCAGCACAACGAGAAAAGCCGCAACGGCAAGAAGTACACGCCCGGCATGGTGAAGGACATGATCGCCAATGCCGTGGAGTCCGCGCTGCCGAAGGGCTGGATGCCGAAGCGGCCGGCCGATTTTCTGGTCAATCCGACCGGTAACTTCGTCGTCGGCGGCCCCGATGGAGACTGCGGCCTGACCGGACGGAAGATCATCGTGGACACTTACGGCGGCTATGCGCCCCACGGCGGCGGCGCGTTCTCCGGCAAGGACCCGACCAAGGTCGACCGCTCGGCTGCTTATGCGGCGCGCTACCTTGCCAAGAACGTCGTGGCCGCAGGCGTCGCCGATCGTTGCACCATTCAAGTCGCCTATGCGATCGGCGTCGCCGACCCGATGTCGGTGCTGGTCGATACACACGGCACCAGCAAGGTGGACGAAAAGAAGCTCGAGAAGGTTTTACCCGAGCTTTTCCGCCTGACGCCGACCAATATCCGCCGCACGCTCAAGCTCAACCGGCCGATTTACCGCCGCACGGCCGCTTACGGTCATTTCGGCCGCGCGCCGGATAAGGACGGCGGTTTTTCCTGGGAACGAACCGACCTCGCCGACGCGATTAAGCGCGCCCTGCGCTAAATCCGTGTCATCATCCGCGAATGCGGATGGTCCTGTAATCACCAGCCGTGCATCTTTTGCGCGATGGATGTTTACTGGACCATCCGCCTTTGCGGAGCATGACTGTGGGTGATAGTTCCGCGCATCCAGCCCGCGCATTCTTCGGCCGGCGCAAAGGCCACAAGCTGCGTCCGCGGCAGGCGCAACTTTTCGATACGGTACTACCGAGCCTCGCGATCGACACGGCGCGCCCTGCGCCGGCGGACTTGAGAGCGCTATTTCCTTCGGCGGTTGCCGAAGTTGCGCTCGAAATCGGTTTTGGCGGCGGCGAATCCATGATCGCGCAGGCCAAGGAGCGGCCGCACACCGGCTTCATCGGCGTCGAGCCTTTCGTCAACGGCATGGCCAAGGCGCTGGCAGGAATCGAAAACGAGCGCCTGAGCAACATCAGGCTGCATTTCGACGATGCGGTGAACCTGCTCGCATGGCTTCCTGACATGTCGCTCGCGCGCGTCGACCTGATCCATCCCGATCCCTGGCCGAAACGCCGTCACTGGAAACGCCGTTTCGTGCAAGATGAAATGGTCGCGCAGCTTGCGCGCATCTTGCGGCACGGCGGCGATTTCCGGTTCGTGACCGATATTGCCGATTACGCCGCCTGGACCCTTCAGCGCCTCGCCCGGTCAAAAGACTTCGAATGGACGGCGCAATCGGCGCAGGATTGGCGCGATCCATGGCCGGGATTCACCCGTACGCGCTATCACGCCAAGGCGGCGCGCGAGGAACGCGCGTCCTGTTTCCTGATCTTCCGAAAGCTCTGAGGCGATTGCCTGCTCAAGCAGTCTGGCGTACCTGCCAGAAGCGCACGACACGCTGCGCCGTCGAAGCCGAAAGCCGGCCGTAATTGGCAAATGCGGAATCGGCACCCTGGCTCGATGCCGCCTGGCCGCCGGGCCGTGCGGCGATAATGGCTTTCACCGTCGGCCAGCCCATGCCCGCAGCTTTACACAGGATCAGCACAGGGTCCGGCTGCTCGCCGGCCATAAGCCGATCGGCGACATTGACCGGTACCTTGGAGAGCGCCGCGAGGCCGACCACCGTCTCTTCGTATCTGTTGTCACCGGCGAACGCGGCTAAAACAGCCTCGTTCATGTTGCCGGCCCGATGCAAGCCGAGCACGACACGCTGTGCCGCCCGATAATCGCGCGGACCGACGCGGGCGCCGACTTCACCCGATACTTTATCCAGGACGCGGCGGATCTCCGCTTTCAGCTCAGGTGACGCCGAAGCAAGCAGCCGCTTGTGTACGACTGCGGTCGCCCTTGTCAGCAATTCCTGAAACAATTGCGGCGGAATGTCGGGCCGCAGCCCGACTTTCTCGGCTAGGATGCCGTCGGACCCGGCGCGCTCGACCAGACGGGAGAACCCGGTGTCGGAAATTCTCGCGCCGCGATTTTCAGCAACGCTGCGGACGACCTCGCGATCGCCGCGCCGCACCAGTACATCGGTGACCGCCTCGCCCAGTTCGTCGCGCGTGGAGATCGCCTGCAGGTGAGCCTGACTTTTGCTATTCGCAACCTCGACGAGATCGCCCTCTTGCAGGCGCGGCGCCAGCGTCAGCACCGGCCCGGCCACAGCGATGTCGTCATCATTGGCCAGCGTGCGGAGCACCTTCGGCGGCGCATTGCTGACGGGCGCCAGGCGGTTCGCGAGCTCGGCCCGCGCCTTGGTTTCGATTTCCGCGATCAGGAGTCCGAAAACGTCGTCAAAAAGATCGACTTGGATTTCGCCAAACCGATCCGCTCCGGCCAGGAACAGCGTTGTAATGCGCTGCAAGGTCTCGGCGCGCTTGCGGCGCGAGCCGTGCTGGATGACGTCCTCAAGTTCCGGGATCAGCGATAAGGCGGCACCCATCTTCCATCCACCATTTTTCGCGTAATTTGCGGTGCCCGTATCCAACAATAATTCAGCAATTCTGAAGGAAATATTGCGCTCCGAAGCGGACCGGCACGCTCCGTTGACGCCGCCTGCGGCCTTGCAACGGCCCAATAAACCGCTATATTTGCGCCATCCGTCATGGATACCTCATAACGATCGGTTGATCCGAGCGGTTTTGAGAGTGGGTTCCCCCGGGGGCCCGCTCTTTTTTATTACCTGAGGTCCGGCGGCACTTTGCAGTCCACGTTTGCGGGAAAAATGGCCGAACAGCACTGGCACAACAGCATGGACGACGGGCCGACAAGCGTCGAACTCGCGCACTTTGCCGAGGAGCCACGGCTCATCGTCGAGCCGGGCCGTTCCGCGCGGGTCGCGGCGCTGGCCGAACCGGTGCTGGCCGCGCTCGGCTATCGTCTCGTGCGCGTGCGCATATCCGCCTTCGCCGGAGCTACGGTCCAGATCATGGCCGAGCGGCCGGACGGCACCATGTCCGTCGAGGACTGCGAAGCGGTTTCGCGGGCGCTGTCGCTGGTGCTCGACGCGACCGATCCGATCGAAGGCGCCTATCGGCTGGAAATTTCCTCGCCCGGCATCGACCGGCCGCTGGTGCGGCGTTCGGATTTCGATCGCTACGCCGGCTCCGTCGCCCACGTGGAAATGCTGGTCCCGATCGATGGCCGCAAGCGCTTCCGCGGCGAACTGGCCGGCACCGACGGCGACTGCGCACGCATGCGCCTCGATGGCGCGGCAAACGACGGCTCTGAAGTTTTGCTCCGGATCGACGACATGGCGGAAGCAAAACTTGTTCTCACCGACACGCTCATTTCGCAATCGCTCCGCAAGAGCAAGCAGAACCAACGCAAGGGAGATTAACCAATGGCGACCGTTAGCGCCAACAAACTCGAACTTCTACAGATCGCCGAAGCGGTCGCCCGCGAGAAGGCCATCGATCGGCGGATCGTTCTCGGCGCCATGGAGGACGCGATCGCCAAGGCGGCGCGCTCCCGCTACGGCAGCGAGACCGAAGTTCGCGCCGAAATCGACGGCAAGAGCGGCGAACTGCACTTGTCGCGCCACATGCTGGTGATGGAAACCGTCGAAAATCCCGCGACGCAGATCAGCCTTGACGAGGCGCGCCGCCGCCATCCCGCCGCGCAGATCGGCGACACCATCGCCGATCCGCTGCCGCCGCTCGAATACGGACGCATCGCCGCGCAGTCGGCCAAACAGGTCATCGTGCAGAAAGTGCGCGAGGCCGAGCGCGACCGGCAGTACGACGAATACAAGGATCGCATCGGCGATATCGTCAACGGCATCGTCAAGCGGGTCGAATACGGCAACGTCGTCGTCGATCTCGGCCGCGGCGAAGCGATCGTGCGCCGCGACGAAATGCTGCCGCGTGAAGTGTTCCGCAACGGCGATCGTATCCGCGCCTATATCTACGACGTCCGGCGCGAACAGCGCGGACCGCAGATTTTCCTGTCGCGGACCCATCCGCAGTTCATGTCGAAGCTGTTCACGCAGGAAGTGCCGGAAATCTACGACGGCATCGTCGAGGTCAAGGCGGTGGCGCGAGACCCCGGCTCGCGCGCCAAGATCGCCGTGGTTTCACGCGATTCTTCGGTCGATCCGGTCGGCGCCTGCGTCGGCATGCGCGGCTCGCGCGTGCAGGCGGTGGTCAACGAATTGCAGGGCGAGAAGATCGACATCATCCCGTGGTCGCAGGACATCGCGACTTTCGTCGTCAACGCGCTGGCGCCTGCCGAGGTCGCCAAAGTGGTGCTCGACGAGGAACGCGAGCGCATCGAAGTGGTGGTGCCGGATCAGCAGCTTTCGCTGGCCATCGGACGTCGCGGCCAGAACGTCCGCCTCGCTTCCCAGCTCACCGGCTGGGACATCGACATCCTGACCGAGCAGGAGGAATCCGAACGCCGCCAGGCGGAATTTGAAAATCGCACCCGCATGTTCATCGACACGCTCAATGTCGACGAGGTGATCGGCCAGTTGCTGGCTTCCGAAGGTTTCAATTCGGTCGAGGAACTGGCGATGGTCGATCCCAAGGAAATCGCCGGCATCGAGGGCTTTGACGACGATACCGCGGCAGAACTGCAAACACGCGCGCGCGAATATCTCGACAAGATCGAAGGCGAACTCGATGCCAAGCGCCAGGAGCTTGGGGTTGAGGACGCGCTCAGGGAAGTCGAGGGTGTCACCGCGGCCATGCTGGTGCGCTTCGGCGAGAACGGCATCAAGACGGTCGAGGATCTCGCCGGCTGCGCCACAGACGACCTTGCCGGCTGGACCGAACGCAAGGATGGCGAGGCCAAGCGCGAACCCGGCTTTCTCGACGGTTTTGAACTGTCGCGCGAGGATTGCGAGGCGCTAATCATGCAGGCCCGCCTCAAGGCGGGTTGGGTCACCGAAGCCGACCTCGCGCCGCCGCCGGCCGTCGAAGAAACTCCCGCCGCCGAGGCACAACCGTAAACAGAGCCGTACCCCGAATGATCGCGCAAGCGCACGACATCGAGCTGGACGGCGGACCGCACGCGCGCGGCGTCGAACGGCTGTGCGTTGCGACCCGTACGGTGCGCCCGGTTGAGGACTTGATCCGGTTCGTCATCGGACCGGATGGCGAGGCCGTCCCCGACCTCAAGCGCAAGCTGCCAGGCCGGGGCGTCTGGGTGACGGCGACGCAGGACGCGCTTGCCGACGCGGTCAAGCGCAAGATCTTTGCGCGGGGCTTCAAGCGTGACGTCCGGCTGCCCGCCGATTTCGTCGCCCGCACCGGCCACCTGCTTGAACGTTCGGCGCTCGATGCGCTGGCGATAGCCGGCAAGGCCGGATCTGCGATAGCGGGCTTCACCAAGGTCGAGGCCGCGCTGGGACGCGGCGAAGCTATCGCGCTCATTCACGCCGCCGAGGCGGCGCCCGACGGGGTGAGAAAGCTTAATGCCGCGCTACGCCATAGCCCGCGGACCGGATCGATCACCGTAAGCGGGTTTCTGACCTCCGCCCAATTGGATTTGGCACTGGGGCGCCCAAATGTGATACATGCAGCCCTGCTGGCCGGGGCCGCCAGCGACACGTTTTTGGCGCGTTTGCAGCGCTTGGAACGGTTTCGGACCGGCGATCCGGGCCAAAAGCCCGAGCCTGCCGCGCCGCACTAAGCTGCCCGGCCGATAAACACTATGCGTGTGGAAACTGGATACGAATGACCGAGACGAAAAATACCGGCGAAAAGCTGAGCGTAACCCCGACCAAGACGCTGACACTCAAGCGTGGCGGCGTCGAGCAGGGCGTCGTGCGCCAGAGTTTCAGCCATGGGCGCAGCAAGGCCGTCGTCGTCGAGAAGGTCAAACGCCGCGCCGGTTCGGGCGAAGCCAGGGTAGAGCCGGCGGTCGCCGCCGCCCCCGACCGTAGCGCCGCCGCACCCAAGCGCTCCAGCGCACCTGCCAAACCGGCGGTGAGCGCAGCCGCAACGGCGCCCGCCGCCGGCCCGGCCGTTTCGCCGAAATCTTCCGGCGTTGTGCTGCGCACGCTGACCGATGACGAGCGCAATGCGCGTGCCCACGCCCTCGCCGATGCGCGCCTGAAGGAAAATGAAGAGCGCGGGCGCGCCGAAGAAGAGGCCCGCGTTCGCAGAGGCCGCGAAGAAACCGATCGCGTCGAGCGCGCCGCGGCCGAAGCCCGCAAGCTCAACGAAGAAGTACGCCGCAAGCACGACGAAGAAACCAAACGCAAGGCCGACGAAGTCGCCAAGAGGCGCTTTGGCACCGATGCAACAACGGCAAAGCCCGGCGCGCGACCCGCACTCGAAGCCGAAGACGATGAAGCGCCCCGCCCCCGCCGCGGCGCCGGCGGTGCAGCCGTACGGCCCGCACCTGCGCCCAAGCCGACGCGCACGGTCGGCGAGAAACGCCGCGGCCGCCTTACCGTCGTGACCGCGCTTTCCGCCGACGAAGTCCGCGAACGCTCGGTGGCGTCGTTCCGCCGCCGCGTGCAGCGCATGACCGGCCATCGCGACGAGCCCAAGGAAAAGATCGCACGCGAAGTTACGATCCCCGAGACGATCACCATTCAGGAACTGGCCAACCGCATGGCCGAGCGTTCCGTCGACGTGATCCGCATCCTGATGCAGCAGGGTCACATGGCGAAGATCACGGATACGATTGACGCCGACACGGCTCAACTCATCGCCGAGGAACTCGGCCACAGCGTACGCCGCGTCGCCGAGGCCGATGTCGAAGAAGGCATGTTCGACGCCCCCGATGCGCCGGAGAACCTGCAGGCGCGCGCGGCGGTCGTCACCATCATGGGCCACGTCGATCACGGCAAGACGTCGCTCCTGGATGCCATCCGTTCGACTGAAGTCGCCGCGGGCGAGGCCGGCGGCATCACCCAGCATATCGGCGCCTATCAGGTGACTTCGCCTTCGGGCGGCCGGATCACATTCATCGACACGCCGGGCCACGCTGCGTTCACCGCCATGCGCGCGCGCGGCGCCAAGATCACCGACATTGTCGTGCTCGTGGTCGCCGCCGACGACGGCGTGATGCCGCAGACGGTAGAAGCGATTCAGCACGCCAAGGCCGCGAAGGTTCCGATCATCGTCGCCATCAACAAGATCGACAAACCGGACGCCAAGCCGGAGCGCGTGCGCACCGAATTGCTGCAGCATGAGATCCAGGTCGAATCGCTTGGCGGCGATGTGCTGGAGCTTGAGGTTTCGGCGAAGGAAAAACGCAACCTCGACAAGCTGCTCGACATGATTGCACTGCAGTCCGAGGTGCTTGAACTCAAGGCTAACCCGAACCGGCCGGCCGAAGGCACGGTGATCGAAGCCCGGCTCGATCGCGGCCGCGGTTCCGTTGCAACGGTCCTCGTTCAGCGCGGCACATTAAAGCAGGGCGACATCGTCGTGGCCGGTTCGGAATGGGGCCGCGTGCGCGCGCTCATGTCGGATACCGGCCATTCGGTCGTGGCCGCCGGTCCGTCGATGCCGGTCGAGGTCCTGGGCTTCAACGGCACGCCCGAAGCCAGCGACCGGCTCGCTGTCGTTGAGTCGGAAGCCCGCGCCCGTGAAATCGCCGATTACCGCGACCGCCAGCGGCGCGACAAGGCTGCAGCGCGCCAGACCGGCATGCGTGGCTCGCTCGAGCAGATGATGAATCAGCTCAAGACTACCGGCCGCAAGGAATTTCCGCTGGTGGTGAAGGGCGACGTGCAGGGCTCGATTGAAGCGATCATCGGCGCGCTTGAAAAACTCGGCACCGACGAAGTCGCTGCCCGCATCATCTACTCCGGCGCCGGCGGCATCACCGAATCCGACGTCACGCTGGCGGAAGCCTCGAACGCCGTGGTCATCGGCTTTAACGTGCGCGCCCACAAGGAAGCCCGCGAGGCCGCCGAACAGGCTGGCATCGAAATCCGCTACTACGACATCATCTACAATCTCGTCGATGATGTGAAGAAGGCAATGTCCGGCTTGCTCGCGCCGACACTGCGCGAGACCATGCTCGGCAACGCCAGCATCCTCGAAATCTTCAAGGTCTCGAAAGTCGGTAATATCGCCGGCTGCCGCGTCACCGACGGCACCGTCGAGCGCGGCGCCAATGTGCGGCTCATCCGCGACAGCGTCGTCGTTCATCAAGGCAAGCTGTCGCAACTCAAGCGCTTCAAGGATGACGCGCGCGAGGTCGCCGCCGGTCAGGAATGCGGCATGGCGTTCGAGAATTATCAGGACATGAAGGCCGGCGACATTATCGAATGCTACCGGGTGGAGAGCGTGCAGCGGACTCTTTGAGTTCAAATCTCGGGTCCGCGCTCTCCTCTCTCTGTCATTGCCGGTTCAAGCCCGGGATGACGAACACTAACTGGCTCTTGGCAAAATGGCACGTCACCAACATCGCGATCAGTCGCTGGGCGGCTCGCAACGCCAACTCCGCGTCGGCGAACTCATTCGCCACGAATTCGCCGACATGCTTTCGCGCGGCGATATTCATGACCCGGTTATCGAAGGGCATATGATTACGGTCCCCGAAGTGCGCATGTCACCCGATCTGCGGCTCGCCACAATCTACGTCATGCCGCTCGGCGGCCGCGACATCGAAAACGTGCTCGAGGCGCTTGAGCGCAATACGCGCTATGTGCGCGGTGTAGTCGCGCGGCGCGTTAATCTGAAATTCGCGCCCGAGATTCGCTTTCGTGCCGATGAGCGATTTGAGGAAGCCGAGCGGATCGAGAAGCTGTTGCGAACGCCGGTCGTCCAGCGCGACCTCAATAAAGAAAAAGACGAATCGTGAGCGCACAGGACGCCGATCCCGCGGGCCCCGGTCAAGCGGAAACCGAACAGGTCCAGCCGTCCGCGCCGCGCCAAAAAAAGCGGATCAAACGTGATGTCCACGGCTGGATCGTACTCGACAAGCCGGTCGGCATGACCTCGACGCACGCGGTTTCAGTGATCAAGCATCTATATTCGGCCAAGCGGGCCGGCCATGCCGGCACGCTCGATCCCCTGGCCTCGGGGTGCCTGCCGATCGCGCTCGGCGAAGCCACCAAAACGGTGCCATTCGTCGTCAATAGCCGCAAAACCTATCAATTCACCATTCGCTGGGGCGAGGAACGCGACACCGACGACGCCGAGGGCCGGGTTGTGGCGAGTAGCGAGAGCCGCCCCGACGCATCGGCGATACAAGCCATGCTGCCGCGCTTTATCGGCACTATCGCGCAGGTTCCGCCACGCTTTTCAGCGGTCAAGATCGACGGCGAGCGGGCCTACGACCTGGCGCGCGACGGCGAAACGGTCGAACTTGCTCCGCGCGCGGTGACAATCTACCGGCTGGAACTCGCGGAAATCCCGGACCCCGACCATGCCGTTCTGACCGCCGAATGTGGCAAAGGGACCTATGTCCGCTCGCTTGCCCGCGATCTCGGGCGGGCGCTGGGGGCGCTCGGCCATGTTTCGGCACTGCGCCGGGGCCGGGTCGGACCCTTTGGCGAGGCCGATTTAACCCCTCTGGAACAGGTCGAGGCTTTGTGTCATAGAGCGGCCGCTGGCGAGGTTCATCTCGCCGATACGCTTCTGCCGATCGAGACCGCGCTGGACGACATCCCGGCGCTGGCCATAAGTCCGGCAGACGCGGCAAGGCTCCAAAGGGGTCAAGCCGCATTGTTGCGCGGACGGGACGCCACCATCTTCCGCGGTATGGTCCAGGTCGCCGTTGGCGGCCAGCTTGTGGCCATTGCCGAGGTCGAACGCGGTGAGATCGTTCCCCGACGCGTGTTTAATTTAAACGGCATCGCTGGTCGGGCCGTCAGAGAAAGAGGTTAATGACGATGTCGATAACGACCGCGCGTAAGGCGGAAGTCGTCAAGACGTACGCCGTCAAATCAGGTGATACCGGTTCGCCCGAAGTGCAGGTTGCACTGCTCTCGGAGCGCATCAACAACCTCACCGAACACTTCAAGACGCATGTGAAAGACAACCATTCGCGCCGCGGGCTTCTCAAGCTCGTGTCGCAGCGGCGTCAGATTCTCGATTATCTCCGGCGCACGAACGATGGGCGTTACAAAGAGTTGATCGAACGGCTGGGTATCCGCCGCTAAACGTTTGCGCGCGGGATTTCCCGCGCGTTGTCAGCGGAGCGCATAAGGCGCCCGCTTTTTGCCCGGCAGCAATGCTGCCGATTAACGCGACGGGCCATCGCCCGTCCATATCCGAGAAAGGTCCGGAGGCCATGGCAGGATCGCCAGACGCTGACAGGCTTTGCAGCAGCCGCGCTGCGCCGTCAGCGTCTCGCCGTCTTGCTTATGGCTTTCGCGCTTTTCGCGAAAACCATGAAAGACAATCGCAATGTTCGACATTCATAAGGTGCAACTTGACTGGGGTGGTCGCCCGCTAACGCTGGAAACCGGGAAAGTCGCGCGCCAGGCTGACGGTGCCGTTATCGCCACCTACGGCGAAACTACCGTCATCGCGACCGTGGTCGCGGCCAAGCAGCCCAAGGCCGGCGTCGACTTTCTGCCGCTGACCGTCAACTACACTGAAAAATACTACGCGGCCGGCCGCATCCCGGGCGGTTATTTCAAGCGCGAGCGCGGTCCGACCGAAAAGGACACCCTGACGTCGCGCCTGATCGATCGCCCGATCCGTCCGCTGTTCGCCGAAGGCTGGCGCTGCGACACGCAAGTGATCATCACCGTTCTGTCGCACGATCAGGAGAACGATCCTGATATCGTGGCGATGGTCGCGGCCTCCGCTGCGCTCACACTCTCCGGCTCGCCGTTCATGGGCCCGATCGGCGGCGCCCGTGTCGGCTTCAGCAATAATGAATACGTGCTCAATCCGACGATCGACGAGATGAAAGAGAGCCAGCTCGACCTTGTCGTTGCCGGCACGCAGGACGCGGTCCTGATGGTCGAATCGGAAGCCAAGGAACTGTCCGAAGAGATCATGCTCGGCGCGGTGATGTTCGGCCACCGGCATTTACAGCCGGTGATCGAGGCGATCATCAAACTGGCGGAAAAAGCGGCAAAAGAGCCGCGCGAATTCGCGCTGCCCGACACCGCAGCGATCGAGAAGGAAATGCTCGGCATCGTCGAGCAGGACCTGCGCAAGGCCTATGCGATCCGGGCCAAGCACGAGCGCCAGGATGCCGTCGCCGCGGTCAAGAAAAAGGCGATGGCGCACTTCTTCCCGGACGGCAAGGACAATCCGGACCGTCCGATGACGCAAGTCGCCGGCGTGTTCAAGGATCTCGAAGCCAAGATCGTGCGCTGGAATATTCTCGACACCTCAAAGCGCATCGACGGCCGCGACCTCGTCACGGTTCGCCCGATCAATGTCGAGGCCGGCTTCCTGCCGCGCACGCATGGTTCGGCGTTGTTCACCCGTGGTGAGACCCAGGCGATCGTCGTCGCCACGCTCGGCACCAGCGAAGATGAGCAATTCATCGACGCGCTGCAGGGCACCTACAAGGAAACCTTCCTGCTGCACTACAATTTCCCGCCCTTCTCGGTCGGCGAAACCGGCCGGATCGGTGCGCCCGGCCGCCGCGAAATCGGCCACGGCAAGCTCGCCTGGCGTGCGATCCGCCCGATGCTGCCTGCGAAGGAGGAATTCCCGTACACCATCCGCGTGGTGTCGGAGATCACCGAATCGAACGGTTCGTCGTCAATGGCGACCGTGTGCGGCACCTCGCTCGCACTGATGGACGCCGGCGTGCCGCTGAAGCGGCCGACCGCCGGTATCGCCATGGGCCTGATCCTCGAGGACAAGCGTTACGCCGTGCTCTCCGACATTCTCGGCGACGAGGATCATCTCGGCGACATGGACTTCAAGGTGGCCGGCACCACCGAGGGCGTCACCGCCCTGCAGATGGACATCAAGATCGCCGGCATCACCGAAGAGATCATGAAGGTCGCGCTGACCCAGGCCAAGAGCGGACGCATCCATATCTTGGGTGAAATGAGCAAAGCACTCGACAAGGCACGCTCGGAGCTCGGCGAGTACGCACCGCGCATCGAGACCTTCAAGATCGCCACCGACAAGATCCGTGAAGTGATCGGCACCGGCGGCAAGGTGATCCGCGAGATCGTCGAGAAGACTGGCGCCAAGATCAACGTCGAGGACGACGGCACCGTGAAGGTTGCCTCGGCCGACGGCGAGTCGATCAAGGCCGCGGTCAACTGGATCAAGTCGATCGCGTCGGATCCGGAAGTTGGTCACATCTTCGAAGGGACCGTCGTTAAGGTCATGGACTTCGGCGCCTTCGTGAATTTCTTCGGCGCCAAGGATGGTCTCGTGCACATCAGCCAGCTCGCGGCGCGGCGCGTGCAGAAGACATCCGACGTCGTCAAGGAAGGCGACAAGGTGAAAGTAAAGCTGCTTGGCTTCGATGACCGCGGCAAGGTGCGGCTATCAATGAAGGTCGTCGACCAACAGACCGGCGAAGACCTCGAAGGCAAGCAAAGGGCCGAGGGCGGCGAAGCCGCGGGTGACGCGGCGGAATAGTTCGCGCCGAAAGTTCGGATTCGAGACGGGAAAGGCGGCCGCAGGGCCGCCTTTTTCTTTGCCGCCCTGACCGCTACCCGTTCGCGATTAGAGATAATAGATGAATTAAATCAACGCATTAAGACCAAAGCGACAACATGTGATGCCGATCACTTCGCACCGTGACCCGGCGCAGTAGGCTGCGAACAGATCAAGGCGCTACCGTTCAGGAGGTTGCAATGACCGCAACAGTGAAAAAGGCCCGGTCCCGCGTCGCGCGCTGGTTCAAGGGATTCAGCGACAAGAACCGCCCACCCTATCGTTGGTACGAGCACGACTATTATTGCAACTGACCGAAGCGCCGTTTGCCTTCGAGTTTTCTTCCAAGGCCTCCAGATACCAAGACCTCTTCCACATCCCAAGACCTCCAGAACTTCCCGCCCGCTCGAGTGCTTCCCCACTCGGGCGGGTTTCTCTTTGAGCGCATGCGATGTCCCCATCATCGCTTTTTTCTGACCGTACCAAGCGCCTCGACTGCGAGCTGCCCTAGGGCAAAAAAATCAGCTTTGCGTGGCGACGTGCGGCGCCAGGCGAGACCTATGGTGCGGCCCGGCTCAGGCTCGGCGAAGCGCATGAGTCTCACGCGTTCATCGCGAACCTCAACATCGATCGCAACTTCCGGCACCAGCGTCACGCCATAGCCGTTCGCGACCATTTGCATCACCGTGGTGAGACTGGTGGCGCCAAGACTGAGCGGCATGTCCTCGCGTGCACCGGCGCAATAGGTGAGTGCCTGATCGCGCAGGCAATGGCCTTCTTCAAGAAGGATCAGGCGATGCCGATCGATCTCCCGCGGATTGACGCGCCCGCGTTTCGGCAACGGATCGCCGGCCGGAACGGCGAGCAGAAATGGATCGTCGAACAGGCGGACGGTTTCGAGTTCTGTGTCAGGCAACGGTAGTGCAAGCATCAGCACGTCGAGGTCGCCGCCGGCCAGTTCTTCGAGCAAAACTTTGGTCTGGGTTTCGCGCAATTCAACGATCAAATCGGGATAACGCGCCTGCAACGCCGGAAGCACTTTGGGCAGCACGTAGGGCGCGAGCGTCGGAATGATGCCGATCTTGAGCCGGCCCGACAGGACACGGCCGTGATGCCGGGCGAAATCGACGAGATCGCGCGCCCCGGCAAGAACCGCTTCGGCCCTTTGGGCTATTTCCGCACCAATCTGCGTCAGCGCTGCCTCGCCAGGCCGCCGTTCGACAAGCTCGACTTCAAGCGCCTTTTCAAGGCTGCGGATCTGCATCGATAGCGCCGGCTGCGTCACCGCGCAGGCGGCCGCCGCGCGCCCAAAATGGCGGTGCTGAGCCAGTGCTTCGAGGTATCGCAGTTGGCGGAAGGTGATCACATCGCGATAAATAATTCTTATCGAGAGCCGCAGTCAATACGATTAGACCTGATCCAATCTGCGGACCATGCTACTCCGATCATCCGAGCGCGACCTCGCGCTGCCCCTTCGGTGCGAGCGAGGACCGCCGGGAATTCAGCGGCAACGACCTCCTGGATGTCGCAATGGTTCTGTACGAAACGACGCGAAGAAAATCACAAAACACGATCGGAGACGAACATGGACGCAAAGACTGACGACAAGAGCGCGGGCAAATGCCCCTTCACCGGCGGACACGCGAACCGCGACTGGTGGCCGGATGCCCTGAGCATCGCGATGCTCCACAGGAATTCCGACCTGCCCGATCCGATGGGCAAGGATTTCGACTACGCCAAGGAGTTCAAGCGCCTCGACCTGAAGGCCGTCATCAAGGACCTGCGCGCCCTGATGACGCATTCGCAGGAATGGTGGCCGGCCGATTTCGGCAACTACGGTGGCCTGATGATCCGCATGGCGTGGCACAGCGCGGGAACCTATCGCATCACCGACGGCCGCGGTGGTGCCGGTGATGGACAGCAGCGCTTCGCGCCACTCAACAGTTGGCCGGACAACACGAACCTCGACAAGGCGCGCCGGCTCTTGTGGCCGATCAAGCAGAAGTACGGGCGGAAGATCTCCTGGGCCGACCTGATGATCCTCGCCGGCAACGTCGCGCTCGACTCGATGGGTTTCAAGACATTCGGTTTCGCCGGCGGCCGCGCCGATGTGTGGGAGCCCGAAGAACTCTACTGGGGTCCTGAAGGCACTTGGCTCGGCGACGAGCGCTACAGCGGCGAGCGCCAGCTCGCGGAGCCGCTCGGCGCCGTGCAGATGGGCCTGATCTACGTGAATCCCGAAGGACCCAACGGCAATCCCGACCCGGTCGCGGCGGCGAAAGACATCCGCGAGACCTTCTTCCGCATGGCGATGAACGACGAAGAGACCGTCGCACTGATTGCCGGCGGCCACAGCTTCGGCAAGACGCACGGTGCCGGCGATCCGTCACTGATGGGGCCGGAGCCGGAAGGCGCCGCCATCGAGGATCAGGGCCTCGGCTGGAAGAGCAAGCATGGCACGGGCTTCGGCGCCGACGCCATCACCGGCGGTCCCGAAGTCACCTGGACGCAGACGCCGACGAAGTGGAGCAACCTGTTCTTCAAGAACCTGTTCGAAAACGAATGGGAACTGACGAAGAGCCCGGCCGGTGCCAAACAGTGGAAGGCGAAGAACGCGAAGGCCGACATCCCGGACGCCTTCGACAAGTCGAAGAAGCATGTGCCGACCATGCTGACGACGGATCTCTCGCTGCGGTTCGACCCGGCCTACGAGAAGATCTCGCGGCGCTTCTATGAGCACCCGGACCGGTTCGCGGACGCCTTCGCCCGCGCGTGGTTCAAGCTCACGCACCGCGACATGGGTCCGCGCGCGCGCTATCTCGGCCCGCTCGTGCCGAAAGAAACGCTGATATGGCAGGATCCGATCCCTGCGGTGAATCACAAGCTGATCGGCGAGAAGGAGATCACGGCGCTGAAGACGAAGATCCTGGCGTCAGGCCTCACGGTGTCGCAGCTTGTTTCGACCGCCTGGGCTTCGGCGTCGACATTCCGCGGCACCGACAAGCGCGGTGGCGCGAACGGTGCGCGCATTCGTCTTAGTCCGCAGAAGGACTGGGACGTCAACCAGCCGAAGCAACTCGCGGCGGTGCTCGCGAAGCTCGAAGCGATCCAGAAGAAGTTCGGCAAGAAGGTTTCGCTTGCCGACATGATCGTTCTCGGCGGCTGTGCCGCGATCGAGAAAGCCGCGAAGGACGCGGGGGTCAAGGTGAAGGTGCCCTTCACGCCGGGCCGCATGGATGCCTCGCAGGAGCAGACCGATGTGGAATCCTTCGCGCCGCTCGAGCCGCGCGCCGACGGCTTCCGCAACTACGTGAGCGGCAAGCGCCAGTTCATGGGCCCCGAGGAAGCGCTGGTGGACCGCGCGGCATTGCTGCGGTTGACGGCGCCTGAAATGACGGTCCTCGTCGGCGGCTTGCGCGTGCTCGGCGCCAATGCCGGCAACTCCAAGCATGGCGTCTTCACGAAGAAGCCCGGGAAGCTGACGAATGACTTTTTCGTCAATCTGCTCGACATGGGCACGGAATGGAGCCCGGCGGGCGACAACGCCTACGAAGGCCGCGACCGCAAGACCAAAGCCGTCAAGTGGGCCGGCACACGCGCCGATCTGATCTTCGGCTCGCACGCGCAGCTTCGCGCAATCGCGGAAGTCTATGCATGCGCGGACTCCAAGGAGAAGTTCGTGAAGGACTTCGTGGCGGCATGGGCCAAGATGATGAACGCGGACCGGTTCGACGTCGCCTGATCTGGGGAGTTCTTGGAAAAACGGCAGAAAGAGCGGCGCTTTCATGGCGCCGCTCTTTTTATTCGGCGTCCGATTATTTTGCGTCGTATGCGCCGGCCGTTAGGTCGTGGCCGCGTCGGTGTCGTCGATCGACACAAGAATGCTGCACGTCACCTGATCGAGCAGCTGCGCGTTTCCGGGACCGGCCCACCATCGCGCCAGCGTGCCTGTCGGTTTATGACCGATGATGATCAAGTCGACACCCAACTCGCGCGCCACCGCCGGAATATGCTCGATCGGGTTGCCGAAGGCCAAATGGCCGGTTGCGGCGAGCCCGCGCGCCCGAAGACGCTCGACGCCCTCGCGGAGCACTTCCCGTATCGCGCCCTCTTCTTCCTGCAATGCCACCGCAGACGGCATATCGACCATGGTGCTGCCGACGAGCGTCGGTGCGATGGCCAAAAGGTGCGTCTGTGCTTCGAGCTTCAGGGCGAGTTCGGCGCCCTGGATCAGCGCGCGGCGTCCTTCCCGCGTCGAATCGTAACACAGCAAAATTTTGTTGAACGCGGCCATCGCCGGTACATTAGCCGCACGCCCCGTCGGGCGTCAGCAGATTTATCAGTCGGCAGCGACCGCGCGGGCCTGGCCCCCGCCGCCGCCGGCCTGCTTGAAAACGATGAGCAGCGGCAGCACGGCAATCGTCGCGATCATCAGCAGCTTGTAGTCGTTGATGTAGGCAATGATCTGCGCCTGCCGCGTGATCACGGCGTCGAGCGAGGCTCGTCCTGCCGCAGTGAGGGGATTCCAGAACTTCGCAATCATCGGATCATCAAAGAGCCGATTGACCGACGTGACGTGCTGCGCGATGTCGGCGTGATTCACTTGCGTATTCCGCGTCAAAAGGCTGTTCACAACAGAGATGCCGACGCTCGAGCCGATATTGCGCGACAGGCTGTAGAGACCTGCGCCTTCCGCCCGCAGCTCAGGTGACAGTGTCGACAGAGTCACTACGCTGAGCGGAACGAACAGGAAGCCGAGGCCGATGCCCTGGATTACACCGACGCTCACGATCGTCGATTGCGATATATCGGGCGTCCATCCCGTCATCGCATAGAACGACGAGGCAGTGAGTGCGAGGCCGAAACCCAGCAGAATGCGGGTATCGACGGGCCCGATCAGTCGCCCTACGACCAGCATGGCGGCCATCGTGCCGATGCCGCGCGGGCCCATTACGAAACCGGCGGTCACGACAGGATAGTTCATGAGATCCTGCAAAAACGGCGGCTGCAGCGCGAGCGAGGCGTAATACGTCAAGCCGACGATCGTCACGAAGAGCATGCCTGCGGTGAAGTTGCGGTCGCGAAAGATCGATGGCCGCACGAAAGGCTCGTCCGCGGTGAAAGTATGGACGAGAAATAGATAAAAGGCCGACGTGGCCACGACAGCTTCAATGATGATTTCGCCCGAACTGAACCAATCGAGCTCTTGCCCGCGATCGATCATGATTTGCAAAGCGCCAAGCGCGAGACTCAAGGTACCGAACCCGAACCAGTCCAGTTTGGACGCTGTGTTGCGTGGCGTTTCAGACAGGAAGGCGACCATGCCAAGAAGGCAGAGGATGCCGATCGGCAGGTTGATATAGAAGACATAGCGCCACGAATAATTCGCCGTCAGCCAGCCGCCCAGCACCGGGCCAAGGACAGGGCCGGCCATCACGGCAACGCCCCACAGCGCCATTGCCGATCCCTGCCGCTCTCTCGGATTGATGTTGAGCAACACGGTCTGCGACAGCGGCACGAGCGCCGCTCCAAACAGGCCTTGCAGGACGCGGAACAGAACGATCTCGACCAGCGACTGCGCCATGCCGCAGAGCATCGAGGCGACTGTGAAGCCGGCGACGGAAACAAGGAACAGCTGCTTGAGCCCGAACCGCCCGGCGAGGTAGCCGGTTGTCGGCGTCATGATCGCCGCGGCGACAATATAAGAGGTCAGCACCCAGTCGATTTCATCCTGGCTCGCCGAGACGGTGCCTTGCATATACGGCAGCGCGACATTGGCGATCGTCGTGTCGAGCGCTTGCATAAGGGTAGCGAGAATAACGCAGACGGTAATCGCCCCGCGATTGCTCCCTTTGGCCGTGCCTGTCGCGGCCATGACCGTTACCAGCCGAAATGCGGGAAGCCGCGGGCATGACCGGTATCGACGTTGGCTTCGACGCTCATGCCGGCGCGCAACGGCGGCTTATTCTTGTCGCTGGTGTCGACGCGTATGCGCATCGGCACGCGCTGCACGACCTTCACCCAATTGCCGCTGGTATTTTGCGCGGGCAGTAACGAGAATTGCTGTGCCGCGGCAGGACTGATGCTCTCGACGGTGCCGTGCCATTCCGCGTTTGGATAGGTGTCGACCGTCACCGTGACTGGCTGTCCGGGCCGCACGTAGGTCAGCTCCGTCTCCTTCGGATTAGCGTCAACCCAGACGTGATCCGTGTCGACCAGATAGAAGGCGGTCGTTGATGCAGCGAGATATTTGCCGGGCGCGATCGACGGTACGTTCGTCACGATGCCGCCAAAGGGAGCCCGCACGACGGTGTGATCCAGCTGGCGCTGCGCTTCGTCGACCTGGGCCTGGTCGCGCAGATATTGCGGATGCTCCGTAACCGGTATCTCCGCATTGCCGGCAAGGCGGACGAGTTGCACTTGCGACTGCTGGCGCAGGGATTCGAGCTTATTCTTGTCGGTGTCGAGCGTGGATTTCGCCTGATCGTAAACGGACTGTGACGCGGTGCCGCTGCGCAGCAGCATGGCAAAGCGGTCGTAATTGGTCTGATCCAGAACGACCTGCGCCTGTTGCGCGGCGGAATCGCTCAACATGCGCTTGTAATCCTGCTTCATCGCATCGATGTTCAGGGCGGTTTGCGCAAGGTTGGCCTTGGCATTGTCGAGTGCGATCTGGAACTGCAGGGGATCGAGACGGTAGAGAATCTGGCCGGCCGTGACCTGCTGATTCTCAGTGACCGCCACGTCCTTGACGATGCCGGCAACGTCGGTCGAGATGCCGACCGTCTCGGCGTTCACATAGGAATTGTCCGTCGACATGATTTGGCCGCCGGTGACGTACCAATAAGAGCCGACGACGAGCGCCAGCGGCAGGAGCCCGAACAGCCCCCAGCGCGTCAGACGCCGGCGGTCGAAGGACTGCGTTTTCTTTCCGCCGAACGGTTCACGTTTATTCGGTGCCGGCGGAGTTGAAACGGCCGGCGGCGCGTCGCGAATGTCCGGTGTTTCTTCGCGGACCGGCGGCACGGATTTGAGTGCGCGATCAGCCATGGCTCTGTTTCCCGGCTGCATTGACCGCGTTCTTGTTCTGGATGGCTTGGCGCAAGTTCTCCTTCACGGTCGCGAGCTGCGTGACCATTTTCTCGACGCTCTCGCGCTCGACGCCGACCAGCGCGGTCGCCATCAACTCTTCGCCAAGATCGCCGAGGCGTTCGAGCAGCGGCCGCGACGCATCCGTCAAAAACAGCCGCTTGGCGCGCCGGTCGCTGGGATCGGGGCGCCGTTCGATCATGCCGGACTCGCAAAGCCGGTCGAGCAGGCGGGTCAGCGTAATCGGCTGCAGGTCGAGCATTTCGGCCAGTTCGGATTGTTTCAGCCCCTCGAACCGGTCGAGGCGCGCCATCACAACCCATTGGGCGTAGGTAATGCCGAATTGCCGTGCCTCATGATCCGCGAAGGTTCGGATCATGCGGGATACATCTTTGAGAACAATAGCGAATTCGTGATTTAGCGATCGTGGGAGCATGACGGCCTGCCTGGATAGTGCAGACGTAATATAAGGTAGCTTATGAAATTTCTGCAAGGAAATTAGCGCAGGCAGCGTTGCGGCGGGCTCATCGCAGGCCCGGAAGGCTGCCTTTAGGCCAAGCCCAGCTCGGCAAAGGCAGCAACGTGATGCTCCGCCGCGCCTTGGGCAAAGCAGCAGAAAATAACACGAGTCATGCCGCGAGGCGCGGCTGCCAGTTCACCCGCCACGGTCCCAACCGCGGTCGGTGCCGCACGGTGCGGCGGATAGCCGTAGACTCCAGTCGAAATCGACGGGAACGCTATCGAAGTCAGGCGGTGCGCGGCGGCGAGATCGAGAGCATTGCGGTAGCACGCCGCGAGCAAGTCCTCTTCACCGTCGCCGCCGCCGTTCCACACCGGACCGACGGCATGGACGACATGTCTCGCCGGCAACCGGTAGCCGCGGGTGATCTTGGCCACGCCGGTGTCGCAGCCGCCAAGTGTCCGGCATTCATCGAGCAATTGCGGCCCGGCGGCACGGTGGATCGCGCCGTCGACACCGCCGCCGCCGAGCAGACTCCGGTTTGCCGCATTGACGATGACATCGACATCAAGTGTCGTGATGTCGGCGACGAGGATCTCAAGTCGGGCGGCGCCTATTGCGGTGACGAGAAGCGGTAAAGCGTCCGGCATAGCGGCGACATTATCACGCCCATTCCACCTGCGCCTCGGCCCGCAGATCGACCGTGCTCTTCTTGCCGATATCGTCGAAATGCTCGTCGAGGAAACGCCGCGCTGCGCGGACACCGCTGACATGCAGCATGTCGAAGAAATCGTAGTCTGTCGACAGCTTGCTGATGGCGTCGAAATGGGTACCGAAGCGATCGAGCACGATGCGGTGAACGTTGATGCGCCGGTATTGCCCGGGGCCGGTGCCGCGCGGCAGCCGGCCCTGGTCGATCAGCCGGCCGACAAAATCGATGGCGCGGTATTCGTCGATAAGCGAGGAATTGAACGTGATTTCGTTGATGCGATTCATGATCTCGCTGGACGACGTCGGCGTCGCCTGCCGCACCAGCGGATTGATCTGGACGACAAGCACATCCTCGGTCGTCGTCGTCCGGAAGAATGGAAAGATGACCGGATTGCCGAGATAGCCGCCATCCCAATAGGGCACACCATCGATTTCAACAGCGCGGAACATGGTCGGCAGGCAGGCGGACGCCATGACCGCATCGGCTGTGATCTTCTCGCGCGGAAAAATGCGCACCCGTCCGGTCTGCACATTGGTCGCCGAGATAAAGATCTGCAGGTCCGTTTGATTGCGCAGCCGCTCGAAGTCGACGAACTTTTCAATCAGATCCTTCAACGGATTGATGTTGAGCGGATTGACGTCGTACGGCGAGAAATAGCGCGACATGGCGTCGAACCAGGCCTGCACCGGGCTGCCCTCGAGCGGGGTGAACGACAGCAGCCGCTGCATCACTTCGCGCTGCAGGAGCGGCAGATTTCCGGTGCTCGATGCGGCGCGCCAGAAGTCGGCGAGCCGCTTTTGCGCCTCCTCCCGCCCGCCGCGCGCGAGGCCGTCGGCCAGCATCACGGCATTCACCGCGCCCGCGGAGGTGCCCGAAATGCCCTCGATGGAAAGCCGCTCGTCACCGAGCAGCTGTTCCAGCACACCCCAGGTGAAAGCGCCGTGCGCGCCGCCGCCTTGCAGAGCAAGATTGATCTGCTTGGTCGCCGGCGGCCCGGCTTCATCCGTTGCGCGGCCGGGCAACAGCGAGCGCAGCAGATTGATCATGCGGGCGCTATTCCGCCGTCCAGCCGCCGTCGATGGAGAGATTGGCGCCGGTGATCGATCGCGCGGAGTCGGAGCAAAGATAGACCGCGAGATCCGCCACTTCATCGACCGTGACAAATTCCTTTGTCGGCTGTGCCGCGAGAATCACGTCGCGCTTGACCTGTTCCTCGGTCATGCCGCGCGCCTTGGCGGTGTCGGGGATCTGTTTCTCGACAAGCGGCGTCCACACATAGCCCGGACTGATGCAATTGCAGGTGATGCCGAAGGTTGCGGTCTCGAGCGCGACGGTCTTGGAGAGACCGGCAAGTCCATGCTTGGCCGTCACATAAGCGCTCTTGAAAGGCGATGCGACCAGCGAATGTGCCGACGCAGTATTGATGATGCGGCCCCATTTGCGCGATTTCATGCCAGGCACTGCGGTGCGGATGGTGTGAAACGCAGACACCAGATTAATCGCAATAATGAGATTCCATTGATCGACGGGAAACTCCTCGATCGGTGCGACATGCTGAATGCCGGCATTGTTGATGAGGATGTCGAGCGCGCCGTAGGTCTGCTCGCTGGTCTTGATCATGGCGACGATCTCGTCCGGCTTGGTCATGTCGGCCGCCGAATAGGCGGCCTTGACGCCAAAGTCCTTCTCGATGCCGCTGCGCTCTTTTTCGATCGCGTCCTTATCGCCAAATCCGTTGATGGTAATATTGGCGCCCTGCGCGGCAAGCGCACGCGCCATTCCCAGACCAATGCCTGACGTCGACCCGGTCACCAGGGTAGACTTTCCTTTCAACATAACAACCCCCAATTAATGTTCGAGGCAGCGCGAAATAGGCGCCGAATGGTTGAACTTTTAGGACGCGGCGGAATGTGGGACGCTTCTTGTTGCGGCGCAACATAAAAAGCCGAGGCGCCGTCACGTTTTCGCGATCCCCCGGTTATCAGCTACACTGGGAAAAAGCGTGTCCCTGCGAGATTCGAGCCGGATAAATTGGACTATGAGAATGACCGGGCAATGACCGTTATGGCGCGCGCGATCTTCCCTTCCCCCGACCACGATCACGAGCGCTGCGCCAGCGCGGCGATCGCGCATGCGGAAGAGCACTGCGCCGCACGTGCGCAACGCCTCACCCCGATGCGCCGGCAGGTGCTCGAAGCCCTGCTCGCGAGTCACAAGCCGCTCGGTGCCTATGAGATCATCGAGCGCCTCGCCGATAAGAGCCGGCCGGCGCCAATCACGATCTACCGGGCGCTCGATTTTCTGCGTGAGAACGGTTTGGTTCACCGCATCGAAAGCCGCAACGCCTTCATGGCCTGTGTGCACAATCATGCCGACGACGATCTCGTCGTATTCCTGATCTGCGAGCGCTGCGGCGCCGTCGGCGAAGCGCCAGGCGGGGCGGCGGCGGAAGCGCTCAAAGCGTCGGCGCGGTCTGCCGGATTTTCACCAAAAAGTCCGCTGGTGGAAATTGCGGGCGTTTGCGCGCATTGCCGCGAACGCTGACTCAATCGGAATTGAATCGCACCGCCGTGACAGCTCCAACGTCCCGTCCACTCGACGCGACAGCGATCGCGGTGAGAGTTCTGCTGTATTCGCGTTAGCCGTCACTTTCGTTGCCGTAGGGCTCCTCCTCGTCAACCGGCCCGGCTAGGGCTATATGCTTGTGATCGCCGCCGTTTTGCATTTGGAACTGTTGGCGGCTTCGGCATTTTAACACTTTTGAATCAAGGGCTTATTGTCTAAGGCCTTGGTACCCTGAAGGACCTGGCGATCTCAAGGACCTGCCCATGATGGAATTTTCCGGCCCGGCCGAAAGGCATCAAACCGTTGCCGTGAAGGTCGGCAATGTGACCGTCGGCGGCGGCGCACCCGTCGTGGTGCAGTCGATGACCAATACCGACACCGCCGATATCGAGGGCACGGTAAAACAGGTCGCGGCACTCGCCCGCGCCGGCTCGGAGATCGTGCGCATCACGGTGGACCGCGACGAGGCTGCGGCCGCTGTGCCGCATATCAAGGAACAACTTCTGAAGATTGATGTGGACGTGCCGATCGTCGGCGACTTCCACTACATCGGCCACAAGCTCCTTGCCGATCATCCGGCCTGTGCCGAAGCGCTCGACAAATATCGCATCAATCCCGGCAATGTCGGCTTTAAGGAAAAGAAAGACCGGCAGTTCGGCGCCATCGTTGAAACCGCCATCCGCCACAACAAGCCGGTGCGCATCGGCGCCAATTGGGGCTCGCTCGACCAGGAGCTGCTCACGCACCTGATGGACGAGAACGCCCACTCCAATCGGCCCGTCGGCGCACGCGACGTGACACGCGAGGCGATGCTTCAGTCCGCGCTCTTGTCGGCGGAACGTGCCGAGGAAATCGGGCTGCCGCGCGAAAAAATTATTCTCTCGGCCAAAGTATCCGCGGTGCAGGATCTGATTGGCGTTTACAGCGAACTGGCGCGGCGCTGCGACTACGCGCTCCATCTCGGCCTCACCGAGGCCGGCATGGGTTCAAAGGGTATCGTCGCATCCTCGGCGGCGATGGGCGTTCTCCTTCAGCAGGGCATCGGCGACACGATTCGGATTTCGCTGACGCCTGAGCCGAACGGCGACCGCACGCTTGAAGTGAAGGTTGCCCAGGAACTCCTGCAGACCGTGGGTCTGCGTACCTTCGTGCCGCTGGTCGCGGCCTGTCCGGGTTGCGGCCGCACCACATCGACGACTTTTCAGGAGCTCGCGTCGAGCATCCAGGGCTTCATCCGGGACTCGATGCCGGAATGGAAGACGCGCTATCCGGGGGTCGAGGGTCTCAACGTCGCGGTGATGGGCTGTATCGTCAACGGCCCGGGCGAATCAAAGCACGCCGATATCGGAATCTCGCTCCCCGGCACCGGCGAGCAACCGACCGCGCCGGTTTTCATCGACGGCAAGAAGGCCATGACCCTGCGCGGCCCGACCGTTTCCGCTGACTTTCAGAAGATCGTCATCGATTACATCGAGCGGCGATTTGGCTCGGCCGCTGGCCGAACCGCGGCGGAATAAAATACCACTACGCCGGGCTCCAGCCTTCCGTTCTTCCCCAGGTTGCCCGATCCACTGCGTGGATTGGGGATAAATGGTTGCCGAATTCGACACAGCAACCAAGAATCATGCGCCGATGATGCAGTGCGGCGCTGCGAGCGCTCGACAGTTTCCCGCGGCTCATTCACGATGCGTTAACCATATCGGACCTCCGCATTCATTTTGAGCAGGCCGGCATGGAGGGGGAGTCAAGACAATGAAGCGGTTTATCTTTGCGGCGATCGCCCTGGCCCTCGTGATCGGGATGCAGCCGCGGGCGGCCAATGCCGCCACTTCAGACGCGGCCTGCAACAACGGCTTCTTAAGCTGGCTCAACCATGGGCAGGATTGCCATCTGTTTTGGGGTGGCGCCGGCATTGGTGCCGCAACGGCGGTGACGTCCTATTACCTGACCAAGAAGCATGGCGTTCCGCCGCACCGGCCGATGTCGGCATGGGGCGCGTACGGCATCACCACTTACGCCTGTGCGGTTGTCTATCCCTTCGTCGGAACGTGGCTGCTCAATCGCCCGCTGACGCCGCGCGAAATGTATATCGGTGTTGGCGAATGTATCGTGCCGTTCATTGGTGGATGGCTGGTGGACACTTATCTTCCGCACGATGCCTGGACCGATGGCACGCCGGTTAAGAAGACCGCGCACAAATAACCTGACGACGGTCACGGATTGAAAAAGCCGGCCCTTGGTGGCCGGCTTTTTTGCGTTCCGAAATGTTCAGTGCTTTTTTTCGAGCCGGCGCAGCACGTCATCGAGCTGATCGAGATTGCGATAGCGGATGCTGAGCACGCCGCCGCGGTCGCGATGATCGATGCTGACAACAAGGCCGAGTGCGTCGGAGATGCGTTTCTCAAGCGCGACCAGATTGGCATTCTTCTCGTCTCGCGCGCGCGATTTGCGCGCAGCGGCGCCGGCCTTTGAGCCTTTCTCTCCGGCCTCGCGCGCCAGCGCCTCGACCTGACGGACGTTGAGGCCGCGCGCGACGATTTCTTCCGCGAGCTGTTCGGCGTTGGGCTGGCCAATCAACATCCGCGCGTGACCGGCGGAAATCTTTCCGGCGTGGATATAGGCTTTCACCGCTTCAGGAAGTTTTATGAGACGCAACGTATTGGCGACGTGACTGCGGCTTTTGCCGATGAATTTCGCGATATCTTCCTGGCTGTTGCCGAATTCGTCCATCAAGGCGCGGTAGCCATCCGCCTCTTCGAGCGGGTTTAGATCGGCGCGCTGCACGTTCTCGACGATCGCGATTTGCAGCGCCTCGGCATCGGTCGCTTCGATAATAACGACGGGCACTTCGTGTAGGCCTGCGCGCTGCGCCGCGCGCCAGCGGCGTTCGCCGGCGATGATTTCATAGATCTCGGCGGAACCGCGCACGGACCGCGCGACGATCGGCTGGATGATGCCGCGTTCGCGCAGCGACGCGACAAGTTCGTCAAGCTCGGCATTGGAGAAGGTACGCCGCGGATTGCGCGCGTTCGGCCGCAGCGAGACGGTCGGCACGCGGCGCTGGCCGCGCGGCCGCTCAATCGAACTTTCGGCGCCGACTTCGCCGATCAGCGCGGCGAGGCCGCGCCCCAGTCGCGATCGCGATCCGTCTTCCGCCATCGCCGCCTTCCCTGGATTGCCGTTCACCGCGATGACCTCATCCGGCGCACAGTTGTTTCTCGCGCTGGATGATCTCTGTAGCGAGCCGCAGATAGGCTTCGCTGCCGCTGCATTTGAGATCATAAACGAGAACCGGTTTGCCGTAGGACGGCGCTTCGGAGACGCGCACGTTACGAGGAATGATCGTGTCGTAAACTTTCGATCCCATGAACTCACGCACGTCGGCGACGACCTGTCCCGACAGATTGTTGCGCGCGTCATACATCGTCAGCACGATGCCATGGATGGTCAGACCGGGATTGAGCTGTTCGCGCACCGATTCGACTGTCTTGAGGAGTTGCGACAATCCCTCGAGCGCGAAGAATTCACATTGCAGCGGCACCAGGATCGCGTTCGCCGCCGCCATGGCATTGACGGTGAGGAGATTGAGCGAAGGCGGGCAGTCGACCAGCACGTAAGTGAATTTTGTTTCGCCGCTCGCGTTGAGCGGCGACAGCGCGCTGCGCAGCCGGAAGGGACGATCGCGCGCCTGCCCGATCTCAAGCTCGAGGCCAGAGAGATCCATCGTCGATGGCGCAAGGTGCAGCCGCGGTACTGCCGTGGCGACAATGGCGTCGCGCAGTGTCGCTTCGCCGGTCAACACGTCATAGGTCGAGTGGCGCCGGTTGCGGCGGTCGATACCAAGTCCGGTCGAGGCGTTGCCTTGCGGATCGAGGTCGACGATCAGCACGTCTTCTCCGATTGCCGCGAGCGCGGTGCCGAGATTGATCGCGGTCGTCGTCTTTCCCACGCCGCCTTTTTGGTTGGCTACCGCCAGGACCCGGGGCGGCTTTGCGATCTGCATCCGGGGACTGCGATCTGGTGTGGAAAAGCTGACCACGCTGGCAGCTGGCTCGGGTGTTTCATTCATCGCGCGGTTCCCAGATTGGCGGAGGTTCAGTTATAACAACTGTAGGTTGTTTTCTGGTCGTAGATCGCCATTGATTAGATAGGTTCGATGGCATTGACCACAACGACGCGAGCCTTGGTTTCGGTTCGACTCTGCACCAAGCTGGCTCGAAGGTTCCAACATTTAGCGGCTTCGGTCAATTCAGCTTCAACATCTTGTCCCTTGAGAAACAGACCGGTCGCCCCTTTTTTCAACAGGGGATAAGCCTCGCCCAGCAATTTGCTCATCGGCGCCAGCGCGCGCGCTGTCACTGCGTCGATCTGTTTGGGCGCGTGCCTGGCAAAATCCGCGGCATTTTCGGCATGGATCTCGGCTGGCACGCCGACCGACTGTACTGCCTCGCGTAGAAAGCCCGCTTTCTTCGTGCTGCGCTCGACAAGATGCACACGAGCGCCAGGCGTATCGGCAAGCGCGCAGGCGAGCGCCAGGCCGGGGAAACCAGCGCCTGAACCGAGATCGACCCATATCCGTGCTTGCGGCGCTAGCGGTAGAAGCTGCAGTGAATCGGCGATGTGGCGCGTCCACAGCGACGTCTCAGTCGAGGCCGCGATGAGATTCATCCGCTGCTGCCATTCGAGCAAAAGCGTGGCAAAACGGTCGAGACGGGCTTCTGTTTCACGTGAAACAGGCGTCAGTGCCAGCGCACGGCCGCGATCCGAGGCGAGATCAGGCAGCGTTGCCACGGCCGGACTTGCCTCCGGACTTGCCACCGGATTTTCCGCCCCTCCGGCGCACATGGGCGACCAATAGGGTCAGGGCCGCGGGGGTCATCCCATCGATACGGCCGGCCTGCCCTACGGTGCGTGGCCGATGCGTTTGTAGCTTGTGGCGGACCTCGTTCGACAGCCCGACAAGCTCCGCGTAGTCGATATTCTCCGGCAGAACCACGCCCTCGTCGCGGCGATAGGATTCCACGTCGGCGGCCTGGCGGCTCAGATAAACATCGTATTTTGCGTCAGTTTCGAGCTGTTCGGCGATCTTGGGATTGAGACCGGCGAGATTCGGCCAAATCCGCGCCAGTTCATCCATGCCGATGTCGGGATACGACATTAGCTCAAAGGCTGAGCGCCGTTGGCCGTCTTTACGCAGCGAAAGCCCGTGTCGCGCGGCCTCACTGGGCGTCACCGCCAGCGATCGCGCCAAAACCCGGGCCGCATTGAGCTCAGCCATCTTGGCCTGGTGCCGTTCTGCACGTTCACTGCCGACGCAGCCGAGTGCGATGCCTTTGCCGGTGAGGCGTTGATCCGCGTTGTCGGCGCGCAGCGTCAGGCGATACTCTGCGCGCGATGTGAACATGCGGTAGGGCTCGCTGACGCCACGCGTAACGAGATCGTCGATCATCACGCCGAGATAGCCCTCGGCGCGATCGAACGTGATCGGCGCCCCGCCGCCGGCCCTGGCGGCGGCATTGAGGCCCGCCAGAAGTCCCTGTGCCGCAGCCTCTTCGTAGCCCGTCGTGCCATTGATCTGGCCCGCCAGGAAGAGCCCCGAAAGACGCTTGGTTTCGAGCGTTGGCTGTAATTCCCGCGGATCGACATGGTCGTATTCGATGGCGTAGCCGGGCCGGACGACGCGGGCGCGCTCAAGCCCCGGAATGGAGGCCACCAGCGCCGATTGCACCTCCTCCGGCAGCGAGGTCGATATGCCATTCGGATAGACCGTCGTGTCGTCGAGCCCCTCCGGCTCGAGGAAGATCTGATGCCCATCTCGCTCGCCGAAACGGACGATCTTGTCCTCGATCGACGGGCAATAGCGCGGCCCACGGCTCTTGATTTGCCCGGAATACATCGGCGAGCGGTGAACATTGGCCCGAATGATATCGTGGGTCGCCGGCGTGGTCCTGGTGATGCCGCACTGGATTTGCCGATTGGATATGGCGGCCGTTAGCACCGAAAAGGGCTCTGGCGGATCGTCACCAGGCTGCATTTCCACCGCCGGCCAGTCGATCGTTGTGCCGTCGAGCCGCGGTGGCGTGCCCGTTTTGAGGCGTCCAAGCGTAAGACCAGCCCGCTCGAGCGTCCGGGAAAGTCCCGTGGCCGGCGCCTCACCGACACGGCCGGCCGGTATTTGCCGCTCGCCGATATGGATGAGCCCGCACAGGAAGGTACCCGTCGTGAGCACGACGGCGCCTGCTCTGAAGACGCGCCCGTCGCTGAGCCGCGCCCCTGCGATAGCGCCTTCAACCAGAAGGTCCTCAACCTCACCTTCGATAACGCTCAGATTTGGGGTCTGCCCAATCGCCGCTTGCATCGCTCCCGCATAGAGCTTGCGATCCGCCTGGGCGCGCGGTCCGCGCACCGCCGGACCCTTGCGGCGATTGAGCAAACGGAACTGGATGCCCGCAGCGTCCGCTACCCGGCCCATCAGGCCGTCGAGTGCGTCGACCTCACGGACGAGGTGCCCCTTGCCGAGGCCGCCAATGGAAGGGTTGCAGGACATCGCGCCGATGGTGGCAAAGCGCTGAGTGATCAGCGCCGTCCGCGCACCCATCCGTGCTGCGGCGGCAGACGCCTCACAGCCGGCGTGGCCACCCCCGACGACGATCACATCGAAGCGGCCATCTATGGCGCTCATGGCGCTCTCCAAAAAGCACGGCTCTTTTAGCCAAGGCCGAATAGCTGGTCAAAACATACGGCGTTTCACGTGAAACAGGTCGCGGATAGCCGGAAGCGATTTATTTGCCGATGCAGAAATCGCGGAAGATGACGTCCAGAATATCTTCGACATTCACGCGTCCCGTCAGACGGCCGAGCGCGGTCGCTGCCGCCCGCAGTTCCTCGGCGATCAGCTCCTCGTGGCCGCCAGGGCGGGCGGCCTCCGCCAGCGCGCGCTCCAGAGAACCAAGTGTCTCTTCCAGCGCCCGCCGGTGGCGCGCGCGGGTGATGATCGCCGCCTCGCCGCCTGACAAATAGCTCCGGGCATGATCGGCTAAAGCCGACTTCAACTCACCTAAGCCACTTCCATCACTAGCGGAAATATAATAAGTGAATTTGCCCTCATTATTTATGCCGCGTGCTCCGCCGGACAAAATCGACTTATCCACAGCCAAATCGATCTTGTTTTTGATCAGCCAGGTCGGCGGCGATCCAGGCGCCGGCCCTGTGTAATCGGACGTTGAGCCGGAGGCCGATACGTCAATGACCCACAGCACCAGATCGGCGTCCGCAGCACGGTCCCGGGCACGCCGAACCCCCTCTTGCTCCACGGGATCGTCGCTGTGCCGGATGCCTGCGGTGTCGAGAAGCGTAACGGGAAAGCCATCAAGATCGAGATGCACCTCGATAACATCGCGCGTCGTGCCGGCATAAGGCGAAACGATCGCCACATCGCGCCGCGCGAGTTGGTTCAGCAGCGTCGATTTGCCGGCATTCGGCGGGCCCGCAATCGCGATGACGAGACCATCCCGCAGGCGCTCGCCGCGGCGTCCGTCGGCGAGCGCTGCTGCAATCTCGTCACGCAATTGCTGCGCAGCATGGCGCGCGGGACCGATCAAATCCTCGGGCACATCAGATTCATCAGAAAAATCGATCCGCGCCTCGATTAGCGCCAAAGCTTCGATCAGACGCTGCCGCCATGCGTCGGCGCGATCGCCGATCAAACCTTTCAGTTGCCGAAAAGCCTGCCGCCGCTGCGCCGGCGTCTCCGCGGCGATCAGATCGGCGAGGCCCTCCACCGCGGTCAGATCGAGCTGGCCGTTCTCAAAAGCCCGCCGGGTGAACTCGCCGGCCTCGGCCGGGCGGCATCCCTCGACCCTTCCGAGCGCATCCAGCACGCCCGCAATCACCGCAGGACCGCCGTGAAGCTGAAGCTCCGCCGTATCCTCACCGGTCTCGCTGCTCGGCCCCGGAAACCACAGCGCCACCGCTTCATCGATCGCTCCGCCATCCAAAGGATCGCGCACGCGCACGAGCGCCGCCTTCCGCGGCGCCGGCACACGCCCTGTGAGCTTTTCGAGCGCGAGGCCAGCTTGCGGTCCCGAGACGCGGATCACGGCAATGGCCGCCGGCGGCCGGCCGGAGGAAAGGGCAAAGATGGTGGAACGTGCGGTCATGATGGGCCGTTGAAGCCATTCGCGTGTGTGCGTCAGCACTTCGCTCCACGCGGGCTACTTGTTACGGTGCGCCCATGTCAACGCCACAGCCGCACGCATCTCGTCAAAATCGTCTTGCCAATGAGACGAGCCCCTACCTTCTCCAGCACAAGGACAACCCGGTCGACTGGTGGGCCTGGGGACCCGAAGCGCTCGCCGAAGCCAAACGCGCCAACAAGCCGATCCTGCTCTCGGTTGGCTACGCAGCCTGCCACTGGTGCCACGTCATGGCGCACGAAAGCTTTGAGGATGACGCGACCGCGCGCGTCATGAACGAGCTCTTCGTCAACATCAAAGTCGACCGCGAAGAACGGCCCGACATCGATCAGATCTACATGGCAGCGCTACACCACCTCGGCGAACACGGCGGTTGGCCGCTCACCATGTTCCTCACGCCCGCCGGCGAACCGATCTGGGGCGGCACTTATTTTCCGAACAGCTCACGCTATGGCAAACCGGCCTTCGTCGACGTCCTGCGCGAACTTGCGCGGCTCTTCCGCGAAGAACCTCAGAAGATCGAGCAGAACCGTGCCGCTCTCATGGAGCGCCTTGCTGCAACCACCGCGGCCACACTTGGCGGGGCAATCGGCATCAAAGAACTCGACAATGCCGCGCGTCAGCTTGGCGGACTTATCGATCCCGTCAATGGCGGCACGCGCGGCGCGCCGAAATTTCCGCAAGCCGCGCTGTTCGAACTGTTATGGCGCGCAGGCTCGCGTACCGCCGAGGCGCGTTATTTTGCAGCCGTGGAGATCACGCTCGATCATATCTGCGAGGGCGGAATTTACGATCATCTCGGCGGCGGATTTTCGCGTTACTCGGTCGATGAGCGCTGGCTCGTGCCGCATTTTGAAAAAATGCTCTACGACAACGCGCAGCTTCTTGAGCTCCTTGCCGTCGCACATCAGCACAACAGCAAACCGCTTTATCGCCAGCGCGCGCGCGAAACCATCGCCTGGCTCAGCCGTGAAATGACGACAGGCGAGGGCGCATTTTCGGCATCCCTCGACGCCGATTCCGAAGGCGAGGAGGGCAAATTCTACGTCTGGTCCTACGACGACGTGCTCAAACAGCTTGGCAGCGAGGACGGCGCGTTCTTTGCCCGGCATTACGACGTTACGCCGGAGGGAAATTTCGAAGGACACAATATTCTCAATCGCCTCAAACCACTGCCGCGCAGCGAGGCTGACGAGGCCAAACTCGCGGCCTTGCGACAGAAACTTCTCGCAGCACGCGGCGCTCGCATACGTCCCGGCCTCGACGACAAAGTGCTGGCCGATTGGAACGGCCTGATGATCGCTGCGCTCGCTAACGCGGCGCTGCTGTTCGACGAGCCGTCATGGCTGGATATCGCCCGACGGGCCTACGATTTCGTCGTGCGCACGATGAGCCGGGGCGACCGGCTGGGTCATTCCTGGCGCGAAGGACAATTAAAATTCCCGGGCCTTGCCTCCGATCTCGCGGCGATGACCAGGGCGGCGCTGGCGCTGTACGAAGCAACCGGGCAGCGCGCTTTCCTCGAGCAGGCGCTTGCCTGGCAGCACGCGCTCGATCGCGATTATGCCAATGCCGCGACTGGCGCTTACTATCTCACCGCAGCCGACGCCGAAGGACTTGTGATTCGGCCCGCGTCAACGGCCGACGAAGCGACCCCCAATCATAACGCCGTCGCAGCGCAAAACCTCGTCCGGCTGGCAGTCTTCGCCGGCGACGACGCCTGGCGCGAAAAGGCCGACCGGCTGATCGCCGCTATCGCGCCGCTTGCGGGCGAGAACCTCTACATGCACATGGCGCTTCTCAACGCCATCGATCTGCGGCTGCGCGCCGCACAGATCGTCGTAACCGGCGAGGGTGCACAGGCGGAGGCGCTCATCGCGGCGGCCCGCCATCGGCCGCCCTTCGACCGCATCGTACTGCATGCAGCCACCGCGGACACGCTCCCGGCCTCGCACCCGGCCCGCGATAAAATCGCAGCCGCCAAGGAGCCGCAGGCCTTCGTCTGCGTCGGCGAAACATGTTCGCTGCCGGTGACCAATCCGGCCGAGCTCAATCGCGCCACCGAAGCGGTGCGACAATCTTGATGACCCGATTCGGGCACGTTTCGTGCTTTGTAGTCGGGCGGGGCGCTGTACTGGAGACCGGATGATGCGAAACGGGATCGTTCTGGCGGCGGCGCTGACCCTGCTCTCGGCGACCGGAGCGCGCGCCGACGAATGGTGCGGCTACGCAACCCACGACAATGCCGTGATCGAATGCGGCTATACGAGCGCCTCGCAATGCGAGACTGCCGTCGGCAAGGGCGGGATGTGTTTCGTCGACCCGGATACGGCAGCGAATATCAGGCGCTTCACGCCGATATTCCGTCGCCCGGAAGCGCCGGCATCCTCGCACACGTCGGGATGACGGCTCGGCCGGCTTACGTATTCATCGAGTTCGAAGAATTCGCCGTTGTTCTTGGTGTTGCGCAGCTTGTCGAGCAGGAAGTCCATGGCATCCATGGTGCCCATCGGATTGAGGATCCGGCGCAGCACGTACATTTTCTTGAGCTGATCGGGCGGCACCAGAAGCTCTTCCTTGCGGGTGCCGGACCGGGTGATGTCCATGGCCGGGAAGGTACGCTTGTCGGCCACTTTGCGGTCGAGGATGAGTTCGGAATTGCCGGTGCCCTTGAACTCTTCGAAAATCACTTCGTCCATGCGGCTACCGGTGTCGATCAGCGCGGTCGCGATGATGGTCAGCGAGCCGCCTTCTTCGATATTGCGCGCGGCGCCGAAGAAGCGCTTGGGACGCTGCAAGGCATTGGCGTCGACGCCGCCGGTCAGCACCTTGCCGGAGGAGGGCACAACGGTGTTGTAGGCGCGACCGAGCCGGGTAATCGAATCGAGCAGGATGACGACGTCACGGCCGTGTTCGACCAGGCGCTTTGCCTTCTCGATCACCATCTCGGCAACCTGAACGTGGCGCACCGCCGGCTCATCGAAGGTCGAGGACACTACCTCGCCCTTCACCGAACGCTGCATGTCGGTGACTTCTTCCGGGCGCTCGTCGATCAGAAGCACGATCAGATAGCACTCCGGATGATTGTGCGTGATCGAGTGGGCGATGTTCTGCAGCAGCACGGTCTTGCCGGTGCGCGGCGGCGACACGATCAGCGCGCGCTGGCCTTTGCCGACCGGCGCCACGATGTCGATGACGCGGGCGGAAAGATCTTTCTTGGCCGGATCTTCGAATTCCATCTTCAGCCACTCGTCGGGATAGAGCGGCGTCAGGTTGTCGAAATTGACCTTGTGGCGCGCTTTTTCCGGATCTTCGAAATTGAGCGAATTGACCTTGAGCAAGGCAAAATAGCGTTCGCCTTCCTTGGGGCTGCGGATGTGGCCGTCGATGGTGTCGCCGGTGCGCAGGCCGAAGCGGCGAATCTGCGAGGGCGAAACATAGATGTCGTCGGGGCCGGGAAGGTAATTTGCTTCCGGCGATCGCAGAAAGCCGAAGCCATCTGGGAGAACCTCGACGACGCCCTCGCCGACGATATCGGTCTCGCGCGCGGAGAGCTGTTTGAGGATGCCGAACATCAGCTCCTGCTTGCGCATGGTCGAAGCGTTCTCGACCTGAAGCTCCTCGGCAAAGGAGACAAGCTCCGCCGGACTCTTGGTCTTGAGTTCTTGAAGTTTCATTTCCTGCATGAGGAAGTCCTAGGGAAATTGGGCCAGCGGTGGGATGAGGGGCGGGATCGCTGGCGAAGGGAAAGTCGCAGGTCTGGCTGCAAGTCTTTGGCTGCAAGTCTCGGGCTGGAAGAGGCTCAGGAGCCCCAGGCCCGATGCACTGGCGGCTCCGGATTCACCGGAGCCCAAACGCAACTGCATCCGCCTACGTTCGGTGGGATAGCCGGAAGATAAGAAAAGACACCGCTTGAAGCAAGTACCGATGCAGAACTTGCCCTAGCAACGCGTGAACATCAGAACGGTTTCACCACCGCCAGGATAACGATCCCGATCATGAGAATCGTCGGTACCTCATTGATTATCCTGTAGAATCTCTGGGTATGCCGGTTGTTATCCGCGGCAAAATCCTTGACCCAGTGGGCAAACAATCCGTGCACAGCGGAGAGTGCGAGAACGAGCACCAGCTTGCCGTGGAGCCAGCCGGAAGCGAACCAGCCGTATCGAGAATCAGGTCCCAGCCAGGCCAGCCAGAGCCCCAGAACCCAGGTCGCGATCATCGCCGGATTGATGATGGCGCGCAGGAGCCGGCGTTCCATGACCTTGAAGGTTTCCGCCTGCACCGAGCCCTTCTCCGCAGCGCAGTGATAGACGAAGAGCCGCGGCAGATAGAGCATGCCGGCCATCCAGGCGATGACGGCGATGATGTGGAACGCTTTGATCCATTCGTACATGATCTTGTCCGTCCACGGGCCTCGTCACTCTCCGGCGGCAATCTGTCTTTAGCTAAAATTCCGCACGCGCGCGATCAGCCGCTCGACGTGCGCAATGGGCGTCTCCGGCAAAATGCCGTGACCAAGATTGAAGATAAAGGGCTTCGCCGAAAATGCTTCAAGAATGCCGTCGATCGATCGATCAAGCGCGTCGCCGCCGGTCAGGAGTACAAGCGGATCGAGATTGCCCTGGATCGGACGGCGTTTCTGGATTTCCTCGCGGGCAAACACAGGATCTGTCATCCAGTCGATTCCAACCGCATCGACCGGAACGTCGGCAACATAGCGCGTCAGCTTTGTTCCTGCGCCGCGCGGAAAACCGATGATCTTGGCATGTGGAATACGCTTACGGACTGCAGCGATGATCTTGGCGCTTGGCGCAATGCACCACTTCTCAAATTCCTCCGCCGGCAACACGCCAGCCCAGGTATCGAAAATCTGCACGGCATCGACACCGGCTTCAAACTGCCGGATCAGATAAGATGCCGAAGCTTCGATAAGCCGTTCGATCAAACCGGAAAATGCTTCGGTATGCCGATAAGCAAATTGCCGTGCTGGTAACTGATCCGGCGTTCCGCAGCCGGCAATCATGTAGGTCGCGACTGTCCACGGGGCACCGCAAAAGCCCAGAAGCGCGACCCCGGATGGCAATTCATGTTTCACCCGCGCGATCGTCTCATAAACAGGAGCAAGCGCTTTGTGATCGATCCTGGTTCGCAGGCGGTCGATCGACGATGGCTCATCAAGCGGATCGAGCCGCGGTCCATTGCCTTCCTCGAACGTGACACGCTGCCCAAGTGCATGCGGTACGACCAAAATATCGGAAAACAAGATCGCTGCATCGAAGCCGAACCGCCGGATCGGCTGTAAAGTCACTTCGGTGGCTAGTTTCGGATCGAAGCACAGATCGAGGAAACTTTTCGTCCGCTGCCGGATTTCCCGATATTCCGGAAGATAGCGCCCAGCTTGGCGCATCAGCCAGATCGGCGGAACCGAAGCTCGTTCGCCTGCTAGGGCACGAAGGAGAGGTTTGGTCACAGGAATCCCTGCAGTACTCTAATCCAATCTAAAATAGACTCTTAAGAGTTTGTTGTAGTGTTTAGACGGTTGATTAGACTCATACATTTGCCGCCACATTTCATTCACGGCTTACCCACATATCCTCAGAACAAAGCCGGGATCGGCTGTGTCGGACTTATCCGCGTTCCGCGCCGGTTATCGATGCCGTATCAAGATTATCGTCCACATTTCACCGAAGTTCTGCCCGGCGACAGGTTGGCAAATCCGGGGAAGCACCGGTGTGGATGATATGTCTGCGAATCGGCCTAATGTGCTTGCACCCCATGCCAAGGCATGGCCTTCTCCACAGTCGTCGGCAGGTTATCCAAGTCTCCCGGTCGATCTCATGGCGCAAGCGGCGGGCTATTTTCACCTTCACCTGATCTCCGACGCGACCGGTGAAACATTGATCACTGTCGCGCGCGCGGCTGCGGCCCAGTATACGAAAGTCATGCCGGTCGAGCATATGCACCCTCTGGTGCGTACGCAAAAACAGCTCGATCGCATCCTGGCCGATATCGAAGAAGCACCCGGCATCGTCCTTTATACGCTGCTCGAGGAAGGCCTTGTGGAGCGGCTGGAAAAAAAGTGCCGTGAGCTTGGCTTGCCATGCCTTTCGATTCTCGGCCCCGTGCTGCACCTGTTCCAGGCCTATCTCGGTGCGGAAACGACCCATAAAGTCGGCGCCCAGCATACGCTCAACGCCGAATATTTCCGCCGGATCGACGCGCTCAACTACACCATGATGCATGACGATGGTCAGCAGACCGACGATCTTGAAGAGGCTGACGTCGTGCTGGTCGGCGTGTCCCGCACGTCGAAGACGCCAACCTCGATCTATCTTGCCAATCGCGGTGTAAAGACCGCGAACGTACCGCTGGTGCCCGGTGTGCCGCTGCCGGCGGAAGTCGAGCGATTGAACCACCCGCTCGTGGTCGGCCTGTTCGCGACACCTGAGCGGATCGTGCAGATTCGGCAAAACAGGCTGCTTGGACTGAATGTGCATCGCGAGGACGATCAATATATCGACCGTAAAGCGGTTACCGAGGAAATCGCCGCATCGCGCAAACTCTGCAGCAAGCACAACTGGCCGGTGATCGATGTGACGCGCCGCTCGATCGAAGAGACTGCGGCTGCGGTCCTTGCCTATCTGACCGAGCGCCGCCGGCACCGGGCCTCGTGAGCGATGCGATGGCGCTATGGCTTGGCAAAGAGCCGCTTGTACTGGCGTCGCGGAGCAAAATCCGCCAGACACTGCTGACGGCGGCTGGAATCCCGCTGGACATACGCGCGGCTGATCTCGACGAGCGTGCGCTTGAGGCCGGTGCAATGTCGGCGGCGCCCGGAGCGATTGCCGCTCATCTGGCGCGCGCAAAAGCGACTTTGGTATGCAAGTCCAGTCCAGGGCGTCTGACGCTCGGCGCCGATCAAACGCTCGCCCTTGGGGTTGAACGGTTTACAAAGCCGGGTGACCGGGCGGCAGCACGCGCCCAGTTGCAAACGCTGCGTGGGCGCACGCACGAACTCCACTCTGCAATTGCGTTCGTGCAGGACGCCAGGGTGCTGTTCGAATATGTCGGCGTCGCACGGCTGACCATGCGGGACTTCTCCGATTCCTTCCTCGACCTCTATCTCGATGCAGCCGGCAATGCGGCGACCGAAAGCGTCGGCGCCTACCAGCTCGAAGGTCTCGGCATTCAGCTGTTCCAGCGTGTCGATGGCGATTATTTCACCGTATTAGGGTTGCCGCTCCTGGAAGCACTCGATTTTCTCCGCCGCCAAGGCTGTGTTGCACCATGATCGGGGACCGGCCCTTCATGCTTTGCCTGACCGGTTCGCTCGGCATGGGCAAATCGACCGCTGCAAAATTTTTCGCCGAAGAAGGCATTCCGGTGCACGATTCGGACGCTGCCGTGCATGCGCTCTACGAAGGTGAGGCGGTGCCTCTGATCGAAGCGGCATTTCCCGGCTCGATAACCGGCGGCAAGGTCGATCGCGCCAAGCTTGCCGGAATGGTACTCAGCGATAATGCAGCGCTCGCCCGGCTCGAGGCCATCGTTCATCCGCTGGTCACCGCCTCGCGGGAGAGGTTCCTGACGGAAGCGCAGGCCAAAGGTGCGCCGGTCGTCGTGCTCGACGTGCCGCTGCTATTCGAAACCGTTGCGCAAAGCCGCTGCGATGCCGTCGTCGTCGTCTCGGCGCCGGCCGCATTGCAGCGTCAGCGCGCTTTGCAACGCCCGGGCATGACCGATGAGAAATTTGCGGCACTCATAGCCAAGCAGATGCCCGATGCGGAAAAGCGCCGGCGTGCTGATTTCATCGTGGACAGCTCAAAGGATTTTGAACACACCCGCGCCCAGATCCGTGAAATTCTCCGCAGCGTCGCTACTATGTCCCGGCGGCAGCGCTGATTCGCCCCGGATGGGATTCAATGCGTGAAATTGTCTTCGATACCGAAACGACGGGACTCGATCCCTTTCAGGGCGATCGCCTGGTCGAGATCGGCTGCATCGAGCTCATCAATCGGTTTCCAACCGGCAAGACATTTCATTGCTACTTCAATCCGGAACGCGACATGCCGGAAGCGGCGTTCCGGATTCACGGCCTCAATATCGAGTTCCTCAAGGACAAGCCGCTTTTCGCCCATAAAGTGGACGAGCTCATCGCTTTTCTCGGCGACGATCAGCTCATCGCGCACAACGCAATGTTCGATCTCGGCTTCCTTAATGCCGAACTGGAACGCGTCGGCCGCGCCGCGGTCTGCCGCGAGCGCATCGTCGACACGCTTCTTCTGGCGCGGCGGCGGCACCCGGGAGGTGCGAACCGGCTCGACGATCTGTGCGTGCGTTATTCAATCGACAATTCGCGGCGCACCAAGCACGGTGCGTTGCTCGATGCTGAACTTCTCGCCGAAGTCTATATCGAGCTGATCGGTGCGCGCCAGGCGCAGCTTGGTCTCGCGCAGGCCGCAGCGCCCACCCATGTCGCGGGCGATGTCGCGGTGTTGCGCGCGCGCCCGGCGCCGCTTGCCGCGCGCTTGAGTGAAGAAGAGCGCATGGCGCATCGCCGCTTCATCGCCAGCCTTGGCGAGAATGCGATTTGGCGCGATTACGTCAGTTTGGATTGATCGGCGGTATTGCCGAAGACGGCTGCGCGGCCATCATGCGGTCGCGATAAAGCGACACGAAATCCACCGGCTCCAAAAGCAGCGGCGGAAAGCCGCCATTGCGCGTCGCCGTGGCGATGATCTCGCGTGCGAACGGGAAAATCAGGCGCGGGCACTCGATCATCACGACCGGCTGCAGGCTGTCGGGCGGTATATTGAGAATCCGAAACACGCCGCAGTAAAGCAGTTCGAATCCAAACAGCAGCATGCCTTGGGCTTCTGCTTTGCCTTCGAGCCGCAGCGTCACCTCGAAGTCGGTTTCGGTCAGCGGCGCGCTCGAGACGCCGATATTGATGTTGATTTGTGGCTGCTGCGTGCTCGGCGACAACGACCGCGGTGCGTTCGGATTCTCGAAGGAGAAGTCCTTCACATATTGCATCATGACGCCGATTTGCGGCGGCGGCGTTTGCGGCGGCCCGGCCTGCGGTTCGGGGCCGCCATTCGTCATGGACATTCTCGTCTCCGGCTTCGCTTTATCGCGGCTTGGCTAACACAGGGCAGGGGGGCGAACAATGGCGGCTGCCGGGGCCTGAGCGAGCCATTTGTCTCGATGATTTGATACCGATTTCGCCGGATTTGCCTAAAAGCGTGCCACCAGGGCCAGCATCCATTGTTGGCGCGGCGGCAGTGATCGTCTAATCTCCCGCATCGGCACTCTAGGATCACGATCGGCGCCTACTGGATGGCTCCCGGCGTGTACCTACATAGATGTGTACCTCGGTAAAACGGGGGAACCGAGCCTTCTCCTGCGGTTTTGTCCTTTCGAACCGCTCTGGGGCGCAACCGTCCCGCAACGCGCGATGCCGAAAGAATGCCCGACGTGTTCGATATCTACACCATCATCTTTTTGGCGCTGGCGGTGTTCATTTTCCTGCGCCTGCGCAGCGTTCTGGGCCAGCGCACCGGCCGCGAACGGCCGCCCTACGATCCTTATTCGGCGCGCGATGCCGTGCGCAGCCCGGCGGCCGACAAGGTGGTGACGCTGCCGCAGCGGCCCGCGGAAGCGGCGGCGCGGCCCGCCGAAGTCCCGCAAGCTCCTCCGGCCGAACGTTGGAAAGACGTAGCCGAAACGGGATCCGCGGTGGCGGCGGGGCTCGATGCGATTGTGGCTGCGGACTCAAGTTTCGACGCCAAGCATTTCATCACCGGCGCGCGCGCCGCCTACGAGATGGTCGTGACGGCGTTCGCCGGCGGCGACCGCCGCCAATTGCGCAACCTGTTGTCGCGCGAAGTCTTTGACGGTTTCGATGCCGCGATCACCGAGCGTGAGCACCGCAGCGAAACCGCCGAGACGCGTTTTGTCTCGATCGACGGTTCGGCCATTACCGCCGCCGAGTTGCGCAATCGCACGACAGCGCAAATCACCGTGCGCTTCGTCTCCAAGCTGATTACCGCCACGCGCGACCGCGCCGGAACCGTGGTCGACGGCAATGCCGAGAAGGTCACCGACGTTACCGACGTGTGGACCTTCGCGCGCGACATTTCCTCGCGCGATCCTAACTGGAAAGTGATCGCGACCGAAGCCGGGCAATGAGGCCGATCAAGGGGCCGTTCTGGCGTTTGTTCCTGCTTGCTTTGCTTGCAGGGCTTTTCGCCGTTCCGGCGCCGGGCTTTTGCCAGGACCGCGCGCCGATCAAATTTCCGGATACCCAATACGAGCCGGTCGACTGGACCGATCTCGAAAACTGGGTCAATGACGACCACGCCGCAGCCTTTGCCGTCTTCCTGCAAAGCTGCCGGACACTTGAAATCAAGCGCCGCCGGGGCCGCGAATTGACGGCGATCCCGGCCGCACTGAAGGATATTTGCGAACATGCACGGGCGGCCATCCCGCTCGATGAGGATGGCGCGCGCAAATTTTTCGAAGAGAACTTCCGGCCCATTCGCATCAACAAGCTCGGCGATACGGACGGTTTTCTCACCGGGTATTACGAGCCGATCATTCCTGGCTCACGGGTGCCGACCGGCGAATTCACGGCGCCGCTTTATCGGCGTCCGCCGAACCTTGTCGCCGCGGGCCGGCGCAGGCTCGGCGACGCATTTCCGAGCAAGGGCGTCTTTGTCGGCCGCCGTGTCGGCCGCCGCAAGATCGTGCCCTACTACGATCGCGGGCAGATCGAGGACGGCGCGCTCGACGGCTGGCATCTGGAAATCTGCTATCTGCACGATTCGGTCGATGTCTTGTTCGCGCAGATACAAGGCTCGGCCCGGATCAAGCTGGAAGACGGCACGATCCTGCGCGTCAATTACGACTCCCATAATGGCTGGCCCTATACGCCCGTTGGGCGTGTCCTCGTCGCCAACAAGGTCATGACCGCCGACCAGGTGTCGATGCAGAGCATCCGCGACTGGATGGAGGCCAATCCGGATCTGGCCAAGGATGTGCGCCGGGCAAACAAGTCCTACGTGTTTTTCCGCATCACCGATCTGTCGACCGAGGACGAGGCTGTTGGCGGCGAGGGTGTGCAACTCATGCCCGGACGATCGATCGCGGTCGATCGGTCGCTGCATGCCTATGGCACCCCGTTTTTCATCCAGGCCGATCTGCCGATCGCGAACGAGAAAGCAACCACCAAATTCGATCGCCTTGTCGTTGCCCAGGATACCGGCTCGGCAATTGTCGGGCCGGCGCGGGCGGATATTTACTTCGGCGCCGGCGACGAGGCCGCACGTATCGCCGGCCGTATCAAAAATTCCGGCTCGTTTGTGATGCTGCTTCCCCGCGAACTCGATCCGGTGGAAGCTGGACGCGACATGCCGCTGCCACCGGAGCGCCCCGGTATGTTCAGTCTCAGCGGCACCACGATGGAAGATCCAACCGCCGTCGATCCGGCGCCGGAGGAGGCGCCCGCGCCGGAAGCCAAGCCTGTTGCCGCGCCCGCGCCGAAAGCAAAAAGCCGGCAGAAAAAATGACTCGCCGCCGCTTGAGCGATGATGAGCGCACGCTGTGGCGCAATATTGCACGCTCGATCAAACCGCTGCGGCCGCGCCAGCCGATCGATGTTCCCGAGGATGTTGAGCACCCACAATCACCAGCGCCCGCGCCGGTGCGCGCCGCAAAGCGGCATGAATCTGCGACGTCGGTAAAGACACCGCCGCCGCTTACTCCGTTCGACCGGCGGCTCAAGCAGCGCGTTGCGCGCGGGCGTGATGCGATCGAAGCCCGCATTGATCTCCATGGCATGACACAAAGTGAGGCGCACACCGCGCTCCTGCGATTTTTACGGCGCGCGCAAGCGGATGGCGCGAAGATCGCGCTTGTCGTCACCGGCAAGGGCAGCGGTAAACTTTCGCGCGATGGCTCAGGAGAGCGAGGCGTTCTGCGGCGGCAGGTGCCGATGTGGCTTTCCCTGCCGGAATTCCGCCCCTTTATCGTCGGCTTCGAGGAAGCGCATGTCAGCCATGGCGGGCAGGGCGCGCTTTACATTCGTCTGCGCCGCCACAAATGAGGCGACCTTATTAACCTTAACACCGAGAAGGCCGGACAAACTGCAAGAATTGGTCAAATTCGTCTGCGAGAAATCAAAGTGCCAATTCGGAGTACCAGTCATGTCCGAGACTTTCACCACGCCGACAAAGTCTGCCGCGACGCGCAGCGGCCCGGTCGACCTTCACATGCTTGCGCATGTCGAGAAGTGGATGGCGATGATCCGTGAGATCGCCCGCGAGCAACAGGCGAAATAAAATTCCGCGGCTGATACAGCCGCCGGCTGCCGTTTAACTGGATCACAGAATAAAACGGCTCAGGTCCGTGTTCTTGGCTAGGTCGCCGACGTGCTTTTGAACGTAGGCGGCATCGATCTTCACCGTCTCGCCGGAGCGGTCGGGCGCGCCGAACGACACTTCATCAAGCACGCGCTCCATCACAGTCTGCAAGCGGCGCGCGCCGATGTTTTCGACGCTTGAATTCACTGCGACGGCGACGTCCGCTACGGCATCGATCGCATCTTCGGAAAATTCCAGCGTCACGCCTTCAGTCGCCATCAGCGCGATGTATTGTTTGATCAGGGAGGCTTCCGGCTCGGTCAGGATGCGCCGCATGTCGTCACGCGTGAGTGCGCTGAGTTCGACGCGGATCGGTAGCCGGCCCTGCAACTCGGGCAAAAGATCGGACGGCTTTGAAATGTGGAAAGCGCCCGAGGCGATAAACAGGATATGATCGGTCTTCACCGGGCCATGCTTGGTGGCGACCGTCGTGCCCTCGATCAGCGGCAACAGATCGCGCTGCACACCCTCGCGCGACACATCGCCGCCGCCGCGGCCCTCGCGCGCGCAGATCTTGTCGATCTCATCCAGAAAAACGATGCCGTTGTTCTCGACCACCCTGATCGCGTCCTGTGTCAGCGCTTCGGTGTCGAGGAGCTTGTCGGATTCCTCATTGATGAGGATGTCGTGGGAATCCTGCACGGTGACCCGGCGCGTCTTGGTACGGCCGCCGCCGAGCTTGCCGAAAATGTCGCCGATCGAGATTGCGCCCATCTGCGCCCCCGGCATACCGGGAATTTCGAACAGCGGCATTCCGCCGCCGGCCGATTGCACCTCGATCTCGATTTCCTTGTCGTTGAGCTCACCGGCCCGAAGCCTCTTGCGGAAGGCCTCCCTGGTCGACGCGCTGGCATTGGCGCCGACCAGCGCGTCGAGAACGCGTTCCTCGGCGGCCTGCTGGGCGCGGGCCTGCACGTCTTTGCGCTTTCGCTCCCGCGTCAATGCAATCGCGACCTCGACCAGATCGCGCACGATCTGCTCGACGTCACGGCCGACATAACCGACCTCGGTGAATTTCGTCGCCTCGATCTTGAGAAACGGCGCGCCGGCGAGCTTGGCGAGGCGGCGCGAAATTTCGGTTTTGCCGACGCCGGTCGGGCCGATCATCAAAATGTTCTTCGGCAGGACTTCCTCGCGCAGCCGGTCGTCGAGCTGCAGGCGGCGCCAGCGATTGCGCAGCGCGATCGCGACCGCACGCTTGGCGTCGTTCTGTCCGACGATGAAGCGGTCGAGCTCGGAGACGATTTCGCGAGGGGAGAAGTCAGTCACGCTTTCAACGTTTCAATGGTCACATTGCGATTGGTATAGACGCAGATATCGGCCGCGATATCGAGCGCGCGGCGCACGATGGCTTCGGCATCGAGCGGTCCGTCCAGCAAGGCGCGCGCGGCGGCAAGCGCGTAATTGCCGCCCGAACCGATACCGACGACACCGGCTTCCGGTTCAAGCACGTCGCCCGTTCCGGTGAGCACCAGCGACACATCCTTGTCGGCGACAATCATCATCGCTTCGAGCCGGCGTAAAAAGCGGTCTGTGCGCCAGTCCTTGGCCAGCTCGACCGCGGCGCGGGTCAATTGCCCGGGATATTGCTCGAGCTTCGATTCCAGCCGCTCGAACAAGGTGAAGGCGTCGGCCGTGGCGCCGGCGAAGCCGCCGATGACGTCGCCCTTGCCGAGCCGGCGCACCTTCTTGGCATTGGCCTTGACGATGGTCTGGCCGATCGAAACCTGGCCATCGCCGCCCACGGCGACCAGGCCGCCTTTGCGGACGGTCAGGATGGTGGTGCCGTGCCAGGGGCCGGCTTCGGGAGGTGACATGCTCTGGAAAACCCTCGGTCTAGGCATGATTTAGGGTTTGGCGGCCCGCGATGCAATTGCGTCACGGAAGGATTGGCGGGGTGCGCCAACCCCTGTTAAAAGGCGCGCGGCGCGCCCGGAGAAGCATGATGCGCAAGGCGTCGGTGAAGCGGACCACCAAGGAAACCGACGTCGAGGTCGCGATCGATCTCGACGGCGAGGGCCGTGCGTCGGTTGCGACCGGCGTGGGCTTTCTCGATCACATGCTTGATCTTTTGGCGCGGCATTCGCGGATCGACATCAGCGTTAAGGCCAAGGGCGATCTGCACATCGACCAGCATCACACGACCGAAGACGTCGGCATTGCGCTTGGTCAGGCGCTGAAGCAGGCGCTTGGCGACATGAAGGGCATCACACGTTACGCCGATGTGCACTTGCCCATGGATGAGGCGCTCACGCGCGTCGCGATCGACGTGTCGGGCCGGCCATTCCTGGTGTTCAAGGTCGATTTCGTTCGCGCCAAGATCGGAACGTTCGATACCGCCTTGGTGCAGGAATGGTTTCAGGCCTTCGCGGTAAATGCCGCGATGACGCTGCATGTGGCCACGCTCTATGGCGGCAACGATCACCATATTGCCGAATCGTGTTTCAAGGGTCTGGCGCGGGCGCTGCGGGTGGCCGTGGCAATCGATCCGCGGGCTGCCAATGAAGTGCCATCGACCAAAGGCACGCTGGGCGGCTAGGACATAATCCGGAAAAGTGGAAGCAGGTTTTCCGAAGAAATCATGCTCCAGCGAAAAATTCTTTCCGCGCTTATCTGAAAGACGACGCGATGTCCGTTTATACCGTTCACGAACCGCCGTTGCGGGCCGCCGATACATTGGCGGATCCCATCCGTTTTGTTTTTGTCCGCGACGGCTTCTACTGGTGGGCGTTCCTGCTGACGCCGTTCTGGATGCTGCGGCACCGGTTGTGGCTGGTCTTGCTGCTCTATGTTCTGCTTTCGGTTGTCCTCGACGTGGCGCTGCGCATTGCCGGCGCGTCGGCTCTGCTGATTGCGCTGACCGGCTTTTTGATCTCGCTTTTGGCCGGACTAGAGGCTGCAACATTGCGCCGCTTTACGCTGCGCCGCCGTCATTGGAGAAATGTCGGTGTCGTCAGCGGCGACGATCTCGAAGACGCCGAGCGACGATTTTTCGATAACTGGGTCAAAGTGCCGGCCCGGAACACTCAGCCCGTAGCCGGGCCTTCCGCTCCCCCGCCCGCACTGTCGAGTTCGTACCGGGGGGATGCATCCGGCGTGATCGGTCTTTTCCCTGAGCCGGGGGCGTAACAGTGAGCGTCGCAATCGTCGATTACGGCTCCGGCAATCTGCATTCGGCTGCGAAAGCATTCGAGCGCGCCGCGCATGAGGCGGGTGCCGATCAACAGATCGTAGTGACGGACGATCCGGCGACGGTCGCGCGCGCCGATCGCGTGGTGCTGCCAGGCGTCGGCGCCTTTGCCGATTGCCGCCGTGGGCTCGATGCCGTTCCCGGCATGGTCGAAGCACTCGACGAGGCGGTGCGGCGCAACGGCCGGCCATTCTTTGGCATCTGCGTCGGCATGCAGCTTCTTGCCGAGCGCGGCCGCGAATATGAAGTGACGGAAGGTCTCGGCTGGATTGCTGGCGAAGTCGATCGCATCGCGCCGAACGATCCGAACCTGAAAATCCCGCACATGGGCTGGAATACGCTCAATGTCGCGCGGCCGCACAAGCTCGTCGACGGCTTGCCCCTTGGGCCACAGGGGCTCCACGCCTATTTTGTGCATTCGTTTGCGCTCAATCCGTCGCAGCGCGACGATCTGGTGGCAGAGGCCGATTACGGCGGCGCGGTCACCGCAATCGTTGGGCGCGACAATATTGTCGGCACGCAATTTCATCCCGAGAAGAGCCAAAAGCTCGGACTGGCGCTGATTGCGAATTTTTTGAAGTGGAAGCCGTGATCCTGTTTCCGGCCATCGACCTGAAGAACGGTGAAGCCGTACGCCTGCAACAGGGCGACATGGCGCGCGCCACTGTGTTCAATCGCGATCCGGCGGCACAGGCGCAGGCCTTCGCCGGCCAAGGTTTTGAATATCTCCATATCGTCGATCTCGATGGCGCTTTCGCCGGCAAGCCGATGAATGCCGCGGCGGTCGAGCGGATTCTTGCCGCCGTGGATATTCCGGTGCAGCTCGGCGGCGGCATCCGCGATCGCGCAACGATCGATGGCTGGCTCGGCAAAGGCATTGCGCGAGTCGTCATCGGCACGGCGGCGGTGCGCGATCCGGCTTTGGTCAGGGAGGCGGCGCGCATGCATCCGGGCCGCGTGGCGGTGGGGCTCGATGCGCGTGACGGCAAAGTAGCTGTCGAAGGCTGGGCGGAGACATCCGAGCTTTCCGTGCTCGACATTGCCCGGCGGTTTGAAGACGCCGGCGTTGCAGCGATCATCTATACCGACGTGAAACGCGACGGCATGCTGCAGGGCCTCAATCTCGACGCCACCATCGCGCTTGCTGACGAGATTACGATTCCGGTCATCGCCTCGGGCGGACTTGCTTCGCTTGACGACATCAAGGCTCTGACCGCGCCGCGCGCCAGAAAACTCGAAGGCGCCATTGCCGGCCGCGCGCTTTACGACGGCAGGCTCGATGCTGCGGCGGCGCTCGCCGTATTGCGCAATGCGCGGGCCGCGCATGTTTAAGGTTCGCGTCATCCCCTGCCTCGACGTCAAGGACGGCCGCGTCGTCAAAGGCGTCAATTTCGTCAACCTGCGCGATGCCGGCGATCCGGTGGCAGCATCGATCGCCTACGACCAGGCCGGCGCTGACGAGCTCACCTTCCTCGACATCACCGCAAGCCATGAGAACCGCGGCATCATGCTCGACGTCGTCCAGCGCACCGCGGAAGCCTGCTTCATGCCGCTTACGGTCGGCGGCGGCGTGCGCACCATCGAGGACATCCGCACGCTGCTCGCGTCCGGCGCCGACAAGGTGTCGATCAATACGGCTGCAGTGGCCCGCCGAGATTTCGTCAAGGAAGCGGCGGAAAAATTCGGCGACCAGTGCATCGTTGTTGCGATCGATGCCAAGCGCATGTCGCAGCCGGGCGCGCCAGCGCGGTGGGAGATTTTCACCCATGGCGGCCGCAATCCGACGGGCATAGACGCGGTCGCCTATGCGCGCGAAGTGGTCGGGCTGGGCGCCGGCGAAATTCTGCTCACCTCGATGGACCGCGACGGGACGAGAACGGGCTACGACGTCGCGCTGACCCGCGCCGTGGCCGACGCGGTGCCGGTGCCGGTGATTGCATCCGGCGGCGTCGGCAATCTCGATCACCTTGTCGAAGGTATCCGCGACGGCCACGCCACCGCCGTCCTCGCCGCCTCGATTTTCCACTTCGGCGAGCATTCGGTGCGCGAGGCCAAAGACTATATGGCGCGTGCCGGCCTGCCGATGCGGCTCGATCCGTGATTGATCGGCCTCTCCCCGCATGCGGGCGGAAATGCTAAGGAACGATGGCGAAAGGGCTAAAGGATGCCGCCGTTTACCATCCATGAGCTGGAAAAGCGCGTGCAGGAACGTGCGCAGGAGAGCGCCGACGTCTCCTATACCCGTAAATTGCTCGATCGCGGCGTCAACCAGTGCGCCAAGAAACTTGGCGAGGAAGCGGTCGAAGCCGTCATTGCGGCCGTCGGCGAGGACAAGGATCGCCTGATCGGCGAGGCCGCGGACGTGATTTATCACTTGCTGGTCGTGCTCCACGCCCGTGGCATCTCGCTCGATGAGGTCGAGGCGGAACTCGGCGCGCGTACGCGCCAGTCCGGCCTCGATGAGAAGGCCTCGCGCAAGGGCGGCTGAACCCGATGGAGCAGCGCACCCACCAGGACGTTTCGCCCTATCGCGTGTTCTCCCGCCGCGAATGGGCGACGCTTCGCGAAGACGCGCCGATGACGCTCGAGCCGGCCGAGGTCTCACGGCTGCGCTCGATGCACGATCGGCTCGACATGTCGGAAATCGAGGAAATTTATTTGCCGCTGTCGCGGCTGCTTTCGCTCTATGTAGCGACGACGCAAAAACTGTTTCGCGCCCAGCAGAGTTTTCTCGGCACCGAAGACGCGAAGATGCCCTATGTCATCGGCGTCGGCGGTTCGGTCGCCGTCGGCAAGTCGACCACGGCGCGCGTGCTGCAAGCGCTGCTGGCGCGTTGGCCGAACGTGCCCAAGGTCGATCTGATCACCACCGACGGATTTCTATTTCCCAACGCGGTGCTGGATCGCGAAGGCCTGATGGAAAAGAAGGGTTTTCCGGAAAGCTACGACCTGCCGGCGCTGTTGCGTTTTCTCACCGACATCAAGGCCGGCCAGCATCCGGTGCGCGCGCCGGTCTATTCGCATCTGATCTATGACGTCATTCCCAATCAATGGATCGAGATCGACCGGCCTGAAATCCTGATTGTCGAGGGCCTCAATGTTCTTCAGGCCGGACGATTGCCGAGAGACGGCAAAGCGGTTCCGTTCGTCTCGGATTTTTTCGATTTCTCGGTCTATCTCGATGCCGAAGAAGACGTACTGCTGGCGTGGTACGTCTCCCGCTTCCTGACACTGCGCGGCACGGCATTCGCGGATCCGAAATCCTACTTTCATCGTTACGCGCGCTTGTCCGACGAGGAAGCAGTCGCGACCGCGACTTCGATCTGGAATCGAATCAATCTCGTCAATTTGCACGAGAATATTCTGCCGACGCGGCAGCGCGCCGATCTCATTTTGAAGAAGAGCGAAAGCCACGCGGTCGAGGAAGTGGCGCTACGCCGGCTGTGACCGTTACGCCGCGGCTGCGGCGGCATTCGGCATGGCAAGCACCGCGGCGAGCCGTTCGCGGTCCAGCGGTTTGACCAAAAAATCATCCATGCCGGCGGCGAGACTGGCCTCGCGATCTTCCGCCGATGCATTCGCGGTGAGTGCGACGATCGGCGTGCGCGGACTTTCGTCTTCAGCTTCGATCGCGCGAATCCGGCGTGTGGCGTCCAGCCCGTCCATTTCGGGCATGTGAAGATCCATGAGCACGCGATCAAACGGCATGCCGGCGGCGCGCGCGGCAAGCCAGCATTCTATCGCCGCGGTGCCGGTCCCGGCCATGGTGGGGCGATGCCCAAGCTTGACCAGAAGCGCCCGCGCCAGCAGCGCGTTGATCTCGTTGTCCTCGGCCACGAGGATCGAAAGGCCGCCGGTGGCCGGTGGCGCGCGTGGGGTCTCTGTGGCTTCAGCGGCCATCCCGTAATCGAATGCATCGCCGGTCGAAAATCGCGCTGCGAGCGAAGCGGCACGCACCGGCTTGATCAGATAACCGGTGAAGCCGGCCTCTTTCAGCACGGCAAGCTCGCCGCGCATCGCCGGCGTCACCAGCACAAGCCGCCGCGGGATAGCCTCCGCCTTCCGCGCCAGTTCGATACAGGCCGCGGTGCCCAGTGCATGATCGACCAGCATCGTATTCCAGGACTGTTCGGGAAGCAGCGCCGCGGCCACCTGGTGGTCTGGAACGATCGTGGCGTGTGCGCCCCAGCGTTGCAGCCGCCGCGCCAGGAGCGAGGCCTCGATCGCTGCCGGAGCGGCGATAAGGACATCCGTTGAAGCAAGATCGGGAACCGCAAGCGGTTGCGTCGCATCTTCATCGGCGTGCTGCAACGGCAGGATGACGCGGAAGGTCGAGCCTGCACCGGGAGCGCTTTCAAGCGTGATCGTACCGCCCATCCGTTCGACAATGCGCCTCGAAATCGTGAGTCCGAGACCGATGCCGGTGAATTTTCGCGTCGAGCCGATATCGGCTTGCTCGAACTCCTGGAAGATACGCACCTGGTCTTCGCCGGCGATGCCGATGCCAGTGTCACGCACCGCGATGACAACATCGCTGCCGTTTGCATCCGGCTCGACGATGATCGACACGCCGCCGGTCTCGGTGAATTTGATTGCATTGCCGACAAGGTTGAACAGCACCTGCCGAAGCCGCGCGGCATCACCGACGACGCGCGCCGGCAGGCGCTCGTCGACATAGGCGCATATTTCGAGCCCCTTGGCCTGGGCGCGGGGCCCCAGCAACTCAACCGCCTCCTCGACAAAACTTGCGAGCACGAACGGCCGGGCCGTCAAATCAAGCCGTCCGGATTCGATCTTGGCGAGATCGAGTAGCTCCTCGATGAAGGACATCAGCGTGCCGCCGGATGTCTTCATCGCAGTGAGATAGGTTGCCTGTTCGGGCACCAGCGGCGTGTCGCCGAGAAGATCCGCCATGCCGAGTATGCCGTTGAGCGGTGTCCGGATTTCATGGGACACCATCGCCAAGAATCGCGATTTCGCGCGGCTCGCCGCTTCCGCCTGATCGCGGGCATCGGCGAGCGCGTGTTCGGCAAAAACGCGATCCGTCACGTCGCGCCCGACGCTTTGCATTTCATCGTCGCCGTCGCCGCGCACGGTCACTTCGCGCCAGGCGATCCAGCGCGCGCCGTCCGGGGAAGCGATTTTCTGATCATGCACGCGGGTGCCGTCGGGAAGCAGTGTTGTCTCGCCCTGGTCCTCGACCGGCAGCGTGAATGCGGTGTCCAGGAGGTCGTCGCGGGAAAGCCCGGCAAGCGCACAGAACGCATCGTTGGCGTAGGTGATGGCGCTGTTGCCGTCGCGGCGCACGATGACGTCGCCTTGCGCTTCGAAAAAGTTCTTCGCGCGCTCCTGTGCTTCGCGGATTTCCCAATGACGATCTTCGGCCTGGTCGAGGCGCGCTTCCAGCCCGCGCAGCTCACCCTTCATCTGGCGGTTGCGGGAGATGAGAATGCCCATGCCGCCGCATGCCGCGCCGAACAGGGCGGCGACGCCGATTGCGAATGAGTAGGGATCGTAATTGGGGCCGGTCGCCATCGTTCCCGACAGGAAGCCGAATGCGACCGCAAACGACATGGTGGTGATGACGAGCGCGCGTACGATCAGCGACCACACGCGGCGGGTCAGGATGGTCGATCTGCCCAAATTGGCTCGAGGCCGCATGTCCCTGTCCCGGCTCGGGACGCGGTGGCGGCGCCCGGTTGGAGGCCGTGTTCACGCCCGGATTATCGCGGTTCTGACAGGCATTTTGATCAAGGAACCTTGCCCATTGCTTGCGATCGGCCGCTGCGATTGGAGCAAGGGTTGATGCTTTATTAACATGGGCTTGAAACATAGACTGGGCCGATAAACCAGGCGGTCTAAACGCCCGTCGCGGCCGGAGAAAATGAATGGCTAAAGCTGTGAGTACGAAGAACCCGCGCGCCAAAGCCAAACGACCGGGCGGGGCGGAAAAGCCTTCGCGCGCGGCTGCCGAGGCCGCAGTCCGCACGCTGATCTGCTGGGCCGGCGACGATCCGGATCGTGAAGGGCTGAAATCGACGCCGGCGCGCGTCGTGCGGGCCTACGAGGAATGGTTCTCCGGTTACAACGACGATCCGCGCGAATATCTCAAGCGCACGTTCGAGGAGACCGGCGGCTATGACGAGGTCGTGGTGCTGCGCGACATCCGTTTCGAATCGCATTGCGAGCATCATCTCGCGCCGATCATTGGCCGCGTGCATATCGGCTATATCCCGCGCAACCGCGTTGTCGGCATTTCGAAACTGGCGCGGCTGGTCGAGGTTTATTCGCGCCGGCTGCAGATCCAGGAAAAAATGACCGCCGAGATTGCGTCATGTCTCGACGCCGTGCTGAAACCGCACGGTGTTGCCGTGGTCACCGAGGCGACGCACCAGTGCATGACCACGCGTGGCGTGCACAAACCGGGCGTCACCATGGTGACCAGCCGGATGCTCGGCGTATTCCGCGATCATGCCGAGACGCGGCAGGAGTTTCTGTCCGCCATCGGCATGCGCGGCGCGATCAATGGCGGGAATGGGACGGGATAATTTTGTCGGCCGCCGCTCCTAACGGCTAGGCGAACGTCTATCCGATGACGAAGGCATTCAGTTTGTTGCCGTCCAGATCGCGGAAATAGCCGGCGTAAAATCCGCCGCCGCGCGAGCCGGGCGCGCCTTCGTCCGCCGCGCCAAGGCTCATGGCGACTTTGTAGATTTGATCGACATGCGCCCTGTCCTTTGCGGCGAGCGCCACCATCACGCCGTTACCGACAGTCGCGGGCTGGCCGTTGAAGGGCTTGGTGATGCCGATTCCGGCGCCGCCGCCGCGCGCGCCCTAGGCGATGGATTTCTCGGTCTCCATCATGCGGCCAAGGCCCATCTCCTTGGCGATGGCATCGTAGAAGGCTACAGCGCGCTTCATGTCATTGGTGCCAAGCGTCACATATCCGATCATGGTCCCGCTCCATTCCGTGTTGATGTTGGATTTAATAATTCACGCTGCGCGGCGAATTTCGTCCGCCAGCGCGCGGTAGGACAGAGCCTCCGCCAGATGCACGCGGCCGACTTTGTCGGCGCCGTCGAGATCGGCGAGCGTGCGGGCGACCCGTAGGACGCGATGATAGCCGCGCGCGGAAAGCCGCATTGCGTCGGCGGCTTCGCGCAGCAGCGTGAGCCCGCTGCCGTCCGGCCGCGCCACGTCTTCAAGCACGGCGCCGGACACCGCGGCATTGGTGTGGATGTGAGGCAGGCCGATCGCGGCGTAGCGCGCGGCCTGGCGTTCGCGGGCAAGCGCGACGCGTTCGGCGATTTCACGGCTGCCCTCCGCCGGCGGCGGCAGGATCAGGTCCGCCGCGGTCACCGCCGGCACTTCGATATGCAGGTCGATGCGGTCGATCAGCGGCCCCGAGATGCGGGCCTGATAGTCGGCGGTACAGCGCGTATTCGGCCGCGCGCCGGCAGGAAAATCCGGGCTCGCTGGCGCGTCCGCAGCGGCAGGGATTCATCGCCGCGACCAGCATTAAGCGCGCCGGATAGGTGACGCGATGATTGGCGCGCGCGATCGAAACTTCGCGGGTTTCGAGCGGCTGGCGCAGCGAATCGAGCGCTTGCGGCTGAAATTCCGGAAGTTCGTCGAGGAAGAGAACGCCATGATGCGCGAGTGAGATTTCGCCGGGCCGTGCGTGCAAGCCGCCGCCGACCAAAGCCGGCATGCTGGCGGAATGATGCGGTGCGCGGAACGGCCGCCGATTGGTCAGTGCGCCGCCTTTGATAGCGCCGGCGATGGACGCCACCATGGACACTTCAAGGAGTTCGGCAGGCGCGAGCGGCGGCAGGATGGAAGGCAGGCGCCGCAAGCATCGATTTGCCGGCGCCGGGCGGTCCCACCATCAGAAGGTTATGGCCGCCGGCCGCCGCCACTTCGAGCGCACGCTTGGCGCTTTCCTGCCCTTTGATGTCGGCGAGATCGAGCATCGGGCCAGCCGCTTCGAGGATTTTCGGCTGCGGCCGCGACAGCACCTGCGTGCCCTTGAAATGATTGGCGAGCTGGATGAGCGAAGACGCGGCAATGATTTCGATCTCGGGACTGGCCCAGGCAGCTTCAGCGCCGCAGGCAGCCGGGCACATCAAGCCTTCGCCGCGCGCATTGGCGCCGACAGCGGCGGGCAGCACGCCGGCGACAGGTGCAATCGAGCCGTCGAGCCCGAGTTCGCCGAGCACGGTGAAGCCCGACAGCGCGTCATGTGGAATGGCGCCGATCGCCGCCATAAGCCCGAGTACAATCGGCAGATCGTAATGGCTGCCTTCCTTGGGCAGATCGGCCGGCGCGAGATTAATCGTGATGCGGCGCGCCGGTAGCGCAAGGCCGGATGCGATCAGGGCCGAGCGCACGCGCTCGCGCGCTTCCGAGACGGCTTTGTCCGGCAGGCCAACAATGGTGAAGGCGGGCAGGCCCGGCGCCACCTGGACTTGGACGTCGACGGGCCGAACCTCGATGCCCTCGAACGAAACGGTGGAAACGCGCTGAACCATGTCACCCCCTGCCTTGGCCAAGCCAGAGTAGCGGGACTTTTCATGCGTCAAGAACATTTAGGGAACAGAATCCAAAAAGCGGGATTCGAAAGGCAGTTTCTAGGGGCCGGCGGCCCTCAAGAGTTCATGCCGCGCCGCCTCGAGGATTTCTTTCGACAGCGCCGGGTCATCGACGGCCCGTGCCAGGATCAAGGCGCCGACCAGTTCGGATACGGCGGCGACCGCTTTGCGCCGCCGCACCGCTTTCGAACGGCCCGGAACGGCTTTTGCGACCACTTCGATCAGAGGCTCCAGTCCGCCGGTAAATGCCGCCCGCACCGGCTTGCCGCACCTCCCGGCATCCGCGCTCAGCGCTGCGAAAGCGCAACCCTTCCCGGGATCGTCGCGATGGCGCGGCGAGAGATAGTGCTTGAGTAACGCCGCGTAGGGATTGTCAGGCGCATCGGCGGTGACCTTGCTCCAATTTATTGCTGCACGCGACATGGCGCGCTTGCTTGCCTGCGCGATGAGGTCGTCCTTGGAGGCAAAGTGTCCGTAGAAGCCGCCATGCGTCAGGTCGGCCGCCTTCATGATGTCGGCGACGCCGATGCCGTCAAAGCCCTTGGCGCGGAACAGGGCGCTCGCCGCATCGATGATGCGTTCGCGATTTGCAGCGGCCTTTTCGCGGCTCACGCGCAAACGATCACTCTCCCCGTGTCGGCTTTATTCGCCATGCCAGTCTCGGTCATAGACCGGTCGCAATGTACGCTTCAGCTATGCCGCCTCGACCTTGACAAATTATATGACAACCATCATCAATAGGCAAGATAAAGATGATGATCGTCATTTAAGAAAAATAGCAGCAAACGGATACCGCACGATGTCTTCAGCGCTCGCCGCGAGCCTTGGCCGCCGCAACATCCACTATGGCTGGGTGGTTGTCGCCGTTACCTTTCTCACCTTGCTCGTCACCGCCGCGGCGATGGGCACGCCCGGCGTGCTGATCGTGCCGCTCGAGCAGGAATTCGGCTGGGACAATGCACAGATTTCCTCGGCGCTTGCGCTGCGGATCATGCTGTTCGGCCTGTTCGGGCCGTTCGCCGCGGCGTTCATGAACCGCTTCGGTGTGCGCCGCGTGATCATCGTTGCAATGGCGCTGATCGCGGGCGGCCTTTTGACGTCGCTTGCCATGAAGCAGGTCTGGCAACTCATTTTGCTGTGGGGCGTCGTCGTCGGCATCGGCACCGGGCTGACCGCGATGGTGCTTGCGGCGACCATCGCGACGCGCTGGTTCAATCATCGCCGCGGCCTTGTCATGGGCATGCTGGCGGCAAGCAGCGCGACCGGACAGCTCGTATTCTTGCCCCTCATCGCGGAATTGACGACCCGCTTCGGCTGGCGCTCGGCGCTGATCTTTATTTGCTGCATGCTCGCCCTTGTTGCGGTCGTCGCGTCCATTTTCATGCGAGACCGGCCAAGCGATCTCGATCTGCCGCTTTATGGCGAGACCAAGGTGACCCCGCCGCCGGCCCAAGGCGTCGGCCTCGTGTCGTTACTCATGTCGCCGATTAATGTGCTCAAGGATGTGGCGCGGGTGCCGATCTTCTGGGTGCTGTTCGGCACGTTCTTCGTCTGCGGCAGCAGCACAAATGGCCTGATCCAGACGCATTTCATCACGCTGTGCCACGACTACGGCCTGGCGGCCGTGACTGCGGCGAGCGTGCTTGCCATGATGGGCATATTCGATTTCTTCGGCACCATCGGTTCCGGCTGGCTGTCCGACCGGTTCGACAACCGCTGGCTGTTATTCTGGTATTATGGCCTGCGCGGTCTGTCGCTGCTCTATTTGCCGTTCACCGATTTTACCTTCTACGGCCTGTCGCTCTTCGCCGTGTTCTACGGCCTCGACTGGATTGCCACTGTGCCGCCAACGGTAAAACTCACCGCCGATCGTTTCGGGCCGGAAAAAGCCGGCATGGTGTTCGGCTGGATCTTCGCCGGCCATCAGATCGGCGCCGCAAGCGCGGCCTTCGGCGCCGGCCTCGTGCGTACGGAATATTCCACTTACCTGCCGGCCTTCTTCACCGCAGGCGCGCTATGCATCGTCGCGGCGCTGCTGATCCTGACGGTGCGAAAATCATCGCCGAAGATCATCGGCGCTGCCGTGACGGCGCCGGCGCGTTAGGAGATTATTTCCGCTTCGCTTCGATCCGGTCCCAGATCAAGGCCGCAATATCGGCGCCGCCGAGATTCTTCACTGACCGGATGCCGGTCGGTGAGGTGACATTTATTTCGGTGAGATAGTCGCCGATCACATCGATACCGACGAACAAAAGGCCGCGCTCCCGCAACGCCGGTCCGAGCCGCGCGCAGATTTCGCGCTCTCGTTTGGTGAGGTCGGTCGCCTTGGGCACGCCGCCGCGCGCCATATTGGAACGCAGATCGTCCAGCGCCGGCACGCGATTGACCGCGCCGGCGAATTCGCCGTCGACCAGGATGATGCGCTTATCGCCTTCCTTCACCGCGGGCAGGAATTTCTGGATCACCCACGGCTCGCGGAACGTCGCCGAGAAAAGGTCGTAGAGCGAACCAAAGTTGAGATCCTCGCGCGACAGCAAGAAGACCGCCTCACCGCCTTTGCCATAGAGCGGCTTCATCACGATGTTGCCGTGCTCGGCGCGAAAGCTCTTGATGGCTGCGAGATCGCGCGTGACGAGCGTCGGTGGCATTAAGTCCGGAAATTCGGTGACGAAGATTTTCTCCGGCGCGTTGCGCACATGCGCGGGATCGTTAACGACCAGTGTCTTCGGGTGGACGCGCTCGAGCATGTGGGTCGAGGTAATGTAAGCGAGATCGAACGGCGGGTCCTGGCGAAGCAGCACCACGTCGAACGATGTGAGCGCGACGTGGTGCGGCTCGCCAAGCGTGAAATGGTCGCCGGCTTTATCGCGCACCGAAAGCGGCCGAACGCTCACCGACACTTTGCCGTCGAGGAGCGCGAGCTGATCGGGCGTGTAGTAGGACATGGCATGGCCGCGGGCCTGCGCCTCCAGTAGCAAGGCAAACGTCGAATCGCCACGGATATTGATCCGCTCGATCGGGTCCATCTGGACGGCGACATTCAGGCTCATCGTCGGGCTCTTGGACAAGTAATCCGGCTGGGCTTCGCCCACTCAGCCGGAATTCTTCGGGCTGGCTTCATGGAATATGGGCGCGCAACTGGCGAGCGGAAGGTAAACCTTGGGTTAACATCTTATGGTCAAATTCGGTTTGCTGGAACGAGACGCCGGGCAAACCCATGAATTTGGCGAAATACTCAATCGCCGCCAAGCTTTATGCCATCTTCGCGCTGCTGGCTACGGTCATGGTGGCGCTTGCAATGGTGGCAATCGTCAATGCCGGCCGGCACGTAACGCTGACCAAGGAATTTGAGTCGGCCTTTGTCGGCGCCGAGAACGTCGAACGCATCAACAGCCTTGTCTACGCCACCGTGATGGAATCGCGCGGCATCTACATGTCGCCCGACATCGAAACGGCAAAGAAATTCGCCGCCGGGCTGACGGGTTTCAACGATCAGATCGGCGTAGTGATGCAGACGTGGCAGCAATCGGTGCGCCCCGAGGATGCGGCCGTGTTTGCCGCGTTTGCGGGGCGTGTGCAGAAATTCCAGGAATTCCGCCGTGAATTGGTCCGCCGCGGCACCGAAATCAGCCCGGCGTCCGGCCGCGAATGGGGCGACAATGACGCCAACCGCTCGGTCCGCTCCGCCCTCAATGCCGATCTCGATATGCTCGGCAAGCTTTATGCGAAACGATCGCGGGAAATCTACAATCAGATCGCCGGCCATACCGACACCAACGCGATGGAAATGACGGCGTTCGGCGCCGCCGCTTTGTTGCTGGCGATTATTGGAGCTCTCATTATCCACCGATCGGTCGCGCGACCGCTCGCGGCGGTTACGCGTGTGACTGAAGCCGTGGCCGCGGGCGCTGCCGTGCAGCGCGTGCCGTATATCGACCGCGGTGACGAGATCGGTGCTTTGGCGCGCTCGATCTCGGTGTTCCAGGACGCCATGCACCGCAACGCCGAGCTTAACAAGACCGTACTCTCCGATGCTGAAGCGCGAACACGGCGCCAGGAACAAATCTCGGCCGAGATCGGCCGGTTCGGCACCGAGATCGAAGCAAGCCTCTCCGAGCTCGGGCGGTTGTTCAAACAAATGCTTTCGGCATCGTCGCAGTTGACCGAAGTGGCGGATCTCGCCACGACCAAGACCGAAGGTGCCGCCCAGGCTTCAAACGAAGCGTTTGCCAATGTGCGGGATGTCGCGTCGGCGGCCGACGAACTTGCCGCTTCGATCAGCGAAATCGATCGCCAGGTCACGCAATCCAACACCATCACCGGCAAGGCGATCGACGAGGCATCACGCACGAATGAGGCGGTGCGCGAACTTGATGAAGCCGGGCGCCGCATCGGTGACGTCATCAAGCTCATTACCGACATCGCCGCGCAGACCAATCTGCTCGCGCTCAATGCCACGATCGAGGCGGCGCGCGCCGGTACTGCTGGCCGCGGCTTCGCGGTCGTTGCGGGCGAGGTCAAGGCGCTGTCGTCGCAGACTGCGAAAGCGACGGACGAAATCGGCATGCAGATTGCCGCCATGCAGGGCGCGACGCAGCGTTCCATCCAGGCCATTGCCGACATCGAACGCACCATCAGCGACATCGGCAATATTTCCGGCGCGATCGCGACCGCCGTGACCCAGCAAGGGGCGGCGACCCAGGAAATCGCCCGCAGCATCGATGTTGCTGCGCGCCTCACCAATGAAACCGCGGCCGAAGTGGTCGGCGTCGGCGAGGCCACGCAAAACACGCGCGCCAGTGCGACGTCCGTGAAAACCCTCGCCGACGACCTCGCCACAGCCGCTGACAATATCCGCGCTCAGGTCGATCAGTTCTTCGCCAAGCTCAACGCGGCGTAAGCGCCGCTCCGGCCGCCCGGTCAGGTGCTGGCGTCGAAGGCATTGACGATGTGGCGCGGGATCTTTCCCGGCGCAACCAGGATCACGTCGAAACGGATTTCCGCGTTGGCATCGTCGGGATGGCGGGCCAGCCAGACTTCCGCCGCGCCAATGATCCGGCGCTTGACGCGCTCCGTCACCGCTTCCGCCGCCTCGTCGGCATTGGCGCGCGCCTTGACCTCGACGAAGACCAGCGAGCGGCGGCGGCGGGCGACGATGTCGATCTCGCCGAGCGGGGTTTTCCAGCGCCGCGCCACGATGCGGTAGGCCTTTGCAATGAGAAACATCGCGGCACGGCTCTCGGCCGAAAGGCCAAGCCGGAAGGCGGCGAGGCGCTCCGGCCGCGGCTCTGCTTTGACGGGCTTTAGCGGCTCAGCGCGGCGCGGCACTTTTGACTACCTTCGTTAGCGCCAGTGCGCGCTGATAGACCTCGCGGCGCGGCAGGCCGGTCGCGTCCGCAACTTCGCCGACCGCATCTTTGAGCGACGCCCGCTCGAGCGCCGCGCGCAGCAGGGTGTCGGTGTCGGCGAGGCTTGCCGGTTCCTCGACCGGCGGTGCGATGACGATGACAATCTCACCGCGTGGTTCCTGGCCGGCATAGGCTTCCGCCAGTGTCGCAAGACTGCCGCGGCGGACTTCTTCATGCAGCTTGGTGAGTTCACGGCACAGTGCTGCTTCGCGCATTGCGCCAAGGCCCGCCGCGAGATCGCCAAGCGCGGCCGCGGCGCGGGGCCCGGTTTCGAACAGAATGAGCGTTGCCGGAATACGGGCAAGCTCGGCGATGCGGCTGCGCCGTGCGCCTTCCTTTGGCGGCAGGAAACCGGCGAAGAAGAACTGATCGGTCGGCAGCCCGGCGACGCTCAATGCTGTCAGGAGCGCCGAGGGTCCCGGCGCGGCAGTTACGGCGATGCCGGCTTCCTGCGCTGCGCGCACGAGCTTGAATCCCGGATCGGAAATAAGCGGCGTGCCGGCATCGGAGACCAGCGCAATCGCAGCACCTCCGGAGAGCCGGCGTAAGAGAGCCGGGCGGGCCTTGGCCGCGTTGTGCTCGTGATAGGGCGTCATTGGCGTCGCGATGGCGTAGCGATCGAGAAGCTTGCGCGTCACCCGCGTGTCCTCGCAGGCAATCACGTCGGCGCCGGCCAGGGTTTCAAGCGCCCGGAGTGTGATGTCGCCGAGATTGCCGATGGGGGTGGCCACAATATGCAAACCGGCGGCAAGCTTCGCCGCGGAACTTGTCTGGCCGGCGACCACAAAGCGCCGCTCGGCGTTTGGGTCTTGCCGGGGTGTTTTGCTGGCCGCATGACTCATCGCGGTCACTCTAGCTCCGGTTCGCCAAGTCGTCATGGTCGGGCCGAATTCCCCATTTTTTTCATTGTGTTAACCATTCGCCGCCAATATGCCGGATTGACGTAGCCTTAAATGGCGTCGGCCTTAGGGGTGCCGTTGGGGAGAACCGCCGTGTCCGCGTATTTGCAGGGTCAGGCATCGGCGGCCGGCCTCGAACGGAACCTGCCTACACGGCGCCGTGCGATTGCGGGCTTGCTTGCCACGGCAGGCACGCTGGTCGCCGGCTGCTCCAACAATTCGCAATATCTCTCTTCGACGCCGCCACCCGAGCTTGCAGCAGGTCAGCCGGCGCCGCTGCCCACAACGATCGGGACCGGCGAGGTCAAGGCCGGGCTCATTCTGCCGTTGTCGGCGCCCGGCAATGCCGGCATCGCCGGACAGGCTATGCGCAACGCCGCGGAAATGGCGCTCGCCGAGTTCAACGCTCCCAGCATATCCCTGCTCGTCAAAGACGACGGCGGCACCGCGGAAGCGGCGCGGATCGGTGCACAACAGGCGCTCGACCAGGGCGCGGAAATCATTCTCGGGCCGCTGTTCGCGCAATCGGTGACCTTCGTCGGCCAGGTGGCGCGCGCGCGCAATGTGCCGGTCATCGCCTTTTCGACCGATGCCAATGTCGCGGCGAACGGCGTTTATCTACTGAGTTTCTTGCCGGAATCCGACGTTGACCGCATCGTGCAATACGCAACCTCGACAGGTAAGCGTTCTTTCGCCGCGCTTATCCCCGACAATCCCTATGGCACGGTGGTTGAAGCCGCATTCAAACAGGCGGTGGCGCGGCGCGGCGGTGGCCAGATCGTCGCGCTGGAGCGCTATCCGCACGACAAGACCGCGATGGCAGCGCCGATCCGCAATATCGCGCTCGCCTCTGCGCGGGCCGACGCGCTGTTCATCCCGGACTCGGGCGACGTCGTGCCGGATGTCGTGCAGGCGCGTCATCGGCGCCGGCGTCAATATCAAGCGGCTGCAGTTTCTCGGCACCGGGCTGTGGGACGATCCGCGCATCTTTGCCACGCCTGCGCTCGATGGGGGCTGGTATGCGGCGCCGGACGGCGTCGGCTATCGGAATTTCTCGGCCCGCTATCGCGCCCGCTACAAGCAGGATCCGGTGCGTACGGCGACGCTCGCCTATGACGCCGTTGCCCTCATCGCCGCGCTGGTGAAGACCCAAGGCGCGCAGCGCTTCTCCCCGGAAATTCTGACCAATCCGTCCGGTTTCTCCGGGATCGACGGGCTGTTCCGGTTCCGTGCCGACGGCACGAACGAGCGCGGTCTCTCTGTTTTGCGCGTCGCGACGGCTGGTCCCCAGATCATCGCACCAGCGCCGAAAAGCTTCGGACCGGCTACGTAAATAACATAAGCTAGCTTATGAAATGTGCCCAGAACATCGGCTTGAGCCTGAAAGCATTAGCAATCATGTTTTCGCTTCGCCGAGTCATCTCTGCAAATAGATAAGCTAGCTTACTAAATTAATAGGCTGTTCAACCTAGGCAGCCAAGTCTGCGACTACCGCATCGAGTACCGGAAAGCCGGGCAGGGTGACCCGCAGGCGGCCCGCCGGCGTGGTCTCGACGAGGCCATGCTCGTGAAGAGTTGCGATTCGAACCGCATCGAGCGGCCGGCCGGCAATTTCGGCATAGCGCGCAATATCGATGCCTTCGGCAAGGCGAAGCCCCATCAGCAAGAACTCGTCCGAACGCTCCTCACGGGTGAGCACGTCGTCGGTAACGATCCCGCTGCCGCTCGCCTCGACCCGCATCAGCCAGCTTTCCGGGCGCTTTTCGGTGGCGATGGCATGCCGGTCGCCTGCGATGTCGAGCCTGCCATGCGCTCCCGGCCCGATGCCGGCATATTCATGGGCGCGCCAGTAAACGAGATTGTGCCGGCATTCGCCGCCGGGCCGCGCATTGTTGGAAATCTCATAGGCCGGCAGGCCGTGCGCGGCGCAAATCTCCTGCGTCGTATCGTAAAGCGCACGCGCGGTGTCCTCATCCGGCAGCCGCAATTTGCCCGCCGCATGGAGCGCCGCAAACGGCGTCTCGGGTTCGATGGTGAGCTGATAAAGCGATAGATGCTCGCCCGCCTCGGCAAGCGCCCCACGCAACTCGCGTGCCCAGTCCTGCGGTTGCTGGCCGGGCCGGGTGTAAATCAGATCGAACGAGTAACGGCCGAACACGCTGCGCGCGACGGCGACCGCGTCGAGTGCCTCGCGCGCCGAGTGCAGGCGTCCAAGCTCGGTAAGAACGCGGTCGTCGAGCGCCTGCACGCCGAGCGATACGCGGTTGACGCCGGCCGTGCGATAGCCGCGAAAGCGCGTTGCCTCGACGCTGGTCGGATTGGCTTCGAGCGTGATCTCGGCGTCGGGCGCCACATGCCAATGCTTTGCGACCGCATCGAGCACGCCGGCGAGCGTCGCGGGCTGCATCAGCGACGGCGTGCCGCCGCCAAAAAAAATCGTCGACACGATGCGGTCCGGCACGCGCGCGGCGGTTGCCGCGATCTCGGCGGCAAAGGCGCGCACGAAACGCGGCTCATCGATCGGCTCGCGGCGCACGTGACTGTTGAAGTCGCAATAGGGGCATTTCGACAGGCAGAACGGCCAATGGATATAGACGCCGAAGGCTTGGTCATTGTCCGTCAATTCAATTTCAGCCAAGGCACGCCTCCGCCAATTTCAGGAAAGCGCGCGCGCGATGCGAAAGTCCACGTCCATGCGGCGGCAGACCGTGCTTTTCCTCGCTCGGCATTTCGCCGAATGTGCGGTCGTGCCCATCCGGCAGGAACATCGGATCGTAGCCAAAACCCTTGTCGCCGCGCGGCGGCCACACCAGCGTGCCATCGACGCGCGCCTCGAAGTCCTCGACATGACCGTCAGGCCAGGCGACGCAAAGCGCGGAAACGAAATGCGCCTTGCGGCGCTCCGGCGTTGTCGCACCGCGCTCGACGAGCTTGTTTTCGATCGTTTCCATCGCGCGGCGGAAATCCTTGTCGGGCCCTGCCCAGCGCGCCGAATAGATTCCCGGCGCACCATCCAGCGCATCGACAACCAGCCCGGAATCGTCAGCAAAAGCCGGCAGAATCGCTGCTTTTGCCGCGGACTGCGCCTTGATGCGCGCATTGTCGCGAAACGTCATTCCGGTCTCGTCCGGTTCTTCCAGCCCGAGTTCAGCCGCCGACACAGCGGCGACGCCGTAGGGTGCAAGCAGGTCGCGCATTTCGGCAAGCTTGCCGGGATTATGCGTTGCGATCACGAGACGTCCCGTGATCCGGCGATGATCAGGCACCGCCCTCACATCACCGCCATCTTCTGCAAGTCGACAAGTTTTGTGACGCCTTTGCGCGCGAGCGCCAGTAGCGTCGCGAATTGCTCTTCCGAGAACGGCGTCTTTTCCGCAGTCGCCTGGATTTCTACGATATTTCCCGAGCCGGTCAGGACGAAATTGGCGTCGGTATCGGCCTGGGAGTCTTCGGCATAATCGAGATCGAGGACTGCCGTTCCGGCAAAGACGCCGCAGGAAATTGCCGCGATGTGGTCGCGCAAAACGTCGCCCTCGATGATCTGCCGCGTCTTCATCCAGGCAAGGCAATCGTAGAGCGCGATCCAGGCGCCGGTGATCGAGGCGGTCCGCGTGCCGCCGTCGGCCTGGATCACGTCGCAGTCGATCGTGATCTGGCGCTCGCCGAGCGCCTTGAGATCGACCACCGAACGCAGGCTTCGTCCGATCAGGCGCTGGATTTCGACGGTGCGCCCGTTCTGCTTGCCAGCCGAGGCTTCACGGCGTGTGCGTTCCAGCGTTGCGCGCGGCAGCATGCCGTATTCGGCGGTGACCCAACCGCGCGCCTGACCCTTGAGCCAGGGCGGCAGGCGGTCTTCGAGGGTGGCCGTGACCAGCACATGCGTATCGCCGAATTTCACGAAACAGGAGCCTTCCGCATATTTCACGACGCCGCGTTCCAGCGAAACGGGGCGCAATTCGTCAGGTTGTCGGCGGCTCGGCCGCATGCAGGTCTCCCGGTTGCCGGCGCCCGATGCGCCAGCGCTGCACGCTTGTAGTGGGTGAAATAGCGATCCGACAAGGCCATGGGCGGGTGGAACCGCGGCGGATTGCCTTTGCCGGCGGCTTGCCGCTACGCTTGAGGCGGCGGCAGGCCGAGGGAGCAATTCATGGTGAACGAAGCAAAACAAGAAACCACGCAAGTGCTGGCCGAATTCGCCGCCACGCTCAAATATGAAGCGCTGCCCGGCCGTGTCCGCGAGCACTGCAAAAACCTCATTCTCGATGCGCTGGCCTGCGCGGTCGCCGGTCATCTCGGCGAGGAAACGGGACAGCTCGCGGCGCTCGCCTCGGCGCTGGCACAGGGTAACGAATCGAGCATCATCGGCGGCGAGCACCTGTCGCTTGCCGGCGCGACACTGCTCAACGCCTATCTCATCACCGCGGTCACCATGTGCGATGTGCATCGCGCGACCATGACGCATGTGACGCCGGAAATCGTGCCGCCGGCGCTTCTGATTGCGGAGCGTGACGGTCTTTCCGGGCGCGATCTCCTGGTCGCCGTCGCCGCCGGCTGCGAGGTGACGACGCGGGTCGGCATTAGCGTCGACTACCCGGTGTTTCGCGCCCGCGGCTGGCACGGGCCGGGCATCTTTGGCCCATTCGGAGCGGCAGCCGCCGTCGGCTCGCTCCTAAAGTTCGATACGGAGACGATGGCGCGGGCCTTCGGTCTCGCCGGCAGCCAGGCCGCAGGCACCTTTGCCGCCTGGGGTACCCCGACGGTAAAATTCCATCAGTGCCGTGGTGCGCTGTCGGGATTGATGGCGGCCTTGCTGGCACAACAGGATTTTGTCGCGACGCGTGAATTCCTCACCGCCAAGGACGGCGGCCTCTACAACGCCTACGTCAATGGCGGCAAGCCGGATGCGGCAACGGCCGATCTCGGCAAGCGTTTCGAGCTCGAACAGATTGCGCTTCGGCTGTGGCCGTCGGCGACGCTGGTCCAGGGCCTCAACACGGCGTTGTTCGAGCTTGCGCAAAAACACAACATCGACGGCGCGAAGGTCCGCAAGGTTCGCGTCGCATTGAGCAACGCGGCGCACGAACTGCACGGCGGCTTCGGTACCTACAAGGCAAAATTCGAGGCGTTGCTGTCGGCGCACTACACGGCCGCCGCCATCCTGCACGACCGCGCGCTGACATTGGCGCAGTTCGAGCCCGGCCGTTACGACGATCCGAAGCTGCGCGCCTTCGCCGCCGAAAAAGTCGAGGTCCGCGCCGATGCCTCGGTCAGCGGCTCGCAGGCAATTGTCGATGTCGACATGAACGACGGCGCGACATTCTCGGCGCGTTGCGAGCATCCGCTCGGTGCGTTCGAGAATCCGCTGTCGCGTGCTCAAGTCGAGGACAAATTCCGCACCTATGCGGATGGCGTCATTCCCGCGGCGCATGTCGGCGACGTCATTGGCGCGGTCGACCGGCTGGAGGATTTCGGCTCGGTGCGAAAGCTGATGGATCTGCTGCGGGGCGCGCGCCATTCGCGCGCGATGGCCGCGGCGGAATGATATCGCGAGAGCGCGGAGCGATCATTGACCAGCCATGACTTTCCCGCCGGCGTGAACCAGCTGGGCCTCGCCCAGCTCAATGAGCGTTCGCGCGAGATTTTCCGGCTGATCGTCGAAAGCTATCTAGCGACCGGAGAGCCGGTCGGCTCGCGCAATCTGTCGCGTATCCTGCCGATGACCTTGTCGCCGGCCTCGGTGCGCAACGTCATGTCCGATCTTGAGCAGCTCGGGCTCGTCTATGCACCGCATACTTCGGCGGGCCGGCTGCCGACCGAACTGGGTTTGCGTTTCTTCGTCGACGCGCTGATGCAGATCGGCGACCTCACCGAAGGCGACCGCCGCGCGATCGAAGCGCAGGTTGCGGCTTCGGGCCAGTCGAAATCGGTTGAGGCCGTGCTCACCGAGGCGTCCGGCCTGCTGTCGGGGTTAAGCCGCGCCGCCGGCGTGGTGCTCACCGCCAAAGCCAATCCGCGGCTTAAACATATCGAATTCGTCCGCCTCGAGCCCGAGCGTGCGATGGTGATCCTGGTCGCCGAAGACGGCCAGGTGGAAAACCGCGTCCTCAATACGCCGGTCGGTTTGCCGACCTCGGCGCTGACCGAGGCCGCGAATTTTCTCAACGCCCGCGTTCGTGGCCACACCCTCGACGAGGTCAGGGCCGAAATCGAACGCACGCTCAAGGAAAGCGAGGCGCAACTCGATCAACTGACCAAGAAGATCGTCGCCGACGGCCTCGCCAGCTGGTCGGGCGGCGAGCTCGACGAGCGCAAACTCATCGTGCGCGGCCAGGCGCATCTGCTCGACGATCTCAAAGCCGTTGCTGATCTCGAACGCGTACGCCTTCTGTTCGACGACCTGGAGACCCGGCGCGAGGTGATCGATCTCCTCGGCCGCGCCGAGCAGGCCGAAGGCGTGCGGGTGTTCATCGGCTCGGAGAACAAGCTGTTTTCGCTGTCCGGCTCGTCCACCATCGTTGCGCCGTATCATGACGCGTCCGGCCATATCGTCGGCGTGCTCGGCGTGATCGGCCCGACCCGGCTCAATTACGCGCGCATCGTGCCCATGGTGGATTATACGGCGAAGGTGGTGAGCAAGCTTCTGGGTGGCTGAACCGGCATTAGCCCTGCAAAAATGGGCCTTTGATTCACGCGCGGCCTCGTCTTATCGCCGAGGTCCGCCGTTGCCGATCATGCGTTGACGCTTGATTTTTGCCGTTTCAGCCCTGATATGCGGTGGAACCTGCCGAGGATGAGCAATGACGGATCAGCCCGCTCGCGCTGAGGACGAAGCGGCCAATCTGGCTGACGGGGCGCCGGAAACGGCCGCGCCGGAGACCGCCGCCGCGCAACCCGATCCGATTGCGGTCGCAGTGGAGCTTCGCGACCGGCTCCTGCGCACGCTTGCCGACATGGAAAATCTGCGCAAGCGCACCGACCGTGAAGTCGCCGACGCGCGGACCTACGGTGTCTCCAATTTCGCGCGCGACGTGCTCGGCGCTGCCGACAATATGCACCGCGCCCTCGAAACGGTGCCGCCCGAATTGCGCGCCAGTGCAGAAGCGAGCGTAAAGGCCTTTATCGAAGGCGTGGAATTAACCGAGCGCGAACTGATCAAGGCGCTGGAAAAAAACGGCGTGCGGCAATTCACGCCGCAGGGCGAGAAATTCGATCCCAACCTGCATCAGGCGATGTTCGAAGTTCCCGACGCCACGGTGCCCGCGGGCAGCGTCGTTCAAGTCGTGCAGCCGGGTTACATGATCGGCGAGCGGGTGCTGCGTCCGGCATTGGTCGGCGTGTCGAAGGGCGGCCCGAAAGCGAAGCCGGCTTTTGGCACAAATGACAATAAAAGAAACCAGAGTGAATAGTCCGCCGCGATTTCACATCCAGGACTTCTACATCCAGGACTTCACTTCGGATCGATACTGTCACGCACCGTGCGCAGGCGCGTGAGCGTTTCGGGCCAGCCGTCCGCGCGTGCAATGCCGATCATTTGCATAAATCCGCCATTGCCGAAGCGCAGCCACTGCACGACCATGATGTCGGTGCCGGTCTGTCCCTCTTTGGCCTTCGCCAGCGTCTGATATCCGGATTGGTTGGAAATCCGAAGCGGCTCCGCATCCTGAATCCGCACGTCCGTGATCCCGCCGATCTGGTCGAACGTCACCCGGGCAAAATTATCGCGATCCGCAGGCTCGTTAGGTCCGCCCGGCATGGCCGCGATAATGAAATGCGCGGCGTTGGCGGCGCCGGCGCCTCCGGCCGGGTCCTTGGCTTGATCGGGATAACTGCTGGTCAGCATCAGGGCGTTGCCCGGCAGCACGTCGTCGATGTGAAATCCGGCGAAATCACCTACCGTGAACGGCAGCATGCTCAGCCGCTCCGCATCCGGTACGGTCGCGCGCAGCACCAGCGTCGCAAGCGCATCGTGCACAGCCTTATCCGGATATTTCGTGTCCTCTTCGGGGGTCTGGACGGTAACGACCGCCGTGACGTCGCCAAGCGCTGCGACCAGGATCCACTTGCGATAGTGCCCCTTGTAGGTTGTCTGCTTGCCGCTGAGCACAAAGCCCTTGCCGCCGGTGAGCGTCATCGATTCACGATTATCAAGATCGATGCCAAGCTTTTTCAGGGCTTCCGGAGCCACCGTCTTTTCGAATTGATCGAAGGCCGACGCCGGCAACATGGCAAAGAGAATGGCGGCCTTCTCGTCGGGATCTTCGAAACCGGGGAATTCGTGGCTTGGCAGCATGCCTGGAGGCGGAACGAGGCCGAGCCGCGAACCGGTAGGAAAAACCGGATCGGCCGCCCGCGCGGGCAGCGCCAGCGCCATGACGACGGTGAAAATCGCAGCGTAGGCGGCAATAACCGATCGGATTTTGATCACGCTCTTCATCGCATCATTGTTCTGAATATTCTTCTGAAGTTTCCCGGGCGGCTTGTGCGCTCGTGTGCGCGGGCCGCCGGGTTTCAGCTTTGGGACGCGTCACGCGCCGCATGGTGAGATTGATCCGTCCGCCTTCCGCGAGCAAGCGCGATGTCCCCGGATAAATGCGGTCCACGCCGTGGAACGCGAGCCGGCTGCCGCCACCGAGAACGACAACGTCGCCGGAATTGAGGCGGAGCGAACGGGTAGGATCGCCGCGCTTTGGTCCGCCGACGCGGAACAGGCATGAATCGCCGAGCGATAAAGACACCACGGGCGCTGCAAAGTCGGCTTCGTCGCGATCCTGATGCAGGCCCATTTTCGCCGCCGGGCCGTAGAAATTGATCAGGCATGCTTCCGGCGGGTGGCGATAATCGGCAACGGCGTTCCACAATTCCGCGAGCGGCTCGGGAATCGGGGGCCAGGGCCGGCCGGTTTCCGGATGCACGGGTTCATAGCGATAGCCGCGCTCGTCCGAGACCCAGCCGAGCGGCCCGCAATTCGACATCCGCACCGACATCGGCCGGCCCGAGCGCGGCATGCGCGGCGTATAGAGCGGAGCCGCCGCAAACACCTCGCGTAGGGCGGCAAGCATCGCAGCCTGCCGGTCGCGATCGAGGCAGGCCGGGAAAAAGCGCAGGTCGGTTCCCTCGATCTTTAGGTTCATTTGATCGCTTTCATCGGATTTTTACCGATTATCGGCACGTTCCGCCTGATGTCGCTGTTCTCCGCAAATATCAATGAGGCGGTGAGAGCGGGCCCGTCCGGCCAGGACCCGATCGAAGAACTTTATGCCAAATTGACGGTCGCCGCCGCCGTATTCTTCATGGTATCTCGAGATTATGTATTTCGTCGTGCGGCGGGTCTGCCGCCGCTCGCCAAGCCACTGCCCGACGGCACGCAATTCCGTTTTCGGGCGCGATTTCCTCAATACCTGGATGGGCGGCCGCTCGATGTTTTCTGGCGGTCCAGCCGCCGTGGTTCGACCTGCGGATCTATAACGACGTACTGCAGCAAATGCTCGGCCCCGATTATCCGGAAGTCATTACTGGTCGTATCCGCCGCACATCGTTCTGTTCGTCTGGCCGTTCGGTCTTATGCCGTATCTGCTGGCCTATATCGCGTGGTGCGTCGTCGGCATCGCGGCTTTATTTGCTGGCCTGCTCGACGGCTATTCCGCGCAAGCGGCTGTTGTTCCTCGCCGTCGCACCCGGCATCACGGTTTGCATCTTCTTCGGTCAGAACGGCTTCTATACCGCTGCGCTTCTGATCGGCGGACTGCTCAACCTCGATCGCCGGCCGATACTTGGCCGGTGTGCTGTTCGGCATTCTCACCATCAAGCCGCAACTCGGCATTTTGCTGCCCGTGGTCCTGCTGCTTGAACGGCGTTGGCTGACGATTGCATCGGCCGCCGTGACGACGGCGGTCTTGGTCGGGCTGACCGGGATGCTGTTCGGCTGGCATATCTGGATCGATTTCTGGCAAAAGGTTGTGCCGCAGCAGGTATGGCTCACGGAGACTGAGCGGCGGACGTATTGCTTTCGCCGTGGTGGCGTCGACCGTTTTACGGCGCGCGCATGTTCAACCTGCCGATCGACATTCGCCTGGGCTTCCAATACTTCGTGGCCGCGCTGCGCTTTCGCCGCGGTGGTGTGGACCTTTTGGAAGCGCCGCGATCCGGCAGCTCTCGCTTGCGCTGTTCGTGACATCGCAACTTTCTCGTCACGCCCTACATCCTCAACTACGACATGGTCGTGCTTCGGATTCGTCGTCGCGCTGTTGCGCGATCGCCCCGACAACACGGTTCGCGACCATCACCTCTTGATCGCGGTCTGGACGTTGCCGGTGACGATGATGCTGGCGCGGCTGGTTCTTATTCCGCTGGCGCCGATCGTGCTGATCGCGTTTGCGGGCCGGCTGCTATGGCGGCTGGCGCACAGCAGCACAAGCGAAGAGAAGACTGCTGCCGGGCGATTTATCGCCGGCGTCCGCCTGACAATCTTTCTGTCTGAAACGATATCGCGCTAGGCGGCGCGCTCTTCCGCCGCGCGCTCCGGAACCAGACGCACGCTGTCGAGTGCCGCCTGCGCGCCGGATTGGCCCGCCTCGTGATATTCGGCGTCTTCATTGACGTTCCACACGTCGTAGCGGCGCTCGCCGGCGAGGATGTTCTGCGCGGTCAGCATCGCCGTCATCATCGCGTGGTCCTGGTTGTTGTATTTGTGCATGCCGTTGCGGCCGACCATGTGCAGCGTCGGATAGCTGCCTTCGAGATCGAGCCGGATCGCCGCCACGTTGTCGCGGTATTCCTCGTCGTAGACCGGATAGGCCTTGGCCTGGCGCACCACGCAGGCATCGACCACGTCGTCGGCGGTTACGAGGCCGATCTTGGCCACTTCCTTCTTGGCGAGGTCAATGAGCTCGCTGTCGGGCGCGTTCCACAGTCCGTCGCCTTCGAAGCAGAAATATTCCAGGCCGAGGCAGCTCATGCCTTCGGGCACCATCTCCGGCGACCAGGACCGGAAGTTCTGCACCCGGCCGACTTTCACGCTCGGGTCGTGGATATAGATCCAGTTGTCGGGGAACAGCTCGTCCTTGCGCACCATCAGCGCGACGGTGAGGAAGTCGCGGTAGCGCAGCGCCCGCGCATGAAGGAGCGAAATCGGCACGGGCTTGATGCGCTCGACGAGTTCGCGCACCGGCGCCGAGCTGATGACATGCCGCGCCGTGTAGGTCTCATGGGCGCCGCCATTGGCGGCAACGTCGATGCGCCAGAGATTGCGGGCTTCGTCGAATTCAAGCTTCACGAGCTCGCGCCCGAGGAGAAGCCGGCCGCCCTGGTCCCTGATCTTCTTCGCCGCGGCATCCCACATCATGCCGGGACCCTTGCGCGGATATTGGAAGCTCTCGATCAGCGTCTTGACCGTCTCGCCGCCTTCGCTCGCGGCGGGCTTGCGGCCAAAACGCAGCGACCGCTTCAGTCCGTCGAGAACGGCCGTGGTGAGATCGAGGCCCTTGATGCGCTGTGCCGCCCAATCGGCCGAAATCTCGTCGCATGACATGCCCCACACCTTCTCGGTGTAGGTCTTGAAGAAAATCTGGAACAGCCGTTCGCCGAATTGGTTGCGGACCCATTCGTGGAATGTGCGCGCCGGCGCGATCGGGCGAACCTTGGCATAGGCATAGGACAGCATGCAGGCCGCGCTCGTGAACACGCCGAGCTTGAGCAGCGCCTCGAATGCCTTGAGCGGATAAGAGAAGAACTTGCCGTTGTAATAGATGCGCGACAGGCGCGGCCGCGCGATGAAATCGTCCGGCAGAATCTCCTGCCACAAGGCGACGACCTCCTGCGACTTCGAGAAGAAGCGGTGGCCGCCGATGTCGAACAGAAAGCCCTTGTAGTTGACGGTGCGGCTGATGCCGCCGACATAGATCGGATCGCGCTCGATCACGATCACCGATCGCGCTTCCTTGGTCAGGCAATAGGCGGCGGTGAGGCCGGCGGGACCTGCACCGATCACGAAGACTTCGGCATCGACGGCTGTGTCGCGGACGGTCATGGTTTCTCTTTGGCGGCCATCACGCGCGAGACGGCGGTACGGCGGTTGAGGTTTGCGGCCGGAAGGCGAACTGCGCCTGTCCGCTGTAGGAGACGAGCGCGCCGGCGGCGGCGCCGGTGAGCAGCGCAAGCTGCGGCGCCGCGGCAAAGGCGGTGAGCACGAGCACCGCGAACACGCCGTAGCTCATCGCCTGGGCGGCGGCGGCGACAGCGGCATAGCGCAGGGCTTCTTCGGCCGGGTGGCGGCCGCTGCGATCGAAGGTCAGCGCCCGGTTGAGCCGCCAGGTCACCACGGTCGCGACCGCAAGCGAAACAAGCCGCGCCAATAAGGGATGCGGCGCCTGCGCGAGCACCAGGGTGAAAACCGCAAGATCGATGATGAGGCCGAGGCCGCCGACGGCGAGGAAACGGAGCGGCCGGGGCAGGATTTCGACGAGTTTACGGACGGGATCCTGGACGGGGTTTTGGCCGGGGGCCGTCTGCGAGCCTGCCTCGGCACACTCGATACTACTGACGCGCATAACGTCTCCCACGCCTGTAGGCGGCAGGTCCGGCGCCGTTTCCGGCTGGCCTTGGCTTAAGCCCCTTCGCCCGCCCTATCCGTGGCAGGATTTTCTTAATGCCGGGCTAGCGCGACCGCGCGAATTCGGGGTCTGTGTGACACCGTTAAAAGAGGATCAACGATGTTTCGGGGATTTCTGCGGTTTCATCCGGCCTTTACCCCGGTCCGGCAATTTCGGACCCATGACCCCTTCGCCGGTCCATGACGGCTTCCGTGATGCGTCCCACGACGCCTCGCGCTCGGCCGCGGTTTACGCGCGGTTCACCTTCGCCTTCGGGGTCATCGCCCTCTGCGTTGCGGCGGTCTATTTCTTCTCCGCGCAATCGTACTCGTTCACGCGGCCGTCCATCGATTATGCCGGCTTCGCGGTGGGGCGGGATTTCATCAATAGCTGGATGGGCGGCCGGTCGGCTTTTTCCGGCGGTCCCGCGCCGTGGTTCGACTTCGCGACCTATAACGCCGCACTCCAGGCCATCACCGGCCACCCGGACCTGCCGCCCTATCACTGGTCTTACCCGCCGCATCTGATCCTGTTCATCTGGCCGCTCGGCCTTCTGCCCTATCTGCCAGCCTATGTGCTGTGGTGCGTGGCCGGGCTTGCGCTCTATCTGTTTGCGGCGCGGGCCGGCGGCGTCGAGCGAAGGCACATGCTGTTTCTGGCGGTCGCGCCGGGAGTCCTCGTCAATGTGCTGGGCGGCCAGAACGGCTTTCTCACAGCAGCGCTGTTGATCGGAGGCCTCGCCAATCTCGACCGGCGGCCAATTTTCTCCGGCGTGCTGTTCGGTATCCTCACCATCAAGCCGCAATTCGGCCTGCTGTTGCCGGTGCTGCTTCTGGTGACGGGGCGCTGGCGCGTAATTGCCGCGGCGATCGTGACAGCCGCAATGCTCGCGGCCGTGACCGCGATCTGGTTCGGCCCCGACGTATGGCTTGATTACGTCCACAAGGTGATGCCGTACCAGCAGCAGGCGATCATCGACGCCGGGAAATTCGGCTGGGTGGCCGTGGCGTCGCCCTTCGTCGATGCGCAGCGCATCGGAATCTCTGCGGATGCGGCCTGGATCATCCAGGCGCTCGCGTCATGCAGCGCGTTCGCCATGGTGGTGTGGACGTTTTGGCGCAAGCGCGATCCGGTGCTGTCGCTGGCGCTGCTTGTCACTGCGACGTTCCTCTTCACGCCCTACATCTTCAACTACGACATGGTTGTGCTTGGCTTTGTCGCGGCGCGCCTGCGCGAGCGGGCCGACAACACGCTTGCCGATCATGTCCTGGTGCTCGCGGTGTGGATCCTGCCGCTTGCCATGCTGCCGCTTGGACTTGCCGGCATTCCGATTGCGAGCCTGGTGCTCCCGGCCTTGGCCGGCCGGCTGATCTGGCGGCTCCGGCGCGGTGAAATGCCGGCCAGCGTTAACACGGACGCAGCCGGCAACGCGCCGGCTGTCCCGCTGCCTCGTTTCGTCACCCCATAAGCCCTCGTAAGCGCCCGGGAAACGCCAATCCTGTCTTGCGGGGAGATGACGCCCTCCTATATGAGCCAAGGGAAATCGCCTTGAGGCCGCTGCCCAATCAGCGCTTGGGGCGATTCTGTAAATAAGGGGGTCGGAGCTTTCGGGCGCCTTCGGGGCCAGCCCGGCCTGCCGCTAGAGAGAGGATTTAAGACCATGGGCAAGGTCATCGGTATCGACCTCGGGACCACCAATTCGTGCGTCGCCGTGATGGAAGGCAAGACGCCGAAGGTCATCGAGAACGCGGAGGGTATGCGCACGACGCCCTCCATTGTCGCTTTCACGGATGAGGGTGAACGGCTCGTCGGCCAGCCGGCAAAACGCCAGGCAGTCACCAATCCCGAGCGCACCATTTTCGCAGTCAAACGCCTCATCGGACGCCGTTACGACGATCCGATGGTGGAGAAGGACAAGAAGCTCGTCCCTTACAAGATCGCGCGCGCCTCGAACGGCGACGCTTGGGTCGAGGCCGAGGGCAAGACCTATTCGCCTTCGCAGATTTCAGCCTTCATCTTGCAGAAGATGAAGGAGACGGCGGAGGCCTATCTCGGCGCCAAAGTCGATCAGGCCGTCATCACCGTTCCCGCATACTTCAACGATGCGCAGCGCCAGGCCACCAAGGACGCCGGCAAGATCGCCGGCCTCGAAGTGTTGCGCATCATCAACGAGCCGACCGCGGCGGCGCTCGCCTACGGGCTCGACAAGAGCAAGACCGGCACCATCGCGGTTTATGACCTCGGCGGTGGCACGTTCGATATTTCCGTTCTCGAAATCGGCGACGGCGTGTTCGAGGTGAAGTCGACCAACGGCGACACTTTCCTCGGCGGCGAAGATTTCGACATGCGGCTCGTCAACTATCTGGCCGACGAATTCCAGAAAGAACAGGGCATCGACCTGCGCCGCGACAAGCTGGCGCTGCAGCGGCTCAAGGAATCGGCCGAGAAGGCCAAGATCGAGCTGTCTTCGACGACACAGACGGAGATCAACCTGCCGTTCATCACGGCGGACGCGTCCGGGCCGAAACATCTGACGATGAAACTCACCCGCGCCAAGTTCGAAGCGCTGGTCGAGGATCTCATCCAGAAGACGATCGAGCCCTGCAAGCAGGCGATCAAGGATGCCGGGCTTTCGGCGGCCGAGATCAACGAAGTCGTCCTGGTCGGCGGCATGACGCGCATGCCGAAGGTCCAGGAAGTCGTGAAGCAGTTGTTCGGCAAGGAGCCGCACAAGGGCGTCAATCCCGACGAAGTCGTCGCGGTGGGCGCTGCGATCCAGGCCGGCGTGCTGCAAGGCGACGTCAAGGACGTGCTGTTGCTCGACGTGACGCCGCTGTCGCTCGGCATCGAGACGCTGGGCGGCGTGTTCACGCGGCTCATCGACCGCAACACCACGATCCCGACCAAGAAGAGCCAGGTGTTCTCCACGGCCGAGGATAGCCAGACTGCGGTGACGATCCGCGTGTTCCAGGGCGAGCGCGAGATGGCGGCCGACAACAAGATGCTCGGTCAGTTCGATCTCATCGGCCTGCCGCCGGCGCCGCGCGGCGTGCCGCAGATCGAGGTCACGTTCGACATCGACGCCAACGGCATTGTCAACGTCTCGGCCAAGGACAAGGGCACCGGCAAAGAGCAGCAGATCCGCATCCAGGCCTCGGGCGGTCTGTCCGAGGGCGACATCGAGAAGATGGTCAAGGATGCCGAGGCTCACGCCGAGGAGGACAAGAAGCGCAAGGCGCAGGTTGAAGCGAAGAACCACGCCGAGGCTCTGGTCCATTCGACCGAGAAGACGCTCGCCGAACATGGCGCAAAGGTCGGCGAGGCCGACCGCCGCGCCATCGAAAACGCCATGGCCGACCTCAAGGAAGCCTTGAAAGGCAACGATGCCGAGGCGATCACGGCCAAGACCAATGCGCTGGCGCAAGCGTCGATGAAGCTTGGCGAGGCGATGTACAAGCAAGCTGCGGAACAGCAGCCGGGCGGCGATGGCGACGCCAATGCCGGCGGCGGCGCCGAAGGCAAGAAAGAAGAAGACGTCGTCGATGCCGAGTTCACCGAAGTCGACGACGACAAGAAGAACAAAAAGTCTGCTTGATACGTCGAGGCGCTAATGCCATTGCGGATTGCAAGAATTGCACCCCCGGATGCCAAACGGGGGTGCACGTTCATCAACCGGGTTCTGTTTGATCGCGTGTCATCGGATAGGAACTGATGGCCAAGCGCTGCTACTACGAGATCTCTCTCGGTCGAACGCACCGCGACCGAGATCGATATCAAGACCGCCTTCCGCAAACAGGCGATGCAGTGCCATCCGGATCGCAATCCGGGCGACAAGGATTCCGAGCATCGTTTCAAGGAAGTCAACGAAGCCTACGAGGTCCTCAAGGACCCCGACAAGCGCGCGGCCTATGACCGGTTCGGCCACGCGGCGTTCGAGCAAGGCATGGGTGGCGGTCCGGCGGGCTTCGGCGCCGATTTCGGCACGACATTCTCCGATCTGTTCGAAGGCATATTCGGCATGGCCGGCGGGCGCGCCGCCGGCAACCGCGGCACCGGCCGCGAGCGCGGCGCCGATCTGCGCTACAACATGGAAATCTCCCTTCAGGAAGCCTACGCCGGCAAGAATGCGCAAATCCGCATTCCGACTTCGGTGACTTGCGAGGCCTGCTCCGGCTCCGGTGCCAAGGCCGGCACCAAGCCGAAAACCTGTTCGATGTGCGGCGGCCACGGCCGCGTCCGTCATGCCCAGGGCTTCTTCACGCTTGAGCGCACTTGTCCGCAGTGCCACGGCCGCGGCCAGTCCATCGACAGCCCTTGCGCGTCATGCTCAGGCTCCGGCCGCGTGACCCGCGAGCGGACCTTGTCGGTGAACATTCCGGCCGGTGTCGAAGACGGTACCCGCATCCGGCTTGCCGGCGAAGGCGAAGCCGGCGTGCGCGGCGGGCCGCCCGGCGACCTCTATATTTTTCTGTCGATGGCATCACATCCGTTCTTTCAGCGCGAAGGCGCCGATCTGCATTGCCGCGTTCCGGTTTCGATGGTGACGGCGGCAATGGGCGGCGATTTCGAAGTGCCGACCATCGACGGCGGCAAGACCAAGGTGAAGGTCCTTGAGGGCACCCAGTCCGGACGGCGTTTCCGGCTGCAAGGCAAGGGCATGCCGGTGCTCCGCACCCGTCAGAACGGGGATATGTACGTCCAGGTGCTGGTTGAGACACCGCAGAAACTCACCAAGAAGCAGCGCGACCTTCTGGCCGAATTCGACCGCCTGTCCTCGACCGAGACGCAGCCGGAATCCTCGGGATTCCTCGGCAAGGTCAAGGAGTTCCTTGACGGCCTGGGCGGCCGCGCCGGCTCGGCCTGACGCTTCCTTATGGCATTTGCCACCCGGATGTTTTAGAAACGACACGAATTTGTCGCGTGCAAGACTTTGTCATGTGAAGCCCATGCCCCTGCCGGCCCTGCAAATGTTCGAACGAAAAATCGGGCGGCAGTTTCGCCTCCTGGAAGCCCGCAAAAATATCATCGAGCGCAAGATCGAACGCCAGGTCCGCCTGTTCGAGAAAAAGCGCAACGGCATCGGCAAGAAGATCGAGCAGCAGATCAAGCAGTTCGAGTTCAAGAAGGGCATCCGCCTCGATGACGAAGTGCGCTTCATCCGCTCCTGGTTCGAGCGGCCGCTGTCGATCGGCGCGGTAACGCCCTCGGGCAAAATCCTGGCGCGCGCCATGGCGCGCTATGTCGATCCCAATTCAACCGGGCCCGTGGTCGAGCTTGGCCCCGGCACCGGGCCGGTCACCGAGGCTCTGGTCGAGGCCGGCGTCGAACCGTCACGGCTCGTCCTGGTCGAGTTCAATCCGGGCTTCTGCCGGATCCTGCGCGCGCGCTATCCGGAAGCGACACTGGTGCAGGGCGACGCCTACAGCATGCGCCGGCTGCTTGAGACGCTGCTTATGCAGCCCGCCGCCGCCGTCGTTTCCGGCTTGCCGCTGATCACCAAGCCGATCCGCGAGCGTCTGCGGCTGATCCGCGACGCCTTCGATCTCATGGTGCCGGGCGCGCCCTTTGTGCAGTTCACTTATTCAGTTGCATCGCCGCTGCCGAAGCGGCTCGGCGGCTTCACGGCGGAAGCCTCGGAACGCATCTGGATGAATATCCCGCCCGCGCGCGTGTGGGTGTATCGTAAATCCTGACGGCCCTCGACCCGCTCGTCCCCGCCTAAGCGGGGACCCAGCACTGGATTCCCGCTTGCGCGGGAATGAGCGGAAAGTATCACTGTCCCGATGCCTAACCCAAAAATCCTGGTCATACCCGGCTCGCTGCGTACGGGCTCGCACAATGCCAAGCTTGCCGCGCTTGCGGCCAAGGAGCTTGCCTTGGCCGAGGCCGAGGTGACGCGCATCTCGCTTGAGGACTATCCGCTGCCGCTGTTCGACGCCGACCTCGCCGCCGATGCCGGGCCGCCACAGGCCGCGGTGCAGCTCAAGCGCCTGTTCATGGCGCATCAGGGCATTTTCATCAGTAGTCCCGAATACTCGGCGTCGGTGACGCCGCTCGTGAAAAACATGATCGACTGGATTTCGCGCGTGCGCGAACGCGGCGAGCCGACCTATGCCGCCTTCAAGGGCCGCGTATTCGCGCTCGGTGCCGCGACTAGCGGCGGCGGCGGCGGACTGCGTTCGCTGATGGCGCTGCGGCAGATTTTGGAGCTCGGCTGTGGCGCGCTGGTCATTCCGGAGCAAATCATGGTGCCGCGCGCCGAGCAGGCGTTCGACGACATGGATAACCTGAAGGACGAGACGCTCGCCGCGTCGCTCAAGACGCTGGCGCGCCGCCTCGTGACATTGGCGAGCGTGATGGGCTAGAGCATGACAATGCCGCTTGCGCCGCGAGACCGCCTGATCGTCGCTCTCGATGTTTCCTCGGTCGAGGACGCCAAAGCCATGATGACGCGGCTCGGCGACGTCGTGACGTTTTACAAGATCGGCTATCAGCTCGCCTTCGCAGGCGGACTTGGCCTGGCGCAGAGCATCACTGGCGCCGGCAAGCAGTTGTTCCTCGATCTGAAACTTCACGACATCGGCAATACGGTGGCGCAGGGCGTGAAAAGCGTGGCGCGGCTCGGCGCGACGTTTCTCACCGTGCATGCTTATCCGCAGACGATGAAGGCGGCGGCCGATGCGCGTGAAGGCAATCTGCGTATCCTCGCCGTTACAGTGCTGACCTCGCACGACGATGCTGATCTGATCGAGGCCGGCTACGACACGAGCGTCACCGCACTCGTCGGCCGCAGGGCGGCGCAAGCGCGCGATCTCGGCGTCGATGGCCTGGTCTGCGCGGGTGGCGAGGCAGCAAAGCTGCGCGGCATCGTCGGCATGGGTCTGTCACTCGTTGTGCCAGGCATCCGGCCGGCGGGCAGTGCCGCGGACGAGCAGAAGCGGATCATGACGCCTGCCGCCGCGATCGCGGCCGGCGCCGACTATCTCGTTGTCGGCCGGCCGATCATTGCCGCGGCCGATCCGAAAGCCGCGGCAGAAGCGATCGTCGCCGAGATTTCGCAGGCGAAAGGCTGAAGGGGAAGCGGATGGCAAAAGGCTATTGGCTGCCGCAGATCGATGTCAGCGATCCGGAAGGCTACAAGGGCTACATGGCCGCGACGCCGCCGGCGCACCACAAATATGACGGTGTCGCGCTGGTGCGCGGCGGACGAAGCGAAGTGATGGAAGGCCGCGCCCGGGCTCGCTGCGTAATCCGGGAATTCCCGGACTATGCCACGGCGCTCGCCTGCTATCGTTCGGACGAATATCAAGGTGCGCGTCCGCTGCGGCTGTCCCATTCGGCGTGCGACTTCGTCATCGTGGAGGGCTACGACGGCGTGCACCCGCCGGTTTTGGGTTCGCCGCCGCCGCCCGCGCCGAAGAAAGGCTACTGGATCGGCCATATCGATGTGACCGATCCGGAGGGCTACAAAGCCTATCTCGCCGCCAACCAGGCGCCGTTCGGCGAACATGGCGCGCGCTACCTGGTGCGCGCCGGCACGCGCGAAGTTCCCGAGGGCAACGCGCGCGGACGAACGGTGGTGATGGAATTTCCGAGTTTTGAGACAGCGCTCGCCTGCTACCGCTCGCCCGGCTATCAGGCGGCAAAGAAGCTGCGCGAGGGCAAGGCGGTCGCAGATCTCGTCGCGGTCGAGGGATACGACGGACCAAAGTTTTAGTGCGCACCACGCCTCCTAAATCCTCCCTCCTGCAGGGGAGGAAAGCGTACGTGTTGCTGGCCTTCTGTCGCCCGGCTATACCCGCCCCGGCAGGAATGAAGGCTAGAGAACAACCCAGTGGCTGCTGATACTTCCGATATGCGGGTGGTGATCGCCGGTGCCGGCGGGCGCATGGGGCGCACGCTTATCCAGGCTGTCGCCGCGGCCAAGGGTCTCGTCCTGGCAGGCGCGGTCGATGCGCCGGGCTCCGCTGCGATCGGCCGCGACGCGGGAGAGCTTGCCGGCCTCGGTGCGAATGGCATCAAGGTGGTTGCCGATGCGGCGCCGCTTCTTAAGCAGGCCGACGGACTGATTGAATTCGCCCTCCCCTCGGCGACGCTCGCCTTTGCCGAACTGACGGCCGCGGCGGGCATCGTCCATGTCATCGGCACTACGGGCCACTCGACGGAAGAAGAGGCGGTCATTGCCAAGGCTGCCGGTCGCGCCACGATCGTGAAATCCGGCAATATGAGTCTCGGCGTCAATCTCCTCGTCGCGCTGACCAAGCGCGTCGCGAAAACGCTGAATGAGGATTACGACATCGAGATCGTCGAAATGCACCACAATAAAAAGGTCGACGCGCCGTCGGGCACCGCGCTGATGCTCGGCCGCGCCGCTGCCGAAGGCCGTGGCGTCGATCTGGCGAAGCGTTCGGCGCGTGGCCGCGACGGCATGACCGGTGCGCGCAAGCCCGGCGATATCGGCTTTGCATCGCTGCGCGGCGGCACCGTAGTCGGCGAGCATTCGGTGATCTTCGCTGGTCCGGCCGAGCGCGTGGAACTGACGCATCGCGCCGAGGACCGCATGATCTTCGCGCGCGGCGCCCTGCACGCCGCACTCTGGGCGCGCGGCAAGAAGCCCGGGCTTTACACCATGGCCGACGTGCTCGGCCTTGCGGACATCTGAGAGGTATTCATGACGGAACAGGAAATCGCGATGCAAAAGAGAACGGCGCTTACGCTTCTCTACGTCGGCATCGCCGCTTTGGTCTGTTCGTACGTCATTGGCTATGCCGGGCCGCACACCAGTGTGACGGTTTTGGTGCAAATCCTGATGACTGCGATTTTCCTCGGCTGCATATTCGTTGCCGCAATGAAGGCGATGAAGCTGAAGAAGGAGAATCCTTCGAAATGAGCGATCGAATTCTCGTCCTCGTGCGCCACGGCCAGAGCGAATGGAACCTGAAGAATCTCTTCACCGGCTGGCGCGACGTCGATCTCACCGAGGAGGGGATCAAGGAAGCACGCAACGCCGGCCGCAGGCTCAAGGCGCAGGGCATTCGCTTTGACCTTGGTTTTACCTCCGCGCTCATCCGTGCGCAGCGCTCACTCGATCTCGTAATTGAGGAAATGGGACAGACCGGAATTCCGGTGACCAGGAATCTGGCGCTCAACGAACGCGACTATGGCGACCTCTCCGGACTGAACAAGGATGACGCGCGGGCGAAATGGGGCGCCGATCAGGTTTTGAAATGGCGCCGCTCCTACGATATCGCGCCGCCGGGCGGTGAGAGTCTCAGAGACACCGCCGCGCGCGTTTTGCCTTATTACATCCAGGAAATTCTGCCGCGCGTGCTTGGCGGGGCGAACGTGCTGGTCTCGGCGCACGGCAATTCGCTGCGCGCGCTGGTGATGGTTCTGGAAAAGCTAACGCCGGATCAGATCCTCAAGCGTGAGCTCGCCACCGGCGTGCCGCTGATCTATCGGCTCAACGCTGATTCGACGGTCGCCGAGAAACAGGATCTGGCAGCTTAACCCCCTCAATCGTCACCCGCGGGCTTGACCCGCGGGTCCATGCTGAATTGCCGAATACACGGCGCTGTCGAATGGATTGCCGGGTCAAGCCGGGCAATGACGAAAGAAGGTTAAGCCGCGCCGGCCTGTCCCGCTTCCCAGCCGAGCATCGCGCGCTTCCTGGTAATGCCCCAGTGATAGCCGGTCAGTTCGCCGGATTTGCCGACGACGCGATGGCAGGGCACGACAAAGGAGATCGGGTTCTTGCCGACAGCGGCGCCGACGGCGCGCGCGGCGGCCGGCGCACACACCTTGCCGGCAATGCCGGAATAGGTCGCGAGCCGCCCCATCGGGATCTGCAGCAAGGCCTCCCAGACGCGGACTTCCCAATCGGTGCCGATCATGACGACGCGCAACGGCTGCTGCGGTTTCCACTGCGACGAATCGAAAATGCGCTTTGCGATCGGCGCGGTGCGCTCTTTGTCCTCGACATAATTTGCTTTCGGCCAGCGCCGCTTCATATCGGCCAGCGCCTCCCGTTCTTCGCCGCCATCGGCGAAAGCGAGACCGGCGAGTCCGCGCTCGGTCGCCATGACCAGAGCCTGGCCGAACGGCGAAGGGTGAAAGCCGAAATGCATCGTCAGGCCTTCGCCGCCGGCTTTCCATTCACCGGGCGACATCGCTTCGTGCGTGACGAACAGGTCGTGCAGACGGCCGGGGCCGGACAGTCCCACCCCGAAAGTAGCATCGAGTACGCTCGCGGAATCGCGCAGGAGCTGCTTGGCGCCATCGAGCGTCAGTGCTTGCAAGAACGCCTTGGGCGTCAGACCGGCCCAGCGGCGGAACAGGTGGTGCAGTTCGGTCGGGGTTACGCCTGCGGCTTCCGCAACGGCCTCGATTTCGGGCTGCTCGCGCCAGTGGCCACGGATATGGCCGATGGCGCGGCGCACCACGTCATAATCGGCCGCGGCGATATCAAGCGGTATGGGTTTGGAAATGCGATCGGGCGAGAGCATGGGTATCTCCATCATTCTGCTCCCGATCTATGCCGGGCTGGGCCGGCAAACCACCCGATTTCTGTACGCTAAGGCCCGAAATATCGGCCATTTCCGCATTATTCCAACACCGTGCGCGTCGGGCCGCGCCGTGCCTCACCGAGCGCATTGGCAAGCGCCCGTGCAAAACTCGCCTTCTCGTCCGGCCCCAGAAAACCGGCGATCGGCAGGCGGCGGCCGTGGGAAACGAGGAACAGCCGCTCGATGCCGAATTCCTCATGCACGATGCGGTCGAGCTTCACCCAGATCGGGTTGAGCGTCCATTCGCGCACGCCGCCGCGATGATTGACCTTGCGCACGGTGAGTTCGGAGGCGGTGACGGTCACGATCTCATAGGCGCGCGCGGCGCGGTAATTGACGCGGAATGCGACATAGACGAGGAGCACGTCGAGCCCGAAGAAGCCGAATACCGGCCAGGCGCCCATGAATACGAAGATCATTCCCGCAATAAAGCTCAGGGTCCCGATGCAGAGCATGAAGATCAGGAAGGCCTTTGGACCAAGCGAACGATGCGGTGTGATGACCGCCGAAAAGATCTTCGGGTCGGTCGCGGTGCTGTCAGCTTGACTGTCACGTGTGCTGTTGTCGCTCGTCATGGCGCTCATTATAGGTGAAATATGGCGCGCAAAACCATCAGGCAAAAGAAGTCCACCGGGCAACGCTTGCGCGCCGCGCGCAAGGGCAACGCGGCCCGCGTCAAGCCGCGAAAGGCGCAAGCCGCGGCGGACGCCAAAGCCGCGCACGGCGCATTGCCGCAATGGACAAAGGCGGAGATCGAGGAAGCGTTCCGCCGCTTCGAGGCCGCCGATCCGGCGCCGCGCGGCGAGTTGCATCACGTCAACGCATTCACGCTGCTCGTCGCTGTCGTGCTGTCCGCGCAGGCGACCGATGCCGGCGTCAACAAGGCCACGCCGGCTTTGTTCGAACTCGCCGATGCGCCGGAGAAGATGGTCAAGCTCGGTGAGGATCGCGTGCGCGATCTGATCAAGACAATCGGGCTGTTCCGCACCAAGGCAAAGAACGTTGTCGCGCTATCGCGAATGCTTCTCGATACGCACGGCGGCGAGGTTCCGCACGATCGCGAGGCGCTGGAAGCACTGCCGGGTGTCGGCCGCAAGACCGCGAATGTGGTGCTCAACATCGCTTTCGGCGAGCCCACCATCGCGGTGGATACCCATATTTTCCGCATCGGCAATCGCACCGGTCTCGCGGTCGGAAAGACACCGCTCGAGGTCGAATTGAAACTGCTTGAAGTCGTGCCGGATCGCTACCGGCAGCACGCGCACCATTGGCTCATCCTGCACGGCCGCTACACATGCGTCGCGCGCCGCCCGCTCTGCGAAAAATGCATCATTGCCGACTTGTGCAAGTGGCCGGGCAAGACGGTGAACATGCCGCTGCGGAGCGCGCAGCCGGGCAAATAAGGCTTTCTTCTTTGTCGCACTGCATCAATCCACAGAATTATCCCCAAACGTCTCGGTCATGGCTGCTTGTACGCTTTAACTTGCGACTCCAAAACGGTGCGCTATCCTAATTCTCAGATCAGTCGCGTTTGGTTCTGCCGGATGTGACGATCGCCAAGGTCAAATGAGCTTGGGTGCAAGGCCGCTACCGGCGTTGCACCATATGGCGGGTTTGATCCTGGTTCCCAGCAGCGGTAGCGGCGCTAGGAACGTGACGGGCGGGCGCAAGCTCGCCCGTCATGATTCATGGGTACGCTTCAGCATTTTTAGGGTGCCGCGCCATTGGCTTCGGCCGCGTCGGCATGCGATCTTCTCTGGCGATGGCAAACCTCGTCAGCCGCCGGCAACTCACCATTGAATGGGGTCATTGCGATCCGGCCGGCATCGTCTTCAATCCGCATTTCTTCGAATATTTTGATTGGGGCACCTGGACGCTGTTCGAGGTCGCACTCGGCGTGAAGCCGCATGAACTCGCCGCGGCCTTCGGCATCGTCGGCCTGCCGCTGGTCGATTCCGGCGCGCGCTTCATGGCGCCGGCGCGTTTCGGCGATGTGGTCGAGATAGCCACGCAGGTCAGTGCGTTCCGCCGTTCGAGCTTCGACGTCAAACATCAGCTTTTCGTGCGCGGCGCGATCGCGGTCGAAGGGCAGGAGACCCGCGTATGGGCTGGACGCGATCCTGCCGACTCTTCCCGCATGAAGTCGCAGCCGATCCCTGCTGAGGTCGTGGCGCGGTTTCAGGCCGGCTGAGGCGTGGCATGAACAGCGCTAAAAACCGCGTCACAAACCGTGCCGGCGCCATTGCCCGCGCGCAGGCTTGTTTCGACGACGGCACGTTCCTCGCCGACCTGACGCGCCGCGTCGCCATACCAAGTTCGAGCCAGGAGCCGGCGCGCGCCGGCGCGTTGCACGATTATCTCGCCGGCGAGATCGAGCCCGCGCTGTCCCGGCTTGGTTTTACCTGCCGCATTCTCGACAATCCGCGCGGGCCTCCCGTGATGATCGCCGAGCGCATCGAGGATCCAGCCTTCGTCACTGTGCTGGTTTATGGCCACGGCGATACGGTCGCGGGAATGGACGACAGGTGGCGCAAGGGTCTCGCGCCGTGGCAGGTCGTGGTCGAGGGCGAGCGCATCTACGGCCGCGGCACCGCCGACAACAAGGGCCAGCACAGCGTCAACATCGCCGGTCTTGAAGCCGTGCTCGCCGAGCGCGGCGCGCTCGGGTTCAACTGCAAAATCCTGATCGAGATGGGCGAAGAAGTCGGTTCGGCGGGCTTGCGCGAATTATGCGGCGAGCATCGCGACGGCCTGTTCAAGGCCGATGTGCTGATCGGCTCGGATGGCCCGCGCAATGCGCCGGGTGAGCCGACGCTGTTTCTCGGTGCACGCGGCACGATCCTGATCGATCTTTCGGTCAATCTGCGCGACGGCAGTCATCATTCCGGCAACTGGGGCGGTTTGCTCGCCAACCCCGCGATCGTCCTGGCGCACGCGCTTGCAACGATCACCGATGCGCGCGGCGCAATCCAGGTGGCGGAATGGCTGCCGCCATTGCCGCAATCGGTGCGCGGCGTACTGGCCGGCGTTGCGGTCGATGGCGGTACGGACGGTCCGGCGATCGACCACGGCTGGGGCCAGCCTGGCCTGATACCGGCGGAGCGGGTGTTCGGCTGGAACAGTTTTGAAATCATCGCTTTCACCGCCGGCACGCCAGAGCGGCCGGTCAATGCCATTCCGGGCACGGCGCGCGCGCATTGTCAGCTCCGTTATGTCGTCGGCACCGATGTCGGCGACATCGTTCCGGCGCTGCGGCGGCATCTCGACCGCCACGGCTTTCAGCAAGTCGAAATCTCGCAAGGCAAAGGCGGGCGCTTCTTCGCCAGCCGCCTCGATCCGGCGGATCCGTGGGTGACTTGGGCAAAAGATTCGATGCAGCGCACCACCGGGCGCGCGCCGACCATTTTGCCGAATCTCGGTGGCTCGCTGCCCAACGATATTTTCGCCGACGTTCTCGACCTGAAAACGCTCTGGGTGCCGCATTCCTATGCCGGCTGTTCGCAGCACGCTCCGGACGAGCATTTGCTGGCGCCGATCGCGCGCGAAGGGCTGGCGCTGATGGCCGGATTATTCTGGGATTTGGGCGATCCGGACCTGCCGCGGCCGGCGTTTTAGGCTGGCCTGCCTGCGTCAGCTTCCTTGACGGTTCCTTGCCTGCTTCCTTACCAGCTTCCTTGCCAGACGGCCCGTTTTGGAGGAAATTCGAGCAAACAAAACGGAGGAAGCGCCGATGGATATCAACCCGATCGGTCCCGGATTTGGCGCCGAATTGCGCGGCGTAACGCTTGCGGATGTCGCGAATGACGATGCCGCCTATGCCGCGGTGCGCGCGGCATTCGAGGACCATTCCGTCCTGGTGTTTCGCGATCAGCAAATCGACGGCGAGGGCCAGCTTGCGTTCTCCAGCCGCTTTGGCCCGCCGGAAGTGACCAAGGTCGGCTCGATCGGCACCGGATCCAATTTCGTGATTCTCACCACCATCGGTCCGGACGGCAAGGTCGTGCCCGAGGATCACCGTTTTGCCATGCGCAACAAGGCCAATCAGCTTTGGCACACCGACTCCTCATTCAAGGCCGTGCCGGCACTGACCTCGATCCTTTCGGCGCGCACGATTCCGGCGGTGGGCGGCGAAACCGAATTCACTTCGACGCGGCTTGCCTTCGAGCGGCTCGATGCGGCGACGCAGAAGAAACTGGAAAACTCCTTCGCCTGGCACAGCTACGGCCATTCGCGCGGCAAGATCCAAGACGGCCTCGCCACGCCCGAAGAGATGGCGACGCTGCCGCCGGTGTGCTGGCGCATGGTATGGCGCAATCCGGTCAATGGCCGCGGCGCGCTTTACCTCGCATCGCACGCTTACACCGTCGAGGGCATGGAGCCTAAAGCCGGCGAGAAGCTGATTGAAGAATTGACCGACGCCGCAACCGCGCGGGGCACGACTTACGAACACAAATGGCGCTCTGGCGACGTGATCATGTGGGACAACCGCGCGACCATGCATCGCGGGCGGCCGTGGCCCGGCAATGAGCCGCGCTACATGGTGCGCACGACGATTTCGGCGACGGCGGCAGATGGCGTAGAGACGCATGCGGCCGCCGCCGCGGCTCGCCGCGGAGTAATTATTCCGCGGCAACTGCCGGAGCAATCGCGCGCACCTGCGCTTCCATCTCGCGGCGGATTTGCACGGCCTGCAGATTGCCGTCGAGCGCCACGTCGGCCGCGCTCAAAATTTCGCCAGCCGGCATGTCGCGCAACACCTTGACGTGATGCGCAAGCCCGATCGGCAGCGCGCCGAGTTTCAGGCTACGCTCCGCCGGAATGAGTTTGGCATAAACCGTATAGCCGCCCTCACCGTCGAGTGTTTCGCCTGCCTTGAGCGCGCGCTTCGCCACGGCAACCGCGTCGCCGCGCCAGGCCTTGCAGCTTCCGGTCGGCTCGCCGCGCAGCGCGACGTTGAGTACCGAGATCGACAGTTCAAGCCCGATCAGATGGAACGGCTTGTACATCGCCGTATAGCGGCCCGTCGGATCGGTCGGCAAGCCGTATTGCCTGAAACAGGCCGCGGCATAATCAGTCGGCGCCTTGAACACCACATAGACGCCCCAGCGCAGGTCGCGCGCGACCGCCCCGCCGTCGCGCTGCAGCGACGACACCACTTCGACCATGCCGTCGCTATCGAGCACGCCGCCCAGACTTTTCGGCCGCAGCACGCTGGCGAGCTCGTCGGCGCCGCAAGGCGGGAAACCGAGGCCGTCATGCGGAACGTCGAGCATGCAGGCATTGGCGACCGCAGCCATTTCGATCGCGGATTTTGTTCCGTCGAGGAACGAGTTGAACATCTGCGAATTCATGCCGGCCTTCTTCGCCTCGTCCGCAGTCAGGCCGTAGTGCTCCCACACGCCGTCCGGCGTGACGGTGTGATAGGCCGGCAGATATTTGGTACCCTTGCCGGCCGCCGCGACGGTGAAGCCGGCGGAGCGCGCCCAATCGACCATTTCCGAAATCAGCGACGGCTGATCGCCATAAGCCATTGAGTAGATCACGTTCGCCTCGCGCGCCTTGCGCGCAAGCAGCGGGCCCGCCAGCGTGTCGGCCTCGACATTGACCATGACGATGTGTTTCTTCGCCGCGAACGCGGTGAGCGCATGCGCGATGCCGGCCGAGGGGCTGCCGGTCGCCTCGATCACGACTTCGACCTGCTCGTCGACACAGGCATCGCGCCCGTCATTGACAAAGCGCGTGCGTGCGATGCGGCCCTCATCCCAGCCGACACTGCGGCATGCCGCCTTCGCGCGCTCGGGGTCGAGATCGGCGATCACCGCGACCTCGAGGCCGGCGATTGTCGGCACCTGCGCCAGGAACATCGAGCCGAACTTGCCGGCGCCGATCAGGCCGGCGCGGACCGGCCGGCCGGCATCAAGGCGTGCGGCGAGAAGCGATTGCAGGTTCATGCCCTGTTGACCTCGCGGTTTCGTAACCCTGAAACGCATAAAGCATAGAATCACCGGGCCGCATGGCAAACAAATTCTTAACCGCGGGCAGGGGTTTACAGAAATTCAAGGCAAGTCTGTTGTCATATGTGCGCCGAAGCCTCGGCCGACGACGCCTGCAGGCGTTCGTTCGCGTGCCGCTTCAGTATCCGTGCCCAGAGTATCCGCCACGATGGCATTGCGCGTCGCCGACAATAGACTATCGCCGCGCCGGCTTCGCAAGCTGATCGTCAGCGCGGCTCTCGTCGTTGCGGCCATTATCGCCGCCAACGCGATCGTCATAGCTCAGCTTCACGTCAGCACCCTGCGCGAGGTGCAGGACAATCTGCTGCGTCAGAGTCTCACGCTATCCGAAATCACGGAACGCACCTTCAAGACCGTTGATCTCGTTTTGGCAAGCGTGGCCGAGAGAGCCCGGACCGACGCTTTGACGGAGAGCGGTTCCCAACAATTAGCGGCGGAGGAATATCATTCGTTTCTCGCGGAGAAAAAGTCCGAGCTGCCGCAAATCCTGTCGATGGGAATTCTCGACGCAAGTGGAAATAAATTGAACCACTCGCACGACTGGCCGGTTGCACCGGCCGATCTTTCATCGCGAAGCTATTTTCAAGCGCTGAAAGCGAATCCGAAGATAACATCGTTCCTCAGCGAGCCCTTACAGGGCATGATGACCGGGGCGTGGGTTGTCGTTATCTCCCGGCCCATATTGTCGAATGACGGGCGGCTTCTTGGGATCGTCTTTGCTTCGATAGATCTGGGCTATTTCGACGATTTCTTCCGCTCGACGTCGCTTGGCGAAGGCTACGCTGCGACGCTGTTGCGGCAGGACGGTGCGCTGATGGCGCGCTATCCCGCCGCGGGGAAAATCGGAACCGTCGTATCGGCATCGGTGCTGGGCAAGCTGGCCAATTCGCGATCCGGCGTATCCCGTGCGGTAAGTCCGGTCGACCAGCAGACGCGTATCGCGGCGGCCTATCGCCTCTCCAGTTATCCGCTGGTCGTCATCGTGACGCAAAGTGAATTGTCGGCATTCGCCACGTGGCGGACGACGGCGCTGACCATGGCGCTCGTCACGACCTTGATGATCGCGATCATAGCAATCGCGGTTTATTTGATGGCGCGCTCGTGGCTGCAGCAGGACCGGCTTAACGCAGCGCACGCTGAAATCATCGAATCAGAAAAGGTGAGGGCGCTGGCGGAGGCCGAACTGGATCGCCAGCGAGAGCGGCGCCACGTCGAACAGCAACTGGACGAAACGAGGCGGTTTCTCGATTCAATCGTCGAGAATATTCCGGTTGCGGTCGTCGTCAAGGATGCGAAAACCCTCAAATACATTCTGGTCAATCGGGCGTTCGAGACCATGCTCGGCTTGCCGCGGGCTGAATTACTGGGCCGCACGGTATTCGATATTCACGAAAGCAAAGGTGCCGAAGTCATCGATGCCGCGGACAGAGAATCCATTCAGGACGCCGCCCATGCCACGTACAGGGAAATCGAAATAGAAATTCGGGCGCGGGGCACGCATGTTCAGGCCACGCGACGCATTGTCATTCACGATGACGAGGGTGAGCCGAAATATCTGGTTGCGGTCATCGAGGACGTTACCGAACGCAAGAAGACCGAACAGCGCGTCGCATTTCTGGCACATCACGATGCGCTGACCGGCCTCGCTAACCGGGCGGCACTGACCCAGAAGATCGATGAGGCTGCCGCACGCCAACGCCGCCGCAAGGAGACGTTCAGCGTGCTCCTGCTCGATCTCGACCGGTTCAAGCAGGTCAACGATACACTGGGTCACCCCGCCGGCGATGCGCTTCTGACGGAAGTCGCGGTGCGGCTGAAAACGCTGCTGCGGGAAACTGACGTGCTGGCCCGTCTTGGCGGCGACGAGTTTGCCGTCATTCAGTCGGGCGAGGCCGACCAGCGCGTTGCAGCGGGGATTCTCGCGGACCGCATTATCGAGGCGCTTGGTGAGTCTTTCGATATCAATGGAAACGACATCAATATCGGCACCAGCATCGGCATTGCGCTCGCGCCCGAACACGACACCGGCGCCGACAATCTCTTGAAGATGGCGGATCTGGCGCTTTACCGTGCGAAATCGGCGGGCCGTAACGGCTATCGCTTCTTCGACCCTGAAATGAGCGAGCTTGCGAGCGCCCGGCATGAGATCGAAAACGACCTGCGCCGTGCGATCGCGCAAAACGAACTCGAGCTGCACTATCAGCCGATTATCGACAGCAAGTCGCAGAAGATTTGCAGCGTGGAGGCGTTGGTCCGCTGGCGGCATCCGACCAAGGGCCTCATTTTTCCCGATCGCTTCATCCCGCTCGCTGAAGAAACCGGCTTGATCATGCAGATCGGCGAGTGGGTTTTGCGTAATGCATGCGCGGAAGCCGCGCCCTGGCCTGCCTCCGTCAAGGTCGCCGTCAATCTCTCGCTTGTGCAATTACGCAAGGCGAATCTGCCCGACATCGTCACGGACGCGCTGGCCAAATCGGGCTTGCCGCCGGACCGGCTGGAGCTCGAGATCACCGAAACCGCCCTCATCGAATCCGCGGCGGAATGTCTGCCGGCGCTGCGTCTGTTCAAGACTCTCGGCGTCACGATCGTGCTCGACGATTTCGGCACCGGATACTCGTCACTCAGCCAGTTGGCCATGTTTCCGTTCGATAAGATCAAGATCGACAAATCGTTCACGCAAAATCTGACGAAACGCAGCGAATGTGCCGCGATCATCTCGGCGACGCTGACGCTCGCGCGAAGCCTTGATATCGCAACGACCGCCGAGGGCGTCGAAACGGCCGATCAATGCCGGCTGTTGCGGCTCGCCGGTGTGACGTCGCTGCAAGGCTATCTGTTCAAGCGCCCGGGGCCGGCTTCCGAGATCGATTTTGAGGCAAGCTACGGCGCTCCGGAAATCGGGGCTGCGGCGTAATTACGGATTGGCGGCGGATGTCGGTGCCGGCTTACTCCGCGGCAACCTTGTGCGCCCGTGCATAGTCCAGCAGCGCATCGTCGGCGACCGGCACGATCGGCGTGAAATCGCGGTGCGCTATCCATTCTTCCCGCGTGTATTTGGTGATGTGGTTCGAGCAGGCGCAGAGCGTCAGATAGACGATCTTGCGCGGATAGGGCGTGATGTTCGGCGGTGAGGCGTGCACCAGATTGCCGTGGAACATCAGCACCGAGCCGGGCTTGCCGGTCGGCGCCACGATGCCGCCTTCGGCCGCGAGCCGCGTCACGGTTTCCTTGTCGAGCGTCCACAGCGGGTAAGACGTGGTCAGCGTATCGTGGCCGGCCGCCAGCACGCCCTGCCTGTGGCTCTTCGGGATCAGCATCAGGGCGCCGTTGATCGGCATCACTTCGTCGAGGAATATCGCGATGTTCATGGCACGCGGTTCCGGCATGCCGTCGTCGCGCGCCCAGGTGCCGTAATCCTGGTGCCACTGCCAAACGTCGCCCTCGAAGGCAGCCTTGGCGTTGAGCTTGAACTGATGCACGTAAACATCTTCGCCGAACAATTGGCGCAGCGGCTCGATCAGCCGCGGATGGTGCGCCATCAGGCGGAACGTCTCGTTGAATGTATGCGCGGCAAAAGCAGTGCGCGGCGCGCCTGACTTCTCGCGCCATACTTCCTTGCGGTCGAGCTTGAGGATCGCCTCGGCGTCGTCACGCAGGAGCGCGATCTCTTCCTCATCGAAGCAGTTCGGGAAGAACAGGTAGCCCTGTTCGTCGAATTCCTTGATCTGTCCCGGCGATAGCTGCATGGCGTCCTCGCAAGTCTGTTGCCGGAAATCTAGCGCAGAAACGGCCGTCTTTCCAGAACGCGGTCAGCCGTGAATCGACAGGCTATCATGCGGCGCCTGGGCGCGGTCCCGCATGCCGTAGTCGCGGATCACGCCCGCGATGCGCAGTCGGTAGTTGTCGAACACACCGGCGCGGCCTTTGGCCTGGGCGGCGCGATGCGCCTCGATATTGCGCCACGCCGCGATCGCAGCTTCGTCACGAAAGAACGACAGCGACAGGATCTTGCCGCGTTCGGTCAGGCTCTCGAAGCGCTCGATCGAGATAAAACCGTCGATCTTTTCCAGTTGCGGACGCAGCGCGGCGGCAATGTCGAGATAGGTTTGCCGCTCGTCCTGCTTCGGCCAGACTTCAAATATCACGGCGATCATTGTGCGCCTCGTTTTGCCGGTTCCCTGTCACTCTACCTGACGCAGGAACGTGCGTTCCTCGGAAACGATGAAGCGCTCTTTCTGCGCGATGGCGAAATTGGCCGAACCCTCGGCGTCGGTGCGTAGCCGCGCGCGGTAGGCTTCGTAGGCGGCAAGGCTCGCAAACGAGATCAGGCCATAGGCGACGGTGTCGGTGCCTTCATGCGGCATCCAGTATCCGACGAGGTCGCCACCGCATTTCGGGATAATCTTCAGCCAGTTACGGGCATAATTCTCGAAGCTGTCGCGCTTGTAAGGGTCGAGCTGATAGCGGATGAAGACGGTGATTGTCATCGCGGCCTCCTGTCATGAACGCAAGGATCATATCGCGAAGCCGGACCGGCATGTTTCGGCGGCTGCCGTAGTGTCTCCCCGCCGCAGAGACTATTGCGTGACGGCTCCGGAGGTCTTTGCCGCCACGGTTTGCAGTTCGCCTTCGAGTGTTGCGATGCGCTGGCGCAGTTCGTCCTCGTTCAGCTTGGTCAGTGCGCTTGCGGCCTTGTCGGCGAGCTCCGCCAGCATGGTGCGTTCGTCGTGGTTGAGGTCGTTGCCGGTGACGTGCGGTCCATAGAGGGCGAGCGCGAGGCAGCGCAGCTGGTCGCCGACGGGCACGGCGAGGATCGGCCGTTGCAGCCCTTCGGGCAGGCGATTGCGTCCGGCGGCCTTGGCGTTGACGTTGAAGGGGCGGTGCGCGTGCGCGGGTTGCAGCATCGGGTCGTCGGGATCGAGCACCTGCGCCGCGGCATTATCCCAGCTTTGATCCGCGGCGGTGCGCTTGAACACATTGTCCTGTTCGCGAAACAGGCTCGCCGAAGAAAGTCCGAGGGCGCCGTGCACGCCCTGGACGAGATGATTTTCGATCTCGACGAAATTCCCCGCATTGAGGATTGCATTGCCGAGACGTTCGCCGGCTTTGGTGACGGAGCGATGGAACAGCCGGTCGGTGGAATGGACCGCGGTCTCGTGGATCTTCGAGATCAAAAACAGAATCGCGGTCGCAATCGCGAGCCAGACCCAGGGCGGCAGCGTTACCCGTTCGGCCACCGCCTCGCGGACATGATCGATTTCCTGATGGAGGAGGAGGGTAGGCAGGCTGAGCAGGATGCCGAGAATGGTGACGCGGCGCAGCGGGATGCTCACCGATACGACATAGGGCCGGCGCACGGCCTCGCTGACGAACAGGCACAGCACGCCGTTGACGAGATAGACCATGCCCCAAAAATGCTCGGGTGGCGTATAACCCCGGAACAGCGGATCAAGCAATGATGTCTGCGTGCCGATATCGGCAATGACAAGCGCCGGCAGACCGATCAGGCAACCCCAGATCACCCAGCGCAGGCGCTGATAGTCTTGCGGCTGCAACTCCTTTTGCCGCGCCAAAAGGATCAGCAGTGCGCAAGCGGCGACGACGAAGCCGCTTAGAATTCCGGCGCGCGTCAAAGTCTCGGTCGGATAGCCGAACAGGTTTGCGTAAGACAGTGCCAGGAGCGCCGCGAGCAGGATACCGAGGAAGGGCAAGACTCGTTCGACCGGACGCCAGCGCGCTGTCGTCTCGTCATTTGGCGCACGGACTGCGAACCAGATGAAACCGGCGAAGCCCGCGCCCTGCGCGATTGCCGCGGCAATGTCCTGCACCAGCAGTGCCACCGGTGAATAATGCAGGAGCCATGCATAAAATTCGGCGGATTGGCCGGGATTGAACCAGATGACGTAGAGGAAAAATCCCCAGGTCATCAATCCGGGTCTGGTCCACACCAGCCAGGCCGCCGCAAGGATAACGGATATCGAGGCAAACTGATCGAGCAGCAAGACCACGCGCACCCAGCGATCCGGCACGCGCGGCCTGGCGACGAGGTCGACAACGCGCGCCGGCTGCTCTGCGGTGGCGGCGAGCGCAAGCCGGATGCGATCCTGTTTGATGACCAGGCGAAAGCCGCCCAACGCCGCCATCGTGCTGGTGCACGTCAGCGTGTCGGACGGCACGCAGCGCATCTGCGTCAGGTCGAGGCGGTCACCGGGGCGCAGGCCGGCCTGAAAGGCCGGCGAGTCGCCAAGCGTCGCGAATGGCCCAAGCACATCGGTGATGACGCCGCTGTTGTTTGCGGAGAAACCAAAAGAAGCCAGAGGGCGAAACAGGCGGTGCAGATCGGGAACGACCATCGCCAGCGCCCACAGCGTGATGACGACAAGAAGGACGCGGCCAAAGAAGCCTTGTCCCCGTCCTTTCATGCCGCTGTCTGCCCCCATGTCTGCTGCTCAGGTGCCCCGGAATACGGCTTTGCGCTTGGCGTGGAAGGCCTCGACGCCTTCGCGGAAATCGTCGGACTGGCGCAGCCGGCTGTAGCAATGGCCTTCGAGCTCGATCGCCGCTTCGAGATTGGTGTCCTCGGTCTTGTTGAGAAGCGTCTTTGCGGTGCGCTGCGCCAGCGGCGAGAAGGCGCGCAGTTCCTCGACCAGCGCGTCGGTGGAATTTTCCAGCCTGTCATCAGGCACACATTCGGTGGCGATGCCCCATTCATAGGCTTGCTTGGCGGCAATGCGCTTGGAGCGCATCACGATATCCTTGGTGCGCGTGATGCCGATGATCTTTTGCAGGCGGGCCGAGCCGCCGGAACCCGGAATCTGGCCGAGCCGCTGCTCCGGCAGCGCGTAAAGGCAGGTCTCGGATACGATACGGAAATCGCAGGCGAGAGAAATTTCAAAACCGACGCCGAAGCAATAGCCGCGATTGGCGACGATCACCGGCTTGGCGCAGCGCGCCGGCGCGGCGATGTTCCAGGCGAGTTTTGACACATGCTCGGGCGCCGCCGCGAGGAAGCCAGCGATATTGCCGCCGGACGAGAAATGCTCGCCGGCCGCCCGCAACACGATCACACGCACACGGTCGTCCTCGTCGAGCGCCTCGAACACCAGGCGAAGCTGATCGCGTTCGCCCATTTCGATGACATTGAGCGGCGGCCGGTCGAGCACAATATCGGCGCGTTCGTGCACTGCATCGATCTCCACGCGAAAACCGTCGAGCTTTTGCAGGCGGGAATCGGAAAAACTGGCAGGCGAGAAATTGGTCATGCAGCCGTTCCTTGCTGGCGGGAGGCGATTTCATATTCGCCGGCAACGAGCTTGCGGCGCAGAAGCTTGCCGACCGGCGATTTGGGGATTTCTTTGACAAAGACATAGCGCCGCGGCCGCTTGAAACCGGCGAGCCCCGATGAGCGGCAAAAGGCGTCGAGCTCCTCGGGCTCGATCGCGTCGCGTTGCTTGATGAAGGCCGTGACGATCTTGCCCCAACGCTCGTCCGGCAAGCCGACGACGGCCACTTCCGAAACCGCCGCATGCAGCGACAGGCAGGATTCGATCTCGACCGGTGAAACATTCTCGCCGCCGGTAATGATCATATCGTCGACACGGCCGGTAACGAAAATATCGCCGTCGCCGTCGGCGAAACCGGTGTCGCCGGTGAAATACCAGCCCTGGCGCAACGCCTTGGCATCGGCATCCGGACGCCGCCAGTAGCCTTCGAAGGATTCGTCGCCGGCGAGAAGCGCAATGATCTCGCCTTCTTCGCCGGCAGCAGCAATGTCATCGACCGATCGCGCGCCGAGCTTCACCACGCGCACCATCTGGTTGATGCCGGCGCGGCCGGCGGAGCCAGGCTTCGCCGGCGCGTTCTGGTCGATGGTGAAAGTATAGATCTCCGACGAGCCGTAGTGATTGACGAACAATTCGGGCGTGAAAGCCGCTTGAAGTGTCTTCAGGAGCCCATCGGTCATCGGCGCGCCGGCAAAGCCGAGCTTGCGCACCGTGCTTATGTCGCTCGACGCGAACGCCGGATGATGGACAAGGTCGTGGTAGAGCGTCGGCACAAGATAGAGGTTCGTCACGCGCTCGGCGGCGATCAGTCTCAGCGCATCGGCAACAGAAAAACGCGGCAGGCATATGAAGGCGCCGCCGACGAGCGACATGGCCAGAAGCGATCGCACGCCCATGGTGTGATAAAGCGGCATGACGCCAAGCGTGCGCTCGCCGTTCGCATAGAGATTCTGCGCCACATGGGCGAGTGCCGCGGCGCGCTCGGCGTGTTGCCGCCGCGGTACGCCCTTTGGTTTCGCCGTAGTGCCGGATGTGTACAGCATCACCGACCAGGCCTCGGCGTCGGCGCGCGCCGGCGCATCGGGCGCGGCATACGAAAGCAGCGAGGCAAAGCCGATATCGGACGGTCCCGTTTCATCGAGCGCGATGCGCGGCAGCTTTTGCGCGAGGGCCGATCCGGCAACGGCCGCGGCGGAAGCGTTCTCGAAAACAATCGCTTTTGCTTCCGCGTCACCGAGATAGAAGTCGAGCTCGCTCGCGGTTGAGCGCCAGTTCACGGGCGTAATGATGATGCCGGCGAACTGGCAGGCCCAATGCAGCGACGCCGCCTCCCAGCGGTTCTGCAAGGCCGTGACCAGATGATCGCCGGGCTCGAGCCCCATTGTCCGGAGGCCGGCGATAAGCGCCGAAATGCGCCGGTACCATTGCGCATAGGTCAGGCGCAGCTCGCCATCCACGATGGCAAGCGCGTCCGGATCGCGGGCGACGCTGCCGAGAAAACTGAGGCCGAGATCGAGCATGCGGGACTAAAACGCCGTGTTACTGCCAATTTTTGATCGTTCCCGCCATGATAAGCCTTTGCCGCGCCCTGATAAACCGGTCCGGCCGAAAGCCCCAGGCAGGCTACGGCGCAAGACGCGCCCAATCGAGATATTGGATTTCACGCAGCGGGCGCCGCTCCTCGGCGAGAAACACGGCGAGGCGCAGCCCATCGGTAAAATAAGGGTCGTCAGTCAGGTTTCTCCGCGGATCGGCCGGGCTCGAGACACCGACGCCGCCGACGAACCCGAACCGCGAGACTTCGCCGGTCATGACCAGGTCCTGAAGCAGGTAATAGCGGTCCTGATCGACCTCGGGACTGATCCGATGCGTGGTCAGGTACCACGTCTGCGTCGTCAGCTTGATGCCGATATCGCAGCTGATTTGCCCGACCCATACCTGCTGCCCGTCGACCGTGAAAGGCGCCTGCCATAATCGCAGATGATTGCGCAGGCTGACCTTGTTGCGTGCCTTTTGCAGGGACACGTCCTGTATCCTGCCGAAGACGTAAAGCGGGCTTACCGGCGCGGTGCTGTATTCCGTGCCGAACAGGAACGCACGAACAGTGCGGAACATGCTGTGGAAGTCGAGCGGCTCGTCGAGCCGCCAGCCGCGTTCGATAAACGGAAAGATCGCATCGGTCCCGCTGCCGATAACGACAAGGTTGAGCGGATCGCCCGAACCGCGGCCGCTCTTGTCGGACGTGCAACACGGCAGCGCTTCCAATCGCGCGCGAAGGCCGTCGAGATCCACGGCTTCGATCGTGCCGGGCGGATAGAGATTGCCGAGATCGGTCTTTTGCACCGCGTAGGTCGTGCCGTCGATCGGTATCACGAAACGGAAATCGAGCTGCCGGCCGGTTTCGACAAAAGCGGCATTGAGAAACTTCAAGCCGCCCTCGCGGTGCGTGAAGACAAAGCCCGAGGCGGTCTGGTGCGGCGCAACGAGGTCCGGCATCGCCGCATCCGCGATGAAAGTATCGAGCGCGGCGTTGGCTTGCCCTTGCCGCCACGAATGGAACAGATGCGCCGTCTCCGGCGGCGTGTAGTAATCCGGATCGGTGGTGACGGGCAGGTAGTACAAGGTAGCGTCGGTGTTGTTCTCGGCGCTCAGCCATACCGCCTGGATGCCTTCGTTCGCCAGCGCAACGCCGAAATAGCGCTGGCTTTCGTCGTCGCTCAGCACCGCGGCGCGCAATCCGACCTGACTCTGCTGCTGCGCCACCGCGCGCGCGACAAAAGCATCCTTGCCGGACGGATCGGGCGAACTGCCGCCGCATCCGAAGAGGAGCAGCAGAAGCGGCAGGATTTGAATGACGGCGTGCGGCCGCATCGCCAATTCATGCGCTCCGCTTGCCGAACCGCTCCCAGAGCCAGTACGCCAAGAGGACGATGAACGATCCCACCAACGCGGCAACGATATCGCGCAGCGAGATCGCGATCTGATCGAGGCCCGGAAAAAGCCTGAACAGCCGGAACAGCAAGCCGCCGATCAGCGCGCCGGCAAGGCCGATCGCTAGATTGCGGATGAAGCCGAACCCCTTGCGATCCCACTTGATCAAGAGGCCGGCAAGGCTGCCGCCGATCAGGCCAACGACGATCCAGACAATCAGTTGATCCACGGTCGGCATGGCCTTCTCCCGCACTCATCAGTTTGCACCATCCAACGAGTGTATCACTTGCACGATGTATCCTTGCAGCGGCAAAATAGCTGGCCCGGCATAACTCCTGCCGCCGAGGAGGCAGTCACGCCATCCTCGGCAAATCGTAATAAGAAAACGCGCGCTATCGTCGCGTCGGGAAAAGCGACGCTGGGAAATCCGCGGCGGACCGGCGCGTCCGCTCGCGCGGCTTATAATCCGGGTGCGGATTGGAATCGGGCTCCACTGCGCGGCGGTAAAGATGCCATGTGGCATGGCCGAGCACCGGCATCACCACCGTCAGTCCGAGGAAGAACGGGATCGATCCGATCACCAGCAAGGCGGCGACGATCAATCCCCACAATGCCATCGTCACCGGATTTTCGGCGACAACGCGGATCGAGGTGGCGAGCGCCACCGCGGCGCCGACGTCACGGTCGAGCAGGAGCGGAAACGAGATCGCGCTGATGGTCAGCGCCACGACGGCGAACAGGAAGCCGACGCCGGTGCCGACGATAATGAGGTTCCAGCCGGCGCGCGTGTTGACCACGTCGCTGACGAACTGGTGCAGCGACGCCGGCGACCCGTAACCGAAATTGGCGATATAGATTGCGTCCGCGACCGCGAGCCAGATCAGGAAAATTGCCATCAGAAGGACACCAAGCGCCACGATGGCGCCGAGCGAAGGCGAATGCAGGACATCGAGCGCGTGGCTCGAGGAACTGTCCAGCCCGGCCTCGCGCCGGCGGCTGAGCTCATAGAGGCCGATCGCGGCGAGCGGTCCGACCAGAGCGAATCCCGCGGCGATCGGAAACGCCAGTGGCAACAGCGCGCTGCCAAATGTCAGCGCGATCAGAAAAATTCCGAGCAGCGGGTAGATCACGCAGAGAAATATGGCGTGACTTGGCATGGCCGTGAAATCGTCGATGCCGTGCGCCAGCGCCTGGTAGAGATCGGACGGCGATATGCGGCGGACGATCGGTCGCGCGGGGTTTGCACTCGCGCCGACAAGAATATGTGCGTTGGTCATGGCGCTCCTCCTGATTGGGTGGTGCGCCTCGCGGCCGGCGCCGCAAGGCGGCCGAGCTTTCAACACCCAAACATCATCGCACCGGCTCATGCGCGATGCACGAGACAACGCGGCGTCCGAGCCACGGTTCGCTTCACATTGCGGTGTTGGTGCGCTGCAGCGCCCGCACAGCACCTGCGGTCGGTAAACGAGCCCTAAACGGTCATCAAAAAAAGAAAGGGTCCTGCGTGCGGGACCCTTTCGACACGACCTCCGGAGTGGTTCCGGATTTGCGATCGCGGCTGTTAGCGATGATGCGCGTGCCCGTGCCAATGACCGTGGCCGTGCCATCCGCCGTCGCCGATCGCGACGCTCGGGCCATCGTAGTAGTCGTAATAGCCGCCGCCACACGGATAGTTGTAGCCGCAGCCGTTATAATACGGGCCGGGTGCGCCCACGCCGATGCCGACCGGGCCAACGCCGACGTGAACACCGAATGCCATTGCAGGCGCCGCTGCAGCCGTCACAAGCGCGGCCGCCGTCACCATTCCGAGTGCCAGTTTCTTCATCCTTGATTCTCCTCTGACTGTTTTGCTCAGTGGTTCAGGAGGAGAAACGCGCAAGGGCAAATCGTCGTTCCAAAATAGTGTGCTTTCGGCTGCGACATGTTTGCCGCCGAAGTTCCATCAACAAAATTTTTTGGAACGAATCCCAGCCGGCGTGCCGCTCACTCGGCGGCGAGCGGCAGCGTTTCCGGCGCTTCGTCGTATTCGTGCTTCTCGCCGCTCAGCCACGACTGGAAGCGGTCGAGATAGAGATAGATCACCGGCGTCGTAAACAGCGTCAATAGCTGGCTCAGCGCAAGCCCGCCGACCATCGCGTAGCCGAGCGGATTGCGCAGTTCAGAGCCGGATCCCGAACCGAACATCAGCGGCAATCCGGAGAGCAGCGCAGTCATCGTCGTCATCGTGATGGGCCGGAAGCGCAGCAGGCACGCTTGCCGCACGGCCTCGCGCGGCGGCAGGCCGGCGCGTTCACGGCTGATGGCGAAGTCGACCAGGATGATGCCGTTCTTTTTCACGATGCCGATCAGGAGAATGATGCCGATGATGCCGATCACCGAAAGGTCATAGCCGCCGAGCATAAGTGCCAGGAGCGCGCCGACGCCGGCGGAGGGCAGCGTCGATAAAATCGTCAGCGGATGGATATAACTCTCATAGAGCACGCCGAGAATGACATAGACGACAACGAGCGAGGCCGCGATCAGGACCGGTTCGTTGGCGAGAGCCGCCTGGAACGCTTGCGCGTTGCCTTGGAAAGTGCCGATCATCGAAGTCGGCATATCAATGTCGTCCGAAGCCTTCTGGATCGCGTTGACGGCCTGTCCCAGCGCCACACCGGGCGGCAGGTTGAACGTCACCGTGACAGCCGGAAACTGGCCGGAATGCGCCACGAGCAACGGTCCGATATGAGCGGTATCGACCGTAACCAGCGTGGACAGCGGCACAAGCTGATTGTTGGTTGGCGCTTTCACGTAAATCTGATCGAGCGCGTTCGCGCTCTGCTGCACGCTGTCCAGTACCTGAAGCACGACGTAATACGAGTTGTTGGTGAAATACTGCGTCACCTGGCGCTGGCCGAATGCGTCGTTAAGCGTGTCATCGATAAGCTGCGGCAGGATGCCGAATCGCGCCGCCGCATCACGATTGATGTTGATGGTCAGGAGCGGTGCTGCGTTTTGGGCGTCGGTCGCGACGTCCGTCAGTTGCGGCAGCGCCTTGAGCTTGGCGATCAGGCGCGGCGCCCAGGTACTGAGCTCGTGCTGGTCGGGATTCTGCAGAACGTATTGAAACTGACCGCGTGCGATACGGCCGCCGACGGTGATGTCCTGCGCCGGTTGCAGAAACAGCCGTGCACCCGGGATCTGGGAAAGCTTGGGACGCAGCCGGTCGATGATCTGCGAGGCGGTGGAATTGCGGTCGTCGCGCAGCTTCAAGCCGACAATGAAGCGCCCGGTATTCTGGGTGTTACCGGAACTCGGACCGAAGAACGATCCAAAGTCGGCGACATCGGGATCCTGGGCGATGACGTCGGAAAGCTGCCGCTGTATGGCCTGCATCCGCTCCGGTGAAACATCCTGGCCGCCTTCGGAAATGCCGAGCAGCATGCCGATGTCCTGGGTCGGGAAAAAGCCTTTCGGGATGAACACGAACAAAACGCCGGTCAGGGCGACCGTTCCAAGGAACACGAGAAGCGTCGTGAACTGATGCTGCAGCACGACGTCGAGGCCGCGGCGATAGCCGTCGAGCAGCGCGTCAAATCCCCGTTCGATGAGGCGATAGACGCGGCCATGTTCGCGATCGTGTTCGCTGACCAGAAAGCGCGAGCACAGCATCGGGGTCAGCGTCAGCGACACCACGACGGAAACGGCGATTGCCGCGGTGACAGTAATGGCGAATTCGTGAAATAGACGCCCCACGATTCCGCCCATCAGCAGCAATGGAATGAAAACCGCGATCAGCGAGACGCTGATGGAAATCACGGTAAATCCGATTTCGCGCGCACCCTTGATTGCCGATTGCAGCGGCGTGGTCCCCGCCTCGAGATGGCGAAAGATGTTTTCGACAACCACGATTGCGTCGTCGACGACGAAGCCGACCGCGATAGTGAGCGCCATCAGCGACAGGTTGTCGAGGCTGAAGCCTCCAAGATAGATGATTGCAATGGCGCCCAACAGCGACAGCGGCACCGCGGTGCCCGGAATGAGCGTGGCGTGAATGCTGCGCAGGAACAGCAGGATCACCAGCACGACAAGGGCGCAGGACAACAGCAGCGTGAACTCGACGTCCTTCACGGAAGCGCGGATTGTCTGGGTGCGGTCGAGGATCGTGTCGAGATGGATGCCCGGCGGAATCAGCGCGTGCATCCCGAGCAGCGGATTTTTTGATATTATCGACCGTTTCGATCACGTTGGCGCCCGGCTGCTTGAAGACCAGCAGCATCACGGCAGGGTCGCTGCGATGGAGCGCGCCAAGGGTGACGTCCTGCGGTCCGTCCGCAGCGTGGCCGACGTCGCGGATGCGAACCGGCGCGCCATTGCGGTAGGCGATGATGACGTCGTTGTACGGATCGGACTCGGTCAACTGATCGTTGGTCGCGATGGTGAAGCTCTGGTCCTTGCCGAGGAGTGTGCCCTTGGCGGCGTCGGTCGTGGCATTGGTAAGTGCGCTGCGAACGTCTTCGAGGGTGAGCTGCCGCGCCATCAGCTTGGCTGGATCGACCTGAACGCGAACTGCCGGCCGCTGCTGACCGCCGATGACGACCTGGGCGACGCCGGATATCTGCGAAATCTGCTGGGCAACGACGTTCTCGGCGAAATCGTCGACTTTGGTCAGCGGGATCGTCTTGGACGTCGCCGCCACGATCAGGATCGGCGAATCCGCCGGGTTGACCTTGCGATAGGTAGGCGGTGTCGAAAGGGTCTTCGGTAATTGCGAGCCGGCGGCGGTAATCGCGGCCTGTACGTCGACGGCCGCGCCATCGATGTTTCGGTTAAGATCGAATTGCAGCGTGATCGCCGTCGAGCCGAGCGAAGAGACCGAGCTCATCTGGGTGATGCCCGCGATCTGGCCGAACTGCCGCTCCAGCGGAGTAGCGACGGTCGCCGCCATGGTCTCGGGGCTCGCGCCCGGTACGGTGGCGCTGACCTGAATGGTCGGAAAGTCGACTTGCGGCAGCGGCGCCACCGGCAGCAACGGAAACGACACTATGCCAACCAGCGCCAGCGCCGCCATCAGAAGCGAAGTGGCGATCGGCCGGCGGATGAAGACTTCCGAAATATTCATCAGGTCTTGTCCGCCTGCCGCGCCGAATCTTCAGCCGGATTTTGCGACCGGATCTGGACGGGCATGCCGATGTCGAGCCGCGATTGACCGTTGACGACGACGCGTTCGCCGGCGTTGAGCCCCTTCAAGGCGAGTGCGGTCTCGTCGTTGACGTTTTGCGTATCGATCGGGCGCTGCTCCGCGGTATTGTCCGGTTTGATCACCCAGACATAGAAGCCATCGGGACCGCGCTGCACCGCGACCCGCGGAATCGTCACGGCGTCTTTTTTCGTCGTGATCAGAATGCGGATGTGCACGAATTCGCCAGGCCACAGCCGCTCGTCCTCGTTGGGGAATTCCGCCTTCAACTGGATCGTGCTGGTGTTCTGGTCGATCTGATTGTTGATGAGCAGGAGCTTGCCTTCCGCCAACTGGTCCTTGTCATTCTGATCGAAGGCGAGAACCGAAACGGTGCCATGCAGCATCGCCTCGCGCACTGGACCGAGATCGCTCTGCGGCAGCGTGAACACAACCGTGCACGGCTTGATCTGCGTGAGCACCGTGAGCGGGTTGATATCGTTGGTATGGATGATGTTGCCGATATCGACCTGGCGGAAACCGACCACGCCGTCGATCGGCGCGGTGATGGTAGCGTAATTGAGCTGTGTCTGCGCCGCCTCGATGGCGGCCTGGTCGGCGTTGAGCGCCGCTTTTGTCTGATCGACCTTGGCCTGTTGCGCGTCGAGGTTTTGCCGCGTCTCGAAGTCTTTCAGCACCAGTGCAGAGAAACGCGCCAAATCCTTTTCGGCATCGATCAGGGTCGCTTCGTCCTGCGCTTTTTTCGCAACAGCCTGATCGAGCACGGCCTTGAACGGCGCCGGATCGATCCTGGCGAGAACGTCGCCGGTTTTCACTTCCTGGCCCTGGCGGAAGTTGATCGAAATGATCTGGCCGGTGACTTGCGCGCGCATGGCGACGGTGTTGAGCGCGGTCACGGTGCCAAGTGCATCGTAATAGATAGGCACATCGCCTTGCACGGCTTCGGTGATCGACACGGGGACAGCGGGCGGCCCTTTGGACTGGGCTGCCTCCAGGCTGCCGTGACGCCAAAAAACAATCGCGGCAGCTAAAGCCACCACCACGACGCCCACGACCACGAAAATAATCTGCCGAGGACTTCGCCCGGTCATCCACGCCCTCATAGCCTAGCTATACCTTGCTTCGTCTGTTGCTCAAAATTCAACCCTATTTTCTGGTTAGGGCCGCCGCTGCGATCTATCGGCACGCCCGCGCGAACTATAACGGTCCGCCGTACTGTTCAATGGCCGGAGCATTAAAGTTAATTAAGGTGGCTGCTGTTGTTGCGATTAACGTTGCCGATCTAACACTCCCGCCGAACGCGAGTTCAACCTTGATCGCACCCCCGCCATCGTGACTATGGCTTCTGAAATGCAGCAGGAAAGCCGGTCTTTTCTCGTGTTGTCACGCACCGAAAATCCGAGCCGGCGGCATCCGGACAGCCAGCAGCCTGGCTTTGTTTACGCGGTGTTTATGCGCGCCTTCGAGGGCGGCGGCGCGCAGCGCGACATGATCCTGCTTTGCAATGCGCTGGCCGCCAAGGGCGTCCGTATCACCGTACTGGCGCTGCGGGCCACCGGCCCGCTGCGGGCTCTGCTCGATCCAACGATTTCCGTCGTCGAAGTCCCCGGCCGCCAGATCCGCTACGCCGTCCTGGGCCTGCGGCGGCTGTTGCGAGGGATGACGCCCGCGCTCGTGATCAGTTCGGAGGCGAGTCTCAACCTCTGCACGCTGATTGCCGTGCGCAGCATGCCGCGCATGAGCCGGCCCAAAATCGTCTTGCGCGAGGTCGGCAGTCCGTCGATCGCTCAATCTCATGATCCCTACCGGCAGAATCGCGTCGCCTACCGGATTCTGCGCCGCGTCTATCGCTACGCCGACCGGATCGTCACGCTCACGGAAGGCGCGCGGCGCGATCTGATGGAAAATTTCGGCGTGGCCGGCGCGACGATCGCCACCATGCTCACCAATGCGGTGATCCCGCCGGAAACGGTGGAGCGGATCGCACGGTGGAATGGTGAAACCGGCCGCGAGGATGATCTCGTTGTGTGTGTCGGCCGGCTGTCGCCGGAGAAGGATCAATATACGCTGATCCGTGCGATGAGCCTGTTGCCAGCGTCCCGGCCGTGGCGTCTTGCGATCGTTGGAGAAGGCGCCGAACGCGCTGCGCTCGAAGCCTATGCGCAAAACCTTGGCATCGCCGGCCGCATTACCTTCACCGGCCAGGTTTCCGATCCGTTTGCCTGGATGATGCGCGCGCGCGTCGCCGTCTGCGCGTCGATTTACGAGGGCCTATGCAACGCCATCATCGAAGCACTGGCCTGCGGAACGCCGGTCGTGTCCACCAATTGTCCGTACGGGCCGTCCGAAATCCTTCAAGGCGGCCGCTATGGCACGCTCGTTCCGGTTGGCGACGCCGCCACGATGGCAGCCGCTATCGAAGCCGCCTTGCTGCGCTATCCGGATCGTAGCGCGCTCATGGCGCGCGGCCGGAACTACACGGCTGCGCGAGCCGCCGACCGTTTTCTCGAAATCGCCGCTGACCTTGGGGCCCGCCCGGCCGACGCGGATACGCCGCTCGCCGTTGCAAGGGCGTCGTAACAGGGCATCTGGAAACAGGTATGCTGCAGCCGCTTCTCGATGGTGTTCTTCGCAAGGCCGCGCGGCATACGCGCTCAAGGCCGTTTGCGCTGCGTAATCGCTCTCCGATCGTGAGCTTCACTTTCGATGACGTCCCGGATTCGGCCTACATCAACGGGGCAACGATCCTCGAGCAGCAGGGCCTGCGCGGGACGTTCTATATCGCAGCCGGCATTCTCGGGACTACGGACGAGCATTGGCGCGTCATCGATCGCGATCAGGTTCGTGCACTGCATGCGCACGGCCACGAAATAGGCTGTCACACATTCTCGCATGTCGGCGTCGATCGACTCGACGCGCGCTCCATGGATGAGGAGTGCCGGCGCAATAGCGGGACGTTGGGCGAATTGTGCCCGGGCATCGAAATCTCGAATTTCTGCTTTCCTTTCGGCCGCGTCTCGCTGCCGCGCAAGCTGCAGCTCGGCGAACGTTTCGATACATGCCGGGGTATTTACCAGGGTATCAATTCAGGCACGATTGACCTCGCGCTGCTGCGCGTGATCGACCTGTACGATCGCACGCTGACACGCGAAAAATGCGAGCGCGTGCTGCGCGAGACGCGCGAGTGCAACGGCTGGCTGATCTTCTGCACCCACGACGTCGCCGACCCGCCAAGCTGGATCGGCGCGTCGACGCGATTGCTGCGTGAAACCATCGCCGCGGTGCGGGCCGCGGGAATGGAATGTCTGACGATCCGGGATGCGCTTGGCGCAATCGGCTATACGGAAAAGAGTGACGTCAGCGCACGGGCCGCGATCGCTCAGTCATAAAGATGCGCAGGATCTTCGGCGACTCGATGAGATATCTACGCCACAGCCGTCCGGGCTCCCGCGCCAGCCGATAAGCCCATTCCAGTCCCATTTTTTGCAGCCAAAGCGGCGCCCGTGCGGCCACGCCTGTCAGGAAGTCGATTGACGCGCCGACGCAGAGCGCGACGCCGGATTTGCAGCCGAGAACGGCTATCTCATGCGCGATCAATTCCTGCGATGGGCAGCCGACGCACAACAGAAGAATGTCCCAAGGGCGGTTCATGCAGGCGCGTGCAATCGCGCCGCGAAGATCCGTGCTCTGCGCCAGGCCGCCCGGCGCCGGCATGATCTCGAAGGCCACGCCGGGATAGCGCGTGCGCAGCACCGCCTCGGCGGCACGCGACGGACCGACGATCAGAAGCCGGATCGGCGTGCTGGAGCGATGCCGGGTATTGAGCGCGGCAAGCAATGCCGCAACCAGATCGCTGCCGGTGACGAGCGGAAGCGATCGGCGATCGAGCTTCGCCAAGGCACGGATGATGCGGCTGTCGCACAACGACAGCCAGGCGCCGCGATGGACCGGCAGTAATCGTTGCGGAGCTTCGTGTGCTGCGACGACATGATAGGCATTCGGCGTGACGACGTAACGGAATGGCGTGCCAGTGTCGTCGACCAACGCCCCAACGACTTCGGCCTGCGACCAAAGGCAGAATCGCAAGCCGAGAAATTCGATGTGGTCCGGCTGCGGCCGCTCGCCGCCGGCTGACGTGACCCGTGACATGAGAGGTGAGGACGGCATCGGTCACGGCACCGTCAGGCCGTCGATGGATTCCATCGAGGCCAGGTTCAAGAGACCGAAATGGCGGATCGCAAAACCGCTGCAGGCGGCGAACAGCAGCGCGTCAAGCGCCAGTCGCGCGGTTTGACCCGGCACTGCCGCGGCAATCGTATGCGCGCCGAAAACACAGATGGCGGCGATCGACGGCAACACGGCGAGCGCGGTGAGGTCGATCGGCATCCGATACCAGCGCCGGCCCAGCGCCATGAAGGCGAGACAGGCGACCACGCTGGCGACCATCAATGCCGCGGCCGCACCATGCGGCCCATAGACCGGCACCAGCATCACCGAAAGCGCGGTTGATACCGCGAGGAACAACAGCGACACGACGAGTTCGAGATAGCTGGCATTGGTGAAATAGATGACCTGCGCAAAGTAGAAATTACGCATGGTCGCGAACGCAAAGGCGATCGCGAAGATCGGAATGAGGTCGCGCATCGGCGTCGACAAATTCCGGCTGCAACACCACTCGAAGCACGACATCGCCGAAAATAATGAAGAACGCGGCGCCGAAGGTCGCGGCCGTCAGGCACGCATTGAAAGCCTTCTGCAGCGTCTCATGCGCGGCGTCTGCATTGCCGCGATTGGCCTGCGTTTTCGCGACCGTTACCAGCGACAGGATGATCGCTTCGCCCAACACGGTGAAGCTCTGCCGCATGACGTCGGCGACGACGCCGTAGGGGCCGAGCGTGGCGAGGCCCAGATAATGCGCGAGCAGAAGCCGGTCGATGCTTTGACCGACGGCGGTCACGCCAAAGGATAACAGGAGCGGCCAGCCATAGCTGACGATATGCAGCGATGCCGCCCGCGAGAAGTTCCACGACTGGATCTTGGAAAGTGTGGCAAGCGAAGGCGCGGCGGCGATGATGTGTGCGAGCGCGATCGCGATGGCGAGCCCGCGCGCGCCGCCGCCAAGATAAAGGCTCGCGCCGCCGAATCCGACCATCAGGACGGTGCGCAGGATCATGGAAAGGGCAGCGCCACGTGCCTTCAAGAGCGTGCGGGCGACTTCGAATGCGGCTTCATAAATTGCTATGCCGCAGACGAGCGCAAAGACCGCGAACAAAAAACTCGGCTCGAAAAATCCGAACAGTCCCAACGCGGCAAGCACGACGGCGACCAGTATAAGCCCGACGCCGAGGAGCCGCGCCAGCGAGCCGATATATTCGCCGAAGCGTTCGGGCTGATAAACGCCGAAATAGGCAAAACGCATCCACTGCGCGCCGAAGCCATAGACGATCAGCGACCAGGCAAAGATCAGGACGTAGTGACCGTATTCGGCGGGGCCGGCGAGGCGCGAGAACACGGCGACGGCGAGAAGATTCCCCGCCGCCGAAATTATCCGCGCGCTCAGATAGAGCAGCCCCGACGTGTTAAGCATGAGGTGTGATAAGTCATTGTTGGAGTGAAGCAAAGCGGCTACGAAGGCTTTCACCGAGTATCGTTAAGTTGCACGACGGCGATGCAACAATTTCAGCGGCGGCGAGTGTAGTTCCAATGCGTATCCTGCAACTCATTCACGATGATGAACGCGGCGGCGTGCAAACGCTGGCGCGCATGATCGAGCAAGGGCTCGCGCCGCATCGCTTTTCCGTCGATACGGTTTATCTGTATCCGCGCGCCGGGCTTTCGGTGTTTACGAAGCTGGCCAATGTCGGGCGCGCGATACGGCGCATCTGGCGCAACGATTTCGACGCGCTGATCGCCTATCAGTCGACGGCGTCGGTTCTGGCCGGCATCATTGGTGCGCTCGCCGGCTGCCGCCTTCGCGTCGTTCACCAAACTTGCACGCCTGAAGAAATGCCGCGGTCGCTGCGGTTAATGGATATAGTTGCCGGCACGCTCGGGCTTTATTCCGCCAATATCGTAAACAGCGCCGCCACCTGGGCTGCGTTCGCGCGCTATCCGTCGCGCTATCGGCGCACGATGATCCTGATCGAGCACGGCCTCGATGCGCCGAAGCCGATCCGCGACCGTGACGCGGCGCGCCGGCACTTCGACCTGCCGCTGTCGCACCCGCTCATGCTCAATGTCGGTCGGCTCACGGCGCAGAAGAACCAGGATGTTCTCATCCGTGCGCTTGCCTGCCTGCCGCAAGCGCATCTCGTGCTCGCCGGAGCGGGACCAAAGGATGAAGAGTTTCACGCGCTTGCTGTCACGCTCGGCGTTGACGACCGGCTGCATATGCTTGGCGCGCTGCCGGCCGAAGATATTGCCGATCTCTACGCTGCTTCGGACCTCTTCGTGTTTCCGTCGACATGGGAGACGTTCGGGTTCGCCGCCGTCGAAGCCGCGATGTGCGGCAAGCCGATGGTGGTGGCCGACCTTGCGACGCTGCGCGAAGTGCTGCGCGCGGACGGAGCGGAGCCGGTCGCCTTTGTCGGCGCGCACGACGTCGAGGGCTGGATTTCCGCCATCGGCAAAGCGCTTGCGGCGGCGCCTGCGCCGCGGGCTGCCGAAGCGTTCGCCCGCACCATTTCCCGCAAATATTCGCGGCAGCGCATGATCGAAAGCTATCTGAGCCTGTTCGAGGCGCATCGGCGGATCCAGCGCTCAGGCGTCGCCGGTTTGCAGCCGGCGGCCGAAAAGGCGCAGCCTTGACGCGGCGCGGCTTCATCGCCGCACTGACACTTGCGCTTTGCGCCTTGATTGCCGGGCCGGCTATTGCCGATCCGCTGCCGGCTAAATCCGTATCTTCATTCAAACGCGGCGCGACGCTCGTCGAATTTTTTGAGTTTCCCAAAATCGAAGGCGAGGGCGCGGCCAGGCGCTACGCCGAGCCGGCCTATCCCGATCCGCTGTCAGCCCTGAATCTGTTCGATTTCGACGAACTGCATCTTATCGGGTTCGACCACATGCGGGTTCCGCTCGATGTTGGGCCGCTGATGGGCGCCGATGAACGGACGCAGTCGGATATCATCGCGCATCTGGTCGCGGTCGTGTCCGCCATCAATGGTCACGGCCTGGCGGTGCTGGTGACGCTGTTTCCGCCGTCGCTGCACCATGAACTGCCGCAAACCTATCTCGACGGCCTCGACGGGCCGAAATTCCGGGCTTACGCGGCAGTGGTCGACCGCGTCGCCACGGCGCTCGCCGCGGTCAATTCCGGCGTCGTGGCGCTTGAGCCGATGAACGAGCCGCAGTCGCAATGCCGCATCACCTTCGGCACGGACTGGACGGCGTATCAGCAGGTCATGATCGAAAGCATTCGCCGTATCTCCTCGCAGCTGCCGCTGTTCCTGACCGGCGGCTGCTGGTCGAATATCGAAGGCATCGTCGCGCTCGACACCGATCTCCTGCGCGACCGGCGCAATTTCGTCAGCGTGCATTTCTATTATCCGTTCCTGTTCACGCATCAGGGCGCGACCTGGTCGGAGCCTTATCTTGCCGGAACGATCGGCGTGCCCTATCCGGCTTTGGCGGGCAGCCTTGCCGAAACGCTGGCGCTGACGCACGCGCGATTCCGCACGCTGGATTTGCCGCAAGGCGCCGACCGTATCGCCGCGGAGCGGCAGGCCATCGCGGGTATCGAGAAATATTTCGACGAAAGGCAAGGGCCGGCGCAGATCGAGGAGTGGATGAACAAGGTCGCGGATTGGCAACGCCGCGTCGGCATCGGTTCCGATCGCATTGTGTTCACCGAATTCGGCGCCATGAAGCAGACGATCGGCGGCAGCGAGATCGATCGCGCATCCCGCGCGCGCTGGCTGCACGACGCATCGGCCAGTATCGCAAGCCACGGCTGGGGCTGGACCGCCTACGTTTTGCGCGACGATCCGTTCGGTCTCTATCTGCGCGAAAGCGATCGCAATCCGGATCCGGAGCTGATGCACGCGCTGGGACTCGATGCGCCGAAGGCCGCGCCGCAAAGCGATCGGCACGCCTCGTCCTCGCCGCCCGTCCAGTGAGATAGAGCGGCGAAGCCGCTACAGCGCCGGCCGCATGCGCGAGAGATAGCGCAGACCGAAAGCGGCAGTCATGAAGAAAAACCAGACCTCGCCGACCTGCTGGAAGATCGAGCTCTCGAAGCAGGATGCATAGGTGCCGAACAGGCACGCGCGCAGGAACAGCATCCGCACGGCACGGGTCTGCGGGTCGTCGGGCAGGCGGCTGAAGTCGACGATCGGAAATACCACGACCCAGAGGATCGTCAGAAGCATACCCGGAATGCCGATCGTCACCGCGAGGTTGAGATAGGCGTTGTGCGCGTCGGTTGCGGCGTTGGCCCAGGTCTGGTTTTCGCCAAGTCCGTAAACGACTTCCTCGGTGCCGAAGAACGTCGAGAAGCCGTAGCCGGTGAGAGGACGCTGCGCCAGGGCATCGAGGCCGAGCTTCCAGATATCGGTGCGGCCGGTGAAGGTCGCGTCCGGCATGATCGCGGCGACGAGATTATGCACCGGCTCGAACAACACCGTGCCGACCGAGAACAGGTTGAAGGCGAACAGCACGGTGACGACGAGGCTGATCGCAAATATAGGCCTGCGCATGCGGGCGACTACCGCCGCGAGAAGCAGCGCCAGCGGCAGCACGCCGATTGCCGTCTTGGACTGCGAGAATGCGAGGAATATCGTCGAGAGCACGACGATCGTCCCGCCAAGGGCAACGCTGCGCATCCGCGCCACGAACAGGCCGATGAAGATGAAAAGCACCATGACGGCGCCGGCCTGGTTCTTATGCGCAAATACGCCGCGCCAGCTTCCGGCGTGTTCGGGCTCAAGAAAGTCCGTCGCCTGGTGAACGGCGAGCTGCGGCACGAGGAGGACGCCGAGATAGCAGGCAGCCAGCACGATGAGCACCAGCGCTGCCATCAGATCGCTGAAATGACGCAGGTTCTTCGGCACCAGAAGAGCCATCGCGGAGAGGCCCATCAGCACGATCGCGAAAGCGAAGCGCCTGGCCGCGAGCGCGGGCTCCCATGATGTCACGACCGACAGCGCGCACCAGCAGAGCAGCAGCACAAAAGTAGGCCGCAACAATAAGAGAATCCGTTCGGGATTGTGGAAATAGAGCCACAGTGCGAGCGACACGAACAGGCCCGAGAAGGTGAGCTGGTTGACGAGATCGCCGCCGGTGACGGCCGGCGGCGGCTCCGCAAGGCTTTGAAACGGGTGGAACGAGATCCACGCGGCAAGAAACGGCGCCATGAAAAGGACGCTGCGGATAAACGTGTCCGCATCGACGCCCGCCGGAACGGCGCCGCTTGCCTGTGTCTCAAGATCGAACTTCGCCGTCTGGCTCATGGCGCGCTTACGCCGTTTCGGCGCCGGTCAAAACCGCACCGCGGACCTTTTGCGGGGAGAGCCCCGCTAATTTGATGAAACGCTCGGCCGCCGCTTCGCTGAAATCGTCGGCGCTTGCGACCAGGAGGATGTGGTCGACGATGCCGCCGAAGAAGCGGATGCTCGGGTCGGCACTGTCCATCGCGGCGACGACCACCACGTCATAACGCTTGGTCTGCTCGAACGCGCGCTTGATGTCGGCGTCGTAGATGCGCCGGTCGCGGCGGCTCCGCGCGGCAACGAACGGCACGAGATTGATATTGGTTTCGCGGTCGAGCCGGATCACGTCGGACAATTGCCTGCGTCCGATGGCGACGTCGACGAGGCCGGCATCGCCGCCGTCCGCGTCGATCGCCGAAAGCGTGCGGCATTGCAGATCGGCGTCGATCAGGAGGACGCGCTGGGTCGCGGCGACCGTGGCGGCCAGCAGGAGCGCGACGGTTGCCGCTTCCTCGTCTTCGCCGGCGGCGACGACGAGGACGCTGGCGCTGCCGGGCGTCGTCTGGCTCGCTTGCAGCTCGTCGCAGACCTTGCCGATCTCGCGCGCGAACGGCGATGCCGGATCGTCGATGGCGCGCAGGCCGAACGAAATGTCCGCCGCCGGCAGGACCGCCAGCACCGGCACGGCCGAACGCCTGCCCCGCCACAAACGCATGGCCGCGAATTTTCGTTGCGGCTCTGCGGTCTTTCGAACAGGCGCGCTGGGATCGGCCGGCGGGCGCAGCAGGACGATACCGGTACCCGCGGCGGCGCCGAACATCATGGCGCCGAGCGCCAGCAGCAGGCTCGGTGGCGGCGAGCTGCGTTTTTGCGGCAGATCGGCCTTTGAGAGGATGCGGATGTTCTTGGTGTCGACCTGCTCCTGCGCGCCGGTTTCGCGCGCGCGCGTCAGGAACGCCTGATAAATGTCGCGGCTTGCCTGCGCATCGCGCTCAAGTTCGCGCAGGCCGACCATTGCCGCGCTGGTATCGACCGTTGTGTGCTTGAGGGTATCGAGATTGGCGGCAAGCGTCTGTTCGCTTTGCTTTGCGGCTCCATATTCGGTGCGCGCGGCAACGGCGGCACGCTCGACTTCATTATCGATCATTCGCCGCAGACGTTCTGCCTGGGCCTGGATATCGATCACGGCGGGGTGCAACGCACCGAGCGTCGCCATCTGCTCGGCCTCACGCCGCATCACTTCGGCATATTGGCTGCGCAGCGCGGTGATGGTCGGTGACTGCAAGGCTTCCGGAAACGCGCCGCTCTCGTCCTTGGTGCGCTGCACGAGTTCGACCTGATCGAGCCGCGCCTTGGCTTCCGCGGTGCGGGCGCGCGCGGCGCCAAGCTGGGCGTTGACTTCGGTCAGTTGCTGGTCGGTCACAAGCTGGCCGTTCGATCCGACCATGTTGTTGTGCGCCTTGTAGGCCTCGACCTTTTCCTCGGCGTCGCGCACCCGGTCCTTGAGCGCCTGCAGGTGCGCCGACAGCGACTGTGAGACCTGTCGCGCCGCATCGGCGCGAACCTGCGTTTGTTCCTCGAGATAGGCCGTGGCAATCGCGTTGGCGATTTGCGCCGCCTTTTTCGGGTCACGGCTGGTGACGCTCACGTCGACAACCAGCGTGCGCTCGGTGCGTTTCACCACGACGCGGCGCTTGAGCTCGTTGAGCGCCATCAGCGTGGTGTCGAGGGGAACCGAATTCCGTCCCAGCAGCTCGCCGAGAAACGACGGCGCGCGAACGAATTCCGGGTCGTGATCGAGATTTTGCGATGCGACCACACGGCGCAGCACCCCATCCGAGGTGAGCACCTGCACCTGGCTTTCGACCTGCATGAGCGCCGCGTCGCTCATTTGATTGGGCTGCGTGGTGTCGTTGCCGACCGCGCGCAAATCAGTGGGGTCGATAAGGATTTCCGTGACGGCGGTGTATTGCGGCGGGACGATCAGGATAAACAGCAAAGCCAGCACGAGCGCCGTCAGCGTCGTGGTGAGGATCGTCCATTTGCCGCGCCAAAGGGCGGCGCCGATATTGCCGAAATCAATTTGCGCGAGAGGGGGAGGACCAATGCCGACTTCGCCGGCCCCGACAGCTACTGGTCTGATCTGACGCGGCGCTTCGAACATTCAGCACTCGACCGTATTCCCCGTTCTTTCCAGCTTGCGGCGCCGGCACAGGGCTCCCGGCGCGGCCGCCCGCCTACAGTTACGCACCACGACAGTTAAGCGGCATGGGTACAGCCCGCGACAGGACAAAGCCGCGCATGGTTAGCAATTGATAAAAGAACAAGGTTAACGCGCCGTATATTTCGCCCGGTCACAGCCGGCGGAAGACCCCGGAAATCGCGGCAATAACGACCAAAACGGCGACCACGGGAATCCAGATCAAGGCTGCCCCGATCAGGAGCAGCAACAGGACCGCGGCAAACAGGCCAACCACCAGCATGAAGATCGCAAAGCCGAACGGGCCGATCCGGCCGACAAAAATACGCTGGCTGCCGCGGCTCTGGCCGGATCCGAAAGGCGGCCAGCCGCCGTGCTGTCCGCCGGCATTCGGGCTGCGGTCCGGCGGAAGGATCTCGGGCTCTACGCGAGGCCGCTCCGGCTCATCCGGGTTTCGGGGCATGGTTCTGGCTCGCACGCATCGTGGCGGTTCGCAGTTATTTAATCCCGGCGGCGGCGATCACAAGCGGCATGTACTATTGCGGCTGAATGCCGGCGGTACGGATCACGTCGCCCCAGCGCTTGGTTTCTTCCTTGATGAAGGCCGCCGCCTCAGCCGGCGTGCCGCCGCCGGGCGAAATGCTCAGCTGCCTGTAACGCGTCACCAGATCGGGCGCCGTCATTGCATTGTTCACCGCGGCATTGAGCTTGCCGATAATATCCGCCGGCGTTTTCGGCGGCGCGGTCAGCGCGTGCCAGGTATCGGAGATGCAGCCGGGCACACCCGACTCGTCGAGCGTCGGGATGTCCGGCAGCGACGGCACGCGCTGCTTGGTCGTAACGGCGAGAATGCGCGCGCGGCCTGCTTTGTGCAGCTCGATCGAGGTCGCAAGTTCGTTGAACATCATGTCGACATTGCCGGCGAGCAGGTCGGCGACGGCGGGCGCGGTGCCTTTGTAGGGCACATGGACGAGCTTGGTATGCGTGATCGTCTGGAACAGTTCGGCGGTGGTATGCGACGTCGTGCCGATACCCTGCGACGCGTAATTGATCTTGCCGGGATTGGCTTTGGCATAAGCGATCAATTCCTGCACCGTCTTTGCCGGAAAATCCTGCCGCACCAGAAGGACGTTTGGAACATGCGACATGATCGCGATCGGCAAGAGCTCCGCGGGATCGTAGTTCAGCGTTTTGTAGAGAAACGTATTGGTCGTGATCGGCGACGGTTGCGAGGCGAGGATCGTGTAGCCGTCGGGGTCAGACTTGAATACCGCTTCGGCCGCGATGCTGCCGCCGACGCCGGCCTTGTTCTCGACCACAAGCGGCTGTTTCAGCGTGTCGCGCATCTGGGCGGTGACGATCCTGGTGACGGTGTCCACGCCGCCGCCGGCCGGCACCGACACGATGACCCGGATCGGATGGTCCGGATAATTCGCCGCGCCGCCTTGCGCCCAGGCTGCTGCTGCGGCAATCGCGCCGGCGGCACCGAGCGTAGCAATGTATGAGATATGTCGCGTCATTTACGAATCCTCGGCAAACCCCGGAAAAACAAGGGCCTGCCATAGCGCAGATTGGCGATGGAGTCCCGCGACGCGCTGCCGCTATTTGGCACGGTGCTCATGCCGCCGTAGCTTGCCGTCATCGTTTGCCGCCATGGCTTGCGGATGCCGGAACCGGGACACTAGTATCACCGCTCAAAGATCGGAGAAGCGCAGCAATGAGCAGCCTTGATTTCATTCTGGAAGAATTGGTGACGGCAAACCGTATCCTGGCCAATGAGGGGATCGTCGATTCCTTCGGCCACGTCAGTGCCCGGCATCCCGATAATCCGCGGCATTATCTGCTGTCGCGCGCGCGCGCGCCCGAGCGCATCGAACACGAGGATATTGTTGAATACACGCTCGACGGCAAAGCGATCGATGAGCGCGGCCGCGCGCCATATCTCGAGCGCTACATCCACGGCGCGATCTACGAGGCGCGGCCGGATGTGCACGCCGTGGTGCACAACCATTCGCCGAGCGTCATTCCGTTCGGCGTCACCGGCACCAAGCTCAGGCCGCTCCTGCACATGTGTGCGTCCTGCGGCCACGACGTCCCGGTCTGGGATTCGCACGACAAGTTCGGCGATACGACATTGCTGGTCAGCGACATGGATATGGGCCGCGATCTGGCGAAGCTTCTGGGCTCGCGGCCGACGGCGCTGATGCGCGGCCACGGCGCCATCGTGGTCGGCCGCTCGGTGCGGCATGCTTTGTTCATCTCGGTTTACCTGGAGGTGGGCGCAAAACTGCAAATGCAGGCGATGCAGATGGGCGAGATCAAATTCCTCACCCGCGGCGAGGTCGACCAGATCGTCGCGCGCGTCAACGATTACACGCTCAACCGCGCCTGGGAAAATTGGGCAGGCCGCGCCGGGCGCGCCATGCAAGAGGCGAAGGCCGGCTGACAAGGACAGATAGCGGCGCCGATGGCACGCGACGTCACCCTGCAGGAAGCGCTCAGCGTTGCCTTCACCGCCGTGGATGCGGGCAAGCTCGTCGTTGCCGAAGATCTGTGCCGGCAAATCCTCGCCTCCAAGCCGGACACTTTCGGGGCGCATCATCTCCTCGGCATCGCGCAATCGCGCCTCGGTAAAAAAACCGAGGCGCTCGAAAGCTACGGCCGCGCGCTTTCGCTGCGGCCGGATTCGGCCGAGGTTTTCTCCAATCGCGGCATCACGCTGCATCAGCTCAGGCGGTACGGCGAAGCGCTTGAAAACTACGATCGGGCGCTGGCGCCAAATTTCGCCGATGCGCTGTCCAATCGCGGCAATATATTGCGCGAACTGAAACAGCCCGAAGAAGCGCTCGAAAGCTACGACCGGGCGCTTGCCGTGCATCCGGGCTCCGCCGATACGCTGTCCAATCGCGGCGTGACGCTGCATGACCTCAAGCGATTTGAGGAGGCGCTCGAGAGCTACGATCGTGCGCTCGTCTTGCAGCCGAATTCCGCGCCGGCGCTGTCCAATCGCGGCAACACATTGCATGAGCTCAAGCGCTATGACGAAGCGCTCGGCAGCTACGACCGCGCGCTCAAGGTGAATCCCGATTATCCCGAAGCGCTGTCCAATCGCGGCAATACGCTGCGCGAGCTCAAGCGTTTCGACGAAGCTGTCGCGAGCTATGATCGCGCGCTTGCGGTGCAGCCGGACTATCCCGAAGTGGCGTTCAACCGCGGCAATGCGCTGCAGGGCTTGCAGCGGTTCGAGGATGCGGTCGCGAGCTATGACCGCGCCCTTGGCGCGCAGCCGCATTATGCCGAAGCGCTCTCCAATCGCGGCAACGCCCTCTACGAGCTGCAGCGTTACGACGAAGCGGTTGCGAGCTTCGACCGCGCGCTTGCCGAGCGTCCGCACTATGTCCAGGCGCTCTCCAATCGCGGCAACGCTTTGCGCGGGCTGTGGCGTTTCGATGAAGCTCTTGAGAGCTACGACCAGGCGATTGCGCTTTCCCCGGTTCATGCCGATGCGCTCGTCAATCGCGGCAATATGCTCAAGGAACTGCGGCGGATCGACGAGGCGCTCGAAAGCTACGATCGTGCGATCGTCCTGCAGCCCGATCTCGCCGACGCGCATTTCAACGAGGCGCTCTGCAGGATTCTGAGTGGCGACTACGATCGCGGTTTTGAGAAATACGAATGGCGCTGGGAGTGCACGCAGGGCAAGCAGACAAAGCGGGATTTCACGCAGCCGCTCTGGCTCGGTTCGGACGGCATCGCGGGCAAAACTATCCTTCTCCACGCCGAGCAGGGCTATGGCGACACGATCCAGTTTTGCCGCTACGTGCCACGTGTCGCGGCGCTCGGCGCCCGCGTGATCCTCGAAGTGCCGAAGGCTTTGCAGACGCTGATGGGTACGCTTGAGGGTTCGGCGCAAATCCTGCGGCGGGGCGATACGCTGCCCGCTTTCGACCTGCATTGTCCGCTGCTCAGCCTGCCGCTCGCGTTCCACACCCGGCTTGAAACGATCCCGTCGGCGACGCCCTATCTGCACGCGTCGGCCAAATCCGTGGCGGCGTGGCGCAAGCGGCTTGGCCGCAAGCGCCGCCCGATGATCGGCCTTGCCTGGTCCGGGCTCGCGACGCAAGGCAACGACCGCTTCCGCTCGATCAAGCTTGCCGCGCTGCTGCCGCTGCTCGACGTCCGTGCGACATTCGTAAGCCTGCAAAAGGAAGTTCGCGCGGGAGACGCGGCGCTTTTGAAAGCGCGCGGCGACATCATCCATTTCGGCGACGAACTGCGCGACTTCGCCGACACGGCGGCTCTGATCGCCAATCTGGATTTGGTAATCGCGGTGGATACGTCGGTGGCGCATCTCGCCGGTGCGCTGGCAAAGCCGCTCTGGATGTTGCTCGCGTTCGGCTCGGATTGGCGCTGGCTGCTCGATCGCGACGATAGCCCGTGGTATCCGACCGCGCGGCTATTCCGGCAAGACGCCGTGCGCTCGTGGGACGATGTTATTGCGCGCGTGCGCGCCGCACTCGCTAAATTAATGGCGTCCCGCAAGTGACAGAGCGGCAATGCTCTGCGTCCGATTCAATCAGAATCAATCAGACCTTCGCTCTTTCCGCGACCACCATGGCTCGCATGATCTCGTCGGAAATATCCTTCACGGCGCCGGGAGAGTGCGCCAGGAACAGCGTATTGGTCTTGTCGCTTTCGCCGATGGACTTGATCGTATCGAAATATTGCGTCACCAGCACGAGCTGCATGACGTCCGATGTGGATGTGCCACCGACGGCTTTCTGAAATTGTTCGATCGAGTTCTGAAGCCCCTCGATGATGGCTTTCCTTTGATTGGCAATGCCTTGGCCCTGCAGAGCTTTGCTTTCTGCTTCGGCTTCGGCCTTTTTCACGACGAGAATCTTTTCGGCTTCGCCTCGCGCGTTTGCGGCGACCTGTTCGCGCTGTGCGGCATTGATATCGTTCATGGCCGACTTCACCTTGGCATCGGGAACAATATCGGTCACCAGCACATTGACGATTTCATAGCCAAAGCCGGCCATATCGGCGTCCAGCTCCTGCTTCACGGCGGCGGCGATTCCCGACTGGCTGGCAAATACCTCGTCGAGAGTCATGCCCGGAACATGTCCGAGGATGACTTGCTCGACATAAGACTGAATCTGTGCCTCGGGGTTCGATAGTTTGTAGTACGCATCGAACGCCTTTTCGGGACGAACCCGATTTTGAACGGAAATGGGAATGGTGACGAACACGTTGTCCTTCGTCTTTGTCTCCATCGTCAATGTAATCTGATTGACGCGCAGGCTTATCCTGCCGGCGACTGTATCGATGAACGGCCATTTCCAGTTCAACCCGGGATCGGCGACACGAAGGAATTTTCCAAATCGCGTGATGACCGCAACCTGCGCCGTCTTGACGGTAAAGAAGCTGCCCAGAACCGCACAGAGCACCAGAAAGACCGCAAAGGTAAATACACCAACGCTGAAACCTGCCATCGGGCTCTCCATTTTTGCTGTTCTGATGCCAAGGAATACGGCTGACCGTAAAGCGGACGATACCACATCCACTATGTGTCGTATGTGAAGCCGATCGCGTTCGGGATCGCCGTGAGGCGCCTGCTTGTTTCTTGTTATTTCTTGCTAACGATCCCTATGTCTTGCAGGTCCGGCTCAACCGGCGTGTTCGCTGTCCATATGCGCGAGGATGGCTGGCAAGTAACGCGTGCCGGCGACGGCTGAAGCCGGCACCGCCTGTTCGATGCGGGCGACATCGGCGGGGGCAAGATTCAATTCGAACGCACCGAGCGCTTCGGTGAGCTGATCGCGGCGGCGAGCGCCGATCAGCGGCACGACGTCATCGCCGCGCGATTTGACCCAGGCGAAAGCAAGTTGTTGCGTGGTCGCCCCCTTTTCGCGTGCGATGGTCTTGAGCGCTTCGACAAGTGCGGCGTTCTTGGGAAAATTCTCCGCGGAAAAGCGCGGCTTGCGCGTGCGGATTTCGCTTGCGGCATTCTTGGCCGCTTCGGCGCGATCGCTGATCAGGCCGCCCGCCAGCACGCCATAGGCAACGAGCGCGATGCCGAGCTCGCGCAGCATCGGCAGCGTCTCCACCTCGATGCCGCGCGAGAACAGCGAATATTCGATCTGCAATGCCGCGATCGGGTGCGTCGCATGCGCCCGCCGCACTGTTTTGGCGGAAGCTTCCGACACGCCGATATGGCGCACATAGCCGGCTTTGACCATCTCGGCGACGGCGCCGATCGTGTCCTCGATCGGGACCGCCGGATCGACGCGCGACGGCTGATAGAGATCGATGTAGTCCGTACCCAGGCGCCGCAGCGAATAGGCGAGAAAGTTCTTGATGGCATTGGGCCGGCCGTCGTCACCGATATATTTCATGTCCGGCGCGCGCATCGCGCCGCATTTCACCGCGAGGAAGGCGCGCTCGCGCTTGCCGCCCTTGAGCGCGTCGCGGATGAGCATTTCATTGTGGCCCATGCCGTAGAAATCGCCGGTATCGATCATGGTGATGCCCGCTTCGAGCGCGGCATGGATGGTGGCGATCGATTCTTTATCGTCGGCCGGCCCGTAGCCGCCGGACATGCCCATGCAGCCGAGCCCGAAGGCGGAGACCGTGGGGCCGTTGCGGCCAAGTTGGAGTGTTTGCATCGTCTTGCTCCGTCATGCGCCGGCTCGTCCCGCGCATCCCGATAATCATGGCACGGGAGTGCCCCATGAATCGAGATGGCCGGGACAGGCCCGGCCATGACGATGATAAATGCTATAGCGAATTCTATTCTGCGGCCAGCCTTACTTCCGGCGCAGCAGCGCGGACTTCGGCGTCCACGGTCTGCTCGTATTTGGTAAAATTCTTCTGGAACATGCCGACGAGCTTGCGCGCGGTTTCGTCGAACGCGGCTTTGTCCTTCCAGGTCTTCATCGGATAGAGGATGTGCGGCTCGATGCCCGGCACCGAGGTCGGCACCGCGAAACCGAAATAGGGATCGGTGCGGTAGCTGGCGTTACGCAGCGAGCCGTCGAGCGCGCCGGTGACGAGCGCGCGCGTCACCTTGATCGGCATGCGTCGGCCGATGCCATAAATGCCGCCGGTCCAGCCGGAATTGACCAGCCAGCAATCGACCTTGTGCTTGGCGATGTAGTCGCGAAGCAATCTTCCGTATTCGGCCGGCGGGCGCGGCAGGAACGGCGCGCCGAAGCAGGTCGAGAATTCCGGCTCGACGCCGACCAGGCCCTTTTCGGTGCCGGCGACCTTGGCGGTGTAGCCGGACAGGAAGTGATACATCGCCTGCGCCGGCGTGAGCTTTGCGATCGGCGGCATGACGCCGAAGGCGTCGGCGGTGAGGAAGATGATGTTCTTCGGATGTCCGGCGGTGCCGGTGCGCGACGCGCTCGGGATGAAATCGAGCGGATAGGCGGAGCGGGTATTCTCGGTCTTCTTGTCGCTGTCGTAGTCCGGGATGCGGGTCACCGGATCGAACACTACGTTCTCGAGCACGGCGCCGAAGCGGTTGGTGGCGTCCCAGATCTGCGGCTCGGCCTCGGCCGAGAGCTTTATGGTCTTGGCGTAGCAGCCGCCCTCGAAGTTGAAGATGCCTTCGGGCGACCAGCCGGTCTCGTCGTCGCCGATCAGGGTGCGGTTCGGATCGGCCGACAGCGTCGTCTTGCCGGTGCCCGACAGGCCGAAGAACAGCGCCGACTGTCGCCCGCCTTGCCGACATTCGCCGAGCAATGCATCGGCATCACGCCCTGCGCCGGCAGATAGAAGTTCAGCGTCGTGAACACCGACTTCTTCATCTCGCCGGCATAAGAAGACCCGCAGATCAGCACGATCTTGCGGGTGAAATCGATCGCCACCATCGTGTCGGAGCCGTCGCGGCCGCCATGACGTTTAGCGTCCGGTTTGAACGACGGCATATCGACGATCGTCATGTCGGGCACGTAGCCCGCAAGCTCGGCGCGGTCGGGGCGGATCAGAAGCTGGCGGATGAACAGCGAGTGCCAGGCATATTCGGTGAAGACGCGCGCCTTGATGCGGTATTTTGCGTCGGCGCCGCCATAGAGGTCCTGCGCGAACAGCGTCTTGCCCTTGGCGTGGGCGAGAAAATCCTGCAGCAGGTTCTCGAAGTGCTCTTTGTTCTGCTTGCGGTTGCCGTCCCACCACACGGTGTTTTCGGTCGTCGCATCGACCACGGTGTGCTTGTCCTTCGGCGAACGGCCGGTGTGATGTCCGGTTTCGGCGCACAGCGCGCCGCCGGCGACGATGGTCGCCTCGCCGTTGCGGATGGCATGCTCGTAGAGCGGAGCTTCGGTCAGGTTCCAGTTGATGCTGGCGAGATCCTTGAAGCCGAATTTGTCGGCTCCATAGGCGCCGTTTCTCACACCCGTTTCCTTCACCCTAGCCTCCGCTGAATGGTCCGCGCTTGTGGTCGGTCTGGAGGGCCGTTGGAACGGCCGCTGCGATGCCAAGAGCCTGCCCGTCAGCAGGCGTGCGTCCCTATATCGAGCATCCCAGCATCTGCCAAGACCGAAGCGGCCTCAAGGCTAACCGGCTCATACCGCGCACGTTCCGACGCTGCACTGCAGCAAAGCTGCGGCTCATTTCCTGGACAGTAAAGCTACACAGCGCGCGCCTTGGCCGCCAAGGCCACCACCGTCTTGCGCAATTGTTCGGCGCTGGTGACGCGATCGGGAAACGGCAGCCGCGATGTTAAGTCGCCGCGCGCTAAATCCAGCCCGTCCGGATCGAGACCGGTGAGCTGCCACGGGCCGTCTTCGGCGCCGAGAAGTTTTGTAGCATAGAGCCGCACCGCGTCGGCATGATCGCTGTTCATATGCGCGACCGCACCGGCTTCAGCTTCGAGCAAATTCTCCGCGCCGGAGACATCAGTCAGCACATCGGCGGCTTTGAGATCGGCGGCGCGAGCGAAGCCGCCGTTGAGATGCGCGGAGACGACGTTCAGGCGCCAAAATGAAAAGTCGCCAAAGCCGGCATAAAGCTCAGACTTCGGATGCCGTGCGAGGAAGCGGCGGCGCACGCGTGCGTCTTCGGGCGTATCGCGCGCAACTTGCGTGAAAGTCCCGAGCAGCGTCAGCCGCGGATGTGCCAGCGGATCGCCCTTGCCATGCACCGCGAGCAGCACAGAGGCGAGGCCGTCGGCTTCCAGGTTGGCGGTGTGGGTCGCGAGCCGCGAAATGAGGATCAGGGGCGAGCCATCGGCATCGGTCGCGACATTGACCAGCGAGGCGAAGGGGTGACCGGTATTGCGATCGATGGTCGCGAGCGAGCCCGCCCGTGTCGCCCGCAACAGACCCTTGGCGAGCGCGTTGGGGTCGAAATCGTCCGGGCCCCGGGCATTCTCCGGCAGGCGGTCCGGCATCGCGCCCGGCAAGGGACTGACTTCGCCTGAAATCGGATTTTGGGGCATTTATTAACGCGTTTCCTTACAGCAATGTAACGACGATTGCCGCTATTTCGCCTTGTCCTGTCACACTTCCGCCCCCACATGGGGCTTGAAAGGCATGTGGGGCCGGGCTGGTGCTGCTGCGGCCGATTCATGTTAGAAGGCCGCCATGCCGACAATCGCTCTCGTCGACGACGACCGCAATATCCTCACCTCGGTGTCGATCGCGCTTGAGGCCGAAGGCTACCGCATTACGACTTACACCGACGGCGCCTCGGCGCTCGACGGTTTCAAGTCGGCGCTGCCCGACCTCGCCATTCTCGACATCAAGATGCCGCGCATGGACGGCATGGAGACATTGCGCCGGCTGCGCCAGAAGTCGGACCTGCCGGTGATCTTCCTCACCTCGAAGGACGAAGAGATCGACGAATTGTTCGGCCTGAAAATGGGCGCCGACGATTTCATCCGCAAACCGTTTTCGCAGCGCCTCCTGGTCGAGCGCGTCAAGGCTGTGCTGCGCCGCGTGTCGCCGAAGGACGGCGTCGTGGTCAAGGAAGCCGACTAGAAGGTGCTCGAGCGCGGATTGCTCCGCATGGATCCGGAACGTCACACCTGCACGTGGAAGAACGAGGCGGTGACGCTCACCGTGACCGAGTTTTTGATCCTGCAGGCGCTGGCGAGCCGCCCGGGCGTGGTGAAAAGCCGCAACGCGCTGATGGACGCGGCCTATGACGATCAGGTCTATGTCGACGACCGCACCATCGACAGCCACATCAAGCGCTTGCGCAAGAAATTCAAGGCGAGCGACGACGATTTCGATATGATCGAGACGCTTTACGGCGTCGGCTATCGTTTCAAGGAATAAGCGCCGATTACGCGCAAAAGGCCGTGGCTGTCGTGTTGTTTGGACCGCTGAACCATGGCTCCTGACTGGGCGGCTGACGTGCGGTAGTAATGGCGTTTGGTCCCACCCGGTGGAGGGGCTGATCGAAACCCCGGCAGACGACGTGCTCGATCGAACCGCAGAACGTGCAGGGCCCGAGGGCCAGACCGCAAACGATGCAGCGAAAGATGCAGCGGCGGTTGGCGATTCTTCTGGCGGCTCTCCTGGCGCGACCCATGCTGGCGATCATGCCGGCGATCATGCCGACATGGCCGGGCTCGACGAGGCGCAGCCGCGCCGGCACGGTCTGGCGCGCGTCGGCGACTGGCTGCATCGCAGCTTGCAGTTTTTTGTCACGCAGAGCTCGTCGAGCCTCACGCGCCGCATCGTCGTTCTCAACCTCACCGGTCTCGTCGCGCTGTCCATCGGCGTCATTTTTCTCTCGCAGTTCCGCGCCGGCCTGATCGACGCGCGCATCCAGAGCCTTCTGGTGCAGGGGCAGATCATCGCCGGCGCGATCGCGTCGTCGGCGACCGTGGAAACCGATTCCTCGATCACGCTCGATCCCGACAAGCTCCTCAATCTGCAGCCCGGTGAAAGCTACGGTCCCAACGAAGACGCGCTTTACGGCATCGACTTCCCGATCAATCCGGAACGCGTAGCGCCGATCCTGCGGCGGCTGGTGTCGCCGACCAAGACGCGCGCGCGCATCTACGACCGCGACGGCGTGCTGCTCGTCGACAGCCGCAATCTGTTCGGCCGCGGCGACGTGCTGCGCTTCGATCTGCCGCCGCCGACCGAAGAAAAACCGGGCATATTCAGGCGTGCTTTCATCGCCGTGCGGATGTGGCTCGGCCGCGGCGACCTGCCGCGTCTATCGCGAACTCGGGCCGGACAACGGCAGGGGCTATTCCGAAGTGGCGCAGGCGCTCGACGGCCAGGATTCCAGCATGGTGCGCATCAACGATCGCGGCGACGTCATCGTCTCGGTCGCGGTGCCGGTACAGCGCTTTCGCGCCGTGCGCGGCGTGCTGATGCTGTCGACGCAAGGCGCCGAGATCGACGACATGGTGGAGGCCGAGCGGCTCGCCATCATGAAGGTCTTTCTGGTCGCCGCCGCCGTCATGATCGTGCTGTCGATCCTTCTCGCCGGCACGATCGCCGAGCCGGTGCGGCGGCTGGCCGACGCCGCCGAGAGCGTGCGGCGGCGCATCCGCTCGCGGGTCGAGATTCCGGATTTCACCCGCCGCCGCGACGAGATCGGCCATCTTTCCGGCACGCTGCGCGACATGACCAACGCGCTCTACAGCCGCATCGAGGCGATCGAGAGCTTTGCCGCCGACGTCTCGCACGAACTGAAAAATCCGCTGACGTCGCTGCGCTCCGCGGTGGAGACGCTGCCGGTCGCGCAAGACCGACGAGAGCCGCGGCCGGCTCCTTGCCGTCATCCAGCATGACGTCAAACGGCTCGACCGGCTGATCTCCGACATTTCCGACGCGAGCCGCCTCGATGCCGAATTGCAGCGCCAGGAATCGGCGCCGGTCGACTTCGCCAAACTCCTCACCACGCTCGTCGCGGTGGCGAACGAGATGAAGCGCGACGATGGCGTCAAGGTTACGCTGCGCTTCGAGGGCGGCGGCGCACGCGCTTTCCAGGCCCCGGGCCACGATTCCCGGCTCGGCCAGGTCGTCGACAATCTGATCGAAAACGCCCGGTCGTTCTCGCCGCCGGACGGCGCTGTGCGCGTCACCTGCCGGCGGCTGCGCAGCCAGATCGAGATCCTCGTCGACGATGACGGGCCCGGCGTACGGCCGGACGCGCTGGAGAAGATTTTCGAGCGCTTCTACACCGACCGGCCGCATCAGGGTTTCGGCCAGAATTCCGGCCTCGGCCTTTCCATCTCCAAACAGATCGTCGATGCGCATGGCGGCACGATCGCGGTCGAGAACCGGCCCGGGCCGCCAGGCGCCGATGGCGAGCCGACCGTGCTCGGTGCGCGTTTCATCGTGCGCCTGCCCGCAATGTGACGATGTCGCCGACGATTCATGCTTCCGCAGTGCTGGTCGGCGCGCGCGCGGTATTGATCCGCGGACCGTCGGGCGCTGGAAAATCGCGGCTCGTGTTCGATCTGCTCGCGCTGGCGGAGCAAGGGCGCATCCCGTTCGCGAGGCTTGTCGGCGACGATCGCGTCCATCTTGAGAGCGCAGGCGGACGGCTTCTCGTTCGTCCGGCGCAGCAACTCGCCGGCCTGATCGAACTGCGCGGCACCGGCATCCTTCGGCGCGACTACGAGCCCTGCGCCGTCGTCGGCCTCGTGGTCGATCTCGGCGCCGCTGACGCCGCGCGGTTGCGGGATAATCAGACGGCTGAGATTGCAGGTATCACTGTACCACGTCTCGCCATCGCACCGGGAGCGGCAGCCCTGCCGGCCGTGCTCGGCATTTTCACCGCATCCGGCGCGGGATTGGCGATTGGTTAACCATAATGGGTCAAGGCTTGTTGCCTTGAGACTTGTGGCCTTGAGACTCGGCACCCCGGCCGTCCGTTATCCAGTCCCGGGCCGGGTCCTGTGCCGGGGTCAAAAATGACCTGCCCTGGTGCAATGCAACAACCCTCCGAATTTGCTCAGAATGCCCCTTGCGCCGGGGCTTCGGATGGTCATGATGAGCACCCTTTCGTGCGGTGCACCCGGGACGCGCCCGCGGGGAGTTTCATGATCGGTTTAGTGCTTGTGACCCACGGCCGGCTTGCTGTCGAATTCCGCGCGGCGCTGGAGCACGTGGTCGGACCGCAGGAGCAGATCGAGTCGGTGACCATCGGTCCCGACGACGATGTCGAAGGCCGCCGCAAGGACATCATCGAAGCCGTGCGCCGCGTCGATTCCGGCGACGGCGTTGCGATCCTGACCGACATGTTCGGCGGCACGCCGTCCAATCTGGCGATCTCGGTCATGAGCCGGCCCAAGGTCGAAGTGCTGGCCGGCATCAATCTTCCGATGCTGGTGAAACTCGCCAAGGTGCGCGACGAGTGTCCGCTTGCCGAGGCGGTCGCCGCGGCTCAGGAAGCGGGGCGAAAATACGTCACCATCGCCAGCCGCGTGCTCACCGGCAAATGAACGGCTCCGCCCACAGCGGCGACGAATGCGTGCCGGACGCAAAGCCGGCTCCCGAAGGCGCCGTGGTCCGGATTTTCCTCATCTGCAACAAAAAAGGCCTGCATGCGCGCGCCTCGGCGAAGTTCGTGCAGACCGTCGAGAAATTCGATGCCGAAGTGCGCGTGAGGCGCTGCAGCGAGACTGTCGGCGGCACGTCCATCATGGGGCTGATGATGCTTGCGGCCGCACCCGGAACTTCGATTACCGTTGAAGCCACGGGCCCTGAGGCGGGTGCGGTGGTCGACGCCCTGGCGGCGCTCATCGAGTCGCGTTTCGGCGAAGCCGATTGATCCGGCCTTCGATTTGGGATTGGCTGTGCTGCAGAAAATTACCCGATGGTTTTGGCCGCGGACGGCACGGAGCTGAGTGCCATGGCCAGACGCAAGGCATCGCGCGGCAAAGCTTCATCTGCGAAAAATATTTCGCCTGCACCCAAATTGTCCGCTGCAAATAAACCCCCGCCGGGAAACAGTTCGCCGAAGGAGAGACAGAAGATGAGTCCCGAATCGACAGCTTCGAAAGACAGTGCGCCGACCGCCGCTCCGGCCGCAGCCGAGCGCCCGCAGGCGCAAATCCGCTATCTCGATCGCGCCGACATGGGCGAAACCTTTGCCGATTCCATCACCGGACTGATCTTCGATGGCCAGACGCTGCGCATCGAATTCGGTGTCACCCGTTTCGACGACGTCAAACCCAAATCGGCAATCACCGGGCGCCGCTATCCGGCCTGCCGTCTGGTATTGCCGCCGGCCGCAGCCGTGGACCTGATCAACCGCATGCAGCAGATCGCGGCGGCACTGACCCAGGCCGGCGTGGTGAGACAGGCGCCGCGGGCCGGCGCCACCGCTGCGGAAGCGCCGAAGGGCGAGCGCTGACGCGGCGCTTTTGCCGTCATCCCCGCGTGTCGAGGATCCCTGAAAGGATCGTTCGGTATTGAAGCGCAACTCCCGCTTTGGCGGGAGCGAGCGGTTTTTCGATTCCGCCTTTATGGGCAGCCGGCGGCTCTTTTAGAGCAGATATAAAGGTTTCTTTATATGTTATTGCCGCAGCGGCACAGCCCTGCTATAGCCCCGGCCGACCCATAGACCCGCGCAAAGGATTGTTATGAGCACCGCGACCAAACCCAAAGCCGGATTCTCCGATTACGTCGTCAAAGACATCGGCCTCGCCGAATGGGGGCGCAAGGAAATCTCCATCGCCGAAACCGAGATGCCCGGCCTGATGGCGACCCGCGAGGAATATGGCCCCAAGCAGCCGCTCAAGGGCACACGCATTGCTGGCTCGCTGCATATGACGATCCAGACCGCGGTGCTGATCGAGACGCTGACAGCGCTCGGCGCCGATGTGCGCTGGGTGTCGTGCAACATCTATTCGACCCAGGATCACGCCGCCGCAGCGATCGCCGCTGCCGGCACGCCGGTCTTCGCGGTCAAGGGCGAGAGCCTGAACGATTATTGGGACTACACCGCCCGGCTGTTCGATTGGCACGGCGGCGGCATGCCGAACATGATTCTCGACGACGGCGGTGACGCCACCATGTTCGTGCATCAGGGCGTGCGCGCCGAAAACGGCGACACCGTGTTCCTCGATCAGCACAATAACGAGGAAGAAGAAGTTTTCTTCGCGCTGATCAAGCGGATGCTGAAAGAGAAGCCGAAGGGCTGGTTCGCCCAACTCGCAAAATCCATCAAGGGCGTATCGGAAGAAACCACCACCGGCGTGCATCGCCTCTACGACATGGAGAAGAAGAGCTCGCTCCTGTTCCCCGCCATCAACGTCAACGACAGCGTCACCAAGTCGAAATTCGACAATCTCTATGGCTGCCGCGAGTTGCTGGTCGACGGCATCCGCCGCGGCACCGACGTGATGATGGCCGGCAAAGTGGCGATGGTCGCGGGCTTCGGCGACGTCGGCAAGGGCTCGGCCGCTTCGCTGCGCCAGGCCGGCTGCCGCGTCATGGTCTCCGAGATCGATCCGATCTGCGCGCTTGCAGGCGGCGATGGAAGGCTACGAAGTCGTGACGATGGAAGACGCGGCGCCGCGCGCCGACATTTTCGTCACCGCGACGGGCAATGTCGACGTCATCACCATCGAGCACATGCGCAAGATGAAGGACCGCGCCGTGGTCTGCAATATCGGCCACTTCGACAGCGAGATTCAGGTCGCGGCGCTGAAGAACCTGAAATGGAACAACATCAAGCCGCAGGTCGACGAGATCGAATTTCCCGATCGCCACCGCATCATCCTTCTCTCCGAAGGCCGTCTGGTCAATCTCGGCAATGCCATGGGCCATCCGAGCTTCGTGATGTCGTCGTCGTTCACCAACCAGACGCTGGCGCAGATCGAGCTGTGGACCAATCAGGGCAAGTACCAGAAGAAGGTCTACGTGCTGCCGAAGACGCTCGACGAGAAGGTCGCGCGGCTGCATCTCGAGAAGATCGGCGTCAACCTGACCAAGCTTTCCGACAAGCAGTCGGACTATATCGGTATCCCGGTGAGCGGGCCGTACAAGACGGACCAGTATCGGTATTGATCTCTCGTCATTCCGGGACGCGCCAATGGCGCGGGCCCGGAATCCATATTCGCTGACCGGGATTATCGGATTCCGGGCTTGCCACTCCGCGGCGCCCGGAATGACGGTCGCTCGGTGATCGTCACTTGCCGCTCAGTGACGCGGGTGTTATCTGCGCCCCATGCCCGCGACGCCTATCGCCAACATCCGCAATTTCTCGATCATCGCCCATATCGATCACGGCAAATCGACGCTCGCCGACCGGCTGATCCAGCTCACCGGCGGGCTCGAAGCCCGCGAAATGGTCGAACAGGTGCTCGATTCCATGGATATCGAGCGCGAGCGCGGCATCACCATCAAGGCGCAGACGGTGCGGCTTAAATACCGCGCGCGCGACGGCAAGGATTACATCCTCAATCTCATCGATACGCCCGGCCACGTCGACTTTGCCTATGAGGTCAATCGTTCGCTTGCCGCCTGCGAAGGCGCCCTCCTCGTCGTCGATGCCTCCCAGGGTGTCGAGGCGCAGACGCTCGCCAACGTCTATCAGGCGCTCGACAACGATCTCGAGATCGTTCCGGTGCTCAACAAGGTCGACTTGCCGGCGGCCGAGCCGGAAAAGATCAAGCAGCAGATCGAGGACGTCATCGGGCTTGACGCCTCCGACGCGATCCTGATTTCGGCAAAGACCGGTCTGAACGTCCCGGAAGTGCTCGAAGCCGTCGTGATGCGCCTGCCGCCGCCGAAGGGCGATGCCACAGCTCCGCTCAAGGCACTTCTCGTCGATAGCTGGTACGACGCCTATCTCGGTGTCGTGGTCCTGTTTCGCGTCGTCGACGGCGTGATGAAAAAGGGCCAGCGCATCCTCATGATGGGAACCAACGCGGCCTACGAAGTCGATCGCGTCGGTGTGTTCACGCCAAAGCGCGTCGAGCTCAACGAGCTTGGCCCCGGCGAGATCGGCTTCCTCACCGCCTCGATCAAGGAAGTCGCCGATACGCGCGTCGGCGACACCATCACCGACGAGAGAAAGCCGGTCGCCGAACCGCTGCCCGGTTTCCGTCCGGCGATACCGGTGGTGTTCTGCGGGCTGTTTCCGGTCGATGCGGCGGATTTCGAAAACCTGCGCGCCGCGATGGGCAAGCTGCGCCTCAACGATGCAAGCTTCACCTTCGAAATGGAAACCTCCGCCGCGCTTGGCTTCGGCTTTCGTTGCGGTTTTCTCGGGCTCCTCCATCTTGAAATCATCCAGGAGCGTCTCGAGCGCGAATTCAACCTCAACCTGATCGCGACCGCGCCGTCGGTGATCTACAAGATAAAACTGCGCAACGGCGAGCAGATCGAAATCCATAATCCGGTCGACATGCCGGATCCGAACCACATCGAGGAAATGCAGGAGCCGTGGATCGAGGCCACGATCCTCACGCCCGATGAGTATCTCGGCGCGGTGCTGAAACTCTGCCAGGACCGCCGCGGCGAGCAGAAAGAGCTCACTTACGTGGGCAACCGCGCTCTTGCAAAATACAACCTGCCGCTCAACGAAGTGGTTTTCGATTTTTATGACCGGCTCAAATCGGTGTCGCGCGGCTACGCTTCGTTCGACTATCACCTCACCGATTACAAGCCGGCGGACCTTGTCAAACTGCAGATGCTGGTCAATGCCGAGCCGGTCGATGCACTGGCCATGCTGGTGCACCGGACGCGCGCCGAAAGCCGCGGCCGCGCCATGGCGGAGAAGCTCAAGGAACTCATCCCGCCCCACATGTTCCAGGTGCCGATCCAGGCCGCGATCGGCGGCAAGATCGTCGCCCGTGAAACCGTGCGCGCCTTTCGCAAGGACGTTACCGCGAAATGCTACGGCGGCGACGTAACGCGCAAGCGCAAGCTCCTCGAAAAGCAGAAAGAGGGCAAGAAGCGCATGCGCCAGTTCGGCAAGGTCGACATCCCGCAGGAGGCGTTCATCGCCGCCTTGAAAGTGGATGTGTGAGGCAATCAGGGCGTTCCGCTTTGAGCGACCAGACGCCCGCAACCGACGACGACCAGCTCCGCAAACTCGGATACCGCCCGACATTCGAACGGTCGATGAGCCTGTGGGCGAATTTTGCTCTCGGCTTCACCTATCTGTCGCCGGTCGTCGGCGTCTACACGCTGTTTTCCATTTCGCTTGCCGCCGGCGGCCCGCCGTTCTTCTGGAGCTATCTCATCGTCGGCGCCGGCCAGTTGCTGGTCTGTCTCGTATTCTGCGAGGTCGTCTCGCAATATCCGATCGCCGGCGGCATCCTGCCGTGGGGGAGACGCCTCGTCGGTGATCGCTGGGGCTGGCTTGCGGGATGGATTTATCTCTGGGCGCTTTGCATGACGATCGGCGCCGTTGCGGTCGGAGCAGCCCCGTATTTCGCGGCTCTCTGCGGCGTCTCGGCGAATGCGACCGGATCGGCTGCCATCGCGTTCGCGCTCCTTGCCGTGTCGACGTTATTGAACCTGAGCGGAACCCGATGGCTTTCGCGCCTGGTCATGTGCGGGTTCTTGGCGGAATTGACCGGAGCGCTCGCGGTGGGCGCCTATCTCCTCCTGTTCCGTCGGGTGCAATCTCCGGCGATCCTGTTCGACACTTTCGCTATCGGGAATGGCGGCAGCTACTGGCCGGCCTTCTTTGCCGCCGGCATGGCCGGCATCTTTCAGTATTACGGATTTGAAGCCTGCGGCGACGTGGCCGAGGAAGTGTCGAACCCGTCGCGGCGCATCCCGGAAGCGATGCGGATGACGATCTATGTCGGAGGCGCGGCGGCGATGTTCGCCTGCCTCGCGCTTATTCTGGCGACACCCGATATTCGCAAAGTGATTTCCGGCGATGAAAAGGATGCCGTCGGTGTCGTTCTCGCGCAGGCATTTGGACCCGGCGGTGCGAAGGCCGTGACCGCCGTGATATGCGTCTCGTTCGTGTCCTGCGTGCTCAGTGTGCAGGCCGCGGCGAGCCGTCTTCTGTTTTCCTTCGGCCGCGAGCGCATGATCGCGGGCTCAGCCTGGTTCGGACATGGTTCTGGTCATGCCGGCGTGCCCGTTGTCGCTGTGATCGCGTGCGGCGCCGGTCCGGCCCTTGTCGTCCTTATCGGACAGCTTTTCGAGAACGCGCTGACGGCGATTGTCGGTTTTGCCACGGTCGGAATCTACATCGCCTTCCAGATGATCGTCGCCGGTGCGCTCCATGCGCGCTGGCACGGCTGGATTCCAGGCGGCGCATTCAGGCTCGGCCGATGGGGCTTGCCGGTGACTCTGGCCGCCCTTTTCTACGGTGTTGCAGCGATGATCGACATCGCATGGCCGCGCACACCCGGCGCGGCGTGGTTCGTCAATTATGCCGTTCTGCTCTCGACCCTCATCGTCGTCGTGGGCGGTCTTCTCTACATGGCGTTCGCACGGCCGCAGGATGGACCCGCCGGCCCGCGCCGCTGAAATGATCCTTTAATGCGAATCGCAACCGCGTTGCGCGATGCAAAGTTTCACACGCGGAGTTCGATGATGCAGAGTTCCGTGACGATGCGATGAAAAGTTTTCGCAATTTGAAGACGCAAAATTTCAGGCAAACGGTATTTCTGTGATGTGCAACACGGCACGTGCTCAACAGACGATCTAATCTGGCCGCAGTTGGCGTTGAGACTGCCCAATCGCTACCGCTGCGATCGGTGCCCGCTCTCGCTGTCACGCCGAAGAAATGCGGCAAAAAGGAGAGAACAATGACTCTTCCCACAACAGGCGATACGCGACCGGCACCGCGGCCCATCCGTCATGCGAATCCTTCGGCATACGATTGGTTTCTGTCCAGGGCGCAGGACCCGGAGACGCTCGTCATCATCCTGTTCTGCCTGGCCGGATTGGTGGCGACGCTCTACGCCATCCATCAGTTCCCGGACTTCGGCGCCCTGATGCAAGGGATGAATCAATTCTAGCGATGCGAATGCCGGCGAGCCCGGCGAAAAGAAGGTTGATGCTGTTGCCGGGGGCCATTCTGTGAGGCGCTCGGCAACGGCAGCTAACGCAACCTGTACAGCGCATGCCGCCGGTTGCGGGTGAACGGCCTCACCTCGCCGGGCCAGCGTCCGGCCTCGCCGGCTTCCGCCCATTCGCGGCTCACCAGGACATGCGGACCGTCGATCTCGTAAATCGCGCTGTAGCGTGGACCGTCTTGTGCGATCTGCTTTTCCGCGCCGCCGATGTTCAGGACGAACGGCTCGCCTTCAATGCGCGCAACCGCATGCACGCCCGGGACTTTGGAGAGATTGGGCACGTGCTCGGTGTCGTAGACTTCGTTGAACAGCGCTTCCTTGTCGGGATCCACGTCCATGCTCACGACAAAGAGATATTTCGACCTGATCGGCATGATGTGCGCTTTCAAAATGGCCTGTCGCCGACGATCGTGCAGCGGCGCATGACGCGCTTCAGGTGCGCCTCGTCGAAGCCGGTGGCGCGATGCAGCGTACAGCGGTTGTCCCACACCATGCACTGGCGTGGCGTCCATTTATGCGAGTAGACGCGTGCGTGCGGCGTGATCATTACGTTGATCTCTTCGATCAACGCGCGGCCTTGATCGTAATCCATGCCGTCGATCGATTCGGCGTGATCGCCAAGGAAGATCGCCTTTCGCCCGGTGTCGGGATGTGTGCGCACGATCGGATGCGCGATCGGCGGCACCTTGGCCTTCTGTTCTGCAGTCAGCGGATCCTCGCCGTGCCGGCGCGTCCGCGAAAAATCGAAATTGTGGATCGCGCAGCGGCCGTCGATCCTGGCTTTCATCGCGGCCGGCAACAGGTCATAGGCAAAATACATGTCGGCGAATTGGGTTTCGCCGCCGGCGTCTGGCACGATTTCCGAATACATCATCGTCGCCTGGCCGGTACGCTCGCGCCAGGAACCGTCGGTGTGCCAATAGAGCGTGCCCCTGTCCGGATGCTTGCCGCTCGCATTGCCGTCCTTGTCGAGGTTAGACAGCATGTAGATTTCCGGGTGCTCCTTGTAGCCGTGATACTGGCTCAGCACGTGGACCTGCACCTCGCCGAAATTACGCGCGAAGGCGACCTGCGTCGCCGGCGGCAGATCGACGTCGTTGAACAGGATCAATTCGTAGTCGAGGAAAGCTTTATAGACCTTGGCAAACAGTGCCGGCGACACCGCTTCTTGCAGCGTAATGCCGGTAATCTCGCAGCCAAGAACGGGATGCAGAGGTTTGATCTGGAACGGCCAGTCGCGCGCCGCGCGCTGGGCTTTGACCTCGGGCCTAACTTGGGTCTCAACTTGGGCCTTAACCTGAGCTTGCGCCATGACGACCTCCCGGCAGGTTCCGTCATACGCAATTATGGCAGCACCTGCGCACGCTTCCTAGCCGCCCGGAACGCCACGACGCCGATTGCACGATGCCACGCCACAGTCCGTCCGCCGCCTTGTTTCGCAACGGAACCGGCCAGCCGCGCACGCGTCTGTCTGCGCGCACGATTGCGGTGCGCGGGCGTCAAACTGAATCGTGGGAATAAGACGAAAGAAGCGGGCTTAGCGCTAGCGGATCACGATCGTCGTCGCGCCCATGCCTTCGCGCTCGACGATGCCGAACAGGGTCGCGGCATTGCCGGGATCGAGCCGCACGCAGCCATGCGATGCCGGTCCGCCAAGCTGGGAAATCTCGTAGGTGCCGTGAATCGCGAAACCGCCATAGAAAAAGATCGAATGCGGCATCGGCGAATTGTAATATTTCTTCGAGTACCAGCGCTTGGCCAGCATTTGCGGATGGTAAGTGCCGGGCGGCGTCACGTAGCCGCGCCGTGCGGTCGAAACCCGCCAATTGTAGCGCGGTGCGCCATCGACGATGACGGACATGCGCTGCGTGGACCGATCGATATGGACGACAACGGAGGCCTCGGCGCGATCGGTTGCAAACAGCGCGGCAAAGCCAAGCATGGCAACGCAGCACAGCACACGGGCGCAATGGTACCAACGCATGACATTCCTCGGCACGTTACGGCCATAATCAGTGCTGCATGAGGTGGGACTTGTAAAGCGGCGGCCGTCCCTAACCTTAATCATCCGGCCGTTTCAGAAAATTGCATGACAAAATTCAATCTGTTCAGCATAGGCCATTCCAATATTTCAGCGGAGCGCTTCACGGCGCTGTTGCGGGATGCGGGCGCGGATGCCGTTGCCGACGTGCGCTCGACGCCTGTCTCACGCTTCTGTCCCTGGTTCTCGGCAAAAACCCTCAAGCCCCAATTGGAGCGGGAAGGCGTGCATTACTTTGCCTATGGCGAGGCACTGGGCGGCCGGCCGCGCGATCCGCAGCTCTATCGCGACGGTGTTGCCGACTACGAAGCCATGGCGCGCCAGCCGGATTTCCTGGCCGGCATCGATCGCCTCGTTGCCGGCGCGGCGCACGGCCGGCTTTGCATGATGTGCGCGGAGCGCGAGCCGCTCGATTGTCACCGCTGTCTTCTGGTCGCGCGCCACCTTGCTGCGTGCGGGCTCACCGTCGGCCATATCCTGCACGACGGCACGATCGAGCCGCACGCGGCGACCGAAGAGCGGCTTCTGGATCTCGACGGTGACGACGGCGACCTCTTCGCAACTGGACAGAATCAGCGAATAGCGGCAGCGTATCGGTGGCGCGCCCGTGCCGTTGCGTACCGGGCGCGCGCATGATCCCGGGGGCGGGTCTAATTCCGGAGAATCGATGAAGCTCGCCTCGGCTCGTTTTTTGATAGCCTTGCTTCTCGCGGCGGCCGGTCCCGCGTTCGCCGAAGATGCTGCGTCGCCCGATCCGACGCCGCCCGGCTCGCTCGATCCCGCGCCGCTGCCGCCGCTCGAACATCCCGATGCGCCGGGAACGCCGGCCAAGGAATTGTTTGGCAGGAAGCCGACGCCGTTTCCCGGTCCGGCGCGCTCGATCGGCACCTATGCCGGCGGCTGCCTCGCCGGCGCGGTGCCGCTGCCGATCGACGGACCGGCCTGGCAGGTCATGCGGCTGTCGCGCAATCGCAACTGGGGCAATCCGGCGCTGATCGCCTTTCTCGAACGGTTCGGCAAAAACGCCAAAAAGACCGGCTGGACCGGGCTTCTGATCGGCGACATGTCGCAGCCGCGCGGCGGTCCGATGATCACCGGCCATGCCAGCCATCAGGTCGGCCTCGATGCCGACATCTGGTTCTCGCCGATGCCGGACCACGTGCAGACGCGCGAGGAGCGCGAGTTCACCGGCGCCGTCAACATGGTCGCGCCCGATCGGCTCGACGTCGATCCGAAAGTGTGGACGCCGTCACGCATGGAATTGATCAAGACGGCGGCGCAGGACGCCGCGGTCACGCGCATTTTCGTCAATGCCGCGATCAAGAAAGCAATATGCCGCGACGCCGGATCGGATCGAGAATGGCTATCGAAAGTGCGACCGTGGTGGGGACATTCCGAGCATTTCCACGTCCGCATCGCCTGTCCGGCCAACAGTTCCGAATGCAAGCCGCAACAGCCGCCGGATGCGGGCGACGGCTGCGGTCATGAGCTCGATTTCTGGTTCAAGGACTCGACGCTGCATCCGACGCCGCCGCTGTTCCCGGCCAAGCCGAAGCCGGCGCTGACGCTTGCCGGACTGCCGGCAGCCTGCAAGCAGATCGTCACCGCGCCTTAGCGTCAGAGCCCCGGCGTGCCGAAGATCGTGCGCTGCGCGACGGCAGCGATATATGTCAGCGCGAAAGCGCAAACGGCGATCACGGCCGTGAAGTGCCATGATTTCGCTTTCGGCGTTTTGGTCAGAATCGGAATTCCAAGCCAGAGCAGATAAGCGCCGTAAAATCCGGTGAGCGTGAGAAAACGCAAACCGGGCAGCGAAAGAAAAATTCCGGCAAGCCAGACCGGCGTGAAGGAATAGACCGCGAGCTTGAATGCGCTGTCGAAGTCGCGCCGGCCGCCGAAGAGCGGCGTCAAAAGGTCGATGATCAGGCCAAGAAACAGCACCGTGGCGCAGGTCAGCACATAGCCGAAGATCGCGCCGAACAGGCCGTCGAAAACCGGCGTGCGCAGCGTCGTGGCGCCCGGCGTAACGACGCCAATGAAGCTCGTGCCGACGAAGCTGAATAAAGCCGGCACCACCGCAAGCACCGCGACATAACGCGACAGGACAAAGGCCGGATCGCCGGTTTCGTGTTCGATTTGCTTCCAGACCGTGAGCGGATCGGCGAGGATAGCTTTGGCGCGTGAAGCGGCGTTCATGCTGCTGCGCTCTTGGCGGAGTCTTTGGCGGAGTTCTTGCCGGAGTTCTTGGCCAGGCCTTTGGCGTCTTCGCGCAGCATCGCCGCTCCTTTTTCCGCGATCATCATGGTCGGCGCGTTGGTATTGCCGGACGTGATCGATGGCATTACGGAAGCATCGATGACGCGAAGGTTCTCGATCCCGGCGACACGCAGACGATCGTCGACAACCATCATCGGATCGCTCGGAAGTCCCATTTTCGCGGTGCCGATGGGATGAAAAATAGTGGTGCCGGTATCGCCCGCGGCTTTGATCAAAGCGGCGTCATCATCGCCGACTTTGGGCCCCGGCAGATATTCGTCCGGATGAAACGGCTCAAGCGCCGGCTGCGCCACGATGCGGCGGGTCAGGCGCATGGCGGCGACGGCGATCCGGCGGTCTTCCTCGGTGGAGAGATAATTCGGCCTGATAACCGGTGCGTCGGCGGCATCGCGCGACCGCAATCGTACCGTGCCGCGGCTTGTCGGCCGCACATTGCAGACGCTTGCGGTGAAGGCCGGAAATTTGTGCAGCGGATCGCCGAATTTGTCGAGCGATAGCGGCTGCACGTGATATTGCAGATTGGCGCGTTCCTGGTCGCGGTCGGAGCGGGTGAACAGGCCAAGCTGCGACGGCGCCATCGTCAGCGGCCCGCGCCGGAACAGCGCGTATTCGGCGAGCATCGACGCGAAGCCGAGCGGAGCGTGATAGCGCTCATTCAGCGTTTTGATGCCGTCGACCTTGTAAATAAGCCGCAGCTGCAAATGATCCTGCAGATTAGACCCGACGCCCCGCCGATCGAGGACGACCGGAATGCCGTGCTGGCGAAGATGCTCCGCCGGACCGACGCCGGACAGCAAAAGCAATTGCGTCGAGCCGAGCGATCCGGCGGCGAGGATTACTTCGCCGCGGCAGCGCGCCGTGCGCGTCGCGCCGTTCTGCCGCCAGCGCAAGCCGGCCGCGCGCTTGCCGTCGAACACGACGCCTTCGACCAGGCAGCCGGTTTCGAGCCGCAGGTTGGGACGGTTGAGAACCGGTTTCAAAAACGCGCGCGCGGCGGAGACGCGCCGACCGCGCTTCTGGTTCACGTGAAAGGCGCAACAACCTTCGTTGTCGCCGCTATTGAAGTCGGCGATCGATTTTATGCCGGCCTGTTCGGCCGCGGCACGGAAGGCGTCGAGCAGATCCCAGCGCACCCGCGGCGCGGCAACCGGCCATTCGCCGCCCGCGGCGTGCACGGCGCTGTCTCCCATGAAATGATTTTCGTGCTTCTTGAAAAACGGCAGCACGTCGTTCCAGCCCCAGCCGGACAGACCGAGCTGGCGCCAGTGATCGTAATCGGCGGCCTGGCCGCGCATATAGACCATCGCGTTGATCGCCGACGAGCCGCCGATCACCTTGCCGCGCGGATAATTGAGGCTGCGGCCGTTGAGGCCGGGCTCAGGTTCGGTCTTGAAGCACCAGTCTGAGCGCGGATTGCCGATCGCGAACAGATAGCCGACCGGGATGTGAAACCAGATCCAGTTGTCGCGGCCGCCGGCTTCGAGGATCAGCACGCGGTTGCCGGGATCGGCCGACAGCCGGTTGGCCAGGATGCAGCCGGCCGAGCCCGCGCCGGCAACGATGTAGTCGTATTCGCCGTCGAGCGCTTCCGTTTCGGCCACGCCGTACTCCCAGAGGTCGCTACAGCGAAGATAGCAGCGGGATCGGGCCTGAGAAGGGGTGCGGCTTGAGCGCCCATAGCTTGTTCGCTGAGACCCGACACCCTATTATCCAAAAGCGACATCCGGCGTGCCGTGCGCGTGCCGAATGAGCCTGGAACGACGGTTCCCCTATAGGCAATCGCGACGATCTGAAGGGTCGCCCCATCCGGCGCGCGGTTCTTGCGCGCTCAATCGCATTGGAGAACCGTCGTGCTGAAGAGAAGCTCAATTTTCGCGGTTTTTGCCGCAGCGCTGGGTTTTGCGGTATTGCCGCATGCGGCGCAGGCTCAAGACAAATCCATCACCGTCTTTGCCGCAGCCTCGATGAAAAACGCGCTCGACGACGTCGATGCGGCCTTCACCAAGAAGACCGGCGTGAAAGTCGTCGCCAGCTACGACGCGAGTTCGGCGCTGATGAAGCAGATCGAGGGCGGCGCACCTGCCGATGTGTTCGTCTCCGCCGACCTGAAATGGATGGATTACGGCTCGCAGAAAAAGCTCATCAACGACTCGACCCGTGTCAATCTTCTCGGCAATGAACTGGTGCTGATTGCCGGCAAGGACTCCAAGATCGGCAATGTGACGATCAAGCCGGGCTTCGATCTCGCCGGCCTCGCCGGCGACGGCCGCATTGCGACAGGCGACGTCAAGGCGGTGCCGGTCGGCATCTACGCGCAGGCCGCGCTGCAAAAGCTCGGCGTCTGGTCCGCCGTCGAGCCGAAAATGGCGATGACTGCCAATGTCCGCGCCGCGCTTGTGCTGGTGGCGCGCGGCGAGGCGCCGCTCGGCATCGTCTATTCGACCGACGCCAAGGTCGAGCCCGGCGTGAAAATCGTCGCTATGTTCCCGGAAGATTCGCACGATCCGATCATCTATCCGGTGGCAGCGACTGTCGGTGCCAAGCCCGACGTGACGCCTTATCTGGCGTTCCTGCGCTCTCAGGCAGCAAAGACGATATTCGAGAGCTATGGCTTTACGGTTCTGGTAAAGCCGACATCGTAGTCTCTTTGCAGAAGGCCTGAATGCTCGACCTCTCTCCCGCCGAATGGACTGCGGTCGAGCTGTCGCTGCGCATTTCGATCGTGGCGACGGCCTTTGCGCTGCCGTTCGGCATCGGAATCGGCTGGCTCCTTGCCCGCAAAAACTTCTGGGGCAAGGCGCTTCTCGACGGCGTCGCTCACCTGCCGCTGGTGCTGCCGCCGGTCGTCACCGGCTATCTCCTGCTGATTTCGTTCGGCCGGCGCGGGCCGGTCGGCGCGTTTCTCTACGATCACCTCGGCATCGTCTTTTCATTTCGCTGGACCGGTGCGGCGCTCGCCTGCGGCATCATGGGCTTTCCGCTGATGGTGCGGCCGATTCGTCTTGCGCTCGAAGCGATCGACCGCCGCCTTGAAGACGCCGCGGCGACACTCGGCGCCAATCATGCGCTGGTGTTCCTCACCGTCACGCTGCCGCTGGCGCTGCCCGGCATTATCGCCGGCGTGCTCTTGTGTTTCGCCCGCGCGCTCGGCGAGTTCGGCGCCACGATCACCTTCGTCTCCAATATCCCGGGCGAGACGCAGACGATTTCGGCGGCGATCTATACGCTGACCCAGGTTCCCGGCGGCGACGCTGCCGCGGGCCGGCTGGTCTTGATCGCGATCGTGCTGTCGTTTGCCGCGCTGCTTGCTTCCGAATGGCTCGCGCGCCGCGCCGCGATCCGCTTCCACGGGGAATGACCGTGCTCGCTGTTGACGTTGAGAAACGGCTCGGCACGCTTACATTGAGCGTGCGCTTCGAGGCAGCGGGCGGCGCGACGGCGTTGTTCGGTCCTTCGGGCGCGGGGAAAACATCGGTCGTCAATATGATTGCCGGCTTGCTGACGCCTGATCGCGGCGCGATCACGCTCGACGGCATGGCGCTGTTTGATGCTGGCAAGGGCATCAACGTGCCGCCCCATCAGCGCCGCATCGGCTATGTGTTTCAGGAAGGCCGGCTGTTTCCGCATCTGAGCGTGCGGCAGAATCTCGATTACGGCCGCCGCATGAGCGGACAGGCGCGTGACCCCGGTGCATTCGGGCGCATCGTTGCACTTCTCGATATTGGCGGTCTGCTTGACCGGCGACCGGGTAAATTGTCCGGCGGCGAGCGCCAGCGTATCGCCGTCGGCCGGGCGCTGCTGATGAATCCAAGACTTCTCCTTCTCGACGAGCCGCTGGCGTCGCTCGATGCCGGCCACAAGCGTGAAATCCTGCCCTATCTGGTGCGGCTGCGGGACGATGCCGGCATTCCGATCGTCTATGTCAGCCACACACCCGCGGAAGTGCGCCGCATCGCCACCACCGTGGTGCGGCTCGATGCCGGACGCGTCGTCGCGACGGGCGGTTTGGATCTGCTCAACGACGCCGAGGCCGACGCGTTCGCGTGAGGAGAGCTTCGCGTTCGGCGAAGCCTGCCCCGCATAATCGCGTGTTGTCCTGCCGATCCTTTGCGGACTATGAAGCCCGATGGATTCTGCATCGCCCGATTCTGCGGCTCGGCTGACGATCAAACACCCAACGGCATGGGGTATCGCCTGCGGTGCTGCAGCGGCGTTTTGCTGGGCGCTCGGTTTTGTTGCCGCGCGTCACGGCATTCTCGCCGGCGTTTCGCCGCTGGTGCTGGCTTTGCATCGCTATATCTGGGCCGGGCTCGCGCTCATTCCGGTTCTTGCCGCCGAGGGTATTGGCGATCTCGGCGGCATGGGCTGGAAACGCGGCATTGTGATCACATTGTTTGGCGGCTTGCCGCTCGCACTATGGAGCTATTTTGGCTACGTCTATGTGCCGCTCGGCCACGGCGCGATCATTCAGCCGTCATGCGCGGCGCTCGGCGGCCTCGTCCTGGCGCACTTTCTTGTCAAGGAACCTTTGCCGGTACGCCGCATCGCCGGCGCGCTGGCGATGATTGCCGGTCTCGCCGTGATCGGCGCCGAAGCACTGCACACGATGGGCGCGCAGGGGTTCCTCGGCGACATGCTGTTTGTCGCCGCGGGAAGTTCATTCGCGGTCTTCGGAATTTTGCTGAGGCTGTGGAATATCCCGGCGATGCGCGCGGCGGCCGTCACCAGCGTCCTTTCGCTCGCCGGCCTGCCGCTCATGCTGTTCAGCTTCGACAACTTGATCGCAGCGGGGCTTTGGGAAAACGTGCTGCAAGCGGTGGTGCAGGGCCTGTTTGCCGGCGCCGGCGCGATCTATCTTTTCACCCGCGCGGTCATTCTGCTTGGCGCAGGGCGCGCATCCTTATTTCCCGCGCTCGTTCCGCCGTTCACGCTGCTGATCGGCGTCGTCACCATTGGCGAGGCGCCCAGTCTTACGCAGCTCGCCGGGCTCGCGGTCGTGCTCGTCGGCTTTTTCCTGACGCAGAAGGGCTGAGCGCGCTCAAGCCGCCTTGCGGCTTGTCAGAAACTCGCCCATGCGGTCGAGCGCCTTGAGGATGTTTTCGGTCGAGTTGGCGTAGGACAGCCGCATATACCCTTCGCCGAGGATGCCGAAGTCGGGACCGCCGATGACGACGACGCCGGTATCGTTGAGCAGCGTGTTGGCGAATTCTTTCGCTTTCCAGCCGGTGCGCTTGATGTTCGGGAACGCGTAGAACGCACCCTTCGGTGTCGTGCATGACACGCCCGGCAGCTTGTTCAAGCCGGCGACCGCGACCTTGCGCCGCTTGTCGAACTCGGCAACCATTTTCACCACCTCGTCCTGCGGGCCGGTCAGCGCGGCGAGCCCGGCATATTGCGCCGAGGCGTTGACACAGGAGTACAGGTTGACCGCGAGCTTGCGCGCATAGTCGTAAAGCTTGCCGGGCCACACCGCGTAGCCGAGCCGCCAGCCGGTCATGGCATAGGTCTTCGACCAGCCGTTGAGCAGGATCAGCCGGTCGCGGATCGAGGGATAGGAAAGCAGGCAGACGTGCGTCTCGCCGTCATAAACCATGTGGTCGTAGATTTCGTCCGACATCAGGCAGACGTCGGGAAACTTCTCGAGGCCGGCGACGAGCTTGTCGATCTCGCTCTTTGGCGTGACTCCACCAGTCGGATTGGCCGGCGAGTTGATGATCAGCAGTCTTGTCTGCGGCGTGATCAGCTTCAGCGTTTCTTCCGCTGAAAAGGCAAACCCGTTCTCCTCGCGGATCGGCACCGGAATCGGGCGCGCGCCGGTATATTCAATCATCGAGCGATAGATCGGGAATCCGGGATCCGGATAAAGGATATCGACGCCCGGCTCGCCGAACATCAGGATCGACATGAACATGGTCGGTTTGCCGCCCGGCATGATCATCACTTCGTCCGGCGACACCGTGACCTTGAAGCGCTCGTGCAGGTCGGCCGCGACCGCTTCGCGCAGTGGCAAAATGCCATTTGCTGGCGTGTAGCCATGATGGCCGTCGCGCAGCGCCTTGATCGCGGCCTCGACGATGAAATCCGGCGTGCGGAAATCCGGCTGGCCGATGCCGAGGCTGATGATGTCACGGCCCTGCGCAGCAAGCGCGTTGGCGCGCGCCAGCACGGCGAAGGCGTTTTCCTCGCCGATGCGATCGAAAGCGGCGACTGTTTTCAACATGGCGTTTCCCCGGGACTGCTCTTTTCGCGCGGCAGTTCAACCCAACCGGCGGGCAAATGCAAACCCGGAGCGCAGCCGGATAAGGCGGCTGCCCGAAATGCGAGAGGCCCCGAACTTTATTCGGGGCCTCTGCGCGTAGTACCGTCAGAGCCGAAGATTATTCGCCTTCGCGCGAATCCCATTCCCGCAGAATCTGACTGCGAATCTGCGGATCCGGATCGGCGCCGATCACCTGGCCATCAAGGACCACGTCGTTGCCGGTAATGCCCTGCGACTGCTGTTGCGGCTCCTGATGATGCGGCTTCTGCGCAAAAGCCGGGCTTGCCAGAAGGGCAACACCAAGCGCGGACAGAAGCAGCGTTGAATTGAGCGTTTTCATCTACGTTCTCCAAGCACGTCGCCCTTGCCGTCTAACTACTCCTGATTCGGCACTGCACAATGGCCGATCGCGTCATCTCAAGTCACAAAATTGTTATGGAATACATGATGTTAACGGGAATTTTACGCCATGATTTATGGCGTCATTGTGCACTGCAAATAGGCTGGAACGATGTGCCAAAAAGGCGCGAAAACAGAGGCCACGCTTGCCGTGGACTCCCCATCCGGAGAATCTACTGCTCGGTGCCGTGAATCCGGGCACTTGGCCGCCGCGACGGCGTTAAATTGGCATATCTGCTAAAGACGCAAAGCATGTCGGGAGGCGGTGATGGCGAAGGACGGGAAGCAACACGGTCAGGGCAACCGCCTGCGCTCGCAATTGTGGTTCGATAATCCGGACAATCCCGCAATGACCGCGCTCTATCTTGAGCGCTATCTCAATTACGGCCTCACCCGCGCCGAGCTGACGTCGGGCCGGCCGATCATCGGCATTGCGCAAACCGGCTCCGATCTCAGCCCGTGCAATCGCCATCACATCGAGCTTGCCGAGCGCGTGCGCGCCGGCATCCGCGATGCCGGCGGCATCCCGCTCGAATTTCCGGTGCATCCGATTCAGGAAACCGGCAAGCGACCGACGGCGGCGCTCGATCGTAACCTCGCTTATCTCGGCCTTGTCGAAGTGCTGTACGGCTATCCGCTCGACGGCGCTGTGCTGATGACCGGCTGCGACAAGACCACGCCGGCTTGCCTGATGGCGGCGGCCACCGTGAACACGCCGGCGATCGTTCTGTCCGGCGGTCCGATGATCGACCACGTCCAGGACGGCAAGCTGATGGGTTCCGGCACGCTGATCTGGCAGGCGCGTCAGGATCAGGCGGCCGGCAAGATCGACTACAAGGAGTTCATCGACATTGTCGCCGCGTCGGCGCCGTCGGTCGGGCACTGCAACACGATGGGCACTGCATCGACCATGAATGCGTTGGCCGAAGCGCTCGGCATGTCGCTGCCCGGCTGCGCCGCGATCCCGGCGCCGTACCGCGAACGCGGGCAGATCGCCTATGCCACCGGCGTGCGCGCGGTGGAGATCGTGCGCGAGGACCTAAAACCGTCCGACATTCTCACGCGCGCCGCTTTCGAGAATGCGATCGTCGCCTGTTCGGCGATCGGCGGCTCCACCAATGCGCCGATCCACATCAATGCCATCGCGCGGCACATCGGCGTGCCGCTTGCGATCGAGGATTGGGAAACGATCGGCTACGATGTGCCGCTCCTGGTCAATATGCAGCCGGCCGGCGAATTTCTCGGCGAGGAGTATTATCGCGCCGGCGGATTGCCAGCGGTCATGCGCGAACTTCATGCGGCGGGGCGGCTGCGCGGCGACGCAATCACCGTCAACGGCAAGACCATGGCGGAGAACATCTCATCGGCCAAAGTCTGCAACGCCGACGTCATCCGGCCTTACGCCAAGCCGCTGAAGGCAAAAGCCGGCTTCAAGGTTCTGCGCGGCAACCTGTTCGATTCCGCGATCATGAAAACGAGCGTGATCTCCGAAGAATTCCGCAAGCGCTACCTGTCCGACCCAAAGACGCCGAACGCCTTCGAGGGCCGCGCCGTGGTGTTCGATGGACCCGAGGATTATCATCACCGCATCGACGATCCCGCGCTCGCGATCGACGAACACACGATCCTGTTCATGCGCGGCACCGGAGCCATCGGTTATCCGGGCTCGGCCGAAGTGGTGAACATGCAGCCGCCCGCGGCCCTGATCAAAAAGGGCGTGACGGCGCTCGCCTGCATCGGCGACGGCCGGCAGTCGGGCACGTCGGGCTCGCCGTCCATTCTCAATGCCTCGCCGGAAGCGGCCGCCGGCGGCGGGCTTGCGCTCCTGAAGACGGGCGATCGGGTGCGCATCGATCTCAACAAAGGCAGTGCCGATATCCTGATCCCGGAGGCGGAATTGACGGCGCGCCGCGCCGCGCTCGAAAAGGCCGGCGGCTATCGCTATCCCGAAAGCCAGACGCCGTGGCAGGAAATTCAGCGCGGCATGGTCGATCAGCTCGGCAGCGGCATGGTGCTCAAGCCGGCGGTGAAATATCAGCGCGTCGCGCAAAAATTCGTGCCAAGAGACAATCACTAGGCTGTTCGTACTGAATTAAGTGAGGGTGTTTTGATGTCCGGGTCCCGTCCATCGACCGCCGACAAGCGGCAGGCTTTCCGCAAGCTTCATGAAGCGGGATGCTTCGTCATTCCCAATCCGTGGAACGTCGGCAGCGCGCGCTATCTCCAGGGGCTCGGCTTCAAAGCCCTGGCAACGACAAGCTCCGGCCATGCCCATGCGCGCGGTTACGCCGACGGCGCGCAGCCGCTCGATGACGTGTTGGCGCATTTCCATGAGATCGCGGAGGCGGCCGATGTTCCGCTCAACGCCGATTTCGAGGATGGTCTCGCGGACGATCTCGACGGCGTGGCGAAAAACGTGACGCGGTGCATTGCGACCGGCGTCGCCGGGCTCTCGATCGAGGATTCGCCGAATGATTCGAAAACGCCGCTCTACGACCTCGACGCCGCGGTGGCGCGCGTGAAGGCCGCGCGCGCGGCCATTGATCGCGCCGGCGGCGATGTCGTCTTCACCGCGCGCGCGGAGAATTTCATCCGCGGCGTGAACGATCTCGACGACGCCATCCGGCGGCTGAAAGCTTATGCGGCGGCAGGCGCCGATTGCCTCTATGCGCCGGGCATCAAGACGCGCGAACAGATCGAGGCGGTGGTCAAGGCGGTGGCGCCGAAGCCGGTGAATTTCCTCAACAGCGGTGCGTACGGCTTCACCGTGAGTGATCTTGCGGCGATGGGCGTGCGCCGGATCAGCGTCGGCGGCTCACTGGCGCGCGTCGCCATGCATGCCTTCATCAAGGTCGCCACGGAAATCGCCAAGGACGGCAAATTCGATGGCTTCGCCGGCCTGATCAGCAATCCTGAGCTGAACAAATTCTTCAGCGACGACCGCAAAACGTTCGAGTCGTGACCTCCTCCGAACCGCATCCGCACACCGGCCAGCCGATCGGACTGCCGGTCGATAGAACGGTGCCGGCGCGCCGTCCGGGCCCGGTCACGCTGAAGGGCCGCTACGGCCACCTGGAAAAGCTCAAGCCGGAGCACGCCGGCGACCTGTGGAAAGCCTTCGGCGGCCACGACAAGGTCTGGACCTATATTTCGACCGATGGGCCGTTTGCCAGCGAGGCGGAGTTCTCGCCTTTCATCGCCAGGCGCGCGGCGACGGACGATCCCTATGCTTATGCGATCATCGATCAGTCCGGACGCGCTGTCGGTTATGTGACGCTGCTGCGTATCGTGCCGGAAATGCAGGTTATCGAGGTCGGCCACGTCCTCTATTCGCCCGCGCTGCAACGCACGCCGCTTGGGACTGAAACGCAATACCTCCTGGCGCGCTACATTTTCGAGACGCTGGGCTACCGGCGGTATGAATGGAAATGCGACGCCCTGAATGCGGGGTCGCAACGCGCGGCTCTGCGCTACGGCTTCATCTACGAAGGCACGTTTCGGCAATTCATGATCGCCAAGGGCCGCAACCGCGACAATGCCTGGTTCTCCATGCTCGATAGCGAATGGCCGATCCGCAAGCGCAATTTCGAGCGCTGGCTCGCGCCGGAAAATTTCGATGGCAGCGGCCAGCAAAAACTGAGCCTCGCCGCATTGAACAAGGCGGGCGCCGACGGTCGCGAGAAACCTTCGGCATGACGACGAGCCAACCGATTGGGCCGCTGGTCGATCCGACGCCGGCGCCGCGTCCCGGGCCGGTGACGCTCACCGGCCGTTTCGGCGCGGTGACAAGGCTCGATACGGCGCGTCATGGTGGCGGCCTGTGGCAAGCATTAGGCAACCGTGACGATCTCTGGACCTACATATCGCGGCATGGACCGTTCGCCGATGAGCGCGCTTTCACCGCGTGGCTTGCTCACCGCGAAACGCGTGAAGACCCCTACTGCTACACGATCCTCGATACGAACGGTTCCCCTGTAGGCCTGATAACCTTCCTTGAAATCCGCCCCGACATGTGCGTTATCGAGGTCGGCGGCATCGTCTACAGTCCGGCGCTGCAACGCACGCCGCTCGCCACCGAAACCCAATACCTCCTGGCGCGTTATGCCTTCGAGACGCTCGGTTACCGGCGCTATGAATGGAAATGCGATTCACTCAATGCCGCGTCACGGCGCGCCGCCTTGCGTTATGGTTTTACGTTCGAGGGCATTTTCCGCCAGCACATGATCACCAAGGGCCGCAGCCGCGACACGGCATATTTCTCGATGCTCGACAGTGAGTGGCCGGTGCGTAAACATAATTTCGAGCGCTGGCTGTCACCTGAAAACTTCAACCCCGGCGGCCGGCAGAAAACCAGTCTCGCCGCAATGAATAATCAGCAAGCGTGAGGACAGGATGAGCAACAGAGTGCAAGGCAAAATCGCGCTGGTGACGGCGGCGGGGCAGGGCATCGGCCGCGCCATCGCCGAAGCTCTTATTGCCGAGGGTGCGAAGGTCATCGCGACCGACGTCGCCGAAGACAAGGTCAAGACTCTCAAAGCGGTAAAACACGCCAAGCTCGATGTCCGCGCGCAGGACAGCATCGACGCGATGGCAAAGACGATCGCGGGCGAATTCGGCGCGCTCGATATTTTGGTCAATTGCGCAGGCTATGTAGCCAACGGCTCAGTACTCGACTGCACCGACAAGGACTGGGATTTTTCCTTCGACCTCAACGTCAAATCCATGCACCGCATGATCAAGGCCTTCCTGCCGGCGATGCTGGAAAAGAAGAAGGGCTCGATCGTCAATATTTCGTCGGCCGTGTCGTCGATCCGCGGCGTGCCAAACCGCTATGCCTACGGCACGACCAAGGCCGCGGTGATCGGGCTGACCAAGGCGGTCGCCGCCGATTTCATCAAGCAGGGCATCCGCTGCAACGCCATTTGCCCCGGCACCATCGAATCGCCGTCGCTCGAGGACCGCATCGCCACGGCGTCGAGGGAAACGGGCAAATCGCCGGACGCCGTGCGGCAGGATTTCATCGCGCGCCAGCCGATGGGCCGGCTCGGCACAGCCCAGGAGGTTGCCGCGCTCGCCCTCTTCCTCGTCAGCGACGAGGCAAGCTACATTACCGGCCAGACCCATCTCGTCGACGGCGGGATGGCGCTGTAGCTTGATGCTCCGCCTTCGCTGAGCATGACAGGTTGGGTGAATCCAAATGCACATTCTGATCACCGGCGCCGCGGGCATGATCGGGCGCAAGCTCACGGCGCGCCTCGTCAAGGATGGCACGCTTAACGGCAAGCCGATCGAGCAGCTCACGCTCATCGACGTCAGCGCCCCGACAAAGCCAGGGGAGTTCACAGGCAAGGTCGACGCCGCGGCGCGCGACATCGCCGACCCGGCGACAGCGAGCAAAGTCATTGCCGAGAGGCCGCACGTGATCTTTCACCTCGCGGGCGTGGTCTCCGGCGAGGCCGAACTCGATTTCGAGAAGGGCATGCGCGTCAATCTCGACGGGGGGCGCGCGCTCATCGAAGCGATCCGCCTGGCCGGCGACGCCTATTGTCCGCGCGTCGTCTTCACCTCGTCGATCGCAGTGTTCGGCGCGCCGTTCCCCGAAGCAATAGCCGATGACTTTCACCTGACGCCGCTGACCTCCTACGGCACGCAGAAGGCGATCGTCGAGCTTCTCCTTGCCGATTACACGCGGCGCGGCTTTCTCGACGGCGTCGGCATACGGCTGCCGTCGATTGTGGTGCGGCCGGGCAAGCCCAACAAGGCGGCGTCGGGTTTCTTTTCCTCGATCATCCGCGAGCCGCTGGCCGGCGAAGAAGCCGTCTTGCCGGTCGAGGACAGCGTGCTGCACTGGCACGCGAGCCCGCGTGCGGCGACGCGTTTTCTCGTTCATGCCGCGGGCCTCGACGCGAAAACGCTCGGGCCGCGTGTCAATCTGACGATGCCGGGCGTGTGCTGCACCGTCGCGGAGCAGATCACGGCCCTGCGCCGGATCGCGGGCGACAAGGTCGCCGCGCGCATCCGCCGCGCGCCCGATCCGCTGGTCGCCCGCATCGTCGCCGGCTGGCCGAGCCGGTTCGATCCCCGCCGTGCGCTGGCGCTGGGCTTTAAGGCCGAGGGATCATTCGACGAGATCATCCGCGTCCATATTGAGGATGAACTGGGCGGCAAGATCGCGAATTAGGGAGCCTCGCGCGCGCTTGCGTTGCGCGTGCTTATGCTTAAATTGCTGTCAGAAACTCCGCGTTTCCTACAGAAATACGACATTCCACCTCGATATCGCAGCGCTAGATTCCCATGACCTATGTCGATGCGGCCTGTGCGCCGCTGCGCAAGACCGGGCAGATCAAGATCCACGGCGCCGATGCCTTTGACGGCATGCGCAAGGCGGGCCAGCTCGCGGCGGCATGCCTCGATATGCTGGTCGGCGAGATCAAGCCGGGCGCGACCACCGAACACATTGACCGCCTGGTGTTCGATTTCGGCATGGATCACGGCGCCTTGCCGGCGACGCTGATGTATCGCGGTTACCGCAAGTCGACCTGCACCTCGGTCAATCACGTCGTGTGCCACGGCATCCCGTCGGAAAAACCGATGCGCGAGGGCGATATCGTCAATGTCGACGTGACCCTGATCCTCGACGACTGGCACGGCGATTCCAGCCGCATGTATCCGGTAGGCGAGGTCCCCCGGCGCGCCGAGCGGCTGATCGAAGTTACCTATGAGGGCATGATGCGCGGCATCGCCGCCATCAAGCCGGGCGGCACGACCGGCGACGTCGGGCATGCGATCCAGGCCTATGTCGAGGCCCAGCACATGAGCGTGGTGCGCGACTTCTGCGGCCACGGCCTCGGCCGGCTGTTCCACGACGAGCCGAATATCGTGCATATCGGCCGGCCCGGCGAAGGCATCGTGCTGAAACCGGGAATGTTCTTTACCGTCGAGCCGATGATCAATCTCGGCCGCCCGCATGTGAAAGTGCTGTCCGACGGCTGGACCGCGGTGACGCGCGACCGCTCCTTGTCCGCGCAGTTCGAGCACTCGGTCGGTGTCACCGACACCGGCGTCGAGATTTTCACGCTGTCGCCCAAGGGGCTCGACAAGCCACCCTACGAGGCCTGACGGCGCAAAGCCGATTGCAAATTCCCGCAATCCGGGCATCCTTGCAGGCGCCGGCCGGGGCGGCGCGCGGCAGCGGATACTGCCGCCGGATTTCAGGGTTGCGTGCGAATTCCCATGTTGGAAAAAAAACGCGACAGCGTACGCGGGCTCGCCGAAGCCACGCCGCATTATTACGGCCACCGCGAGCGCCTGCGCGACCGTTTTCGCGAGGCCGGCGCCGACGCGCTGTCCGACTATGAGCTCCTCGAACTTCTCCTGTTCCGCGCGCTGCCGCGGCGCGACGTCAAACCGCTCGCCAAGGCGCTGCTCGAGAAATTCGGCTCGTTCGCCGAAGTAATCGCCGCGCCGCAGGCGCGGCTTGCCGAGGTGAAAGGCCTTGGCGATGCTGCGATCGTCGAGCTCAAGATCGTGCAGGCAGCCGCCAGCCGGCAATTGCGCGGCGCCGTGAAAAAACGTCCGGTTCTGTCGTCATGGTCGACGCTGCTGGACTATTGCCGCACCGCGCAAGCCTTCGCCGACCGCGAGCAGTTCCGCGTGCTGTTCCTCGACAAGCGCAATCAACTGATCGCCGACGAAATTCAGCAGATCGGCACCGTCGATCACACGCCGGTCTATCCGCGCGAAGTGGTCAAGCGCGCGCTTGAGCTGTCGGCAACCGCAATCATCCTGGTGCACAATCATCCGTCCGGCAACCCGACGCCGTCGCGCGCCGATATCCAGATGACGCAGCAGATCATCGCGGTGGCAAGCCCGCTCGGCATTTCCGTGCACGACCACATCATCGTCGGCAAGGAAGGGCATGCGAGCCTGAAGGGGCTAAAGCTGATTTGATTCAGCCGCCCAATTCCCGGGTCTGGCTAAAATAGCCGCTGCGAAGCGAGCCGGGCGCCGTCGCGCAAGCTCGTGAGCTTGGCCCATACCACGTCTTCGGCAACGCGACCCCAGCCGGCAGACGTGTCAAATCCGCAATCGGTTCCCGCAAGCACGCGCGCAGGATCGCCGACAACTCTGGAGACCCGCTCGATGCGATCGGCCACGACCTCAGGATGCTCGACGAAATTAGTCAGGCTATCGATGACCCCCGCGACAAGGACCTGATCGTCCTTGAGCCGGTTCTTCTCGAAGCAGCGAAACTCGTGAGCGTGCCGGGGATTGGCGAACGGCAATACCAGACCGCCAACCTTGGCCTCAAGCAGGGTCGGCAGAATGTCTTCGAGCGGCACGTCGCAATCATGCGGCGATTCGGAATTGCCCCAGCACACATGCAGGCGGACGCGGTCGCGGGGTACGTTCGCAAGCGCCCGGTTGATGGTCGCAACCACCTGCTCGACAAAATCGATGAAGACCGAAACCGGCTGGTCCTTGTAGGTGATGTGGCGTTCGAGGGCGAGATCGGGCGCATCGATCTGAAGCAGTAGGCCGCTTTTTACGATCGCTTCGTATTCGACCTGGAGCGCCGTCCCGAGCGCCCCCAGATAGGCCCCCTGCGTGTCGTAGTGCTCGTTGCGCACTGCGGTGGCGAGAATGCCGGGCGACGGCGCGCTCATGAACGCTTCAACGAAAACGCGCGGATTTTCCTTCAGGACTTCATTGAAATAATGGCACTCGTCTTCTATCGCGCGAGCGTCGAGATAGCGCACCGCGCCTATCGCTTTCGGCAAGCCGCCGAGCGCCGAAACCTGGGTCCGGCTGGCGTGCTGCTCGGTCCACATGCGCTTGAATTCCGGATACTTCTCGACGTCAGCGCGCGGCGGCCGCTCCCAGCTGCCGCCGAAACCGGACAGCCGCGATTTGAGGTAGAGAAAAAACGAGTTGCGCTGCTGCTCGCCGTTATTGCCGACGTCGATGCCGGCGCCGCGCTGCTTGCGTACGATCGCGCGTACCGCGTCACGACCCGCGCGGTCGATCTCGGCCTGATCGGCCGTTTCGCCGCGCGCCCGTAACGCGTAGAGCCGCGTCAGCTCCCGCGGCCGCGGCAGGCTTCCGGTGTGGGTCGTCAATATCCGTGAGGTGCTGCGCTGCATCGGTTCTAGTTTCTCATCGCGACATGTGGTGTGGCAGCCAAAGCGCAAGATCGGGCCACAGGATGACCAGCGCCAGCACTACGAACATGGTCAAATGAAACGGGATGGTGCCGATGACGACGTCGCTCAACTTGCCGTCCCAGATGCTCTGGATGACGAACAGATTGATCCCGATCGGCGGCGAGATTTGCCCTAGCTCGACAAAGAGCACGAGAATAACGCCGAACAGAATCGGATCGATACCGTAGTTCGGCAGCACCGGAAAGATCAGCGGCACCGTGATGACGATCATGCCGAGACTTTCGATCAGGCAGCCCAGAACGGTGTAGAGAACAAACAGCGCCAGGAAGAATTCCAGGCGGCTCAAATGCAGGCTGACGATGAAAGCCGTGAGCTTCTCGCCGACGCCCGCGAAACTGATCGCGTAAGAGAAGAGATAAGCCGCGAATATGATGAACAGGATATTTCCGGAGAATTTTATCGTGCTGTACATCGCCGCGATCAATTTGCCCGGCGTGAGCTCGCCGAATATGGCGCCGAGAAGAATCGCCAGGCTGCAGCCGATCGTGGCGCCTTCGGTTGTGGTGACCAGCCCCGCGTAAATGCCGCCGAGGGTGCCTGCAATCAGGATTGCGAACGGCAGGACGTCGGCGAGCGCGCCGAAAAATTCGTGAAGAGACTTCGGTCCGGATTCGCGCGGCGCGACCGCGGGCAGGATCGTGGCATGGGTGCCGATATAGGCCATGAAGGCCGCGGTCATGATCAGGCCGGGCACAATTCCGGCCATGAACAATTTCGGCACGGAGGTCTCGGTGAAGGTGCCATAGACGATCATGCCGAAACTCGGCGGCAGCAGAATCCCGAGCGTCCCGCCGGCCGCCAGCGATCCTGCCGCCAGCCGCCGATCGTAGTGGCGCCGGGTCAGCTGGGGCAGGGCGACCCCGCCGATCGACGCCGCCGTTGCAATGCTGGACCCGCTCACCGAGGCGAAGATCGCGCAGCCGGCGATGTTCGTCTGCAGCAACCCTCCGGGAAGCCGGGCAACGAGCTTGGCGAGGCCGGAGTAGATGCGGCTGCTCAGCCCGCTGATGCGCAGGATTTCCGCCATCAGCATGAATAACGGCACGCAGGTGAGCACGAAGCTGTTCATGCTGCCCCAGCTCACAAGCCCCAGACTGTTGAGGCTTGGCAGGCCGCCCTGCAGCAGAAGATAGAAAACCGCCGGCACGGCGATCGCGAACGGCACCGCCATGCCGCACGTCAGCAGCACCAGAAAGACCGCGAAGGTGACGGCGATTTGCAGTTCAGGGCTCACCGCGGTTCTCCGTCGCGTTGCCATGCGCCCCCAATCGGGCGAAATCGGCGGCGAGCGTGCGCACAAGGGAGAAGCAGAGAGCGGCCGCGCCCAGCGCCATGACGATCTGTGGAATCCAGAGCGGCGTCGACAGATAAGTCGGAGCGCGGTTGGCGAACCGGTATGAGGACATATCGAATTTGACGAGTTGCCAGAGCAGCACCGCGCCAAACGCGAGCGACAGGAAATCGAAAATGATGCGGGAAACCGAGCGTCCGAATGGGGAGAGGCGAGACTGCACCAGTTCGACGTGGTGGAAGCTGTCGTTGACCTGGCACACCGACAAGCTCACGAACGTGATCACCACGAGCATGTAGCCGCCAAGTTCGTCTGAAATCTCGAAGGAGAAGTTGAAGACCGCACGGGTGAAAATATCGGTCCCGATCACCACCAGCATGACGACCAGCGCCGCAACGCAGGCGAACTTGCAGATCCGCTCGACGATACTTTCAGGAATAGTTTGCGGAGATGCACTGTCGGTCACGCCGCCGTGCTCCATCTGCGTTATTTTTCAATGCGGCGGATTATCGCCCCAGCGCGGCCCGGACTTTCGCCAGCGCCTCGACGGCATCAGGTCCGCGCGAGGTTGCCCATTCGTCCCAATACGGCTTCATGGCGGTTACGGCGCGAGAAACATCGTCCGGCGTCGCCTTGGTAAAGGTGTAACCCATGTCGGAAAGGATCTTGACCGAATCCGTCTCCTCTTTCTGCATGGTTTCCTGATCCCAGCGCGCCGAGTCTTCGGCAACCTGGCGCAATTTGCCCTGCAGGTCCGGAGACAGCTTGTTGAAAGCCTCGGTGTTGGCGATGTAGTAGGAATTGTTGACGTTGACGATCAGGACATAGCCGTATTTGAGCAGGTCTTTCCACAAGACGGCGCCGACGCCGGCGGTGAAAATTCCGTCGACAACCCCGCGGTCGAGCGCTGAGGGGACTTCCGGCGCGCTCATCGTGATCGATGTGCCGCCGAAACGCCGCACGAATTCGCCCTGTTCCGGCTGCGCGACGCGGAACTTCAAGCCTTTGATATCGTCGAGCGCTTCTATCTTCTTGCGCCCCCAAACAAATTGCAGCGGATAGGTATATGACGCGAGAAGGGTCACGCCCTTCTGTGCAAACGCCTTCTCCAGATAGGGCTTGAGCGCCGCATCCGCCTTGGCGAAATCGTCGTACGACTGGACGAGCATGGGCAAGCGCGGAATGCCCGCAACGATGATATTGCCCGAATTGAAAAGGTCGTCTGCGATCTGTACGACGTTCTCGCCGACGGCTTGCGTAATGTTGCTCGGATTGATCTGGAGCGTTCCCGCCAGATGCAGCTTGACCGTGAGCTTGCCGTCCGTCGCCTTGTCGATCTCTTCGGTGAAGCGTTGCGCACCACGCGACGTCGCGAAATTCGGCGCCGATTGATGCATATAGAAATTCCACTCTTCCGCTGCCGAAGGGCGTTCGCCGAACAGCATCAGAGGGAACGACAGGAACAGTGCGGCCGCGAGCAAGATGACTGCCTTTTTCGGGCTTTGCTTATTCATAGCTATCCTCCCTTCAGCGAAGCCCACGTCGTCAAGGCTCGCCGAGATCCGCTGCGCTGGTTTTCGTAACGAGAATATTATCTTTAGCGGGGCTTGTGACCGAGACTCCCGGATGAATCCCGAATTAACTTGAATGATAGCGGCTTTCCGGATTTCTTGGAAGCTTATATGAAAGGTGCGGATGGCTCCGGGTATTCCAGGCGCGCCGAACGGCGTCGGAAGGAAGGCCTCGCGAGCTCGAAAGGATTGAAGCTGATTTGAGCGGGACAAAAATGGCTCGCTCTCGAACGAAAACAAAATTTCAAACGGAGGAAACGTCGATGAAACGCTGGGCGGCGATCGCGGCATCAATATTTTTTTGCGGCATTGGCTTCATGCTCGTGCAGCATGCGCGTCAAGCACAAGCCGATTCCGGATGGGTAAGCCTGTTCGACGGCAGGACTCTCGATGGCTGGGATGCGATCGGCGATGCGAATTGGCGGATCGAAGACGGCGCCATCGTCGCCGACAAAGGCGGAGGCTTCCTGGTGTCGAAGAACTCCTATACCGACTTCGAGATCAGGGCGGAGTTCTGGGCAAGCGACGACGTCAATAGCGGTATCTTCATCCGCTGTACCAATCCCAACGAGGTGAGCAGCAAGACCTCTTATGAAGCGAATATTTTCGATCAGCGGCCGCAGCCAGAATACGGCACCGGTGCATTTACCAACCTGGCCAAAGTCAATCCAATGCCAAAAGCCGGCGGCAAATGGAATCTCTTTGAGATAATAGCCAAGGGGCCAAAGCTTACCCTCATCCTCAACGGACAAAGGACCGTCGATGGCGTCGAGGATTCCAGGTTCCCCAGCGGACGGATCGCCTTGCAACACGAAAAAGGCGCCGTAAACGACATGGGCACGATTAAATTCCGCAAGGTGGAAATCAAGCCGTTGTAAATCTCATGCTCTGCCGGCAATCTTCCCGATGATCGCTCCCGCATCATCGGGCGGGGTGTCGCTGATCCAGGCGATGTAGCGATCCGGCCGCACCAGAATGAGTTTTGCCTCGTAGGCTGTGCGGCCGTCGCGATAAGTGTCGCGGACGATCTTGAGCGGGACGTTCAGTTTTCTTGCTGCGTCTGCAAACGCCACGGCGGTACTTTCACCGCGGTCGAAGGCGAGCAAAGTGAAATCCTTGCCGAGCTCCTCGAAGACGTTCCGCCCGGAGGACAGAAGTTGCGGTGGCAGGTGATGGCCGGCGCGCGCCTTGAAGGTGTGCGAGCCGCTGGCGCTGCTTTTGCCGTGCGGCGGACCGAACACGATCGGCGATCCTTCGTAATGGGGCTCGTAAGTCATGACGCGCGGGCCGGCGGCATTGGCCTGCTCCTTCCAGGCCTTTTCGAATTCTGCCCTGTCGCGCTCGGGGCTGTAGCGATCGAGGAATTCGCGGTCGTGCTTGATGCCTGCCGCGATGAAGTCTTCCGCGGTCTCCTTGAAGATCGGCCGCCGCTCCTCGGTGTAGGTCTGCAGCAGGGCGTCGCTGCCCCAGCCGTTGAGTCTCGCGGCCAGTTTCCAGCCGAGATTGACCACATCGTCGAGCCCGTTATTGAGGCCGTAGGCGCCGTAAGGCGGGTGAGAATGAGCCGCGTCGCCGGCAATGAAGACACGGCCGACCTGATAGTTCTCGGCAACCGCGATGCGCAGATCCCAGAATCCGACATAGTCGAAGTCGGCGGCGAATTTGAATCCCGCGGCTTTCTCGAGGAGACCCTGAAAGTCGTAGTTGTCACGCGTGGTGTTCTCCGGAACCGGGGAATGGAAGAACCAGCTTTCGCCGACGTCCACCCGACCGAAAAATTGCCAATAGCCGCCCAGTTCGGGGTTGATGACGCGATAGGTCGAGCGCGGCGGAAAACGCTTGAGCTTCTCGTGCAGTTCCTTCGAACGGAACAGCGCCAGCACCATCAGTTCGTTGAAGTCCGCGCCGCCGCGCTCGATGCCGGCCTGCTTGCGCACGGTAGAATGTCCGCCGTCGCAGCCGATAAGGTATTCAGCCTGCAACACATCGCGGCCTGAGCCGCCGTCCTCGGCAATAGTGACGCGCACGCCCTTGTCGTCCTGTTCGATCGTTTCGGCGATCCAGCCGAACCGGGCTTCGACATTGGGCAGCTGCGCCATCCGCGCGCGCAGCACGTATTCGCCCTGATATTGCGGCAGCCGTTCGTTTTCCTGGAAATAATAGGAATTGACGATCTCGCGCAGCGGCGGCGCGTACCAGTATTCGTTGTTGAGATCGTGATAGGCGACGATGCCACTCATCGGATAGGACGGCGGCAACGTGCGTGCGGCGCGCAGCTCATCGGCGACACCCCAGAAATGGAAGTGCTCGACGGAACGCTGCGTCAGGTTCTGCCCTTTGGGGATGCGCTGCGGTTCAAGCCTGCGTTCCACCAGCCCGCAGGAAATGCCGCGCAGCCCAAGTTCGACCGCGAGCGCGACGCCGACCGGCCCGCCGCCGACAATGACGACTTGATATTGTTTTTTCATTCCAAGTTTCTGCTGATGAGAGCCGAGCTACGTTATTGCCGCACGAGCAAGATGGAATCGGATGATTCCGGCACACGCTGCCATGTATTGGCGTCGTTCTCCTCGAACTGCCAGGATTGTCCGCGTGGCGAGACCAGTACCAGTTCGCCCTGGTTCATGCGCCAGCCGACCGGACCGAAGCGCGTGACAAAGGCGTCGCAGCCCGGCTTGATCTTCAGCGCCAGGACATCAGTGCCGGCCGGGCTGTTCGCCAGCGTCAGCATGCAGATCGGTTTCCCCGTACCGCGCGCGACCGCCCAGTCGCCGACCATGTCGTCAGCCGAGCGCACCGGAGCCGCGGCGGCGGTCTGCAGAATGTAGCGGCCTTCTTCGGGGGTGAAGCCGTCGTACATGCCGTTCTCGACCTCGCTCAATTCCACCACCGCATTGCCGCGCGCATCGAGAAGCCGCAGGCTGCCGTAGTTGTCTTTCATCCAGGCAACGATGTCTTTCGTCGAAGGAAACAGGTTCGGGCAATTTTTGTCGATGTCGAGCCGGTAGCCGCCGGATACCGCGTCGGCGCGGAAGTTGAAACGGCAAATCTTGTCGTGATCGGCGTTGGAGAATTCCCAGGCGCCGATCATGGCGCTTGTGGCATCGCCCGTTGCATTTTGCGGTTGAGCGGGAGGGCTTTGCGGCGGCGCGTCCGGCGTCGTCACTTTTTCCTGTTGCGTGTCTGGTTGAGTGTCTTGCTGCGGCTCCGGCGGCGCATTTTGCGCAAAGGCCCCGCCGCCAAGGCACACCGCGAGGGCGGTAACACAAATAACGCCACGCCTCATGTCGAACTCTGCAAGCTGTTTCGTCCAGCCAAACGCTACCATGCCGATGCCGCCGCGTCCCGCGGCGTCAGCTCCAGGCGCGCCACGGGGTTTCCGCAACCGGCGTCAGCGGCGGCTTGCCCGCGGCCCAGGCGAGAATGTTGTCGGCGACAAGCTGATCCATTTTCTGGCGGGTATATTCGGATCCCGATCCGACATGGGGAAACAGCACGACATTGTCCATCGCCAGCAACTCTTCGGGGATTTCCGGTTCCTTGGCGAACACGTCCAGTCCCGCCGCGAGGATACGCTTGTCCTTGAGCGCCTTGATCAGGACCGGTTCGTCGACCACCGAACCGCGCGCCATGTTAATCAGGATGCCGTTCGGTCCGAGCGCGTCGAGCACTTCGGCGTTGATGATGTTCGCCGTCGCGGCGCCGCCCGGCACGATGACCATGAGCGTGTCGACGTCACGCGCCATATCGACGAGCTTTGGATAGTGGCGGTGCTTTAGCCCGGGACGCGGCTGCCGGGTGTGATAGACGACCGGCACGCCGAATGCTTCGAGCCGCCGTGCGATCGCCTGGCCGATCGCGCCCATGCCGACCATGCCGACCGTGCGATTGCGCAGCGTCGCCTTGCTCAGCGGATAAGCCTTCTTGGCCCAATGACCGGCGCGCACATGCCGTTCGGCCTGGGGAAATTCGCGCACGGTGCAGAGCAGCAGGCCGAGCGCGGTGTCGGCCACTTCCTCGGTCAACACTTCGGGCGTGTTGGTGACGGTGATCCCGTGCGCCGCGGCATATTTGACGTCGACATGATCGTAACCGACGCCGAAACTGGAAACGATCTGGAGTTTCGGAAAGCGTTCGAGCAGGCTCGCCGACATCATCCCCTGGGCACAGGCAATGGCGCGCACCTGGCCGTGCTCGGCAACAAAGGTATCGTGGTCTTTCGCATCGGCGGCCTTGTAGAGCGTACAGCCGGTCTCGATGCCTTTGACGATTGTCGGCTTCGGCGGGCCGAACAGAACGACCCCGGGTCTATTGGCAGCCATCATTCATCCTCACACCAGCATGCTCACCGGCAATTCGATAAAGTTCTTGATGGCGGCCAAAAGCTCGGCGCCGAGCGCGCCGTCCAGGACGCGATGATCGCATGCCAGCGTCACGCTCAGCATGCTGACGAAGGCAACGCCGCCATCGGGCTTCTCGATCGCCTGGCGGCGCGCGGCGCCGACCGCGAGAATCGTCGAATGCGGGGGATTGATGATGGCGGTGAATTCGCGCACGCCATGCATGCCGAGATTCGAGATCGCCGACGATCCGCCCTGATAGTCAGACGGCTTGAGCTTCTTGTCGCGCGCGCGGGCGGCGTAATCCTTCATCTCGGCGGAGATCGCGCTGAGCGATTTCGTCTCGGCGGCGCGAATGACCGGCGTGATCAGTCCGCCCTCGAGCGCTACGGCAACGCCGATATCGGAATGTTTGAAGCGCAGCATACGGTCGCCGGCCCACACCGCGTTCGCGGCCGGCACGCGTTGCAGCCCCAGCGCCAGCGCCCGGATCACGAAATCGTTGACCGAAAGCTTGAACGCCGGAATTCCGTCCTTGTCCTTGGGGGCGGCGTTGTTGGCTTCCTCGCGCAGCGCGATCAGACGGCCGATCTCAGCGTCCGCGGTGAGATAGAAGACCGGCGTGGTCTGCACAGCTTGCGTGAGTCTCGCCGCAATCGTGCGCCGCATGCCGTCGAGCGGCACTTCCTCGTAGCTGCCGGGCGCGTAGAGCGCCTTCACGTCGCTCGCGCTCGGGCCTTCGGCGAGCGTGGCGCGCGCCGGACGTGGCGCGCCATCGATGTCGGCGGCGACGATGCGGCCATGCGGGCCAGAGCCGTGCAGCCGTGAAAGATCAATGCCCGCTTCGCCGGCGAGCCGGCGCGCCAGCGGCGTGACAGTAACGCCGCCGGCAAGCCGCGCCGGGCCGAAATTGTGCTCGGGCGTGCGCACTTCGAAGAACGGATCAAGCTTCGCACTGGGCCGCTCGTCGCCGCGAATGCGAGGACCCATCGGCTCAGAGCGCTGGATCGGCGCCCTGGCGGTGCCGGGCGCAAGTTCGGCCGGGGCAGGTGCGGCAGGCGCCGCCGCGGGCCGCTGATTTGCCGTCGCGCCGGTGCCGTCCGCAATCACAGCGACCACGGCGCCGACCGGCGCGACTTCGCCCGCCGATACCCGGATTTCCGCGAGCACGCCGGTGGTGGTCGAGGGCACTTCCATCGAGACCTTGTCGGTCTCGATCTCGAACAGGTTGTCGCCCGGCTTCACCGCGGTGCCGGCCGGGACGAACCACTTGGTGATCTTTCCCTCGGCGACCGTCTCGCCGAGTTGCGGCATCAAAACATCCATGACCGCATTCTCGATTTTGTCATTCCGGGGCCGAGCGGAGCGAGGCGCCCGGAATCCATAATCACAGCCGATGCAATGTTTGCAAAGACGGGGGTTATGGATTCCGGGCAGCCGCTTCGCGGTTTCCGGAATGACGCGCTATGCCGCATCACTTGATCCGTTCCCAAGTGACTTCGAGCGTCGAATTGGGCGGCCGCAACACCAGGCGGTCATCGGCGAATTCGTAACGGCGGACCAGATCGCCGGAATCACCCGGCTGGATACTGTCGTGGCGATGATGGGTCACGGTGCCGGCGTCTTCGTCGATCGTATAGGTGCCGAAATAGGCGATGTAGTCGGTGAGCGCGATCCTGGCTTCTTCCGGCGTCATCACCGCGCCGGTTCGCACGCGCTTGACGTCGGGCGCGACCTGCACCGACATTTCGCCGTGCGGGCCGTAATAGATCATGCCCTTCGGATTTTCGCCGCGATTCCAGTTCGCGCCGTCAAGCCGCGTGCCGACATAGCGCCACGCGCCCTGGAGCCGCTGCGCGATGCTTTGCGTCTCTGCTCTCACCACGTCACCGAGATGTACTGGGTTTCCGTGAATTCCATCAGGCCTTCATGCGCGCCTTCGCGGCCGAGGCCGGATTGCTTGGTGCCGCCAAACGGCGCCGCCGGGTCGGAGACGATGCCGCGGTTGAGTCCGATCATGCCGAAGTCGAGCTTCTCCGATACGCGCATGCCCCGGCTCAAGTCCTTGGTGTAGAGATAGGCCACGAGGCCATATTCGGTGTCATTGGCGCGCGTGATCACCTCGTCCTCGGACTTGAAAGTCTGCAGTGAAGCGACCGGGCCGAAAATCTCCTCGCTCAGCATCTTGGAATCGTCGGCGACGTTCGACAGCACCGTTGCCGGATAAAAAAAGCCGGGACCATCGGGCGCCTTGCCGCCGGTGAGCACCTTGGCGCCCTTCTTGACCGCGTCGTCGACCAGCTCGATCACCTTGTCGCGGCCGTCCTTGTTGACCAGCGGCCCAAGCGCAACGCCGTCGTCGAGTCCGTTGCCCATCTTCAGCCCGGACATCTTGGCGGTGAGTTTCTTGGCGAACTCGTCATGCACCTTCTCGTGGACGTAGAACCGGTTGGCGGCGGTGCAGGCTTCGCCCATGTTGCGCATCTTTGCGATCATCGCGCCGTCTATTGCCGCATCGATGTCGGCGTCGTCGAACACGATGAAAGGCGCGTTGCCGCCGAGCTCCATCGCCGGCTTGACGATGTTGTCGGCTGCTTCATGCAAGAGCTTCCGGCCGACTTCGGTGGAACCGGTGAACGACACCACGCGCACCCGTGGATCGTGCAGCATGGCGCTGACGACCTTGCCGGACGAACGCGAGGGAATGACGTTGACGACGCCGGCGGGTACGCCGGCTTCCTCGAGAATGGGCATCAGCGCCAGCATGGTGAGCGGCGTATCGGAGGCGGGCTTAAGGACGACCGGGCAGCCGGCGGCGAGCGCCGGGCCGATCTTGCGGGTCGCCATCGCGGCCGGGAAATTCCACGGCGTGACCAAAACCGCGATGCCAGCCGGTTTGTGCTGCACCAAAATGCGCGCGCCCGAGGACGGCGCGATCGAGTTCTGTCCGATATTGCGCACCGCTTCTTCGGCGTACCAGCGGAAGAACTCCGCCGAATAGGCGACTTCGCCGCGCGAGTCCGACAGCGCCTTGCCGTTCTCGATGGTGATGAGCTTCGCCAGCCGCTCGACGTCGCGCATGATCAGGTCGTAAGCCTTGCGCAGGATTTCGCCGCGTTCACGGGGCTTTTTCGCTGCCCAGCCGGGGAAGGCGGCTTGCGCTGCGTCAAGCGCGGCCTTGGCGTCTTCCACCGTCGCGCTGGCGACCGAGGCGACTTTGTTCTCGGTCGCCGGATCGATCACGTCGAAGCGGCCGCCGTCTGAGGATTTGCGCCACTGGCCGCCGATCCACAGGTCGGTCGGGACATTGGCGAGGAGATTGTCATACATGGCCATCATTCAACTCCGTTCTTTCCGCGTCATGGCCGGACTTGTCCCGGCCACCTCGATTGCGTGGCACGATCCTGCCATGTCCTTCGGGATCACCGGGACAAGCCCGGTGATGACAGCGTTGCTTCAACTCTCCATCGACCGCTTCACGCGCTCGACGATGCGGTCGACGCTGGGCAGCGCGATGTCTTCCAAAATGTCCGCGGCCGGCAGCGGAATGTGCGGTGTGGTGATCCGCACCGGCGGTCCGTCGAGATCGTAGAACGCCTCGTCGGCAACGATGGAGACAAGTTCGGCGCCCCACCCGCACAGCCGGGGATTCTCCTCGACGGTGAACAGCCGGTGCGTGCGCGCGACGGAGCCAAGAATGGTCTGGGTGTCGAGCGGCACCAGCGAGCGCACGTCGACGACTTCGCAGTCGATGCCGTGCTCGGATTTGAGTTTGTCCGCGGCGGCGACTGCGCGCGGCACCATCAAAGCCAGCGCCAGGATGGTGGCGTCCTTGCCTGGCCGCACGATTTTTGCGGTGCCGAGCTTGTCGACGATCTCGCCGTCCGGCACCTCGCCCTTCGTCGCATAGAGCGACTTGTGCTCCAGAAAAATGACAGGGTCGGGATCGCGCACCGACGCCGCCAGCAATCCGATCACATCGCGCGGGTTCGATGGCGCGACCACTTTGAGTCCGGGGATCATCATGCACCAGTTCTCGACGCTTTGGCTGTGTTGAGCGCCAAAGCGCGAGCCGGCTCCGTTGCCGGTGCGCACAACCAGCGGGCATTTGGTCTGGCCGTTCGACATGTAACGGCTTTTCGGGAATTCGTTGGCGATGTAATCGAAACAGACCGCGAAAAAATCCGAAAACATGATTTCGGCAATTGGCTTCAGTCCCGTCATTGCCGCGCCCATCGCCGCGCCGAGAATGGCTTGTTCGGAGATCGGCGTGTCGCGCACGCGCAGCGGACCGAACTGCTCGTAGAGCCCGACTGTCGCCTTGAACACGCCACCAGCTTTGGCGACATCCTCGCCGAGAAACACCACGTCCGGGTCGCGGGTCATTTCCTGTGCGATGCCGCGGATTACGGCGTCGCGATAGGTCAATTCCGCCATGCGAAGCCCCCGTCGGCATAAACATCGGTGGTGAGGAGTTCGAGCGGCGGCATCGGCGCGGCCTTGCACTTCTCGGTCGCTTCATCGACCTGCCGCTTCACGTCGGTGTCGATCCTGGCAATGACGTCGTCGCCAATGCCGAATTGCTTAAGACGCTCGCGGTAGATTTTTATCGGATCGCGCTCTTTCCATTTTTCGAGTTCGCCTTCCGGCCGGTACTTGGCCGGATCGGCGCGCGAATGCCCGCTGTAGCGATAGGTCATGCATTCGATCAGCGAGGGGCCGCCGCCGGCGCGCGCCTTGTCGTAAGCGGCGAGCGCGGTGCGATAGACGTCGTCGGCATCGTTGCCGTCGACAATGATGCGCGGCAGGCCGTAGGCGCTGGCGCGGTCGGCCGCCGGGTGTTCCACCGCGGTCACATCGCCGATCGGTGTATATTCCATGTAGAGATTGTTTTCGCAGATGAAGATCACCGGCAGCTTCCACACCGCGGCAAAATTCAGCGCTTCGTGGAAAGCGCCGATATTGGTCGTGCCGTCGCCGAAGAAACAGACCGAGACATCTTTCTGGCCCTTGTACTGCGCGCGCCAGGCCGCGCCGCAGGCGATCGGCAGATGCGCGCCGATGATCGCGTAAGATCCCATCACGCCGTGCTTTTCCGACGTCAGGTGCATCGAGCCGCCCTTGCCGCGCATCAGGCCGTTATCGCGCTGCATCAGTTCGCCCAGGACCTGCTCGATCGGCACGCCGCGGGCGAGCGTATGGGCGTGACCGCGATAGGTGCAGAACGAAAGGTCGCCGGGCTGCATCGCGGCGGCGCAGCCGGCGGCGACAGCTTCCTGGCCGAGCGACAGGTGGCTCGTCCCCTTCACCAGGTTCTGCAGGAAAAGGTCGAAAGCGCGCTGCTCGGCCTCGCGGATTTCGACCTGCATGCGGTACATGCGAAGCCGGACCTCCTCGCCGATATCGTCGTTGAGGCTCGCATTCGGCGCGATCGCGCGATCTTCGATTTTGGCCATCGAAATCCTCGAAATCCACTTGGGACGGGGGCAACTTAGCGCCTCTTGCGAAGGTGAGGCAACGTCTTCGCCCGGGTCCGCAAAGCGCGGTGCGGGCGGCAGCCCAAGGCTCAAATCAGCGCTTGCGCTGGAGGCTGCGAGTTCCTAACTGACGCATTCGGGAGGCCGCGATGAGCCAGCAATCCTTGGAATCCGACAAGCCGCAGGAATACATTCATCGCTTCTTCGGCGGTCCGCCGCTGGCGGTGCTTGGCCGGCTTGTCCTGCTTTCGATCCTGGTCGGCGTCATCCTCGCCGCGATCGGTCTCGATCCCTGGAATATCATCGAGTTGGTCGAACACCTTCTCGAGCACGTCTGGAACATGGGCTTCGATGCCGTGCGCTGGCTGTGGCGTTATTTCCTGCTCGGGGCCGTTATCGTCGTGCCGATCTGGTTCCTGGTGCGTCTGGCCAAGGCGCCGCGCGGGCTGTAATCGGCGGCACCAAACGAAATGGCCGGGCGCAAGGCCCGGCCACTCACGTCAAATCAGCGCGCACGTCAAATCAGCATACGTCAAATCGGCGGAAAATCCGCAAACGCGGTTTATTCTTCCGTCGGTCCGGAGGACGGACCGTTATTGTCACCGCCCGGCGTGGAGTTATCCATCGATTGCTCGCGCGGACCACCGCTGCGATGCCGCCGCCGCCGCCGGTGCAGCGGAAATCGATCGGGACCGTCAAAGCCGTTCTGGCCATTTTGGCCGTTTGAACCGTTGCCGCCTTGATTGTTGCCCTGGCCATGTTGCGGCGAATTTTGCTGCGGCTGGCTGCCGGTGATGAATGACGGCAACTGTTCGACGTCGCCGGCGTGTTCCGGCTGATGCCGCGGGCGCTGCTGGAAATGCTGCGGCTGCGGCTGATGTTGGGGCTGCTGCGGCGGCGGCTGGTATTGCGGCTGCTGGTTCTGCTGTTCGCGCGGATAGAAAGTCTGCGGCTGCGGCGCGTAGGGCTCGCCGCCGATATGCGACGGCTCGTCGCCATCGCCATCGTCATCGTCGTCGTCGGACTGATTAGCCGACGTACCGCCTGGCTGCTGCTGAAAGTAGGGCTGGGTTTGACGAAGCTGTTCCTGCGCGGCGGCGATCAAGCGAAAATAATGTTCGGCGTGCTGATAATAATTTTCGCAAGCGATCGTATCGCCCGAGCTTTGTGCGTCGCGGGCGAGCTGGAGATATTTTTCGGCGATATGCGAAGCCGTTCCCCGGATTTTTACGTCTTGCCCGTTGGACTCGTACATTCGCGATAGCGGATTTTGGTGGTGGTGTCCGCCACCCTTTCGGTTTCGGCCGCGCATGCGTTTGTTTTGTCCGTTTCTCATGATTTAGTTTTCCGCCAACCCCGTTATTTGCCGCAGCACCGACGCCGCCGCTTCTGCTCACTGAACGCTACTTGAAACGTTATGTGCCTTCCCAGAGATTCGTCCTCGCAGCGATTTTGCACTCAGCAAATCGAGCCCCTACCGGCTTTTTCAGCCGCGGTGACGCAAACCTTTCGTTATGCGCGGCCACTGATAAGGGCGCGCGTATCCGATGAGCTTTGAATCTGGCAATCCCGTATGCCGTCCAATCCGGCTTTCGCTATCCAGCGTTCGCTTTTTTCTGCCTGGCCTGCGCTACCGACCTCTTGGAGCCGAACTTCTTAAGCTCTGCTCCGGGCGTTCTGGGCAACGCGGCACCCTCATCTAGGGCGATTCCGTGACCGCAAGCTAGTCGGTTCCAGCCGACATTCCAAGTGCTATTTTGCCAAGCCCTATCGCTATTTTGCCAAGTCTTATGTGCTTTTTTGCCGGGGTCCAATGCTTAACCCTGGTGCCCTTTTCTCGCAACGAGGGCACGCGGCACGCCATTAAGATCGGGCCGCGGCGGCGATAGCGCAAGGCCTGCGCCGGCGAATATGGCTGCGACCGGTTCCGCCTGACCGGCGCCGAGTTCGACCGCAAGCACGCCATCCGGCGCAAGGCACGCTGGAACCGTCATGGCGATCGCGCGATAGAAATTCAGTCCGTCGGGACCGCCGTCGAGTGCGCGGCGCGGATCGAACAAACGTACTTCGGGCGGCAGCGCGGCGATGTCGCCGGACGCGATGTAGGGCGGATTGGAGACAATGATATCGAACGGGCCGCGCAGCGCCGCCGCCATGTCGCATGCGACATAGGCCGCACGAGACAGGCCGATGCGAAGGGCGTTGTCACGGGCGACAGCAAGCGCCGCCGGGCTCGCGTCGGTACCAACGCCGAAGGCGGCGGGCAGTTCGGTGAGAAGGGCGAGCAGGATCGCGCCCGAGCCGGTGCCGAGGTCGGCAATCCGCAGGGCGTGCGCCCGGCGGCCACCGGCATCGATTGCGGCGAGCACCGCCTCGACGATTGTTTCCGTCTCGGGCCGCGGTACCAGAGTCGCATCATCGATGCGCAGCGGCAGGCTCCAAAACTCTTTCGTCCCGATGATCCGCGCCACCGGCTCGTGCCCGAGGCGGCGCTGCGCCAATGCGCCGATCGCGCGTTCGTCCTCCGCGCCAAGGCTCTGCGCGCCCGAAGCGGCGAGCGCCGCGTGGTCCAAGCGCAGGGCATGGCCGATCAAGAGCCGTGCATCGAGATCGGGAGTATCGATGCCGCCGTCGCGAAACCGCGCCGTCCAGAAACGCCGCGCGCCGTCGATGGTCCGATGCGATGCTGCACCGGAAGCCGCCGCGCGGCCCATCGTCAAACACCCTCCGCTGCAAGGAGAACTGCCTGATTTTCCGCGACCAGCGCATCGACAATTTCGTTGAGTGCTTCGCCTTCGAGAATCTGCGGCAGCTTGTACAGCGTCAGATTGATGCGGTGGTCGGACACGCGGCCCTGCGGATAATTATAGGTGCGAATGCGTTCCGAGCGATCGCCGGTGCCGACCTGACCGCGCCGCTCGGCGGCGCGCGCGGCATCCAGTTTTTGCCGCTCGAAGTCGTAGAGCCGGGTGCGCAGCACGGCCATCGCCTTGGCGCGATTGCGATGCTGCGACCGGTCCTCCTGCATCATGACGACGATGCCCGAGGGAATATGCGTCACCCGCACCGCGGATTCGGTCTTGTTGACGTGCTGGCCTCCGGCGCCGCTCGAGCGCAGCGTGTCGATCTTGAGATCGCCGTCGTTGATGGCGACGTCGAGATCCTGAGCCTCCGGCAGGACGGCGACCGTCGCCGTCGAAGTGTGGATACGCCCGGACGCCTCAGTGTCGGGCACGCGCTGGACGCGGTGCACTCCGGATTCAAATTTCATCTTGGCAAAGGCGCCGCGACCGCGGATTTCGGCGACGATTTCCTTATATCCGCCCATCGCGCCTTCGCTTGCGGTCATCATCTCGACCTTCCAGCTCTGATTGGCTGCATAACGCTCGTACATGCGGAACAGGTTGCCGGCGAACAGCGCCGCTTCGTCGCCGCCGGTGCCGGCGCGGATTTCGAGGATGACGTTGCGTTCGTCCATCGCGTCCTTTGGCAGGAGCGCGAGCCGCAACTGCTGTTCCAGCGTCGTGCGGCGCGCTTCCAGCCCGGGCTTTTCGGCCTCGGCGATGGAGCGCATTTCGGAGTCGGTCGCGGGATCCGCGATCAGGCCCGTCAGGCCTGCAAGCTCGTTCTGCGCGGCGCGATAGGAATTCACTGCCTCGACCACCGGTGCGAGTTCGGCGAATTCGCGCGACAGCTTGACATAGGTCTCGGACGGCAGCGCCGTCGCGAGTTCGCGTTCAAGCACGGCATGGCGGACGACGAGCGCTTCGAGTTTCTGGTCGGGCAACATGGTCTATATGGTCATGCTTGGTTTTGTGCCGGGCGTCCTCGTCTTTCCTTGGGGTTAGGTAAAAGACGTGGATGGCTGGGACAAGCCCGGCCACGACCGTCCTCGCTCCTAAATCTGCAAACCGCTGTCGGCGGCAAATTTCTCGAGCTGCGCGCGGATCGGCAGGCCGCCAGTCGGCTTCTCGATCAGGGCGGTGAGAAAGGCCGCGATCTTGCGGCAGTCGAGATCGAGCAGCATCGCCTTGACCGGCCCGATGGCGGATGGCGTGAGCGACAGCGAGCGGTAGCCGATGGCGACGAGCGCCAGTGCGCCGATCGGCTGCGATGCAAGCTCGCCGCAAACCGTCGTCGGTTTCTTGTGCGCGCGAGCCTTGTCGGCGATGTCCTTGAGCGCGCGCAGCATCGGCGGCGAGAGTGCGTCGAAGCGCGCCGACACCCGCGGATTGCCGCGATCGATCGCGTAGAAGAATTGCATCAGGTCGTTCGAACCGATGGAGAGAAAATCAACCCGTTCGAGCAGCTCGTCGAGCTGATAAAGCAGGGAAGGGACTTCCACCATGCTGCCGACCTCGACCTGGTCGGGAAGCTTGTGGCCGTGACGGCGCAGATGCGTCAGTTCGTGCTCCACGAACTCCTTGGCCTGATCGAATTCCTCGACGGCAGAGATCATGGGGAACATGATTTTCAGCGAGCGGCTGCCTGCCGCGCGCAGCAATGCGCGCAACTGCGTCCGCAGCAGGCCGGGGCGGTCGAGACCGAGCCGGATCGCACGCCAGCCCAGCGCGGGATTTTCCTCCTCGACATTGCGCATGTAGGGCAACACCTTGTCGCCGCCGATGTCGAGCGTGCGGAAAGTCACCGGCTTGTCGCCGGCGGCGTCGAGCACCGCGCGATATAATGTGTATTGCTCGCCGGAGCGCGGAAAATTCGGCGCCACCATGAATTGCAGCTCGGTGCGGAACAAGCCGATGCCGCCGGCGCCGGTATCCGCGATGTGCGGCAGGTCGACGCTCAGGCCGGCATTGATCAGCAACGTGATCTCCGTGCCGTCCTTGGTGACGCAGGGCTTGTCGCGCAGCGCGGAATATTGCTGCTGGCGGCGCGCCCGCAGCTTGACGCGCTCGGCATAGGCCGCCTCCATGTCCGGCAGCGGGCGGACGTGCAGATCGCCCGTCGAGCCGTCGACAATGACGGCGTCGCCCGGATCGGCAAGACCGGTGGCGTTGTCGATGTCGCCGACGGCGGGGATACCGAGCGCGCGCGCCACGATCGCGACATGCGATTGCGGACCGCCTTCTTCCAATATGAGACCACGCAACCGCTTGCGGTCGTAATCGAGCAGCGCCGCCGGACCCATCGAGCGGGCGACGAGAATGGCGTTTTCCGGCAGGTTCTCGCGCGACGGCGCGTGGTCGCGGCCGGTCAGCTGGCGCATCAGGCGATTGGCGAGGTCGTCGAGATCGTGCAATCGCTCGCGCAGGTACGGATCGGTCTGGCGCAGCATGCGCGCGCGGGTATCGGACTGGACGCGCTCGACCGCGGCCTCCGCGGTCAGGCCGGTCATCACCGCTTCTTCCAGCCTGTGCACCCAGCCGCGATCGTAGGCGAACAGGCGATAAGCCTCCAGCACGTCGCGATGCTCGCCGCCTTCGACCACGTCGCCGTGTTCGAGCATTTCATCGACGCTGCTGCGCAATGTTTCGATGGCCGCCTTCAGGTGTTCCAATTCCTTCGGCACGTCGTCGGCGATAAAATTGGTGACGACGACACGCGGCTCGTGCAGCACGACATGGCCGAGCGCGATACCTTCGGAAAGCGCCGAACCCTTGAAATGGACCGAACGCCGCGCGGCGGGTTCCGCGCCGGGCAGCGCCATCGCGGAAAGCTCGCCGGAGGCGATCATTTCGGCGAGCACCATGGCGGTGGTTTGCAGTGCCTCGACTTCCTCTTCCGAATAGGTGCGCCGCGCGCGGTTTTGCACGTCCAGCACGCCGAGCGTGTTGCCGGCGCGCAAGATCGGCACGCCGAGGAAGGAGTGATAGATTTCCTCGCCCGTCTCAGGCCGGTACGAGAAGGCCGGATGCGCCTGTGCGTTCGACAGGTTGACCGGGTTTGCCTGGCTGGCGACCAGGCCGACGAGGCCCTCATCGGACCGCATCACCGTGCGATGCACGGCGTCGCGGTTGAGGCCTTCGGTGGCATAGAGTTCGAGCGTGGCGTCGACGCGCAGCACATAGACGGAGCAGACCTCCGCAACCATGTTGGCGGCGATCAGCACCACGATCTTGTCCAGGCGTTCCTGCGCGCTGACCGGCTCCGCCATGACTTCGCGAAGCCGGCGCAACAGAACGCGCGGACCGCCGAGTGCGCCACGCATGGCGTGAGGTCCCCCGGGCATTGAATCGGCCTGCGCGTAGCCCGAGTCGCGCCGGCCTCAATCAAAGAGGAATTCGCCAGGGTCCCGGCCCACGGCGAATATCCTCAAGCCTATATCGAATGCGGTATGCAAACCGCAAGCCAGAGACAAGGATATGACGACGCTGGCTATTGTGCGGCGCAGCGAGAAATCACCTCTTCGTCATCCCCGGCGCCTCGTTTTGCCCGGCCAAAGCACGACGATCACGGTGTGGCTCCATCAAGACCATAGAGCGAATGCAGCGTCCGCACCGCAAGTTCGGTGAAGGCCGCGTCGATCAGCAGGGAAAACTTGATCTCGGACGTGGTGATGGCGCGAATGTTGATGGAGCGCTCGGCAAGCGCGCTAAACGCCTGCGCCGCGACGCCGGCGTGGCTGCGCATGCCGATGCCGATGACCGAAATCTTGGCGACGTCGGTGGCGCCATCGAGCCGCGCATAGCCGATCGCGCTTCTTGCCTTGGCAATCGTGTCGAGCGAACGCTGGTAGTCCGCCGACGGTACGGTGAACGTGAGGTCGGTTGTCTTGCCGTCGGCCGAGACGTTCTGCACGATCATGTCGACGTTGATATTGGCATCGGCGAGCGGGCCGAAGATCGCGGCTGCGACGCCGGGCTTGTCCTGCACCTCGCGGATCGAGATTTGCGCCTCATCCCTGGAAAAGGCGATGCCGGTGACGGTCTGTTGTTCCATGATCTCCCCCTCGTCGCAGATCAGTGTTCCGGGCGGATTACCGTGCGGGTTGATTTTCTCCGGCGCATCAAAACTCGAGCGCACGAAGATGCGGACATTATGCACCATGCCGAGTTCGACCGACCGCACCTGCAACACCTTGGCGCCGAGCGAGGCAAGTTCCAGCATTTCCTCGAAGGCGACGCGCTCGAGCCGGCGCGCGCGCGGCACCACGCGCGGATCGGTGGTGTAGACGCCATCGACGTCGGTGTAGATGTCGCAGCGATCGGCGTGTATCGCGGCCGCGATCGCGACCGCCGACGTGTCCGAGCCGCCACGGCCGAGCGTGGTGATACGGCCGGTCTCCTTGTGCATGCCCTGGAAGCCGGCGATGACCGCGACCTCCTTGCGTTCCTTGAAGCGCTTGATGAGTTCCTCACCATTGACGCCGAGAATACGCGCGGAGCCATGCGCGTTGTCGGTCAGGATCGGAAGCTGCCAGCCCTGCCATGAGCGCGCGTTGATGCCGGCGTCTTCCAGCACGATCGCGAGGAGGCCCGCGGTAACCTGTTCGCCTGAAGCGACGATGGCGTCGTATTCGCGGGCGTCATGCAATACCGCTGCCTCGCGGCACCACTCAACAAGCCTGTTGGTCGTGCCGGACATCGCCGAGACCACGACGGCAACCTCATGGCCGGCGTCGACCTCGCGCTTGACGTGGCGCGCGACATTGCGGATGCGGTCGATATCGGCGACCGACGTTCCGCCGAATTTCATGACCAGACGAGCCATAGTTTTTGTTCGCCGCTGCAAATGCGCCGGCCGCCGCAATCAGCGGGCCGGCGCGAAAAGGCGGCTATACATACCGGCGAGGTCCCCAGGCTGCAACCACGGCCTGCCGCACTTCGAGCGGCCTGTCGCGTCCTTATCAGTCGTGTTAGAGGCCGGAAAATAAGGATAATGCGGCGGCAGGATCGTCAGGCTTTTGCTATTTGGGTCTTTTGCTATTTGCCGTGCCTGTTAGCGGTCTTGTTGGCTTCCCTGCCTGTTTCAGCGTGAATCGAACGAGGCGTTTCGCCAAGGCACGTTGCCGCCGCCATCATCGACGACCAGAATGTAACCCACAAAAGAGCAGGCATGACCATTTCTCCTGTGTGAATCGGCCACTTGCTTCGCAGTGAAACAACGTGCGGTGCCAACCGCGGTTCCCCTCTCGCATCGAGGAAAAAATGTCGGCACGGAAGGAACAAAAGATCGGAATCGTCGGTGGCGGACTCATGGGCCACGGCATTGCCTATTTGCTGGCCGCGGCCGGGCATCACGCCGGCATCTTCGAGCCCTCAGCCGAAATCCGCGCTTCGATACCGCAGCGTTTGCAGGCCATCATCGATCTGCTGGACGACGATCCGGCGCTGCTGAAGCGGATCACGACGCACGCCGTGCTTGCACCGGCGATGCAGGACGCGGCCTTTGTATTCGAGGCGGCGCCGGAAAAACTCCCGCTCAAGCAAAAGATATTCGCCGAACTCGAAAGCGTGGTCGCGTCGGACACGATTCTTGCCAGCAACAGCTCGGCTATCCCGTCGACCGAAATCGGACGCCATCTCAAGCATCGCGAGCGTGTCATCGGCACGCATTTCTGGAATCCGCCGCATCTGGTGCAGCTCGTCGAGGTCATTCAAAATGAAAAGACGAGCGGCGACGTAGTTGAGCGGACGATGGCGCTGCTGCGCGACGCCGGCAGAGTGCCGGTCCACGTGCGCCGCGACGTTCCCGGCTTCGTCGGCAATCGCCTGCAGCACGCAATGAAACGCGAAGCCTTTGCGCTCGTCGCTGCCGGCGTCTGCGACGCCGAAACCATCGATATTGTGGTCAAGACCGGTTTCGGCGCGCGCACCGCGGTACTCGGCCCGATGGAGCAATCCGATCTTGTCGGGCTCGATCTCGCGCTCGACATCGCCGAAGTGCTTTACGAGCATCTCGACCGCACGACGGGGCCGATTCCGCTGCTGCGTGAGAAAGTCGCAGCCGGCAAGCTCGGCATGAAGAGCGGCGAGGGCATGCGCAAATGGGCCCCGGGCGAAGCCGATGCCGTGCGCTCGCGCCTGTCGCGGTTTTTGGCGGAGCAAGCGAAGGCCCGGCGAAATAAGCGGGTCCATTCGAATAAGTCCGGAAGTGCGTGAACCACGGCTGCAGCCATAGGAATGGCGCCGCACCTGAGACTTTGGTCGAACCTTCCTTATCCTTGACCGCGCGGAACGCCGGGTAGAGGATATTCGCTGCCTGGACTGTGCGCTTTGGCGGATTTGGGGCTTCGCTGACGGCACTTGAACCGGGCGTGTGCGGCTTGTTGCGAAAATTCGCCAACGGGCCGACAACAAAAACAAAAAAATAAAACACCGCATCAGGGGAGGACACGAAGTGTCGAAGATCACAGCATCAGTACGCCGCCGCACGTTCATCCAGGCAGGCCTTGCGCTCGGCGCCAGTCAGGTCGTCGGCGCGCCATTCGTCATCCGCGCACTCGGCGAGGAACCGGTCAAAATCGGCATGGTCGATCCGCTGACCGGCGTGTTGTCGGCTTTGGCGCAAAGCGAGGTCGACGGCGCCAAATATGCCGAGGCCGAGATCAACAAGAAGGGCGGCATTCTCGGCCGTCAGGTCCAGCTTCTTGTCGAGGATTCGGCAAACGACGTCGGCACCGGCGTGCAGAAGACCCAGAAGCTGATCGACCGCGACAAGGTCAATGTGATCTTTGGCGACGTGAACTCGGGCATCGCCTACGCGATGTCGCAGGTGACGAACGAGAAGAAAGTTTTGCATATCGTGCCCGGCGGCCATACCGATCCGATCACCGGCACCAATTGCAAATGGAACGTCTTCCGTATCTGCAACACCACCTCGATGGACGCCAACGCGGTCACGCCCGAACTGGTCAAGCGGTTCGGCAAGAAGTGGTTCTTCATCACGCCGGATTATGCCTACGGCCACACGCTGCAGGACGGCTTCGTCAAGGCCCTGACCAAGCTTGGCGGCACCTATGAAGGCGACATGCTGCCGATCAACAACACCGACTTTTCCGCGACCCTGATCAAGGCCAAGGCTTTCAAGCCGGACGTGCTGCTCAACAACATGGGCGGGCTGACGCAGATCAACTGCATGAAGCAATTCACGCAGTTCGGCATGCAGAAGGAAATGGCCCTTGGCGGCGCGCTGTTCGAACTGGAAAGCATCAAGGGCCTGCCCGCCGGAAGCGCAGACCGGCTGGTGGGACATGGAGTGGTGGTGGAACCAGCCCAACGTGCCGGAAGTCGTGAAATTCGTCGCCGATTACCGCGCGGCGACCAAAAAGACGCCGTCCGCGCGCGACTGGTTCGGCTATGTGGCGGTGCATACCGTGCGTCTCGCCGCCGAGAAGGCGAAGTCGCTCGAAGGTCCGAAGATGGCGAAGGCGCTGGAGGATCTCGAACTGCCGCCGGACATTGCGCTGCAGCCCGGCAAAGTCCGCTACCGCGCCGGCGATCACGAGCTGATGGCGAATATCTTCGTCGGCGACGTGCATCACGCCGCAACCGGCGATGCTGACGACGTCTTCACAGTCGGCGCGCTGGTACCGGGCGACCAGGCTGCCGGTACCGGTCGCAGAGACCGGATGCAAGATGGTGCAGCCGACCTGATCCGCCGCTGACTCGAGCGAGATTCCGAGCGTAGGGCGGCTGATGGCGCAAGTCATACTGTTCAACGTCACCAACGGGCTGATCATCGGCGCGTTCTACGTGCTGATGGCGCTCGGTCTGTCGCTGATCCTCAATCTGTCGCAACGTGATCAACTTCGCGCACGGCAATTTCCTGGCGCTCGGCGGCTATCTTGCCTACACGCTGTCGCCGGTGCTGGGTTATTGGGGCGCATTGCTGGTCTCGCCGCTGCTTACGGCGCTGATCGGCGTCCTGGTCGAGCGGCTGATGGTCCGCCGCATCTACAACCGCGACCCGGTCTACAGCCTGCTGCTGACCTTCGGGCTTGCGTTCGTGATGCAGGACGTGGCGCGCTACATCTGGGGTCCGAACGGCCTGCCGCTTGGCTTGCCCGACGTCCTGGCGCAGCCGATCAGTTCCAACCTGTTCTTCATCACCTGGTACCGCGATCTTCATGGTGACGGTCGTCATCGTCTCCGTGGCCGGCCTGTTCGCCTTCCTGCGCTATACCCGTATCGGTCTGCGCATCCGCGCCGGAACGTTCGATCTCGAAACGGTGGCGGCGCTGGGCATCAACGTGCGCCATCTGCGCACGTTCAATTTCGCCGTCGGCTGCTTCCTGGCCGGCTTGAGCGGCGTGCTCGCGGCAGGCCAGATCGGCCTCAATCCCAATATGGGCGATGATCTGCTCATGCCGAGCTTCATCGCCATCATCGTCGGCGGCGTCGGCAGCCTGATCGGCACTCTGTTCGGCGGGCTGTTGATCGGCATGGCGGCGGCGCTGACCACCGTCGTCTATCCGTCCGCCAGCGAGGCCGTGATCTACGCGATCCTGATGGCCGTGCTGCTGCTGCGGCCGCGCGGGCTGATCGGCGAGGAAGGGATGATGTCGTGACGGCCGTAACCGTTGCCGCCACGGCGCCGCGCAGCTTCGATACACGCCGCATCGCGATGCTCATCGCCATCTGGACGGTGCTGATCGCCGTGCCGTTTTGGCTGCCGTTCCTCGGCGGATACACCGCGCTTGCCGGGCGCGTGCTGGTCTTCGGGCTGGCGGCCATGGGTCTTAATTTGCTGCTCGGCTTCACCGGCGTATTGAGCTTCGGGCACGCCGCCTATTTTGGGCTTGGCGCTTACGGCGCCGGCCTGACGCTGCGCTACCTCGTGCACTCGACGCCGCTTGCCATGCTGGCCGGCACGTTGCTCGGCGGCGTGGCCGGCACTTTGTTCGGTCTTTTGATCGTGCGGCGCCGCGGCGTCTATTTCGCAATGTGCACCATCGCCTTCGGTCAGCTCTGGTATTACCTCGCCTATAGCTGGAACAGTTTCACCGGCGGTTTCGACGGGCTGCGCGATTTTCACCGCGAGGACATTGTGCTCGGCCCGTTGCGGCTCAATATCGAGAGCGGCGGCACCACGTTCTACTTCTTTATTCTCGGCGTATTTGCCGTCGCCGTCGCCGTCATGGGCCTCGTTTTGGGCTCGCCGTTCGGCCGCACGCTGCTCGCCATCCGCGAGAACGAGCGCCGCGCGCGCTTCCTCGGCATTCCGGTCGAGCGGCATATCTGGCTGTCGTTCTCGATCTCCTGCTTTTTTACGGCGCTGGCCGGGACGCTTTACGCGCTTCTCAATAATTTCGCCGATCCGCTGGCGCTGCACTATTCGCTGTCGGGATATTTTGTCGTGATGACGGTGATCGGCGGCATGCGCACGTTCTGGGGTCCTATCGTCGGCGCAGCGGTCTTCGTCATGCTGCAGGACTACATATCGTCGATGACGGTGAACTGGATGTCGTTCATCGGCACGATCTTCATTCTTGTCGTGCTGTTCTTCCCGCGGGGCCTGTTGGGCACGGCGCGGCGGCGCCCCGCATCTCAATAAGGCAGCCCGACATAATTCTCGGCGAAAACCGTTGCGGCTGCTTTTGAGCGGAACAGATAGCCGAGCTCGGCGAGTTGCAATTGGTGATCGAACGGATTGTCCGAGATCCGGTGCAGCGTCGTCGTCATCCACCACGAGAAGCGTTCGGCCTTCCACACCCGCGCCAGCGCATGCTCGGAATAATGGTCGAGCCCGGCGTCGGATTTTTCCTTGTAATGTTCGGCCAGCGCACGCGAGAGATATTGCACGTCGCTTGCCGCCAGATTGAGGCCCTTGGCGCCGGTCGGCGGCACGATATGGGCGGCGTCGCCGGCAAGGAACAGGCGGCCGAAGCGCATCGGTTCGGCCACAAAGCTGCGCAGCGGTGCGATGCTTTTTTCGATCGACGGGCCAATGACGAGGTTTTCGCGGGCCTCCCTGTCAAGCCGCGGCTTTAGCGTGTCCCAGAAACGCGCGTCCGGCCACGACTCGATGTCCTCGTCGAGGCCGCACTGGATGTAATAGCGGCTGCGCGTCGGCGAGCGCATCGAGCACAGCGCAAAACCATCCGGATGACGCACATAGATCAGCTCTTCGGAGACCGGCGGCGTATCGGACAGGATGCCGAGCCAGCCGATGGGATAGATGCGCTCGTAGGCCGTGACCGCGGCGGGCGGCACGCTCCTGCGGCTGATGCCATGAAAGCCGTCGCAGCCGGCGATAAAATCGCAGGCGATTTCCTGCGTCTTGCCGCCGGCCCGGTAAGTAACGCGGGGCTTGTCCGTATCGAAATCGTGCGGCGTGACGTCGTCAGCCGAATAGATCGTCGGAACGCCGGCCGTCGCCCGGCCCTCCATGAGGTCCCTGGTGATCTCGGTCTGGCCATAGACCATCACCGTCTTGCCGGTCAGTTCCTTGAACGAAACGTGGTGGCGCACGCCATCGACGCAAATCTGGACGCCTTCGTGCACCAGGCCGTCCTGGTGCATGCGCGCGCCGACGCCGGCCTGGTCGAGGAGGTCCATCGTCACCTGCTCGATCACGCCGGCGCGGACGCGGCCAAGCACGTAGTCGGCGGTCTGCCGTTCCAGGATGATATTGTCGATGCCGTTTTTGTGGAGAAGCTGGCCGAGCAGAAGCCCGGCTGGGCCGGCGCCGATGATGACAACCTGCGTTCGCATGACGTGATGCAATCCTCCCGGAGGTAATATTAGGCCGCCGCGCCGTTCCCCGGCAATTTGTTCAAATCGAAGATAATTCGTTACCCGGGGCGCAATGGTTGTTGTGTCTTAGTGGCGCCATGTCTGTGACCGAAAGATCATGTCTGTGACCGAAAGATCAGGCGCGAAAACGGCGGCATGGTTCGCCAACGGCCCTACCGTCGTCAATCCGGGCGCGCGCAACGCTTATCAGTCCGGCGCGGAAAATGGCGCGACATCGTTCCGCGCCATCATCGCGTCTTCGTTTTTCCTCGTGCTGCTTGCCGCGTCCTTGCTGTTCGGCGGTCACGCCGCGATTGATCCGATCTTGCGCATGGCGACGGCGGCGCGCGGCGACAGTCCGGTGGCCGATCTGGTCTATTCCATGCCGGACGGGCAATTTTGCCGTCACATGTCCTTCGACAACACGACGTCCGAACTTGTCGAGGGCGGCGTGGTGCGTTGCCCCGATAGCGTCGCCCGGCGTGAGTTTCGTGGTGCAGGCGGTTTTGCCTGGGGCGGACGCTAGAGTTCGATCCGCCTGCTTCCTCCCGCAAGCCTGCGCAGCGAAAATCTGCAGTATCTTGGTACTCTTGCACGCACCGCTGCGACAAATCGCACTTTCGCCACCTTTGCGCGAGCATTTGTGCCACGATGCGACGTCATTCCCCGCGCGGGGAATCTAAGTCTCGAAGACTGGGGAAATGATTATGCGAGTTGTTCGTTCGTTCTGCTGGCTGGCATTGCTGGCCGGTGCAATTCTTTGTCATCTTGACGGCGCCATTGCGCAAGGCACTCCGGACCAGCAGCAGGCCTGCACGCCCGATGCGATGCGGCTTTGCGCTGACGTCATTCCCGACGTGGCCAAAGTCACGGCTTGCATGCACGCAAAGTCGTCGCAACTCAGCGAGGCTTGCCGCATTGCAATGCGCGGCAGCCACCACCACTACCGGCGTTGCCGGCATCACTGCGGCTGATCGGCGAGCGGACGGCAAATCCTGACACAGCAAGTCTTGGCACATTCGGGCCGCCTGCGGCGCCGCGACGCGCCGCGCCGCCTTGAGCATTCCTACCTGAGAATGTCATGGTGAGTGGTCTCGAAACGCACGGGTGGGGCATGCGGCGGACCGGGCGAAGCGCCATGCGGCGAGTTTGGCTCGGCGCATTGGTCACGGGCCTTCTGATAGCGATCCTGGCCGAGACCCGCGCGCAGCAGGCGCCGGGTGAAGATGCCACGGTCCTCGCCGGCGACAGCGCGCTCGCAGACGCCATGCGCGCCGGCGACAAGTCGGCCGCACGACGCCTGCTTTCGCTGCAATTCACTTTCGTCGACGAGAACGGCAAGCTTCTTGAACGCAAGGATTTCCTCGACGATCTCAAAAGAGCGGCCGGCGGGCCGCCGACCGATGAGAAAGTGACCGTCTATGGCGGTATTGCCACGGTCACGGGCAAGCGCAAATCGGCGCAGGATGGCGAAGTCTTCTTTATCGATATCTGGGCCAAGCAGAAACGCGCCTGGCGCGCGCTGACGATGCAGGAGGTTGTCCTTGCCGCTTCCGCGCCGCTCCCGGACGAGCCCGAAGCCCGGCCCTACGATTGCAAAAATCCCTGCCAGACCATTCCGTACCGCGTCCGCTCGCCCGCGGAGCAAGATGTCATCAACGCGTTCCAGGCCATGGAGAAAGCCAACATCGCGCACGACACCGGCGAATGGTCGAAACGCGTCGCCGATGAATTCGTGCTTTACCGGTCCGGCCGCCCCGCCGAACCGAAATCGGTGCGGGCCGCTGCGATCGATCGGGAGAAGAAAGAAAAGATCGCCGTGACGATCAGCGAAATCGAATCGATGCGGCTGTCGGTTTACGGCGATGGCGCCGCGATGCTGGCGAACGAAGTCGCGCCGGACGATTCGCGCGCGCCGTTCCGCGTGGCGCGCGTATGGGTCAGGCGTAACGGCCAATGGCAATCGGCGATCAGCGTCCAGACCGACATCAGGAAACCCTAACTCCCGGTTCTCGACATCGGTCTTTTAGCGTCAGTCTTTTGGCTTCAGTCTTTTAGCTTCAGTCTTGCGGCAGCGGCGCGACGCCAAGTTTCTTGGCGAATTGCGCGACCTGATCACGCTGCTCGTCGATCGATTTGGCAAATTCCTCCGGGCCGCCGATATTCAGAATCTGGCCCGATGTGTTCAGGCGGTCCTTGATCGTGTCATCGGCGACGGCACGGATGTCGGCGGTGATCCGCTGGCGAAGTTCGAGCGGCATGCCGCTCGGGCCGAACAGCCCGACGAGGCCGTCGACCGTCAGCGCGGGCTGGCCCGCTTCCTTGACCGTCGGAATATTCGGCAGGGCCGGCGCGCGCTCGGTATTGGTCACGGCGAGCAGCGTGATCTTGCCGGTCTGGACTTGTGGCCGCACGATTTGATAGGCCGCTTCATAGGCCTGCACGCGGCCCTCGGCCAGATCGTTGGCCGCATCCACGGGGTTCTTGTAGGCCACCTTTGTCATGTTCAGGTTTTCCTGCTGCAGCCATCCGGCGAACAGGAAATCCAGCGCACCCGTGACGCCGGCCCAATTGAGCTTGCCGGGCTGCGCGCGGATCAGCGCCACGAGCTTGTCGAGCGAGTCGATATTCAGGCTCGACGGCACGGAGACCGACACGATGGTGTTGGAGACCCGCGTGACCGGCACCAGGTCGCTTGCCTTGTAGGGCAGATGGTCATGCAGATACAGATGCGCGGTAAACGACGAGGTCGGCGAAAACAGCAAGACGTGATCGTCATGCGCGCCGATGAAAGCGTTGATGGCAACGATGCCGTCGCCGCCGGGCCGGTTCTCGACGACGACAGGCTGTCCCCAGCGCTGTGAAAGCCGGTCCGCCAACAGCCGCGCGCCGAGATCCGTGCCGCTTCCCGGTCCGAGCGTGAGGATCAGTTTCACCGTGCGGTTCGGCCAGGTGTCCGCGGCGGACGCCATGGCCGTTGCAGCGACGAGCGCGACAATACCCATGACGGCGGCGAGCAGACGGTTGGGTTTCAGGCGCATCGTTTCCTCCGGTGTCTCGTTATTTGTCCGATACGGACCGGTGGTCAGCTTTCCAGCCCCGTCGGCACGTTCTTGTTTTCGCTCTCAAGCTTCATCCCGGCAGCGAGCGCCATGGTCTCGGCCAGCGCCGCAAAATCCTTGGACAGGTAATCTTGCGGATTCTTTTGCAGCATGGCGGCGCCGAAATGGTTTTGCAGGGCTTCGCGCGTCGCCGCCGTCACCGGCATCGGCACGCCCATCTCGCGGGCGAGCTCGAGGCCGAGATCGAGATCCTTGCGCAGCAATTCCGGAGTGAACGTCGTCGTCCAGTCGAGATTGACCAGCGCCGGTGATTTGTAGCGCGTGAACATCGAGCCCATCACGCCGTTGTTGAGGAAGGCGAGGAAGGCGTGGCGCGGCACGCCCATCTTGTTGGTCAGCAGCGTGATTTCGATCAGGTTTTCGATCACGACGCCGAGCATGACGTTGTGCGCGATCTTACAAACGCGCGCGAGTTCGCCGTCGCCGACATAGGATACGCCTTGCGGGGCGAATACTTCGATCAGCGGCATGGCGACTTTGCACGCGGCTTCAGGTCCCGACACCACGGATGACAATCTGCCGGCCTTGATCACCTTGGCGTTGCCGCTCACGGGTGCCGCGACAAAATCCGCGCCGAGTTGCTTGAGCTTGTCGCGGATCGCAGCCGACTCCTCGACCGCGATCGTCGAGCAGTCGACGACGATCGGCGGCATCTTGCCGCCCTGGCTCGACACGCCGTTCTTGCCGTACAGCACTTCCTGCACGTCATCGCCGGTCGCGACGATCGAGAACAGCACGTCGACGGACTTCAGGTCGGACAGATGATCGACCACTTTGCCGCCGATCTTCTCCAGCGGCTCCGCCTTGGCGCGCGTGCGATTCCAGATGGAGACGTCATGGCCGGCCTTGAGGAGCCGCTCCGCCATGGGAAAGCCCATGCGGCCCATGCCGATCCAGCCGATCTTCTGCGCGTTCTTCGTGGCCATGCCAAACTCCTTTGCCGGACTGTCCTGTTCTCGCCGGTGTCCTAGCACAGGGGGCGGATGCTGCAACGTCCGGCCGTGCACCGGCTTGTGCCGCGACGATGGTGCGCACTATCCTGAAGCCGTCATGCACGATGTCGTCGAGCGGATTGACATTGCGGCGGCGCCCGCCGCCATCGACGCAGGCCTGCTGCGCCGCGCCGCGCGCAATGCGTTTCCGTTCGTCGTGGTGGGTGGCCTGTGGGAAGCGGTGGCCCATCTCGGCCTGTTCCCGGCGCAATTCTTCCCGCCGCTTGAGAAAATCGCCGCGGTGTTCGCGCGGCTTACCCTCAATGGCGTATTGCCGCATCACGCCTTCGATACGCTCGTCCGGCTCAGCGCCGGTTTCGCGCTTGCGGCGATCGCGGGGGTCTCGATCGGCGTCGTGATGGGGCGCTCGCGGCGTGCCGAGGATATTCTGCTGCCGCTGGTCAGCATCGGCGCGCCGATACCCGGTCTCGCCTACGCGCCGCTGTTCCTGTTGTGGTTCGGACCGGGCAATGTGCCGGCCGTCATTCTGGTCGCGTTCGTTTCCGCTTTTCCGATCATCTACAATTCCTGGACCGGCGTGAAAGCGGTCAAGGATATCTGGGTGCGCTCCGCACAGGCGATGGGCGCCGACGATCGGCGCCTGTTTCGTCACGTCATTTTGCCAGGCGCATTGCCATACATCCTGACGGGCCTCCGGCTCGGTCTGGCGCAAGCCTGGCGCATCCTCGTTGCCGTCGAGATGCTTGCTGCGGTGCCGTGGGGACTGGGCTGGCTGATCTTCGGCGCCCAGGAATTCCTCAACACCGACGTCATGCTGGCGGGCATTGTCGTGATCGCGCTGATCGGGCTGGCGCTCGAAAAGCTGGTGTTCGAGCCGCTGGAGCATTTCACCGTCGTGCGCTGGGGCATGATGACATGACCCGTGAGCGTGCACTGTCCATGCGGCGCGGCGCGATCACGCTTCTGGTCGTGGCCGGCGCGTACGAACTGGTCGCGCGCAGCGGCCATTTTGCGCCGGCCTTGATGCCGCCGCTCGGAGCGGTGGCGCGTACGCTCGTCGATTCCATTCTCGACGGGACCATGCCGCTTCACGCCGCGGCAACTCTCTATCGCGTGCTCGTCGGTTTCGGCCTTGCGGTCGCAATCGGCCTGCCGCTCGGGGTCGCGATGGGGCGTTTCCGTCCGGTGGAGAATTTCGTCCTGCCGCTGAGCAGCGCGCTGATGCCGATACCGTCGCTCGCCTGGGTGCCGGTTTTCATTCTCTGGTTCGGCCTCGGCAACACGGTGACGATCCTCATCGTGTTCTATGCCGCGCTGTTTCCGATGCTGCTCAATACCTGGTCGGGCGTGCGGTCGGTCAATCCGATCTGGCTGCGCGCGGCGGGCGCCATGGGCGCGACCGAACATGCGCTGTTCTGGAAGGTCATCATTCCCGGCGCATCACCGTTCATCATCACGGGCCTGCGGCAGTCGTTCCTGCGCGCCTGGATCGCGGTCATCGGCGCGGAAATGCTGGCGGGCTCCGATTGGGGCCTGGGCTGGGTGATCTTCGACGCCAAGGAATTCCTCGACACCGACGTGATGCTTGCGTCGCTCATCGTCATCGGCTGTATCGGCTTTGTCGCCGAACGCCTGGTGTTCGGCTCCATCGAGCGCGCCACCATTTACCGCTGGGGCATGGCGCGCGCGGCGAAGGCATGACGCGCTCGGCCAAGACATGACGCGGAGCCGTTACTCGGGCTTGATATCCGCTTCCTTGATGATCGCCTGATATTTCGCGATTTCGCCGCGCACGAAGGCGGCGAATTGATCGATCGACAGTGCATCGACCTGAGCGCCGTTGTCCTGCAAGCGCGATTTGATCTGCGGTTCAAGGATGATCTTGTTGATCTCGCCATTGAGCTGTGTGGCAAGATCGATCGGCAAAGCGCGCGGGCCGAAGAAGCCGGCCCACAGCGTGAAATCGAAATTGGCGATTCCCGTCGCCTCGGCCACCGTCGGAATGTCGGGCGCGGCCGGCGAGCGCTTGGTGGTCGCAATGGCGAGAACCTTCAGCTTGCCGGCCTGCATCATCGGCATCGCCGCGATAAGGCCCGGAAAATAGAAATCGACCTGGCCGCCGACGAGATCGGTCAAAGCCTGTCCGGCGCCCTTGTACGGCACGTGCGTGAGCTTGCTGTGAAGCTTGAGCTTCAGCAATTCGCCGGCAAGGTGTCCCGACGTGCCGACACCTCCCGAAGCGAACGTGACCGTCTTGTCGGTGGTGCGCAGGAACGTCACGAATTCGCCGATGGTCGAATATGGCGCATTGGCCGGCACAGCCAGCACAAGCGGAACGATGCCGCCGAGCGCGATCGGCTGCAAATCCTTCAGCGGATCGTAGCCGACGTCTTTCATGAAATAGGGATTGATGGCGATCTCCGGCGTCTGCGCGACCGACAGCGTGTAGCCGTCGGGCTCGGCACTGACGACGTCACGCGCGCCGAGCGTGCCGCCGGCGCCGGGCCGGTTCTCGACGATCACCGACTGGCCGAGCACTTCGGAGAGCCGGCCGCCGATCAGCCGCGCGATGATGTCGCCGGTGCCTCCCGGAACGAAATTGACGATCAAATGGATCGGCCGCACCGGATAGGATTGCGGCCATGCCGGCGCTGCTGCGAGCACGAGGCCGGACACGAGCAACGCCGCCGTGAGAAGGCGTGCGGCGTAAGACTCCCATCTCGTGCTCATGTGCTATTCGGCCTTGACGTCGGCTGCCTTGATGATCGCCTTGTATTTGTCGATTTCCGTCCGAACGAAACCGCTGAACTGATCGATCGACATGGCCGTTACCTCGGCGCCGTTGTCCTGCAGCTTCTTCTTGATGTCGGGTTCGAGGATGATCTTGTTGATTGCGGCATTGAGCTTGATCGCGGCGTCCATCGGCATGCCGCGCGGCCCAAAAAATCCCGCCCACAGGGAGAAATCGAAATTCGCGATGCCGGTCGCTTCGGCGACGGTCGGAATATCGGGCGCGGTCGTCGAATGTTTGACCGTCGACACCGCGAGTAGCTTGACCTTGCCGCCCTGCGTCAACGGCACGGCCGCGGGAAAGCCGGGAAAATAAAAATCAACCTGGCCGCCGGCGACGTCGACCATCGCCGGGCCGGCGCCTTTGTAGGGAACGTGAACGAGCTTGGGATCGAGCTTGAGCTTTAACAGCTCGCCGCCGATATGGCCGGGCGTGCCGACCCCGGCCGATGCGAAGTTGAGCGCTTGATGCGCGCGCAGGGCGTCCGCCCATTGCTTCACGGTCGAGAAAGGCGAAGTGCCGGGAACAACCAGCGCCAGCGGCACGACACCGGCGAGCGCGATCGGCTGCATGTCTTTGAGCGGATCGTAGGCGACTTCCTTCATGAAGTAGGGATTGATCGCGATCTCGGGCGTCTGCCCGATCAAGAGCATGTAGCCGTCGGGCGTCGCAGTGGCGATATCGTGAGCCCCGATGGTGCCGCCCGCGCCGGACCGGTTTTCCACCACCACCGACTGATTGAGTTCGATCGCAAGCTGGTTGACGATGATGCGGCCGAGAATGTCTCCGGTGCCACCCGGCGGAAATGCAACGATCATGCGGATCGGCCGGCTCGGATAGGCTTGCGGCCAAGCCGGCAGCGCGGTGAGCGCAAGTCCGGTCGCGACCGCAGCCGCTGCGATGACGCGGGCATTGAACATCCTGGTCACGGCGGTGCCCCTCTTTCCGGCTGGCCCCAAACATCCGCTTCTGGCACAAAGCGCGGGCGCCAATTCAGAAGCGCATGTTAAGGCATGAATCCGAAAAGTGGATGCCGGTTTTCGGAAAAGATCACGCCCCGGGGAATTTTCGAGGAAGCGGACGAGGACGCGGCGATGGCCCATATCGAGGCTCGCGACATCACGCTGACCTACGACACGCCCGCCGGCACGGTGCCGGGCGTCTGCGGCGTCAGCTTCGGCCTGGAGGCTTCGGAGTTTCTTTGCATCGTCGGGCCCAGCGGGTGCGGCAAGTCGACGCTGCTCAATATCATTGCCGGTTTTCTGAAACCTACCTCGGGCGAAATCCGCATCGGCGGCGCGCCGGTCAACGGCTACGGCATGGACCGCGGCGTCGTCTTTCAGGATTTTGCCCAGCTTTTTCCGTGGCGCACCGCGCTCGGCAACGTCGCCTTCGGCCTCGAAATGAAGGGCATGCCCAAGGCCGAACGTGAAACGGTCGCGCTCGAACAGCTTCGTCTCGTCAAGCTTGAAAATTTCGCCCGCTCCTATCCGCATCATCTGTCGGGCGGCATGCAGCAACGGGTCGCGATCGCGCGGGCTCTCGCCTACAATCCGGCGGTGCTGCTGATGGACGAGCCATTCGCGGCACTCGATGCACTCACCCGCGACGACATGCAGCGGCTGCTCGCTGACGTATGGCGCACCACGCGGAAGACGGTGATCTACGTGACCCACAATGTCGCCGAAGCCGTCTATCTCGCCGACCGCGTAGTGGTCATGACGCCGCACCCGGGCAAAATCAAAACCGAAGTGCCAATCCGTCTGCCGCGGCCGCGCGATCCGCTCAGCGTCGAATTCCTCGACCATCAGAAGGAGCTGCTGCGCCTTCTCGGCCAGGACAAGACTCAGTGACTCGAATGCGGCACGACTGAAAATCGGAAGCCTGGAGGAAACCAATGACACACCGGTCAGGATTCACACGGCGGCAATGCCTTGCAGCGGGGAGCGCCGGAGTGCTGGTGCTCGGTTCGGGTTCGACGCGGCGCGCGGCGGCCTCTGACAGTATCCGCCAAGGCTACCAGACCAATATCTGGGGCATGCCGACCTATTACCTGATGAAATCGGGCTACCTCGAAAAGCACAATGTTGCGGTCGAAGAATTTGCCGTGCCGTCCGGCAACCTCACCATGCAGCAGATGGTCGCGCGCCAGGTCGATCTCGGCACCTATGCCGGTCAATCGTTCATCATCGGCAATGCCAAGGGCGGATTGATCGCCATCGCGCTCATCGAACATGTCGGCAAGACCGCGCGCATCACAACGCGCAAGGATCTCAACATCACCAAGGTCGAGCAGTTGCGCGGACTGAAGGTCGCCAACCAGACCGGCTCGTCGGTCGGCAATGTCTTCGTCGACACCATCATGCCGCAGCACGGTCTCCACAAGGGCGACTATCAGGAAGTCCGCATGGACGTGAACAACATGGTGGCCGCGCTTGCCGCCAAGACCGTCGATGCCATGGTCAATGTCGAGCCCTACAACGTCATCGCCGTCGCGGACGGCATCGGCACCGACCTGATGGATTTTTCCGCCGTCGATCCGATGCCGGTCTTCATGGCGGCGACGCCGGATTTCGTGCAGCAGAAGCCCGACACCGTGGTCGCTTATCTCAAGGCCTGGCTCGATGTCGCCAAGGACTTCAAGAACGAGCCGAAGAAAGTCGCCGACGTCATCTACAAATTCTACGCCGACAAGGGCTACACCATCTCGCCCGACACGTTCGCCACGGCGCTGTCCCGCGTCGAGGTCGATCCCGGCTTTCCCGGCGACCTCAAGCCCTACATGCAGGAGCAGGCGGAAATCCTGTTGCGGGATAAGAAGATCGCCGCCATTCCGGATTGGAATACGGCCCTGCGTCCGGATTTCATGGAACGCGCGCGCGGGGCAGCGTAACCTCGCCCGACCCGCCGCATAAAGACCAACAGGAGACCAAGGAATGGCTGCCACGGACAAAAGCCCGCTCACGAACGGGTATCAACCCGTCACCTGGAATTTCAAGCTTCTGGCGCACGATACGCTCGCGGGCTTCGGCGGCATGGGCGAGGGCATGTCGGTGCAGATCGCGCCCGACGGGCGGCGCATCATCTGGCTGGCGCACGAGAGCGCGCCGAAGAATTTCACCGCCGTCGACGTATCCGATCCGCGCAAACCCAAAATAGTGTGCCAGACCGACCTGCCGCACGCCAATATGCGCTCGAATTCGCTCGAGACCTGCGGGAACATGATGGCGGTGGCGTACCAGACCTCGAAGAAGGACCTGCAGCCCGCCGGCTTCGAGCTGTTCGATATTTCCAAGCCGGAGAATCCGAAATCGGTCGGCTTCTTCGACTGCTCCGGTCCGCATTCGCGCGGCGTGCACCAGCTCTGGTTCTGCGACGGCGAATACGTTCATTGTGCATCCGGCTCGCGCGATTTCACGCCGACCAATCCGCTCGACGATCAGTTCTACCGCTGTGTCGACGTGCGCAATCCGTCGAAGCCGGTCGAGGTCGGCCGCTGGTGGATGCCCGGCACGCGGCAGGGCGACAACGTCATGCCGCCGCCGCGCCACCCGATCGACAAGGGGTATCGCGCGCACAATACCAACGTCTATCCGCAGCGGCCGGACCGCTGCTATCTCGCCTATATCGACGGCGGCATGTACGTGCTCGATATTTCCGACAAGGCGAATCCGAAAAAGATTTCGCAATGGACCAATTCGCCGCCCTATACCGGCTTCATGCACACGGTGGTGCCGCTGTTCGACCGCGGGCTGATGCTGGTGACCGACGAGTCGACCGAGAACAATGCCAAGGACTGGCCGAAGCTGGTCTGGGTGCTCGATGCGCGCGACGAAACCAATCTGGTGTCGATCGCGACATGCCCGCTGCCGGATCACAAAATCTACGCCGAGGCCGGCCGGTTCGGCGCCCATAACATCCATGAGAATGTGCCGCTGCCGACGGCATGGCACTCCGACCAGATCGTGCTCGGCACGTTCTTCAACGGCGGCTTGCGCGCCTACGACATTTCCAATCCGTTTCAGCCGAAGGAAGTCGGCGTGTTCATGCCGCAGGCGCCGGCCGGCGCGCCGACCGGCACGATCCAGATGAACGATGTCTTCGTCGACGAGCGCGCCATCGTCTATGCCGTCGATCGCCATGTTGGCGGTCTCTATATCCTCGAAATGGATTTCTGATCCTCATACGTCATGCCCGGCCTTATGCCGGGCATCTCGCTTGGCTAGGCACAGCGCACTTAATCGAGATGGCCGGGACAAGCCCGGCCATGACAGCGACAGAAGTGTTTGCTCATGCTCGACCTCTTCCCCTCGCGCGAGTCGAGCCCGTTCGGGCGCAGGCTCAAGCGCGAGCGCGGCGCGCGCATTCCGGTCACTGTCGTCACCGGATTTCTCGGCGCCGGCAAGACGACCCTGATCCGCCGCTTCCTCGCTTCGCCGGAGGGGCGGGGCACGGCGGTGATCGTCAACGAGTTCGGTGCGGTGGGCATCGACGACGTGCTGTTGCGCGAGGCCGCCGAAGAAACCGTGCTGCTCGGCAATGGCTGTGTCTGCTGCATCACGCGCACCGACCTGCAGGTCGCGCTGCGCCGCCTGGTGTTCGATCACGAGCGCGGCGCGGTGCCGAATTTCGGCCGTGTCGTGATCGAAACGTCCGGTCTCGCCGATCCGGCGCCGATCCTGCAAACTTTTTCGACCGATCGTGCGCTTGGCGGCGAGTTTCATATCGACGTGCTGCTTGCCGTCGCCGACGCCGTCAACGGTGAATCATCGCTTGAGAGCGCCCCCGAGGCGCGCAAGCAGACGATCCTTGCCGACCGCATCGTGATTTCCAAATCAGATCTTGCCGATGCGGCGGCAGTCGAGCATCTCACAAAGACATTGCGGCATCTCAATCCGCGGGCGGTAATCGACATCGCTGTTGGCGGCGCGCTCGATCCGAACCGGATGATCGAGCCCTCGACCGGCGTGCGTTCCGGCTTCGTCGCCGAAGCCGAGCATGGCGACGGCATCGCCAGCTTCGTCATCGAACAGGACACGCCGCTCGCGTGGCCGGCCTTCTCGCGCGCCATGGAGACGCTGATCGCGCTGCGCGGGGCGGATCTGCTGCGCGTCAAAGGCATTCTCAACGTCGAAGGCTGCCGCGGCCCGGTCGTGGTGCAATATGTCCAGCACCTGGCGCATCCGCCGGCCGAATTGCAGGCCTGGCCCGACAATAGCCGCTCAAGCCGCGTCGTCTTCATCACGCGGAATATTCCGGAGCGCGAGATTCACGCCCTGTTTGCCGCGGTGCGGGCTTTGGCCGGGAACTGATTGGGAGTAACATCCCGTAATGCCCTGTGAATTGCTGCAGACGGCTTGCTGCCCATGATCGCTTCCACGCTCGACGACGCTCTCGCACCGATCGCCGATGGCTGCATGCTGGCGGTGCCGCGCGAATCCTCCGGCGTGCCGATGGCGGCGACGCGCGCCTTGATCCGCCGCGGCGTCAGGCGCCTGCATCTCGTCACGCTGCCGACCTCGACCTTGCAGGCCGATCTCCTGATCGGCGCCGGCTGCGTCGAGACGCTGGAAACCTCCGCCGTCAGTCTCGGTGAATTCGGCCCGGCGCCGCGCTTTACCGCGGCGCTGCTCGCCGGCGCGATCCGCATGCGCGACGCCACCTGCCCGGCGCTGCACGCGCAATTCCAGGCCGCCGAAAAGGGCGTGCCGTTCATGCCGCTGCGCGGCCTTCTCGGCTCGGACGTGCTGGCGCGCCGGCCGGACTGGAAAGTGGTCGATAACCCTTTCGGCCAAGAGGGTCGTGACGATCCGATCGTTCTTCTGCCGGCGCTGCGGCCGGACGTCGCGTTGTTTCACGCGCCGATGGCGGACCGCGCCGGCAACGTTTTCATCGGGACGCAGCGCGAACTCGTCGCCATGGCACATGCGGCGCGGAAGACGGTCGTCACCGTCGAAAAAATTCATGACGGCGACCTGCTGCGCGATCCCGTTCTTGCCGCCGGTACATTGCCGGGGTTTTACGTCGAGGCGGTCGCCGTCGAGTCGCGCGGCGCGTGGCCGCTGCCGCTGCCGGATCATTACGGCGTCGATGCCGCGCACATGATCGAATACGCGCGGCTTGCCGCGACGCCCGAAGGTTTCGCCGATTATTTACAGCGATACGTGCATGAGCGCCGTGCCGCCTGAATCGTTCTCTCAACGGCCGTCATGGCCGGGCTTGTCCCGGCCATCCACGACTTGCTCGCAACAAAGACGTGGATGCCCGGCATAAAGCCGGGCATGACGGCGGAGAGAGGGCGCTGTGGCAGAAGATTTCCGCGACGAGGAACTGCTCGCCGACGTCATCTGCCGGCTGATCGGCGACGTGCGTCACGTCGCCGTCGGCTCCGCCTCGCCGATCCCGGCGACCGCGGCCTTGCTGGCGCGTGAGCTCGCAAATCTGAACAGCAATCTGCGGAAGCCCTACGTCTCGCTGCTCGGCAGCCGCGACCACACGTTCTTCACCGACGGCGCGCGCGAATTGTTCGACTGCGCCGGGCAGGGCAGGGTCGACGTGTTCTTTCTGTCCGGCGGCCAGATCGACGGCGCGGGCAATATCAATCTGGTCAGCGTCGGCGATTACGATCACCCGAAGGCGCGGTTCCCCGGCTCGTTCGGCTCGGCCTATCTCTATTACGTCGTGCCGAAAGTGATCCTGTTTCGCGTCGAGCATTCGCGCCGCACGCTGGTGCCGAAAGTCGATTTCATCAGCGCGCCGGGCGGCAGCGACGACAATGTATTCCGCACCGGCGGCCCGATCGCGCTGGTCACCAACCGCTGCCTGTTCGATTTCGACCGCGCACGGCGACGCTTCCGCCTCGCCAGCGTGCATCCCGGGCACAGCGTCGAAGAGATCGTGGAAAATACCGGCTTCGAGTTCGACCTGGCCGCGGACGTGCCGGTCACGCCGCCGCCATCCGCCGACACGCTGCGCCTGATGCGTACCGTGGTCGCGCCGATGCTGGCCGAGGTCTATCCGCAGTTTGCGGAACGGGTGTTCGGCGTGAAGCGCGGGCTTCCTGACGCTCAGGCCGTAAGCTAGTCTCCCGGCGCTTTTTGAACCAGGAAGGATGCGCTCAGTGAAGACTGTTGAAGCAGCGGTAATCGGCGTTGGATGGATCGGCGGCTTGCGGGCGGACACGCTGTCGCGCACGGCGCTGGTCGACAAATTGCACCTATGCGACATCAAGCCGGACCGGCTGGCCGAGGTGAAGGCGCTCTACAAGCCGGCCACTGCGACGCTCGACTATCAGGACATCATCAGGAACGACAATATCCGCGTCGTCTATGTCTCGACCACGCCGGAAGCGAACCATTATCCGATCGCGCGCGATTGCCTCAAGGCCGGCAAGAACGTCATGCTGGAAAAGCCGATCGCGCTCGAATTGTGGGAGGCCGACGAGCTGATCCAGCTGTCGAGCCGCAACAACCTGAAATTCACCATCGGCTATTCGCAGCGCTTCAACCCGAAAATAGCTTTCGCCAAGAAGAAGATCATCGACGGCACGCTCGGCAAGGTCGTCTCGGTGCTGGTCAGCCGCCATCTCTCGCGCGAACTCGGCAAGAAGATCGCGAGCCGCGTGCGGCTGTCGCCCGTGGTCATGGAATCGACCCACGATCTCGATTTCGTGTTCTGGCTGCTCGAGCCGGCAAAGCCGGTGCGCGTCTATAGCCAGGGCGCCTATGGCTACATGCGGCCGGTGAACGGCTCGCATGACGTCATGTTCACCACCGTCACGATGGACAACGGCGTGGTGGTGATGATCGGCGGCGGCTGGAATTTTCCGCCGAGCTTTCCGAATTACTGCTCGACCTGGATCGAGATCACCGGCACCGAGGGTGCGCTGACGCTCGACGACACCCAGCGCGACAACTGGCTCAATACCGCAAAGCGCGGCCAGGAATTTCCGATGTCGACCATGCCGGGCGAATGGGTCGATCATGTCTTCTCAGGCGGCATCGGGCCGGAGACCATCCATTTCCTCGAAGCCTGCATCCGCGACACCGCTGTAATGGTGACGCCGGAGAGCGCGCGGCGCGTCATGGAAACCTACAGCGCAGCCGATTTGTCGGCCGATCGCAACGAGCCGATCGATCTGCCGCTGACCAACGAGACGATTTCCGGTATCGCCGAACTCAAGCAGAAAAACCGTGCGGGATTGAACGTATGAAGAAGGCCGTCCTATGAAAAAAGGCGCAAAGGGCGTCGGTCTCGCCATCATCGGTGCCGGGCGCGTCGGCCTGTTCCGCGGCGAGGTCGCGGCGCGGCATCCGGCGGTGGAATGGATCGGCATCGCTGAACTCAATCACAATCGCGGCGGCGACGTCGGCGCGCGCATCGGCGCCGATTTCATTACCACCAATTATCGCGAGTTGCTGGCGCGGCCGGAAGTGACCTGCGCCATCATCGCCACCGACGAGCATCTTCACGTCGATCCGGTTCTCGCAGCGGTCGAACGCGGCGTGCCGATGCTGATCGAAAAACCGCTCGCCACCGATCTCGTGCAGTCGGCGCGCGTGCTCAAGGCGATCACCGATGCAAAACTCGACGCCGTCGTCGGCTACACCCAGCGCTTCCGGCGCAAATGGCTCGCCGGCAAAGAGAAGGTCCGCAGCGGCGCGCTTGGCGATGTCACCATGGTGACGTCGCGCGCCTTCATGAACCGGCTCGTCGCCATCGACAATTACAAGCGCACCAACGATCCGACGACGATCTCGCCGATGGTTATATCCGGCACGCACGCGCTCGACATCGTCATGTGGTACCTCGAAGGCAAAGAGCCGGTCGAATGTTACGCGCGCTCGGTCGACAAGGTTTTGGGCCCGCTCTATCAGGGCATCGACGCCACTGCCGGCATGATCATGTGCGCCGACGGCACGGTCTATCACCTCAACATTTCCTGGGCGCTGCCGGTCACCTGGCCGGGCGCGGTCTATAGCCTCGAAGTCGGCATCAACGGCACGCATGGCGTGCTGACGATCGACGACACCCATCGCGACATGGTGCTCGCGGTGTCCGCGCCGCAGAGCGAAGGCTATGCGCCGGACCAAACCCGCCTCGTCGATTTCCTCGGCTCCTATCCGCCGGGCGACATGGCGCTTGGCGAATTGCGCGGGCCGATGCGTGAGGAGACCGATTCCTTCCTCAACCGCGTTTCGCTCGGCCTGCCGACGCAAGCCGCGACCGCCGCCGAAGCGCACAACCGGCTGATGCTGACCAAGGCGCTCGATCTGTCGGCAAAGCTCAAGCAGCCGGTGAAGCTGCCATTGGCGGCCTGAGCGTGTTTTCAGCCCAGCGCGACCAGCAGGATCGTGATCTCGCTTATCTGTTCGAGCGCGCCGAGCGTGTCGCCGGTCTGGCCCTCGATCTGGCTGCTGCTCAGCCATGTCATGACCGCGAGCGCGGCAACGAGAAACACCGCAGCGATGATGCCGCGCCACGGGCCGAGGCAAAATGCGACAAGGAGAAATCCCAGCACGGCCGCGGCCGCGATACTGTCGGGCGGCGGCCGTCCGGCCTCGTACGACAGGCCGTCGTTTCGCGCCGGCGGCAAGAGAAACAGCAGTCCCATCATCACCGCGCGCGCGCCGGCATGCGATGCGACAAGCGCCCACATGGCAAGATGCGCATTGGGCAGGCTGGCGATCAGGCTCACCCGCAGCAGCAGCGCGACGATCAGGGCGCACACGCCGTACGCGCCGATATGGCTGTCGCGCATGATGTCGAGTTTCTGCTCGCGCGTCCCGCCGCCGCCAAAACCGTCGGCGGTATCGGCAAGGCCGTCCTCATGCAGGCAGCCGGTCGCAAGCATCGTCGCGGCGACGCTGAGGGCCGCCGCAGGCAATGCCGGCACGCCGAGACGATGGGCGATGCCATAAACGATCGCTCCGGCAACGCCGACCACAATGCCGGCGGCCGGAAACGCCCATGCGGCTTTGGCAATGGCGCCAGTGCCGATCGGCGCCGTGCGCATGAGCGGCAGCCGGGTGCAGACGGCAAGCGCCGCCTTGAGTTCCTCGGCGCGGTCTTCAAGCCAGGAATTGGCGATCATGGTCGAAGCCTTGTGGCCGCGGCAGAGGCGTTTACCAGACCTTGGCGCACGCGCCTGGCGGCGTAGAATCAAACCAGCATGAGCAATTTTACCTCATTTTCCGCGCTGCGCGCCTTATGTCTCGACCTGCCGGGTGGGCATCCGGCCGCGAGCGCCGCGGTTGCCAAGCGCGAAGCGTCCCTGACCAAGCCGCCCGGAAGCCTTGGACGCCTGGAAGATATCGTCGCCTGGCTGGCGCATTGGCAGGGCCACGCGCCGCCGCGCCTGGAGCGGGTCGAGATCCTCATCTTCGCCGGCAATCACGGCGTGACCGCGCGCGGCGTTTCGGCCTATCCGCCGGCAGTGACAGCGCAGATGGTGGCGAACTTTGCCTCAGGCGGCGCCGCGATCAATCAGCTCGCCGGCGCCGCAGGCGCAACTTTGCGCGTGATACCGCTCTCGCTCGACACGCCGACCGCCGACTTCACGCAGGCGCCGGCGCTCACGGAGCAGGAGTTCATCGCCGCGGTGAGGATCGGATATGAAGCTGTCGCGCCGGACAGCGACCTCGTCTGTCTCGGCGAAATGGGGATCGGCAATACGACGGCGGCAGCCGCGCTGTCAGCCGCCTTGTTCGGCGGCGGCGCTGCGCACTGGGCCGGCCGCGGCACCGGCGTCGATGAAGACGGCCTGGTGCGAAAACGCAAAGTGATCGACGAAGCGCTGACCCGCCACGCGGCACTGCTGCACGATCCGCTGGCGGTTGCCGCTGCCTTCGGCGGCCGCGAGCTTGCCGCCATCCTCGGTGCGTGCCTGGCGGCGCGGCGGCAGCGTATTCCGGTTCTGCTCGACGGCTTTGTCTGCACCGCCGCGGTGGCGCCGCTGGCGAAACTCCGCACCGATACTCTGGCGCATGTCCAGGCCGGGCATGTTTCGGCCGAGGCCGCGCACCGCATGCTGCTTGATGAGCTCGGCCTGGTGCCGCTCCTCGATCTCAACATGCGGCTCGGCGAGGCGTCCGGCGCGGCAGTGGCGCTCAACATCCTGCGCGCGGCGCTGGCGTGCCACACCGGCATGGCGACGTTTGCCGAGGCGGGCGTCTCCGACAAGCCGGAGGACAACGCCGCGCCGAAGGCTGCGAGCTAATCGGTCGCGATGGCGTGAAAGAACGTGCCACTGACGCGGCCGCGGCGTCCGCCGGATGTGCCGAGTGCGCGGCCTTCGCCATCGCAAAGTTCGGCAAAGCCGTCGTCGGTGCCGGCCGATGTCAGCGACGCGTAGTGGAACTCGTGCCCGCGCACGATCGTGTCTTTCGCGCCAAGGACGCCGTCGGCGAGGAGCCGCGCCGTGCGATAGCCGAGATGCAATTTGCGCTTGGCAAAGCTTGTCGCGTGTCCGAGCAATCCGGTCATGGCGTGTTGCTGTCCGTCAGCGTCTTCGAGGCTTTGGCCCAGCACCATGTAACCGCCGCACTCGCCGTGCACCGGCCGTGTCTCGGCAAAACGCCGCAGGCCTTCGGCAAAATTCCGCGCGGCAGCGAGTGCGTCGGCATGCAGTTCGGGATAACCGCCCGGCAGCCAGCAACAGTCCGCATGGTGCGGCGGCGGTTCATCGGCAAGCGGCGAGAAGGCGATGATTTCGGCACCGGCATTGCGCCAGGCCTCGACGAGATGCGGATAGACGAAACTGAAGGCGCGATCATGCGCCAGCCCGACGCGCTGGCCCGGCGGCGGCAAAGCGGGCGCACGATTTGCTCTCGTTGTGCGGAGATTCAGCGGGGCGGCCGCCGCGGCAACGGCGTCGAGATCGATATGGCGTTCGGCCATCGCGGCGAGACGTTCGATCAGCACGGCAAGGTCGGCATGTTCGCCGGCCTGGACCAGCCCGAGATGCCGTTCCGGCAGCGCCAGCGCCGCGTCGCGCGGTATCGCCCCGAACACGGGAATGCCGAGTGCGGTGATCGCGCCTGTAACGAGTGCGCGATGTTTCTCGCTCGCCGCGCGATTGAGGATCACGCCGGCGACGCGGACGGCGGGGTCGTGCGTGGCAAAGCCCCGCACGACGGCCGCGGCCGACTGCGCCTGGCGCGACACGTCGAGCACCAGCACGACCGGAAGATCGAAATTCGCGGCGAGGTCGGCGGTCGCGCCGCTTCGGCCCGCTGTACCGGCAGCGCCGTCGAACAAGCCCATCACGCCTTCAATCACAAATATGTCCGCGCTGTTGGACGCTTGCGCCGCCAAAGCGTCGAGCAGCGGGCGTGGCATGGCCCAGCTGTCGAGATTGACGCTGGACGAGCCGGCGGCGGCGGCATGAAATGCCGGATCGATATAATCCGGCCCGGCTTTCGCCGCGCGCACTTTGACGCCACGCCGCGCCAGCGCCGCCAGCACGGCGAGCGTCACCGTCGTCTTGCCGGCGCCGGAATGCGGCGCGGCGATGATGAACCCGCGCGCCGTCATAGCAAGCCTTTGGTGGCCGTGATTTCCTCGCCGAGCAATTGCGCGCGCATGTTCACGATGTCGCCGATCACGACGATCGCCGGCGGCTCGAATTTCTGCTCCTGAGCGGCGGCAGCGAGATTTTGCAGCGTCGACACAAGCACGCGCTGTTTCGGCGTCGTCGCCGAGGCGATCACGGCGGCTGGCGTCGCACCGTCGAGGCCCGCCGCCATCAATGCCGCGGCGATCCGTTCAAGATTGTGCATCACCATGTAGAGCACGATGGGCTCGCCGGTGCGGGCGAGCGGCGCCCAGTCGAATTCCTCGTCGGCGCCGTGGCCGGCGGCGAAAATCACGGCGCGATTGGTGCCGCGCAATGTCGCCGGGATCGCTGCCGCCGCGAGTGCGGCCAATCCGGCGGTGACGCCGGGAATGACACGGAACGGCACGCCGGCGTCCGCGAGCGCCATTGCTTCCTCGCCGCCGCGCCCGAATACGAACGGGTCGCCGCCCTTAAGCCGCAGCACGCGCTGGCCGGCGCGGGCGAGCGTGACAAGCCGCTCGCTGATATCGGCCTGCACCGCGGACGGCTTGCCGCCGCGCTTGCCGGCAAATTCAAGCCGCGCCTGCGGACCGGCGAGCGCCAGCACGCGCTCATCGACCAGCGCGTCGTGGACGACGACGTCAGCCTGGGTGAGGCCGGCAAGCGCGTCGAGCGTCAAGAGTCCCGGATCGCCGGGCCCGGCTCCGGCCAGCCAGACATGGCCAGGCGCGAACACCGGAACACCGGCGCGGCGTGCGGCAAGCGCGTCCCACGCGGTCATGACCGGTCTCCTGCGGCATCCCCATGGTGACGCGTGGGGCGCGGGGGACTAAAGCTTGCGTCATGTCCAAGCAGGTCCCTCCATTGCGCCGGGGCTGGACCACCGGCACTTGCGCCACGGCCGCGGCCAAGGCGGCCTATGCAGCGCTGGTCACGGGCGAGTTTCCCGATCCGGTCGAGGTGACGCTGCCGCGCGGCGAGCGGCCGAGCTTTGCGCTCGCCATGACGCGGAAGGACGGCAACTCCGCCACTGCGGGCGTCGTCAAGGACGCCGGCGACGATCCCGACGTGACGCACGGCGCGCTGGTCTGCGCCACGGTGCGCGTCGGGTCGCGCGGCGCGGGCGTTACGTTTCATGCCGGCGAGGGCGTCGGCACCGTCACGCGGGCCGGTCTTCCGGTCGCGCCGGGCGAGCCGGCGATCAATCCGGTGCCGCGCCGCATGATCAACGATGCCATTGCCGAGGTCGCCGCCATCGCCGGCTGTCCCGCCGATGCCGCCGTGGAGATTTCCATACCTGGCGGCGATACGCTGGCGGAGAAAACTCTCAATGGGCGTCTCGGCATTGTCGGTGGCCTGTCGGTCCTCGGCACCACGGGCATCGTCGTGCCTTATTCCTGCTCGGCCTGGATCCACGCGATCCATTCCGGCATCGATGTCGCACGCGCTGCCGGTCTCACCCACATCGCCGGCGCGACCGGCGCGAGCTCCGAGGCCGGCGCACAAAAGCTCTACGGCCTGCAAGAGATCGCGCTGATCGACATGGGCGACTTTGTCGGCGGCATGCTGAAATATCTGCGCCGGCATCCGGTGCCGCGCGTCACCATCGCCGGCGGCGTCGCCAAGATGACGAAGCTGGCGCAAGGCCTCACCGATCTTCATTCCAAGCGCGGCAGCGTCGATCTCGCGGTTCTCGCCGGGCTTGCGAAAACGGCAGGCGGTTCGGAAGACCTGCACCGCGGCATCCTCGCGGCGAACACGGCCGCCGAAGCATTTACACTCGCGCAAGCCGAAGGCATCGCGCTGGGTGATAAAGTTGCGGCAGCGGCACAAGTGACCGCCGCCGGTCTTGTCGAAGGCCGTGATATCGCGATCGAGATCGCGCTGTTCGATCGCGAACAGAATCTGGTCGGCCGCGCGCCGTTCAAGACCTGAGTTACTCATGCGGCGCCTCCCCGGAAGCGGCGGCGGTAATCTGCATCATAGAGCGCGCTGTCGCGAAAATCGTGTGCGGCGAGCGCTGGGCCGACGAGGATGAGCGCGGTGCGCTCGATCCGGGCGTCGGCAACCTGGGCTGCGATATCGCCGAGCGTGCCGCGAATGATGCGTTGCGCCGGCGTGCTGGCCTGCACCACGACCGCGGCCGGACAGCCGGCGCCGTAAAATGGCGCGAGCTCTCCGGCGATCGCATCGATGGCATGAATGGCGAGGTGGATGACGAGCGTCGCGCCGCTTGCCGCAAACGTTGCGAGCTTCTCGCTCTCCGGCATGCGTGAGGCGCGCCCGGACACCCGCGTCAGCACGACGCTTTGCGCTACTTCCGGAACGGTGAGTTCGCACTGCAAGGCAGCCGCTGCGGCGGCGAAGGCCGGCACGCCCGGCGTAAGTGTATAAGCGATGCCGCGCCGCTCAAGACGGCGCAGTTGCTCGGCGAGTGCCGAGTAGAGCGACAGGTCGCCGGAATGAAGTCGCGCCACGTCGTGGCTGGCCGCGTGCGCGGCCGCGAATTCGGCGTCGATCTCGTCGAGCGACAGCGGCGCGGTGTCGACGATCCGCGCGCCGGGCGGACAATAGGCCAGCAGCTCGCGCGGCACGATGGATCCGGCATAGAGGCAGACCGGGCAGCGCGCGATCAGGTCGCGGCCGCGCACGGTGATGAGATCGGCGGCGCCCGGGCCCGCACCGATGAAATGCACGGTCATGGCTTTTTCCAAATCCACTGCGTTACCGGCATTGCGGCACGCCAGCCGGTCTTCCCGCCAACCGCATCCGCGCGTGAAATGGCGATGCGGATCAGTTCGCCACCGAAGGCCGCGTGACGCGCCAGCAGCAGCGCCTCGGTCTCAAGGGTCACGGCATTGGCGACCAGCCGGCCACCGGTCCGCAGCGTGCGCGCCGCGGCATCGAGTATGCCGGCATCGCTGCCGCCGCCCACAAAAATTGCATCGGGCATCGCCAGCGCCGATAATGCGGCCGGCGCCGCGCCTTCCACGATCTCCAGCCCCGGCACGCCAAACGCGGCGGCGTTGCGGGCGATGCGCGCCGCACGATCCGGGCGCCGCTCCACCGCGATCGCCCGCATTGCCGGATCGGCCAGCATCCATTCGATCGCAATCGAACCCGAGCCCGCGCCGATATCCCAAAGGAGTTCGCCGCGGCGCGGCACCAGCGACGACAATGTCACCGCACGGACTTCGCGCTTGGTGATCTGGCCGTCGTGCTCGAACAAATCGTCACGCAGTCCCGGCGTCAGCGCGAGTACGCGCGCGTCCGGCGCGGCGGCGATTTCGATGGCAACGGTATTGAGCGCATCGGCCGTGCCGAGATCATAGCCGGCTGCTGTCGTGCCGCGGATTTTCTCGCGCGGACCGCCGAGCGCTTCAAGGACCGTCAATGGCGACGCGCCGAAGCCGGTTTCCGCGAGAAGTTTTGCCAGCGCTGCCGGAGCATCGCCATCGGAAGTCAAAGCGAGGACGCGCGCACCCGGCTGCAGATGCGGGCGGATGAGATCGAGCGTGCGGCCATGAAGCGACAGCAGCACCACCTGCGGCAGCGACCAGCCGAGACGCGCCGCGGCGAGACTGAAAGCCGACGGCGCCGGCACGACGATCATTTCCCGGACATCGATATGCCGCGCCAGCACCGCGCCGACGCCGTAGTGGAACGGATCGCCGGAGGCCAATACGCAAACCTGCCGTCCGCGATGCTGCAAAACCTCCTGCGGGGCGCTGTCGAACGGGCTCGGCCAGGGCCGCGCCGCGCCGCGGATGAGAGGCGCCGCCAGGCCAAGGTGCCGCCTGCCGCCAAATACGATGGCGGCGCCCTCGATCAGCCGGCGCGCCACCGGGCTTAAGCCCTCGACGCCGTCTTCGCCGATACCGATGATGGACAGCCAGCGCGGCGATGCGGCAGTGTCGCGCGTAAAGGCGTCAGAAAGCGGCACATTAGACATGCCACGCATCCTTATTCTCGGCGGCACCACCGAAGCGCGCATTCTGGGTGAGCGCCTCGCCCGGCGCGGCGGCCTCGACGTGACGCTGTCGCTTGCCGGCCGCACCGCTTCGCCGGTTCCGCATGCGCTCCCGCTTCGTATCGGCGGCTTTGGCGGCGCTGCGGGTTTGGCCGCTCATCTCGTCAAGGAACGTGTCGATGTATTGATCGATGCCACGCATCCTTACGCGAATATTATGTCCGCGAACGCTGCCGAGGCGGCGCGGACCACCGATGTGCGCTTTATCGCGTTGCGCCGGCCGGCATGGAGCTCGGTTGCGGGCGATCGCTGGACCGAAGTGAGCAATGTCAGCGATGCGGTGCATACGCTCGGGCCGGAGCCGCGCCGCGTCTTCGTCGCACTCGGGCGCAACGAACTTGCACCGTTCACAGGTTCGCCGCAGCACTTTTATCTCATCCGCAGCGTCGATCCGGTCGATCCGCCGTTGCCGCTTCCTCACGTGACTTACATCAACGCGCGCGGTCCGTTCAAAGAAGCCGAGGACCGAGCGCTGATGCTGACGCATAAGATCGACGTTGTCATCGCAAAGAACAGCGGCGGCAGCGCCGCTTACGGCAAGATCGCCGCCGCACGCGCGCTCGGGGCCGAGGTCATTATAGTGCGCAGGCCGTTGCCGCCGGACGCGCCCGCGGTTGAAACCATCGATGCAGCGATCGCCTGGCTCGATCATGCGCTCACCTCGGCCGCGGCACGCGGCGTATAGACAAGCGGCGAGCGCCCCGGTCGCACGACGATGCGGGTCTCGCGCGTACCGACGATCACCAATGTCGCCATGTCGGCGGGCTGCGATCCGGCGTCCACGAGCGTCGCGAGATGCACATGCTCGTCCGGCCGTCCGACGGCGCGGCCGAACACGACCGGCGTCGCGCCCGGCAGATGCCGGCGCAGCCGTTCCATGGCGCTGCCGAATTGCCACGGCCGCGCGCGCGAGATCGGATTGTAGAGCGCGATCACAAAGCCTGCGCTCGCAGCGGCATCGAGACGGCGCTCGACCAGATCCCAGGGTTTCAGATTGTCGGAAAGCGATAGCGCGCAGAAATCATGGCCGAGCGGAGCGCCGATCCGCGCCGCGACGGCAAGCATGGCGGTGACGCCGGGGACGAACACGATGTCGATCGCGCGCCAGGCTTCCGGCCCGGCTTCGATCTCCTCGCAGATCGCCGCCGCCATGGCGAATACGCCGGGGTCGCCGCCCGATACGACGGCGACGTTCGCGCCCTGCGCCGCGTGACGCAGTGCGGCACTCGCGCGCGCGCCTTCTTCGCGATTGTCGGACGGATGCCGGCTTTGCCCGGGCCGCGCCGGCACGCGATCGAGATAGGGCCCGTAACCGTAAACCGCATCCGCCGCCGCAAGCGCGGCTTCAGCCTCCGGCGTCACATAACGCGGATCGCCCGGCCCCAATCCGACGACAACAAGACGCCCGGTCATTCGTCTGCTCCCGGCCGTTCGTCCCAACCCGGCACCAGGACGACGGCGAAATACGGCGCCTCATCGTCGAGCTTTGCGGATAGCGGAATCATTTTTTCCTCCGCCATGGTGCCGCGCTCGACATAGACGGCGCGCTTTAGCCGGCCGCTCTTCTCGAGCGCACGGCGCACTTTCGGCAGATGCCGTCCCACTTTCATCAAGACCGCGGCATCCGTATCGCCGAGCCGACGCACCAGCTCGATTTCGGGCAACGTTGCGGGCAATACAGTAAAGACGTCGTCGCCCTGAACGATCGGCATTCCGGCCGCCGACCAGCAGCCGGACATGCCGGTCACGCCGGCGACGATCTCGGTCGGAAAGCGCGAAGCAAGTCGCGCATGCAGATGCATGTAAGAGCCATAGAATAGCGGATCGCCCTCGGAGATCACGGCGACGACAAGGCCGGCATCGAGATGCAGCGCTATCTTGACCGCTGCGGCATCGTAGAAATCGCGGATCGCATTACGATAGCTTTCGCTGCATGACGCCATTTCCGTCGTCACGGGATAGAGCAGCGGCAGTTCGGTCACGCCGGGGCGCAGATGCGGCGCGACGATCGCGCGCGAATGGCTGTCGTTGCCCGCTTTGGCGAAGTGCGCGATGACGTCGGCTTCGCCAAGCGTGCGCATCGCCTTCAACGTCACCAGTTCCGGATCGCCAGGCCCGACGCCGACACCCAATAGTCGTCCCGTGCGCTTCGCCGCGGTCATAGTCCGGGCCTCGCAAGTGCATTGATCGCGGCCGCGGTCATGGCGCTGCCGCCGATGCGCCCGCGCACAATGAGAAACGGCACGCCACGCGGATTTGCGGCGAGCGCCTCTTTCAATTCAGCCGCACCGACAAAGCCGACCGGGATGCCGAGGATCGCCGCCGGTTTCGGCGCGCCGCCGTCGATCAATTCGAGCAGGTGGAACAAAGCCGTCGGCGCGTTGCCGATGGCGACGACGGCGCCGCCGAGGCGATCGCGCCACAGGTCGAGCGCCGCCGCCGATCGCGTCGTCGTTTGTTGTGCGGCGAGCGGCGCGGTGCGCGGGTCGTTGAGCGTGCAGATCACGTCGTTCTTCGCCGGCAGCCGCGCGCGCGTGATGCCGCGCGTCACCATTTCGGAATCGCAAAAGATCGGCGCGCCGCCAATGAGGGCGGCACGCGCCGCCGCGACGAGATCGCCGCCAAAGACAATATGCGCCGCGGCCTCGACCTGGCCGCAAGCGTGGATCATGCGCACCGCAACGTCGGCTTCCTGCGCCGAAAAGCGCGACAGATCGGCTTCGGCACGGATGATGGCGAACGAGCGCTCGTAGATCGCCGTGCCGTCGCGCAAATAGGCGGTCCGCTCAGACATGGACACCCTCGCGCATTTGCACCTGTACGTGTTTGGCAATCGTTGCAGGCAGTTCATAAGCTGCGACGACAGCGAACGGCGCATCGTGCGGCGTGCCATGGCCGACAAGCGCACAACCATCCGGCGTGCCAACCACGGTGAGCGCGGCAGGCGCGGAGCGTGCACAGCCTTTGCTGCAGCCGGACAAGTGAATCGTGAATGCGTCGCCAAGATACGGCGCGGCGATTTCTGCAATTTGCGGAGCCATCGCACGGGACGCGATATGGGCGGATGCGCAGACCGGCGCGCCGGCGCAGGCCACAACATGCCGGCGAGGATCGCCGGCGCGCACGATGAAACCGAGCCGCTCCGCTGAGCCGATAAAGGCGGATGCTGCCGCGGCAGTGAGTCCGATCACCATCAGCGCGCGGCCCGGCGCCGGACGCATGCCGCTGGCTCCCGCCGCAGCGGCAGCGTCAGCGAGGCTTTCAAGCGAGTGCGCACCGGCATGGCCGAATGCAAGCCCAATGCCGCAAGCCAGCGTTCCATCGCGCGAGTGATGGCGGCCGATTGCGTCCGTCTTGCGCTCGTTCGTGTGCGCCGGAGAGGCCGGTGCAATCAGAAGGGTGTTGACGGCGGCGCGGAATACGTCTGCTCCTTCAGCAGTAACGACATCGCGCGCGCGCGCCTCGCGGCCATGTGCTGCAATAATATTGAGAAGCCGTGTCGCGGCTTCAACGGCGTCGGCAGCGGCGACCGCACCGAGCCGGGCGGCACTCGCCGCGTCGCCACCGACGGCAAGTGTAACGGCACTATCGCCATCCATCGGCTGCGCGCAAAGACGAATGTCAGCGGCCAATTTTTCGAGACCAGGCGCGCCGCCACCATCGATAACGACCGAAACTTTGGCGCTGAGCTTCCCGGCCAGCGCGTGTTGGGCGACCGCACGGCGTAAATCGGCAGCGATCGCGCCGGCATCGAGGTGTTCGCTCGCATCGAGGCCGGTCAGGACATTGGTCAGGACAGAAACGCCGTCCGCCGCGGCGATGTCGAGTGCGGCAACATCATCGGCGAATTGCGGTGCGGAGGCGGCGCTCAAGCCGCGCACCTGAATGCTGCCGCGCGACGTGATCTCCATGACGCCATTGCCGTGCTTGCGCGCAAGAGCACATAGGTTGCTGAACGACGCCAGCGAAACGGTACCGATCGGCATGAACCGCGCCAGCAGGCCATCGCCTGTCAGCATCGGCGCTGACAGTCCGGGGCAGGCGCCGCGGCGTTGCGGAAGGGCTCGCACGGAAGCTGTCATGCCACTGGCTCCGCCCGCAGCGCAGCAAGCCCGGCCTCGATGTCGTTCCGCCGCGGATGCCACAGCCCGCGCCGCCGCGCAGCCTCAAGCTTCTCGGCAATCGCTGCCGCAGCCGCCGGATTTTCGCGCAGCAGAAAGGCGCGCACCGCGGCGTCGGCGACATAGGCGTTGTGCAGGAGGTCGAACAATTCGCTGCCGACCGCGCCTGTCGTCTCGGCGAAATCGGCGAGCCGGTCGACGGTCTCGGCAAGCTCGGCGGCGCCGCGCGGGCCGTGGCGCATTTGGCCGGCAATAAACCTGGGATTGACGGCGCGCGCCCGCACGATCCGCGACAGCGCTGCCGACAGGGAGCGCGCCCGCGGCCGCTGCGGATCCGTCATGTCGAGCATCACCAGATCGGCGGAACGGCCGAGGAGCTTTGCCGCTGCGGCGAAGCCGCCGACGAAGGCGGCATCCTCGGCGCCTTCAAGAAGATCGCGCGCCGGATCGTCACTGGTATGCACGAGCATGTCGGCTGTGGCGACGCGCTCACTGAAGGCGCCGGGCGCCGCATCGGGTTCGCCTTCGGCGCCGCCATAGGCATGCGAAGCGGCGGCGAGATAGGCCGCACCGATCGCTTTGGCGTCGGCATCGCGGCCGAGCAAATGTTCGATGCCGGCGCCATAAGTGCCGGGTGCGGTGCCGAAGATCCGAAGCAACCGCGATACATCGTTGCCGTTCAACGCGCGGCGCGCCGCCGCAAGCGGATTGTCGCCCTCATCCTCATCGCGGGCGGCGACAGCCTGTACCGCGGCATCAATGAGCGCGATCTGCGCCGGAAAGAGATCGCGAAACAGCCCGGAGATGCGCCAGGTGACATCGACGCGCGGGCGTCCGATCGCGGCGGGCGGCAGCACTTCGACGCCGGTGACTCGGCCTGTGGCATGGTCCCAGACCGGCCGGCAACCCATGAGCGCCAATCCCTGTGCGATCTCCTCGCCGCCAGTGCGCAATGTCGCGCTTCCCCACAGATCGACGACCACCGCCCGCGGCATCTCGCCGTGCGTCTGCAGATGCGCGCGCACCACTTCGTCGGCGGCGAGCCGGCCAAGCTCCATCGCGGTTGGTGTCGGCAGCGTCCGCGGATCGGCGGTGAAAAGATTGCGTCCGGTCGGCAGCACATCGCGCCTTCCGCGCGCCGGCGATCCAGCGGGGCCCGGTGCAACACGGCGTCCGTCGAGTGCCGTGAGGAGAGCTGTGCGCTCGGCTTCGCTGCTGGCGAGCCACGCCGGGTCAATAACGCCCGGCGGCGGCCGTCCGAAAATGTGCTGGCCGTCCTTGACGGCAAGGTCCTTGAGATCGCACAGCCACGCATCGATACGCCGCAAGGCTTCGTCGGGCGCAACTGTGCTGCCGGTGCCCGCCGAAATGCCGGCTTCTTTCGCCAGTCCGGTGCGCTGCGCGGTCTCTACGATCAGCGTCGCGAGCCGCTCACGGCGGCGGCGGTCGAGGCCTTCGGCCTGCGCGTATTCGTCGAGCAGAAGTTCGAGTTCGTGCGCCTCTCCCGCCGGGCCGCCGGCAACGAGCGGTGGCGGCAAATGCCCGATGGTCACGCCAGCGAGGCGGCGCTTGGCCTGCGCTGCCTCGCCCGGATTACTGACGATGAAGGGATAGAACACCGGCAGCGCGCCGGTGACAATTTCGGGAAAGCAATTTGCGGTCAGGGCGACCGCCTTGCCGGGCAGCCATTCCAGCGTGCCATGCGCGCCCATGTGAACGAGCGCGTCGGCTTTGGCGACGTGTTGCAGCCACAGCCCGAAAGCGACCAGCGCGTGCCGCGGCGGCAATAGCGGATCGTGATAATCGGCGCGCCGTTCGCTGGCGCGGCCGCGATCCGGCGGCAATGCGGCCAGAAGATTGCCGAAGTTTCGCGCACGAAAATGGAAAGCGCCGTCACGCACATCGGGATCGTTTGCCGGTTCGCCCCACGCCTCGTGCAACCGCGTGCGCGCGGTGTCGGTCAAACGCGCAAGGAGATTTTCGTACTGCTTCAGAGACAGCGTGGCCTCGCGGCACCCTGCGTCCAGCGCATCAAGCAAATCGCGTGGCGTCTTGGGGGCGTTGCCGATCGTATAACCCGCGGCAGCAAGGTCTTCGATTGCGACGACGACGCTTGCCGGCACGTCGAGTCCCACCGCATAACCGGTGCGGCCTTTCGCGCCCGGATAATCCGGCAGCAGGATCGCAACACGCCGCTCGCTCCGCTGCAGCGTCCGCAAACGCACCAGCGCTGCAATGCGGTCCGCGACCATGGCGATGCGATCCGGTTCCGGGCGGCTTGCCAGCGCGGTGAAGGCAAGCCCCTCAAGCGGCGGCAGCGGATCCTTAAACGCCACGATGCCGGCGAGCACGCGGCCATCGAGCTCCGGCAGCACGATGTGCATTGCCAGATCGGCGGCGCCGAGACCGCGCGGACTGTCCCTCCAGGCGGCGCGTTTGGTCGTTGCGCTGACGACTTGCAGCACCGGAACACCGGCCGCATCCAGCGGTCCCGGTTCGTCCGGATTGCCGCCGGCGGCAAATGCCGTCGTGGTCACGATCAGGGCAGGATCGAGCCGCGCGAAAGCGTCGCGCAGGAACGTTGCTGCTTCCGCATCCTTCAGGCTGGTAACGAACAGCGCAGCCGGCTCCAGCCCTCGCGCCGCGAGAGCCGCGCACAGCGCCTCGATCGGCGCGGTATCCGCGGCGAGCAGCATGGCGCGGTAGAAAATGACCGGCACGACCGGCTGGTCCGGCGCGAGTTTCGCGATCAGCCGATCGAGCGCAACCGCGCCTTCGCCGGGAACATACCCCGCAAGCCGCGGCACCGGCGCTGCTTCGCGCGCATCGAGCTCATGGCCGGCGTAGCGAGCAACGCGGCGCAGCAGCGCGCGCAAGTTTTCACGGCCGCCCTCGCGGAAGTAGCGCAACAGCGCGTCGAGCTCGGCGGCGGGGAGCGTGGAGGCGGCCGCGAGGCGAGCGTCGTCGCGATCCTCACCGGGCAGTACCGCGAGCGCGATGCCGCGTTGCCGCGCCAGCGTAGAAAGCCGCTCGATGCCGTATTTCCACCAATCGAGACCGCCAAGCAGGCGAACGACGATCACCTTGGCGTGCGCGCCGACGCGGTCGATCCACAGATCGACCGACATCGGATGACGAAGGTCGCGCAAATGTGCGAGTCGCACGCTCGGTAGCGTCGTCCGCTCGGTCTCCCATGCGGCGGCGATGCCGGAGAGATCGCTGTCGGCAAAGGACAGCACGGCAATGTCGCCCGGCGTCTGGCCGAGATCGACCGCTTCGACGATTTCGTCGAGATTAGCCGAACTTGTCGTGAGCAGATGCATTGCTCACTCCACGCGATTAGCTGGTCAGCGCGCTGGTGACGGCCGCGCGATCCAGGCCCTTGAGACCGATCACCACAAGCTGCCCTTCGCGGTTTTCTCCGGCCGTCCAGGGCCGGTCGTAGTGATGTGTCACCCGAGAGCCAACGGCCTGCACCAACAGGCGCAGCGGCTTATTGGCGACTGCGGCAAAGCCTTTTATGCGCAATACGTCGAACTTCTCCGCCGTGGCGGCGACACGCGAAGCAAGCGCGGCAGCGTCGGCGATTTCGCCAAGCGCCACGACGAACGAATCGAAATCGTCGTGGTCGTGCTCCGCCTCGGCGTCGTGGTGCGTGCGCCGGTTTTCGATGTCGTTTTCGGTGCCGACGCCGAGACCGAGCAGCAAAGCCTCGTCGATCTTGCCACCGGTGACGGTGATGACTTTCACACTGCGCGGCAGTGCGCCGGAGATTTTCGCCAGTGCATTATTGACGCCGGCCTCGTCGAGGAGATCGCGTTTGTTCAGCACCACGAGATCGGCGCAAGCGATCTGATCCTCGAAAACCTCCTCGATCGGATCGTCATGGTCCAGTGCGTTGTCGGCGGCGCGCTGCTCTTTGAGCGCATCGAGGTCGTGCGCGATGCGGCCCTCGGCGAGCGCCGCGCCGTCGACCACAACCACGACGCCATCGACGGTGACGCGGCTCTTGATCGCCGGCCAGTGGAAGGCCTGGACCAGCGGCTTCGGCAAAGCGAGGCCGGAGGTTTCGATCACGATGTGCTCGACGCCGCCTTTCGCCAAAATAGCATCGAGCGCCGGCACGAATTCGTCGGCCACCGTGCAGCACAGGCAGCCATTGGCCAGTTCGACGATGTTCTCTTCGGGGCAAGCGGCGTCGCCGCAACCTTTGAGAATTTCGCCGTCGATGCCGACGTCGCCGAATTCATTGACGATGACGGCCAGGCGGCGGCCTTGCGCATTGGCAAGGACGTGACGGATCAGTGTCGTCTTGCCGGAGCCGAGAAAGCCGGTGACGATCGTGCAGGGAACGCGCGCGAGCGGAGGGCTCATAAACCGGCCTCATTGAAATCGATGGGGGGAACGCGCGCGATCAAGCCGCGCTTGAGAATATCAGGCCGGCCGCGCCAGGGCAGGATGCCGTCTGTTGCGCCGGCAAGGAGGCGCGCGCCCTCGACCAAAGCCGCCGCATCGACCGCATCGAGACCGCCAAATACATAAGTCCACGAGCCGTCGCAGCGGAGCGCGGCGCTCGGGCCGCGCGTGCAATTGGCGAGACAGCGCAGCCGCCGCACCGAGATCCCGGCGTCAGCCGCCGCGCTTTCGGTTGCGGCGGCGAGAAGCGCGCCGGGCCGCGGCGCGTCGTCCGGCGTGTCGGTGCGTTTACACGTGATGCAGACATAGATCGTCGGCATGGCGTCCTTGCTGGTTGCGGGATCGTCTCTCACCGTCGCCTCATGTCTGCTCGACGACCGGCCGGTCAAAACCCTGCCAGCGGTAGATGAGGTAGGACAGGATCCAGCTGCCGACGAAAATGCCGATGACGAGATAGCCAAAATTGGCAAGGCCATCGTTCATGTTGCCGATGGTGTCCCAGAAGCCGCCGGCAAGGCCAAGCTGATCGGCGATGAGACCGAGCGCCTCGATGCCGCCGATCAGGAGCGCGACCAGAACTGAAATCGCCGTGATGGTGAGATTGTACCAAATCTTGCGGATCGGGTTGAGGAACGCCCAGCCATAGGCACCGACCATCAGAACGCTGTCGGTGGTGTCGACGAGCGTCATGCCGGCGGTGAAAAGCGCCGGGAAGATCATGACAGTGGTGAACGTTACGCCGCCGGAAGCCTGACTCGCGGCCACGGTGAAGAGCGTGATTTCGGTCGCGGTATCGAATCCGAGGCCGAACAGAAAGCCGATCGGAAACATCTGCCAGCTGCGCGAAACCATGCGGAACAGCGGCCGAAAGATGCGGGCAAGAAAACCGCGGCCGGAGAGAAGACGATCAAGCTCATGCTCGGCGACCGGCTCGCCGCGCCGCGCGCGCCGGAAACTACGCCAGACCTCGCGCAAGATGATGAGATTGATCAGCGCAACGGCGAGCAGGAAGAAAGCCGAGACGCCGGTGCCGATCAGGCTGCCGATCGACTTGAAATGCTCGAAGCGGTTCTGCAGCGCAAAGGCCGTGGCCGCTATCGAGGCAACGACGAGGATCACGACAAGGGAATGCCCGAGCGAGAAGAACAGCCCGACCGATACCGGGCGTTTGCCCTCCTGCATCAGTTTGCGGACGACATTGTCGATGGCCGCGATATGATCGGCGTCGACGGCATGCCGGAGCCCGAGCACGTAGGCGAGGAACGCGGTGCCAAGCAGCGCGGGCCGATCCGATAGTGCCACAATTGCCCAGATCCATGCCGCCGCGTTGAAGGCAAGCAGCAAAACATAGATCGCGCCGACTTTGGCGCGCTGATCGGCCGATGTGTCATCGACCGCTGCCTTCAGGACCCTGAGCACGAATAGTCCTCGCGTGACTTACCGCCGGCGCGAGCGAGGACCAAAAGACTTGCGTCTTCCGGATCATCCACAGATACACCCCGACCCGTGTTAGTCGCGTCGACTCGGCCGACGGCAGGTCTCCTGGCTCGCGGATCAACGCCTCGCCCTGCCTTCCCGGCGGTATTACGACGCCAGTGGCTTAACCGGACGAGACTTCCCACTCACAGTTGCGGGGGCAGCTGCGGTTTTGGCCGGCGCTTGCGCGGCGACCGCACCGCATTCCCTTTTCACCCTCTCGCGAGGGACCATCGGTAGGCTAGTGATAGATTTCGCCGGGCCGGCCTGTCAATCTGGCCGTCCGGCTTTCGGTCGTAAAGTGATGCCCAGCATAGCAAAACTCACTCTCGTCCTCGGCGGCGCCCGTTCGGGAAAGAGCCGCTATGCCGAAAGCCTGATTGCCGCCCTGCCGCCGCCGTGGGTTTACATGGCGACAGCCGAAGCAGGCGATGCGGAAATGACTGCGCGAATAGGGGCTCATCGCGCCCGGCGCGGCCCGCAATGGCAGACCATCGAGACGCCGCGCGGTCTCGCCGCGGCGCTTCAGAGAAGCGGCGATCGGCCGGTATTGGTCGATTGCCTCACGCTTTGGCTTTCGAACCTGATGCTGGCGGACATCGACATCGAGGCCGAAACCGCGCATCTGGAAAGGGCACTCGCGGCGGCAACCGCCCCGGTGGTGCTGGTCGCCAACGAAGTCGGCTACGGCATCGTCCCGGAACATCCGCTCGGTCGAAAATTTCGCGATCTGCAAGGCCTGCTCAACCAGCGCATTGCCGCGCGCGCCGACCGCGTCGTGCTTGTCGTTGCCGGGCTGCCGCTCGCTGTGAAAGGAATGCTGCCGTGACGGAAACACGCGACAAGGACGAAGCCGACAAGCATCGCGCCAAGATGGTCAAGCGCAAGGCCGTGCAGGATGCCGAAGTCGCGGAGAAAAAAATCGAGAAAGGCTTGCTCATCGTTCATACCGGTACCGGAAAGGGAAAATCGACGGCGGCCTTTGGACTAACCTTGCGCATGCTGGGACGCGGCCATCGCGTCGGCGTCGTGCAATTCATCAAGGGCGCCTGGCACACCGCGGAACGCGACGCACTGGAGACATTCGGCGATCAGCTTGTCTGGCACACGATGGGCGAGGGATTCACCTGGGAAACGCAGGATCGCACACGCGATGTCGCGGCGGCCGAACGCGCCTGGTCGAAGGCGCGCGAGCTTATGGCCGATCCGGGCTTGGCGATGATCGTTCTCGATGAACTCAATATCGCGCTGCGTTACGATTATCTCCAGCTCGACGCCGTGATCGCAGCGCTGACGTCGCGGCGGCCCGGCCTGCATGTTGTCGTCACCGGCCGCAACGCCAAGCCTGAGCTTGTAGCCGCCGCCGATCTGGTGACTGAAATGACTCTGGTGAAGCACCATTTCGCCGCCGGCGTGAAGGCGCAGCCGGGCATCGAGTTCTAAGTCATGCCGGCTCGCGCGCTGATGTTCCAGGGCACCGGTTCGGACGTGGGCAAATCGCTGATCGTTGCCGGGCTTGCGCGCGCTTTCGTTTTGCGCGGTCTCGCGGTGCGGCCGTTCAAGCCGCAAAACATGTCGAACAATGCCGCGGTGACCGCGGACGGCGGCGAAATCGGGCGCGCGCAGGCGGTGCAGGCGCGCGCGGCGCGCGTCCCGGCGAGCGTTCACATGAATCCGATCCTGCTTAAGCCGCAAAGCGAGATCGGCGCGCAGGTCGTGGTGCAGGGTCGTGTCCACGGCAACGCTAAAGCCGTCGCCTACCAGACAATGAAAGCCGAATTGCTGCCGTGCGTGCTCGACAGCTACGAGCGGCTTAAACGCGAGGCCGATATCGTTCTGGTCGAAGGCGCCGGCAGTGCATCTGAAATCAATCTGCGGACAAACGATATCGCCAATATGGGATTTGCGCGCGCCGCCGATGTGCCGGTCGTGCTGATCGGCGATATCGACCGCGGCGGCGTCATCGCCAGCCTTGTCGGCACCAAGGCGGTGATCGCGCCCGAGGATGCAGCCCTGATCTGCGGCTTCATCGTCAACAGGTTTCGCGGCGATCCGGCGTTATTTGCCGCGGGCATGCAGCAGATCGCGCAACTGACCGGCTGGCGCGCGCTTGGGCTCATTCCTTTTTTTCCGGATGCGCGTTTGTTGCCTGCCGAGGACGCGCTGGCGCTCGATCATGCCAGGCCGGTGAAATCCGCGGCGAAACTGCGCATCGCGGTGCCGATCCTGCCGCACATCGCCAATTTCGACGATCTCGATCCGCTCGATGCCGAGTCCGCGATCGATCTTGTTCGCGTGCGGCCGGGCGCGGCGCTGCCCGGTAACGCCGACCTCGTCATCCTGCCCGGGTCAAAAGCAACGATCGCCGACCTCAATGCATTGCGCACTGCTGGCTTCGATGTCGACATTGCGGCGCATCTGCGCCGCGGCGGAGCGGTGCTTGGCCTGTGCGGCGGTTATCAGATGTTGGGACGTACCATTGCTGATCCGAACGGCATCGAAGGCCCGCCAGGAAAAGTCGATGGCCTCGGCCTCATCGATGTCGAAACCACGCTGTCGGCCGAGAAGCGGCTCGAGCCGATTGAAGGTTCGACCGCCGATGGCGTTTTGTTCTCGGGATATGAGATGCATATGGGCGTGACCGAAGGACCTGACCGCGCGCGGCCTTTTGCGCGGTTTGCTGACGGATCGCCTGATGGCGCGGTATCGGCCGACCAACGCGTATCTGGCACCTATATTCACGGCCTGTTCGCCGACGACCGGCAACGTGCGGCATGGCTTGCGCGCTTCGCGGGTGGCGCAAGCGGCATTGCCTACGACGCTTCGATCGAGCGCACGCTTGACGCGCTTGCGGCGCATCTGGCCGCACACCTCGATCTCGACGAGATGCTCAAACTCGCGCGATGAAAGCCATTGCCATTACGCCGAGGATGACAATCAGGATTGCGTCGGCGGCACTGTAGAGCGCAAGCGCGGCGCGGATATCCGCAGCACTCGCATCGCGGCGCCCGTCGCCCATCGTGGCGTCCTCCACGCGCGCACCGCCATAGGTGCGCGGACCTGCGAGCGACAGCCCAAGCGCGCCGGCCATCGCCGCTTCCGGATAGCCGGCGTTCGGCGAGCGGTGGCGTGATGCGTCGCGCCACACCGCATGCCATGCACCGGCTGCGGAGGTTCTCCCGCGCAATGTTGCCGCGGCGATCAGAAGAAATGCTGAAAGCCGCGATGCCGGCAGATTGACGAGATCGTCGAGCCGCGCCGCGGCCCAGCCGAACGCCGCGTAACGGGCATTGAGATGCCCGATCATGCTGTCCGCTGTATTGACGGATTTGTAGAGCATGGCGCCGGGAAGTCCGGCAAGGGCGAGCCAAAATACCGGCGCCACTATCGCATCGGAAAAGTTCTCGGCGAGGCTTTCGATTGCCGCGCGGGCGACGCCTGCCTGGTCGAGTTCAGCGGTGTCGCGGCCGACGATGTGCGATACCGCGGCGCGGCCGGCGGCGATGTCGTTTGTCTCAAGGGCGGCCGCGACATCCGCCACATGCCGGTGCAGGCTGCGCTGCGCGATCAAGGTGCTGGCCAACAGGGCAACGCCGAACATTCCGAAGGGCAAGCGAAGCAATGCGCTCTGCACCGCCAAGGCGATAAATCCGACAATGCCAAGGATGACGAGAAGTGCGACAATGCCCATGGCCCGGCGGCTGGCCGAATCTGCGCCGTCACGGTTGAGGGTGCGGTCGAACGCATCGATCAGCCCGCCGATCCAGGTCACCGGATGCCCAATCGCGCGGTTCAGCGCTTGCGGGTAACCCACGCAGAGCTCGATCAGCATGGCAAGAAATGCAAGCGCGACCGGCATGATCTCCTCTGGAGGGTTCGAAGAACCGCTCTTGCATGGCGGCGAACTTGCCGTCGCGCGGCGCCTGTTCCCGGGCGCTCCTGAACCTTTCATCGACCTTTCGACCGGGATCAATCCCAATCCTTATCCGCTTCCGGAATTGCCGCCCGATTTGTTCGCGCGCCTGCCGGAAGCCGGTGCGCTTGCCTCGCTCGCCGCCATCGCCGCAAAGGCCTACGGCGCGCCCTCGGCGGCCAATGTGGTGCCGGCGCCTGGCACGCAGATCCTGCTGCCGCTTGTCGCGGGCCTGACGCGTCCAGGCCGCGCCGCTATCGTGTCGCCGACCTATGCCGAGCACGCCCGCGCCGCGGCGATCGCCGGACATCATGTCATCGAGACCGGCGATATCCGCGCCGCCGACGCCAGCGTTGTTATCGTGACCAATCCCAACAATCCGGATGGCCGGCTGTTCACCCGGGACGATCTGCTCGCTGTCGCCAAAGCCCTGCACGGGCGCGGCGGTGTGCTTGTCGTCGACGAGGCTTTCATGGATGTCGGCCCGGCGGACGCAAGCCTTGCCGCCGAGGTCGGGCGCGGCAACATCGTCGTGCTGCGCTCGTTCGGGAAGTTCTTTGGCCTCGCCGGCGTGCGGCTCGGCTTCGCGCTCGCCGCACCGCCGCTCGCAACGCGGCTCGCCGCGCTGCTTGGTCCCTGGGCGGTGTCGGCGCCCGCACTCGCGATCGGGACCACGGCGCTGGGGGATCAAGCCTGGATCGATCGCGCGCGGCGTCATTTGGCGGTTGCCGCCGCACGGCTGGATACGATCCTGACCGGCGCCGGTCTCGGCATCATTGGCGGTACGGCACTGTTCCGGCTGGTGCAGACGAACGCGGCAAACGAATTGTTCGATCGCCTCGGGCGTGCCGGAATAGTGGTGCGCCGGTTTCCCGATCAAGCATCGTGGCTGCGTTTCGGCCTGCCCGCGGCCGAGAAAGAATGGCAGCGGCTGCAGATTGCATTGGCCGGCAGCGGCAGCAAACGCTAGTTTCGATCGATGAGCGCGCGATTAAATCCGCAATTCGAAGGAACCGATGGCGGCACGCAGCCGATGAGCTTCGACGCCGCGTTTCGGGCGCGCTTGCGTGACCTTCTGCTGTGGCGCCGCGACGTCCGGCGCTTCCGCAGCGAACCGCTGCCCACAGGCACGCTCGAAGCGCTGATCGAGATCGCCTGCCTTGCACCTTCGGTAGGGCTGAGCCAGCCGTGGCGTTTCGTCATCGTCGAGGACAGTGCGGCGCGCGCCGCGATCCGGAAAAATTTTGAAACCTGTAACGCGCAAGCCCTGACTGCGCAGGCGACGGAGCGCGCGGGTCTCTATGCGCGGCTGAAACTCGCCGGTCTGGACGAGGCGCCGGTTCATTTTGCCGTCTTTGCCGATCGATCGACCGCGCAGGGTCACGGCCTCGGCCGTCACACCATGCCGGAAATGATCGAATATTCGGCGGTGACCGCCGTGCATACGATCTGGCTTGCCGCCCGCGCCCAGGGCATCGGCCTGGGATGGGTCTCGATCCTCGATCCGGCTATGGTGGCGACGAGCCTTGGCGTTCCCGCAGCGTGGAAATTCATCGGCTATTTCTGTCTCGGCTATCCGCAGTCCGACGATGCTACTCCGGAGCTTGAACAGGCCGGATGGGAACAGCGCCGTCTCGCCGCTTCCCTCATTATCCGGCGCTGAGATTGTCGCGGCTTTGCCGCACTGTGCGATGTACCAAATCAGGCCACATCGGCTGGCACCCGCCTTGCTCATTCTTGAGCCGATGGCCGCGCATGTCTCGGAACGGCGAAACGCGCCACTCGAACATTTGCGCAAGCCGCGGTGAAAACGATGCGCCTGCCGATGACAGAAGATCGGCCCGCGCTCGAGGGGAGAGAGCGGTGTTAACCTTTAGCTGTACCAGAATGGTCGTGGCCGGATTGGCTGCGATGCCTCGGCCGGCCGTGCGCCTTGGCGCCGCGGTCGCGCTATCCGGCATCACGTTGCTCACGATCTGGAGCGCAGCCTATGCCGACAGCATGTCTTTCGGCGGCTGCGTCGGCGGCTGGCGCTCGATGAATTGCGCCGGGCGCTGGGGCGAGGCGCGCGACCCCTTCGTGAGGACTGTGCCGCCTGCCGCGGATGAAACGGAAAAAGCGCGCGCCACGGAACGCGACCGGCAATGGGAAAAACGCTGCCGGCCCGTCATCGCGCAGGATCGCCTGGGTGTGCCGCGTTATGAATACGCCGCGCCGGGCTGCGAATTCGGCATTCTCGAATAAGCGCTTCCGCGCGATCAGCGGAGCGAGCCTGTGGTGATGACGTTCTTGTCCGGATGCCGTAACGCGGCGACCGGAATGCCAGACTTGATCTGTCCGGGCAGATAGCGGGCAACAACGATCGGATCGAGCTCCTTGAGCGCGCTTTCGGACAAGCGCTGCCACACTTCATCCCGTCCGAACAAAGCGATGCCAAGGTATCCTCGAACCGTCAGCGATTGACCGTCCGGGCTCACCGTCATCATGGCGTTGTAGATATTGCCATCCCGCGGATCGAGGATATTGCCGCCCTGATAGACGAGGCCGCTGCGCTTCATGTCCCTGATCAAGGATATCCCGAGCAAGGGAGCATTGCGGCGGTCGTCGCGGCAGCTTGAGCAGACCGGATTCCTGGTATCGCCCGGGCCCGGAAACGTCCTGGCGATGGCGCCCTCATAGACGCCGCCATGTTCGACGAACAGGAACCATCCGACCGGGCCGCCGGTGTTCTCGTCGACCTTTTGCCACAGGCCGCTCACAGCCGGTTCCGCCGCGGACGCCAAAGGCGCCGCTGCACCCAGCGTTATCAGCGTCGCTACAAACCCGGCCAGGACCGCCTTCACAGACTGCATTGCCAACGGACTTCTCCATTCGCCGTCTTCAGAGAGAATCAGCAGCCGAGCATCGGCGTCGAAGATTAATCATTTCCCAATGCGGTGGTTTCGCGACGCGGTGTCGTTGTGACCCGGCTACCGCGCTGCGGGCCGTCGGATTTCGCGACAGGACCCGCAAAAGGCCCTGCAAAAAGGTTTGAATGCCGCGCCGCTGATGTTATGGGAGCGCGGCAACTCGTGGTCCACGCTCGTGATATCGGGCGACGTCGGGGTCGCGAATTCCACGACAATTTCGTGACAACGCTTCGGCTATTTTTGGCTTCGGCGATTTTGGGACCGATGACATGCGCGTAAACGTCCCAATCTCAGTCGGGAGCTGGACGCGCCTGTTCAGCCGCTGGGACATCCTCGCGGTGTTATTGATCCTGGGTCTTCTGGTTTTCCTCGGCGAAGCAAGCCGCCACCTGTTCGAGCCCCTCACCGACCTGCAAAGGCAGCCGCCGTCGCTCGACCCGCGCAATCTGCCGGAATACGCCGCGCGCACGACGCTGCGGATGCTGATCGCGATGGTGCTGTCGCTGATCTTCACTTTCACTTACGCAACCTTCGCGGCCAAAAGTAAAACCGCCGAGCGGATCCTGGTGCCGCTCCTCGACATCCTGCAATCCGTGCCGATCCTGGGCTTTATCTCGGTCACGGTCGTGTTCTTCATGGCGCTCGCGCCAGGGCGCGTGCTTGGCGCCGAATTCGCCTCGATCTTCGCCATTTTCACCAGCCAGGCCTGGAATATGGCGTTCAGCTTCTATCAGTCCCTGCGCACCGTACCGACCGAACTCGAAGAAGCGTCACGCAATTTCAGGCTCAGCGCCTGGATGACGTTCTGGCGGCTCGACGTGCCGTTCGCCATGCCGCAGCTCATCTGGAACATGATGATGTCGATGTCCGGGAGCTGGTTTTTCGTCGTCGCGTCCGAAGCGATCAGCGTCGGCAATACAACGGTCACGCTGCCCGGCGTCGGCTCCTATATCGCGCTCGCGATCGAGCGCCGCGATCTGGCGGCAGTGTGCTGGGCCATCGGCACCATGCTGATCGTGATCCTGATCTACGATCAGGTCCTGTTCCGGCCGCTCGTCGCCTGGGCCGATCGGTTCCGTTTCGAGCAGGAGCCGGGTGGACTGCCGCCGCGATCGTGGATGCTTAACGTGCTGCGCCGATCCCGTTTCGTCGAACGGCTCACCCGGCCATTCGCGGCATTGTGGCGGCTTACGTTCCGCCCGCGGCGGCCCGACAAGGTGCAGCCGGCCGGACAAACGTCACGGTTCGGCGGCGGCAGGATCGCGTTCCAGCTTGGCCTCGTCGCCGCGGCACTTGCTGCGGCCGCCTTATGGCAGATCGTAGGATTTGCCGTCGAAGGCATCACTCTCGCCGATGTGGGCACCACGATACTGCTCGGCTTCGCAACGCTGGCACGCGTCATCGTGCTCATCGCGATCGCGACAGTCATCTGGGTGCCGATCGGCGTGTGGGTCGGCGTTCGGCCACGCGCCGCTGGCTGGGTTCAGCCCGTCGCGCAGTTCCTCGCCGCCTTTCCGGCGAATTTGCTGTTTCCGATCGTCGTGTCGGGCATCGTTGCCTGGAAGCTCAATCCAAATATCTGGCTCAGCCCGCTGATGATCCTCGGCACGCAATGGTACATTTTGTTCAATGTCATTGCCGGCGCCGTGGCGATACCCGCTGAGCTCCGCGCCGTCGGCGTGAATTTGCGCGTGCGCGGCTGGCTATGGTGGCGTCGGATCGCGCTGCCCGCGGTGTTGCCTTACTATGTGACCGGCGCGATCACCGCTTCCGGCGGTTCGTGGAATGCAGCCATCGTCGCCGAAGTCGCGTCCTGGGGCGACGAGCACCTGCAAGCCTACGGGCTCGGTGCCTATATTGCACAGCAGACCGATGCCGGCGATTTTCATCGCATCGTGCTGGGCATTGCGGTGATGAGCCTGTTTGTCGTTGTCATCAATCGCGTGTTCTGGCGCCCGCTCTATTTTTACGCCGAACGCAAGTTCCGGCTGGGGTAAGGAGTCATCATGAGTGCCGCTCTCCTCGACATTCACGGGCTGCAACAGTCCTTTCCGCGCGCCGACGGCGGCGAGCATCTGGTGCTCGACGGGGTCGAACTGTCGCTGACGCAAGGTCAGATCGTCGGCCTGCTCGGCCGCACCGGCTCCGGAAAATCGACGCTGCTGCGCCTGATTGCCGGTCTCGCGCAACCGTCCGGAGGCACCGTTACTTATCTCGGCGAGCCGGTTCACGCGCCGGCGCCGGGCATCGCCATGGTGTTCCAGTCGTTCGCGCTGTTTCCCTGGCTGACGGTGCTGCAAAACGTCCAGCTGGGGCTCGAGGCGCTCGGCCTTCCGGAGGCGGAGATCCGCAAGCGCGCGCTGGCGGCGATCGACCTCATCGGCCTCGATGGCTACGAGTCTGCTTACCCCCGCGAACTGTCGGGCGGCATGCGTCAGCGCGTCGGCTTTGCGCGCGCGCTCGTGGTGCATCCGAATATTCTTCTGATGGACGAGCCGTTTTCCGCGCTCGACGTACTCACTGCGGAGACTTTGCGCACTGATTTTCTGGAACTCTGGGGTGACGGCAAGCTGCCAATCAAAGGCGTCATCATGGTTACCCACAATATCGAGGAAGCGGTGTTGATGTGCGACCGCATCTTGTTGTTCTCCAGCAATCCGGGCCGCATCACCAGCGAGATCGCCGTCGATCTGAAGCAGCCGCGCAATCGGCTTGATCCGCAATTCCACGATCTCGTCGAGAAAATCTATGTGGCGATGACTGCGCGTACGCCGACTATGCCGCAGATCGGGACCGTCGCCGATCGCGCGCCGGCGGCGACCATGAACACGGTGTTGCCTCGCGTGTCGGCCAATTTGCTGTCCGGCTTGATTGAAGCGCTTGCCGTCCCACCCTTCAACGGCAACGCCGACTTGCCGGTGCTTGCCGACGAGCTGCACATGGAGTTGGACGAACTTCTTCCGGTCGCGGAGTCGCTGCAAATGCTGCGGCTCGCCGAGATCGAAGGCGGCGACATCAAGCTCACCGATACCGGCAAGCAGTTCGTCGAATTGGGTACCGACGACCGCAAAAGGCTTTTTCAGCGGCAGCTTCTTTCCTGCGTGCCCCTGGCCGCCCATATCCGGCACGTGCTCCAGGAGCGCGCCAATCACATCGCGCCGAAAAGCCGCTTCTTCGACGAGCTTGAGGATCACATGAGTTCGGAGGACGTGGAGCTTACATTGCGCGCCGTGATCGCGTGGGGACGCTACGCCGAAGCCTTCGCCTATGACGACGATTCCGGCACGTTTAGCCTAGAGAACCCGACGTAAAAGGGGTCAGGCGGCCGGCCTACAACCCGCTTGCAACGGCTGGTCGTGGCCGATAACTCTAGCAAGCGGATTTGATGGAGCATGGACCTAATCGGAAAAGCGGTATCTAATTTTCCGGACCATGCTGCTTAGGGCGAGGGCGACATGTCTGTACTTCCGGGGACCGAGAGCGGCGCCCATGTGCGCTGGCTGCTGTTAGGATCATTGGCACTTAATCTGTTTTTCGTGGGCGCGGCCGGAGCGGTGGCTTTCCGCTATTCCAGTCCGGTGCCGCTGCGGACTGTGGCACACATTGATCACAATCTCGCCACCAGGTTCGATCGCATCGCCGCAAGTCTGCCGCCGGCCGACGGCGATATCATGCGCGCGCAATTGCACAGCGATGCGGAAAAAGTCGCCGCCGCACAGGCCGATCTTCGGCTTTCTCAAGATGACGTGCGCAAGAGCCTCCGCGCGCAGCCGTTCGATGCCGACGCAATGCGAGCTGCCATGGCGGAGAATCGCACGGCGCACGAAAGTTTCGATCAGGTGATCCACGACATGATCGCCGCCGCTGCCGCCAAAATGTCGGTGGTGGGCCGCACCAAGCTCGCCGACTGGCCGGCCGAGCGCGACAACGCACGGCCGCTGCGCTAGCTGATTTTCAAACAGGGTTTAAGCTGCGTTCCGCCGCCCCTGCGTCGCGATCGCGAGCAGGGCGCGTTCGGCGATGATGTCGGCGAGCGCCGGTTTGCGCCGTGATTCCAGAACGGCTTCGGCAAGATCGGCCATGGCGGTGCCGAGCCGCGCGGCGCTCCAGGCTTTCAGCGCCGCCTCGACAAGCGTCTTGCGGCGGAAATGCAAAGGCGGCTGAACGTTATCGAGCGAGAACGGGCCGCCGGCTTCGATCGTGGTACGCCATTTGTGCAATTGTGCGAGCTGGCGTTGCGTATTGAACAGGATCGATCCGGCCGTCGAGCCCGCGGTACGCGCTTTGGAAAGTTGTGTTTCGAGTTCGCCGGGCCGGCCGGCGAAGGCCGCGTCGACGATGTCCTCAAGCGCCAGCGCTGAAGCGTCGGATACAACCGCTGTCACGTCCTCGACGCTGACCTGTCCGCGGCCGTGCGCGTACAGAGTCAGCTTGCGGATTTCGTTGCGCGAGGCAGCCCTGTCGCCGCCGAGAAGCGGGACCAATAGGGCGCGTGCATCGGGAGATAGCGTGAGGCCTGCGGTGCGCATCTCGTCGTCGATCAGCCGTGCGCGGTCACGCTCGCTGTCGGCGTAACACGGCAGTGCAGCCGCGTTCTTGGCGCGCTCGCACAGCGCGCGCAGCGGCGCATTACGGCGCAGATCGCCGGCCTCGATGATGACACGGCATTCGGCGAGCGGCGCCGCAAGGAGCGCCTCGACCGCAGGCGCGATATTGCGGCTTCCCGCTTTCACCCATACCGCGCGGCGGCCGCCGAACAGCGGCATGGTCTGCGCTTCCTCGACGAGACGTGACGGCTCGGCGGCAACGTCTTCGCCTTCGAGCCGCGCCAGCGCGAACGGATCATTCACGTCGTCAACGGATGCCTTGACCAGCGCGCTGACGCGTTCGCTGACGAGACCTGCGTCAGGGCCGAACACCAGCACGACCGGCCGCGCCGGATCCTGGCGCGTGACAAAGGTGTCGACATCCGCGGGTTTGATGGCGACCATGCAATTCGATTCCGATGGAAATTTACGTTCCGGCGACGAAATACGACGCGAGCCGGTTGCGGATCGACTCGGCCGCGCCCTGGACCGCGAGATCTTCGGCGTTCATCTGCGCGCGCTGCTCGGCGAAGCGCTGCTGCGGGCCTGGAAGGTCGTAGTCGACATGAGTGGTGGTGGAATCCTTGAGGACGACTTTCCCGGTCGCGATTTCCACGAGCTGGTAGTTCGCTATGACGCCGCCGACTTGTGCGGTCGGCCGTCCGCTGACGGGATCGACGATCACCGTTAGACCCGATTGCCCGATCGTGACCAGAAGGCGATGCGTCGGCGCGTTGGCGCCGGCGGCGCCGTTCAGGTCGTATTGCAGCGCATTGTGCATGGCGACCGCGAGCCGCGACTGCGGCGTTCCCTGTCGCGCCGGGATCGGCGGAATCTCGACCTCGGCAAGCTTGTCGCGAACGTTCTCGCCGTCGGCCGTCGGCCGATTGCCGTAGAGCGGCTGGAAGCAGCCGGCGACAAGGCTCGCCGCGGCCAGCGCGATGGCGAGCCGCGTTACGCCAAACGCAGTGCGACGCTTAAGCCACCACATTGACGATCCGTTGCGGCACGATGATCACCTTTTTCGGCGGCTTGCCGCCAAGCACCGATTTTACAGCATCCAGCGCCAGAACGGCAGCCTCGATTTCGCCGTTCCCGGCCCCGCGCGCCACGGTCACGTCGGCGCGCTTCTTGCCGTTGATCTGAACCGGCAGCGTTATTGTGTTCTCGATCAGCAAATCGCGCTCGACGGCCGGCCACGCGGCTTGCGCGACCAGCGTATCGTGACCCAGCGCAGCCCAGCATTCCTCGGCGAGATGCGGCATCATGGGTGCGAACAATTGCACAAGAATATTAACCGCTTCGCGCATCGCCCAGCGAAAATCGGGCGTGCAAACGGCCCCCTCATCAGCCCCTGTTTCAGCCCCGATTTCGCCGATTATCGTATTGAACGCATTGGCGAATTCGTAAATATGCGCAACACAAACATTGAAGTGCAGCTTTTCAATGTCATCGGTGACGCTGGCGAGCGCCCGGTGGGCGGCTTTGCGTAAAGCCAGCGCTGCGTCCGAGAACTGGGCGGGGCGTTCGGCCGGCGCGCCCTTGGCGATTTCGGCGCCTTCTCCGGCCAGCCGCCAGAGACGCTGCGAGAACCGCCATGCGCCCTGGACGCCGCGCTCGGTCCATTCCACGTCGCGGTCCGGCGGCGAGTCCGACAGCATGAACCAGCGCGCCACGTCGGCGCCGTAGGTCGCGATGATGTCGTCGGGATCGACGGTGTTGCGCTTCGACTTCGACATTTTCTCGATGGCGCCGATCTCGACCGGCTGGCCGGTTGCGATCAGGCTCGCGCGACGCTCGTCGCCGTCGGCTTCGATTTTCACTTCTGCCGGCGCCGCCCATTCGCCGCCCTTGGTGCGATAGGTCTCGTGCACCACCATGCCTTGGGTAAACAGGCCGGCGAACGGCTCGTCGAGGCCGACATGCCCGGTCTCTTTCATGGCGCGGGTGAAAAACCGCGAATAGAGCAGATGCAGGATCGCATGCTCGATACCGCCGATATATTGATCGACCGGCATCCAGGCGTTGACCATCGGCAGATCGGTCGGCGCGGTCTTGATCCATGGATCGGTGAAGCGCTCGAAATACCAAGACGAGTCGACGAACGTGTCCATCGTGTCGGTCTCGCGCCGCGCCGCACCGCCGCATTGCGGGCACTTCACATTCTTCCAGGTCGGATGATGATCGAGCGGATTACCCGGCCGGTCGAAGGTGACGTCATCCGGCAGCGTCACCGGCAAGTCCTTTTCCGGCACCGGCACCACGCCGCACGTCTCGCAATGGATGATCGGGATTGGACAGCCCCAATAGCGCTGCCGTGAAATGCCCCAATCGCGCAGCCGGAAATTAACCTGACGCCGACCAACGGGACGATTGCCCGCGCTCTCTTTTTCCAGACGCCGCGCGACGTCTTCCTTCGCCTCCGCGATCGTCATGCCATCGAGGAAACGCGAATTGATCATGCGGCCGTCGCCGTCATAGGCGGTGTCGGTGATGGCGAAAGTCGCGGGATCGGCGCCCGGCGGACACACTACGGGTGTGTTGCCGAGGCCGTATTTGTTGACGAAGTCGAGATCGCGCTGGTCGTGCGCCGGGCAGCCGAAAATGGCGCCGGTGCCGTAATCCATCAGGATGAAATTCGCCACATAGACCGGCAGCGTCCACGTCTTGTCGAACGGATGCAGCGCCTTGATGCCAGTGTCGAAACCCATTTTTTCGGCGGTGTCGATCTCGGCTTGCGCGGTGCCGTGATGGCGGCATTCCTCGATGAACGCGGCGAGCTTCGGATTCTTTTTCGCTGCTGCGGCGGCGAGCGGATGATCCGGCGCCAGCGCCATGAATTTAGCGCCGAACAAGGTATCCGGCCGCGTCGTGAAAACTTCGAGTTCGCTTTCGGCGTTCGGTGCCGTTTTCGGATCGAGTGCGAAGCGGACCAGCAAGCCTTCCGAGCGGCCGATCCAGTTCTTCTGCATCAGCCGGACTTTTTCCGGCCAGCGGTCGAGCGTGCCGAGCGCGTCGAGCAGAGAGCCGGCGAATTTGGTAATGGCGAAGAACCATTGCGTCAGCTCGCGCTGTTCGACCAGAGCGCCGGACCGCCAGCCGCGGCCGTCGATCACCTGTTCGTTGGCGAGCACCGTATTGTCGACCGGATCCCAATTCACCTTCGATTGCTTGCGTTCGACGAGACCCACGCGCAGGAAATCGAGAAACATTTTCTGCTGGTGCTTGTAATAAGCCGGATCGCAGGTCGCGATCTCGCGGCTCCAATCGAGTGACAGCCCCATCGATTTGAGCTGCTTCTTCATCGCGTCGATGTTCTGGTAGGTCCACGTCTTGGGGTGGACCTTGCGCTCCATCGCGGCGTTTTCAGCCGGCATGCCGAAGGCGTCCCAGCCCATCGGGTGCAGCACGTTCATTCCCATCGCCCGCTTCACGCGCGCCACGACGTCGCCCATCGTGTAGTTGCGGACGTGCCCCATATGGATGCGCCCCGACGGATAGGGGAACATCTCGAGCACGTAATATTTCGGGCGCGGGTCGTCGTTCTTCGTCGCGAAGATGCCGCGCTCGTCCCAGATTTTCTGCCAGCGCGTCTCGGCGTCGCGGGCGTTATAGCGGTCAATTGCCATTGGAATCGTAGTCTTTTTCGGCAGTCGTTAGGGTTGCGGGACGTGACATGAAAGAGCGGGGCGGGTCAACGGAGAGATGACGGCAAAATCGCCGGTTATTCCGGATGGTCTTCGGCCCAGCCGTTGCAGTGGGCGCGCTCGTGGCGGACATAGGCCTTCAAATCCTTCACCGGCCCGCCGCGCGGAATGACGAGGTAGCACGTGTGCTTTACCTCCCACGAACAGGCATCGGCGTGTACGCCCCTCTTTGCACAGGCGCGCCGCGCCTCGTCGAGCGGCAGCACGCGTTCGATCACCGGCCCCGAATAGGCGTGATTGTAACGCATTGGCGGTTCGAGAACGTAGATCGGCATGCCGCTTGTGCCTTAGTTGCTCCGCAAAGAACAAACATAAGCGCGATCATTTATTCGGGCAATTCATGGAGGGTGTCATGTATCGCACCAGATTCGTTCGCGCCATTTCTCGATCGTTTCTGTCTTATACCGTCTGTCTCACAGCAATTCTTGGTGCTGGCTTCCAGGCGCACGCACAGCAGCAGGCGCCGTCGCCGGCGCAAACCGAAGCGCGCGTGATCGTGACCGGAGAAGGCAGCGTCAGCGCGCCGCCCGACTATGTCCAGATCGCAAGCGGCGTAACCACGCGCGGCAAGACCGCGAAGGAAGCGAGCGACGCCAATTCGAAAATAATGTCCTCACTCATCGCGGCGCTGCAAAGTGCCGGTATCGAGCAAAAAGACATCCAGACCTCGCGATTTTCCGTCCAGCCGGTCTATGCGCCGCCGCAGCAGAATACCGAGCAGAGACTCATGGGCTTTGCCGTGTCCAACCAGGTGATCGTGACGATCCGGCAAACCGCAAAACTCGGCGATGTCCTCGACCGGCTGATTGCGGCCGGTGCGACGGATGTCGACAGCGTCGAATTTCTTCATGCCGATATGTCGAAAGTGCTCGATCAGGCGCGGACAGCCGCGGTCGCCGATGCAAGGCGCAAAGCCGAGCTTTATGCGCACGCGGCGGGCCTCAATCTCGGTCCCGTCGTCTGGATGACCGAAGGGACTGCTGCGGCACCGCCCATGCCGATGACAGCGTTGCGCGGCGGTCTTGCAGCTTCGTCCGTCCCGGTTTCGGCCGGCGAGGATATGCTGCAAGCAAGGATCACAGTCGGCTTCGGCATCGCGCCATAGCGATAGATCGGAGAGCGCCGCCTTTACTGGCCTTCAATGCGTCGGGTTCACTTCCATCGTGTCCTGGATGAACCCGCGCAGCGCGTCGGTATCGAAGGGCTTGCGCAATATCTTCAAATCGGAAGGTGCTGCCTGCGCGGCGTCGCTGTAACCGGTTGTCAGAATCACCGGCAGATGCGGATAGCGCGAGCGGACCTCACTGGCGAGGCCGACGCCGTCGATCGTGCCGGGCATGACGATGTCGCTGAAGACCAGATCGATCTTGGTGCCTTCGGACAATAATTTCAGCGCGGCTTCCGCGGAGTCGCGATAGACCGTGTCATAGCCGAGATGATCGAACAGCGACGACGTCACTTCCGCAACTTCGGCGCTATCATCGACAATGAGCGCCGTCGGACGTTGCGATTGCAAGGCTTCGGGTATGTCTTCCTTGACGATGTCGACGTGGGAGCATGGCGGCAGATAGACCGTAATCGTCGTTCCCTGTCCGACCGTGCTGTCGGCTTGCACCGTTCCGCCGGCCTGATGCGCAAAGCCATAAACCTGCGACAGGCCGAGCCCGGTGCCCTTGCCGACCTCCTTGGTCGTGAAGAACGGGTCGAAGATCTTCGACAGAAGGTTTGGCGGAATTCCCATTCCGGTATCGCGAAACTCAATTGCAACGAATTCGGTTTGCTCGTCATCGCCGATTTCGCCGTCAGTCCTCACATTGGCCGCGGTCAAGGTGAACTCGCCGCCGTTGGGCATGGCGTCTCGGGCATTGACGGCAATATTGACGATGGCGAGTTCGAACTCGGCAAGATCGACCTTCACAGGCCAGACGTCGGCGCCGACGCTTTCGGTGTAGACAATGTTGCCGCGCAATGAGCTTTCGATCATCGTGCGCATGTTCCGGATGCTTGCGTTCAGGTCGACGACGGTCGGGCTCAGATGCTGGCGCCGCGAGAACGTCAGCAACTGCCGCGTCAGGCTTTCGCCGCGCTTGGCCGCCGTCTGTATCGCCTCGATGGCTTTCGGCAATTTTGGATCGAGCAGCCGTTTGAAGGTCTGGGCATTGCCGCCGATGATCATCAGCAGATTGTTGAAATCGTGCGCGATGCCGCCCGTCAATTTTCCGATCGCCTCCATCTTCTGCGATGTGGCGAGCTGCTCGCGCGCTTCGACGAGCTTCTCCTGCGTGTCGCGCTTCTCCGTGGCGTCGCGCATGACATTGGCGAGGCCGGCGAGATTGCCGTCCTCGTCGCGGATTGCAGTGATCGTGCCGGTTACGAAAAACGGGGTGCCGTTCTTCCTGATGCGCCAGCCTTCCACGTCGTTGCGGCCATTCCGGATGGCCAATTCCAGGGCGCGGTTCGGCTCGCCGGCACGGCGTTCGTCGGGCCGATACAATATGCCGAAATGCTTGCCGACGATTTCTTCGGCTTTGTAGCCGATGATGCGCTGGGCACTGTTGTTCCAGCTCGAAATGTGTCCGCTCGTGTCGAGGACGAAAAGGGCGTAATCGGCGACGCCGTCAACGAAGATCTGGAAATGCCGTTTGGCATTCTTGAATTCCAGTTGGGTCTGATCGAGCTGCCGGTTCAGTTGATCCCGGACCAGCCGCAATCTTGCCTCCGTGCCCTGGTGGGCCGCGACGACAGCGCCGAGAATGAGAGCGGCAAGCGGGGTGATGACGATCGAGAGTGCGAACAGCAGAACGGACGATCCGGTCACATCCAGGAGGGGAATCGCCCCGGCTGAAAATCCCCAGCCGGCCATGCCACAAAAAATCAGCGCCGCCGTCGCTGCGTCGCGCTGATTGCCGCGCAACCCGGTCCACATGATGGGCAGGACGATCAGAAAGCCGAGCATGCCGCGATCGAGCGCCAGGCCATCGAGGCCACCACCGAGCGGGCTATAGGCGACGATGCCAATCGCGGCTGCAGCGATAAAGATCGCGGCCGTTTCGAGCGCGCTGGTAAGCGAGGTCGCGCGAACCGGCGCGGTAGCCCACAAGACTATAACGGGCGCGATGATCAGCGTGCCTGCGGCGTCCGCCAGCCAGCAGGATATCCAGGCGCCCGTGGCGGGGCTCGACTGATTACCGAGAACCTGGCCAGCCGTGGCAACGGCGGAGCCAATCATCGCCGCCGGGATAAAAGCAATCAGCGCAAACGTCGCGATGCCGACGGGAGTCTCGAAGGTTTTGTAGCCGGAGGACCATTGGTTGATCAGCCACGCACCGGCGAGCGCCGCAAGCGTTGCCGCAACCCCGACCGCGCCCGATTCCAGAAGCGGTCCAGCAGCTATTGTATTGGCGGCAACGAAGGGAAGCGCGTGAGCGGCAAAAGCTCCGAGGAAAATCCCGGGCCAAACGCGATAGCCATGCAGGAGGACAAAAGCGAGCGCCACGCCGGTCGGCGGCCACAATGGCGTTGCCGTCGGATTGATGGCCGGGAGGAGCTGAGCCGACCCGGCAAGGCCAAGATAGATTGCGACGATGACGGCGAGTTCGAGCGCGCGGGTTGCCGCGCTCAAAACAGCGCGAAGAGCAGGAAGTCTCGCTTCGCCGGTTCCAGTTTCTGCCATGGCCGTGAGCCTCGTGCTGGGCCTGCAAAAAACAGCGCATAACGCCTGATCGGCCTGTGTGCCTCATTCAACACGCGGCTACGGCACAAACCCAAGCGGACCCCGGAATCAAGGGAACGCGAGCTAAATTATGATTCCAGTGCGGTTTTTGAAGTCCCTGCGCGATGTCGCCGTGATTCGCAGGAACGTCTCATCCCCCGTGCTCAGTGCACCGCCCGGTTGTGGCAGAAATAAGCCGGACTTGCCCCCGCCGGGTCCCAGCATGCGTCAGGCGCAGTTCAAACCTTGCCCACCACGCTAATATCGGTGCCGTCCTTGTAGGCCGGATGCTTCCAGCCATTCTCGTCGTAATCGGCCATGCATTGCGCGGCGAGCGCTTCCATTTCCTTGAGCGCGCCGTTGCCTTGCGCCTGCTGGAGCTGAAAAACGCGGATCAGCTCGTGGCTGCCGGAATAATTCATCTCATAGAGCTCGTGGCGGGCGCCGAATTCCGAGCCGATGGCGTCCCAGAGCAGCTTCATGACCTTGATGCGCTCTTTGTAATCGATGCCGCCCGAGCCGCGCACATATTTGGCAAGGTATTTGTCGATTTCGGGGTTCTTGAAGTCGCTGGCGTGCGACGGCAGGTAGATCAGGCCGGAGGCGATGACTTTTTCGATGATGTTGCGGATCGCCGGATAAGCCTCCGTCATGAACAGGCGATAGGCCGCCGAGCCGCGCGCATTGGGAAGCACCGCGCCATTGGCCCACGGCACCGGATTGCAGGCCATGGCATCGGTGAGCGACCAGAACAGGTTGCGCCAGCCGATCACTTCGCCGATCTGCGCTTGCACGCCGCGAAACGCCTCGACGCCGGTCGCGCGTGCGGCCTTCATCAGAAGCCCGATGATGAAGTCGAGCTTCACCGAGAGCCGCGTGCAGCCTTGCAGCGTGAAGCCGTTGAAGAAACCCGACATCGGATAGAAGGTCTTCAGCCGCTCGATGTCGCGATGGATGATGACGTTCTCCCAGGGGATGAACGCATTGTCGAAAATGAAAATGGCATCGTTCTCGTCGTAGCGCGAAGAAAGAGGATAATCCCACGCCGATCCCGACGCCGCGGCGGCGAACTCGTAGGACGGCCGGCAGATCATCTTGATTCCGGGCGTGTTCATCGGCGCGATGAACATCACCACCATGGCCGGATCGGTGATCTCCTGGCCCATGTTCTGGCCGAGAAAATTGTAATGCGTCAGCGCCGAATTGGTGGCGACGACCTTGGCGCCTGACACATAGATGCCGGCATCGGTCTCTTTCTGGATGGTGATGTAGACGTCCTTGACCTCCTCGACCGCTTTGCTGCGATCGATCGGCGGATTGACCAGTGCGTGATTGAGATAAAGCGCCGCCTCCTGGCCGCGCTTGTGCCAGGCGCGCGCGTTATCGGCGAACTTGCCGTAGAATTCGGCATTGGCACCGAGCGTGTTGAGGAAGGCCGCCTTGTAATCGGGACTGCGGCCCATCCAGCCGTAAGACAGCCGCGCCCAGGCGGCGATGGCGTCGCGCTGCGCAATCAGATCCTCGCGCGACCGCGCCACCTTGAAGAATTTGTGCGTATAGCCGCCGGAGCCGGTATCGGTCGGCGCGGTGAGCACGTCTTTCTGCTTCGGATCGTGCAGCGCGTCGTATAGCAGCGCAACGGAGGCCGCCGAATTTCGGAACGCCGGATGCGTGGTGACGTCTTTGACGCGCTCGCCATAGATATAGACCTCGCGGCCGTCGCGCAGCGATTCCAGAAACTCCGCCCCGGTAAAAGGACGCTTCTTGCCGGCAATGATCGCTTCGGGACGTTCGGGCATTTCATCCTCCGCTTTCTTTCTTGTCGCGCGCCTTGTATACTCACATTCATCAGCATACTGACGATATTGGTCAGTGTACCTACAATCGAGCTTGGCCGTCAACGATCCGCCGCGGCGGGAGACGCGCCGCAGCACAGTGAATTCGATGGCAAATGACGACAGCCGTTTTGTTGAAAGGCCCGGCCATCTCATTCGCCGCCTTCAGCAGATTTCCTTTGCTCTCTTCATGGAGCAGGCCAAGGCCTTCGGCATCACTCCGGTGCAATATTCCGCCATTGTCGCCGTCAACAATCACCCCGGAATAGATCAAACAACGCTTTGCAACTTAATCGCTTTTGACCGGTCGACCATCGGCGACGTGGTCGGCCGCCTGGAAAAGAAGAAGCTCATCAAGCGTTTGCCCGGCCCGGTCGACCGGCGCACCAAATCGCTCTACATCACCCCGTCAGGCCGCCGCATGATTCTCGCCATCGAGCCGGCGGTTGCGTCCACGCAGAAGCTCATTTTGGCGCCGCTCAAGCCCGGCGAGCGCAGCGCCTTCATGCAGATGCTCAGGCATCTCGTCCACCTCAACAACGAGCACAGCCGTGCTCCCTTCCGGGAGAAGGATGCACGGCATCGCAGACCGAGGCCTGCAGCAAAACCGCCGGACCGGCCTGCGCGCGCAGCGGTGCACGCCCGATCAGGGGACAACGCCGCCGCCGACTGATTTTTGTGTCGCGCGATGGCTGTGCGGAACGCTCTACGCGCCGCGCTCGCGATAAAGCGCCCATAACGCGAGGACAGCGACAATGGCGACGGCGAAAAGCGCGCCCTGGACGCCAGTCACTGCAAAAGCGGTGGCGCCGGCCGCCGCGCCGGCAAGAAAGCCGAGCGCGACCGACAGCACGGTCAGGAGCTGACCGCGGACTTCATGGAATTCATGCACGGCACCGGCACCGTGCCGGCTTCTCGTGAACCGCCGCCACGCGACGATCAGTTCGGTCAGGGCAATGCCGAGCTGCGTCATATTGCCGGTCATGACGTTGGTCTGCGGAATGCCTTTCATGAGCAGCCGCACCAGTACGCTTTGCGCGCCCATCGCCATCGCCGCGAACAAACCGGCGACAATGCCGTACCAGTCGGCAGCACCTTTGATCGGCGGCCCCAAGACGATCATTGCGGCAAAGACTGCAAGCAGCACAGCTTCGAGCGCCAGCATCCACGGCAGCGTGGCGCGGCCCTTGTCGCGCGCGGGGATGATCAGGGCAGCGGTCAGCGCGGCAGCAAGCACGAAAGCGACAATGGCAAGGAGCTTGCCGGTAATGCCGTAATCGTGCCGGATCAATTCCGCTCCGGCGATGACAAAACTCCCGGTCACCTGCGCGGCGAACAGGCCGAAAAGCGCGAGATAGGTGTAGCTGTCGACATAGCCGGCGACGAAGCTCAATAGCACCGGGACGGCCGGCGGGAGTGGTGCTTCTTCCTTGCGCGGTTTTATCGACGTCATAAATCTCTCTGCTCGTCATTCCGGATTGCCGCGAAGCGGGCTCCTTGCGGAGCTTGTCATCGGGCCGCGCTTCGCACGGACCCGTTGGCTCGGTTCCGGAATGGCGAACGTTACCCCTTCGCCTGCTGGCACGCGGCCCACAGCCGTGGCGCTGAAGCAGGCATGTCGATATGCACACCCGCACCGCCCGGAATAGCGTCAGCGACGGCATTCATGACAGCCGCGATCGCTGCCGTCGTGCCTGCTTCACCGACGCCTTTGACGCCGAGCGGATTGGTCGTCGCCGGCGTGTTGTGCATGGCCTCGCGCAGCGGCGGCATGTCTTCGGCGCGCGGCATCGCGTAGTCCATGAATGAGCCGGTCACGAGCTGGCCGTTGCCGCTGTCGTAGACCGTGTTCTCCATCAACGCCTGACCGAGGCCGGAGGCGAGCGAGCCATGCAACTGGCCCTCGACGATCATGGGGTCGAGGGGAAATCCGCAATCGTCGACCGCCGCATAGGCGACGAGGTCCATGTGACCGGTATCCGGATCGATCTCGACCTCCGCGATATGCACGCCGTTGGGGAAGGTCTGCGGCGTTTCGGTGACCTGCTTGGTGTCGAGATCTTCGGCGATCTCGCCACGCTTCTTCATTTCCGCGGCACGCGTGGCGACTTCGAACAATGTGACGCGGCGGTCGGTGCCGACGACTTCGAACCTGCCGTCCTTGAACGCGATATCAGGCTCGCCGGCTTCCAGCATCGTTGCGGCGATCGGCTTGCCCTTGGCGAGAATCTGCTCGATCGCCTTCACGACGGAATGGCTCACCGTCATGCCCGAACGCGAGCCGACCGAGGCATAGCCAGGCAGCTCGTTCGCCGAATCGCCGTTGCGATGCGGAATCCTGTCCGCCGGAATTCCGAGGTGATGCGCGATCAGGCGCGAAAACACCGTGGCGTGGCCCTGGCCGGTGTTCTGCACATTGAGGGTGAACTGCAACGTGTCGTTGCCCGGGAAAGCGAGGAGGGCGCTTTCGGTCGGCGTGCCGCCGGCATGTTCGAGCATGCAGCAGATGCCAAGCCCGCGATATTTGCCGCGTTTTTGCGCGTCGCGGCGGCGGCGCTTGAAATCGTCGTAGTTGGCCAGTTCCAGCGCCTTGTCGAGAATCCCCTCGAAGTCGCCGGAGTTGATTACCGTGCCGACGGCGGTCTTGTACGGAAATCCCGATTTCTTCACCAGATTGCGCCGCCGCAATTTCACCGGATCGATCCCGGTGATGCGCGCCGCTTCATCGACGACGCGCTCAAGGGCGAAACTTGCTTCCGGGCGGCCGGCACCACGATAGGGCGCGGTCGGCAGCGTATTGGTGTAGGCGCATTTCACGCCGATATCGATCGGCTTGATGTCGTACATGCCGGGAAGGCAGCGCGTGAAACTGATGGTCGGGATGTTGGCGCCGATGGCGCCGAGATAGGCCCCCATATTGCCCACGCTGCGGATGCGCAGCGCCAGAAATTTACCCTTCTCATCGAGCGCGAGCTCCACCTCCGAGTAGATGTCGCGCGCCTGATTGTCGGTGAGGAAGGCCTCCGAGCGTCCGGACATCCAATGCACCGGGCGTCCGATCTTCTTCGACGCGACCAGGAGCGCGATATATTCCGGATAGGCGGATGTCTTGAGCCCGAACGCGCCGCCGACATCTTCGGTGATGACGCGGAGCTTCTCTTTCGGCCAATTCATGATGCCGAGAATATTGTCGCGCATGGCGCCGGCGCTTTGCGAGCAGACGCGCAGTGTGTAGGCGTCGCGTTCGGCATCGTAGCTTGCGGTGGCGCCGCGCGGTTCCATCGAGGCGACGCAGAGCCGCTGATTCATTTCCGATATGCGCGCGATATGCTTGGCCGAGGCGAAGATGCGTTCGACTTCCGCCGCATTGGCGGCGGGATCGGCGGCCGGCCCGGCCCAGTCGACGGCGAGATTACCCGGCGCTTCCGGCCACAGCAGCGGCGCACCGGGTTTGAGCGCGTCGCGCGCATCGACGACGGGCGTCAATTCCTCGTAGTCGACGGTCACGAATTCCGCGGCGTCCTGCGCGATCATCGTGCGCTCGGCGATCACCATGGCGACGGCCTCGCCGATATGCATCACGCGATCGGCCGCGAGCGACGGGCGATGCGATACCGCGAGTTTTGTGCCGTCGCGGCCGGGCAGCGGCGGATGCCGCGCAATATTGCCGACGCCCTCGATATCCTTGGCCGTAAGCACGGCAACGACGCCCGGCGTGGCTGCGGCGGCGCTGATGTCGATGCTTTTGATATGCGCGAAGGCATGCGGCGAGCGCACGAAAAAAGCGAAAGCCTGGTTCGGCAGCGGCGCGTCGGCCATGTAGCGGCCATGGCCGCGCACCAGGGCGTCGTCTTCGACGCGCGGGTGGCGCTCCGCGTGCTGATCGGTCTTGGCGTCGGCTTTGGCGTCCATGCAGCTTCCGCGTAAGGCGTGTCGAACGGCGAATTGCCGGCCCTTTATAGCCGAATCCGGCCATTGAAAAGACCTCCGCGGCGCGCTCACGCGCATGCCGCCCAGCCCCGTGTCACATGCCTTGCGTCTGTTGACCCGTTATGTGCAAAACATGCCGCCGCCCCGGGGAGAAACAATGACGAAAACAATCGACACCCATACGCACGTACTGGCCGACGCGACGATAAAGCTCCTGCAAAAGGAGATCCCGAAGCTCAATCTCAAGCTGATCCCGATCGACGGCGACAATGCCGTGCTCGAAGCCGCAGGCGTGCCGTACCGGCCGTTTCCCCGCGGCGGCCACGACATCGAGCGGCGGTTTGCCGACATGGACGCAACCGGCGTCGACATGCACGTGCTGTCCGGCGCGCCCCAAACGTGGCTCTACGGGCAGGAGGCGTCCGTCGGCGTCGCCGCATCCGTCATCCAGAACGACGAGATCGCGCGGCTCGTGAAAGAGCATCCGGATCGCTTCGCCGGCATTGCCACGCTACCGATGCAGGCGCCTGACAAGGCTGCCGCCGAACTTCGCCGCGTCATCACAAAGCTCGGGCTGCACGGTGCCATGATCGGTTCCAATGTCGGCGGCAAGAATCTCGACGATCCAAGCTTCGAACCGCTATGGGCGGCGGCCGAGGAACTCGATGCCTGGATGATGATCCATCCGGGCAATGTTGCCGGCGCCGACCGGCTGCGCTCCTATTATCTCGGCAATCTCATCGGCAATCCGCTCGACACCACGATCGCCGGCGCCTGCCTCATCTTCGGCGGCGTGCTGGAACGCCATCCGAAACTCAACTTCGTCATGGTGCATGGCGGCGGCTTCATTCCCTATCAGGGCCATCGCTGGGTGCACGGCTGGCACGTGCGGCCGGAGCCGAAAGTGCATCTGAAACATTCGCCGGAACCCTATCTCGACCGCTTCCTCTACGACACTATTCTGCACTCGCACACGCCGCTTAAATTCCTCGTCGAATCTGTCGGCGCAAGTCGGGTGTTCCTCGGCAGCGATTATCCCTACGACATGGGCATGATGGATTGCGTGGCGCATGTGCGTTCGCTCGATATCGCCGAGGCCGATCGCGACATGATTTTGGGCGGCCACGCGGCAAAAATCCTGGCGAAGAAACGTCATGGCTGAGTCTTCAGCCAAGGCCGGTTTTACCCGCGTACCGTCACGTGCGACCCAGGCGCTGATTGCCGACGCTCTTGTCGCGGCGGGGCTGCCCGGCGCCGACGCCGCGCGCTGCGCCGCGTTGATGACCGAGGCCGATCTCACCGGCGCCGACGGTCACGGCATTTTCCGGCTGGCGCAATATGTGCGCCGTCTAAAAGGCGGCGGTTTCAACAAGCGGCCCACTATCACGGTGAATAAAACCGCGCCGGCAACGGCTCTGGTCGACGGCGACAATGCCATGGGCCATCTCGTGATGTCACGCGCCACCGAGCAGGCGATCGCAATGGCGCGCGAGTGCGGCGTGTCATGGGTCGGCGTGCGGCGATCGAACCATGCCGGGCCGGCCGGCCTTTACGCGGAAATGCCGGCGGCGCACGGCATGATCGGCTTCTATGCCGCGGTCGCCAATGCCAATCACATGGCGACGTGGGGCGGCGCGGATCTGCTGCTGGGCACCAATCCGCTCGCCATCGGCGTGCCGTCGGGCGGAGCGCCGCTGGTCTTCGACATGGCGACATCGATCGTCGCCTACGGCACGGTGAAGAAATATGCGCTGAGCGGCCTGACCATGCCGGAAGGCTGGTTTGTGAAGCCCGAGACAGGCGCGCCGATCACCGATCCGGGCAAGTCCGGCGAGGGCATCCTGCTGCCGATGGGCGAATACAAGGGCTCCGGCCTTGCACTGATGATCGGCCTCATGGCCGGTGTGCTCAACGGCGCCGCCTTCGGCCGCGACGTCGTCGATTTCAATGCCGACGACACGAGTGAAACCAATACCGGTCATTTCATTGTCGCGGTCGATATCGCGCGCTTTGTGCCGCTTAAAACTTTCACCGCCGAGGTCGATCGCCACGTGCACGACCTGCGTGCTTCAAAGCGGCTGCCCGGCGTCGATGAGATCCGCCTGCCGGGCGATCGCCGAGTCGAGTGCCGCACTGATCGCTTGCGCGACGGCGTGCCGATCGCAGCGCCGCTCCTTGTGCAGCTCGATAAACTCGCGGCGGAGTTGAAAGTGAAACCGCTGCGCGAGCGGTGAGCATGAACAGATAATGCTCCGTCCCGACACGCTCGCGCTCACCTTGCTGCTGTCATTTCTGACGGCGCTCGGTCCGCTGTCGATGGATCTGTACTTGCCGTCGTTGCCGGACATCGCACACGGGCTCAATGCGCCTGCTGTGCAGGCGCAGCTGACGATTTCGTCATATTTGTTTGGCTTCGCTGTCGGCCAGATCTTTTACGGTCCGATTTCCGACCGCTTCGGCAGAAAGCCCATTCTGCTGGCCGCGCTGGTTCTCTACGGATTCGCCAGTGCCGGCTGCGTCGTGACGCAATCGATCCACGGCCTGATCGGGATGCGTTTTGTCCAGGCGGTGGGCGGCGCCGGTGCGATCGTGCTGGCGCGCGCAGTGGTGCGCGATCTTTATTCCGGTGTGCGCGCAGGCCGTGAATTGTCGCTGATGGGTGCGATCACCGGCGTTGCGCCCATCGTGGCGCCGATGGTCGGCGGCGTCGTGCAGACCATGTTCGGCTGGCGCGCCGATTTTGTGCTGCTCGTGATATTTGCGCTCGTCGCGGCAACGGCGGCGGCGGCGCTGTTGCCCGAGACGCTCCGCGAGCGCGTGCCGGGGCCTTTCTCATTGCGCGAAATGGGCGTGCTGTACCGTTCGGTAGCAGTCCATCGCGGCTTTCTCGCCTATCTTGGCATCCTGTCCACGTCTTTCGTGGGCCTGTTTGCGTGGGTGTCGGGTGCGCCGATCGTGATGCAGAGCGGCAGCTACAGCCTCAAACCGTTGGCATTCGGCGTCATCTACGCCGTGGCGACCGCCGGTTATATGCTTGGTACGGCCATCGCCACAAAAGTCGTCATGCGCGTCGGGCTTAATCGCATGATCGGCGCCGGCACGGTGGTGCTGGCCGCCGGCGGGTTGATCATGCTGGTTGTCGTCGCGCTTGGTCTCTCGAATGTCCTGTGGCTGGTCGGCGCCATGACCATTTATCTGGCCGGCCTCGGGCTCACGCTGCCGTCATGCATGGCCGGCGCACTCACGCCGTTTCCCGATCGCGCCGGTACGGCATCGTCGCTGATGGGCTTTGTGCAGCAATCGGCCGCCGCGCTCGCCGCGGCCGCGGTCGGCCTCTATCTCGGGTCATCGGCATGGCCGGTGGCGGGACCACTTGCGGCGAGTGGCTGTCTGTCGTTTTTGATCTGGCTGTTCACCCGCCGCGTCCGTGTTGTCGAGCGCTGACGGTTTGCCGGACGGCCGAGCACTGGCCGCTACCGGGCGTCTCGGATAATGTGATGGCCCGCGCACGATCGCTCAAGAACAAGACGGGCAGGAACACATGATTAAGAGATTTCACGTCCTTTACGTCGGCCAGATCGAGCTCGACAATGTCGGGCTTTCCGGTACGCCCGCCAACGAGCGGCTCTATTCGGACGAGCGGCTGCGCGAAGCCTTCTTCACCGCACGCGACGTCGCCCAGCTCATGGATGAGCTCGGCTTCGACACGCTGTGGACGGCCGAGCATCACTTCCAGCGCGAGGGCTACGAAGTCTTCCCTAATCTCATCCAGCTCGGGCTGTGGCTCGCCACGCAGACCAAGCGCCTGAAGTTCGGTTGCGCGTTCAACGTGCTGCCGATGTGGCATCCGATCCGCATGGCGGAAGACTACGCCATGGCCGACATCGTGACCGACGGCCGCGTCGTGCTCGGCGTCGGCCGCGGCTATCACAGCCGCGAAGTCGAAAGTTTCGGTGCGCCGCTTCTCGACGCCGAGAAGAACCGTGAACTGTTCGAGGAACAGCTTCGTCTTTTGCTGACCTGCTTCAACGATCAGTCGTTTCACTTCAAGGGCAAATATTACGAAGCGCCGCCGCCGGTCGATTACCGCGGCTACAAGCTCAAGGACATCACCCTGGTGCCGCGGCCGAAACATCTGCCGGTCGAAATCTGGATGCCGGTCGCGAGCGGCAAGACCATCGACATGATGGCGCAATATGGGCTGAAGGCGATGGTGACGCTCAACGGCGAAAAGATTCTCGACGACGTCATCCGCGCCTATCATGCCGCATGTGCCAAGTACGGCCGCAACAAGCAACTCGGCGAAGACATGATCTGGGGCGCCGGCGTCTATCTCGCTGACAATCGCGAAGAGGCGATCCGCAAGCTCGAGCCGGCGCATGACGAGCGCTTCAAATGGTTCGCGCCGTTCGGCTTCGTGCGTTACGCCGACGAGCACGGCCGCACCTGGGGCACGCCCGGCGCGCCGTCGCGCACGCCGTTACTCAGAGACGGCGTAGCCCAGAAAGCCTGGTTCTGCGGCACGCCGGCCGAGGTGATCGACGGCATCAAGTCGATCGAGGCGAAATATCCCGGCCTGGAGAATTTCATGATCCATTGGGCGGAGGGACTTACGCCCGCGGAATTCAAGGATCAGCTCCGCCGTTTCGCCAAAGATGTGATGCCGGCATTCAAACACTAGATGTCCGAAGCATCCGATCCGCGCATCTACCGGCCGCACGTTCCGCGCAACCGCGACGTCATCCTTGAGGTTCTCAAGCGCGTGCTGCCGCAGCGCGGGCTCGTTTTGGAAGTGGCAAGCGGCAGCGGCGAGCATGCCGTTCATTTCGCCAAAGGGCTGCCGTCGCTCGAATGGCAGCCGACGGATTACGATGCCGCGTCGTTGGCCAGCGTCGCCGCGCATCGCGAAAGCGCGGATGCGCCAAATCTTCTTGCGCCGGCGGTTCTCGATGCCACGTCGGGGCGCTGGCCGGTCGAAAGCGCCGCCGCGCTTGTCTGCATCAACATGATCCACATTTCACCGTGGGCCGTCAGCGAAGGGCTGATGGCCGGCGCCGGGCGCATCTTGGGCGACGATGGTGTGATCTATCTTTACGGACCCTATCGGGTCGGCGGGCGGCACACCGCGCCGAGCAACGAGGAGTTCGATGCCCGGCTACGCGCGCAGAATCCGCAATGGGGCGTACGCGACGTCGCCGATGTGGCGGCCTTGGCCGCGCGCCACGATTTTGCCCTGACGGAGACCGTGCCGATGCCGGCCAACAACTTCAGCCTCGTGTTCCGGCGCAATGCGTAGCCGGAGGCTTGTTGATGCCACAAAGCGATGCCATGCCTGCACCAGCTTGCAGGGACGCCGGGATAGCGCCACTATTCAAGCGGCATTTCGGCTGACAGACCTTGGCTGTGAGGTGTTGCCGTGACGGGTTCTCGGAACAGCAGATGCTCGGCTTGGCGTGCGGCCGCCCTGATCGGCGGGCTCGCGCTTGGCGCAGGTCTGGCCGCACCTGGCGCGGCGCATGCGCAAGGCTTTTTCGATTTCCTGTTCGGCGGCGCGCGGCAGGAGCCGCAACAGCAGCAGCCTAATTATCCGCCGCCACCGCCGAGCGTGGGACGAATAGCTCCAGCGCCCTTGGGACAGGAAAACGTCAACGGCGATGCCGACAGTGCCGGTCACACGGTCGCTTTCTGCGTGCGGCTATGCGACGGCCAGCATTTCCCGATGGAGCAGATGGTCAATGGCACGCCGGTGGAAACCTGCCGGGCGATCTGTCCCTATTCGAGAACGAAAGTCTTCTTCGGCAGCGAGATCGGCGGCGCCGTGTCCCAGGACGGCCAGCGCTACACCGCAATCGATACGGCCTTCATCTACCAGAAACACCTGGTCGCGAACTGCACCTGTAACGGCAGGGATGCGTTCGGGCTCGCGACGTTCGACGTGAAGAACGATCCGACGCTGCGGCCGGGCGATATCATCTCGACCAGAGACGGGCTCCTGTCCTTTACCGGCAGGTCCGGCGCGACCGCATCCTTTTCGCCGGTCAATCCGGCGACGCTTCCCGCCGATATTAAGCCCGGGCCGAAGCAATTGCCGCCGCCCGTCAGCGAGCCCGTCGCCGAAGACGACGAGGGCGGCACGATCGTGCAGCAACAGGGGACGCCGCAGCCGGCGGCGCCGCCGAAGACGGTGCCGCAGACTCAGCCGAAGTTGCAGCCGCAACAAAAGCCGCCGGTCCCGCCGCGTTGATAGGACCGGAGCCTGTGGTGGCGGGGCCCTCCGCCCAAGGGTGTGGCGATTTATTTTCGACACAGAGTTCGCGGAATTGGATATAACGCGTGCCGCGCGGCGTTGACGCGATATCTCCGGCAGCAATTATGAAAGCAGCATCATGAGCACTGGTAAAAGTCTTCCCAAGCGGTTGCTTGGCTCCTCCGGCATCGAGACATCGGCGATCGGTCTCGGCTGCATGTCGCTCTCCGGCATCTATGGAAAGACCGGCGACGACGAAGGCATTGCCGTTATTCATGAAGCGCTGGATCGGGGCATTACCATGCTCGACAGTTCCGATGCCTACGGCGCCGGCCACAACGAAACGCTCGTCGGCAACGCCATCAAAAGCCGCCGCTCCGAAGTCGTGCTCGCGACCAAGTTCGGCAATCTCGGCGGCCGCGACGGCAAGTTCGCCGATGGCCGCCCCGAATTCGTGATCGCCTCATGCGAAGCCAGCCTCAAGCGCTTGGGCGTCGAGGTGATCGATCTCTACTATCAGCACCGTATCGATCCGGACGTGCCGATCGAAGACACCGTCGGCGCCATGGCCAGGCTGGTCAAGGACGGCAAGGTCCGCGCGCTGGGGCTGAGCGAAGCCAGCCCCAAAACCATTCGCCGCGCACAGGCCGTGCACAAGATCGCTGCCGTGCAGAACGAATTTTCGCTGCTCTACCGTACTGATGCCGAGGAAACACTGCAGACGACGCGGGAGCTCAACATCGCGTTCGTCGCATACTCGCCGCTCGGGCGCGGCCTGCTCACCGGCGGAGTCGAAATGGCGGAAACCGACGCGCGCCGCCGGCACCCGCGTTTTGCGGACAGCAATCTCGACAAGAACCTGGCGCTGGTTCGCAAGATCGAGGAAATCGCCCACCGGAAAAAATGCACGCTGGGCCAGGTCGCGCTCGCGTGGCTCCTCGCGCAAGGCAAAGACATCGTGCCGATCCCCGGCACCAAGCGGAAAGAGCGCCTGCTTGAAAACATCGGCGCGCTCGCCGTCGATCTGAGCAAGGACGATCTGGCGCAAATTGGGCAGGCCATTCCGATCGGCGCCACCGCCGGCTTGCGCTATCCCGAGGCGCAGATGAAGAGCGTCTATATCTGATCGCGCAGCACGCGGTGCAGTTCGGCGGCGATGGCGGCGGCCGACGGTGTGTCGGAGTGCACGCAGACCGTCGCTGCCTTGACTGGGATGTCGCGCCCCGTCGTCGTCACGACGACGTGGTCGCGTATGACCCGAAGAACGCGCGCTGCCGCCTTCTTCGGATCGACCGCGTCGTGCACGCGGCTCAGGATCAGGTTACCGTCCCCGTCGTAGTCGAGATCGCCGTAGAATTCCGGGATCATCGTGACGCCTTTCGCCTGGTAAGCCCGTTCTTGCGCGGTGAACGCCATGCCGAGGATCGGGACGCCGAGCGGCTTCACCGCATCCGCGATCGCTGCGGCAATGTTCTCGTCGCGCGCCGCCATGCCGTACAGCGCGCCGTGCGGCTTGACGTGGTTGAGCGCCATGCCCTCGGCATCGAGAAAAGCCTTCAGCGCGCCGACCTGATAGATCACCAGGTCCTTGACCTCGGCCGGCGCGATGACCATCGCGCGGCGGCCGAAACCCTGCATGTCGGGCAGCGACGGATGCGCGCCGACTTTGACGCCATGCGCTTTCGCGAGCCGCACGGTGTCGTGCATGATGACGGGGTCGGACGCATGGAAGCCGCATGCGACGTTGGCGAGATCGATATGCGGCATCAGCGCGGCGTCGTTGCCCATGCGGTAGAGGCCGAAACCCTCGCCCATGTCGCAATTGATCGTCATTCGCATCGGTGTTCCCCGGTCCGGCGGGCTTTGGGCGTTCCGGCAACGATAGCATGTGGGGGCCTCGACGGCCGCCGCAAAATCCTGTGCGATAGCGTCTCGTTCAAGAAGGCAGGCCCTCTCGCGTGACGTCACCTCCCGCAATCCGGCTCGGTCTCGACATCGGCGGTACCTTTACCGACGTCGCGCTCGAAATCGGCGACCGGCGCTTTACCACCAAGACACTGACGACATCGGGTGCGCCCGAACAGGGTGTGCTCGACGCACTGCGCGCGGTGATCGCGGCGGCGCATATCGAACCGCGGCAAGTCGGGCTGATCATCCACGGCACGACGCTCGCGACCAACGCGGTGATCGAGCGCAAGGGCGCCAGGACCGCATTGCTGACGACCGAGGGATTTCGCGACGTGGTCGAAATCCGGCACGAAAACCGTTTCGAGCAATACGACGTCAATATCGATCTGCCGCCGCCGCTCGTGCCGCGCCGCTTGCGCTTTCCGGTGCGCGAGCGGATCGATGCGCAGGGCAATGTGCTGACGCCGCTCGACGGCGCAAGCGTCGCGCGCGCCGTTGATGCGCTCGCGGTGGCGGAGGTTGAGGCGGTCGCGATTGGCTTCCTGCATTCCTTCACCAATCCGGATCACGAGCGCCGCGTCGGCGACGCGATCGCGCGCCGCTTGCCCGGCATCACGGTGACGCTGTCGTCGGACGTCTCGCCGGAAATGCGCGAATACGAGCGCTTCTCCACGGCCTGCGCCAATGCCTATATCCAGCCGCTGATGACGCGCTACCTCAAGGGCCTCGAGCGCGCTCTGGCGGGTGAGGGCGTTCTCTGTCCGCTGCTTTTGATGACGTCGGGCGGCGGCATCACCACCATCGAGACCGCCATGCGTTTCCCGGTGCGGCTGATCGAATCCGGCCCGGCGGCGGGCGCCATCTTTGCCGGCTGCATCGCGCGGCAGAATGGACTGGACGAAGTGCTGTCGTTCGACATGGGCGGTACGACAGCGAAGATTTGTTTGATCGACAAGGCGCAGCCGCAGACGGCACGGCTTATGGAAGTCGCGCGGATCTACCGTTTCCTCAAGGGCAGCGGCTTGCCGCTGCGCATTCCGGTGATCGAAATGGTCGAGATCGGCGCCGGCGGCGGCTCGATCGCGCGCCTTGATACGCTCGGGCGCATCGCCGTCGGCCCGGACAGCGCCGGCTCGCAGCCCGGGCCGGTATGTTACGCCCAGGGCGGCGCCGAACCGACGGTGACCGACGCCGATCTGGTGCTCGGCCGGATCGATGCAAAAATGTTTTCCGGCGGCAGGATCGTTCTTGACGGCGACGGCGCAGCACGCGCTGTCGCCAGGCAGATCGGTGCGCCGCTGCAACTGTCGGCCGAACATGCAGCGCTTGGCGTCAGTGAGATGGTCGATGAGAACATGGCGAACGCGGCGCGGGTGCATGCCGTCGAGAGCGGCAAGGATTTACGCGCGCGCACGCTGATCGCGTTTGGCGGTGCGGCGCCGCTTCATGCGGCGCGCGTTGCCGAGAAGCTCGGGGTCGGACGGGTGCTGATCCCGGCCAATGCCGGCGTTGGCTCGGCGGTCGGGCTTCTCCGCGCGCCCGTCGCCTACGAGATCGTGCGCGGCCGGCTGATGCGGTTGAACGAATTCGATGCGGCGGTCATCAATCAAATGCTTGCCGACATGCGCGCGGAAGCCGAAGCCGTGGTGCGGCGCGGCGCGCCTGACGCTCCATCGACCGAACAGCGCTCGTCCTTCATGCGCTATCGCGGCCAAGGCCATGAGATCGCGGTTGTGCTGCCGGTCAGGGACTTCACCGCGTCCGACAAGCCGATCATCGCCGATCTGTTTGAGAAGGCGTATCGCCGCCTTTACTCGCGCTCGATTCCCGGTGCGGAAATCGAAATCCTGAGCTGGGTCGTGTCGGTCTCTGCCCCCGCCGAAGGCCGTCTCGCCGACGCAAGTCCGGAAACCGTCAGCGAGCCAAAGCCACAGTCGCGCCGCAAGGTTTTCGATCCTGACAGCGGTGAATTTTCCGACGTGCCGGTCTATTGGCGCAGCGATCTTGCGCCCGGCGCACGCATCAAGGGCCCGGCGGTGATCGCCGAAGACGAAACGTCAACAATAGTCTCGCCGCACTTCGACGCGCGGATCGATCGCTTCGGCTATATCGAGCTGACCCGGCGCACGCCGATATAGTCCGCCGAAACAGGCGAGCGTCGTCCAAACACGTTCACTTGGATGTTTGCGCGGCAATTTTCTCCACGACCGGCTGCCACATCTGTTGCTGCTTGCCGACGAAGGCTACGACTTCATCGGGCGTCATCGGGTGCGGATAATTACCGAAGGCGGAAAGCTTCGCTTTGAAAGCCGGGTCGCTGAGCACTTTGCGCAAATCGGCGCTGATCTTGTTCGCGATCGGTGCAGGCGTCCCGAGCGGCGCTACCAGCACTTGCCAGCCGGATCCGGAAAAACCGGGGAGCGTTTCCGCCGCCGTCGGCAAATCGGGGAATTCGGGCAAGCGCTCGACTGAACCGGTTGCGATCAGCCTGACCTGTCCTGCTTTGACCGCTCCGACGATCCCGGAATATCCCTCGATGATCAACGAAACGCGGCCATCGGCGACGTCGCCGATCGCGGAAGCCGGACCATGCGTATAAGGAACCGAGACCAACTTGATATCCGCCCGCTGCTGAAGCAGTTCGCCGGTCAGATGCGTGAGCCTGCCGACGCCCGTCTGCGCGATCGTGTATTTCTCCGGTTCCTTCTTGGCGAGCGCTATCAACTGCGGCAGCGTCGTCACGCCGAGTGACGGCGACACCGCGATGAACATCGGCTGGTCGACAGTGAAGCCGATCGGCAGGAAATCGCGCGGCAGTTTGACTGGAAGATTTGGCGCGATGGTCGGCAGAGCTACGAACGTCGATAGCGTGGGATGAAAGAGCGTATAGCCATCAGGGGCGGCGTCGGTTGCGGCATGCGCGGCGAGGCTGCCGTTGGCGCCCGGATGATTGACCACAATGACTTGCTGCCCCCATAACTTGCCAAGTCCGTCGGCGACGGAACGCGCGACAGCGTCCGGGGCGGAGCCGGCTGCAGAGTCGGAGATGATCGTCACCGGCTTATCCGGATAGTTGCTGGTTTGGGCGCAGACCACGGAGGTCGATGCGATCAGACAGAAAATACCGAACCAATGGCGCAAACTATTCATCTTTTTCTCCCGGCCTTCTCAAATAGCCTCGTCAATTCGAAGATGACCTAGCGGCAATTGACAATGAGCGTCAATCTGGAGCGAGCCCGATTTCAGGTGCGACAAAAGCTGCCAACGCGGCGAAGGACAAGGCCGATTTCGTTCAGAACATTCAGAGCGCGCATCCCGGCGGGATGGTTGCCGGATCGAAGCCATTGCGCCGATTCAACTTAGGGTCGCCGGGCGTAACCTTGCCCGCGATGAAGAAAACCTGCAAAATCAATTCTCAAGCAGATTGACGACGCGCAACCGGGAAAAGGTGCTCGCAAATGTCCACTTCAACGAACACTGTCAGGCTTGTTTCAGAATCCGCCATGCCTGCCGATGTGCGCGTCACGCAGCTGCAGCCGGCGCTCGGTTCGATCATTTCCGGTTTCAAGTTCGACGGACGGCCTCTGGATGAGGCGTTTCGTTCCGCGTTACGCGATCTCCTGCACAATCGTGGCCTGGTGGTGTTTGAACCGGGCACCGTGACTGCCGAGAACTTCACGGCGTTCGCGGGGTTTCTCGGCGAGTTTTTTCACTATGCGGGCCCGCACACGCCGCGTGCGCCGGAAAATCCGGATGCGACGATGATCGACTCGCTGAAGGACAAGAACCTTCGTAATCACATCTGGCACGCCGACGGCGGTTTTCGTTCGGATGCGCCGGCGTTCACGGCGCTGTTCGCGCATGTGTTGCCCGACAGCGGCGGCGATACGATCTATAGCAACACGGCTTGGGTTTATGAACATCTCGATCCGCTGTTCGCGGCCTATCTCGAGTCGCTGACCGTCATTCAGTCGGCGGACGCCACCGGACACATCACAGATCGGTATCTCGACGCGCAGGAAGCGGCCAATGCACGGCAGCGCATGCCTCCGTTCGAAATGCCGCTCGTCCGCGTTCATCCTGCGACCGGACGCAAGTGGATCGCGGTGAACGAGTCCTACACCAACTACATCAAGGGCGTCGGCCGGATCATGAGCCAGAATCTCCTTGGGATTCTGTTCGACATGATCAAGTCGCCGGATGCGACCGCCCGATACTCCTGGACCCGCGGCGCGCTCGCGATCTGGGACAACCGCGTCGTTCAGCACAGAGGCATCAAGGATTACGGCAGTGGCCGCCGTGTTCTGTATCGCGCGACCATGACCGCATAAGGCGCGTCGCTGGTGAACGACGCCCGCGCCAAGACGCTGATCGCAGCCGGCGAACTTGTGCGGCTGCTGGACGCTCAAAAGCCCGTCGTGCTGCTCGACGTCATTGACGAACAGGGCGCGGCGCCGGAAGACAGGCCGAAAATACCGGGTGCGCTGTCTGTACATTTGGCGACGGATTTCTCCGGCAAGCCCGCGCCTGCGGCCGGCAGGCGGCCTCTGCCTGATATTGGCGAACTGCAATCAAAGGCGCGTGCCTGGGGTATTCGCGGCGACAGCGTCGTCGTGGTGTACGACAATTCCAGTGGCGCTCAGGCTTCGCGCGCATGGTGGACATTGCGATGGGCAGGCTTGGCCGATGTCCGCATCCTCGATGGCGGATATCCAGCCTGGATAGCGGCTGGCCGGACCTCCCCAACTCACGTCGCCACGAATGCTGCGCGCGCAGGCGACGTCGTTCTGACAGCGGGGTGCATGCCGACCATCGATGCCAAAGAGGCTGGGGATCTCGCCAAGCAATCCAGGTTGCTGGATGCACGGCCGCAGGCCGCTTATGTCGGCGATCCCGGCAAACCCGGCACCGGGCATATTCCCGGCGCGATTCATGCCGCTTCCGGCGATAATATCGCCGCGGGAAAATTCAAATCGAACGATGATCTGCGCGCTCGCTTTTCTTCGTTGGGAGCGAATGGGTCGGCGAAAATCGGAGTCTATTGCGGTAGCGGCAATGCGGCGGCCCATGAGATTGCCGCCATGTCCGCAGCCGGGCTCGAGGCCGCGCTTTATGTCGGATCGTGGTCGGCCTGGAGCGCCGATCCGTCTCGTCCCGCGGCAACGGGCCCCGAGCCGGGATAGAGCGGGCGGTAGCATCGATCATGGTCGCACGTCCCAACGCCGCGCTCGCCCAAATCCACCACCAGATCATGTGGAGCCGCCTGATTGCGGTGGTCGAGGAGCAGGCGCAGACCATGCTGCGCACCGCTTTCAGCACATCGGTGCGCGAAGCCGGCGATCTTTCCGCCGGCGTGTTCGACCGCCAGGGCCGCATGCTGGCGCAAGCCGTCACCGGCACGCCGGGCCACGTCAATTCGATGGCGAACGGCGTGAAATATTTTCTCGACGCGCATCCGATCGACGGCATGAAGCCCGGCGACCATTACATCACCAACGACCCGTGGCTGACCTCCGGTCATCTGCACGACATCACCGTCGTGACGCCGAGCTTTTATCGCGGCGAGGCTGTCGGCCTGTTCGCCAACACAATTCATGTCGTCGATATCGGCGGACTTGGCATGGGCCCGGACGGCCGGCAGGTGTTCGAGGAAGGCCTCGCCATTCCGATCATGCCGCTCGCCCGCGAAGGACGCATGAACGAGGATTTGCTGCGGCTGGTGCGCGCCAATGTCCGTGAACCGCTCCAGGTCGAAGGCGACATCTATGCCTGCGCGGCGTGCAACGACGAGGGCAGCCGCCGCCTCATCGAAATGATGGAGGAGTTCGAGATCGCCAATCTCGACCGGCTCGGGGATTCAATCCTTGAAGCCTCGCGCGAAGCGACGCTCGCCCGCATCCGCGCTTTACCGCACGGCACCTATCGCAACAGCATGACGATCGATGGCTATGACAAGCCACTCGTGTTCCATGCCGCGCTGACGATTTCCGATGGCGGCATCCACGTCGATTTCGAGGGCACATCGCCGGCGTCGAGTTACGGCATCAATGTCGTGATGAATTACTGCCTCGCCTACACCGCCTTCGGCGTCAAATGCCTGGTCGCGCCGGAAGTGCCGAATAATGCCGGTTCGCTCGAGCCGATCACGGTCGCGGCGCCTGAGGGCTGCGTGCTCAATGCCAGGCGGCCGTGGCCGGTGGCGGCGCGTCACACCGTCGGGCAAATGCTGCCTGACGTCGTTGCCGGCTGCCTGCATCAGGCGATTGCCGGCGGCACCCCGGCGGAAGGCGCATCGTCATTATGGAATCCGCAAATTTTCGGCGGCGGTTCGCTGGTGGACGAAGTCGAGGAGGGCACCGACGCCAACGACCTGCCGCTGTTCTCGACCGTCATCTTTCATTGCGGCGGTACCGGTGCACGGCCGAAGAAAGACGGATTGAGTGCCACGTCGTTTCCATCCGGCGTGCGCACCATTCCTATCGAAGCCACGGAAAGTGTCGCGCCGGTGGTGTTTCATCGCCGCGAATTCCGTGAGAGTTCGGGAGGCCCCGGACAATTTCGCGGCGGCCTCGGCCAGATCATCGAGATCGGCGGCGCCGGCGCAACGCCGGTCGCGCTGCTGTGCAATTTTGAACGCGTGCGCAACGCGGCGCGTGGCCGTGACGGCGGCAAGCCGGGTGCGGCGGGCCAGGTGGCGCTGCGTTCAAAGCGCCCGATCCGTCCGAAAGGCCGTCAGACCGTGCCGGCGCGCGACGCGATCTGTCTGTCGCTGCCTGGCGGCGGCGGCTTCGGCGATCCGCATTCGCGCGATCCGCAACTCGTTCTCGATGACGTGCTTGATGGACTGATTACCGCCGAGGAGGCGATGCGGGATTATGGCGTGGCCCTCGCGAACGGCCGCATCGATGTTGCCGAGACGAATCGTTTGCGCAGCCGCGGCGCCTGATCGTCAGGGCTTTTTGATCAACCCCGCCGGTGTCGCGAAGACCAGCAGGTTCGCCACCAGGATCGTGCCGGCGAGAAAATAAAACGCGCCCATGATGCCGTAATGATCGGCGACGATGCCGGCGCTGATCGGGCCGATTGCCGCGCCGAGCGCCTGCGAGCCGAAGAGAAGCCCGATGGCGCTGCCGCCCATGCCGGGCGGCGTCGCGTCGAGGAGCCACGCCTGCAGCACCGCGCGCACCGCGAACAGGAAGAAGCCGAGCACCGCGACGAGAAGGACGAACCACGGCGTGCCACCGGCAAAAATCATGAACGCGATGACGACGGCGCTCATCGACATGCTGGACATGATGATTTGCCGGCGTCCGATCCTGTCGGACATGTGTCCGGCAATCGGCGCCGCGATGAAGCCGGCGGCCTGCAACGCGAACAGGCAGGCGCCGATCCAGAACGTCGGGTAGCCCATCACGCGCGCGAGATAGAGCGGCAGGAAGGTCAGGAGCGCGCCTTGCGTCATCGAGCGGAATGCGGAGCCGGCGGCGAGCGTAATGAGCGCGCGGTTTTGCAAAAGCGTGCCGAACATGCGCAGCCGCACCTTGGCGCCGACGGCCGCGGGCTTGGCAGTATCAATGCCGGCCACGAGATCGGCGGTTTGCTTGCGGCCGATATAGACCAGCATGATCGCCGGCCAGCACGATGCCGGGCACGACATTCATGAACACGACGTCTCGCCAATTGAACAGGCCGAGCAGCGCGCCCATGACCAGTGGCGCGACCGCGTCGCCGACATTGCCGCCCATGCCGTGGATCGACATGACGAGGCCCTTGCGCTCGGGAAAGCGGTTGGCGAGCCACGGAATGGCGGTTGGATGCCACAGATTGTTGCCGATGCCGACCAGCGTCGCGCAGAACAGCATCATGGAATAGGTGTGCGAGAATCCCATGATCAGATAGGGAAAGCCGATCCAGCACAGCGCGATGGCCATCAGGAGACCCTTGCGGCCGACTGTGTCGACGAAGATGCCGCCCGGAATGTTGGCGATGGCGCCCGCGGCGTATTGGCAGGCCAGGATCGAGCCGATCTGGCTGTAGTCGAGGCCCAGCTCTTTGCCGATCAGCGGCAGCAGCAGATAGAACGTCGCCGGATACCAATGCGTCAGCGCATGACCGAAGCTGATCACCCACACTTCCTGGAAGGAGCGGCGCGGGGCGACAGCACTCTCGGCGGTAATGGCCGTCATCGTCTTTCCATTGATTCCAGCCGGGAGGACGCCGAGCCGTGTGAGCGAATACGTGTGAGCGAATACATGAGAGCGCCTACATGGCGGACGCGTGGGGAGCAACGGCTTCCCTGCAGGGCGGCTATGCCGGTGTTCGACTTGGGCGTCCTTATCCTGCCAGGAGTGCGGCCATGACGCGGTCGCGGGTCAGCGGCAAGTCGCGAAGCCGGGCCCCAAGCGCATGCGCGACAGCGTTGCCGATGGCGCCTGCGGTCGGCCCGGCGGTCGCTTCGCCGACGCCCAGAGGCAGACTGTCCGACGCTGGATTGACGAGCTCGATCATGACCTCCGGTACTTCACTGAATTTGAGTACCGGATAATTGTCCCAGTCGCGTGCGCTGATGCCAGTACTATCGAGCCTGACCTGTTCCTTCAGCACCCAGCTCGCCGCTTGCAATATGCCGCCTTCGAGCTGGTTGATCGCGCCATCGGGATTGACGACAAGGCCGGCGTCGGTGGCGCTCCACACGCGCCGCAGCCGGATTTCCTCGTCGACCTCCACCTCGGCGATCACGGCGGTATAGGCGGCGCGATTCTTGTAGCGCGCGAAGGCGAGGCCGAGCCCCCGGCCGGTTCCGGACGCGCCGCGCTCATGCCAGTTGCACATCCGTGCCGTGCGCTCGACGACGCCGCGGGCGCGGTCGTCCGACAGGATCGACATGCGATACGCCACCGGGTCGATTCCGGCTTTCTCGGCAAGCTCGTCGATAAAGGATTCGATGGCGAAGACGTTGGCGGTCGCTCCGAGCCCGCGCAGCGCCGACGTCCGCACCGGCGTTTCGGCAATCAGGTGATGCACGATGCGCTTTGCGGGAATGGCATAGAGCGGTTCGCCATTGCGTGTCGCTCCGCCGCCGGAGGATTCCGGAACGTCCGCGGGTTCCGGCGGCGGCGGCGGATCGGGCAGCGCCTCTGCCGCGAGAAGATTTCCGCCGCTTCCGGGGCGAGTGCTGTGCGTGCCGCTCCAGATTTCAGTCGTCCAGTCCACGGGCCGCTGGTTTTCATCAAGCGTCGCCCGCACGGTCACCACCATGGCCGGACTGACCGGCTCAAAAGCAAACTCCTCCTCGCGCCGCCAGCGCACGCGAATGGCATCGCCTGGCTTTAGAAATGCAATGACGGCCGCGTCGGCTGCCGCATCGTCGGCGCCGTTATGACCGTAGCAGCCCGGCCCCTGCACATGTTTGACGGAAATCGCGGCGGGCTCGAGCTTGAGCGATTGCGCGAGCGTTTTTCGCAGCGGAAACACGCCCTGCGAATGAGTCCAGACCTGGAGACGCCCGCCGTGGAAGACCGCAAGCCCGCACGACGGAGCGACCGATGCGTGCGCCAGATAGGGCCGGGTATAGGTTGCTTCGTATTTCTGCGCGCTGCGTTGCGGCTTGCCCTGCGGGCTGCCGATCACTTGATCGATCGAGGGCCGCTGCAGTAGCCAGCGTGCGTCTTCCTGAAAGGCCGCGATCGGCTCGACGCCTTCCCAAGTGACATGTTTCTGTGCCGCCACTGCGGCGGCGTCCACCGCCGTCTCGTTGCCGCCCACGATGGCGAGAAAATTTCCGCTGCGAAGAATCTCGATCGGTTCCTTGGTGCTGCGCCGTATCGCTTCCTCGTCGATGGTTGCGATCGAGGCGGTGCGGCTGGGCTGGCGCACGACGCGCGCATGCAGCATGCCGTCAAGAACCATGTCGTGGATGAAGGCCTGCTGGCCGAATAACTTCGGCGCGAGGTCGACGCGCTGAACGCTCCGGCCGACCACGCCGTAATCGGCGATTGTCTTTGTCCTGGCGCGGCCGGTCGCGCGTTGCGTCAGGTCGATCGCGCCTGACAAGCTCCAGTAATCGTCTCCCGTCGGCGCGCCACGACAGGCAATCGCGCCATTGCTGACGGCAAGATCTTCCAGCGGCACGCTGCGGAGAGTTGCAACATGTTCGAGATGAAGAAGCCTGATCTCCGCGCAGGCCATCCGGAGCGCAACCCCGCCAAACTGAATCGACTGGCTGCCCGATGTGTAGCCTTCGTTCGGCGTCAGATCGGTGTCTCCCGATTGCAGCACGATGCGATCGGGCATGACGTCGAGCTCGTCGGCCGCGATCTGAATCATAGCCGTCAGCACGCCCTGGCCGATCTCGACTTTACCGGTTGAGACAACGGCCTTGCGATCCGGCCGGAACGAGACCCATTGATCGAGACGCGGATTGTCGATGAGCCCGACCGGCAGCTTTGGCGCGCTCATCGGGCGTCTCTCTGGTGCATCAGCACGGCGGCGCGCTGGACAGCACGGATAATCCGGTTGTGACTGCCGCAGCGGCACAGATTGCCGTCAAGCGCCGCGACGATATCGGCCCGTGTCGGCGATGGGTTGCGCTCAAGTAGCGCGCTTGAAGCAACGAGGATTCCGGCGATGCAATATCCGCACTGTCCGGCTTGCTCGTCCAGAAAGGCTTGCTGCAAGGGGTGCGGCATCGATGGCGTGCCAAGGCCCTCGACGGTCACGACGGATTTGCCGGCAACGCTCCAGATCGGCCTGGTACAGGATTTCTCGGGCTTGCCGTCGATCAGCACCATGCAGCATCCGCACTGCTCAAGGCCACAGCCGAACCGCGTTCCCTTCAAATCCAGCTGGTTGCGAAGCACGTCGAGAAGCGGCGTTTCTTCGCCGGTGGCAACGCTGACTGCTTCGCCGTTCACGGTCAGACTGAACGATGGCATCGCTATATGGCCGGGCCGCCTGAGTGCTCGAAATCCTGCGCTCTATATAGGGCAACAATCCCGATTGTGGGAGTAAAAGCCTGCACCGCCGGTGCAACCCCGAGGAGACGTTGCGGCGCCACAACTGCTGGGTCATCCTGCACGCCAAGCCGCATATGGATCAGGAAAAAGCGGCATTGGGGGACAATGAGCACGCTTGTCAGGAAAGTTGCGCCGGCGCTTGCCGCGATCCTCGGCCTCATAGCAACCTCTGGTGCTGCACCGGCGCAGGACTGGCCGCAGCAGCCGATCCGCATCATCGTGTCGTTCGGGCCGGGCGGCGGTGCCGATATCATCGGCCGCATTCTCGCCGACGCGATGCAGGAGAAGCTCGGCAAGCCGGTGGTCGTCGAGAACAAGCCGGGTGCCGGCGGCATCATCGGCAACGAATTGGTCGCAAAGGCGACCCCGGACGGTTACACACTCGGCATCATGACGGCGGGCCAGATCATCGCCGCGGTGACGCGCAAGGATATGCCCTACGACACCGCGGCACTGACGCCGGTGGCGCAGATCGCAAGCGCGAGCCTCCTGATCGCGACGCGCCCGGATTTCCCCGCCGGCAATGTCAGGGAACTGGTCGCCGCCGCCAAAGCCGATCCGGGCAAAATCGTCTTCGCCAGTCCGGGTTTTGCCGCCACGCAGCATTTCGCCGGCGAACTGTTCAAGCAGGATGCCGGCGTCAATCTTCTGCATGTGCCGTTCCGCTCATCGCCGGAGGCCATCAATGCGGTGCTGGGCAATCACGCCGATGTTTTGTTCGATACGGTGTCGGCGCTGCTCGGCCAGGTGCAGTCCGGCACGTTGAAAGCGTTGGCTGTCACCGGCAAGGAACGCTTTCCCGCCGTGCCGAACGTGCCGCCCGCGATCGAGTCCGGAGTGCTGCCCGGCTATGATGTCACGACGTGGTACGGCGTGTTCGGTCCGCCGGGTGTCCCGGCCGCGATTGTCGCCAGGCTCAACACGACGCTCAACAGCATCATTAGCGACGCCAAAGTGCGCGACCGGCTCACGACCGCCGGTGTCGTCGTTCGCGGTTCCGGTGCTGCGGAGTTCGGTCAATTCATGGCGGCTGAGTACAAGAAATGGAATGCCGTGCGCGAAGCCGCGGGAATCGCACAGCAATAACAGACTTTGTGGAGCGAATAATGGACGAGAAAGATCTTCACGATCGCGGCTTGAAACTGCGCATTGAAATGTTCGGCCGCGATACGGTGGAAAAGCGGATGAACGCCTTCGGCGACTTCGGCAAGCCGCTGCAACACATCATCAATGCCTATGCCTATGGCGACGTCTGGCAGCGCCCGGCGCTGCCGCCGGCGACGAAATCCCTGGTCATGGTGGCGATGATGGCGGCGGCCGGACACTCCGCCGAGCTGGGCGTCCATCTCAGGGGCGCGTTGAAGAACGGCTGCACGCCGGAGCAAATTCAGGAAGTGCTGCTTCTGCTCGCACTGTATTGCGGCATTCCCGCCGCCAACGAAGCGCACCGGATCGCTGCCGACGCGCTCGCTGCGCGTTAGGTTCAGGTGTAGGCCTGCAGCGCCCCGCGCAAAATCTCGCGTGACGGTTCCGATCCGTCGACGAGACGCAGCGCGCGCCGTTTGATCTTCCAGCCTTTTGACGTCCGCGCCAATTCCCAGCGGTTCGTCACCACGCGGTGGATGTGATAGCCGCGCGAAGAGCCGTGGTTCGGCACCTCGACCGCCTCGCCGGTCTTTTTCGGTGTCAGGATTTGCAGATAGGAGATGACCACGGCGCTGTCGCCATCGATCGTGACATGCGGCAGACCCGTAAAGTGCGCCAGTCCGCCGGCAATCGCGGCCTGATGGCCTGGACTCTCGAGCATCGCCGCCATCGCCTTGTTGCCGGTGGTGCCGGACAAATCGCCGCGGTCGAACACGCCATCTTCCGTATAGACAGCCTCGGCGTAGGAGCCTGAGCCGGTGTCGGCGCTCGGCGGATGGCCGGCAATCAAATTGTAGATTTCAAGCCGGTCTTCGACGGCGCGCAGGCGTTGCTCAAAGCCTTGGTTTTGTTCAATCATGACCGGTTCCCCGAATTGTGATTCACGCCGCTTGTCGGCTACATTATCATCAAGTTGGGCTGGCGATCGCGCACGCCGCAGCGCCACAATTTGGCATCGATGGGCCGCGAAATACGGGGGAATTTCATGACGTCCGGCGGCGACCTCGATCGCCGTTCCTTTCTCGTCGGTGCGACCGCCGCGGGCGGCGGCCTGGCGCTCAGCTTTGCTGTTCCATTCACCCCTGGTGCAGCCCTGACGGCGGCGCGCGCTGCAAATGCCGCCGTTGAAGTCACTTGCTGGATTGTGATCGCGCCTGATGACACCGTAACGATCCGTGTCGCGCGCTCGGAGATGGGACAGGGTGCCACGACCGGTCTCGCTATGCTGGTCGCCGAGGAACTCGAATGCGACTGGTCGAAAGTCCGCACCGAGTTCGTGTCGCCGACAGAGAACCTGGTGCGCGACAGGATTTGGGGCGACACGTCGACCGGCGCGAGCCGCTCGATTGCGACGTCGCAGGATTATTTGCGCCGCGCCGGCGCCACCGCGCGTGAAATGCTGATCGCGGCGGCGGCGGCGCAATGGAAGGTGCCGGCCGCCGAATGTACGGCGCGATCGAGCACGATCACGCATCGCCCGAGCGGCCGCAGCGTGACATTCGGCGCCATTGCCGAAGGCGCCGCCAAGGTTGAGCCGCCCACCGACGTCGCGCTCAAGCCGCCTGCCGACTGGACACTCGCCGGCACGGCGCAAAAGCGGCTTGATGTTCTCGACAAGGTCACGGCCCAGCCGGTCTATGCGATGGACGTGCATCTGCCGGATATGCTCTACGCCGCCATCGTGCAGTGCCCGATATTTGGTGGCGCGCTGAAATCGGTCGATGAAGACTCGATTGCAGGCATGAAGGGCGTGCGCGGCATTGTGCGCATGCCGGGCGCGGTCGCGGTGGTCGCCGATTCCTGGTGGCGGGCGAAGAAGGCCGCCGATGCGTTGCGTGTTACCTGGGACGATCGCGGCAACGGTCAGGTCTCAATGGCATCGATCGCGGAATTCGTGCGCGGCGGCCTCGATGCGAACTCAGGCACAGATCGGACGCGCCGACGGCGATGCCGCCGCGGCGCTCGCGCGCGCCACCCGCCGGATCGATGCCGATTACACGGTGCCGTTTCTCGCGCACGCTACGATGGAGCCGCAGACCTGCACGGCGCATGTGCGGACGGACGGCGTCGAGATCTGGGTGCCGACCCAGGACCCGGCAACTGCACTCGCGACCGCGGCGCTGGCTGCCGGCGTGCCAAACCAAAAAGTGACCGTGCACCGGATGATGCTCGGCGGCGGATTTGGCCGCCGCGCGCCGATCCAGGAATACGTGCATCAGGCCGTGATCATCGCCAAGGAATTTCGCGAACCGGTCAAGCTGGTCTGGTCGCGTGAACAGGACGTCACTCACGATCTCTATCGGCCGTTCGGCATGGCCCGGCTTGCCGCGGGTCTTGATGCCGACGGCATGCCGATAGCGCTCACGGTGCGTCTCGTCGGGCCGTCCTTTGTTGCTTCTCTGGTGCCGGCGTTTGGCGGCCAATATGTCGACCGGACCTTTGTCTCGGGCATGACGGATGAAATGCCCTACGACGTGCCGAATTATCTCGTCGATTATGTCGTGCGGCCAACGTCGGTGCCGCTTGGTGTGTGGCGCGCGATCAACTACACGCAGAATGCCTTCTACAAGGAATGTTTTATCGACGAGATGGCGCATGCAGCCGGCATCGATCCCTATCTGTACCGGCGGAAGCTTCTGGCGAAGAGCCCAAAGGATCTCGCCGTGCTCGATGCCGCCGCGCAAAAGGCGGGTTGGAATAAGCCGGCGCCGCCCGGCGTGTTCCGCGGCATCGCACTTAACGAGGCTTGTGGCAGTTATTGCGCGCAAGTAGCCGAGATTTCAGTCACCGGCGGCGAGATCCGTGTGCATCGCGTCGTGTCGGCAATCGATCCCGGCCATGTCGTCAATCCGCTTTCCATCGAAATGCAGACGCAAGGTGCCGTCATCTATGCTTTAACGGCGGTGCTCTACGGCGAGATCACCATCAAGGACGGTGCCGCGGAGCAGTCGAACTTCGATTCCTACGAGATGCTACGCATGGCCGATGCGCCGAGAGTCGAAACCGTGGTGGTGCCGAGCGGCGATTTCTGGGGCGGTGTTGGCGAGTCGCCGGTGCCTCCGCTCGCGCCGGCGCTCTGTAATGCGGTATTCGCCGCCACCGGCAAGCGCATTCGCTCCCTGCCGCTGAAAAACCACGACCTGCGGATCTGATGCGCTCTTATAAATACCTCGTCATAGCCGCGTTGTTCACGCTGCCGGCGTTTTCTCCCGCTGTCGCGGATGACGATCAGGCTGATTGCCTCGGTGTGGACTTCGTCGTCCAGCATCCGGTCACGATCGCGAAAATAATCGCCGACAAACCGCACACTTTTTTCGTCAAGAACGTATCGGACGATGCGTCATGCCCGGCGGACAACGATGCGTGCCTGGCGAAGGCGTATCTCGTCCCCGGCGATCTGGTGCTCGTTGGCAAGACCCACGGCGCCTATACCTGCGTCTCATACCAGTCTGCGGCGGATCGCAAACAAAACTGGACGAACGGCTGGATTTCCGCCGCGGCCATGACGCCGGTGATGCCCGCGTCGGCGTCGATGCCTTCGGACTGGGTCGGAGGTTGGGTTCATGCCGGAGGTGAGATTGATATCCGCGCCGGCAAGAAAGGCAGCGTGATCATCCACGGTGAACAGGTTTATCCCGCCGCGCAGGACGTCCACAACGGCGTCATCGATGCCACAGCCAAACCCGCCAACGGTCTTCTTCAATTTGCCGACGACGGCAGCGTGCCGTTCGACAAGGCGGCGGCCGACGCCACGTGTCTCGTGCGCATGCAGCGGATCGAAGCGTTGCTCGTTGTTGAAGACAATGTGCAATGCGGCGGCGTCGTGGTGACTTTCACCGGCTTCTATCGAAAGAAGAAGTGATCCGTTCGAGGCGGTGTCACCGCCGCCCGAATAATTTATCGAGCAGCCAGAAATCGAGTGTGCCGCCGCCGCTTTGCTGGTTATTGGGCTGGCCGCTTCTGTTGCCAGCGGCCGGGTTTTGCACAGGCGCGGGCGGCGCCGCGGTGCTGAACCAGCCGCCTTCGGCAACACCCGGCAGCGCAGCCGGTGCGATGCCGGCGTGCGCGGCGCGCATGAAATGACTCCAGATTTCGACCGGCAGGCCGCCGCCGACGGCTCGTTTGGTCGGCGAATTGTCATCGTTGCCGAGCCAGACGCCAGTGACGAGATGCGAGGTGTAGCCGACGAACCAGGCGTCGCGGAAATCCTGGCTGGTGCCGGTTTTTCCGGCGGCCTGCCAGCCGGGAAGGCTCGCGACGCGCGCGGTGCCTGATATCAGCGTCTGCTGCATCATCGTGTTCATCATGCCGATATAGCGCGGATCGACGATGCGCCCGAGTTGTTGTTGCTGGCGGCCGTAGAGCACCTTGCCGTCGGTGTCGCGGATGCGCTCGATGACATGCGGCGTGACCGCAAGTCCGCCATTGGCGAATGTCGCATAGGCTGACACGAGTTCGAGCGGCGAGACTTCCGAGGTGCCGAGCGCGATCGACGCATTGGGCTCAAGCATGGACGTGATGCCGAGCCGGTAGGCGGTGCGCACTACGGCCTCCGGCCCGACTTCGAGCGTCAGCCGCACCGATACGGTATTGAGCGAGTTGGCGAGCGCCTGCGTCAGCGTTACCGGTCCCATATATTCGTGCTCGAAATTCTCCGGCTTCCAGCCCTTGACCGAGATCGGTGCGTCGTCGCGCACGGTGTCCGGCGTCATGCCGTGTTCGAGCGCGGTCAGATAGACGAACGGCTTGAATGACGAGCCGGGCTGGCGTTTGGCGTCGATCGCACGGTTGAACTGGCTCTCGCCGTAATTCTTGCCGCCGACCAGCGCGCGCACGATGCCGTCCGGCGTCATGGCGACAAGTGCGCCTTCGCCGATATTGAGCTTGTCACCTTTGGCATTGAGCGCGTCGACCAAGGCCTGCTCGGCGGCGCCTTGCAGAGCCGGATCGATCGTGGTGTCGACAACGATGTCGCGATCGATATTGCCGATAAGATCGTTGACCGCATCCATAACCCAGTCGGCGACGTAATTGACCGAGCCGGCGCCCGCCGGTTTTGCCACCCGCGCCGGATGCGCCAGCGCTGCCTTCGCAGCGCTCTCCGGAATCATTTTCTGTTCCGCCATGTCGGCGATCACCACGGCGGCGCGGCGCTGGGCGCCATCCAGATTATGGCTCGGCGCGAGCCGCGACGGCGACTGCACGAGGCCGGCAAGCATCGCGGCTTCCGGTAGCGCCAGTTGCCGCGCCGATTTGCCGAAGTAACGCTGCGACGCACCTTCGATGCCGTAGGCGCCGGAACCGAAATACACGCGGTTGAGATAAAGCTCGAGAATTTCCTTCTTGGTGAATTTATGTTCGAGCCAGAGTGCCAGTGCGATCTCCTGCAGCTTGCGCGAGACTGTGCGTTCCTGTGTGAGGAAGAGATTCTTGGCGAGCTGTTGCGTAATGGTGGAACCACCTTGCGAGGCGCCGCGGCGCAGCACATCGGCGACCAGCGCGCGCGCGATGCCCAGCGGATCGACACCGTGGTGTGAATAGAAGCGGCGATCCTCGATAGCGACGAAGGCGTTGGGGACATAGTCCGGCAGTTCGGCAATCGGCACCGCGGCGCCGCCCATGTCGCCGCGCGTCGCCAGCGTCGCGCCGTTGACGCCGAGGATAAGGACCGACGGCGGCCGCTTCGGGATTTCCAGCGACTGGATCGGCGGCAGATGGATGCCGATCCAGATCAGCGCGCCGATGCCGGCGATGACCGCCCACAGCGCCAGCACGAAGGCCCAGTAGAACAGGCGCCCCAGTGCGGAACGGCTTTTGCCCTTGCGCTTTCGTTTGGGTGTTTCGCGGGCCGGCGCGGTATCGCGCTTGCGGCGGCCGGTATCGGCGCGTTTTTGCGGAGGGCCGCCGTTGCGGTCCTCGGGACGCAGCCGGACATCGAGGCTCGAACCCGCGGTCCGCTTTCGTCCCTCTCGCCAAGCCATGGGCCGTCCCCAGCGCCAAGAGTGCGCTGAGTCATTGATAATTAAGGCAGTTTAAGGGGCCGTTACTGCTTCAAATCCGCCCTGTTTGCTACGCCGCCTTGCCCTCGGCCGGCGCCGTGAACAACGCCAGAAGCGGCCGCTTGATCGCGGCTTGCCGGGTCGGCGTCGCGATCTGGGCGCCGGTAAGATCGGTCACGTAGAACACGTCGACGACGCGCTCGCCGAAGGTCGCGACATGCGCCGAGGCGATATTGAGATTGAGCTTGGACAGCGTCGTGGTCAGTTCATAGAGCAGGCCGGGGCGGTCGAGGCCGGTAACTTCGACCACGGTGTAGCGGTTCGACCACTGGTTATTGATGGTGACTTCGGGCTCGATGGCAAAGGCCTTGAGCCGGCCCTTCGGCGGTGCGCGCTTTGCCACCACATCGGGCAGTTTGAGTTCGCCGCGCACGGCCTTCTCGATGGCGTCGCCGATGCGCGCGGCGCGGCGGCCTTCATCCTCGTCATGTTCGAATTCGCGCGACACCGAGATGGTATCGAGCGCCAGGCCATCGGTCGTGGTGTAGATCTGGGCATCGACGATGTTGGCGCCGGCCAGCGCGCAGGCGCCGGCAATAATTGAAAGCAGCCACGGGTGATCGGGCGCGAACACCGTCAGTTCAGTGACACCGCGCGCGGCGTCGAAGCCGACGCAGGTCGCGAGCTTCTTGCCCGACATTTCGATCTCGCGCACGAAGCGTGCGTGGGCGCGCTTGTGCGCCAGATCGACCTTGAGCCAATAGGCGGGATAGAGCCGCTCGACATAGGCATCGAGCGCCGCCGCCGGCCAGTCTTTCATCTCGGCGCGGAATTCGGTTTGCGCCATGGTGACACGCTGGGCGCGGTTGACCTCGGAGAAGCCTCCGGTGAGCACAGGTTCGGTTTCATAATAAAGCGTGCGCAGTAGCTGCGCCTTCCAGCCATTCCAAACGCCGGGGCCGACCGCGCGGATGTCGGCGGTGGTGAGGATGGTGAGAAGCTTCAGCCGCTCCAGTGATTGCACCACAGCGGCAAAATTCTCGATCGTCTTGCGATCCGACAAGTCGCGCGACTGCGCCACTGTCGACATGACGAGGTGAACCTCGACCAGCCAGGCGACGAGCTCGGTCTCGGCGGCATTGAGGCCGAGACGCGGGCATATGCGCCGGGCAAGCCGCGCTCCGGCGATCGAGTGGTCCTCGACGCGGCCTTTGGCGATATCGTGCAGGAACAGCGTGACGCAGAGCACGGTGCGGTGCTGCGGCTGAATCGTCTTGATCAGTTCGCTCGCGAGCGTGAACTCGGGATTTTTTCCTTGAGCGATCTCGTCGAGTACGCCGATGCAGCGGATGAGATGTTCGTCCACCGTGTAATGGTGGTACATGTTGAACTGCATCATGGCCACGATACGGCCGAACGAGTGCACGAAGGCGCCGAGAACGCCGGCCTCGTTCATGCGGCGCAGCACGATTTCGGGGGCGTGTTTCGAAGTCAGGATGTCCAGGAACAGCCGGTTCGCCTCTTTATCCTCGCGAATCTTCTTGTCGATGAGCTTGAGTGAATGCGTGGCGGCGCGCATCGCCTCGGGATGGAATGCGAGATTGTGCTTCTGTGCGAGCCAGAACACGCGGATCAGGTTGACGGGATCGCGGCGGAACACATCGGCGCGCGCGATATTGATGCGGTTATTGTCGACGACGAAATCTTCGGTGCCGGAAAGCTTCTTGCGGCTCGGCGCCGGCCGCAAATGCGCGATCATGCGGCTCAGCACAGGCGCAGGCTTCGCCTGACGATCCTCAAGGCCCGCGCACAGAATGGCCGTGAGGTCGCCGACGTGCTTGGCGGTGAGGAAGTAGTGCTTCATGAAGCGTTCGACGTCGCGCATGCCGGGATGCGCGGTGTAGCCGAGCCGCACCGCGATTTCGCGCTGGATGTCGAAGGACAGCCGCTCCTCGGCGCGGCCGGTGAGAAAATGCATGTTGCAGCGGACCGACCACAGGAAATCCTCGCAACGGCGGAACATGTTGTATTCGTCGCGGTCGAACACGCCGCGCTCGATCAGCTCATCGGGCTCGCTGACGCGATAGACGTATTTGGCGATCCAGAACAACGTATGCAGGTCGCGCAAACCGCCCTTGCCATCCTTGACGTTGGGTTCGACCAGATACCGCGACTGGCCAGCGCGGCGATGACGCTCTTCGCGCTCGGCAAGCTTGGCGGCGACGAATTGGGGCCCGGTGCCCTGCGCGACTTCCTTGTCGAAGCGTGCCGTCAGTTCGTTGTAGAGCCTGACATCACCGAGCAGATACCGCGCTTCAAGCAGCGTAGTGCGGATGGTCATATCGGCCTTGGCCTGGCGGATGCACTCGCTGACCGTGCGCGTCGCGTGGCCGACTTTCAGCCCCATGTCCCATAGGCAATAGAGCAGGGCTTCGGCGACCGACTCGCCCCAGGCGGTTTGCTTGTAGGGCAGGAGAAAAAGCAGATCGATGTCGGAGCCGGGCGCCAGCAGCCCGCGGCCATATCCGCCCGTCGCGACGACGGCCATATGCTCGGCCTCGGAGGGGACTTGCGGCGGATAGAGTTCGTTCACGGTGAAATCGAACAGGATGCGGATGATCTCGTCCTGCAACTGGGACAGACGTTCGGCGCAGCGCCGCCCGTGACGATCCTTGAGCAGCAATTCCTCGGCCCGGGCGCGGGCCTGTGTCAGCGCGGATTTCAGCCGCAGCGCGACCGCGGTGCGCAGCTCACGCTCGCGCTCGGCATGGGTTTTTGCGAGACCTTTGAGATCGGCGACGATCGCCGCGGGGTCGATCAGCTCGTCGCCGCCGCGATGCGATCGTTGGGTGTCCAGCATCATCGCTTACGAGATAGCCGAGCGGTCCTGCACTGTCATCGCCTCCGCAGATGCACCATCCCGGAGGCGACAAAAGAGCCGGCACCCTTCAGGGATAAATATTCTTCTGTATGTAGACAATGTAGTATTTCATTCCATTGACGCTGTGATATCGCTCCCCTAAAGAAAAAATATAACGCTGGAGGACGTAATGCTTTCACGCCGTGGATTGCTTGCCAGTGCGCTTGGCGCCGGATTGATGCCGCTGGGCTTCGGGCGCGCGGCCAAGGCTGCTGGCAACCCGTCGGAGATCCGTATCGACTGGGCCACCTACAACCCGGTTTCCATGGTGCTTAAGGACAAGGGCCTCCTCGAAAGCGAGTTTGCCAAGGACGGCATCGGCATCCGCTGGGTGCAGTCGCTCGGCTCCAACAAGGCGCTCGAATTCCTCAACGCCGGTTCGATCGATTTCGGCTCGACTGCAGGTTCAGCGGCGCTGCTCGCCAAGATCAACGGCAATCCGATCAAGTCGATCTACGTTTATTCCCGCCCCGAATGGACGGCGCTGGTCACGGGCAAGGACACGCCGATCAACAAGATCGAGGATCTCAAGGGCAAGCGCGTCGCAGTGACCCGCGGCACCGATCCGCACATCTTCCTGGTGCGGGCGCTGCTTTCGGCCGGCATGAGCGAAAAGGATATCGTGCCGGTCCTGTTGCAGCATCCCGACGGCAAGACCGCGCTCATTCGCGGCGACGTCGATGCCTGGGCCGGTCTCGATCCCATGATGGCGGCGGCGCAGGTCGAGGAAGGCGCGCGGCTGTTCTATCGCAACAAGGACGCCAACACATACGGCATCCTCAATGCGAGCGAGGACTTCCTGAAGAACTATCCGGACCTGACCAAGCGCGTGCTCGCGATCTATGAAAATGCGCGCAAATATTGCCTGGGGAATTACGCTGACGAGAAGCGCGTATTCATGGATGTGACCAAACTTCCCGACGCCGTCGTCGACATCCAGCTCAAGGAGCGCACCGATCTGACTTTCAATCACATCGGCGCGCAGCAGCGCGACACGATCCTGCAGGCGGGTCTCGCCTTGCAGCAGGCCGGCGTGATCCCGGGAAATGTCGACGTGAAGAAGACGCTCGACGATCTGGTTGACGACCGGTTCATCACGGCGGCGTAGCGGCGCGGTTTCGCGCCTTCAGACCACATTGCATTTGCACATGCCACCATGTCTCTTGTCGGCATGACTATCGTTGCAGAAGGCAGCCCGGCGCAGGAGCGCCCGGCAAGACCCCGATGGGCGCGTCTGGTGCGCCCGGCGCTGGGTTTTTTGCTGCCCGTTACACTGGCCGTGGCATGGGAAATCATCGTGCGCATGGGCTGGGCGAGCGGCCGGCTGGCGCCGCCGCCGTCGGTTATTTTCGCGACTTTCGTCGATCTTGCGCGCACCGGTGAACTGCAGCGCGATACGCTCGTCACGCTGGGACGCGTTGCCGCCGGTTTCGGCATCGGAGTTGCGGCTGCGACGATTATCGGCGCCGCCGCCGGCTATTCGCCGTTCGTGCGGCGTCTTATTGATCCGAGCTTGCAGGCGTTGCGCGCGATCCCGTCGATCGCCTGGATACCGTTGTTCATCCTCTGGCTTGGCATTTTCGAAGCGTCGAAAGTGACACTGATCGCGGTCGGCGTATTCTTTCCGGTCTATCTCGGGTTGATGGGTGCGATCCAATCGGTCGATCGCAAGCTTGTCGAGGTCGGCCGCGCCTTCCGGCTCTCTGATGTCGAGATGGTGCGCCGCATTTTGCTGCCCGCCGTACTTCCCGCCTATGTCATCTCGTTGCGCTCGGGTCTCGGCCTCGGCTGGATGTTCGTGGTCGCCGCCGAACTTATGGGTGCGTCAGAGGGCCTCGGCTATCTCCTGATCGATGGCCAGCAACTCGGCAAACCAGCCGAGATTATCGCCGCCATCGTTGCTTTCGCCATCGTCGGAAAAGCCACGGATTGGCTGATTGCACTCGCCGCGGCGCCATTCCTGCGCTGGGAAGATATCGTGCGGCAAGATTAGGTCTCGCAATGCTCGTTCTCGAACGTATCGGTAAAACTTATCCGAACGGCGTGCATGCGCTCGGCGGCGTATCGTTCGATGTCGAGCCCGGCGAAATCGTTGCCGTGATCGGCGGCTCGGGTTCCGGAAAATCGACGCTGCTGCGCGCCATCGGCGGGCTCGACCCGGCGAGCGCCGGCACGGTCCTGCTCGACGGCGAGCGGATCACCGCTCCGCACCAGAAGATCGGCATTATCTTTCAGGAACCGCGGCTTCTGCCGTGGCTCAAGGTTGCCGACAATGTCGGCTTCGGACTCGGTGACCGGCCGAGAGCCGAGCGCGCACATCGCGTGGCGGCGGCGTTGAAGCGGGTCGGTCTCTCCGACAAGGCCGGCATGTGGCCGCGTGAACTCTCCGGCGGCCAGGCACAACGTGTCGCCATCGCACGCGCGCTGGTGCCGCGTCCGGAAGTGTTGCTGCTCGACGAACCTTTTTCGGCGCTGGATGCCTTCACCCGCACCGATTTGCAGGATCACCTTCTCGACCTGTGGGCTGACGCCAAGCCGACCTTGATCCTGGTCACTCACGATGTCGATGAAGCGATCGTGCTCGCCGACCGCATCATGGTGCTGTGCCCGCGTCCCGGCCGCATTTTCGATGAGATCGGCCTGGATTTGCCGCGCCCGCGCGACCGCCAATCCGCCGCCTTCGATTTTGCCAAGCGCCGCGTGCTCGTCGCGCTCGACCGCTCGCTCAATCGCAGCGCGGGCAGCGCCGAAAGCGAGCCCAAGGCCGAGGCCGGCGCGGCACTGTGGTGGTGAGATATAGACCGATACGACAGGATTCGAACGGTCATCACCGGGCTTGTCCCGGTGATCTCGATTCGTTAGGCACGACCTTTACAAGTCAATCGGGATGGCCGGGACAAGCTTGGCCATGATGAGGAAAAGGACTGACATCATGGATGCCGCCGGGCTGCGCGCAATGCAGGCGCCGATCAAGGAGCGTTACAAGGCCGATCCCAAGGCTGGATTCATCACGCTCAAGGCCAAAGGCACGCTCGATGACTCAAACATCGCCTGCAAGGTGGAGACCGGCCGCGCGCTTGCGGTCGCAGGCTTGCATCCGGCGACTGGCGGCTCCGGCATGGAATTGTGCTCCGGCGACATGCTGCTCGAAGCCCTGGTGGCCTGCGCCGGTGTGACGCTTAAAGCTGTCGCGACCGCGATCGATATCCCGCTCAAATCCGGTATGGTGTCGGCCGAAGGCGATCTCGATTTCCGCGGCACTCTTGGGGTCGCAAAAGACGCGCCGGTCGGTTTTGCGCAGATCCGCTTGCGCTTTGACGTCGATACCGACGCGGCGCAGGACAAGCTCGACCAACTGCTCAAACTCACCGAACGTTATTGCGTCGTTTATCAGACGATCCGGAGCGGACCGCCGGTCGAGGTGAGTTTGAAACGCAAGTAATCCGATACTGTCATCATCCGCGAAGGCGGATGACTTAGTAGTCCAACCATCGCGAAAATGGGCCAAGGCGGTTAATACTGGATGACCCGCCTTCGCGGGCCATGACATGTGCGCGAAGACGCAAACGCAATGATCTCCCCCGATCTCATCTTCTGGTATGGCCTCGCGCTGAAAATGGCGCTGACGGCGATCGTCGTCGTCATCACTTCGATTGTGGTCGAGCGGAGCGGGCCTTTCATCGGCGCACTGATTGCGGCGCTGCCGACCGCGGGCGGCGCGGCTTATGTCATTCTCGCCATCGAGCACCCGCCGGATTTCATCGCCGCGAGCGCGACAGGGAGCGTTGCGGTCGACGCTGCGGTTTCGGTGTTTTCGCTGGTTTATGCCGTGTTGGCGCAGCGGCGGGGCCTCGTGCCCAGCCTCGGCGTTTCGCTTTTAGTGTGGCTGGCGTGCGCCGGTCTCTTGCGTCTCGTCGACTGGTCGATGCTTGGCGCGGTGATCCTCAATATCGTTGTCTTCGCTATCACCATTCCGCTGAGCTGGCGCTATCGCGCTTCGGGTCCGCCGAAGAAGTTTCTGCGCACGCCGTTCGACATTCCGCTGCGCGGCCTGGCCGCCGCCATCGTGGTCGCCGTCGTGACCACGGCGAGCCACAGCATTGGCTCGGTTGCTTCGGGCATATTCGCGCTCTTTCCAATCATCCTGTGCAGCACGATTGTCATTCTGCATCCGCGCGTCGGTGGCCCAGCGACCGCAAGCATGCTGGCGCATGCGCAAGTGGCCTATATCGGCCTATCGCTGGGATTTGTCGCCGTGCACTATCTGGTCGCGCCGCTGGGCACGTGGGGCGCGCTGACCGCTGGCCTTGGCGTTTCCATGGCCTGGAGCCTGATGCTCTTTCTGATTCGTATCGGGTTTATGCGGCGGTCCGCTAGGATTGCCGCTTCGCAATCTGCGCCTTGAGCGCGTAGAGCGCCTCAAGTGCGTCGCGCGGCGACATCTCGTCCGGATGCAGCGCGGCCAGCGCCTCGAGCAAAGTTCCGAGCGCACTGTCCTGTTGCGGCGCGGCCGCAGGACGCGAGGCGGCAAACAGCGGCAGGTCGTCGATCAGCCGCCGCGCCGGCGAGGTGCGATCCTCGGATTCAATCTGCGCCAGCACGATTTTGGCGCGCTCGATCACGCTTGATGGCAGCCCGGCAAGTTTCGCAACCTGGATGCCGTAAGAGCGGTCGGCCGCGCCGTCGACAACTTCGTGCAGGAACACGACATCGCCTTGCCATTCCTTCACCCGCATCGTGGCGTTGTGCAGCCGCTTGAGCTTGGCGGCGAGCGCGGTCATTTCGTGGAAGTGGGTGGCAAATAAAGTGCGGCAGCGATTGCTCTCGTGCAGATGCTCGATGGTGGCCCAGGCGATGGACAATCCGTCGAAGGTGGCGGTGCCGCGGCCGATCTCGTCGAGAATAACCAGCGCGCGTTCGCCCGCCTGATTGAGGATCGCCGCGGTTTCGACCATTTCGACCATGAAGGTCGAATGTCCGCGCGCCAGGTCGTCGGCAGCGCCGACGCGCGAAAACAGGCGATCGATAACACCGATATGCGCGGCCCGCGCCGGCACGAAGCTTCCCATCTGGGCCATCACCGCAATCAGCGCATTCTGGCGCAGGAATGTCGATTTGCCCGCCATGTTGGGGCCGGTGATAAGCCAGATACGTCCGGTCTTCTCGTCCGCGGGGGGAGACAAGTCACAATCGTTGGCGACGAAGGGCCCGCCGTTTGCAATGAGCGCCTGTTCGACGACCGGATGCCGGCCGCCGGTAATGGCAAAAGCCAGGCTGCCGTCGACCTCGGGGCGCACGTAGTCGCGCTCGACCACAAGAGCGGCAAGCGCCGTCGCAACGTCGAGGGACGCGAGCGCATGCGCCGCTTCCTTGATCGCCGCGCTGGCGGCGGTCACCGTCGCGGCGAGGCGATCGAAGATTTCCAATTCGAGCGCCAGCGCACGGTCGGCGGCGTTGGCGATCTTGGCCTCAAGCTCGCCAAGTTCGGTGGTCGTGAAGCGCACCTGGCCAGCCGTGGTCTGGCGATGGATGAAGGTCGTGTTGAGCGGCGCGCTCATCAGCTTGTCGCCGTGCTGCGCCGAGACGTCGACGAAATAGCCGAGCACATTGTTGTGCCGGATTTTCAGCGCCCGGATGCCGGTCGTTTCGGCGTAGCGCACTTGCAGCGCAGCGATCACGCGGCGTGATTCGTCGCGCAGCGCACGCGCTTCGTCGAGCGCCGCTTCATAACCCGGGCGCACGAAACCACCGTCGCGGCGCAGAAGCGGCAATTCGTCCGCCAGCGCGTTCGCGAACTCGGCGGCAATGCCGGGATCGGGACGGCGCAGGCCTTCCATCGCCTGCGCGATATCGCGGGGAAGTCCGGCAAGCGTGGCAAGCCGCGACGAAAACTCCGCCGCCGCGGCGATGCCGTCGCGGATCGCGGCAAGATCCCGTGGCCCGGAGCGGCCCATGACAATTCTGGCCAGCGCGCGGGCGAGATCGGGTACCGCTTTGAGCCTGGTGCGCAGGTCGCTGCGCGCGACGGAATCATTGACGAAGACGGCGACAGCGTCGAGCCGATGGGCGATCTCGGCAGGGTCGGTCAGCGGCGCAGCAAGCCGTTGCGCCAGCATCCGCGAACCGGCTGCCGTCATCGTGCGGTCGATCGCGGCAAGGAGCGAGCCGCGGCGCTCACCGGCGAGAGTGCGTATGAGTTCGAGATTGCTGCGCGTTGCCTGGTCGATGGCGAGTGTCGCGCCGGCGGCCTCCCGCGCCGGAACCGAGAGCGGCGGACGTTTTCCGAATTGCGTACGCTCGACATAAGTGACCGCGGCCGCGGCGGCTGTCAGCTCGATACGGGAGAACGCACCAAACGAGGCTGTCGTCGCCACACCGAAGAACGAGGCAAGTCTTCGTTCCGCCGTCGCGCCGTCAAACACGTCGCGGGTCACGTGAGTGAGTGCCGGCAGCGTGCGTAAATAGGGCGCAAGCTCGGCGTCGGCATAAAGCGCGTCGGAAACGATAATCTCGCCCGGCTCGATGCGTGCAATCTCGGCAGGGAGCGAAGCGCGATCGCATTCGGCGACACGAAATTCACCCGTCGATATGTCGATCCAGGCCAGCGCGAAACGGTCTTCGGTGGAGGAGGCGCGGCTTCGCGCCAGTGTCAGAAGATAATTATTGCGCTTGGCATCGAGCAGCGAATCTTCGGTCAGCGTGCCGGGCGTGACGAGGCGCACGACGTCGCGGCGCACGACGCTTTTGTTGCCGCGCTTGCGCGCCTCGGCGGGATCTTCGAGCTGCTCGCAAACCGCTACACGGTGGCCGAGCGCGATCAGCCGGTGCAGGTATTCGTCAGCCCGCTCGATGGGCACGCCGCACATAGGAATATCCTGGCCGAGATGCTTGCCGCGTTTGGTGAGAACGATGCCGAGCGCGCGCGAAGCAATTTCCGCGTCGCCGAAGAAGAGCTCGTAGAAATCACCCATCCGGTAGAACAACAGGCAATCCGGATTGGCGGCTTTGATCTCGACATATTGCTCCATCATGGGCGTAACGCGCCCAATATCGTCAGGCGTTTTGGCAGCGACGCCGCCGGCGTCATCCGGCGCCGGAGACGGCGCTATGTCGCCCTCCGCCAAATGCGTTTTTTCCGCCGCGAACTGCATGAAACGTCCCTGGGTCGACCGCGCCAGACTAGACGATTTTGTTAGCCGCGCGATACGTCCTCAAGGATCATGTCGGAGGCCTTTTCCCCAATCATGATCGCGGGAACATTGGTATTGCCAGATACGAGCGTCGGCATGATCGAGCAGTCGGCGACCCAAAGGCCGTCGATACCGCGCAGGTGCAGCCGAGGGTCGACCACCGCCTCATTATCGCTGCCCATGCGGCAGGTTCCGGCGGGATGAAAGATCGTAGCACCGTTCCGCCGCGCGAAGGTCAGGAGATCCACATCCGTGACATAATCGGGGCCGGGCAGCATTTCAGCAGCAACGTAACCGGCGAGCGGCGGCGTTGCCGCGAGCTTGCGCGCAAAGGCAATCGCGGCAGTGGTGCAGCGTCGGTCTGTCTCGGTTGCGAGATAATTGCCGAATATTTTTGGCGGCGCGAACGGATCGGCCGAAGCGAGCGCGATCGACCCCCGGCTCTCCGGCCGCAACTGGCAGACCGACAGCGTGAAGCCGGAATAGTCATGGACTTTGCCGCCTGCCATATCGGCGGAGAGTGTCGCGATATGAAACTGGATATCGGGGGTTTGCGATTCCGGCAGCACGCGGGTGAATAAGCCGCCCTGATTGATGCCGGTCGCGAGCGGTCCGCCGCGATACAGGAGCCATTCCAGGCCCAATCCGATGCGGCCGAATATCGAATTAAGTGCGTCGTTGGTGGTGATCGATTTGGTGCTGCGATAGATCAGCCGAACCTGAAGATGATCCTGCAAATTCTGGCCGACAGCCTTGCGGTCGAGCACGATGGGAATGCCTTGTGCGTTCAACTCCTCGCCCGGTCCGATACCGGACAGCATCAGAAGCTGCGGCGATTGCACGGCGCCGGCTGAAAGGACAACGCCGTGCCTGGCGCGCAATTCGCGCAACGCCCCGCCGATGCGCACGGTGACGCCCTTCGCGCGGCGCTGATCGAACAGGACGCGCGCGACCTGTGCATCGGTGATGACCGAGAGATTGCCGCGGGCTCGTGCCGGCCGCAGATACGCATCGGCGGCGCTGACGCGCCAGCCGTTGCGGGTCGTCAACTGATAGTAGCCGACGCCTTCCTGATCTCGGCCGTTGAAGTCGGCGGTGCGCGGCACGCCGCAATTCTCGGCGGCGCCGATCACGGCCTCGATCAGTTCGTGCTTGCGCGTGATGCTGGTGACCCGAAGCGGGCCATTGGTGCCGTGGAGCTGGTCTTCGCCGAACTCGGAATTGCTTTCGAGCTTGATGAAATAGGGCAGCACATCGTCAAAGCCCCATCCCGTATTGCCGAGATCGCGCCAGCGATCATAGTCGCCGGTCTGACCGCGCACGACGATAAGTCCGTTGATCGAACTCGAACCGCCGAGCACGCGGCCGCGCGGCCAATAGAGGCGCCGGCCTTCCATGTTGGCGTCGGGCTCGGTGTAGAAACGCCAATTGACCTTGGCGTCCCACATCGTCTTGCCGTATCCGATCGGCAGGTGAATCCACAGGCTCGTATCGCGCGGGCCGGCCTCGAGCAGAGCCACGCGATATTTGCCGCTCTCGGAGAGCCGGTTCGCAAGCACGCAACCGGTTGACCCCGCGCCGACGACGATAAAGTCGAACGTGTCGTCCGGCATTCTAGCCCGGCCTGCGCTCGATCGGGACATAGGGCCGCGCATCCGGTCCATTATAGAGCGTCAGCGGCCGGATCAGGATGTTGTTCTCGGTCTGCTCGAGCACCTGCAACACCCAGCCTGGTACGCGGCCGATGGCAAAGATCGGCACGAACAGATCGCGCTTGATGCCGAGCAGGTGGTAAACGACGCCCGAATAGAAATCGACGTTGACGTTGACGCCGTGACGCGCGTACGGCGCCATGGCCTGGACGACGGCTTGGAGGATTTCGTACCAGCGCGGCTGCCCCATCTCCTTCGACAGACGCTCGACGCCGGCGCGCATGTGGCGGGCGCGCGGATCCTCGGCGCGATATACGCGATGGCCAAAGCCGGTCACTGCTTCGCCGGCTTTGCGCTTGTCGCGCACATAATCGGCGGCGCGCGCCGGATCACCGATCTCTTCTGCCATCTTCATCACGTCCTCGGCGGCGCCGCCATGGGCCGGTCCGGACAAAGCCGCGATTGCCGCGGTGACGGCGGCGTGCAGATTGGCTTCGGTGCCGACGACGACACGTGCTGCGAAGGACGATGCATTGGAGCCGTGCTCGGCATGCAGCACGAGATCGCGGTCGATCAATTGCGCGGCGTCAGCGCTTGGTTTTTCACTCTTGAGCATCCAGAGGAGATTGGCGGCGTGCGAAAGCTCCTTGCTCGCGGCCACCGGCTCCAGACCCTCGCGCAGCCGCGCATGCGCGGCGACAATCATCGGCACCTGCGAGGTCAGCCGGATGCCTTTGCGGATCACGGCGTCACGCGAATTGTCGGCAGTCTCCGGATCGAAGCCCGCAAGCGCCGAGGTGGCGGTGCGCAGCACGTCCATCGGGTGTGCGGTCTTGATGGTGCGGATGATGTCGAGCACCGGTGCGGGCAATTCGCGTGCGCTCTTTAATTGGCCGTCAAATTCCGTAAACTGCGCCTTGGTCGGCAATTCGCCGCGCAGCAGCAGCCACGCCGTTTCCTCGAACGTCGAATGTTCGGCGAGATCGTGGATCGAATAGCCGCGATAACGCAATTCGCCGATGCGTCCGTCGATGAACGTGCACGGCGAGCGGTCGAAATAGACACCCTTTAATCCGCGGTGAATCTTGATTGGTTCATTTGTTTCGGTCATCTATGGCCTCATACGCGCGTAGTTCTGATTTGAGATAAACATGAATCCGGTCGAACGCTGTTTCGATATAGCAAGGCGGCGTCATTGCAAGATCGTTTTGCCGGAAGGCGGCGACGCGCGCGTGATCGCGGCGGCACGCTGTCTCATTGATCGGGAAATTGCGCATCCGATCGTCCTTGGCGATAACGAAGCGATCGCAAAAGCCGCGAACGAAGCCGGCGCCGATCTCAAGGGCATCGAAACGATTGATCCGCGCACCGATCCGCGCGTGCAGGCATACGGCGCGGCTTGCGCCAGCCTGCGCGAGAACATGTCGCCGGCGATCGGTGCACGGCTCGTGACGAAACCGCTTTATTTTGCCGGCATGATGGTTCGCCAGAATGACGCGCAGGCCATGGTCGCGGGCGCGGCGAACCCGACACGCCGCGTCATTGAGGCCGGCTTGATGACCGTCGGCCTCGCTGAAGGCATCACGTTGCCGTCGAGCTATTTTCTCATCGTCGCGCCGGATTTCCTCGGGCTTGGACCGCGCGCTTTCGTGTTTGCCGATTGCGCGGTGAATGCCGATCCGAGTGCCGGGGAACTTGCGGATATCGCGATCGCGTCCGCCCGCAGTGCAGAGAATGTTCTTGGCGAGACGCCGCGCGTCGCCATGCTGTCGTTTTCGACCAAGGGCAGCGCACAACATGCGCGGATCGACAAGGTCCGGAACGCGCTTGCGCTTATCCGCGCCCGCGCGCCATCCCTGGCTGTGGATGGCGAATTGCAAGCCGATGCGGCTCTGGTGCTTGCAGTCGCGGAGAAGAAAGTGAAAGACGCGGGCGCCGTCGCCGGACGCGCCAATGTGCTTATCTTTCCCGATCTCGACGCCGGCAATATTGGTTACAAGCTGGTGCAATGGATCGGCGGCGCCAAGGCCATCGGTCCGTTCCTGCAGGGCTTTGCCAAGCCGATCAGCGATCTGTCGCGCGCCGCAAGCGTCGACGACATCGTCACAACCTGTGCCGTGGTGCTTGCGACGGCGTGACATTCTCTCCGCTCCGATCGATACACCAGGCCGACAATGCCGGCGATGTCAGCCCCGGCCATTGCGGCTCATCGCAGTGTCACGTCGTCAGAAGGCCGCCATCGACCGGGATGACCGTCCCGGTGATGAATCCGGCCCGGCCGGAGGCGAGAAACGCCACGAGGTTGGCGACGTCGGCGGTCGTGGCAAAACGGCCGAGCGGAATGCGCGGCATAATGCGTTGCCGCGCCGCCTCGGTCAGCGCCACTTGCGTCATCGCGGTTTCAACCACTGCCGGCGCCACCGCGTTGACGGTGATACCGCTCGGGCCCAGTTCGCGCGCCAGGCCCATGGTCATCGCCACGACGCCGGCTTTGGTCGTGCCGTAAAGCACGTTGCCGAGCGAGCCACCGCCGCGCATCGCCGATACCGACGCGATATTTATGATACGGCCTGCGTGCGCCGCGGTCATCGAAGGGATCGCGGCCTTTATGCAATGCAGGATGCCGTCGAGATTGACGCGGGAGACACGGCCCAACTCGCTTGCCGGCAAATCGGCGACAAGCCCGACCGAGAGAAGACCGGCGGCATTGACAAGAATGTCAGGCGCGCCGCGCCAGTCGCGAAGCGCGCCGAAGGCTGCGGCGACGCCGGCTTCGTCGCCGACGTCGACCGCGATGGCGCGGGCGGCGTATCCGTCCCGCGTGAGAGCCGAGGCCACACGCTCGGCGGCGGAGCCGTCACGATCGGCGACGCCAACCGCGCAGCCTTCCGCCGCCAGCGTGCAAGCAATGGCTTCGCCGATGCCGGCGCCGGCACCGGTGACGAACGCGACGCGACCTTTGAGATCAAGTTCCATCTTCGGCCGCGCCGCGGTTTCTGTTGCTCTTTAACCACCGAGTGCCGGCGAGGGCACCTGATCCTTGGTGATGTCGCTCGTATGCCGATCCGTCATCGCATAGACCGACAGCGCGCTGATGATGCTGACGACCAGGATATAGAGACAGATCAGCCACGGCTTGCCGCCGCCGATCGGCAACAGCGCCGTGGCGATGATCGGTGTCAATCCGCTCGCGAAGATTCCCGAGAACTGATAGACGAACGAGATGCCTGTGTAGCGCACTCGCGTGTCGAACAGTTCGGAGAACAGCGCGGCCTCCGGCCCATAAACCGCCGGATAGACGAGCGCGAACGGTATGACGACGGCAATGATCGTCATCAGCGTCGATTGGCCGTCCATCAGATAGAACGCCACGAACGACAACACGCCGAGCAGAAGGCTCGCGACGCCGAACACCAGGCGGCGTCCGATGCGATCCGACAGCTTGCCGCAAATAGGCAGCATGACGATCATGATCGCCGAGGCCACCATGACGGCAGACAGTGCCGACTGGCGCGTCATGTGCAGCGTGCTGGTGAGATAGCCGACCAGGAACACGCCATAGATATTGAAGGTTACGCCCTCGATGTAGCGTGCGCCCAACCCCAGGATCGTATTCTTGGTATGCGTGCGGAACATCTCGGCGACCGGCACTGCTGCGATCTTGTTCTGCTGCTGCGCCTGCTCGAATGCCGGCGTTTCCATGATCTTCAGCCGGATATAGACGCCGATAATGACCAGCACGATGCTGAGGAGGAAGGCGATGCGCCAGCCCCAGGCGAAGAAGTCATCGTTGTTGAGGAACGAAAGCAGGTTGACGACGCCGGCACTGATCAGGAGACCGGCCGGCACGCCGATTTGCGGCCAGCTGCCGTAGAAGCCGCGGCGTCCGCCCGGAGAATGTTCGACGGCCATCAACACCGCGCCGCCCCATTCGCCGCCGATGCCGATGCCCTGGAAAATGCGCAGGCCCAGCAGCATGAGCGGTGCCCACATGCCCGCGGTGGCGTAAGTAGGCAGGAGCCCGATCAGGAAGGTCGCGAGGCCCATGATCAGGACTGTCAGGATGAGCACGGTCTTGCGTCCGACGCGATCGCCGTAATGGCCGAAAATAACGCCGCCGATCGGGCGAGACAGGAAGCCGACGAAGAACGTACCGTAAGCCAGCAGCGTCGAGATCAGCACATCAGCATTGGGAAAAAACAGCTTGTTGAGTACGAGCGGCGTCATCACGCCGTAGAGAAAGAAATCGTACCACTCGATCGTCGTGCCGATGGCGCTGGCGAACGCTATGGTTCCGATCGATACCTTTGCGCCGTCTCCTGGATTGCTAGCCTGCTGCATTGTCCTCTCCCCTCACTTTTGTAAACCGGCGCCTTACAGCGCCGGCAGTCCCAATATTCCGCGCGCTTCGGCGCAAGTCGCGGCGTGCCGCCCGTATTCGACGCAGAGTGCCGCGAGACGTGCGACCAGCTCGCCGTTGCTGCGCGCCAGCCGGTCCTGGTCAAATTTGATGTTGTCCTCAAGCCCGGTGCGGACGTGACCGCCGAGTTCGAGGCACCAGCGGTTGACCTCAAGCTGATGCCGACCGATGCCGGCTGCCGACCAGGTCGCGTCGGGCATGATGTCCTTGAGTTCGCCGATCAGAAATTCCAGCAATTTGCGCCGCGCCGGCAGCGCATTCGGAATTCCCATCACGAACTGGACCTGGCACGGCCGCTTGAGCAGGCCGCGGTCTGCCATGGTCTTGGCGTTGTACAGCATCGCCACGTCGAAGACCTCGATCTCCGGCTTGATCTCGTATTGCAGCATGGCGCGCGCGAGATCCTCGACGAGTTGCGGAGGGTTCTCGTAAATCTGTGCCGGAAAATTCACCGAACCGGTCGCGAGCGACGCCATGTCCGGCCTCAGGTCCAGCATCCGGCCGCGTTCGCTCTGTTCCCGGCCGCGTCCGCCGGTCGAGAACTGGATGATCATGCCCGGGCAATGTTTGGCGATGCCTTCGCCGACTTGCGCAAACAAGGCTGGATCGGAACTCGGCGACTCGTCGGGATTGCGGACGTGAATGTGGGCTACGCTCGCTCCCGCTTCGTAAGTCTCGTGGGTCGATTCGATTTGCTCGCTCGGCGTGACCGGCACGGCCGGCGTATCTTTCTTGCGCGGAATGGCGCCGGTGATCGCGACGGTGATGATGGCGGGTGAGGTCATGACGCTGCCAGTCGAGGCCGTTGGATGAGATGGAAGGAGCGGACGCTCGGCCGCAGTGCGATTTCCTTGAGCAGCGTAACGAGCGGCGTTGCTGCCAGCGGATATTCCGTCTTGATCGGGCCTGCGGCCTTGAGCGCCTTATATTGCCCGTCGGAATAGAACGCCGCGAGCAAAAGATCGTCGTCGGACGCAAAGGGCCCGCGCTCGCGCCGGACGCGGGGGATGCCCGGCTCGATCAGATCGCCGGGCCGTGCCTTCGTCGGTTCGGCGCCCTTTGCGATGCGGTCGAACAGGTTGGGGTCGATCGGGCCCGCGATCTCGCCGTAATAGCCGAGCACATATTTACGTACTTCGTCGGGCACGGTGGCGTAGCGCTCCTTGCCCATAACGTTGAGCACGGCCTGCGTCATGATGAATTGTGCGAACGGGCTGACGATGATCGGGTAACCGAGATCGTGCCGGACCTGGGCTGCTTCCGCGAGCACGTCAGGGAGCCGATGCGCGATACCGAGCGGCTGGAGCTGCGATTTCAGATTGGACACCATGCCGCCGGGCATCTGATGCTCGTAGTGGAAGGCGTCGTACTCGGCGATCTTGCCGATCGGCTTGCCTTCACGCGCCGCCATATAACGCAGCCGCTCGGCGACTTCGCCGATCGGTTCGAGATCGAGCGGCACGTCAAAGCCCAGGCGTCTTGCATTCTCCATGAAGCTCTCGGTCGCCGGATGCGACGCGCCATTGGCCAGCGTCGAAGTCGCTGTGTGCACCACGTCGACGCCGAGCTCGACGGCGCGGCAGGCGGTGTGCGGCGCCAGTCCGGTGAGACAATGAGAATGAAGGTGGAGCGGCAGTGCGCCGCAGGCGGCTTTGAGCGCAGGCACCAGTGTCCGTGCGCGTTCAGGCGTAAGAAGTCCGCTCGGATCCTTCAGATAGATTGCATCGACGCCAAGCTTGATCAGCTCTTTCGTCTTGCGTGCATAGTAGTCGTCGGTGTGAACCGGACTGACCGTATAAACCACGCCACCCGCGGTATAGAGGCCCACCTTCTTTGCCGCGCGCACCGGCACTTCCATATTGCGCATGTCGTTGAGCGCATCGTACGGCGTGTGATAGCGGATGCCGTTGGCAAAAATCCGCTCTGCGTTGAGTTCGACGATGTCGTCCGGGAAAAACTCGAACGTGTAGAGGCTTTGCCCGCGCGTCATCACGATCAGCGGTGTCTTTGTGATCCAGCCGCTGAGGATGCGCATGCGCTCCCACGGGTCCTCACGCAGATAGCGGACGCAGACGTCGAACACCGCGCCGCCGACAAGATCGATGGCCTCAAAACCTGCGCGGTCGAGCCGCGGTGCGATGTCGGCCATCATCGCGGTCGTCATGCGGGTTGCCCACAGGCACTGATGCGCGTCGCGCAACGTCACGTCGACAAGGCGGATTGTCTTCTTTTTGTTTTTGCCGGCGCTCATCAATGCACCGCCGTCCGCAACTGGTCTTCGACCCAGCGGGTATGGATTTCCGCGCGGGCAAATTCCGGCCGGCGGACGAGATCGGCATGGAATCCGACCGTGGTGGCGATGCCGGACACATCGAAACGCGCCAGCGCCGAGGCCGCAGTCTCGATCGCTGTGGCGCGGTCGCGCCCTGTCACGATCAGCTTGCCGAGCATCGAATCGTAGAACGGCGGCACCATGTAGTTTTCGTAGACATGGCTGTCGAGACGGATGTCCCTGCCGCTCGGCGGCCGCCAGCGTTTGAGGAGTCCCGGTGACGGACGGAAACCGTGCGCCGAATCCTCGGCATTGATCCGGAACTCGATGGCCACCGCCGCGCGTGCCACGGCGGGCGCGACCGAAAGCCGTTCGCCCGCGGCGACGCGGAATTGCTCCGCAACAAGGTCGTGGCCGGTCACCATCTCGGTCACCGGGTGCTCGACCTGGATGCGTGTATTCATCTCGATGAAGAAGAAACGCCCGCTCGCCGCGTCGTAGATGAATTCGACAGTGCCAGCATTGACGTAGTCGAGCGCGCGAATGAGGGTCAGTGCCGCGTCCGCCATGGCGCGGCGCGCCGCGTCCTCAAGCACGGGCGAGGGCGCCTCCTCGACAAGCTTCTGATGCCGGCGTTGCACGCTGCAATCGCGTTCGCCGAGCTGCGTATAATTGCCGTGCGTGTCGCCGAAGACCTGAATCTCGATGTGGCGGACCTGCGGGAAGAACCGTTCAAGATAAATGTCCGGCCGCCCAAAGGCGGCTTCAGCCTCGGCGGCCGCCTGATCGAATAATTCTGCAAAGGATGCGATGTCGGCGGCGACACGCATGCCACGGCCGCCGCCGCCGGCGCTCGCTTTCAGCAGCAACGGAAATCCGATCTGACCGGCGTGTTTTTTTGCTTCAGCCGATGACGTAAAGCCGTCGTTCGAGCCCGGCACCACCGGAATGCCCAAGGCGGCCGCGGTCTTGCGTGCCGCGACCTTGTCGCCCATCCGCGCGATAACGTCCGCGCTCGGTCCGATGAAGATCAGCCCGGCTTCCGCGCAACGGGTGGCAAAGCCTGAATCCTCCGCCAGAAAGCCGTAGCCGGGATAAACTGCATCGCATTTCAGCGCAGAGGCGACCTCGATCAAGGCCGCCGCGTTGAGATAACTGGATTTCGGCGGCGGAGGCCCGATGCAGACCGCGTGATCGGCCGCCCAGCAGTGCGGAGAATTGCTGTCGGCGGACGAGTACACCGCAATGCTTTCCAGCCCGAGCCGCCGGCAGGTCCGAATGGCGCGTAGCGCGATCTCCCCGCGATTGGCGATCAATACGCGACGCAACGCCGTCTCCCTTTTTTGCGCAGCCACTTGTTGCGCGATCGGCCGTTTCTTCGTCGAGAACTCTGACAGCCAAAAATCATATTGCAAGGCATTTGAAGTTGTCTTTTGATGAATGGCGCAAACAGGCAGCTGAAATTCGATGACACGTTTTTCTCAATCAACGAGAATCAAAGCTGCGATGGCTGAACCGGTTCTTTGGCAAGCGGGGTGGAACGCGTGGCACTGACCTATGATGAGATCGCCGAAATATTGAAAGTCATCGACAACAGCTCGTGCGACGAGTTGATCGTCGAGACCGGCGATATGAAGCTCGTGGTCCGCCGCAACAGCGCCGGACGTGCAACGGCTTCGCCGCATGATGGCGATTCACGCCCGATGGCGCCCCCGGTGAACGCGCCGCCCGTCGTATCGGCCGCGCCGGGCACCGCCGCAAAATCGGTTGCCGCGGCCGTGCACCAGATTGAGGTCGTGGCGCCGATGGTTGGCACGTTCTATCGCGCGCCTTCGCCCGACGCACCGCCTTTGGTCGAAATCGGCAGCATCGTCAAAAAGGGCCAGCCGCTCTGCCTGATCGAGGTGATGAAGCTCTTCACCACGATCGTCGCCGCGCATGATGGGCGCATCGTCCAGATCGGCGCCGAGAATGCCGAACTGGTCGAATATGGCCGCACGCTGTTCGTTATCGAACCGTCGTAAAGTGCGCCGCTGCCCTTAAGCTCGCCTCACGAGCTTTTGGATTCCATCTTGGCAAGTGCCGACAGATCGGTACCGGTCTGCTCCACGCTGACGCCCGAAGTCTGGAAGCCCATGAGCCAGATCGGCAGGATGCAGATCACGGTCAGAACCGCCAGAATGAAATAGAGCGTGGAAACATCCATGAGAGCGCTCATGACCGGGAACAGATAGACCAGAACGACGCCGCCCATGAATCGCGTAATACTCTCCCCCAGCATCGATCCCGTCGCGCGCAGGCGGGTCGGGAACTGCTCGGCCATGTAGAGTTTCGCCAGCGGGAAGCCCGCATAAACGAAGCTCCAGACCACGACGGCGGCCGCGATCGTCCCGGCGCGTGACAAAGGCAAACCCAGCGCCACTGTGCCGATTGCCGTGATCGTCATGATGATGACGAGGCCCCAGCGCCGGCTGATTTTGTCGCCGACGGAGCCGGCGATCGCGGTCGAAATGACGGTCAGGAACAGAAGGCCGGACGTGTAATAGAGCGCGTCTTCCTTGCCCGCGCCCATGCGCTGGATGATCGAAGGCCCGTAGATCGTGATGATGTAGAACACGATGAACGGCGACATCAGCGCGAGGTAAGCGACAAAGCACCGCCGCCCATACGGATAGCGGAACAGGTCGAGGATCGAGACCTTCCGCTGTGCGGTCGCCTCCAGCACCTTGAGCGAGCCTTCGTCGATGAGTTTTTCGTCATGCGGCACATGACTGACGTCTTCCAGTTTCTCGACAAAGCTGCGAACGGCGTCGATCTTGCCGGCTTTCAAAAGAAATCGCGGCGATTCCGGAAGATATTTGATGATGATCGGAACGATGACGATCGGAGCGCCGCCGAGCATCAGCAAGACCCACCATGCTTCGCCCGCCGGCAGGCGGCTCATGATGAAGGCGCCGGCGAGCGTGTTCAGGCCGTAAGAGAAACCGAGCAGCGAATTGGAAAGGCCCACTGCGGTACCGCGCCATTGCTTGTTGACGAATTCCGACAGCAGCAAATAGGGCACCGGAAATACCGCGCCCTGTCCCAGACCGGCGACGAAGCGGAAGGATGCCAGCTGCGTCACGTTTTGCGAGAAACTCGCAAGGAACGTGAAAATGCTGAACAGCACTATTCCCCAGAGCAGCGTCGTTTTGCGGCCGAAACGATCGGCCAGGCGGCCGGCCGGAAGAAGCCCAATGACGATGCCAAGTGTTCCGGCGCTCCCGATCAAGCCGGTTTGGCTTGGTGACAATTGCCATTCGCCTTTGAGGATGAAGAGTACCGGCGCAATGATGCCGATATCGAAGGCCTCCAGGATCCAGATCACGCCGAGAAGGCCAACCAGGGCCAGGATCTTGCTGTTGACCGGCACCCTGTCGAGCCGCGCCAGCAAGTTTTCTTGCGCCATCAGATCGGCGTGACTGTGTAATCCGATTGCGGTCGACATTGCCCCCTCCCGCTGATTTTAGCTTTGCTTTTTTCAAATTTGCCCGCATCGTTCCGCGGCGGGCCGTTCCGTCGAGCGTGTTGAAGACTGAACCAAATCCGCTGCGCCTGCAAAAACGTTTTCTCACGCGGTGAGACGCGGCCTGTCGTCCCGGCGTGCCGCCATTGCGGCGACCTGCCGCAAGCCATGCGCGTTTTGCGCGCCTCATCCGGCCACACTTGCGTTGCCGCCTGTTGCGCAAGGTGCTATTGCTTTTAAAACAATACGTCTCATTAAATGAGAATACGATCGTCGAAAGTCCATCGCACGGTCGCCTGACTACGCTGCCGGTCCGGCGGTACGGCCGCGAAAGGGAGGAACGGCAATGATCGCGACGCAGACGATTGCGGCCAGGATGGTGTCGCTTTTCGTGGTGATGCTGGCGCTGATAGCGGGCTCGAACCGCGCGCTGGCGCAGGACAAATTCCCCGACCATCCGATCAATTTCATCGTGCCGTGGGGCCCTGGCGGCGGCGCTGATTTGTTGGCGCGCACGTCCGGAAAAATCATGTCGCAGGATCTCGGTGTGTCGCTGCCGGTGCTCAACGTGCCCGGCGCCACCGGACAAACCGGCATCACTAAACTTTTGAACTCTCCGGCCGATGGCTACACGCTCGGCGTCCTGATCGGCGACACCTATTCGCTTCTTGCCGGGCCGCATCCGGGCTTCACCTCGGATCAAGTCATCCCGCTCGCCATTATGATCCAGCAGCCGTCAGGCTATTGGGTCAACACGCAGAGCAAGTGGCAGACCTGGCAGGACCTTGCGGCCACTGCGAAGGAGCAGTCGGTCAAGACCGCGATTTTGGGTTTCGGAAGCGCCGATGACATCACGACGTCGTATCTTAACAAACAGGGTTTCAAGTTCTCGCCGATCCCCTATGCCGAGCCGGAGCTGCGCTACACCTCGATCCTCGGCAACAATGCCGACGTCCTCTATGAACAGACCGGCGACGTGCGCAGCTATTTCGACGGCGGCAAGATTCGCCCCCTCATTTTCTTTTATTCGCACCGGCTGAACATTCCGCAGTTCGCCAATGTCCCGGTGTCCAAGGAACTCGGCTACGACGTCACGCTGCCGCAGTTCCGCGCCATCGTCGTCAAAGCGGGAACAGATCCGGCGCGCGTCAAGATTTTGGCCGATGCCCTGGCGAAGGTCGCGCAAAGCCCGGACTTCAAGGCCTATCTCGATCAGCAATATGCCGATCCCACAAGCTATGTGCCGATGGATAAGGCGCGAGCCTTCATGGATTCATGGCTCGATCAGGCCAAGGCCATCCTGGCTTCCACGCAGTCGAGTGCCAAATGACTTCGGTCAAGGCTGTCACGGCGATGGAGCGATGGCGGGCGACGCTGCCCTACCTCGTCGTGCTTGCGGCCGGCATGTTTCTTTACTACGCGGCTGAGAACTTCGAATTCGAGGAGGCATCCGGGCGGATCGGTCCGGGTGCGTGGCCGAAGCTCATTCTCCTGCTGCTGCTGGCGTCGGCATTGTGGGGCGCGGTGTCGAGCGCGCTCAATGCCGGAAAGCCGGCGGCCGATGACGCCGACGATGACATCGAGGCGTTGGTCCGGCCACCGGAGATTTATCCGTCGCTGGTCTGGTTCGCTGTCGGCATCACCGTCGTTTATCTCGCTGTCATGCCGCTCGTCGGCTTCTTTCTGGCCACGATCGCTTACAGCTTTGCCCTCATCTGGCTTGGGCATTATCGGCGGTTGCTGCAGGTGACGCTGCTCAGCGTCGCGATCGCATTCGCCTTCATGTTCGTGTTCATGCGTGTGGTCTATGTGGCGCTTCCTGCCGGAATCGCACCGTTTGACCGTTTGTCCTACGGCCTCATGGCTGCGATGGGCGTGCACTAGGAGTTCGGCGTGGTTCTCGTCAGTCTTGCCCACGGCTTTGTCGAAATTTTCCAGCCGTTCAACATGGTGATGCTGCTGGTCGGCCTTTTGATCGGCATGGCAGTCTCGATCATGCCAGGGCTCGGCCTGGTGATGGGTGTCGTGCTGGCGCTGCCGTTCACCTATCAGATGCCGATCGAGCCGTCGGTCATCCTTCTGACGGCGATTTATTTCTCCGGAACCTATGGCGGCTGCTTCACGGCCATTCTTTATCGTATTCCGGGCGAGCCGATGGACGTGCCGATGCTGTGGGACGGCTACACCATGGCGCAACGCGGCCAGCCGGCGAAGGCGCTGGGCTGGGCACTCGTCGCGGCGCTGATCGCCGGTCTGGTGTCGTCCGCCGTGATGGTGGCGCTGGCGGGGCCGATGAGCGAGGCAGCGCTCAAATTCGACTCGCCGGATTATTTTGCCGCAGTGTTCTTCGGGCTGACCACGGTCGTGGCGCTGGCCGGAAAGTCGCTGGTCAATTCGCTGATCAGCCTCTGCGTCGGGCTTCTGGTCGCGACCGTTGGCATCGACAGCATTTACGGCACCGACCGCTTTACCTTCGGCGTGCCGATCCTGCGCGACGGCGTGCAACTCGTCGAAGTTCTGGTCGGCATGTACGGCCTCGGCGAGGTGCTCACCCGGATCGGCCAGGGCCTTCACCTCGACAAGCCGAAAGAAAAGGTCAACGTCGCGACGCAGTTTCCATCGCTCTCGGAATTGTTTGCGATCAAGACCACGCTGCTGCGCAGCACCGTGCTCGGCACCTTGCTGGGCATCGTGCCCGGTGCCGGCGCCACGATCACGTCTTTCATCTCCTACGGCATCGAAAAGCAATATGGCCGGCGGCGCGCCCTGTTGGGCACCGGCATTCCGGAAGGAATCGTGGCGCCGCAGATCGGCGCAACCGGTTCGGTCGCCGGCCACATGATCCCGCTCCTGACGCTTGGGCTGCCGGGAAGCGGGGCCACCGCCGTGATCCTGGCGGCGTTCCTCCTGCACGGCGTGCAGCCGGGTCCGATGCTATTCGAAAATCCGGCCTCTTCGCTGATGGTCTACACGATCTTTGCGTCGATGTTCGCCAGTGTTATCGGCATGTGCCTTGTCGGCTTCTTCTGGATCAGGGTCGTCGTCAAGGTTTTGACCATTCCGCAAGGGGTGCTTTCGGCGATCGTCGTGATGTTCTGCCTGGTCGGGGCCTATGCCAGCCGCAATGATATGTCCGACGTCTGGATGATCGTGATCTTCGGCGTGCTCGGCTATCTGTTCGAGAAATTCAAATACCCGATCTCGCCGATGGTGCTTGGTGCGATCCTGGGTCCGGTTGGCGAGACCGCATTCATGCGCAGCATGATCAGCAGCGGCGGCGACTGGACGGTGTTTTTCCGAGGGCCGATCTGCGGCACGTTGATGGTCGGCTCGCTTGCCGCGCTGAGCTATCCCTTGTTGCGCGAGCTTTTCGCGATGCGCCGCCGTGGCGGCGCTATCGCAGTTTCGGGTGAGCAACGATGAAAACATACGCGATAACCGACACTGTCCACCGCGCATCGCTGCAGCCGGACGCCGTACCCGACGACCGGCACGAGACGATATCGACGGCGACGGCGCGGACCTTCGCCATCATCGACCTCGTCGCGCATTCGCAGGCCGCCGTCGAAGTCTCGAGCGTCATCGAGGCGCTCGCGCTGCCGAAGGCGACGGCCTACCGGCTGGTCGATGGCCTGGTCAGTTCCGGCTATCTTGCGCGCGAGCCGGTGCGCAAGCGCCTGACGGTCGGCTCGCGCCTGACCGATCTCGCTCTCTGCACGATGCGCGCCTCCACGCGCGACGCCGGCCGCCACGCCCTGCTGCGGCGGCTCGTCCATCAGGTCAACGAGACGTGCAATATCGGCACCATGTTCCACGGCGAGATCGTCTATCTCGACCGTGTCGAGGCGGAGCATTGGCCGTTGCGCCTGCAATTCGGCGCGGGGTCGCGGGTGCCGCTTCATTGCAGCGCGATCGGCAAGCTGTTCTTGGCGCTTACGCCGTCACCGCGCCGCCGCCGTCTCCTGCAAAGCATGGACTTGCGCCGTTTTACCGACACCACCATCACCGCGCGGACGGAGCTCGAAGCCGAACTCAAGCAGATCCGCAAGGAACAGGTCTCGTTCGACCGCGAGGAATACCTCGTCGGCGTGGTCTGCATGGCGGTTCCCGTGATCGGACGAAACGGCGAGACACTGGCCGCAATTGCCATTCAGGCGCCGGAGGCGAGGATGAACGTGAAAATCGCGCGCGATCACCTGCCGGCGCTCCGCCGCGCCGCAGAGGAGCTTGCCGAGACTTTTCAGGACATGACCTGACACCCATCTTCAATTGAGATTTCGCGGGGGCGAAAAATCAAAAGGACTTTAAGCCAAAAGGATCGAAGACAATGAAAATGACGACGGAAGAAGCATTCGTGAAAGTGTTGCAGATGCACGGCATTGAACACGCCTTCGGCATCATCGGTTCGGCCTTCATGCCGATCTCCGACCTTTTCCCCGCGGCCGGCATCACGTTCTGGGACGTCGCGCATGAGACCAATGGCGGCCTGATCTGCGATGGCTATACGCGCTCGACCGGAAAAATGGCGATGGTCATCGCGCAGAACGGACCCGGCATCACCAATCTCGTTACCCCGATCAAGACCGCTTACTGGAACCACACGCCGATGCTTCTGGTCACGCCGCAAGCGGCGAACCGCACGATCGGGCAAGGCGGCTTCCAGGAAGTAGAGCAGATGGCGCTGTTCCGTGACATGGTCTGCTACCAGGAAGAAGTGCGCGATCCGTTCCGCACCGCCGAGGTCCTCAATCGCGTGATCGCCAAGGCCAAGCGCCTGTCGGCGCCGGCGCAGATCAACATCCCGCGCGACTATTGGACTCAGGTCATCGACATCAGCCTGCCGGCGATCGTCGAATTCGAGCGTCCGTCCGGCGGCGCCAACGCCATCGCGGAAGCAGCGAAGCTTTTGTCGAGCGCGAAATTCCCGGTCATCCTGTCGGGCGCCGGCGTCGTTCTCGGCGATGCTATCGCGGAATGTGCCGCGCTTGCCGAAAAACTCGATGCGCCGGTTTGCAACAATTATCAGCACAACGACAGCTTCCCCGGCAACCATCCGCTCGCCGTCGGTCCGCTCGGCTATAACGGTTCGAAGGCGGCGATGGAGCTTGTCGCCAAGGCCGACGTCGTGCTGGCGCTCGGCACACGGCTCAATCCGTTCTCGACGCTGCCCGGTTACGGCATCGACTACTGGCCGAAAAACGCAAAAATCATCCAGGTCGATATCAACGCCGACCGCATCGGCCTGACCAAGCCGGTCGCCGTCGGGATCTGCGGCGACGCCAGGCTTGTTGCGCAGAGCATTCTCGCACAACTGTCGCCGTCGGCCGGCAATGCCGGACGTGACGAGCGCAAGGCGCTGATCCACACCACCAAGTCGCGGTGGCTGCAGGCGCTCTCCAGCATGGATCACGAAGACGACGATTCGGGCACCACCTGGAACGCCGACGCGCGCAAGCGCGACGCCGACCGCATGTCGCCACGGCAAGCCTGGCGCGCGATCCAGGCCGGTCTGCCAAAAGACGCGATCATATCGAGCGACATCGGCAACAATTGCGCCATCGGCAACGCCTATCCGACCTTCGAGAAGGGCCGCAAATATCTCGCCTCTGGCCTGTTCGGGCCGTGCGGCTACGGATTTCCTTCGATCATCGGCGCCAAGATCGGCAATCCGGATACGCCCGTCGTCGGCTTTGCCGGCGACGGTGCCTTCGGCATTTCCATGAACGAAATGAGCTCCGTCGGCCGAGAGGAATGGCCTGGCATCACCATGGTGATCTTCCGCAATTACCAATGGGGCGCGGAGAAGCGCAATTCGATCCTCTGGTTCGACGATAATTTCGTCGGCACCGAGCTCGATCCGCATCTCAGCTACGCCAAGGTGGCCGAAGGCTGCGGGCTCAAGGGCGTTACGGTCAAAACCCAGACCGAGCTGACCGAGGCGCTGCGCGCGGCCTGCGATGCGCAGAAAAAACGGGTGACGACCTTCATCGAGGTCATTCTCAACCAGGAGCTGGGCGAGCCGTTCCGCCGCGACGCGATGAAGAAACCGGTCAAGGTTGCCGGCATCGATCGCGCTGATATGCGCCTCCAGCAGGCGGCGCAGTAAGTTCAGGAAGCAAGACTTCGGGAAGCAAGACTTCGGGAAGCAAGACAATGACTGTGGCAGTGAGGTCGCCGGCTGACGAACATCTGAAGCCGGTTATTGACGAAGTGATGCGGCGGGCACGGGCCGCATTCGAAGCGTTCCGCGATGTCAGTCAGGAACGCGCCGACGAAGCCGTGCGCGCGCTGGCGTGGTCGATCTACAAGCCCGATCACGCGCGCGAACTCGCCGAGCTCGCCGTTGCCGATACGCACCTCGGCAACGCGCCCGACAAGATCGTGAAAAACCAGCGCAAGACCTTCGGCACCTTGCGCGACCTTCTTCGCGCCAAGTCGGTCGGCATCATCGAGGAAGACAAGGCCAAGGGCATCGTCAAATATGCCAAGCCCATGGGCGTCGTTGCCGCGCTGACTCCGTCCACCAACCCTGCCGCGACGCCGGTGAACAAGGCGATGATGGCGATCAAGGCGCGCAATGCCGTCGTCATCGCGCCGTCGCCGCTCGGCTACGAGACGACCAAGCGCGCGGTGGATCTCATGCGCGCCGCGCTGGAACGGGCGGGACTGCCGGCCGATCTGGTACAGGTGCTGCCGCCGCCGATCACCAAGGAACTCACCGAAGCGCTGATGAAGGCCGCCGACCTCGTTGTCGTCACCGGCTCGCAGGATAATGTCCGGCGCGCCGCGATGAGCGGCACGCCGGCGATTGGTGTCGGCGCCGGCAATGTGCCCGTCATCATCGACGAGAGTGCGGACCTTGCCGACGCTGCCCGCAAGATCCGTGCGTCGAAGATTTTCGACAATTCGACCTCATGTTCGTCCGAGAATTCGGTCATCATTGTCGATTCGATCTACGACAAGGCGATCGCCGCGCTGGAGGCGGTCGGCGGCTATCTGTGCACCGGCAAGGAGAAAGCCGCGGTGCAGCAAGCGCTGTGGCAGAACGGCAAGCTCAATCGCAATCTGATCGCGCGTGATGCGGCAACGCTCGCCCGCGCCTTTGGGCTGCCGGCCAAAGCCGAGAGCGCCAGCTTCTTCATGGTCGAGGACAGCGGTGTCGGCAAAGCTCATCCCTTCTCCGGCGAGAAATTATCGCTGGTGCTCACCGTCTATCGTGTGAAGGATTTTGCCGCGGCGAAGGAGCAGGTGCGTGCCGTGCTCGACTATCAGGGCAAGGGTCATTCCTGCGGCATTCACACCAAGGACATGGCGCACGCGCGAGAGCTTGCCGAAGACCTCGACGTGGTGCGGGTGCTGGTGAACTTCGCGCACACTTTCGGCAATGGCGGCGGCTTTGACAGCGGGCTCGGCTTCACGCTGAGCATGGGCTGCGGCTCGTGGCAGAAAAACAGCATTTCCGAAAATCTGAGCTACAAGCATTTCCTCAACATCACCCACCTCGTCACCGTGATTCCTGAGGACAAGCCGAGCGAAGAAGATCTGTTCGGCCCACACTGGAAGAAATACGGGCGCTGAACGCGGAGGGCGTGATGAATTTTGAAGAGCACGTCGCCAAAGCGCGTGTGCTGGCTCCGGCGTCGATTCCGGTGCCACGCGGCAAGCTCTGCGTTACGCCGGATGAGGCGGCGGCTGCTTTCGCCGGCATTGGTCCGTGCGTGGTCAAGGCGCAGGTGCCGACCGGCAAGCGCGGCAAGGCCGGCGGCATCCGCAAAGCAAGCAGCGCGGCCGAGGCCAAGGCTGCGGCGCAGGCGATCATCGGCATGTCGATCGACGGCTATCGGGTTGAAAAGCTCCTGATCGAGGAGGCGGCAGACATCGCACGTGAATTCTACGCGGCCGTGCTCACCGACTTTTCAGCCCGGCGGCCGCTGATCCTGTTCTCTACGGAAGGCGGCATGGATATCGAGGAGGTCGCGGCATCGCGGCCGGACGCGATACGCCGCCATTTGCTCGACATCGACGGCGAGTTCGGTGATGACGCCGCACGCGCCATGCTCGCCGGCCTTGATCTTGGCGGTGCCGAAGCGAAAATCGCAGCGATCCTGAAGTCACTTTACGCGATCTACCGCACTCGCGACGCCGAACTGGTCGAGATCAATCCACTGGCGCTTCTCAAGGACGGTCGCGTCGTCGCGCTCGACTGCAAGTTCTCGCTCGACGATGCAGCGATTTTCCGCCAGGGCGATCTTGCACCCGCCGGTGCGCGCGAGAAATTCACGGCGCTCGAAGCGCGCGGCGCTGAGGCCGGACTTAAATTCATCGAGCTTGGCGGCAATGTCGGCGTCCTCGCCAATGGCGCCGGCCTGACCATGACCACGATGGATGTGATCGCGCATTTCGGCGGCAAGCCGGTGAATTTTCTCGAAATCGGGGGTGAAGCCTATACCAAGGCGGAAGCCGGCCTTGGCCTTGTACTCGCCGGCGCCAACGTCAAAAGCCTGGTGATCAATTTCTGTGGCGCCTTCGCGCGCACCGATGTGATGGCCGAAGGCGTGGTCAAGGCCTGGGAGAAGCTTCAGCCGAAAATCCCGGTGTTCTTTTCAATCCACGGCACCGGCGAGGACGAAGCGGTGAAGCTGGTGCGCGAACGGCTCGGCATCGAACCTTACGATTTCATGGAAGACGCCGTGCAGGCGGCGGTTGAGGCGGCGCGATGATCATCTATCGCAAGAATCATCGCGTCCTTGTCCAGGGCATGACCGGCAAGCAAGGCACGTTCTGGACCGAAAAGATGATCGAATGCGGCACCACGGTCGTCGGCGGCGTCAATCCGAAGCGCGCCGGCGAGACGCATATCGGCGTGCCGGTCTTCGCTTCCGCGGCCGAAGCGATGACCAAGGCGCCCTATGACGCCGCAGTCATGTTCATTCCGCCGTCGATGGCCAAGGAGGCGGCGCTCGACGCCATTTCCGCCGGCGTAAAACTTCTTGTCGTGCTCACCGAGCACATTCCCATGCACGATGTCATGGCGATATTGCTCGCGGCAAAGCGCAAGGGGACGCGCATCGTCGGACCAAACACTGCAGGCCTTGTGACGCCCGGCGAAGGCTTCATCGGCATCATGCCGGGCCATAACCCGAACGTGTTTCGTCCCGGCTCGGTCGGCGTGATTTCGCGCAGCGGCAGCCTCGGCACGCTTGTCGCGCTCAATCTGACGCGCGCGGGAGTGGGCCAATCCGCTTTTCTCGGCATTGGCGGTGATCCGATGATCGGCACCACGACGCGCGACGCGCTCCAGGCGCTCGACGAGGATGAGCGGACCGATGCGGTGGTGCTGGTCGGCGAAATCGGCGGCGCGATGGAAGAAGAGGCGGCCGAATACGCAGCCGGCATGAAAAAGCCGGTCGTCGCTTTCATCGCCGGGCGCGCTTCGCCGCCGGGCAAAAAAATGGGCCACGCCGGCGCCATTGTCACCGGCACCGCTGGCAGCTACGCCTCCAAGCGCGGCGCGCTCGAACGCGCTGACGTCGTCGTCGTCGATACGCCGCGCGAAATTCCCGGCGCATTGTTGCGGCCGGCCGCGAAAAGGCCGTCAGCGCGCGTCAGCCGCTGAACTTTTGAAAGCAGCACATAGCGATACCGGCAGAATAAAAAGCCGATACCGGAATTTTTGCAGCCATCCGGGCGCAACGCGCGCCGCGGATCACTTCACGATCTAGGAATCACTTCACGATCTTCTTGCCGGTGACTGCTTCGAGGTTCTTGTAGAAGACCTTGTCGGCGGTTGCCTTGTCCATCTTCAGCGAATCGAGAATCCGCAAAGTCTCGCGCGGATACATCGAGCCGCCTTCCGGATCGAACGGGCAGTCGGAGGCGAACACGATCTTGTCGATCGGGAAGAATTCCATGCCTGCCTTGGTCGCCGGCTCCGCCGTGAAGGCCGCGGTGTCGGCCCAAAAGTCCTGCTTGAAGTAATCGAGCGGGCGCTTCTTCAGGCTTTTGCGCAGCGAAACGTAATCGTGGTCCGAAGTGCGATTGCCCATCACGTCGTTGCCCGGGCCGAGCCGGCCCTCGAGCATCGGCACGATGCCGCCGAAGTGATGCGTGATGATTTTCAGGTTCGGGTGGTCGTCCATGATCCTGGAATAGACGAGCCGCATCATTGCGCACGCGGTCTCGTAGGACCAGCCCAGCGTCCACCAGATTTCGTAGAGCGACTTCTGTTCGAATTCCGGATAGTCCGGTGTTTCGGTGCCGCGCGCCGGGTGAATCCAGATCGGCGCACCGAGCTCGTTCATCTTCTTCCAGAACGGCAAGTATTCCGGCTGGTCGATCGGCTTGCCGGCGACATTGGTGTAGATCTGCACACCGAGCGCACCGTTCTTGAGCGCGCGCTCCGCCTCGCCGACGCCGGCATCCGATGCCGCGAGCGACACCTGCGCCACCCAGCCGGGAAAATGATCTTTTTCCTTGGCGATCAGCTCGGCAAAACCGTCATTGATGATCTTGCAAAACTCGTCGATATCCTTCGGCGTCTTGGCGAAACGCTCGATCGGCGGCTGCGGATAGGACAGGATCTGCTGATAATCCTTGTGCTGGTCGACGATCTTCTTGCGCACATCGAGATCGAACAAGGCCGGCAGCGAGCGGATACGCTTGCCCATGTCCTTGTAGTCGCTGGCGACCTCGTTGAGCTTGTCGAAGAATTTTTGCGGAAAAAAGTGGGTGTACGCATCGACGCGCATCATGGGCGTTTCTCTCCTTTTTGGTGGCTAGGCTTCTAGCATATCCACGGTCCCCGGCGGCAAGGGCAGTTCCGCCAGGGGCGCGGCCGATTAGGGCTTGCCATGCGTCAGCCGCGCGACAAGTTCGGCGGGAAGGGGCTTTCCCATGATGCGGGCCGGATCGTTGGGATCGCGCCCCGCCCAGACGCGGGTTTCAAAGCCCTCGGCCGCGAGCGCGCCCGCGAGCGTCAGGCGATGCTCGATCTTGAAACTCGATCGCCCGTGGGCGACGACGGTGCTTTCGATAACAACATCGTCGCCAAAGCGCGTGGGCAGCCGGAAGATGGCCCGCGTTTCGACGACGGGATGGCCGGCGAAATCGAAAGCCTTGAGATAATCGATCTTCTTCATGCCCAGCGCCTGCTCGATCAGCATCGTCGTCGAGACGTCGAAAATCTCGAAATAGCGGGGGTAATAGATGATGCCGGCGGGGTCGCAATCGCCCCATTCGATGCGGGTGGTGCGGGTATTGGTCAGCATTGCGATCAGCGCGGCGCCATGCGCAGCGCACCGTCGAGCCGGACGACTTCGCCGTTGAGATAGCGGTTCTCGATCATGTGGCGGACAAGACTTGCATATTGCGGCGGCTGGCCAAGGAGTTTTGGGAACGGTACTGAAGCCGCGAGACTCTGCTGTGCCTGGTCCGGCAGCGCATGCAGCATTGGGGTCGAGAAAATCCCAGGCGCGACGGCGTTGACGCGGATGCCGAACTGGGCGAATTCGCGCGCCGCCGGCAGAACGAGTCCGACCACTCCGCCCTTGGAGGCGGCATAGGCGGCCTGGCCGATCTGGCCCTCATAGGCCGCCACGGACGCCGTGCAAATGATGATGCCGCGCTCGCCATCCTGCAGCGTGTCGAGCGATTGCATGGCGGCGGCGGCAAGCCGCATCACATTGAAGGTGCCGACGAGGTTGATCTCCACGACGCGCGCAAAATCGGCGAGCGGCATCGGCCCGTCGCGGCCGACAATGCGCCTGGCCGGCCCGACGCCGGCGCAATTGATGATGATGCGCGCTATGCCGTGATCGGCGGTTGCTTTGGCAAAGGCTCTCTCGGTCGCGCCGCTGTCGGTGACGTCACATGCAACGGCAACGCCTTTGATGTCGTTTGCCGTTGCTGCAGCGGCCTTCTCGTTAACGTCGAAGATCGCCACCTTGGCGCCGGCCTCGGCCAGCATCCGCGCGGTGGCGGCGCCAAGCCCGGAAGCCCCGCCAGTGACGATCGCCGCATGTCCCCGAATGTCCATTTCAATTCACCTCGGTGTTTGTACGATGCCGGCAACGATAACGTGCGGCGGCGGGGCCTTTGCATAAATGTCCTCGACCAAAGCCGCGCGATGGGCAAGCACCGCGCGCTGGTTGATTGAGCCTTTGTCGGTCATTTCGCCGATGTCGAGCGACGGCGGGTCGACCAGCAGGATCGCGTGCGTCACGCGGCTCGATGTGCCGGTCGATGCCGCGGCGAACGAATTGAGGTGGCGCTTGAACTCCGCCGCGACGCGCGGGTCGGTGAGCAGCGCGTGGGCTGGGGTATCGGCGGCAATGCCCGATGCAATTTTGCGGCAGGCATCGAGATCGGGGAACACCAGAGCCGCGATCGTGTCGCGGTCGGCGCCCGCCAGGACGACGTCGCGCACCAGCGGCGCACAATGTGCGATGAAGGCGGCGCGCAGCGGCCCGACGCTGACCCAGGTGCCGGTTGCGAGCTTGAAGTCCTCGGCGAGACGGCCGTCGAACAGTAGGCCCTTGGCCGGCTCGGCCGGGTCCTGGAATTTCAGCGCATCGCCGATCTTGTAGAAGCCTTCCTCATCGAACGCCTCGGCGGTCAGTGCCGGCGCGCGCCAATAGCCGGGGGTGATATTCGCGCCCTTGAGCCGCGCTTCGAGCTTTCCGTCGCGCTGCACGAGCTTTAGCTCCACACCGGGCAGCGGCAGGCCGATATTGCCGGCACGCTCCGATTCCCACGAACATGCCAGCGCTGCCGGCGCGGTTTCAGTCGAACCCAGGCTCGACATCAGGAGAACGCGCTCACCGGTGGTCTCGACGGCAAGGCTTTCGAATGCATCAACCAGATGCTGCGGCAGCGCCGCGCCGGCATAAAACATGATTTTGAGGCGGCTGAAGAATTTTTCCCGCAGCGCGCGATCGGCTTGGAAATGCGGCAGCAGCATCTCAAAGCCTTTCGGCACGTTGAAATAGATTGTTGGCGCGACGTCGCGCAGGTTTCGAACCGTTGCGTCGATGGCGCCGGGCAGCGGCTTGCCCTCGTCGATATAGAGCGAGCCGCCGTTATCCAGCACCAGGCCGAAATTGTGATTGCTGCCGAACGTATGGTTCCACGGCAGCCAATCGACGATGACCGGCGGCTCGTCGGCGACGAAGGCGAGACCGGCGCGGATCATCGCCTGGTTTGCGCACAGCATCCGCTGCGTGTTGATGACGCCCTTCGGCTGCCCGGTCGAGCCGGATGTGAACAGGATCTTTGCGACAGTGTCGGGACACACCAGGCCATGCGCCGCGTCGACCGCCGGCACCGGCTGCGCAGCCGCGAGTTCCTGAAACGGCGTCGTGCTCCGGTCCGCCGACGGATTGGCGGTGACGACGACTTCAATACCGGGGGGCACGGTTGCCGCGATGGCGCGCGCGAACGCCGTGCCGTTGGCGGCAAAAACGAGGCCGGGCGTGAGCGCGGCCATGATCGCTTTGAGCTTGCCGAAGTCCTGCGACAGCAGCGAATACGGCACCGAGATCGGCGCGTAAGGAATGCCGACATGCATGGCGGCAAGGGCGATGAGCGCGTGCTCGATATCATTGCCGGAGAGAATGGCCACCGGACGCTCCGGCGAGAGTTCACGTTGCAGGAGCGCGGCAGCGATGGAGCGAACCGCCGCGAGCGTTTCCGCATAAGTCAGCATGCGCCAGCCGCCGGCTGCATCGCGCTGTGCAAGAAACACACGATCCGGCGCGGTCTGCGCCCAATGCACCAGACGTTCGGTGAGCTTCTGCGGATGCGGCGGCAGCGGGTGCGGCGATCGCATCAGGATCGTGCCGTCGCCGCGATGCTCGACCTGCACATTCGCCGGCCCGAGCTTCACGGGACGCAGCGGCGCACGTGGCTGGGCGGCAAGAGTCTGCTGGGCGGCAAGAGTCTTCAGAGTCTTCGCGGGCGCGCTCGGCATGTCAGCTGCGCGCCACTTTGGGCGCGCGCTTTTCCAGAAATGCCTTCAGCCGCGTTTTGGCCTCTTCTTCGCTCTGGGCGACCGCGGCGCCGAGGGATTCGGCGATAAAGCCGGCCGCGGGGTCGCTTCTCGCGATGCGCGGCAAAAGATGTGTCACGGCGAAATTGGTGAATGGCGCGTTCTCGGAAATCCTTGTCGCGAGTTCGATGCCCTTGGCGATCCCTTTGCCCTTGCCGACGAGGTATTGGGTGAGCCCGATCGCGTGGCCTTCTTCCGCCAAGAGCGTGCGGCCTGTCAGCATCATGTCCATCATGCGCGCCGTGCCCAACAGCGGCGGCAGGCGCACCGATCCGCCGCCGCCGATATAGATGCCGCGGCTGCCTTCAGGCAGCGCGTAGAATGCACTGCGCTCGGCGACGCGGATGTGCGCGGCCGCCGCAAGTTCGAGTCCGCCGCCGACCACCGCCCCATGCAGAACGGCAACGACCGGCACCGGCCCATATTCGATACGCTCGAACGCGCGATGCCAGGAGCGAGAATGCTCGACCCCCTCGAACGTATTGCGTTCGGTCAGTTCGGACAGATCGAGGCCGGCGCTGAAATGATCGCCATCGCCGCAGATGACGGCCGATCGGATGTCCTTCGGCAGTGCGGCGAAGAACGCTTCGATGCCCTGCACCGTCGGGTCGTCGAGTGCATTGCGTTTGGCGGCGCGGTTGAGCCGCAGGACGGCGACCGCGCCATGCCGTTTTGCCTTCAGGGTCGGCGGCAAGTCGCCGAATTCGGATGCCGATTTTGCCATGTCGAGGCCATTTGACCCTGTCCGCCGCGGCCCGTAAATAGCCTGCAAGAACGCAAAAAGGCGCCAAATACGGAGCGGCCGATGCGAGAAGTCTTTATTTGTGATGCCGCGCGCACCGCGATCGGCCGCTACGGCGGCGCGCTTGCCAAGGTGCGTGCCGACGACCTCGCTGCCGTTCCGATCAAGGCCCTGGTCGCCCGTAACAAGAAAGCCGACTGGTCGCGGCTCGATGAGGTGTTTTTCGGCTGCGCCAATCAGGCCGGCGAGGACAACCGCAACGTCGCGCGCATGGCGCTCCTTCTTGCCGGGCTGCCGGACTCAGTTCCCGGCATCACCGTCAACCGGCTGTGCGCCTCGGGGCTCAATGCGGTGGGCGACGCGGCCCGCGCGATCCGCTCCGGCGAGATGGATTTTGCCATTGCCGGCGGCGTGGAATCGATGACGCGCGCGCCCTTCGTCATGGGCAAGGCGGGCGAAGCGTTCTCACGCTCGGCCGAAATTTATGACACGACCATCGGCTGGCGTTTCATCAATCCTGTGCTGAAAGCGCAGTACGGCGTCGACTCGATGCCCGAGACCGGCGAGAACGTCGCCGAGGAATTCCAGGTGACGCGCGCGGATCAGGACGCCTTTGCGCTGCGCTCGCAGCAGCGCGCCGGCAAGGCCCAGGCAGACGGGTATTTTGCCGAGGAGATCGTCCCGGTCGCCGCGCCCGGCGGCAAAGCCGGGCCGGTCGTCGTCGACAAGGACGAGCATCCGCGCGCCGACACCACGCTCGAGGGCCTCGCCAAGCTGAAACCGTTTGTGCGCAATCCCGGCACCATCACCGCCGGCAATGCTTCGGGCGTCAACGATGGCGCGGCCGCGATGATTCTTGCCAGCGCCGATGCCGTGAAGTCCCACGGCTTTACGCCGCGTGCCCGTGTTCTCGGCATGGCCGCGGCCGGTGTTGCGCCGCGCATCATGGGCATCGGCCCGGTGCCATCGACGCGCAAGCTGATGGAACGGCTTGGCTTGAAGATTTCGGATTTCGACCTGATCGAACTCAACGAAGCTTTTGCCTCGCAGGGTATCGCCTGCCTGCGCCAGCTTGGCGTCGCCGACGATGCCGACTACGTCAATCCGCATGGCGGCGCTATCGCACTCGGTCATCCGCTCGGCATGTCGGGTGCGCGGCTGACGCTGACGGCGGTGCACGGTCTGGAGAAACGCGGCGGCAAGCGCGCGCTCGCTACCATGTGCGTTGGCGTCGGCCAGGGCGTATCTTTGGCCGTGGAGAAAGTTTAGCTCAGTTGTGGAGTGCGTTCCGTGCCGATGTCACCCGGTTACATCCCGTTCCATCCCAATCCGTCGAAGCCGAAATTCAGGCCGCCGCCGGGCGCGGTCGATGCGCATTGCCATGTGTTCGGGCCGGAGGCGAAGTTTGCCTATGCGCCGGAGCGCAAATACACTCCGTGCGACGCGCCGAAGGAAAAGCTGTTTGCGCTGCGCGATTTTCTCGGGTTCGATAAAAATGTCATCGTGCAGGCCTCGTGCCATTCCAAGGACAATCGCGCCATGGTGGATGCGCTCGACGCCTCGAACGGCAGGGCCAAGGGTGTCGCCTTTGTCGGAGAGGAAGTGACCGACGATGAATTGAAATGGATGGACAAGGCCGGCGTGCGCGGCGTGCGCTTTAATTTTCTCAAGCGGCTCGTCGATTTCACCCCGCGCGACGTGTTGCAGCGGATCGCCGCGCGCGTCGAAAAGCTCGGCTGGCACATTGTCGTCTATTTCGAAATGCCGGATCTGCCGGAGCTCGAAGACTTCTTCACTTCGCTGCCCACCAAGGTGGTGGTCGATCACATGGGCACACCCGACGTAAAGAAAGGTGTCGACCATCCGGAGAACCAGCGCTTCCACCAGCTCATGGACAAGCACAAGAACTTCTGGGTGAAGGTGACGTGTCCGGAGCGCATGTCCATCACCGGGCCGCCTTATGACGACGTGGTGCCGTTCGGCCGGGCGCTGGTCGAGCATTTTCCCGACCGCGTCATCTGGGGCAGCGACTGGCCGCATCCCAATATGAAGAAAGAAGCGCCGGACGACGGCGTGCTGGTCGACTACATTCCCAAGGTCGCGGCAAGTGCGGCGGCGCAGCAGGCGATGCTGGTCGACAATCCGATGCGGCTCTATTGGAGTTAGAGTAATTCAAAGGACGGATCGTCAATGCGTGTTCGACTGGCAACTCTGGCGACGTTTTTGGCGATCTCGGCGGCGCTCGCGCAGGGCTGGCCGGCATTGCCCACCGCCGGATTCATTTCCGGCCGGGCGGCCAACGACAAGGATATCGCCGACGGCAACGCAATTTTTGCCTTACGCAGCTATGGCGGGCCGTTCGGCAAACCTCTTGATGTCGTCGTTCCCCAATATGCCTATTTGACGCGACGGGGCCAGAAGCCCGTCCCCGTCATTGTCGTCCAGGCCGAGGAGGGCAAGCACATAAAGATGTTCGGTGTTCGTGACTTCGACGGCAAGGCATCGACGGCCCGGGATACTGAACTGCAATTGTTGGGCACGAACCCGCCGCATTAGCTTGCGGACCCGTCGATGGCTTACGTTGCCAAGGGTCACTACACTATATATGTCAAAGTCAAACGGGAGACACGCCGATGGCCCGCGAACAGCACGACTATGATGACATCCCGGGCACGTTTGTGTTCGACGCCGAACGGTCCCGGCAAGGGTTCGGCATCAATATGTTCTGCATGTCCCTGATGAAGGACGAGAACCGCAAAGCCTTCAAGGCGAACGAGCCGGAATACCTCAAGAAATTCAAGCTCACGCCGCAACAGACCGACGCCGTTCTCAAGCGCGACTACAACCGGATGCTGGAACTCGGCGGCAACATCTATTTCACGGCAAAACTCGGCGCCGCGGACGGCCATTCGTTCCAGCATCTCGCCGCGACCATGACCGGCGCATCGCAACAGGACTACGCGTCGATGATGCTCGGCGGCGGACGATCGGTCGAGGGCAATCGCTCGCGGACCGGCAAGAATGCGCCGTCAAAATTCCTGTCGGCTGCGGCGGCGAAAACGAAGTCCGCCGCCAAACCGAAGACCAAGCCGAAGGCAAAAAGCAAATCGAAGCCGAAGACCAAACCCAAATCCAAATCAAAGAAACGGAAGTGACGCCGTGGCCAGGATCATCGCAGGTATAGGTTCATCGCATGTGCCCGCCATCGGGGCTGCACTCGACAACGGCAAGACCGAAGAGCCGTATTGGAAACGAGTGTTCTCGGGCTTTGAGAAATCCCAGCAATGGATGCGCGAGACCAAGCCTGACGTCGCGATCATTGTTTACAACGACCACGCTTCCGCGTTCTCCGTCGAGATGATCCCGACCTTCGCGCTGGGCTGCGCGGCGGAATTTCCGCCTGCCGATGAAGGTTGGGGCCCGCGGCCGGTGCCGGTGGTCGAGGGCCATCCGGCGCTCGCCTCGCATATCGCGCAGTCGGTCATCCTCGATGAATTCGACCTCACCATCTGCAACAAGATGGAAGTGGATCACGGCATGACCGTGCCGATGAACCTCTTGTTCGGCAAGGTCGACAAGAATTCGCACTGGCCGTGTCCGGTCGTTCCGCTCGCGGTCAACGTCGTGATGTATCCGCCGCCGACCGGCCATCGCTGCTACATGCTCGGCAAGGCGATCCGCAAGGCGGTCGAGTCTTTTCCCGACGATCTCAGGGTCGTTATCTTCGGCACCGGCGGGCTGTCGCACCAGATTTCCGGCCCCCGCGCCGGTCTGATCAACAGCAAATGGGACAAGAACTTCCTCGACAATCTGACGAAGGATCCGCAGAAGCTCGCCAAGGTCCCGCACATCGAATACATGCGCGAAGCCGGCGCCGAGGGCATCGAGATGGTGATGTGGCTCGTCATGCGCGGCGCGCTCGACGATAAGGTCGACGAAGTCTATCGCTTCTACACCGTGCCGGCGTCTAACACGGCAGTCGGCCACATCATTCTTGAAAACCGCATCAAGACGGCGGGCCGGCGCAAGCCAGCCGCCAAGCACAGGCGCGCCGCTGCAAGCGCTAAGGTTGATCGCATCCGCGGCTAACACACACGCGTCATGGCCGGGCTTGTCCCGGCCATCCACGTCTTTGTTGACGCGAAGGAAGACGTGGATGCCCGGCACAAGGCCGGGCATGACTGCCGAGAGTTAGTGACGAGATATCCAGACAGTCCAAGAGGTCCGTGATGAAGATTTGCGTGGCGGGGCAGGGTGCGTTCGGGCAAAAGCATCTCGACGCGCTCAAGCGCATTCCCGGTGTTGAAGTGACGTCGCTGGTCGGCGGCAATCAGGATTCCACGGCGCAAGTCGCGAAGAAATACGGCATCCCGCACTTTACCGGCGAACTTTCGGAAGGCATCAAGCGCGCCGATGCGGTGATCCTTACGACACCGACCAAGATGCATTTTCGCCAGGGCGAGCAGGTGATGCGTGCCGGCAAACATGTGCTGGTCGAAATCCCGATCACCGACAGCGTCGAGGACGCCGAGGCTTTGGCGAAGATCGCCAAAGAGACCGGCGTCACCGCGATGGCCGGCCATGTGCGGCGCTTCAATCCGAGCCATCAATGGGTGCACAAGCGCATCGTCAAGGGCGAGCTGAAAATCCAGCAGATGGACGTGCAGACTTATTTTTTCCGCCGGAAGAATATCAACGCGGCAGGCAATGCGCGGAGCTGGACGGACCATCTGCTCTGGCATCACGCCGCTCACACCATCGATCTGTTCCAGTATCAGGCCGGCGAGAATATTTCCGATTGCTATGCGGTGCAGGGTCCGATCCATCCGCAACTCAATATCGCCATGGACATGGGCATCGTGGCGCGAACACCGTCCGGCGCGGTGCTGACGCTGTCGTTGTCTTTCAACAATGACGGGCCGCTCGGCTCGTTCTTCCGTTACATCTGCGACAACGGCACCTACAAGGCGTTCTATGACGATCTCTCCGACGGCAAGGATGAGAAGATCGACGTCTCCAAGGTCGACGTCTCCATGGACGGCATCGAGCTCGAAGACCGCGAATTCATCGCGGCGATCACCGAAAAGCGCGAGCCGATCGCCAGTCTTGCCCAGGTGCTGCCGTGCATGCACGTGCTCGGCAAGCTCGAGAAAATCATCGATCCGCAGCGCAAAGCGCACGCGTAAAACCGCGCTAAGTGAGACAATGCGCTCGCTGGACAACGGCGGCGCGGAGTGTTGGTATGCGCTCCAATCGCGTGCCAGTCGTAAATTCCGGGGAGGAAACCTATGAAATTAAAGACTTTTCTGGCCGCGGTTTGTGCCGCTGCCGCGCTCGCTACGGCGGGCGGCGCGCAGGCGCAGGATTCCGTGAAGATCGGCCTGATTTTGCCGATGACGGGTCAGCAACAATCGACCGGCAAGCAGGAAGCAGCCGGCGCCAAGCTCTTCATGTCGCAGAATGGCGACACCGTCGCCGGCAAGAAGATCGAACTCATCATCAAGGACGACGGCGCCGTTCCCGACAATAGCAAGCGCGTCGCTCAGGACCTGATCGTCAACGAGAAGGTGAATTTCCTCGCCGGCTTTGGCGTTACACCCGCTGCGCTCGCAGTCGCGCCGCTTGCGACCGAATCCAAGACGGTGGAAGTCGTCACCGCGGCCGGCACCTCGATCATCACCGAGCGGTCGCCTTACATTACCCGCACGAGCTTCACGCTTGCGCAATCGACCGTGCCCATGGCGGATTGGGCGGCGGCGAACGGCATCAAGAAAGTCGTGAGCATGGTGTCGGATTACGCGCCCGGCGCGGATGCGGCAAAATCCTTCGCGGCGGAATTCACCGCCAAGGGCGGCCAGATTCTCGAATCGATCACCTTCCCGCTGGCGAATCCCGATTTCGCGCCGTTCCTGCAGCGCGCCGCCGACCAGAAGCCCGACGCGGTCTTCGTGTTCGTGCCGTCCGGCCAGGGCGGAATTTTCGTCAAGCAATTTGCCGAACGCGGCATGGACAAGGCCGGCATCAAGATCATCGGCCCCGGCGACGTGACCGATGACGATCTCCTCAATGGCATGGGCGATGCGGTTGTCGGCACCATCACCGCGCACATCTATTCGGCCGATCACGATTCCCCGACCAACAAGGCCTTTGTCGCCGCCTTCAAGAAGGCAAACGACGGCATGCGGCCGAACTTCATGGCGGTCGGCGCCTATGACGGCATGCACCTCATCTACGAAGCGCTGAAAAAGACCGGCGGCAAGACCGACGGCGACTCTCTCATCGCCGCCATCAAGGGCCTCGCCTGGGAAAGCCCGCGCGGACCGATCTCGATCGATCCGGACACCCGCGACATCATCCAGAACGTCTATATCCGCAAAGTCACGAAGAAGAACGGCGAACTCTACAATGTCGAGTTTGCCACCTTCCCGAACGTGAAGGATCCGATCAAGGCTGCGGAGAAGAAGTAACATTTACCTCTTCCCGTGAACGGGGAGAGGGAGATGAGTGTGCGTTGGGCCCAATATGCTGACCATCCTGTTCGACGGCGTAGCTTACGGCATGCTCCTGTTCGTGCTGGCCTGCGGGCTCTCGGTCACGCTCGGGCTGATGAATTTCATCAATCTCGCCCACGGCGCGTTCGCCATGGCCGGTGGCTACTGCACCGTCATCCTGGTCAATAGGCTCGGCATTCCATTCGCGCTCGGGCTGCCGATTGCGTTTCTGGTCGTGGCTCTGATCGGCGGCCTGATGGAGCGCACGCTCTACGTCCATGTCTATCCCAGAAGCCATCTTGACCAGGTGCTGTTCACGATCGGGCTCGTCTTCATGTCGGTCGCGGCGGTCGACTACACGATGGGTTCGTCGCAGCAATTCGTGCAGATACCCGAGGCGCTGCAAGGCCAGTTCAATGTGTTCGGCATCGGCATGGGCAAGTATCGCCTGCTCATCATCCTGATCTGCGGGCTGCTTACGATCGCGCTGCAAATGATGCTGGCCAAGACTCGGTTCGGTAGCCGATTGCGGGCCGCAGTCGACGATCAGCGCGTCGCGCGCGGCCTCGGCATCAATGTCGGAGCGGTCTTCAGTATCACCTTCGCGCTGGGCTCCGGCCTAGCGGGGCTTGGCGGCGCGCTTGGCGCGGAGATTCTCGGCCTCGATCCGACCTTTCCGCTCAAATACATGATCTATTTCCTGATCGTGGTGACGGTCGGCGGCACGTCGAGCATCACCGGGCCGTTTTTCGCCTCGATCCTGCTCGGCATCGCCGATGTCGCCGGCAAGTATTACGTGCCGAAGCTTGGAGCATTCGTCATCTATGCCATCATGATCGCCGTGTTGCTCTGGCGGCCGCAGGGCCTGTTCGCCCGCAGCACGGCGCGGTGAAGGCGATGCCGAGTCTCAGCGACGACGTCTCCACATATCTCAAGCGCCGGGCTCGCTGGTCGCCGCTCGAAATCGCGTTCTGGATTTTCGCCTTTGCGACGATCTGGCTGTTCCCCAGCAAATATCTGATCCTGAAGGATGCCGCGATCCTGGCGCTGTTCGCGCTGTCGCTCGATCTCATCCTCGGCTATGCCGGCATCATCTCCCTCGGCCAGGCGGCGTTTTTTGGCTTTGCCGGATATTTTGCCGGGCTGGTCGCCAAATACGGCTTCATCAACGAACCGATTATCGCACTCATTTGCTCCGGCCTGGTCGCGGCCATGCTTGGCTTTGTGACCAGTTTTCTGGTGCTGCGCGGCACCGACCTGACGCGGCTCATGGTGACGCTCGGCGTCTCGCTGATGCTCGGCGAAGTCGCCAACCGCTATTCCAATATCACCGGCGGCGCCGATGGATTGCAGGGCGTCGATATCGCGCCAGTCCTCGGCCGCTTCCGTTTCGATCTTTACGGCCACAATGGCTATGTCTATTGCCTGATCGTGCTGTTCGTCTGTTTCGTCATCGCGCGCCGCGTCGTCTATTCGCCGTTCGGCCTGTCGCTGCGTGCGGTGAAGGGCAATTCGCTGCGTGCGTCGGCGATCGGTATTCCGGTCAAATGGCGGCTGGTCGCGATCTATACGGTGTCGGCGGGTTTTGCCGGCATTGCCGGCGCGCTTCTCACCCAGACCACGGCATTCTGTTCGCTGGACGTATTTTCGCTGGAACGTTCCGCCGATCTGCTGCTGGTGCTGATCATCGGCGGCACCGGCTATCTCTATGGCGGCTTGATCGGCGCGGTGATCTACAAATTGCTGCAGGACTGGATCGCTAATCTGACGCCGCAATATTGGCAATTCTGGATCGGCCTCGTGCTGGTCGTCATCGTGCTGCTCGGCCGCGAACGCATGTATGGCTGGGTCCTGACCGCGCGCGCCTTCGTCGCCTCCCGGCTCACCGGGCGGATTGAGCCGCGGCCGGCCGCGCTCGGCGGCGCTGCGCCGGACAGGCGCTAGGGCATGCCGATCCTCGAAACCATCGGGCTGGAAAAGCGCTTCGGCGGCATCCTCGCCGCGCAAAATGTCAATCTCTCTGTGGAAAAAGGTGCGCGTCACGCTTTGATCGGGCCGAACGGCGCGGGCAAGACCACCGTCATCAATCTGCTTACCGGCGTGCTGCGGCCAACCGGCGGCCGCATCATGCTGGAAGGCCGCGACATCACCGACGTCGTTCCGCACGAGCGGGTGCGGCTCGGCATGGCGCGCACGTTCCAGATCAATCAATTGTTCGTCGATCTCACGCCGCTGGAATCGATCGGGCTCGTGGTCTCCGAGCGGCTCGGCTCCGGCGCCGACTGGTGGCGACTGGTCGGCACCAAGGCCGCGGTGACCGACGAGATTTGCGAGATTGTCGAGCGCTTCCGGCTCACCGACGTCATGCACGAACGCGCAGCGATCCTGCCCTATGGCAAGCAGCGGCTTCTTGAGATCGCGCTTGCCTTTGCCTGCCGGCCGCGCGTGCTTTTGCTCGACGAGCCCGCCGCTGGCGTGCCGGAAGCGGAACGGCACGAGCTTCTCGCCACCATCGAGGCGCTGCCGGCCAACGTCACGGTGCTCCTGATCGAGCACGACATGGACCTGGTGTTTTCATTCGCCGACCGCATTTCTGTCCTGGTCAACGGTGCGCTGTTCGTCGACGGCGCGCCGGAAGACGTGGCACGCGACCCGCGCGTAAAGGCGGTTTACCTCGGCGAGGAACTCGATGCCTGATCTCCTCATCATCGAGCAGCTTTCCGCCGGCTATGGCGAAGCCAGAGTGCTGTCCGATGTTTCGCTGTCGCTGGTCGAGGGCCAGGCGCTCGCGCTTCTCGGCCGCAACGGCATGGGCAAAACCACGCTGATCAATACCATCGTCGGTGTGACCCATTATTTTTCCGGTAAAATCTCACTGGATGGCGCCGACCTTACGCGGCTGCGTCCCGACCAGCGCGCTCATATCGGCATCGGCTGGGTGCCGCAGGAACGCAACATTTTCAAGTCGCTCACGGTGCACGAAAATCTCACCGCGGTCGCCCAGCCGGGCCGCTGGACGACCGAGAAAGTTTACGCGATGTTCCCGCGGCTCGAAGAGCGGCGGCAAAATCTCGGCAACCAGCTCTCCGGCGGCGAACAGCAAATGCTGGCTGTCGGCCGGGCGCTCGTTCTCAATCCACGGGTCTTGCTGCTCGATGAACCGCTCGAAGGCCTCGCACCGATCATCGTCGACGAATTGCTGGCGGCGCTCCGCCGCATCATTCGCGACGAAGGCATGTCGGCGATCCTGGTCGAGCAGAATGCAAAAAAAATCCTCGGCGTCACCAATCACGCCATCATTCTCGAGCGCGGCGCCGTCGTCCACGCCGCCGACAGCGCGACGCTCGCGGCCGACCGCGCGGCTCTCGAAACCCATCTCGGCGTTACCGATCACGGCCCGCGGCGCATCGGGCGAGCGAGGCAGTGAATGTCCTCCGCGCACGTCTCGCTGAGCGGGGTCACGCGCGTCTTCCCCGCCGGCGCCATCGGGCACGAGGTGCATGCGCTCGGTCCGATCGATCTGCAATTGAAGAAAGGTGAATTCTTCGCTGTTGTCGGTCCTTCCGGCTGCGGAAAATCGACGCTGCTCGACCTGATTGCGGGGCTTGCACCCGCTTCGGCGGGGACGATCGAATTTGAAGGGCGCAGTATCGGCGGAGCGGTGCCCGACGGCGTCGGCGTCGTGTTCCAGCAGGATGCCTGTTTCCCGTGGCTGAGCGTCACCGACAATATCGCATTCGGCTTGCGCGAGGCCGGACTCGGTGCCGGCGAACTGCAGCGCCGGCTCGATCACGCTTTGGACCTTATGGGCTTGCGCGATTTTGCGCTTGCCTATCCGGCGCAGCTTTCCGGCGGCATGCGCCAGCGCGTCTGCATTGCCCGTACTCTGGTGCTTCAGCCGCGGCTGATCCTGCTTGACGAGCCGTTCGGCGCGCTCGATCAGCAGACACGGCTGCTGATGGGCGACGAGCTCTTGCGCCTCTGGCGCGATACCGGGTCGACCGTGCTGCTCATCACCCATGCGCTCGACGAAGCGGCGATGCTGGCCGATCGCATCGCGGTGATGTCGGCACGCCCCGGGCGTATCCTCGAAATCGTCGAGACCGGCTGGCCGCGCGATCGCGACAGCCGGATCGTTGCCGATGCTGCCTTTGGCGAGATCACTGGCCGGCTGTGGCGATTGCTGCGCGGAGAATCGCTCAAAGCCATCGGCAAGGGTGCAGGTCCGTCATGACCCGCACCGCCTGGTATCGCCTGGTGCTGGTCGGCGGTGGCGTCGCATTGCTCGAACTGCTGTGCCGGATCGGCGTGATCGATCACCTCACGATGCAGCCGCCGAGCGCCATGGTGCGCGATCTTGTCGTGCTGCTGGCTTCCGGCGCGATGAACGGCGCCATGCTCAAGACGCTGACCAATGTCGGCATCGCATGTGCCCTGGCGGTGGCAGCGGGCATCGTCTTCGGCGTCGCCATCCACGGTTTCCGCGCGATCCGGCAGGGTCTGGAGCCGCTGTTTGCCACCTACTACGCAATTCCTGTCTATGCGTTCTACCCGCTCTTCATCATCCTGTTCGGGCTCGGCGACGTGCCGCAGATTCTGATCGGCTTCATGCTGGCGGTGGTGGCCGTGATCGTGAATACGCTCAACGGACTGGATCGTGTACCGCCCGTGCTCATGAAAACGGCGCGAATCTATCGCCTGGGGCCGATCGCGACCGCGCGCAAGATCACTTTGCCGGCTGCCGCGCCTTATCTCCTGACCGGCGTAAAGCTCGCGGTCGCCTATGCCTTCATCGGCGTGATCGGCGCCGAGTTCATCATGTCGCGCACCGGAATCGGTTACGAGATCAGCTTCGCCTACAACAATTTCGACAACAAGACGATGTATCCGCTGATCCTCCTGATCCTCGTCATCTCAATTCTGATCAATGCGACTCTGTCGCGTTGGGAGCGGCTCTTGATGCAGAGGCGCGGCCGCTCATGACACAGCGATCCTGGTTGCCCGGCGTCAGCAGCGCGGTCCTGGTCGCGGCGCTCTTGGTCGCGTGGCAGGTCCTGTTCGAGGTCGCCGGGCGCCAGGCGATGACGCCGCCGCTCGAAACCTTCCGTTATCTCGGGCACCTCCTGACGACCGATGCCTTCTGGGGCCATCTTGCGGAGACATCGCGCGCCTTTTTCTTCGCTTTGGTGCTGGCGGTGCTGCTCGGCCTCGCGATCGGCGTCCTGATGGGCGCGCACCGTTTCTCGGGCGAGGTGTTCGAACCGATCCTGGTGGCGTTTTACTCAATTCCCAAGATCACCCTTTATCCGATCATCCTGCTGGCTTTTGGCTTGGGATTGCCCGCCAAGATCGCGTTCGGCACCATTCACGGCATCGTGCCGGTCGCGATATTCACGCTCGGAGCGGTGCGCGGCATCGATCCGATCCTGCTCAAGACCGCGCGCGTGCTGCGGCTCCGGTTTTGGAAAGTCGTTAGTTCGGTGCTGCTTCCGGCCGCGCTGCCGGAGATTTTCACCGGCATCCGCATCGGCTTCTCGCTGACACTGATCGGAACGCTGCTCGGCGAGATGTTCGGCTCGCAGCGCGGTCTCGGCTATCTGCTGATGACGGCAATCGGATTGCAGAATATCCAGCTCATCATGGCTGTCACATTATTGATCGTGCTGTTCGCAGCGACGGTCAGCACGCTTTTGATCGTTATCGATCATCGACTCCATCGGCGCTTATTGTAGAGTAGGGCGGCCCAAGAACACTGCCGTCAATCCGGGAGGAAATTCATGTCTTCGATCGTCAGGGCGCGCCTGTTGCCTGCAATGGCGGTTCTCGCCGCCGTGACGTTGCTGCCGCTGCGCGCGGCCATCGCTGAAGAAATCGTCGTCAGCAATTACGGCGTCGCCGCAAATGGAATGCCTTATGCCGTCGCTCTGGCGAAGGGCTTTTTCAAGGAGGAAGGCGCCGATATCAGTGGCGTCCTGTCTTCGGCGGGCGGCGGGACGACGGTGCGCAATCTGATGACGGGTCATCTTGCATTCGGCGAGATCGATCTCGCCGGCACGGTCGCGGCAATTCAGCAGGGTGCGGACCTCAAGATCATCAGCGACGACGTGCTGACGGTCGCGGAGTTCGTATGGGCGGTCAAGCCGGACGCGCCGATCAAGACCATCCAGGACCTCAAGGGCAAGAAGATCGGCTACACCAATCCGCGCTCGACCAGCCAGGCCCTCGACATTCTCCTCCTCGAGCAGGCCGGGCTCAAACCCGACGAGGCCGAACTGGTCAAGACCGGCGGGTTCGGCGAGGCGGTTGTAGCGCTCAATCTCGGCCTGATCGACGCCTCCGCGATCGCCGATCCGGTATGGTCGAAGAACAAGTCGCAGTTCCGGGTCCTGGTATCGGCAAGCGACGTGCTGCCGCCGCTATGCAATGTGATCGGCGTGACCACCGGCGAGGCGGCGGCGTCCGGGGGCGACTTCATCCGCGCGATCCTGCGCGGGCGGCGCAAGGCGGTCGATTTCATGTACGCGCATCCCGACGAGGCCTCCGAGATCGTGGCAAAGGCCTACAATCTCGACGTCGAGGTCGTCAAAAGCACGATTCACAATCTCGTCGCGCCGAGCAAGTCAGGCGTGCCCTATTGGGGCCCCGGCAGTTTCGACATGGCAGGCATGGACCGCATGATCCGCGCCCAAAAGCTCGTCGGCGCGCTCTCCGGCGACGTCGACTGGTCGAAGATTGTCGACACCAGTTTCCTTGCGGACGATCTCAAGGCGAAGAAATAAGGTTGAGCGCGACCGGCGCGATATTCTTCGTGCCGGGAATGACGGCGACCGCCCCGTTCCCGCGGGCTGCCGTTCGTTTTACTTCGCCGCCTCCTTGGCCTTGGCGACGATGTCTGCCGGCGTGGCATAGACCTCTTTGACGAGCTTCTCGACATCGGCTCCGGAAACCGGATTGATTTCGAGATCGGTCTTGGCGGCGTCGGCCAGAAAATCCTTGTCCGTCATCGTGTCCATGAAGGCTTGCCGCAAGACCGCGAGGCGGTCCGGCGGCAGGTTTGGCGGCGCGAGGTAGGGGCGTCCCATCACTTGCCGGGCGAAGATCATCTTCAGGATCTGGCGCTGCTCGTCGGTCTTGGCGAAATCGGTGACGAGCGGTACGTCGGGCAGTTCGGGGTGCCTGCTGAGCGAGAACTGGACCAGCACGATCATTTTCTTTTCGTCGATCCACGATTTGTGCGTCGCCTTCACGCTCGACCATGACCAGCCGCAGCGGCCCTGCACCTCGCCGCGCTCCATCGCCAGCACGACATCGTTGCCGCCGGGATAGCCTTCGACGATCTTGAAATGCGTCCCGAGCACGCCGTTGAGCACCCGCGGAAATTGGTCGGTGTCGGCGCTGGCGCCGGTGCCGCCGACCGTCAGTTCCCTGGCGAACAGGTCCTCGAATTTCGTAATGCCGGAATCCTTCATCGCCACGCAGACGCTGGTTTCGTTATTGGCGCTGCCGATCCAGCCGAATTTCTCCGCGTCGAACGCATCGGCCTTGCCGATCAGCAGCGGATCGAAGGCGATGCCGCGGCCGATCGTGCCGAACGCGGAACCATCCTGCGGCGCGACGCGATAAAGGTAGTTGGCGAGCCGCACGCTGCCGGCGCCTTCCATATTCTTCGGCACCAGCGTGGGATTACCCGGAATATGCGCGCCCATGTGGCGGCCGATCTCGCGCGCATAGAAATCGTAAGCGCCGCCGACGCTGTAACCGATATAGAGGTCGATATTACGGTCTTTGTAGAAACCGGAGGTATCTTGCGCACCTGCGATCCCGGCCAGTCCGGCACAGAACAACGCGATGCCAGCCGCGCGAACAAGGCCCCTGTGAGTATCCGTCATGTCTTCCCCGGCGCTTCGACGCACGAGCCTATCATGGGCTTGACGCCATTGCAGGTTTCGGGCGCGATGCCGCATGGGAGCAGGGAGTAGCGGCCGATGCAGCCGGACATGATCGCCAGCGCAGTGCATGCGCTGCATCTCCTGCTTGAGCCGGCACGGCTATTGTTTCTGTGTCTCGGTGTCCTGATCGGGCTCGCCATCGGCGTCTTGCCGGGGCTGAACGGCATCGTCGGCATGGCGATGCTGATCCCCTTCACCTACAACCTCGATGAATACACCGCCTTCGCGCTCCTTTTGGGAATGGCGGCGGTGATCACGTCGTCGGACTTCATCACGGCGGTGCTGTTCGGCGTGCCAGGTCATGTCGGCGCCGCGGCGACCGTGATCGACGGGTACGCCATGGCGAAGAAAGGCGAGGCCGGCCGCGCCTTCGGCGCAGGCTTTGCCTCCTCGCTCGCCGGCGGCATCGTCGGCGCGATCGTGCTCGCGGTGAGCATTCCGATCCTTCGCCCGGTGATGCTCGCGATCGGCTCGCCGGAACTGCTTGCCTTCACGCTGTTCGGCCTGTCGATGGTGGCCACATTGTCCGGCCGGGCTCCGCTCAAGGGCCTGACCGCCGGTGGGCTTGGCCTGATGATTGCCATGGTCGGTTCGCGCGCGCCGAGCGGCACGCTGCGCTGGACGTTCGATTGGCTCTATCTGTGGGATGGTGTGCCGCTCATTCCGGCGACGCTCGGCATTTTCGCGCTGCCGGAATTGGCCGAGCTCGCGATATCGCGAAAACGCATCGCCGGCGACAATGCGCCGAAGATCGATCTGTCCAGCCAATGGGAAGGCGTGCGCGACGTCGGCCGTAATTGGTGGCTGGTCCTGCGCTGCGGCGTCCTTGGCACCGGGCTCGGCGCCATTCCAGGCATCGGCTCCGCCGTGATCGACTGGATCGCCTACGGCTACGCGCAACGCACCGAAAAAAATCCGGAAACATTCGGCACCGGCGACGTGCGCGGCGTCATCGCGCCGGAGAGCTCGAACAATGCCAAGGAGGGCGGCCATCTGGTGCCGACGATCGCGTTTGGTGTGCCGGCCGGCGCATCGATGGCGATCCTGCTCGGCGCGTTCCTGATGCATGGGCTGACGCCCGGACCGGACATGCTGACCAAGCATCTCGATCTCACTTACATGATCGTTTGGAGCCTGACCCTGGCGCATGTCATCGGCGCCGTCATCTGTCTGTTGTGCTCGCACTGGCTGGCGCGAGTGTCGCGCATTCGTCCCGAGATTCTGTTGCCGGTCATCATCGCGCTGGTTTTTGTCGCCGCCTTCGAGGGCGAACACGATTGGGGCGATCTCTATTCGCTGGTGTTCTTCGGTATCGTCGGCTGGATCATGAAGCGGCTGGGCTGGCCGCGCCCGCCGATGGTGCTCGGCATCGTGGTCGGCGCTATTTTCGAACGCTACCTGTTCATTTCGACGCAACTTTATGGCTGGGGCTGGTTGCTGCGTCCGGCCGTCGTCGCGATCCTGGCCTGCGTGGTGTGGGCGCTTTACCGGCCGCTGGCGCAGATCGTGGAGACGCTGATCGGTCAAATGCGGCAGGTCGGCGGCGGCAAAGCACGATTCGGCGCCGCGCCGGCCTTCACTCTGGCCGTCATCGCACTGATCGTCGTGGCGATTGCTTCGTCGGCGGATTGGCCGCGCGACGCCAAACTTGTTCCGCTGACCGCCTGCGGCATCGCTCTTGTCGCCGCGGTGTTCAATCTCGTCAATGAGCTATTCGGCCCGGAGCAAAGATACGTGGCGCATGCCGATTCCGGCGTGGCGGCAGGAACCCCGATAAGCGGCCCTGTCTCCGATCTCGGCCTGGCGGACGATGTGGTGCGCCGGCGGGCAACGGCATTCTTTCTCTGGATGGCGGCATTCATCGCCGCTGTGGCGCTGATCGGATTTATCCCGGCGATCGCGCTGTTCGTCTTCGCTTATATGTGCTTCGGCTTCGGCGAGCCTTGGCCGTCGTCGTTGGGTTTCGCCGCCGCGACAACCGCGTTCTGCTGGATTGTCTTTCACTGGGCGCTTGCCGTCGCCTGGCCGCCGTCGCTTCTCGGCAACCTGTTCCCGGCCTTTCGCGCCGCCACAAAACTCATCTGAAACTTAGACCATGATCCGATCAAGCTGAATCGGGTCGGTGGTCCAGCTTTCTTGTCGGAGCATGATCCGGAAAACCGGCTTCCACTTTTCCGGATCATGCTCTAAGGCTGCAGGATCGCGGCCACTTTCTTCGTGACATCCGGCGGCGTGCGATAAATCTCGTTGACCAGCGTCGTCAATTGTTCGCCGCTTACCGGATTGATCTCGAATTTGTTCTGCTCGGTCTCGCTGAGAAAATCCTTGTCGGCCATGGTGGCCGCGAAGGCTTGGCGCAAAGCCGCCAGCCGGTCCGCCGGCAGGCCGGGCGGCGCCAGATACGGCCGGCCCATGACCTGGCGGGCAAAGATCATCTTGAATATCTGACGCTGCTCGTCGGTCTTGGCCAAATCCATGATCAGCGGCACGTCGGGCAGATCCGGATGTTTCGACAACGACAGCTGCGCCAGCACGGTGATCCTCTTGTTTGCGATCCAGTTCATCCGCGTCGCCTTGACGCTCGACCACGACCAGCCGCAACGGCCCTCGACCTCACCGCGCTCGAGCGCCAGACTGACCTCGTTGCTGCCTGGATAGCCATTGATGATCTTGAATTTGGTGCCGAGCACCGCGTTGAGCAGGGTAGGAAACTGGTAGGTGTCGTCGCCGATGCCGGTCGAGCCGACGGTCAGCGGTCTTGTCAGTAAATCGTCGAATTTCGTGATGCCCGATGACGTCAGCGCCACGCAGACGCTCACCTCGTTGTTGGCGCTGCCGATCCAGGAGAATTTCGACGCATCGAACTGCGCACCCTTCTCGTTAAGCAGGGGATCGAACGGCGCGCCCCGGCTGGTCGCCCCGATCACGCTGCCGTCCCGCGGCGCGGCGGAATAAAGATAGTTGGCGAGCCGCAGGCTGCCGGCGCCTTCCATGTTCTTCGTTACGACGGCGGGATTGCCGGGAATATGCTTGCCGAGATGGCGTGCTATCAGCCGCGCATAAAGGTCATATCCGCCACCGACGCTGTAGCCGATGTCCAGGTCGACCGACTTGCCCTGGTAAAACTCGGCGGCGGGTTGCGCGTTTGCGCCGGAAATTTGCAAGGCCGCCAACACGGCGGCGGCCATGACGATCCTGCCGGCCGTCTTAAAGGCAGTCGACGGCATTGCCCGTCCCCCGGTTGAGCACCCGTAACACTCTAACGCGCCGCGCGCGCTCGACAAACACGGTTCCATCCGCGCCGCCAAGGTGTTGCCAAGATATTCCCACGACACGGCCAAGACATTGCACGGGCGTCTGAAATCCCGTAATGACCAGCTATGACTGGAATGCTGGAGCATGAGACGCCCGGCCTCGGGCACAATAAGCCGTCGGACGAGGACACCGACGAGATCAAGCACGGCAATTGGGAGCGCTGGTCCAAAAAACGCACATTCGTGCGGGCGCTCGAAGGAACTTACAGTCACCTCTACAAGAAACTGCTCGAAGAGCCGCGCGTCTATTCCTCCAAGGATCATCCGTGGAAGGGCGGCCCGGCTATGTACGGCAAACACGTTATCTCGCCGCAAGCCGTCAGCATTGTCCAATCGATCGAATCGCATATCGAGTGCTATGCGCCACTCAACGCCGGCCAGAAGCATGGCCATCTCAACAGCGCAGTATTTTATGTGCTCAAGGGTCACGGCCACGACGTCCACGACGGCCGCTCAATGACGTGGGAAGCCGGCGACGTAATGCTGGTCGAGAACGGCTGCGTGCACCAGCATTTCAATGATGACGAGAAAGAATCCTGCATCCTGCTCGTGTTCAAGGCCAAGCCGCTGTTCCTGTTCATGCATCTTTTGTTTCAAAAAATGGTGGAATGGCCGACCGACAAATTGCCCCCCGGGATCAAGGAATTTCATCCTCCGACCGAGATTTGAGCGGAAACCATCGTGACATTGTTCGAAGACAAGCAGGCGGCGCTATCCGGGTCCGAGACCAGCGAATTTCTCGCCGAGGCGGTCATCGAGTCGGAAAAGTTCCGCGCTGAGTACGCGACGCTGCCGAACATCATAAAATCTGCGGACATGCCGTGGGAACGCTCGCCCGACGGTCTGATCAAACACCTTGTGCACAAGAAAATGCACACGCGCGAATGCTGCATCGAGGCCTATATGCAGTTCCTCAATGACGGCGAGCGCTCCGGCAAGCATCGCCACATGTGGGAAGAACTGTTCTTCGTGGTCGAAGGCTCCGGCTATGATCTGCACTGGGATCTCAAGTGGGATTGCCTCGATGCATTCGAATGGCAATGGACCGACGCGCCGAAGCGTTACGAATGGACGGTCGGCGATTACGTCTACATCCCGCCGTTTACGATGCATCAGCACTTCGCCAATGCCGGCGCGGAGTGCCGTATCATCGTAATGAGCAACCGCATCGTCAAAGACATGGGCTTTGACTGGTACGATCAGGTCGAACGCGCGCCGGGGTTTTGAATGTCTCGCTCCTCAATCGCCGCCAGGGAAACTGGATGCGGCGCGGCCGGCAGGTGAGGGACAGCCGGTGCCCGCGGTGGAAACGACCCCAGACCAGCCAAAACGCGGCCTCTCAATGCGGGCCTACCTGGTTCTCATGGTCGTCGCGATCCTCGTGCCGCTTATGCTGTTCGCGGCAATTCTCTTTCAGCGTTATTACGATTCGGAATTGACCCGGATCGAGCGAGACCTCAAAGACGACGCCCACGAATTGTCATTGGACGTCGACCGGGACTTGCAGGGTCAATTGCTCACGCTCGAAACCCTTGCTGGCTCGGGATCGCTCACCCGCCGCGACTATCAGCGATTCTACGAGCGTGCTTCGCAAATTCGCCGCTTCTCCGGCGTCGACGTTCTGCTTCGTGACAGGACAGGGCAGCAGCTTGTGAATACGCGATTGCCTTGGGGGGCCGCTTTGCCGCGGGATCAGGCGGAGGGCGACGATATCGTCGTCGCGACGAAAAAGCCCTACGTCAGCAATGTCATAGTCGGAACGGTGGCGCGCCGTCCGATCTATTTCGTTACCGTACCAGTGATCGAAAACGGCGACGTGTCCCATTTTCTCCACTTGAGTTTCGAGCCTGAGCACCTTCTCGACATCCTCAAGGAAGATGTTTCCGGGGACCAGGTTGCGGGAGTTTTGGATCGCGACAGCGTCGTTCTCGCGCGTACCGAAGGGATGGAGGAACGCGTCGGCAAACGCGCGGCGCAATCGTTCATCGATCATACGCAGGGACGGGAAGGATCCTGGCTCGGAACAAATACTCAGGGCTATAAAATCCGTGTCGGCTATGCCCGAACGAGGATTTCCGGCTGGCTGGTCTGGGTCGGCGTTCCGGAAGAAAAAATCCAGAACTCGCTTCGCGGAACACTCTGGACTCTCGTCATGATCGGAGCGGGGCTGACGATTTTGGCGATTGGTGTGGCCTATCTGCTCGGCGGAAGGCTTGCCGGCGCGAGCAGAACGCTCGTCGCGCAGGCCAATGCGCTCGGCCGCGGTGAGCCCGTGCCGGTCGAACACATTCCGGTGCGCGAATTCGATGATGTCGGACGCGAGCTCGCCGCAGCCGAACAGCATCGCAAGGAGCTGGAACAGCAAATCGTACAACGGGCGACGCAAGAGAGCGAACGCCGATTTCAGATTCTGGTGCAGGGCGTCACCGACTATGCGATCTACATGCTCGACCCGCAGGGCAACGTGACGAACTGGAATTCCGGCGCGATGCGGATCAAGGGTTACAGCGAAGAGGAAATTGTCGGGCAGCATTTTTCGCGTTTTTACACGCCCGAGGATCGCGCGGCCGGCGTCCCGACCCGCGCGCTGCTCACGGCGATCAACGAAGGAAAATACGAGGCTGATGGCTGGCGCGTCCGTAAAGACGGCACGCGGTTCTGGGCCAGCGCCGTTATCGATCGGATCGATGACGTCAACGGCAACCTCATCGGCCTGGCCAAGGTAACGCGTGATATCACCGAGCGGCGCGATGCACAGCAGCGCCTGGAGACCGCGCGCGAGCAACTATACCAGTCGCAAAAGATGGACGCCGTTGGGCAACTCACCGGCGGCGTGGCGCACGACTTCAACAATCTCCTCACCATCATCATCGGCAATCTCGATACCGCCAAGCGGACGCTGGAATCCTGGCAAGAAGGCGCGCGGGCGCGTCTTGAGCGCGCGGTCGACAATGCGCTGATCGGCGCAAATCGTGCGGCGGCTTTGACGGGGCACCTGTTGGCGTTTTCACGCCGGCAGCCGCTCAAGCCCACGCTGCTCGACGTCAACAAGCTGCTCAGAAATCTTTCGGTGTTTCTCAAACCGTCGCTTGGCGAGCAGGTGCAGCTTGAGGTCGTCGGCGCCGGCGGCGTCTGGCAGGTCGAAGCCGATCCGGCGCAACTCGAAGCGGCCATCCTCAATCTCGCCGTCAACGCACGCGATGCAATGCCGAATGGCGGGCAAGTCACCGTCGAGGCGAGCAACGTTCTCCTCGACGAGCGTTATTGCTCGGAAAATGCCGAAGTCCGGCCCGGTCAATATGTGCAGATTTCCGTCACCGACAACGGCACTGGAATGACGAAAGAAGTTGTCACCCACGTTTTTGAGCCGTTCTTCACGACCAAGCAGGCGGGGCACGGTACCGGTCTCGGCCTCAGTCAGGTTTATGGTTTCGTCAAGCAGTCCGGCGGCCACGTGAAAGTCTACAGCGAAGAGGGTCTCGGCACGTCGGTGAAGATTTACCTGCCGCGCACTTACGGCAAGAAAACCGGCGAGCATCCGGTGCAACAAACCGTCACGCCGTCTGCCTACGGCAAGGAGACCATATTGGTCGTCGAGGACGATGATGACGTCCGGGCTTTCATTTGCGAAACGCTTGAAGACTTGAATTACATGGTATTGCAGGCAGGCGATGCCGCCTCCGCGCTCGGAACCATCGATGGCGGCGGTCACATCGATCTTCTTCTCACCGACGTCATTCTGCCGGGCCGGAACGGCCGCGAACTGGCGACCGCCGCGCTAGCCAGGCGTCCGCTGCTCAAGGTCTTGTTCATGACCGGATATTCGCGCAACGCCATTGTCCATCAGGGCCGTCTCGATGAGGGTGTTCAGCTTATTCAGAAGCCGCTGACGCAGTCGTCGCTCGCCGTCCGGATTCGCGATATTCTCGATGGCCGCTGACAAGGCCGGCTTTTGCGTCTTCCTAAGCCATAAATAATCAATTATATCAATATCATAGATAGATCATGCGGCGGCGGGTCATTGGCCCCGGCCGCTGCGTCGCCAACGCCGCCGCCAGCGTCTAGACTGCCGACCGGAAGTCGCGGCGCGCGGCAAACCGCAGGAAGACCAACCACGGAAGAGACATGTCCACGTCCCTCATGACGCAGCGCCGCTTCGCGCCTTTGTTCTGGTGTCAGTTCTTTGCGGCCTTCGGCGACAATTTCCTCAAGACAGCGCTTGTCTTTGTCATCCTGTTCGAGGTTTCCGGCGCCAATTCGGGAGCATTGATAACGCTCGCCGGCGCGACGCTGATCGCCCCGTTCTTCTTCCTCTCAGGACTCGGCGGCGAACTCGCCGATCGCTACGACAAAGCGTGGGTTGCGCAGCGCATCAAGTTCACCGAGATGGGCGCGGCGGTCATTGCCGTCGCCGGCTTCGCGTTTCATTCGCTCAGCCTGCTCTTCGCCGCGGTCTTCGTGTTTGGCACGCTTGCTTCGCTGTTTGGTCCGATCAAATATGGCATCCTGCCCAATCTGCTGCCGCGCAGGGAGTTGCCGTCCGGCAATGCACTGATCGAAGCCGGTACATTTCTTGCGATCCTGTTCGGCACGATCGTCGCGGGCTTCGCTGCCAATGGCAACAGCAGTCCAATCCATTTCGCGTGGCTGATGCTGGTGACGGCGCTTGCGAGCTGGCTTTCGAGCTTGCTGATCCCCAAAACCGTAGCCGGCGATCCCGAACTCAAAATCAACCGCAACATTTTCGCGTCCACCGGCGCACTCATCAAACATTTGCGTGCCGATCCGCGGCTGTGGTGGGGCGGGCTTGTGGCGAGCTGGTTCTGGCTGGTCGGTGCGCTGGTCCTGTCGCTCTTGCCGCCGCTGGTGTCGTACAATATCGGCGGCAGCGAACAGGTCGTGACGCTGTTCCTGACTATTTTTTCGGTCGCCGTCGGTGTCGGCTCCGGTCTTGCGGCGTGGCTTGCGGCCGGCCGCATCGTGCTGCTGCCGACGCTCATCGCCACCGTGCTGATCGGGCTGTTCGCTCTCGATCTCGGCTGGACGGCAGTCCGCCATCGTGCCGGCAGCAAGCCCGCTGTCGATCGCGGGCTATTTTGCCTCGCCCCACAGCATCCGTCTCGCAATTGATCTTGCCGGCCTCGCCGTCGCCGGCGGCCTGTTTATCGTGCCGGTCTTCACCGCCGTGCAGGTCTGGGCCGGCGACGATCGCCGCGCCCGCGTCGTCGCCGCGGTCAACGTCCTCAATGCGGCGTTCATGGTGGCCGGCGCGATCATCCTGGCTGTGCTGCAAAAGCTCGGTTACGGCACGCCGCTTTTGTTTGCGCTGATCGGCGCCGCCAATGTCGTGGTGGCGATCGCCATCGGTTTCACCATGCCGGCCGGATGGCTGAACGATTTTTTGTCGATCGTGTTCCGCGCTTTCTTCCGGCTCGAGGTCAATGGGCTGGACAACATCGCCAAGGCCGGCGACCACGCGATTATCGCCCTCAACCATGTAAGCTTCCTCGATCCGCCGCTGGCGGCCGCGATCCTGCCCAAGCGCCCGGTCTTCGCCATCGACGTCGCGATGTCGAAGCACTGGTGGATCCAGCCTTTTCTCAAATTCGTGCGCACCATGGCGCTCGATCCGCTCAAGCCGTTTTCGCTGCGCGCGATCATCAATGCGGTGCGCGAAGGCGACACGCTGGTGATTTTCCCCGAAGGCCGCATCACCGTGACCGGCAGCCTGATGAAGGTCTATGATGGAGCGGCCATGATCGCGGACAAGGCGGACGTGATGGTGGTGCCGGTTCGTATCGACGGGCCGGAGGCGACGATCTTCAGCCGGCTGAAGAGTTCGCAGGTGCGCCGCCGGTGGTTTCCGAAAATCACGGTCACAATCCTTGAACCGGTGCAGCTTAAGGTCGACCCTGAAATCAAAGGCCGCAAGAGGCGCCAGGTCGCGGGCGCAGCCCTCTACACGATCATGTCGGACCTGATCTTTCGCACCACCTCGACGGACCGCACCGTTGTCGAAGCGGTCGTCGAGTCCGCGCGCGTTCACGGCGCAAGCTGGCTTGCCGTCGAAGATCCGGTGAGCGGCCAGATGACCTACAAAAGGCTTCTCCAGGCGACCGCGATCCTCGGCCGCAAGCTGATGCCGTTCGCGCTCGAAGGTCACACGCTCGGCGTCATGCTGCCGACGTCGAATGGCGCGGTCGCTACATTTCTCGCGGTGATGTCCGGCGGGCGCGTGCCGGCCATGATCAATTTCACCGCGGGCGCGGCCAATATCCTCGCCGCCTGCCGCGCCGCGCAGGTCGATACCGTCCTCACGTCGCGCGCTTTCGTCGAGAAAGGCCGGCTCGACAACGTCGTTGCGCAGCTCGCGACGCAAGTGCGCCTTGTTTATCTCGAAGATGTTCGCAAGACGATCGGCCTCCTCGACAAGCTTCGCGGCCTGGTGTCGTGGAAGAAGCCGCTGGTCGTGCGCAAGCCCGATGACTGGGCGACGGTGCTGTTCACTTCGGGCTCGGAGGGATTGCCGAAAGGCGTCGTTCTGTCCCATCGCAACATGCTGACGAACGCGGCGCAGGCGGCCGCCCGCATCGATTTCGGCCGCGAGGACAAGCTGTTCAACGTGCTGCCGGTGTTTCATTCCTTCGGGCTGACGGCGGGCACCGTGCTGCCGCTCGTCTCCGGCGTTCCGGTCTATCTTTATCCGTCGCCGCTGCATTACCGCACCGTGCCGGAGCTGGTTTACGGCGTCAGCGCGACCATCCTGTTCGGCACCGACACGTTTCTCAACGGCTATGCGCGCGTTGCCAACCCCTACGATTTCCGCTCGGTGCGCTATGTGCTCGCGGGCGCCGAGCCGGTGAAAGAGGCGACACGGCAGCTCTATCTGGAGAAATTCGGCCTGCGTATCCTCGAAGGCTACGGCGTGACCGAATGCTCGCCGGTGATGGCGATCAATACGCCGATGTTCAACAAGTTCGGGTCAGTCGGGCGGCTCCTGCCCGGCATGGAGGCAAGGCTCGATAAGGTCGAAGGCGTCGAGGAGGGCGGCCGGCTTTTCGTCAAGGGGCCGAACGTGATGCTGGGTTATCTGCGCGCCGACAAGCCGGGCGTCCTCGAACCGCCGCCGGAGGGCTGGCACGATACCGGCGACATCGTCGTCATCGACGACCAGGGCTTTGTTGCGATCAAGGGCCGCGCCAAGCGCTTTGCCAAGGTCGGCGGCGAGATGATCTCGCTTGCCGCAATCGAAATGCTGGCGGCGGGCCTTTGGCCGGACAACCAGACCGCCGTGGCGCCGGTGGCCGATGCGCGCAAGGGCGAACGGCTGATCATGGTCACCGACAAACAGGGCGCGACGCGCTCGGAATTCATGATTTATGCGCGCAGCAAGCATGCCTCGGAACTGATGCTTCCCGCCGAAGTGATCGTGCTGGAGAAATTGCCGATGCTCGGCTCCGGCAAGGTCGATCAGCTGGCGATCGAGAAATTCGTGCGCGAACAGGCGGCGGCCAAAGCGGCTGCGGCAGAGTAAAATCTACTTCCCCCGCATCGCCAGCACCCGATCGACCATCGCGCCGGCCTCGCCGAGATACCTCGCCGGATCGCAAAGTTTCGCCAGCGCGGCGCGGTCGAGGTGCTTGGTGATCTCGGGGCTCTCTGCCAGCAATTCGACGAGCGGCCGGCCGGTCGCGACGACCTTGCGGCAGATGTCGTAGACGAGGTCGTGGGCATATTGCCGGCCGAGATAGGGCCCGAGACCCATCATCACGGCTTCCGAAACGATCAGCCCCTTCGTCAGGTCGAGGTTCGAGCGCATCTTCTTTTCGTCGACCTGCAAGCCAGTGAGCACGAATTCGGTCTGCGCCAGCGCGCCGGCGGAAAGGCAGAAGATTTCCGGCAGCACGATCCATTCGATTTCCCACGGCCCGGTGGCGCGTTCGTGGTCCTCGACCATGGCCTCGAGCAGGGCGGCGACCTGCTGCCGCACCACCGCGGTCAGCGCGGTAATATAGACCGAGGAAATCGGATTGCGCTTCTGCGGCATGGTCGATGACGAGCCGCGGCCCTCGTGGAACGGCTCGTAGACCTCTTCCACTTCGGTCTGCATCATCAGCTTGATGTCGAACGCGATCTTGCCGCAGGTGCCGGTGACGAGACCGAGGAAACAGCCGACTTCTGCGATCGTATCGCGCACCGTGTGCCAGGCGATCGCCGGCTGGCCGAGCTTTAGTTCCTTCATCAACTCGGCCTGGGTTTCGAGCCCCCGGCCGCCGAGCGAGGACAGCGTGCCGGCGGCGCCGCCGAATTCGCCGATCAATACGCGTGCGCGCAATTCCTTCAGGCGTTCTTTGTGCCGTTCGAACGCGGCAAGCAGCGTCGCCATCTTGTAGCCGAAGGTGATCGGCACGGCCTGTTGCAGATTGCTGCGGCCCGCCATCGGCGTATCGCGGTATTTGCGTGCCAATTCCGCAAGGGCATTGGCGATGTTATCGATATTGGCCTCGACGATCGTCAGCGCTTCGCGGATTTGCATCACGGTCGCCGTGTCGGTGATGTCCTGCGTGGTCGCGCCCCAATGGCACCATTCGCCAAGGCCGTCGCGGCACAGCGCGACGAGCTGTTGCACCACCGGCAGCACCGGATAACCGATCTTCTCGGTCTGCACCTTGAGCTTGGCCATGTCGATCTCGGCGGCGTTGCAATGCCGCACGATTTCTTCTCCGGCCTCTTTCGGGATGATGCCGAGACGCGCCTGCGCCCGCGCCAGCGCGGCCTCGAAATCGAGATATTTCTGGACGCGGTTTTCGTCGGAAAACACCCGCCGCATCGCTTCGGTCGAGAAGATGTCGCGGAATACGGCGGAATCGATAAGGGATGTCGGCATGCGTTCGGCTCTCCAGGCGAAAATTCTTGATTACCGCAAGGTTGCGGAAGGGTGGATCAGGCTTGCGGCGTGGCTTTGCGAAACGATTCACCAAACGCCGCGCCGGCAAGTGCGGCGCGTCCTTAACAGTGTACTACCCCATTTCCTCCAATGCAGCCGGCTTGACGACACTCGCCGCTCGTGAACGTGGCGGACGCGGATTCGCGTGTTCCATGCGCTTATCTGAACGCCTCGCGTTTTCGGTCCCGCAAAGACTCAAACTTCGTAAAGGCTATCTGTTGGATTCAAATAAACCGATACACGCGCCGTAAAGAATACCGCTTCAACCAATCTTCAGCATAGGCCGAGAACCCCGCATAACTTCACTATTTCCATACCGCCGGCGCATCAATAATCCCCTCGAACAGCGCGAAAATCCCTCAAGGGAAATCTGTTCAACGAATTTCGGCGTCATCAGGGGACGGACTTGCGTACCAGTACAATCGTCATGATCGGCTTTGCGGTCCTGTTCGGACTGCTCGCGGTTTTTCTCGCGCAGACCTGGCTCAACAACCAGTCCGACGCGCGCATGAAAAGCCTCGAAGCGCAGCATAAGGCGCCGCCGCCCGAGCGCACGATCGTGGTCGCCAATCGCCCATTGCGGTTCGGCGAGGAGCTCACCGCGCAAGCCTTGCGCGAAGTGCCGTGGCCGCAGGATGCGCTGCCGGCCGGCGCTTTCAACAAGATCGCGGATGTCACGGCGGGCAAGCGCGTCGTGCTGATGCCGTTCGATATCAACGAAGCGATCCTTGCCAGCAAGATCACGGGTCCGGGCCAGCGCGCCACGCTCTCGGCGGTGATCGATGACGGCATGAAGGCGGTCACCATCCGGGTCAATGACGTCCAGGGTGTCGCCGGTTTCGTGTTGCCCGGCGACCGCGTCGACGTGCTGCTGACGCGGCAGGGCGAAAAGAACAACGCGGTGACTGATGTCGTACTCGAGGACGTGCGGGTCCTCGCTATCGATCAGCTTGCCGACGAGAAAAACGACAAGGTGGCGGTGGTCAAGGCCGTCACCGTCGAAGTCGACGTCACTGACGGCCAGAAGATCGCACTCGCGTCCACGGTCGGCACGCTGTCGCTCTTGTTGCGCAAAGCGGGCGACCTCGCCAACGACAAGTCACGGCGCGTCACCTCCGCCGACCTCGGCAAATCGGCTGCGCCGGCATCGGATCGCCGCTTTATCACCATCAGCGTCGTTCGCCCGGGCAAGAACGAGCGCACCGAATACACCGTGCCGACCGAGCGCAGCGACGCGCACTCCGCGGCGCTGTCGCAGCCGGCATCGGCGCACGACTGATACGAAATCGGAATGACGGGTTCGAAGCGATACGAAACGGAGCGAAGTGAAATTCGGGTTTTGGGGACGACAACGAGCGGCGGGGAGGCCGACGTGAAAAACCAGTACAAGAGTCAGGATTATGCCGCGGGCGAAAGCCCCCGGTATGTGGACAGGGGACTTCCGGAAACGGGCATCAGGATCGGCGCGCTGTTGCGGCGCGGCTGGATCAGGGCGGTGCTTGCGGCCACGGTCATGCTGGCGTTCGCGCCGGCGGTGCATGCGCAGCAGCACATCGCTGTCGGCGGCAATGTCGTGCACACCTCGACGCTCACGGTGACGGTCGGCAAGACCCAGGACGTGCGCACCGACCAGAACTTCACCGATATCACGGTCGGCGATCCGGATGTGGCGGACGTCAGCCCGCTCACCGATCACTCGCTGTCGATTCTCGGCAAGAAGATCGGCACCACGCGGGTGACCGTCTATAGCGAGGACAAGAAGCCGGTCGGCATTTTCGACATCGAGGTGTCCTACGACATTTCGCGGCTGGCGACGGAAATCTATCGTTTCACCGGCGGCAGCATCAAAGTGTCGTCGATCAACGGCCGCATCATGCTGAGCGGAACGTCTTCGGACGCCGCCACGCTCGATAAGGCCATGGAGATCGCCCGCCAGTTCGGCCCGGACCCGATCAATACGGTCGAGGTTTCGCGGCCGCAGCAGATCATGCTTGAGGTACGGTTCCTCGAGGTGAAACGCTCGGCGGGCCGCGATCTCGGGGTGCAATGGAACGCCTTCGGCAATTCGGTTCTTGCCAATGTCGGCTCGGGCCGGCCTGCTTCGCAATTGCCGATCACGCAGCCGAATGGCGCGTTTCAGCAGGGCGGCCTTTTGGGCACCGGCGCCGGCGGCGCCAACGTGTCGGCCACCGCCTTGCCGATCTCGCCGATTGTTGCTGCGGGTGTGCTTTCGGGCGCGACTCCATTCGGCTTTCTTGTCGGACAGTTGTCGAACCGGCTTCAGATCGCGGTCAACGCGCTTGAAACGCAGGGCGCCGCGCGCAGCCTCGCCGAGCCCAATCTGGTGACGCTCTCGGGTGAAACCGCGAGTTTCCTTGCCGGCGGCCAGTTTCCGATCCCGGAAGTCGGGGCGACCGGCACGCCGTCGTTCGGCTTCCAGCCCTATGGCGTCGGCCTCTCGTTCACTCCGACAGTTCTTCGCGACGGGCTCATCAACCTCGTCGTCAAACCGGAAGTGAGCGAACTCGACCCGGTAAACGGCGTGACCGTAGCTGGCACGTTCGTCCCGGGACTGACGACGCGCAAAGCGGCGACCACGCTCGAATTGCGCGACGGACAGAGCTTCATGCTGGGCGGCCTATTGCAGAACACCAACACCAACGCCCAGGACCAGTTGCCGTATGTCGGTGATGTCCCGGTGCTTGGCGCGCTGTTCCGCAGTACCGACTATCAGAAGCAGGAAACCGACCTGGTGATCCTGGTGACGCCGCACATCGTCCGCCCGATGACGCCGACGGAGCCGGCCCACAGCCCGCTCGACAACACGTTGCCGCCGAACGATGCCGATCTGCTCCTGGAGGGCAAGACGGAGGTCAGCCCGAATCTGGCGCGGTTCGCTGCCGGCGGCCTGAGCCGTCCCTATGTCGGTCATATCCTCGACCTGCCGCAATTTGGAGGCGCGTATGTATCCGCCAAGAATTAAGGCCGTGCGCCTTGTCGCTGGTTGCATGTCGGCGCTGACGCTGAGCGTGTGGCTCGGCGGCTGCTCCAACCCGAGCGCTTATCTCGACCGCCGCGATACGATTTTTCTCGGCGCCGGCGACGCCATCGCCGCCAACAAGGCGCAGATGATCGTCGATCCGTGGCCGGCCTATAGCGGCAACAACAATATCGCGTTCAACGGCCAGAAGATGCAGAGCGCCGTCGAACGCTATCGCACCGGCAAGGTCATCCAGCCGTCGGATCCGCAGAGTCCCGAATCGACGAACCAGGGGTCGCAGAACGTCACGCAGACCACCGTCAATACTGGCGGTGCGCCGGCATCGGTCAGCACCCCGGGTCAATGATCTTCGGATCAGTATTGCGAGCCTGAAATCATGCGCATCGGACGATCCACAACCCCATCCGTCCAGGCCAAAGTCGTGGTCTTGACCGCCGACGAGGCGTTCGAGGAGTCCATTCGCGCCACTTTCAGCGCGAGTGCGCAGATCGGCCTCGACGTGATCAAGGGGCGGCTCGCGGAGGGCGGCGACAAGATCGACATCACGGGAGCGACGGTGGTCGTCGCCGACATCGATGCCTCCGACGAGTTCGAGATGCAGGCGCTCGAGCGCCTGATGCGCCGTATCGGCAATTGGCCGCCCGTCGTCGCCGTGACCCAGGACTTCGATGAAGGCGACGTCCGCCGGCTGATGCAGATGCGGGTTGCGGATTTCCTGGTCAAGCCAGTGCCGCCGGTCGAACTGGTGCGGACCTGCGCGCGCGTCGCCAAGCCGCAAGCGAGTGCCGAGTCCACCGAAGCGCAGATTTTCACATTCTTGCCCGCCGTCGGCGGCGCCGGCGTGACGACGCTTGCGGTGCAGACCGCCATGCTGCTCCTCAATAGCGGACCGCGCGGCAAGTCATCGACGTGCCTCGTCGATCTCGATTTCCAGCACGGGTCCTGCTGCTACCATCTGGATATCGAGCCGCGGCTCAATCTCAACGAGATCGAACCGCGCCCGGAGCGGCTCGACCGCCAGTTGCTCGAAGTCATGATCTCACAGCATCCGTCGGGCCTCGCCGTGGTCGCTGCACCGAACCGTCCGGCGGAAATGCGTTCGTTCGATCCGGACGTGGTGATGCGGCTGCTCGATCTGGTGTCGTCGCATTTCGACTATGTTGTGTTCGATATGCCGCGCACGTGGTTCTCATGGACCGACAGCGTGCTGCTTGGCTCGAACAAGGTATTCATCGTCAGCGAGACGACGGTGCCGGGCCTGCGTCACGCCAGGCAACTGGTCGACGCGATTCGCGAACGCATGGGCGATGGGCCGAAACCGCAAGTCATCATCAATCGCTTCGTGCAGAAAATGTTCTCGTCCGGCTTGCGCCGCGGCGACATCCAGCAGGCGATCGGCGACGCTTTCCTCGCCTATGTGCCGAACGACTACGGGCTGGTGCGCGAGGCCATCGATCGCGGCGTTCCTCTGGAAGAGGTGCGGGCCGGCAACAAGATCACGCTTCAGCTCAAGAAACTGGTCCTGCCGCAGGCGAACGGCAAAGCCGAGAAAGAGGCTTCAGGCGCCGCCAGGAAATTCAAGCTGTCGTGGGCACGGTCGTAGGTCCGATCGTGGCGAGAGACTTCGGGATACTTCCGCTCATTCCCTCGAAAGCGGGAATCCATATTCGAAAAGGACTGGGTCTCCGCTTTCGCGGGGACGAGCGGCAAACAGAAGCGTTCTAGGACATCGTCATGGCTGGCCGTTTTTCAACACACCGCGTCGCTGCCCCGGACCTCGTTCCGGCGGCGGACGAATCTCTGGCGGAAAGCGTGCCGTGGACGGCGCTCCCGGAGGCCGCGCCGGAGCCGGCCGCGCCTCCTTCCTCCAATCCGCTTCTCACCGACAAGCTTCTCGACGCCAAGGTCCGCCTGCATCGGCGGCTGATCGAGGAAATCAATCTTTCGGCACTGGAAAAGCTGCCCGAAGATGAAATGCGCGCCCATATCCTGCAGCTCGTAACGCAATACGTGCTGGTCGAGCGGCTGGCGCTCAACACGCAGGAGCTCAACGATTTCGTCGCGGAAATCATCGATGAGATGACCGGCCTCGGCCCGCTCGAGCCGCTGCTCAAGGACGCCAGCGTCAACGACATCCTCATCAACGGCCACGAATGTGTCTATGTCGAACGCCGCGGCATCCTCGAGCCGACCGGCGTGCGCTTCAAGGACGAGGCGCATCTTCTGCGCATCATCAACAAGATCGTCTCCGCCGTCGGCCGCCGTGTCGATGAATCGCATCCGATGTGCGACGCGCGGCTCCTCGACGGTTCGCGCGTCAACGTCGCGGTGCGGCCGGTCGCCATCGACGGCCCGCTGATGTCGATCCGCAAATTCTCCAAGAAGCCGTTCAACCTCGACAAGCTGGTCGAAGTCGGCGCGTTGCGTCCGCAAATGGCCGAATTGCTCGCCGCGGCGGTGAAGGCGCGCATTACGCTCATCATTTCCGGCGGCACCGGTTCAGGCAAGACGACGATGCTCAATGCGCTGTCGGCTTTTATTTCCGAAAAGGAACGGCTTCTCACCATCGAGGACGCCGCCGAATTGCAATTGCAGCAGCCCCATGTCGGCCGCATGGAGACGCGGCCGCCCAGCATCGAGGGCAAAGGCGAAATCCGCCAGCGCGATCTCGTCAAGAACGCGCTGCGCATGCGGCCCGACCGCGTCATCCTCGGCGAGTGCCGCGGTGAGGAAGCCTTCGACATGCTGCAGGCCATGAATACCGGCCACGAAGGCTCCATGGCGACGGTCCACGCCAATACGCCGCGCGACGCCATCTCGCGCCTTGAGCAGATGATCGGCATGGCCGGCCTGCCAATGACGGTCGCCAGCATTCGCGGCCAGATCGCCGCCGCGATCAAGGTCATCGTGCAATTGTCGCGGCTGTCGGACGGCAAACGCCGCGTGATGAGCATTGCCGAGATCACCGGGCTCGAAGGCGACATCATCCAGATGCAGGAAATCTTCAAATTCGTGCGCACGGGTACGGCGGCGGACGGCAGCGTCCAGGGTCATTTCCAGGCCACCGGCGTGCGGCCGCGATTCCTCAATGAACTGATCGCGCTCGGAGTGAAGCTTCCCGGCACCTATTTCGATCCCTCGCAGCCGCTGTGACGGACTCAGCCGATGTTCGATATCGACCCGATCTACCTGGTCTGGCTGTTTGTCGCGGTCTCGGCGGGGCTCACGGTCGAAGCCGTCTATCTGATGTGCTTCTCGGCCGCATCCTATCGCAGCAAGATCAACCGGCGGCTCATGCTGTCGAAGGACCGCACCGATCGCGGTAGCGTTCTTGTCGAGCTGCGGCGCGAGCGCGGGCTGACCGCCAGCGGCGATTTCCAGTTCGGCCTTACCGCATTGAACCGGCTGATCCTGCAATCGGGCGTGACGCTCGGGCTGACGCGCCTTCTGATCATTGTCGGCGTCGCGACCCTGCTTGCATTCGGCGGCACCCTGTTGTTCCACGGCGGGTTCGTCGACGCGATCGCTGCCGCGGTCCTGAGTGCGACTGCGTTTCCTTATTTGGTATTGCGGACGCTTCGCTCCCGCCGGCAGAAGAAGTTCGGCGCTCAATTCCCCGATGCGCTCGACATCATCGTGCGCAGCCTGCGCGCCGGACACCCGGTACCGATCGCCATCTCCATGGTCGGCCGCGAAATGGCCGACCCGATCGGCAGCGAATTCGGCATTGTATCCGACGAGATCACCTACGGCGCCGATCTCGAAACGGCGATGCGGAATCTTTACATGCGCATCGGTTCCGACGATCTGCCGCTGTTCGTCACCGCGGTCGCGATTCAGGGCTCGACGGGTGGTAATCTCGGCGAGATTTTGGAAAATCTTTCCGGCGTCATTCGCCAGCGTTTCAAAATGCGGCGCAAGATTCGCGCGCTGGCGGCCGAGGGCCGCGCCTCCGCAATGATCCTTTCGTCGTTGCCGATCGGCATGTTCATCGTCATCCAGTTCATCGCGCCTGACTTTTACGGCCCGGTGTGGGGCGAGCGGCTGACCAAGATCCTGCTGTTCGCCTCGGCCGGCTGGATGTGCGTCGGCAATATGGTCATGTTCAGAATGGTCAATTTCAAAATCTAGGATGAACCCGGGCACGACCATAGCCATGCTCGGCGAGAACGCTCCGCTGATGCTGAGCGTGCTCATATTTCTCGCCGCCGGCACGCTCGCCTTCGCGGTGATGATCGGCATGCGCGCGCGCGAGGCGGTGCGCCGCCGCGCCGTTCGCGTCGGCCTTGACGACGGTGCGCCGGCCGGCCGGCGGGCGTTGCGCTTTTCCGGCGCGAAGACGGCGCAGAAGCTTATCGACTACGCGACGAAAAATTATTCCTCGGCCGACAGCAATGACGTGAAGGTCTTGCGCCGCCGTCTCATCCAGGCCGGGATCTATGGTCCGCACGCTGCCGCTTATTACTTCATCGGGCGCGCCGCGATGGCCGTGGTTCTGGCGGCGAGCGCATTTTTCGTGTTGCCGATGTTCGGCCTCTCGACCAAAACCTCGTACTGGCTGTTCGTCATGTGCGCCGGCGTCGTCGGCTACCTGGCGCCGAGCCTTTATCTCGACCGGCGCATCGCGGGAAAGCGGCTTGAGCACCAGTCGGGCTTCCCCGATTTCATGGATCTGCTCGTGGTCTGCGCGGATGCGGGCCTGAGCATGGAGGCAGCTCTCGACCGCGTCGGCGGCGAGCTTGCCGATTCCTATCCGTCGCTCGCCGCCAATATCCACATGGCCAATCTCGAAATCCGCGCCGGCCGTACCATGGCCGAGGCGCTGGAGCATCTCGGCGACCGTCTTGGCCTCGACGAAGCGCGGTCTTTCGCCACCTTGATCCAGCAGTCGGAAGAACTCGGCTCCAGCATCGGCGATGCGCTGCGCGTCTATAGCGATGACATGCGCCACAAGCGTCTCTCGCGCGCCGAAGAGAAGGCTTACAGCCTGCCGGCCAAGCTCGCGGTGCCGATGATGGTGTGTATTTTCCCGGTGCTGTTCATCGTCATCCTGTGTCCGGTCATCGTGCGGCTGGCGACCAATAATTGGTGAGCGGCCCGTTCGCTCCCTTCGTCAGGGGTCTGCCGCCGCGCGGGCCCGGTGCAAACCCCAGCCGGGATGGCTTCGGCGATACGGCCCTTTCCCCGCCGCGGCAGGCAAAGGTTAAGGCCCGGCAAGGGATTCCTTAACCCTCGTCGCCTAGCTTTGCATGTCCGCTGCCGTAGGCCCTTCCGGGCCGGGACGGCGTATCCGCACTGGGGCGGAATTGGCGGGCGCGGCTGGTCCGGGGCGCGGCAATGTGTATCCGAGGTGCGCGGGTCCTGATCCTCGTCCTGGCGGGCATGACCTGCCTTGCCGGCTGCTCGACCTCCCCGAAATTCGGCGATACGGCGGCGACGGCAGACGGCGCGGCCAACAGCGATACCACCGGCACGATCGTCACCCAGCCGGCCGAACCGGGGCCAAGCGGCGAGCCGGTCGCGCCGCTGTCGACACCGGGCCTGCAAGGCGACGACCGCCACGACGACGTGCAACTCGGCAAGAAATATTTCCGCAGCAACAATTTCGGCCTCGCCCAGAAGAGCTTCCAGAGCGCGGTCGAGAAGCGCCCGCGCGATGCCGAAGCCTGGGTCGGGCTCGCGGCGTCTTACGACCGGCTGCATCGCTTCGATCTCGCCGACCGCGCTTACGGCGAGGCCATTCGCATCGTCGGTCCGACGGTCGAGATCCTCAACGACGAGGGCTTCTCGTACATGCTGCGCGGCGACTATGCCCGCGCACACAAGATTCTCGAGCGCGCGCGCGCGCTCGATCCGGCCAATCCTTACGTCGCGGCCAACATGCAATTGCTCGAAGACAGCGCCCATCAGGGCAAGGCTGTGCAATAAGGCCCGGCGCCACCGTGCCGCGTTGCCGCACGATCCTGCCGGAAAACCCGGTTCCACTCTTCCGGATCATGCACTAGTCTCCCCGCGCCATCCGGCATCCAAGACCGGAGCGCATAGCGCCAGGGGGGAACATCACAATGGCAGCCTCCGTCAATGCCGGCGCGCGTCTCGACCGGCTCCCGATTTCGCCGTTTCACTACCGGATCTTCTGGCTCGTCGGCGCCGGCATGTTCTTCGACGGCTATGATCTCTACGTCGCGGGCGGCGTGCTTGCTTCGGCGATCCAGACCAAATTCTCCACCCTGCCGCAAAACCTCCAGTTCCTGTCGCTGACCTTCGTGGGCATGACCATCGGTTCGCTGGTCACAGGGTTCGTCGGCGATAAATTCGGCCGCCGCTTCACCTATCAGATCAATCTGTTGATCTTCGGCCTCGCTTCGCTTGCTGCGGCCTTCGCGCAGGACATGAATCAGCTCATCATCTGCCGCTTCGTCCAGGGTCTCGGTCTCGGCGCGGAGATCGTGGTTGGCTATTCGACGCTGACCGAATTCGTGCCCCCCGCCACGCGCGGGCGCTGGCTGTCATTCATGGCGTTCCTCACGGTGTGCGGTTTCCCGGTCACAGCGATCTTGAGCTATCTGATCATTCCGGAATGGGGCTGGCGGCCGATGTTCGTCATCGCCGGCATCGGCTCTCTGATCGTCTGGTATCTGCGAAAGAACCTGCCGGAATCGCCGCGCTGGCTGGAAGCGCAAGGCCGCACCGCTGAAGCGGAAGCCCTGCTTGAGACGATCGAAAAGGAAGTGGCAAAGGGCGGCGCATTGCCGGCGCCCGCGGCCAGCATGCCGGTCGCGCAGCTCACCGCTGCCGACATGTTCCGCCAGCCGATTTTGCAGCGTCTTCTGGTCGGAAGCTGGGTGCTGATCACGATCAATACGCTGATTTTCGGCTTTGTGATCTTCCTGCCGCAGTTCTTTTTGCGGCAAGGCCTCACCATCACCAATTCGCTCGGCTACACCGTCGTGCTCGCCGCCGCCTCGCTGGTCGGCTGCGCTTGCGGCGCGGTTCTGTCCGATGCGATCGGACGGCGTTGGAGCATTATCGGCGCCTCGATCCTGACCATCGTCACCGGCTGGATCTACGCGCATTTCAATGCGGCCTCCGATCCGGCGCTGGTGCTGGGCGTCGGCGCGGTGCTGCTGATCGCGATCTACATCCAGACCGCAATCCTGTTCGGCGTCTATACGCCCGAACTGTTCCCGACGGAGATCAGGCTGCGCGCCAATGGCATCTGCAATACGCTTGGCCGCGGCGCGACTGTGATCTCGCCGTTCGTGGTCGGCTATCTCATGGTCAATTACCAGCTGCCTGGGGTGATCTGGCTGATGATCGGGCTTTTGGTCGTGCAGATTGTCGCCGTCTATTTCTGGGGCGTCGAACCGGCGCGGCGTTCGCTGGAAGGTCTCGATCCCAAGAAGGCCTAGCGTTCCCGCTCAGGACTCGAACGGCAAGCCGGCATATTGCTCCGCCAGCGAGGCTTGCGCGTGCGCGGAGGCGTGCAGATAGTCGAACTGGTTCAGCCGCATCTGCGCGTCGAATGGCGCTTCGTCGGGAAAGCGATGCAGCAGCATGGTCAGCCACCATGACACGCGCGCCGAGCTCCAGACCCGGCGCAACGCCATGTCGGAATAGCAGTCGAGATAATGCGTATTGCCGGCGCGGAGAACGTCCGTCAGTGCGCGCGACAAATAGAACACGTCCGAGATCGCGAGATTTAATCCCTTCGCTCCCGTCGGCGGTACGATATGGGCGGCGTCGCCCGCCAGGCACAGTCTTCCGTAACGCATCGGCTCGGCAACGAAGCTGCGCAGCGGCGCGATGGACTTTTCGATCGAGGGACCTGTGACGATCTGTTCGGCCATGTCTTGCGGGCAGCGCGCCTTGAATTCCGCCCAGAAGCGGTCGTCCGGCCACTCCTCGAGTTTTGCATCGAGGTCGCACTGGATGTAATAGCGGCTGAGCATCGGATTGCGCATCGAGGCAAGCGCAAAACCGCGGCTGTGATAGCAATAGACCATGTCGGGATAAGGCGGCGTCTCCGACATGATGCCGAGCCAGCCGAACGGATAGCCCTTCTCGTAGGTTTTGAGCAGCGAAGCCGGAATCGAGGCGCGGCTCACGCCGTGAAACCCGTCACAGCCGGCGACATAGTCGCAGTCGATCCTCCGGGTAGATCCGTCCTTCTCGTAGGTCACAGAGGGCCGGTTCGTCGTGAGTTCATGAAGCTGCACGTCGGCCGCCTGGTCGATGATTGCGCCGCCGGCTGCGTCGCGCGCCGCATAAAGGTCCTCGGTGAGCGCGGTCTGGCCATAAGTCATCATGATCTTGCCGGTGAACTTCTTGGTGTCGATGAAGAACCGTTCGCGGCCTTCCCAGGCGATTGCCGACCCGTGGTGCGGATGGCCGTCGCGATCCATGCGCGCGCCGAGCCCAACGTCGCGCAGAAGCTCAACGCTGCCGTTCTCGAGCACGCCGGCGCGTATCCGCTGCATGACATAGGCGCGGCTCTGCCGCTCCAGGACGATGGAGTCGATGCCATTGCGGTGGAGGATGTGCGACAGCAGCAAGCCCGCCGGGCCGCCGCCGATGATCGCCACTTGTGTGCGCGTAGCCGTTGTCACTGCCGATCGTGCGAAAGTGGATGCAACCTTAAGAAAAGGCTCAATCCGCGGGCTTGGCAAGGGATTTTGCGCCGTCCGCGGACCGGCGCCAGCCTTGAACCGGGCGCTTTACATTGTGATATGAACGTGGGGCGAGATTCCGGCAAAACAGCAAGGTTTCATGTTCGAATCTTTCAAGAATTTCATCTCCGATATCGTCGACGGCGAAAAACATCCCAGCCAGTTTGCGGACAATGACTATCGGCTCGCGGCGGCCGCGCTCCTGGTGCACGCCGCCACGATCGACGGCGACATCTTGCAGAGCGAGCGCGACAAGCTGCATACCGTCATCAAGCAGCGTTTCGCGCTCGACGATGCGGCGACCGCCGAGCTGATCGAAAAAGCGACGGCGGCCGAGCATGAATCGGTCGACCTCTATCACTTCACGCAATTGCTCAATCGCGTACTCGACGAGCAGGGCCGGGCGCGCATCATCGAGATGATGTGGGAAATCGTCTATGCCGACGGCCGGCGTGACGAGCTCGAGGACAATCTCTTGTGGCGCGCCGCCGATCTCCTCGGCGTCTCGCCGGACGAGCGCATCGCGTTGCGCCGCCGGATTGGCGGCGAAGGCGATGGCGGGAGCGGTGCATGAAGCCGGTCACGCTGATCACCGGCGCGTCGGCCGGCATCGGCACGGAATTGGCACGCGTATTTGCCGCACACGGGCACGAATTGGTGCTGGTGGCGCGGCGCGAAGACCGGCTCAATGCGTTGGCCGACGAGATCGCGGCATCGGGCCGCCCGCGGCCCGAAGTGCTGACCTCCGATCTCGAGCGGCCCGATGCCGTTGCCGCGCTTGCGGCCGCGCTGGCGTCACGCGGCCTTGAGCCCGCAATCGTGGTCAATAATGCCGGCTTCGGCCTGAGCGGAGCGGCGGCGCGCCTCGACCGCAACGAACAGCTCGGCATGATCGATCTCAATGTGCGCGCGCTGACAGAGTTATCGCTGACCTTTGTCGACAGCCTCGAGCGCCATCGCGGCGGCATCCTCAATGTCGCTTCGATCGCCGCGTTCCTGCCCGGTCCAGGCATGGCCGTTTATTACGCCACCAAGGCTTACGTGCTGTCTTTCTCCGAGGCATTGCACCGCGAACTGGCAAGCCGCGGCATTCGGGTCACCGCGCTCTGCCCCGGGCCGGTGGCGACCGAGTTCCAGGCCCGTTCCGGCATGAAGCTCCCCGGCGCGGCGCACATCATCGAACTGCCGCCGGACCGCGTGGCGCGGATCGGTTATGACGCGTTCATGCGCGGCCGGCGTGTCGTGATCGCAGGACTCGGTAACAAGATCGCAGTGTCGCTCATGCGTTTTATGCCGCATGCGCTGCTTATTCGGGCCGTCGACCAGCGCACCCGAAATGTGGGCGGGCATTAATAGCCGCCGCCATCGCGCTTTGATTCTGCCTGATTAACGCGGTAGGGCTTGGTAAAGGCGCGTTCGAATTGCCGGCGTCATGCAACAGCCGATTCTGATCATTCTGCACCAGGAGCACTCCACACCGGGCCGCGTCGGCAACGCGCTCAGAGAGCTGGGCTATTCGCTCGATGTCCGCCGTCCGCGTTTCGGCGATTCGCTGCCGGCGACCATGGCGGAGCATGACGGCGCGATCATCTTCGGCGGCCCGATGAGCGCGAATGACGAAGACGACTACATCCGCCGGGAGATCGGCTGGATTGGCGTGCCGCTGCGGGAGAACAAGCCCTTCCTCGGCATCTGTCTCGGCGCGCAAATGTGCGCCCGGCAGCTTGGCGGTAAAGTCTTCAAGCATCCACACGGTCACGCCGAGATCGGCTATTACCCGATCCGGCCCACGGACGCGGGTCTCGCCGTTGTCGATGCCTGGCCCGAATGTGTCTATCAATGGCACCGCGAGGGCTTCGATCTGCCGGCCGGCGCCGAACTCCTTGCTGCCGGCGATACATTCGAGGTGCAGGCGATCCGCTTCGGCCGGGCGTTTGCGCTGCAATTCCATCCCGATGTGACGCACGCCATGATGCACAAATGGACCACGCGCGGCCATGACCGCATGACGCTGCCCGGCGCCAAGCCGCGTCACGAGCATTTTGCCGACCGCGCGGTGTACGACTATTCCGCGCGCGCCTGGCTCAGCGTGTTCTTGGAACGCTGGCTTGCGGCCTGACCTGCATTTTCGGGTCTGCATTTTCAGGTAAAAGGGCACCTCTCGCCATTTGCTGCTGAACGCGTCATAATTTGCTCCGGGGGCTCAACCGGAGCCGACATAACTCATCGTAAAGTTGCAGAAGCCGATCGGCATACCGGAAGATCATGCATTCACCCGACTTGCGTGGCCGCGTCTCGCCGGAGGCTGTGGTATCGCCGCTGCACAGTTTTCTCATCCGCTGCCACGCGGAAATTCATGGCGACGCCAGCGGCGCGGTCGCCGACTACATTCCGGAACTGAAGAAAGCCAACCCGGATCATTTCGGCGTCAGCCTCGCCACCATCGACGGCCACGTCTACGAAATCGGCGACAGCGGCGTTCCCTTCACAATCCAGTCGATCTCCAAGGCTTTCGTATTCGCGCTGGCGCTGGAATTGCTTGGCGCCGAGAAAGTCGAGTCGGTGGTCGGGGTTGAACCGAGCGGCGACGCTTTCAACTCCATCCGGCTGCGGCCCGACAATCGCCCGTTCAATCCGATGGTCAATTCCGGCGCGATCGCTTGCTCCGGTCTGATCCACCGCGCCAAGGGCAAGGATGCTTTCGAATGTATCCGCGCGGCGCTTGGCCGCTTCGCCGGCCGCGAGCTTGATGTTGACGAGGAGGTCTTCGCGTCTGAGCGCGAGACGGGGGACCGCAATCGCGCCATTGCTTATCTGCTACGCAATTATGCGGTGGTCGAAGGCGATGTCGGTGCGGTGCTCGATGTCTATTTCCGCCAGTGCGCGGTTCTGGTGACGGCGCGCGACCTTGCCATCATGGCCGCGACGCTGGCGAATAACGGCGTCAATCCGGTCACGGGCGAGCAGGTCATGAATCCCTATACGGTGGCGCGAACGCTATCGGTCATGACCAGTTCGGGCATGTACGATTATGCCGGCGAATGGGTTTACCGCGTCGGCATGCCGGCTAAGAGCGGCGTCGGCGGCGGTATCGTGGCGGCGCTTCCGGCCCAGCTCGGGCTCGGCACGTTTTCGCCGCCGCTCGACGTGCATGGCAACAGCGTGCGCGGCTTGAAAATATGCGAGGCACTGTCGACGCATTTCGGCTTGCACATGCTCAACCGCTCGGGTGACGTGCGCACCTCGATCATCGCCGATTACGACATCAGCGGCATCAAATCGCGCCGCAGCCGCAAACCGCGCGATCAGCAGATCCTCGAAGAGCATCACAAAGACATTCGTGTCATCGAACTGGTGGGAGCGCTCACTTTCGCGACCATCGACTACGTGTCCCGGCGGCTCGGCGAAGGGTCGTCGCAAATCCTGATCGTCGATTTCCGGCGCGTTGCGTCGGTCACCCACGCCGCCGGGCTGCTGCTGGCGGATATCCTTCGCAGCCTTGCCGCCGGGGGAGCAACAGCGTTACTCGCCGGCGTCGAGCCGGACTCGCAAATCTCTAACATTGTCCGCCCGCTGATCGCCGAGATCGCCGGCGTGCGCGCGTTTTCGATCCTCGACGAGGCCATTGAATGGGCCGAGGATCAGCTCATCTTCCGCTACGGTGGCTTTGTGGCTGCCAAGCGCGGGGCTCACCTCAAGGAGCAAGCCCTGCTAGCCGGCTTGAACGACGAGGAACTCGCCGATCTCACCAAGCTCGGCACGCCGCGCAGCTATCAGGCCGGGCAGCGCATTATCGCGGCCGGTGAGCCCGCCTTGTCGCTGTTCTTCCTGCAGACCGGCATGGTCAGCGTGAAGCTGCCGAGCGGAGTACGGCTCGCCAGCCTCGACGAGGGCATGGAATTCGGCGAAATGACGCTGCTCGATGAGCCGCGCACGGCCGATGTCTGGGCCGACACCAATGTCACCTGCCTGGAATTGCCGATCGCCGAGTTCAACCGGTTTCGTCAGGAACATCCGCAAATCGCCGAACGCGTCACGCGCAATCTGGCGGCAATCCTCGCCAAGAGACTGATCCTCGCCAACGCCAAGATCGACCTGCTCAGCGCCTATTGAGTTCTAATGCCCGTCGGCGAGCTGCTGCGCGAAATAGGCGACCGTCTTGGTATAAACCTGCGACGAATTCCATTGCAGCAGCACCTGGAAATTGGCGGTGCCTTCGCCCCAGGGCTGGCCGCGCTGCCAGCCGTAACCTTTCAGATAATTGGCCGTCGAAGCGAGCACGTCCGGCACGCTGCGGATCAGATCGCGCCGGCCGTTGCCGTCGTAATCGACCGCGTATTTGAGATAGGACGACGGCAGGAACTGGGTCTGGCCGATTTCGCCCGCCCAGGCGCCGTGCATGTCGGCCGGCGCCATATCGCCGCGATCGATGATCTGCAGCGCCGCAATCAGCTCGCCGCGGAATTTATCCGGCCTGCGGCAATCGAAAGCGAGCGATGCCAGCGAGCGGACGGTCGGGGATTTTCCGGAATTGGCGCCGAAGTCGGTTTCCAGCCCCCAGATGGCGACGATGACCGGTCCAGGCACCCCGAACTGCTGCTCGATCCGGCTGAAGATCGGGGCGTAGCGCAGCAGCATCTGTTGGGCCCGCGCGATCCGCGGCGGCACCATGCGGCCGGAAAATTGCTCAAAGCTCTGCCGGAACACGCCTTGGGCGTGGTCGCGCGCGATGATGGTCGGATCAAAGGTCACGGTGGCGAGCGCGGACTGGATCGTGCGCTGCGAGACGCCTTGCGCGGCGGCCTCCTGTTTGACCCCTTGCAGCCAGGTGCCGAAATCGCCGCCGCAGGGCGCGGCTGCCGCAGCCGGCAGCGTGAGCGGCGTCAGGCAAAGGACCAGTAAAATCAGCCGTGCGGTGAGCATTCGCATGCGTCGTCCTTTTTGGTTTCGCCCGGCCAAAAACAGAGCTGCGAACCAGCCGCCGCCATGATGCAGCACGAGCGCGCCCGCTGCCAGTGCCCTTATTCAATCAGGCGCGCACCGCCTGGTAGGTTTCGGCCCGGTACAGGTCCCCGAAAATCCTGGTCGAAATCAGGACAATCACCATGATGCTGCATCCACCGATCAGCACCGAGGGGATGGTGCCGAACAGGGCGGCGGCGGCGCCGGCGCGGAAATCGCCAAGCTGGTTCGACGTGATCGTGATCATCGAATTGACGGCATAGACGCGGCCGCGCATCTCGTCTGGCGTTCTTATCTGCACCATGGTCTGGCGGATCACGACGCTGATCGTGTCGGCAGCACCGATGACAAGGAGGACAGCGGAAGCAAAAGCAAAATTCGGCGCCAGCGCCAGGAGGATCGTGCCAAGGCCGAAGACCGTGACCGTCAGGAACATGATGCGTCCGACCCGGGCCGAGATCGGCCAGCGCGTCATGATCAGTGATGTAATGATGGCGCCCGCCGCGGGGGACGCCCGCAGCAATCCGAAGCCAAGCGGTCCGGTCGCGAAAATATCGCGCGCGAAAATCGGCAACAGCGCCATGGCGTTGCCGAGCAAGACCGCAAACAGGTCGAGGAGAGCCGCGCCCAGGAGAACCTTGTGGCGGCTGATAAAGACGACGCCGCTGAACAGCGATTTGAGATCGACCGGTGTCCGCGGCGCGGTATTGCGATCGACGGCGATGCCGAGCACGACGATTCCCGCGGAGAGCCAGAGCAGGGCGCTGACCGCAAAGACAAGCGTCGGGCTGAACGCGACCAGGATTCCGCCGAGCGCCGGTCCGGCGACGATCGCGGCCTGCGAGGCGGAGGTCGAGGCGGCGACGGCACTCGGCAAGACGCCGGCCGGCACGATATTAGGCAAAACCGATTGCACGCTCGGCTGCTCGAAGGCGCGCCCGGTGCCGACGACAAAGGCCATGGCGAGAAGCAGGTGTGGCGAAAGCCGGCCGTTCGCCGCCGCAATGGAAAGGATCGTGACGGCACCCGCTTCGACGATCTCGCCGATGAAGGTAACGTAGCGCCGGTCGTAGCGATCCGCGACATGGCCAGTCGCCAGGAAGAAACACGCCACGGGAAAAAACTGCACCAGCCCGATCAGCCCGAGATAGAACGGGCTGCCGGTCAGTTCATACATCTGCCAGCCGACCGCGACGACCTGGATCTGCAGCGCAACCGACGCCGCAACGCGAACATAGAGAAAGCGCAGAAAGGCGGATCGGCGGAAAAGAGGGACGGACGGCGAAGCTTCAGCGCTCATTGGCGAAGGTCATAATCGCCGGGCCCGCTTTTGTCGCTGCTCACGGACGCAATGCTGGGGTGACGTAACGGGGCTCAGCCGCAATCCGGCGGATAGATGAAGCCCCACTGGATCAGCAGATGCTGACCCGCGGCGGTGTAATTGAGGAACACCAGCGCCGCCGTGATCCCAAGGACAGCCAGGGCGAATATATCGGCCTTCCGGCGCGGCGCCGCTTTTTGCAGTTGATGCTTTGAGATCGTTCCATGCATGGCCGACTCATGGGTCGGCCGAGACATGTTGCGGGTTCATCGGGGGCCCGCCAGGCCAAAGCTCGCGCAGCGAGCGAAGGCTGGTGGAGCCGAGGGGAGTTGAACCCCTGACCTCCTCATTGCGAACGAGGCGCTCTCCCAACTGAGCTACGGCCCCGCCAAGACTTGAACTGGCTGCGATTTGAACCAGGTGTGGCTTCAACCGGCCGAAAAGACGCCGGTTTTTGGCGAGTGCCGGCCATTTAGGGCCGCTGCCCCGGGCTGTCAAGGACAGGCAACCGCTCCAAAGCATGTGCCCAGGAAGTCGCTGCGCATGGCTTGTTCATGCCGCTGCAAATCGTTAGCTTCCGCCCTTCTTAAACAAGAAGCCGGTCCATGCGCGCAATTTTCGAAGTCATCGATATCGCTCTTTCCATGTACATGTGGATTGTGATTGTGATGGCGATCTTCTCCTGGCTGGTCGCCTTCAATGTTGTGAACACCCGGAACCAGGTCGTCGCGATGATCGGCGATTTTCTCTATCGTATTACCGATCCCGTTTTGCGCCCGATACGGAATGTGATGCCGAATCTCGGTGGTATTGATATTTCGCCGGTCATAGTTTTCTTGATCATCATATTTCTCCAGAGGGTGATCGAGCTTTACATCCTGCCAAACGTATTCTGAAAGCCGTGACAGCCCGTATTATTGACGGCAAGGCAATCGCCGCCGATATGCGCGCTACCGTGGCGACGGAAACACGCCGCCTTACGGCCGCGCACGGCATCGTGCCGGGGCTCGCAGTTGTGCTCATCGGCGAAAACCCGGCGAGCATGACCTATGTCGCCAGCAAGTCGCGCGCTCTGATCGAGGCCGGCATGCGGCCCTTCGATCATCATCTTCCGGAAACGACGAGCGAGACAGACCTGCTCGCCCTCATCGCAAAACTCAATGCCGATCCCGCGGTGAGCGGCATCCTGGTGCAGTTGCCGCTGCCGCCGCAGATCAACCCAGGGCGCGTGCTCTCCGCTATCGATCCGGACAAGGATGTCGACGGCTTTCACCCGCTCAATGCCGGCCGGTTGATGATGGGGTTGCCGGCACTGGTGCCATGCACGCCGATCGGCTGCGTCAAGCTTGCCAAGACGGTGCACCCGACGCTTGTCGGAGTCGACGCTCTCGTGATCGGCCGCTCGCGTATTGTCGGCAATCCGCTGTCGCAATATCTGCTCAATGAGAACGCGACCGTGACCGTTGCGCATACACACACGCGGCACCTTCCCGAGCTTTGCCGGCGTGCCGAACTATTGTGTGTCGCCATCGGATGCGCGGAATTTATCCGTGGCGACTGGATCAAGCCCGGCGCAACCGTGATCGACGTCGGCATCAATCGCGTGATCCGCGACGGCAAATCCCGCATCGTCGGCGACGTGAATTTTGCGGAAGCCGTCAAAGTCGCCGGCGCTATCACGCCGGTGCCCGGCGGCGTCGGTCCGATGACGATCGTGTGCCTGCTGTTCAATACGCTGCGCGCGGCCTGCATGCAGGCGAAGTTGCCGGTGCCTGAAGTGTAAGCTCAGCTATTCCAGCCGAACGCGACCTTATCGAGTACGCGTGTGCCGAATTTTTCCGACGAGCGTGCGACCGCCTTGCCGCCGAGTGCGCGATAAAATTCGACCGCGTTCTCGTTCTCCGACAACGCCCACACGATCAGCGACTTGAGCGCGCTTTGCGCCAGGTCGCGCCGCGCGGCAGTGAACAGCCGGCGGCCGAAGCCGAGGCCTTGATATTCCGGCCGCAGATAAAGTTCGTAGATCTCGCCGTCGTAGTAGAGGCTGCGCGCGCGGTTGCGCCCGTAATTGGCGTAGCCTGCGATCTTGTCGCCGAATTGCAGGATCGCGATCCGGCTGCCTTTGCGGATCGCTGAATCCCACCACGCTGGGCCGCGCCGATTAATGAGTTTTTCGAGTTCGGCGCCCGGAATGATGCCCTGATAGGCCGTCCGCCATGCCTCATCGTGAGCATCCGCAACGGCGCCGGCGTCAATTGCGCGGGCGCGGCGGATTTCGATGAGGACGGTGCTCATGATGCGAGGCTTCTTCCAAGTTTCATGGCGCAATCAAAGCAAGCGGTTCGGTAGGCTTCAAGGCTCCAGATTCACCTTCGGTTAACGATGCCGATTATAGGGGGAAAAATGCGGCCGTTGCCACATTTGCCAACAGGAAAATGCGCACATGGCGCGCAATCTGGACGTGCTGTTGCAATAGCGTCACGGTCCCCGGGTTTTTGCAGTTACCGCGTACCGCCGGCCAGGAATTGTGACAGGATATGTCGCGCCGGTGATCCGGCGCGACGTGCGAGGCGCGCGCTTACACGCGCTCGGCTTCTTTGCGCCGCTCGTCGCGCTTGCGATCGTTCGGATCGAGCAGCTTCTTGCGCAGCCGAATCGATTTCGGCGTCACCTCGACCAGCTCATCGTCCTCGATATAGGCGAGCGCCTTTTCCAGCGTCATGCGGATCGGCGGCGTGAGGCGGACCGCTTCATCCTTGGAATGGGTGCGGATGTTGGTCAGCTTCTTGCCCTTGAGCACGTTGACTTCCAGATCGTTGCCGCGCGTGTGCTCGCCGACGATCATCCCGCGATAGACCTTCCAGCCCGGCTCGATCATCATCGGGCCGCGGTCCTCGAGATTCCACATGGCGTAGGCGACGGCGTCGCCTTGATCGGTCGAGATCAACACGCCGTTGCGGCGGCCGGTGATGTCGCCGCGATGCGGGCCGTAAGCGTGAAACAGCCGGTTCATGACCGCGGTGCCGCGCGTGTCGGTGAGAAGTTCGCCCTGGTAGCCGATCAGCCCGCGCGTCGGTGCGTAGAAGATCAGCCGGACGCGGCCGCCGCCGGAGGGGCGCATTTCAACCATCTCGGCCTTGCGTTCGGCAAGCTTCTGCACGACCACGCCGGAATGCTGCTCGTCGACGTCGATGACGACTTCCTCGATCGGTTCGAGCAAGTCGCCCGACGGGCCGTGCTGGAACAGCACCTTCGGCCGCGATACCGCAAGCTCGAACCCCTCGCGCCGCATGGTTTCGATCAAGATGCCGAGCTGCAATTCGCCGCGGCCCGCCACTTCCATCGAATCCTTCTCGGACGATTCTGAAATTCGCAATGTGACGTTGCCCTCGCCCTCGCGCAGCAGACGGTCGCGGATCACGCGGCTTTGGACTTTGTCGCCCTCGGTGCCGGCGAGCGGAGAATCGTTGATGCGGAATGTCATGGTGAGCGTCGGCGGATCGATCGGCTGCGCCGGCAGTGGCTCGGTCACCTCGGGCGCGCACAGCGTATGCGACACGAACGCCTCAGGCAGTCCGGCAATGGCGATGATGTCGCCGGCAAAGCCTTCGTCGATCGGCGCCCGCTCCAGTCCGCGGAAGGCGAGTACTTTGGTGACGCGGCCTTCTTCGATCAGTTCACCGTTGCGGTCGAGCACCTTCACCATCTGGTTGGGTTTCACTGAACCCGAACTAATGCGGCCGGTGACGATGCGGCCGAGATAGGGATTGGCTTCAAGGATCGTTCCCAGCATGCGGAACGGGCCTTCCTCGACTTGCGGCGGCGCGACGTGGCGGATGACGAGATCGAACAGCGGCGCCATGCCCTGGTCCTTGGGACCCGCGGCGTCGGATGCCATCCAGCCTTGCTTGGCGGAGCCGTAGAGAATGGGGAAGTCGAGCTGCTCCTCGGTCGCGTCGAGGGCTGCGAACAGGTCGAAAATCTCGTTGGCCACTTCGATGGGGCGGGCGTCCGAGCGGTCGACCTTGTTGATGACGACGATCGGTTTCAGCCCCATCTTGAGGGCTTTGGTGACGACGAATTTGGTCTGCGGCAGCGGCCCCTCGGCGGCATCCACCAGCACCAGTGCGCCATCCACCATGTTGAGAATGCGCTCGACCTCGCCACCGAAATCGGCGTGGCCGGGGGTGTCGACAATGTTAATGCGGGTGTCGTGCCAGACCAGCGACGTCGCTTTGGCGAGGATGGTAATGCCCCGTTCGCGCTCGAGATCGTTCGAATCGAGTGCGCGTTCGGCTACGCGCTGGTTCTCGCGGAACGAGCCCGATTGTTGCAGGAGGCGGTCGACCAGCGTGGTTTTGCCATGGTCGACGTGGGCGATAATAGCGATGTTGCGAAGCTGCATTGATCCATAAACCAAAAACGAGCCCCAAGGGCCCGCGATTCAGGGCCGTATATAGTCGGTTTCCGCGAGGAAGCAATCGGGCGATTAAAGCCGCAACATGCTCATTTGCGCGGCGGGAACGGGCGTGGGATCGAGTGTGGTCGACCAGAGCGCCCGGTCTTCGACGTCCTTGAGCGTGACCGTCAGGCACCCGGTTGCGCCGTCGATGGCCATCTGGCCGAAAAATTGGAGCCCGTAGCACGGTGCGAAGTTCTCGCCCTGGTCTTTGTTCGAGGCTTTGTGGAACACGACCTGCGGCCCGAATGTCTTGTCCAGTTTTACCTGCGGCCAGGTTCCGGCATGGATAGGCCCGGAAACGAATTCCCAAAACGGCTCGAAATCCTGAAATGCCGCCCGGTTCGGATCGTAAAAATGCGCGGCCGTGTAGTGCAGGTCGGCGGTGATCCACAGCGTGTTGCGGATGCCGGCATGTTTGATGAACGACAGGAGCTCGGCAAATTCGATGCCGCGGCCGTGCGGCCCGGCGTCGGCATCGCCGCTGCCGGTATCGAGGACGTAGCCGATCGGCGAGTCGGCGGCGATCACTTTCCAGGTTGCGCGTGAATGCGAAAGCTCGCGCTTGAGCCAGGCGATCTGGTCCGGCCCGAGCAGATAATCGTCGGGGCGATAGACGCGGTCGGCATGCGGCCCGTCCGGGCCGCGATAGCTGCGCATGTCGAGCATGAAAACATCGAGCAATGGTCCATAGGGAATCTTACGATAGACGCGTCCCGGCTCGGCCATCGATTGGCGCGTCGGCAGGAATTCGTGGAATGCCCGGCGGGCGCGCGCCGCGAAGATGAGCGCATTGGTTTCGCCTGCGGGCCTTTGCGGCAGCGGCTCGCCGGGCCACCACGACTCCATCACTTCGTGATTGTCCCATAGCGCCAGTGTCGGCACTTGCGCGTTGAAGGCGCGCAGGTTTTCGTCGAGCAGATTGTATTTGTAATTGCCGCGATAGTCGGTGAGCGTCTCCGCGGGCTTCGATTTCTCTTCGGTAACGATATTGCGCCAGAGCCCGCCGCCGGGAAGCTTTTGCTCGGACCTGATCGGGCAATCGGCGTAGATGTTATCGCCGCAATGGATGAAAAAATCCGGCTCGTTGCGCGCCATGGTCGCGTAGGTGCGCATGCCGCCGCGTGCCGTGTCGATGCCCCAGCCCTGGCCCATCGTGTCGCCCGACCACAAAAATGAAATCGACCGGCGGTCGCCGGGCGGTGTGCGGAATCTTCCGACCTGTGGCTCGCCGAACACGGCGGTGGCGAGGTCCTGGAAGCTGATGCGATAGAAGACGTCTTGGCCCGGCGGCAGATCCTCGATCAGCGCCTTGGCGGTGAAATCCGATTCCGGTAGGGCGTCGATGAAAACTCCGCTGCGCACGTCGCGAAAGCTGTCGGTGGTTGCGACCTCGACCAGCATGCGCGAGGGGCGGTCGGCGCGGCCCCAGACCATGCCGGCGCCATCGGACACATCGCCGGATTGCACGCCGTGGGTGATCTGCGGGCGATCCGGCGCGAAGCTCAGCGACGGCCGCGCGATGCCGCCGAGCGCGGTTATCGCCGCCGTTGCCGATGCGGTCTTCAAGAGTGCGCGACGCGTCAGCGCCGTGCGGCCTCGCATCCAAACGGCCATTGGGCCTCCGCCGAGTCGGGGCGGAAGCTGGCTGGTGATTCTGACGAAGGTCCGAACATTATGCGACGGGACGGTGACTCTGCGGTGGCCCAATGCCGCAAAGTTCCAGGTTCCAATGCCTTTTGCCGGGGAAACTAGGCTGCGGCGGCCTTCGAATCCTTGGCCTCCGCCGCTCCGGCGGCAGTGCCGGCATGATCGAGGATGGTCGTACGGCGCGCTGCCATGGTGAAGCGGAGCTGGTCGAGAGCGAATGCAAAAGACATGCGCACCGTCTCGTCGAACTCCTCATGCTCGCTCTGATGGATGATCGCGATCACAAGGTTGTCAGCCTCGATCTGCAGCTGCGCTATCGCCTCCAGCGTCTGGGCACTATGGGCCTTGCGGACGAGATCGAGCACGCGTTGCAGGAGCCGCAGCCGGCGCGTGCGGGTGTCGCTGCGCAGATAGCTCGCGACGCCCGCAATCGCCGAGCCGAACACCGGGAAGATCAGCATGCCGTAAAAGATATCGTCGCCGTATTTGTCGAAGAACGACTGCTGATTATCCGTCAGATAAGCGAGTGCGCCGGAATGCACGACAACGTCGCCGTCCTTGTCAGTTGAAGGCGCCGAGATTTTTATGTCGCCGGGCACCGCGGTAGCGAGCGATTGCCGCGACGCATAGATTACCTTCGCCAGCGTGCCGACGACCGACGCGCTGAAGGATTTGCGTGCCACGAGATATTCGCCGAAGCTGAGACTCTTGAGGTCGTCGCTCGGCGCCGGCGGGTTGCCGCCAAACGTGCCGGCGTCGATGCTGATGGAGTCGAATGCCGGATTGCGCTTGGCGATGCCATCGGCCTGATCGATCTCGATGAAGGTCGGCGCAACGCCATTCTGGCTGGCCGCCGCAACCGTGCTGGAAATCGCCTGGCCGGTTGCGGCACCGGCGACGAACAGCGCGTCAACCTGATTGTTCTTGATCGCGTCGGCCAGATTTTTCGGATCGATTTCCGACACCGTCACCTTGGCGAGCGGAACGCCGTAATGGCTGAGCAGCAGTTCAAGCAGACCGGTCGTCGCTTCGTTGCCGGTTACGATGCCGACGCGCTTGCCGGAAAGCTGCGTGACCTTGCCGAATTTCTTGCTGTCGCTGTCGTCACCGCTATCACTGTCGTCGTCATCGTCGCTCTTGGCGGCTTTCGCGGGTTTGGAAGGCTTGGCGCTCTTGCTGCCCTTGGTGGCTTTCGTCGCCGCCGCGGTGTCGGGCTTTTTCGCGGGAGGCGGCGGAAGAACGATGAGCGCCATGACATTTTGCCGAAGAATGGCGATGGTCGGCCAATTGAGCGAGTCGTCGAGATTGCTCGGCAAGATGGCCAGGTCGGCTTCATTTTTGCTCATCGCCTCGGCGGTGGCCTTGGAACTCCGCGTCGGGACGATCTGCAATGTCAGATTTTGGTGGCCGTCGCTGAGTTCGGTGGCCAGCGCCTGAACAAATTTGGCGTCGACGGGCCCGGCGGCAATCCGCATGTGGTCGGCTTTGGTGGTGAAATAAAAGCCCGCCCAGACCATGCCGCCGAGCGCAAGCGTGCCCAGGATGGTGACGAGCCAGGTGTGGCGGAGGAACACCCGCATGCGGTTGCGCATCATATGTTCAAGCGACTCGATATTCATGGCCTTGCCCAACGAGTTGCCGGACGCTCCCGACCCGCTTGCGCCACGCCGGGATAGCCAAAGCCTCATGGCAAGCGGGGGTCGATGTGGCAGGCCGGGTGGCATGGTTAATCCTAACACGGCTTCGCGATTTTGACGCCATGGCAAGCCTATGCGTTCGAGCAACAAACCGTGGCGTTGGTTAATCGCCGGAACGGCCCGCAGGCCGGAGTTTCACCGCGATCTGTGGCCCGACTTTGACGGACCGCCGCCCCAATGAGTGCCTTCCGGCGGTCCCGGGGATCAAATTCGCGCCTCCCGGCATTGTTTGGTACGAAAGCCCTCGCCGCGCAGGGCGAGATCCCGCGCGTTTCTACATTTACGGAGGTTATTCATGGCCCAGAAACTTGCCGGCGATGCCCGTAAGAATGCGCTGGCGCGGCTCAAAGGCTGGAGTGAGGTTGCGGGCCGCGACGCCATTACGAGGAAATTCGTTTTTGCCGATTTCAACCAGGCTTTTGGCTTTATGACGCGCGCCGCCCTGGTTGCGGAAAAGCTCGACCACCATCCCGAATGGTTCAACGTCTACAAGACGGTCGAGGTGACATTGTCGACGCACGATGCAGGCGGTTTGACCGAACTCGACGTCAAGCTGGCCGAAGCCATGGACAAACTGGCGGGCTGATTTTCGCCTTGCGGCCGCCGTCTTTCGCAACCATGTTTTTGCGGTTCGGGCGTCTTCGTCGTGCAGCCCGGGGAGGAGCCGATGGCTTTTTGGCAGCAGACCGCATCGTGGCAGAATCTTTGGCCGGATTTTTGGCCGGATTTTACCGCGCTGACCCGCCGGATCACGTCCGACGAGAACAGCCTGCGGCGCAAATTCTGGCGCAAATTGCTGCGCGAGGCCGCAAACATTCCTTTCCTGGAAGAAGTGCTGACCGCGCATTATTGCGCGTTCGACCGCCAGACTCCGGTTTATGTGAAAGCCGTCCTGGTCGGCGCGATCGTCTATTTCGTCGTGCCGGACGACCTGATCCCGGATTACATTCCGGTGATTGGTTATGCCGATGACGCTGCGGTGATTGCCGGCGCGCTGAAGATCATGTCATCGCATATCAAGCCGGAGCATCGCGAAGCGGCGCGGCGCATGTTGGCGCGGCTGCGCGAAGACGTCTGAATCTTTTCCGAATACGGGTTCCGCTATTGCGATACTGCGCCCGTCACGGGCGCAGCACGATCTTGCCCATCACCTTGCGGTCGGCGATGGCTTTAAGCGCTGCCGCGATGTCCTTTAGCGGATAGACCGCGTGGACATGCGCGCTGAGCTTGCCCTGCGCACACCACTCCACGATCTGGCTCATCAGGGCGCGCTGCGCCTGCGGCTCGCGTTTGGTCCAGGTGCCCCAGAAAACGCCGCGGATGTCGCAGCTTTTCAGGAGCGCGAGATTAAGCGGGATTTTAGGTATCTCGCCCGACGCAAAGCCGACCACGAGATAGCGGCCGAGCCAGGCGAGCGAACGTATGACAGGCTCCGCATAAGGCCCGCCGACCGGATCGTAAGCGACATCGATGCCGTGCTCGCCGCCGAGCCGCTTGAGCGCATTGCGCAAGTCTTCGCTGGCATAGTTCACCGTTTCGTCGGCGCCGTGCTCGCGGGCGAATGCGAGTTTCTCGTCGGAGGACGCACAGGCGATGACGCGCGCGCCCATGGTCTTGCCGATTTCGATTGCCGCGAGGCCGGTGCCGCCGGAGGCTCCGAGGACGACCAGCGATTCGCCGGGCTTTAATGCGGCGCGCTCGCGCAACGCATAAAGCGTCGTGCCATAGATGACGGTTAGGCCGGCGGCGCGTTCGAAGGACAGCGCGTCGGGCACTTTGACAAGCAGACTGGCCGGGACCGCAATGGCTTCGCGCGCCGCACCCCAGCCGCTATTGCCCATGACGCGATCGCCCGGAGCAACGCCGGTGACGCCCGGGCCTATCTGCTCGACGACGCCGGAGAACTCCGCTCCGGGCGAGAACGGAAACGGCGGCTTGTGCTGGTATTTGCCGGCGATGATCAGCGTGTCGAAGAAATTCAGCGCCGTCGCCTTGATTCGCACCAGAGCCTCGCCGGGGCCGGCGCGCGGCTCATCGATGTCGGCGAGTTCGAGGTCGTCGGCTGTGCCGAAGCGTTTGCAAAGGACGGCTTTCATGGCCTTGCTGTATCCGGGTTGCGGGCAGGAATTTGGGGCCTGAAATCCCTAACCACGAAATGAGCAGGTGTTGGAAGTGTCCATCTGCCTGCCGCCCGCTGGAGACATGGCTTGTAGGCGGACATGGCTCGTAGGCGGATATGGCTTGCAAGCTTGTCGATTCCGCCTTTGGGCTCTCCCGTGCGGGGATCGGCCGGGTAGGTGAAGACGGGGTCGCAGCACCCTGGAATGGCGAATTGGCCGAATTGGATTAAACTTGAGAGGTTTGGTATCACTCCCTGGGGCATTTCCGCGAGGCCCGATGCGAATCGAGCGACGATGGAGGCTGGTTCTTTTGCTGCTGATGGCGGCGGGATTGGCCGTTCCGGCTGCCGCGCAGCAATCCGCCGCGCCGTCATCTCCCGCACCCGCCGCGGCGCCGCCCAAGCCAAAGCCTCTGCCCAAGCCCGCAGCGCCGAAGCCCGCCACTGCGACAGCGCCAAAACCTGCTTCGCCGGCTGCCGCGGTTGCCGGTGGCGTGCAGCCGAAGCTCCTCGGCCAGTACGGGGACTGGGGCGCCTACAGCGCGTCGCCCGGCGGCAAGAAAACCTGCTTTGCGCTGGCCAAGCCGAGCTCTTCCACGACCATTCCGCCGAACCGGCCCCGCAATCCGGTCTATATGTTCATATCCACCCGGCCGGCGGACAAGGTGGCGGACGAGGTTTCCATTATCGTCGGTTATCCGTTCAAGCCCGGTTCCGATGCCACCGCGCAGGTCGGCTCGACGACGTTTGCGCTCTATACCCAGCAGGACGGCGCCTGGATCAAGAACGCGGCCGACGAAGCGAATATGCTCACCGCCATGCGGTCGGGCGAGAGCGCGGTGGTCAAGGGCACGTCGGCGAAGGGAACGCAATCGAGCGACACGTTCACGCTCCGGGGCATATCCCAGGCGCTCGACCGGATCGCGCAGGATTGCAAGTAACGCTGCCGGTCCCTGTCGGCAGGGCGGCCTCCACCCCATTTATCGCCTTTAGCGCGCCGCGCTCTCTGGACCGATCATGACTGCACCGTCTGCCACAACAGAACGCGCTGCTACGGCGACGGCCTTCATCGAGAAACGGCCGCTCGAGAGCTATCGCGCGCCGGCGCAGCCGTCGCTTGTCGGTATCTCGCGTGAGGAACTGGGCACGGCTCTGGGCGAGGCCGGCGTTCCGGAGCGGCAACGCCGCATGCGCGTGCAACAGATCTGGCACTGGATTTATGTGCGGGGTGCGCAAGACTTCGAAACCATGACGACACTGTCGAAGGAGCTGCGCGGCGCGCTGGCGCAACGCTTCACTCTGGCGCGGCCCGAAATCGCCGCCGAGCAGGTTTCCGCCGACGGCACGCGCAAATGGCTGATCCGCCTGCCGGGCGAGGCCGGCGGTACGCCCCATGAGATCGAATGCGTCTATATTCCCGAAACCGATCGCGGCACGCTGTGCATTTCGAGCCAGGTCGGCTGCACGCTCAATTGCTCGTTCTGCCATACCGGCACGCAACGCCTCGTCCGCAATCTCACCGCAGCCGAGATCGTAGGACAGGTCGTGCTGGCGCGTGATCAGCTCAACGATTGGACGCTTAAGAGCGAAGCGCAGCCAGCTCTTGCGGGAGGCGAGACTGAACAGCGCAAGCGCCTTGTTTCCAACATCGTCATGATGGGAATGGGCGAGCCGCTCTACAATTTCGAGGCGGTCCGCGACGGACTTGCAGTCGTTGCCGATGGCGAAGGTCTGAGCATTTCGAAGCGGCGCATCACATTGTCGACGTCCGGCGTTGTCCCCAATATCGCACGCGCCGGCGCCGAGATCGGATCCATGCTCGCGGTATCGCTGCATGCCGTCACCGACGAGCTGCGCGACGGGCTGGTGCCGCTCAACCGCAAATTTCCGCTGCGCGAATTGCTCGACGCCTGCCGGAATTATCCCGGGCTATCCAACGCGCGGCGCATCACCTTCGAATACGTCATGCTCAAGGGCATCAACGACTCGCTGGCCGATGCCAAGGCACTCGTCCGGCTGCTCAAGGGCATTCCGGCCAAGATCAATCTCATCCCGTTCAATCCCTGGCCGGGAACGATCTACGAATGCTCCGACTGGGAGCAGATCGAGAAGTTCTCCGAAATCGTTTTCGATGCCGGTTATGCCTCGCCGGTACGCACGCCGCGCGGCCGCGACATCCTGGCCGCCTGCGGGCAACTGAAGAGTGCTACGGAAAAGCTCTCGGCCCGCGAGCGGCTCGCGCTCCGCGCCATGGCCATGACCGACTGATTGCACGGACTGACGGGACCAGACAACGCATCATGGCTGTGCTTTTTCGCATCACGATGATGTTCATCGGCTATGTCTGGGCCTGCGTCGCCGCTTCGCTGGTGCTGGCTCTGGCGACGCTGACGCCGCAGTGGGATAGTTTCTTTGATACGCTAGGCTTGCAATCGCCGCATGCGCAATCCGTCGCAATGTGGATCGTGGTCGGGCTGGGCGCTCTCGTCATCTTCGCCGTCGGATTCCTGCCGGTCCTGTTGATCGTCATCGTCACCGAAGGCTTCGCCCTGCGCTCCGTGGTCATCTACGGCGTGATCGGCGGCGCGCTGGCAATGGTCATGGTCTACGGCTTCGACTTCGCCGGCTATGTCGGCGCTCCCGGCAGCGATTTGACGCACGAACGCGAAGTCTTTGCCGCCGCCGGCATTGCCGGCGGACTGGTCTACTGGCTGTTCGCCGGCCGGCGTGCAGGCGCGTGGAAATGACCGCATGAGCCGCATCGGGCTAACGATCGCGCTGGCCATAGGCCTTGTCGTTGGCGTGATTTGCGCCGTCGATTCGCAGATCGATCTCGATATTGCGAGGTTCGCCTTCGATCCGAAGACGAATATGTTCGGCATTAACGCGCAACTTTGGGTCCAGCATACCCGGATGGCCGCGCGTGTCCTCATCACGCTCCTGGTGCTGCCGGGATTTATTGCCATTATCGGCAAGCTCGTCTTGCCGCACCGGCCCATGCTCATCGAAGGCCGCGCCGCCATTTTCCTGATCGCGACACTGGCGCTTGGGCCCGGACTTCTCACCAACGTCGTGCTGAAGGACCATTGGCATCGCGCCCGCCCGATCGACGTCCAGCAATTCGGAGGCACCGGGCACTTCACGCCGTGGTGGGATCCGCGCGGCGACTGCCCGGACAATTGCTCGTTCATCGCCGGTGAGCCATCCGGCGCTTTCTGGACGATCGCGCCCGCCGCTTTGGCGCCGCCGCAATTGCGGCTTGCCGCTTATGCGGCTGCGCTCGTTTTCGGCGCGGGCGTCGGTGTCCTGCGTATCGGCGCCGGCGCGCATTTCTTCTCCGACGTCATGTTCGCCGGCGTGTTCATGTATCTGGTGATATGGGCCGCGCACGGCTTCATCTACCGCTGGCCGGCAACGCGCATGAACGAGGACGCAATCGGGCGCGTTCTTACGCGCACGTCAGAGGCGATCCGCAACGCGTTCTCAAGACGCGGTCAGTCGGGCTGACCGAGGACGCGGAAGAATTCCTCAAGCTGCGGGCTCATCGGCAAATTCAGCGTCTCGCCCGTCGGCAGCCGATGCAAGAACCATTTATTGTAGAGCTCGGCGAGCCGGCGTTCACCGGCCATGCGCGTGAATGCGCGCTCGACGACAGCGGCGAAACCCGGATCGTTGCGGCGGTAGGCGAGACCATAGGGATCGTAGGACAGATATTCACCGACGACCTTCATGTCGTGTGCGCTCGGCTCGGTGGCGATGATGCCATACAGCAAGACGTCATCGGTGGCGAAAGCATCGGCCTTGCCGGCGGCCAGCAGTGCGAATGACTGGGCGTGATCGGACGCCGTGACGATGGTGATGCCGAGCTTTTGCTTGTCATTGAGCGTCCGCATCACCGCCTCGTTAGTGGTTCCCGCGGTGGCGACCAGTGTCTTGCCGGCGAGATCGCGATAGGAGCTTACGGCGGAGTCCTTTGGCACCATCAGCTTGGTGCCGGCAACGAAGAAGACCGGCGAAAACGCCACGTCTTTCTGGCGCTCGAAATTGCTCGTGGTTGAGCCGCATTCGAGATCGACGGCACCCGATTTGACCTTGTCCAGGCGGTTGGCTGCGGTGACCGGCGCCAGGGCAACCTTCAGGTCCATGCCGTCAAGCTCGGTCGCGGTTTCCTCGACAATCTCCCGGCACAAGTCGATCGAATAGCCGATCGGCTGCTGGCGATGGTTGAGATAGGAGAACGGCAATGAGCTTTCGCGATAGCCGAGCGTGATCGTGCCCGCGTTCTTGACCTTTTCGAGCGTGCCCGACAATGCGCGGACACTCGCATCCTGAGCAGCGGCCGTGAGTGCGAAACCCACCGTAAAGCCGAGGCCGAGTAATGCCGGCGTAAGCGCGCGGGCGCGGGCCATCACACGCCTCAAGCGGCCCGCGGCGCGACGATCGGCTCCGGCGCGATCGGGCTATGCAGCTTTTCGCCCTCCCATTTCGCGACGACGGCGGTGGCGAGCGAATTGCCGATCACATTGGTCGCGGAACGGCCCATGTCGAGGAACTGATCGATGCCGATGATCAGAAGGAGGCCGGCCTCGGGAAGATTGAAGCTGGCGAGCGTTGCGGCAATGACGACAAGCGAGGCGCGCGGCACGCCGGCCATGCCCTTGCTGGTGAGCATCAGCAAAAGCAGCATCGTGATCTGCTGCCCCAGCCCCAACTGGATGTTGTAGGCCTGCGCGATGAACATGGTCGCGAAGGTGCAATACATCATCGAGCCGTCGAGATTGAACGAATAGCCCATCGGCAGCACAAAGCTGATGATCTTCTTGCTGATGGGAAACTTTTCGAGCTGCTCCATCATCTTGGGGTAAGCTGCTTCGCTGCTCGCGGTCGAGAACGCCAGCAGGAACGGTTCACGCACGAGGGTGATGAGGCGTATCGCGTGATTGCCGAAGAAAAGGTAGCCGACGGCGACGAGCAAGCTCCACAGCAAAGCAAGGCCGAAATAGAACTCCAGCACGAATTTTCCGTAAGTCACCAGGATGCCGAGTCCCTGCGTGGTGATGATCGCCGCCATGGATGCAAATACCGCGATCGGCGCGAGCTTCATCACATAGCCCGTGATCGTGAGGATGGCCTGCGAGAGCTGCTCGATGCCTTCGACCAGTTTGTGCGCGCGTTCGCCAAGCGCGGCGCAGGCGACGCCGAAGAACAGCGAGAACACGACGATTTGCAGGATTTCGTTATTTGCCATCGCTTCGAAGATCGAGCGGGGCACGAGGTGGGTGACGAAGTCCTTCATCGACAACGATGCAACCTTGAGATTGGTCGAGGCCTGCGCGTCGGGGAGCGGCAGGTTGAGGTGGTCGCCCGGGCGCAGGATGTTGACCAGCACCAGGCCGAGCAGGAGCGATACCAGCGACGCCGAGACGAACCACAGCATCGCCTTGGCGCCGATGCGGCCGACGATCTTTGGATCGCCCATGTGCGCCACGCCGACGACCAGCGTCGAGAACACCAGCGGCGCAATGATCATCTTGATCAGGCGCAGGAAGACATCGGTCATCAGCGAAATGTATTCGGAGATGCTCTTGGCTGTTGCCGGATCGGGCCACAAGGTGTGGCAGGCATAGCCGACGGCGATGCCGAGTATCATGCCGATGAGAATGATCGTGGTCAGCGTCGAACGCATGGTGCCCCTCCAGGTCGATCCGCCTGATCAGTCTAGAGCGGTTTCTCCAGCACGGAAATCATTTCTCGCGTCATGAGCCCCCGGGGCAAAGCCGGGATGGTGGACGGGCGGCGACGTGCTTGCGCCCGTTTTACTTCCCCCTATAGTCCGCGCGCATTCGGGCAAGGTGCCCGGGATTGCTTCGGTTTTCAGGATTTCCCATGCCCAAGGACGGCGTGAAGGACGTGAAAAAGGTGGTGCTGGCCTATTCCGGCGGGCTCGACACGTCGATCATTCTGAAATGGCTGCAAACAACTTACGGCTGTGAGGTCGTCACCTTCACGGCCGATCTTGGCCAAGGCGAGGAGCTTGAGCCGGCCCGCGCCAAGGCGCTGACGCTCGGGATCAAGCCGGAGAACATCTTCATCGAGGATCTGCGCGAGGAATTCGTCCGCGATTACGTGTTTCCGATGTTCCGCGCCAATACGCTCTACGAGGGCCAATATCTGCTCGGCACGTCAATCGCGCGGCCGCTCATCGCCAAGAGGCAGATCGAGATCGCGGAGAAAGTCGGCGCCGATGCCGTCGCCCATGGCGCGACCGGCAAGGGCAACGACCAGGTGCGTTTCGAACTGACCTATTACGCGCTCAAGCCCGACGTGAAAGTCATCGCGCCGTGGCGCGAGTGGGATTTCAAATCGCGCGAGGCGCTGCTTGCCTTCGCCGAGCAGAATCAGATCCCGATCGCCAAGGACAAGCGCGGCGAGGCGCCGTTCTCGACCGACGCCAATCTCCTGCACACCTCCTCGGAGGGAAAAGTGCTGGAGGACCCCGCGGGCGAGGTGCCGGATTACGTCTATTCGCGCACCGACGATCCCGAGACGGCGCCGGAAAAGGCAGATTACGTGACGATCGATTTCGAACGGGGCGATGCTGTTGCGGTCGACGGCGAAACGATGTCGCCGGCGCAATTGCTCACCGCACTCAATACGCTCGGCCGCAAGCATGGCGTCGGACGGCTTGATCTCGTCGAGAACCGCTTCGTCGGCATGAAGTCGCGCGGCATGTATGAGACGCCGGGCGGCACCATCCTGCTCGCTGCGCATCGCGGCATCGAATCGATCACGCTCGATCGCGGCGCGGCGCATCTCAAGGACGAGCTGATGCCGAAATACGCCGAACTCATCTATTTCGGTTTCTGGTTCGCGCCGGAGCGCGAAATGCTGCAGGCGGCGATCGACCGGAGCCAGCAATTCGTCAGTGGCCGGGTGCGGCTGAAACTCTACAAGGGCAATGCCAATGTGGTCGGCCGCGAGAGCAAATATTCGCTCTACGACCAGGACCTGGTGACGTTCGAAGACGGCAAGACAGCCTACGACCAGCGCGATGCGGAGGGCTTTATCCGCCTCAACGCGCTGCGGCTGCGGACGCTCGGGCAGCGCAAGAAGAAGCTGAAATTGTGAGTGTCATTCCGGGGCGCGGGCTTTAGCCCGTGAGCGCGGATTCCATATTCGCCGACCTGTAATTATGGATTCCAGACTTGCCGCTACGCGGCAATCCGGAATGATGGATCACACCTGCCGCTCGACCAGCGCGCGCTTGATGTCGGCAATCGCCTTCGCCGGGTTGAGATGCTTCGGGCAGGCCTTGGCGCAATTCATGATGGTGTGGCAGCGGTAGAGCCGGAACGGGTCTTCGAGATTGTCGAGCCGTTCGCCGGTCGCTTCGTCGCGGGAATCAACGAGCCAGCGTTGGGCCTGCAACAGCGCGGCCGGCCCGAGATAGCGGTCGGAATTCCACCAATAGCTCGGGCATGACGTCGAGCAGCAGGCGCACAGGATGCACTCGTAGAGACCGTCGAGCTTTTCGCGGTCCTCGTGGCTCTGCTTCCATTCCTTGCGCGGCGTCGGCGATTTGGTCTGCAGCCACGGCTCGATCGAAGCGTGCTGGGCGTAGAAATTGGTCAGATCCGGCACGAGGTCCTTCACCACCGGCATATGCGGCAGCGGATAGATGCGCACCGCGCCCGAGACCTCGCCCATCGCCTTGGTGCAGGCGAGAGTGTTGGTGCCGTCGATATTCATGGCGCAGGAGCCGCAGATGCCTTCGCGGCAGGAGCGGCGGAAGGTCAGCGTAGAGTCGACGTTGTTCTTGAGCCAGATCAGCGCGTCGAGAATCATCGGCCCGCAATCGCCGGTATCGACATAATAGGTATCGACACGCGGATTGAGGCCGTCGTCCGGGCTCCAGCGATAGACCCGGTACTCGCGTTCGGCTTTTGCCTTGACCGGATGCGGCCAGGTTTTGCCTTCGGTGATCTTGGAATTTTTCGGCAGTGTGAATTGGACCATTGGACCCTCAATAGACCCGCTTTTTCGGTTCGATATAGGAGACGTCGTTGGTCATCGTGTAGGTGTGCACGGGGCGATAATCGATCGTCACCTTGCCGGTTGCCAGGTCGAGCCAGGACAGCGAGTGTTTCATCCAGTTCTGGTCGTCGCGGTCGGGAAAATCCTCGCGCGCGTGCGCGCCGCGGCTTTCGGTGCGGTTGACTGCGGTGTCCATCGTGACCACGGCCTGCTCGATCAGATTGGCGAATTCGAGCGTTTCGACGAGGTCGGAATTCCAGATCAGCGAACGGTCGCTGACTCGCACATCGGCAAAGCCGTCATAGACGTCGTGGATCAGTTTCGAGCCTTCCTGCAGCACCTCGCCGGTGCGGAACACCGCGCAATTGCTCTGCATGACGTGCTGCATCCTGGTGCGCAGTTGCGCGGTCGGCGTGCCGCCCGAGGCGTTGCGATATTTATCGAGCCGCGACAACGAGCGCTCGGCGGAGTTTTTCGGCAGTTCGGGCTGCTTGTCGTCGGGGGTAAGCATTTCGGCGCAGCGCTTCGCCGCCGCGCGGCCGAACACGACGAGATCGATCAGCGAATTCGAGCCGAGCCGGTTGGCGCCGTGGACCGACACGCAGGCCGCCTCGCCGAGCGCCATCATGCCGGGAATGATCGAGTCCGGATTGCCGTCTTTCTTGGTCAGTGCTTCGCCGTGATAATTCGTGGCGATGCCGCCCATGTTGTAATGCACCGTCGGCACGATCGGCACCGGCTCGCGGGTGAGATCGACGCCGGCGAAAATGTGCGCTGATTCGGTGATGCCGGGCAGGCGCTCCGCCAGGATTTTCGGGTCGAGATGGTCGAGATGGAGGAAGATGTGGTCCTTCTTCGGCCCGACGCCGCGGCCTTCGCGGATTTCGATGGTCATGGCGCGCGAGACGACGTCGCGCGAGGCAAGATCCTTCGCCGACGGGGCATAGCGCTCCATGAAACGCTCGCCCGCCGAGTTGACGAGGTAGGCGCCTTCGCCGCGCGCGCCCTCGGTGATGAGCACGCCGGCACCGTAAATGCCGGTGGGATGGAATTGCACGAACTCCATGTCCTCGAGCGGCAGGCCCGCGCGCAACACCATGGCATTGCCGTCGCCGGTTTGGGTGTGCGCGCCGGTGCAGGACGCATAGGCGCGGCCATAGCCGCCAGTGGCGATCATGGTCATCTGCGCGGAGAAACGGTGGATCGTGCCGTCGTCGAGATTGATGGCGACGACACCGCGGCAGCGGCCATCGTCATCCATGATCAAGTCGATGGCAAAATACTCGATGAAGAATTCCGTCTTGTGGCGCAGCGCCTGGCCATACATCGTATGCAGCATGGCGTGGCCGGTGCGGTCGGCGGCGGCGCAGGTGCGCTGCGCGGTGCCCTTGCCGTAATGCGTGGTCATGCCGCCGAACGGGCGCTGATAGATCTTGCCATCCTCGCGGCGCGAGAACGGCAGGCCCCAATGCTCAAGCTCGTAAACCGCTTCCGGCGCGGCGCGGCACATATATTCGATGGCGTCCTGGTCGCCGAGCCAGTCCGACCCCTTCACCGTGTCGTACATGTGCCAGCGCCAGTCGTCCTCGCCCATATTGCCGAGGGCCGCGGCGATACCGCCTTGCGCTGCGACGGTGTGCGAGCGGGTCGGAAACACCTTGGTGATGCAGGCGGTGCGAAGGCCGGCTTCGCTGCAGCCGACGACCGCGCGCAGCCCCGAGCCGCCGGCGCCGATGACGACGACGTCATAGACATGGTCTTCGATCGGATAAGCGCGGCCGTTGATGCCGGGAGCCGCGCCGCCGTTCGTTGCACTTTCTGCCATGCTTACAATCCGAACGAGAGCTTGAGGATGCCGTAGATCGCGGCGAGGCCGACGGCGACGCAGAAGAACGTGTTCGCCATCAAGAGTGTCAGCTTCGCCGATTCATCGTGCACATAATCTTCGATGATCACCTGCATGCCGATTTTCATGTGGGTGATGGTCGACCCGATGAACAACAGCATGATGATGGCGACGGCAGGCGAGCCCAGAATCTGCGCCACGGCCGCCTGGTTGCGGCCGAGAAGCGTGATCAGGATGATCACCGCGGCAATGGTCAGCGGAATGTTGGCGACGGCCGTGAGCCGCTGACGCCAGAAGTGATCGGTGCCGGATCTGGCGGAGCCGCGGCCGAGGACGCGCGCCAGCGGCGTGCGGATATGCTTCGGCCCGCTCATTGCGAGCCTCCCATGGTGAGGAGGATGAAAAGCCACAGCAAAAGCGTGATCGTGATCGAGCCGATGAGATTGGCGGCCGCCAGCCATTCCCGCTCGCTTGGGCCAAAACCCCGGCCGGTATCCCAGATCAGGTGGCGGATGCCGCCGAGCATGTGGTGAATGAGCGCCCACGTATAGCCGAACAGGATGAGACGGCCGATCCACGAGCCGGCGAACCACTGAAATCGCGCATAGGCGTTCGGTCCGGCGGCGGCGTTGAGCCACCAGGCCACGAGCAGCATTCCGAAATAAAGGCCGAACCCGGTGATGCGATGCACGATCGACATCATCATCGTCAGCGTCGGCCGGTAGATTTGCAGGTGCGGTGATAACGGCCGCTCGGCGGGAGTGCGTGCTTCGAGCGGGCGTATCTCGGGCATTGTCATCATCCGAATTCGCTTGTCGCCGGCGCACCAAGCTTGGAACCGTTCCTAGCCAATCCGCGCGCCTGCGGCAATGCAGCATCGCGCGGATCGGAATCTGAGACTCATTCCAACCTTCGTATTATGCGAAACAATAGCGTTGAATAAGTTATGCACAATGGGCAATATATTAAGCCAGACTTCGTGAAATCCGAAGGCAGGATTGCCGCCATGCGATTCGATCTCCCCGATCTCAGCCTGTTTCGTCATGTGGTCGAGGCCGGCAGCATTACCCGCGGCGCGGAGCGCGCGCATCTTGCGCTTGCCGCAGCTTCGACGCGCATCCGCAACATGGAGGACGTGTTGGGCGCACCTCTTCTCACCCGGGGACGCCAGGGCGTGACGCCGACGCAGGCGGGCCGCACGCTTCTGCAGCATGCGCGCGCCATCCTGCGCCAGTCCGAGCGCCTGCATGAAGATCTCGGCGCCTATGGCGGCGGGTTCGCCGGCCAGATCCGCGTGCTGTCGAACACCAATGCGCTGACGGAATTTCTGCCGGAGGCGCTGTCGTCGTTCCTCGCCGAACATCCCAATGTCAGTGTCGATCTGGAAGAGCGATTGAGCGACGAGATCGTCGGGCTGATAGCGGAAGGCGTCGCCGATCTCGGCATTGTCGCCGGCACGGTCGATGCCGGCGTGCTCGAAACCTATCCGTTTCGCCGCGACCGCTTCGTGCTCGTCGTCGCGCAGGATCATCCGCTCGCCAAGCGCGCCAAGATCGGCTTCGAGGAGGTGCTTGAGCAGGATTTCGTCGGGCTCGATCGCGCCAGCGCCATTCAGCGCTTCCTTGCCTCGAAGGCGGTTCGCATCGGTCGGCCATTGCGCTTGCGCGTGCAGTTGCGCAGTTTTGACGCGATATGCCGGCTGGTCGAATGCAAGGTCGGTGTCGGCATCGTGCCGGAAACCACCGCGCGCCGGGCATCGAAGACCATGGCGATCAAGGCGGTGACGCTGTCCGACCCCTGGGCGGTGCGCGACCTGACGATCTGTGTGCGAAGCCGCGACGACTTGCCGGCCTATGCGCAGCAGCTCGTCGAGCATTTGCGGGCAAAGGCGTAAGGAGGTCCGCTCGGTCCCCGCGAAAGCGGGGACCCAGCTGAAATTTGCCGCGGCGTTACCGCGGCATCAGCACCCAGTAATCGAGATCGAGCAACACCGCGGGATCGTATTCGTCGCCGGTTTTGAGCGGGAACGCGGCGCACGGTTTGTCGCAGGTGGCGACGGTGCGCAGCCGCAACGCGCCGACGTCCGTCCGCCCGGGCAATTCGGCTTTCGCCAGCACTTCCGACCATGCATAGACGGTGCCGCCCGCGAACAATGGCGCAACGTGGCGGCCGCCATTGATGGCGGCGACATGAAACGCATTGGCAAGCCCGTTGAAGGACAGCGCACGGGCGAGCGAAATGACATGGCCGCCGTAAATCAGCCGGCGGCCGAAGCGGTTTTGCTTGGCGGCGAACAGATCGAAATGGATGCGCGCGGTGTTCTGGTAGAGCCGCGTCGCCATCATGTGATCGGATTCTTCGACGGTCACGCCGTCGACATGGTCGATCTTCTCGCCGGCTTCGTAATCGCCGAACTTGAAGGGACTGCCGGCCAGCGCGAAATCGTAAGCGGCGATGTCGATCGGCGGACAGGCCTCGCCCAGAACTTTCGGATCGAGCGCGGTCGGCAGGCGCGGCACGTGATCGCCGGGGGCTGGCGCCGCTTCGTCGCGTTTGTACACCATGACCCAGCGCACATATTCGAGGACCGGCTTCTGGTCCTGGTTGTAGCCGGTGGTGCGGACATAGACGATGCCGGTCTTGCGGCTTGAATTTTCTTTCAGCCCGATCACTTCCGATTGCGCGGACAGTGTATCGCCGGGATAGACCGGGGCGCGGAAGCAGAAATTGGCGTAGCCGAGATTGGCGACGGCGTTGAGCGAGACATCAGGCACGGTCTTGCCGAAAACGATGTGGAAGACGAGGAGATCGTCAATCGGCGAACGCGGATAGCCGATCGCCTTGGCAAACGCGTCCGACGACTGCACCGCAAAGCGCGCGCCAAACAGGCCGCAATAGACGGCTACGTCGCCAGTCGTGACCGTGCGCGGCGTGGCGTGACGGATGAGCTGGCCGATACGGAAGTCTTCAAAAAAATTACCGGGACTGTTCTTCGACATTTTGCGACACACCCTGTGACTGCGGACCCGGCCTTGCGTTCGCGCTTCATAGCCCACCACGCGTGGGCGGGAAAGCGTTCACGCAGCCGTGACAGGGCCGCTGAAACCTCCGCCGAAAGCCTCCGTATCTGGCTGTGACGACGCGAGCGACTTCGTGTCGCCGGCGGTTCCGCCGCCGTGATCCTCAGTACAAATGGAGACGACAATGTCCAAGCGTTTTGCCTTGTTTGCCAGTGCGGCTCTTATCGCTCTCGCAGCCGCCGCGGCGCCCGCGCCTGTCCTGGCGCAGATGTCGGAAAAGACCGTGACCGTCGGCGGCGCGCCGATGTATCCGTCGAAAAACATCATCCAGAACGCGGTGAATTCGAAAGACCACACCACGCTCGTTGCCGCGGTAAAGGCCGCCGGCCTTGTCGATACGCTCTCTGGCCCCGGCCCGTTCACGGTGTTTGCCCCGACCAACGCGGCGTTTGCCAAGCTGCCGGCCGGCACAGTGGACAATCTCCTCAAGCCGGAAAACAAGCCGACGCTGGTGAAGGTGCTGACCTATCACGTCGTGCCCGGCCGCATGACCGCGGGTACCCTGATGAAAGCCGTCAAGGACGGCGAGGGTGAAGCCCATCTGAAGACCGTCGCCGGCGAAGACCTGATCGTGAAACAGGCCGGCCCGGGCAAGCTCACCGTCACCGACAGCAAGGGTGACGTCGCCAATGTTACGATCGCGGACGTTTTGCAGTCGAACGGTGTTATTCACGTGATCGACACCGTAATGCTGCCGTAGTCCAGCTTCGTCATTGCGAGCGTAGCGAAGCAATCCAGGCGGCAGTGCCGAAGCTGGATTGCTTCGTCGCTTCGCTCCTCGCAACGACGGAAAGTACCGATTTTAGCCATTTTTTCGCTGACACGAATGTGACGCGCGCGTTCCCCATCACTTTGCTAAAAGTCCGCACTATGACGATCGAAGCCACGAGCCATTCGTCCATCGCGCCCGATACCGCGGCGGGGCCGTTGATTCATCCGCGCTGGGTGCGCGTGACGCATTGGATCAATGCGCTCGCGATTTTCATGATGATCGGCTCGGGTTGGCAGGTTTACGACGCTTCGCCGCTGTTTCGTTTCATTCACTTCCCCACGGAAATCACGCTTGGCGAATGGCTCGGCGGTGCGCTGTTGTGGCACTTCGCGGCCATGTGGCTTCTGATGATCAACGGCGTCGTCTATGTCACGCTTGGCCTCGCGACTGGGCGCTTTCGCCGCAAGCTGTTACCGATCCGGCCGCGCGACGTGGCACAGGATTTTGCCGCCGCGCTGCGAGGCAAGCTGTCGCATGACGATCTCTCGGTCTATAACGCGGTGCAGCGGCTGCTTTATCTCGGCGTGATTCTCGCCGGTGTCGTGATCGTCCTGTCCGGGCTTTCGATCTGGAAGCCGGTGCAGTTCAAGTATCTGACAGCGCTGTTCGGCGGTTACGATTTTGCGCGTTACGTGCACTTCTTCGCCATGTCTTCGATCGTGGCGTTTCTTGCGGTCCATATCGTGCTCGCGCTGCTGGTGCCGAAAAGCCTGCGCGCGATGATCTTTGGGCGTTAGGGAGCGGACAATGTCCAAGCCGCGAAAACAGCTTCCGGGCGTCGATCCAAAGCTCCTGATCAAGGATGCGGCGAAGCTGTTGCCGCAATCGTCGCGGCGGCAGTTCTTGCGCGGCGCCGCGAGCCTCGGCGCGCTGTCGATGCTGACCGGCTGCGACATCATCGACGGGCCGACGTCGGAAAACGTCCTGCGTGTCATTTCGCGCTTCAACGATCGCGTCCAGGCTCTGCTGTTCAGCGAAACGACGCTGGCTCCGGAATATCCGGAGAGCGCGATCACCCGGCCGTTTCCGTTCAACGCCTATTATTCCGTGGACGAAGCGCCCGATATCGACGGCGACAACTGGCAGCTCGAAATCGGCGGTCTCGTCGACAACAAGAAGCCGTGGACGCTGGCCGAATTGAACAAGCTGCCTGAGGTTTCGCAGATCACGCGCCACGTCTGCGTCGAAGGCTGGAGCGCGATCGGCTCCTGGCAGGGCGTGAAGCTGTCCGACTTCCTCAAAATGATCGGCGCCGACACGACGGCCAATTACGTCTGGTTCCAGTGCGCCGAAGGCTATTCCAACACCATCGACATGCCGACCGCGCTGCACCCGCAAACGCAGCTCACGCTCAAATTCGATAACAAGACGCTGCCGACCGCCTACGGTTTTCCGGTCAAGATCCGCATCCCCACCAAACTCGGATTCAAGAATCCGAAATACGTCACCGCCATGTATGTGCAGAACAACGACGCCGGCGGCTATTGGGAAAACCAGGGCTATAACTGGTTCAGCGGTCTCTGAACTTTTCGTCTTAAATCATCGTCCTCGTCGCGGCCCCGCGTGGCTTGCCAAGCCTGACGCGGCCCTTTAGCAATCGTCGCCTCATTGTACGAGGCGTCATTCATGGCAACGCATAAGCTCCTTCTTCTTGCCGGCGACGGCATCGGTCCTGAGGTTATGGCCGAGGTGAAGCGGCTTCTTGGTTTCTACGCCAAGAAAGGCATCGCCAATTTCCAGACCGAGGAAGGCCTCGTCGGCGGCTCCTGCTATGACGCGCATAAAGTCGCCGTCACCGACGAGACCGTAGCCAAGGCGCACGCGGCAGACGCCGTGATCTTCGGCGCCGTCGGCGGCCCGAAATGGGACAAGGTGCCCTACGAGGCGCGGCCGGAAGCCGGCCTGCTGCGGCTGCGCAAGGATCTCGGGCTGTTCGCCAATATCCGTCCGGCGATCGTCTATCCGGCGCTTGCGGATTCCTCGAGCCTCAAGCGCGAGGCGGTCGAGGGGCTCGATATCATCATCCTGCGCGAGCTCACCGGCGGCGTCTATTTCGGCGAGCCGAAAACCATCACCGATCTCGGCAACGGCCAGAAGCGCGCCGTCGACACGCAGGTCTACGACACCTACGAGATCGAGCGCATCGCGCGGGTCGGCTTCGAGCTGGCGCGCAAGCGGCGCAATAAAGTCACGTCGATGGAAAAGCGCAACGTGATGAAGACCGGCGTGCTGTGGCACGAGGTCGTCGATGAGGTGCATGCGCGCGAATACAAGGACGTGCAGCTCGAACACATGCTGGCGGATGCCGGCGGCATGCAGCTCGTGCGCTGGCCGAAACAGTTCGACGTCATCGTCACGGACAATCTGTTCGGCGACATGCTGTCCGACGTTGCCGCGATGCTCACCGGCTCGCTCGGCATGCTGCCGTCGGCCTCGCTCGGCGAGACCGATGCCAAGACCAGGCGGCGCAAGGCGATGTACGAACCGGTGCACGGCTCGGCGCCCGACATTGCCGGCAAGGGCATGGCCAATCCGATCGCCATGCTGGCGTCGTTCGGAATGGCGATGCGCTATTCGTTCAATATGGGCAAGGAAGCCGACCAGCTCGACGCGGCAATTTCAGCGACCCTCGCCAAGGGGCTGCGCACCGCCGACATCAAGTCGGATGGCGCGACCATCGTCAGCACCAGCGAAATGGGCGAAGCCGTGGTCGGCGAGCTGGAGCGGATTACGGCCTAGCGCGCGGCCTGTCCGCTACGAGAACGGCGTCAGAACGGGGTGTTCGGATTGATGCCCATGCCGTCAAACGCGCTCGGCAGCGGATACCGGCCCGTGCCCTGCACGTCGGGGCCGGCGAACCAGTTCTGCCGGCCCGGATCGCCGCCCGGCGGCAGAGCATAATTCTGGAAATTGCGGTCGCCGACCGAAACCTCGGTTCCGGTATCGAGATAGGACCGCTGCCGGGGAATGACGATCACGGTGGTGTGGCCGTAGCCGTCGTGAACGATGGTCGTCGTCGGCTGGATCACGGTGCCGCTTGCAGAACGTTGTACTGCAGGCTGTCCCGGCTGCTGCTTTGGAGCCGCCGAGACATGCAGCGCCGAAGCCGAGAGCACGGCTGTTGCGGTAGCAATGACGGCCAAACGACGCATGATACCTCGCACTGGTTCGCGCCCAATCTAACCCGGTTTTGCCGGGGGCAATAGCGCTCTGGCAACGGCTGCCGAACCTGCCGGTTCCTATCCGTTGGGACAAGGTTCTCGTCAAGGTTGTGAAAACGCGGACTCTGCAGAACAATATGCTTTGATTCGCGCGCTTTCTGTCACATTATTTCTTGGAATGGCCTCTATGGAGGCGATTTTGGGCTACGCCCTGGCGAAGAACTGGGCCGCGCCCGGCAGCTAGTGCTGCGGCAGGCGTCCGCGCAGGCTGACGCTGTGGGCAAGTTTCACGCTGTGCGGTACGGGGACCTGCACCGAGTGCTCCGGCGTCGCCGCCAGGATCGGGCTGCGCTGGCCGCAGAAGGTGCGCTTGATCTCGGCGCGTGCAAACAGGCCGGCAAGCTTCGCGTCGCCGCCGGCTGACAGCATGGTGAGACGGTCAAGCGCGCAGGCGAGCGTGCCGCGATCGACCACCTCATTTCCGGCGCTGCAATACCAGCCGTCGATCTGCATGGCGGGATCGGTGAAGGGCCGCGCGAAGCCGAGGCAGCGGCGTTGCCTGGAGTCGGGCGTTCCTGACGCGGCAATGGCGAAATCGACCAGCGGCACAGTGCCGAACTTGCTCTCGATCTGGCCGGCCGCCTTGACGTCGTCGGTAATGGTGAATGGCAGGATGCGCGCGGCGATTTCGCTCGGCGCGTCGATGAAATGCTCGTTGCTGCTGCCGGACCGGTAGATCTCGACCATGACAAACGGGCCGCTTCCGCCGGCAGTACCCCAGATCAGCTGGTCCTTTCGGGTGCCGTCGGCACTCCGGCGCAGGATCGCATAGTCGGTGGTGACGCTGGCGAGTTCCGGCATCTGCAATTCGAAGGCCGGATGCGGGCGCTCGACATTGACCCATTCCGGGGGCGGCGCGGGCTTCACCGCGGCGACGCTTGCCGGCGGCCGGAAAAGGCTGGCCGCCAGGATGGCAAGCACTCCGAGGCCGCCCATATACGCAAAGATGCGCACGAGGGTGGCGCCGATGGCGTCCGGGACGGAATAGGCGGCTCGCCGCACGCGGCCCCTCCAGCGAAGTTGTCTTCGCACCGTTTCTCGCCTAGAAGCGCTTCCGCTCCGGTTCCCGCGCGGCCGGGACGGATGCAAATTTTCGGTGGAGAGTTAACGATGGGTTACAACGTCGCCGTAGTGGGCGCGACCGGCAATGTGGGCCGGCAAATGCTCGAGATTCTGGCCGAGCGGTCGTTCCCGGCCGATGAGGTGGTGGCGCTTGCCTCGCGCCGCAGCCAGGGCACGGAAGTGTCGCTTGGTGACCGGACGCTCAAGGTCAAAGCGCTCGAACATTTCGATTTCTCCGGCGTCGATATTTGCCTGATGTCGGCAGGCGCCGCCGTGTCCAAGGAATGGTCGCCGAAGATCGCCGCCGCCGGCGCGGTGGTGATCGATAATTCGTCGGCCTGGCGCTACGACAGCGACGTTCCCCTGGTCGTGCCGGAGGTGAACGCCGATGCGGTTGCGGGCTTCCGCAAGCGTGGCATCATCGCCAATCCGAATTGCTCGACGGCGCAGCTCGTCGTCGCGCTCAAGCCGCTGCACGACAAGGCGAAGATCACGCGCGTCGTGGTCGCCACCTATCAGTCGGTGTCCGGCGCCGGCAAGGAGGCGATGGACGAACTGTTCTCGCAGACCAAGGCGGTGTTCCAGCTCGGCGACATCGAGGCGAAGATGTTTCCGAAGCGCATCGCGTTCAATCTCATTCCGCAAATCGATACGTTCATGGAGGACGGCTACACCCGCGAAGAGTGGAAGATGGTGGTCGAGACCAAGAAGATTCTCGATCCCAAGATCAAGCTCACCGCGACCTGCGTGCGCGTGCCGGTCTTCGTCAGCCATTGCGAAGCGGTCAATATCGAATTCGAGAACCCGATTTCACCCGACGAGGCGCGCGGCATTCTGCGCGTTGCGCCGGGCTGTCTCGTCATCGATTCGCACGAGCCCGGCGGCTACGTCACGCCCTACGAGGCGACCGGCGAGGACGCCACCTATATCAGCCGCATCCGCGAGGATGCGACTGTGGAGAACGGGCTGTCGATGTGGATCGTGTCCGACAATCTGCGCAAAGGCGCGGCGCTCAACGCCATCCAGATCGCCGAGTGCCTGATCAACCGCAAGCTGATCACGGCAAAGCAGAAGGCGGCCTGACCTTCCATCCCACAATGTCGGCTGATTGGCATGCGGCGCTCAAGCCGCTAGCGTGAGTTCGCCGGGCTATTTGGGGAAATTTGCGATGACCGTCCGTCCACGCCGCAGCGTGCTTTACATGCCCGGATCGAATGCGCGCGCGCTGGAAAAAGCGCGCGAATTGCCGGCCGATGCGCTCATCCTCGATCTCGAAGACGCGGTGGCGCCGGAGGCCAAGGCGCAGGCGCGCGACGCGATTTTCAAGGCGCTGAAGAACGGCGGGTTCGGCGACCGCGAGGTGCTGGTGCGCATCAACGGCCTCGATACCCGCTGGTGGGTGGAAGACCTCGACGTCATCGCCGCGGCGAAACCCGATGCGGTGCTGGTGCCGAAAATCTCCAATCCCGGCCAGCTGCAGGATCTGGCGGCGCGCATCGTCGACATGGGCACCGATCCGCATGTGCGCGTCTGGGCCATGATGGAAACGCCGCTGGCGATGCTCAATGTCGGCGAGATTGCCGCCGCCGCGCTCGATTCCGAGACGCGGCTCACCGGCTTCGTCATGGGCACCAACGATCTCGCCAAGGATACGCGCGCGCGCCTCGTACCCGGCCGCGCACCGATGCTGCCGTGGCTGATGAATTGCATCGCGGCCGCGCGCGCCTACGGCCTCGAAATCCTCGACGGCGTCTATAACGATCTCGGCAATGCCGAGGGCTTTGCCGAGGAGTGCAGGCAGGCGCGCGATCTCGGCTTCGACGGCAAGACGCTCATCCATCCCAGGCAGATCGAGCCGTGCAACGAGGCATTCTCGCCGTCGCCGCAAGAGGTCGAAGCGGCCCGCAAGATGATCGCCGCCTTCGAGCTGCCGGAGAACAGGGACAAAGGCGTCGTGCAGATCGACGGCCGCATGGTCGAACGGCTGCACGCCGAGATGGCGAAGCAGACCGTGGCGATCGCGGACGCGATCGCAAAGCGACAAACGGCTTGATCAGGGTGAGGCGCGCACGCCGCCGCGCCGGCGAGACGATGCTAGCGGTGTCGGGATGAGTATCGTTCCCAGCGTGTCGCTTGTCGTCGGCTTTCTGATCGCGGGTCTTGTTGGTGCTGACGCGGTGGCGATGCAGTCCTCGCTGGAGGACCGCTACATCGAATCGCGCGATGCGGCGATCAAGAAACTCAAGCCGCTCTATGATGCCGGCACTACGGATGATGCCGCGTCAAAAGCCGACGATGCAGCGCGCGCCGAACTCGAAGCGCAGTTGCGCGCCATCCTCGGTCCGCTCAGCTATTCGGGTTTCGGCCCGAGCAAGCTCAACCTCAACTCGCTGTATGACGGGGATGAGGACTTTGGTGGGCTCGACGGGTTGCGCTTCGACTCCAATATCGGAAATAACGGCCAGACGGCCGGCGTCAACGACGCCAACGGCCATTATATCGAACCAAAATCCCACATCATCGTGACGACCCAAACGCTGTTCGCGCGATGGCTGAAAGCGCACAAGGACTGGTGGGACAAGAGCGTCAAGAATGTGCCGCAGCAGATCGGCGCGGCACTCAAGGACGCGGACTTCTACACGCAGGCGATCTCGACCGGCGCGGCGGCGGTGAAGTTCAACAGCCTGCCGATCGCCAAGGCCGCCGCCGCGACTTTTACCTATGCGATGCTGGCCGCGCACACCCAATCCAACATCCCTGACGCGGCGGACGAGGCCTACGCCTCCGCGCTCGCGAACGGCAAAGTCTATATCGCCTATGGCTCGATCGATCCCGCGGTCACCGTTGCGGCCTGCGCCAGGCTCCACGCCGACGACAGCCCGCGCGGCGAGGCTGCGTTCAAGCGCTGCTTCATCGCGAGGGCGCCGAAACAGCCGGCCTTCGCCGCGGCGACAAAACAGGCGCAGGCGTTGCTCGATCTGGCGCTAGGCAAGTAGCGGCGGTCACGCGCCGTTCAGTTCTTCAGCCGGTATCCGGTCTTGAAGAACCACCAGACGATCGCCATGCAGATCGCCAGGAACAGCGCCGTCATCACGACGCTCACCTCGACATTGACGTCGGCGATGCCGAAGAAGCTCCAGCGGAAACCCGAGATCAGATAAACCAGTGGATTGAACAGCGTGATCGTGCGCCACAGTGGCGGCAACACGCTGGTCGAATAGAACGTGCCGCCGAGAAACGTCAACGGCGTGATGATCAGGAGCGGCACGATCTGCAGCTTCTCGAAACCATCCGCCCACAGCCCGAGAATGAAGCCGAACAAGCTGAACGTGACGGAAGTCAAAAGCAGAAAGACAATCATCCATACCGGATGAGCGACTTGCAGCGGTACGAACAGTCCTGACGTTGCAAGGATGATGAGGCCCAGCACGATCGACTTAGTCGCTGCGGCGCCGACATAGCCGAGCACGATCTCGAACGACGAGACCGGCGCGGACAGCAGCTCGTAGATCGTGCCGACGAAGCGCGGAAAATAAATGCCAAATGAGGCGTTGGTCACGCTTTGCGTCAGCAGCATCAGCATGATCAGCCCCGGCACGATGAACGAGCCGTAGGAGACGCCGTCAATCTGCGTGATGCGCGAGCCGATGGCGGCGCCGAACACGATGAAATAGAGCGACGTCGAGATCACCGGTGACACGACGCTTTGAAACAGCGTCCGCCCGGTTCGCGCCATTTCGTACATGTAGATTGCGCGCACGGCGTAGAGGTTCATCGCGAACCTCCATTGCCCTGCCTCACGAGGCCGACGAAAATATCCTCAAGCGAGCTTTGCGTCGTCTTCAGGTCATTGAATCTGATGCCGGCGACGTGCAGGTCGTCGAGCAAGGCGGTGATCCCCGTCCGCTCGCCCTTGGTGTCGTAGGTGTAGGTCAATTCCCTGCCGCTGCCGCTCAAGGTCAGATTGTAAGCGCCAAGGGCGCTGGGGATCGCATCGATCGGATCATGAAGCTCGAGCGTCAGTTGCTTCTTGCCGAGCTTGCGCATCAGCTCGGCCTTGTCCTCGACCAATATGATTTCGCCGTGGTTGATGACGCCGACGCGGTCGGCCATCTCCTCGGCTTCCTCGATGTAATGCGTGGTCAGGATGATGGTGACACCGGAGGCGCGCAGTTCGCGCACCAATTGCCACATGTCCTTGCGCAGTTCGACGTCGACGCCGGCGGTCGGCTCGTCGAGAAACAGGATTTGCGGTTCGTGCGCCAGCGCTTTTGCGATCATGAGCCGGCGCTTCATGCCGCCGGACAGCATCCTGATCTTGGCGTCTTTTTTGTCCCACAGCGAAAGCTGCTTGAGGACCTTTTCGATATGGGCGGGATCGGGCGGCTTGCCGAACAGGCCCCGGGAAAAGCGCATGGTCGCCGGCGGCGTCTCGAAGGCGTCGGTGGTTAATTCCTGCGGCACGAGGCCGATCAGCGTGCGCGCCGCGCGGTAATCTGAAAGAATGTCATGGCCATCCACCGTGACAGTGCCCGCCGTCGGATTGACGATGCCGCAGATGATGCTGATCAGCGTCGTCTTGCCGGCGCCGTTCGGGCCGAGCAGCGCGAAAATCTCGCCGTGGCGGATATCCAAGTTGATGTTCTTTAAGGCCTGGAAGCCGGAGGCGTAGGTCTTGTTGAGATTGGCGACGGAAATTGCGGAATTCATAATTGCCCGGGCGTCATCACCGGGCTTGACCCGGTGATCCATGCTGACGTGACCATCAAGATGGGATGCCGGATCAAGTCCGGCAATGAGGAATCGTCACACCCAGGGCCGCGATTCCTTGGCCTTGGCTTCGTGACCGCTGATCTTGTGGTGCTTTTCCATCGTCTTGCCGACTTCGTCGAGGCCGTTGAGCAGCGCGTGCTTGCGGTGCGCGTCGATCTCGAATTTGACGACGCCGCCGTCAGGGCCGCGGATTTCCTGCTTTTCAAGGTCGACAGTCAGCGTGGCATTGGCGCCGCGATCGGCGTCGTCGAACAGCTTCTCAAGATCTTCCGGCGATACCCGGATCGGCAGCACGCCGTTCTTGAAGCAATTGTTGTAGAAGATGTCGCCGAATGACGTCGAGATCACGCAGGTGATGCCGAAATCGAGCAGCGCCCACGGCGCATGCTCGCGCGAGGAGCCGCAGCCGAAATTGTCGCCGGCGACCAGGATCCGCGATTTGCGATAGGCCGGCTTGTTGAGGACAAAATCCGGATTTTCCGTGCCGTCCTCGCGAAATCGCTTTTCGGCGAACAGGCCCTTGCCGAGGCCGGTGCGCTTGATCGTCTTCAGGTATTGCTTCGGGATGACCATGTCGGTGTCGACATTGATCATGCGTATCGGGGCGGCGACACCTTCGAGAACTGTGAACTTTTCCATTGCCGGTCCTGTAACGAGAATATGAGCCGTTTCTGCGGCGAGTTAATGGCGTCCCGCCGGGCGCCGGTCAAGCCTGCGCGGCCGCGCCTTTTGTCGCCTTGAACCTGATTCGCGATCCGATCGTGACAGATCTGGACGTGATATTCGATGTAATATTTCTGCCTGCGCCAGCTTTTGCGCCTCGATATGCTCGGGTGGGTACGCCAGGCGTGCAGGCCCTTCGTCGTGCTCGAACTCGACAATGGTGCACGCGCTCGCCGTCATCGGCGAGAATAGTCTTTGTGCGATATGTAGCCCGGCATCGTTCGGGCAAGCTTGTCCATCTGCTCGACCCAGGCAGTGTATTCGTCGCGGAGGCCCGGCTTCAGCCGGGAGCGGAAAACGGTGATCAGCATGGCAGTACGTCCTCGGCAGCTATTTGTTGCCGCCTATTATAGCATGGCAGCCGGCGCGGGTCAGTCCGCCGCCTGTTCGATTGCTGCCATGTCGTCGTCGCTCAGCCCGAAATGATGGCCGATCTCGTGCACCAGCACGTGCCTGACGATGGCGCCCAGTGTCTCGTCGTGCTCGGCCCAATAATCGAGGATCGGGCGGCGGTAAAGCCAGATCATGTTGGGCATCTGCACCGGCGCGCTCTCGGAGCGGAACGGCAGGCCGACACCCTGGAACAGGCCGAGCAGATCGAACTCGGTCTCCGCCTTCATCTCGGCAAGCACCTCATCGCTCGGAAAATCGTCGACCTGGATGACGACTTCGGCGCAGAGGTCGCGAAACCGTCTGGGCAGATGGCGAAAGACCTCGCCAGCCAGCACTTCAAGCTCGGCCAGCGACGGCGCTTTCACCGTGCGCCAGGCGAGCGGATCGGATACGAGATCGGCCATAATTGCAGTTTAGCGTGGATCGCATTCAGCCGCTCGTCCCCGCGGAAGCGGGGACCCGGTTGCTGGATTTCCGCTTCCGCGGGAATGAGCGGAATGGGATAGAATGAGAGAAGCAATGACGCGGAAATCCTTGATCATAATTCTCTCTTGTGCCGCGTTGCCGCTGTTTGGCGAGGTGCCGTGCGCCGTCGCTCAAATGCAAACATCGCCAATCGCGCAGCCGGGCGAACCGGCATCGCCGCCGCCGCGTCATGTGCGGCGGCGCATCGAGATCAATCCGCGGCCGCTGCTCTATCGCCGCTGCACCGACTGGTACGAATTGCAGAACCGGCCGAGCGGCACGGTGCTTTATCCGCAAATGCATTGCTGGTGGGTGCGGGGGTAAATCGTCATCGCCGGGCTTGGCCAGGCGATCTCACGCGGCGAGCCTACCGCCACTCACGCACGTCGACGAAATGCCCCGCGATCGCGGCAGCCGCGGCCATGGCCGGCGATACGAGATGGGTGCGGCCCTTGTAGCCCTGACGGCCCTCGAAATTGCGGTTCGAGGTCGAGGCGCAGCGCTCGCCGGGCGCAAGCTTGTCGGGGTTCATCGCAAGGCACATCGAGCAGCCCGGTTCGCGCCACTCGAAGCCGGCTTTGACGAAAATCTTGTCGAGACCCTCGGTTTCGGCCTGCTCTTTGACCAGCCCGGAGCCCGGCACGATCATCGCGTTGACATTGGCATTGACCGATTTGCCGTCGACAACTTTGGCGACTTCGCGCAGGTCTTCGATGCGCGCATTGGTGCAGGAGCCGATGAACACGCGGTTGATCGCGATGTCGGAAATCTTCTCGCCGCCCTTTAATCCCATATAGTTCAGCGCGCGTTCGATGGCCTCGCGCTTGCGTTCGTCCGCGATACCCTCGAGGCCCGGAACGCGGCCGGTCACTGAAATCACCTGCTCGGGGCTGGTGCCCCAGGTGACCAGCGGCGGCAGTTTGGTGGCGTCGAGCCTTATCTCACGGTCGAAATGCGCGCCATCCTCGGATTGCAGCGTTTCCCAGTAGCGCAACGCCGCGTCCCAATCCTTGCCTTTGGGGGATTTGGGACGATCCTTCAGATACACGTAAGCTTTTTCGTCGGGCGCGATGAAGCCCGCCTTGGCGCCGGCCTCGACCGACATGTTGCAGACCGTCATGCGGCCTTCCATCGACAGCGCGCGGATCGCCTCGCCGGCATATTCCAGCGCATAGCCGGTGCCGCCGGCGGTGCCGATCTCGCCGATGATGGCAAGGATGATGTCCTTTGCGGTGACGCCGGGCGGCAGCTTGCCGTCGACGATCGCGCGCATGTTCTTGGATTTCTGCTGGACCAGCGTCTGTGTCGCCAGCACGTGCTCGACTTCCGAAGTGCCGATGCCATAGGCGAGCGCGCCGAAGGCGCCGTTGGTCGCGGTGTGGCTGTCGCCGCAGACGAGCGTCACGCCCGGCAGCGTAAAACCCTGCTCCGGTCCGATGATGTGGACGATGCCCTGCCGCTTGTCGAACTCGTCGTAATATTCGAGGTCGAAGAATTTCGCGTTCTCGGCGAGATACTTGATCTGCGCTTCGCTTTCCGGATCGGGATTCGGCAGATGCCGGTTCGTCGTCGGCACGTTGTGGTCGACGACGAGCAGCGTCTTGTCCGGCGCGCGCACCCGCCGTCCGGCAAGCCGCAAGCCTTCGAAAGCCTGCGGGCTCGTCACTTCATGCACGATGTGGCGATCGATATAGATGAGGGAAGCGCCGTTCGGCTCCTCCTCGATCAGATGATCGTCCCAGATCTTGTCGTAGAGGGTGCGGGGCTTCGTCATGTCACGAACTCAGGAAACGTCGTCGCCTGGACGGAATATAGTCACGCCGAGGCGGATTGTTACGACTTTGCCGCCTTGCTCTCGGCGGCGGCTCCGTCGGCGGTGTGATCCTGCCGCTCGAAAATGCGGGCGGATTTGCCCCGGCGGCCGCGCAGGTAATAGAGCTTGGCGCGGCGTACCTTGCCGCGGCGCGTGACCGTGATGGAATTGATCATCGGCGAATAGAGCGGGAAGACGCGCTCGACGCCCTCGCCGTAGGAAATCTTGCGCACGGTGAAGCTCTCGTTGAGCCCCCCGCCGGAACGGCCGATGCAGACCCCTTCATAGGCCTGAACGCGGCTGCGCTCGCCCTCGACAATCTTGACGTTGACGATGACCGTGTCTCCCGGCTGGAAATCGGGGATTGCCCTTGCCGCGGAAAGCTTCGCGATTTGTTCGTTTTCGATTTCTTTGATCACGTTCATGGCGAATTCTCCATCGGCTGCGCTTGCGTCGCGCCGTTCCGGCCGGTTCTGCACGGGTTGGGCGAGCTTCTATTACACCGCGCGGACTTTGTCACCCTCCGGTCACTCGTCGTCGTTCCGGGAGGTCCCGGCGGCGCCGGGCCGGAATCCGTAGCCGCTGTCGAGGTTTATGGACCCCGGGTTTGACGGCGTCCCTGAATGCCGCGCCCATAAATCCGGCCTGCGCTCACGGGTCAGCCGTTCCGCCTCGGCGCGGCGCCAGTCCGCGATCCTGGCGTGGTCGCCTGAAAGCAGCACCGGCGGGATCGGCTGGCCCTCCCAGACCTGGGGGCGGGTATATTGCGGATATTCCAGCAAGCCGTCGGCAAAGCTCTCCTCGGCGGCTGAAGCGGCCGTGCCCATGACGCCCGGAAGCAGCCGCACGCAGGCGTCAATCAGCGCCATGGCGGCAATCTCGCCGCCGGACAGCACGTAATCGCCGACGGAGACCTCTTCGAGGTTGCGCGCGGCGATGACGCGCTCGTCGATGCCCTCGAAGCGGCCGCAGACGATGACGATGCCGTCGCCGCGGCTGAGTTCGGCAACGCGTGCCTGCGTCAGCGGCGCGCCGCGCGGCGACATGAGAAGACGCGGACGCGCATCGGTCGCTATGGAGTCGATGGCGCGGCCAAGCACGTCGGCCTTCATCACCATGCCGGGGCCGCCGCCGGCCGGCGTGTCGTCGACGGTTCGGTGCCTGTCGGTCGCGGCCGAACGGATATCGGCGATCTCAAGCGACCAGGATTTCGCGGCCAGCGCCTTGCCGGCGAGGCTTGCTCCAAGGGGGCCGGGAAACATTTCCGGAAATATCGTGAGGACACTCGCCCGCCACATGTTACCCGCGCTCCTCGGGCAGCGCGACGACCATGTGGCCTGCCGCGAGATCGACTTTCTGCACGGTCGCCGCGTCGAACGGCAGCAATTCCGTCTTGTTGCTGTCGTCGAGCCGGATCTCGATCAGATCGCCGGCGCCGAAATTGTGAACTGCGACAAGCGTGCCGCGCTTTTGTCCGGCGCCGTCGACGATCGCAAGGCCGATCAGATCGGCGTGGTAATATTCGTCGGGTTCGGTGGTCTCCGGCAATCGCTCGCGCGGCACGTAGAGTTTGACGTTGACCAAACGCGCTGCGGCATCGCGGTCGCCGACGCCTGCGAGCCGTGCCACGAAATGGTCCTTGGCCGGCCGCATCGTTTCGATTTCGATCGAGCGGCCGTCCTCGGTCTCAAGCGGGCCGTAATTGAGAATAGCGGCAGGGTCCGCAGTGAAAGAATGCAGACGGACCTCGCCGCGCACGCCGTGGGCGGCGCCGATTTGTCCCAAACAGACGCGCGCACCGCCGGCCATCGTTTGTCCTTCGGGCGGTTAGCTCGCCGGTGCTGCTTCCGCGGCGGGCTTTGCGGCAGCCGGTGCTGCGGCCGCGGCGGGTGCTGCGCTTGCGGCCGCTTTGGCCGCTTCTTCCTTGGCCTTGCGCTCTTTGCGCGGCACGGCCTTTTCCGGATTGTTGCGCGCGGTGCGCTTCATCACGCCGGCGGCGTCGAGAAAGCGCATGACGCGGTCAGAAGGCTGCGCACCCTTGGCGATCCAGGCCTTGGCTTTTTCCACGTCCCACTTCAGCCGGTCGGTCTTGTCCTTCGGCAATAGCGGATTGAAATAACCGAGCCGTTCGATGAAGCGGCCGTCGCGCGGGCTGCGGCTGTCGGCGACGACGATGTGATAGACCGGCCGCTTCTTGGTACCGGCGCGGGCCATGCGGATGACAAGCATTTAGTGTCCTTTCGTTAGGTCTGATGATGACGTGTGGTTGAATAGTTTCATTTCTTTTTTCCTAGGCCGGGCAGACCGCCGGGAAATTTCGGACCAAGACTTGGAAGTCCGCCCGGCAGTCCCGGAAAATTCGGCGGCAGGCCTGGCATTGTCGGCGGCAGGCCGGGGACACCGGGCGCGCCGGGCATCCCGGGCGGCAGGCCGCCCGGCATTTTCTCCGCGAGCTTCGCCATCTCTTCCGGGCTCGGCATGCCGCCGCTGCCCATGCCGAGCATATTGGCGAGGCCCGCCATCGGTCCGCGCTTGGCGCCGCCCATGGCTTTCATCACGTCGCCCATGGTGCGGTGCATTTTGAGCAGCCGGTTGATGTCTTCAGGTTTTGTGCCGGAGCCCGTAGCGATGCGGCGCTTGCGGCTCGCCTTGAGCACGTCCGGATGGCGGCGTTCGCCCGGCGTCATCGAATTGATGATCGCCATCTGCCGCTTGAGCACGGTTTCGTCGAGATTGCGCTCGGCGAGCTGGTTCTTGATCTTGGCGACACCCGGCAGCATCGACATCAGCCCGGTCATGCCACCCATGTTCTGCATCTGCTCCAGTTGGTCCCGCAGATCCGCAAGATCGAAGGAGCCCTTGCGCATCTTCGCGGCAACGCGCGCCGCCTTCTCGGCGTCGATGGTCGTTGCGGCTTTCTCGACCAGCGAAATGATATCGCCCATGCCGAGAATGCGGTCGGCGATGCGCTGCGGATAAAAATCCTCGAGCGCGTCGAGTTTTTCGCCGGTGCCGATGAGCTTGATCGGCTTGCCGGTCACCGCGCGCATGGAAAGGGCTGCGCCGCCGCGGCCGTCGCCATCGACGCGCGTAAGCACGATGCCGGTGAGGCCAAGCCGCTCGTCGAAACTTTTCGCCAGCGTGACGGCGTCCTGCCCGGTCAGCGCGTCGGCGACGAGCAGCACTTCGTGCGGCGTGGTGGCGCGCCGCACGTCCGCGGCCTCGCTCATCAGCGCCTCGTCGAGCGAGAGCCGGCCGGCAGTGTCGAGCATCACGACGTCGTAGCCGCCGAGCCGCGCCGCCTGCTGCGCGCGCACCGCGATCTGCACCGCCAACTGTCCTTCGACGACGGGAAGTGTCTCGACGCCGACCTGGCGGCCGAGCACTGCGAGCTGCTCCATGGCGGCCGGCCGCCGTGTATCGAGCGAGGCCATCAGCACTTTGCGCTTGGCGGCGTCGGTTAGCCGTTTGGCGATCTTGGCGGTGGTCGTGGTTTTGCCCGAGCCCTGCAAGCCGACCATCATGATGACAATGGGCGCCGGCGCATTGAGGTCGATCGGCTGCGCGCCAGATCCCAAAATCTCGATCAGCTGATCGTGCACGATCTTCACGACCATCTGGCCCGGCGTGACCGATTTGATCACCTCGACGCCGACCGCGCGCTGCCTGACCTGTTCGGTGAAGCTGCGCGCGACATCGAGCGCCACGTCGGCTTCAAGGAGCGCGCGGCGGACCTCGCGCAGCGCGGCATCGACGTCGGCTTCCGACAGCGCGCCGCGCCGCGTCAGGCCGTCGAGGATGCCGCTCAGGCGTTCGGTAAGGCTTTCGAACATCTAAATGCGCCTTTGCGCCCGAGGGCGCATCGCGCTGTCGGGCGGTAGCCTCCGGTCTCTGGGGCCGGTCGGCGGATTGGTAAATTCGGTCTCTTGCGAGAGCGGGCGGAAAATAGAGGCGGACCCCGCCGCCGTCAACCGGGTGAAGTCTGGCCGGGTTTGATCAGGACATAGACGTTGACGACCAGTTTACCCGGGTCCGCACCCGCCGGATCGGTCACATATTCCTCGATAAACATGTCCTTGGCCTCGAGGCGCTTGTCGTCGAGGTAATTGGTGATCGCCTCATAGGTATTGTCGAGATCGTCATAGGAACCGCGATGCACGAATTTGAGTGCGCGGCCTTCCGGCGACTGGCCCAGTGCAATTTCGCCATGCGGCGGGTTTTTGGGCGCTTCGGCGATCGGCACCGCGGCTTCGTAGTCGAAACCGTTATCGTCGGTCGCCGTGAAGATGGTCATCGGCAGGCCCGCGGACTTGATGCCTTCCTTGTCGAGATAGGTTTTGATCCTCTTGAACGAGGCGCTGATCGTGACGAAGGCCTTGTCCCAGGTTCCGCTTCCCTTCACGTAAACGATGGTTTTCGCGGCCAGCGTCGTATCCTCGCCGAACGGATCGCCCGGCTGGGCGGGACTGGCCTGCGGCGTGGGTTGTGACGGCGTGGAAGCGTCCGGCGGCGCGGCTGTCTGCGCCAATGACGGCTGTGGAACCGCCAGTGCCAGGATCAGGGCGAGCGCCGCGCCCGCCAGACCGGCGCGCAGCGCGAAACGGATCGACATGGTCGTCACGTGCGGGGCTCCCCTCGAACAAGCGATCCGGCGCCCGCGGCCGCGCCACCGCTTTGTCATGCATCGTCCCCGGCGTAATTCTAGCACGTCCTGCAGAATCCCGCCTTGCCCAAATTGCCGTCAGGCGTCGCCACTGGCGCATGACGCGCAAGTTCTCATATAAGTCCCTCGCATTTGGACTATTTTGCAGGCTTGATTGCAGGCTCGATCATGGGCGCGCTGGCGGATCGCGATTTCGTCAAGATGAACGGCCTCGGCAACGAGATCGTCGTCGTCGACTTGCGCCGTGCGCCGCAATCGATTGCCGCCGCGGAAGCGCGCGCGGCGGCGCAGCAGGAACCCTACGACCAGCTCATGGCGCTCTATCCGGCGCGCGGCGGCGGCGACGCCGCAATCCGCATCTACAACAATGACGGATCGGAAGCCGGCGCCTGCGGCAATGGCATGCGCTGCGTTGCCGCCTTGGTCGGTGCGGAAACCGGCCGTGCCGAACTGAAGTTTGAGACGGCTGCGGGAATCATTGTCTGCAAGCGGGCCGACAACGGCTTGTTCACGGTCGACATGGGACGGCCTCGCCTGCGCTGGGACGAGATTCCACTGGCGGAAGAATTCGCCGACACACGCGCCATCGAACTTGAAATCGGGCCGCGCGGTGCGCCGGTCCTGCATTCGCCCTCCGTCGTCAGCATGGGCAATCCGCACGCGATCTTCTGGGTGGACGATCCGGCAGCCTTCGATCTCGCGAAGCTCGGTCCGCTCCTTGAAAATCATCCGATATTCCCGGCGCGCGCCAACATCACGCTCGCCGCGACGCCGGCACGCGATCACATCGTGATCCGCACCTGGGAGCGCGGCGCCGGCCTCACCCAGGCTTGCGGCACGGCCGCCTGCGCCGCCGCCGTCGCCGCCGCGCGGCTCAATCGCACCGGCCGTAAAGTGACCGTCACTTTACCGGGCGGCGATCTCGCCATCGAATGGCGCGACAGCGACGACCACGTTCTGATGACCGGCCCCGTCGCTTTCGAGCACAAAGGCCGCTTCACCGCCGCCTTGTCGGCTGGCGCGGGAGCGGTGTGACGATGAGCGTCGATGTCGTCACTTTCGGCTGCCGGCTCAATGCCGCCGAATCCGAAGTAATCCGCCGCGAGGCGGAACAGGCCGGCTTCACGGACACGGTGGTCGTGAATACCTGCGCGGTGACGGCGGAAGCGGTGCGGCAGGCGCGCCAGACGATCCGGGCGCTGCGCCGCGAGCGGCCGCGGGCGAGGATCGTCGTCACCGGCTGCGCGGCGCAGACCGAGCCGCAGACTTTCACCGCCATGCCCGAGGCCGACCGCGTGCTCGGCAATGGTGAAAAGCTCTCCGCGGCGGGATGGGCCAAGGCACGCGCGGCCTTCGATGCCGTGGACGCGCCGAAGGCAATCGTCAACGACATCATGGCGGTCAAGGACACCGCGGCGCATCTCGTCGGCAGTTTTGCCGGACATACACGCGCTTTCGTCCAGGTGCAGAACGGTTGCGATCACCGCTGCACGTTTTGCATCATTCCCTTCGGCCGCGGCAATTCACGTTCGGTCCCGATGGGAGCCGTGGTCGAAGACGTGCGCCGGCTGGTCGCCAACGGCTATTGTGAGATCGTGCTCACCGGAGTCGACATCACGAGCTATGGTGGCGATCTTCCCGGCGGCCCGAAACTCGGCACGCTGGTGAAACAGATCCTCAAGCACGTGCCGGAGCTCAAGCGCCTGCGGCTATCGTCGATCGATTCCGTCGAGGCCGATCGCGATCTGCTTGATGCCTTCGCGGCAGATTTCCGGCTGATGCCGCATCTGCATCTGTCGCTGCAATCTGGCGACGATCTCATCCTCAAGCGCATGAAGCGGCGGCATCTGCGCCGCGATGCAATCGATTTTTGCGCGACGGTGCGGCGATTGCGGCCCGACACGGTGTTCGGCGCCGACCTGATCGCGGGCTTTCCGACCGAGACCGAAGCGATGTTCCGGAATTCGCTCGACCTGGTCGAGGCATGCGGGCTGACGCGTCTGCATGTCTTTCCGTTCTCGGCGCGGCCCGGTACGCCGGCGGCGCGGATGCCGCAGCTCGACGGCGCCGTCATCAAGGAGCGAGCCCGGCGTCTGCGCGAACGCGGAGCGCTGGCGCTTCACCGGCATCTCGACGGCGAGGTCGGTGCCACGCGGCGGGTCCTGGCGGAATCGCACGGAATCGGCCGCACCGAGCAGTTCACGCCGGTGAAACTCGCACGTGCGGCCGAGCGCGGAACGGTGCACGATCTGAAAATAACCGCGCATGACGGGCGGCAATTGCTGGCGGCTTAGTGTAATATTGCCCCAGGGTCGGATCGCGCCAAATCGGAGGCCGCACGATGGACGGGGACGGGCAGAGCTTCACGATATCGACGACGCAACAACTCGAAAGCCTCTATAGCGACGCGCCCTACGGTCCAGCGCTCGTCAAGGAGGCCGATCACATCACGCCGCAATATCGCAAGCTGATCGAAGCCGCGCCGTTCGTTGTCCTCGCGACCAGCGGTCCCGAAGGCCTCGATTGCTCGCCGCGCGGCGATCCGCCCGGCTTTATTCGCGTGCTCGACGAAAAGACGCTTCTCATCCCCGACCGCCGCGGCAACAATCGCATCGACAGTCTGCGCAACCTGGTGCGCGATCCGCGTATCTCACTGTTGTTTCTCATTCCCGGCGTCGGCGAAACGATGCGGATCAATGGCAGCGCCAGAATTTCCACCGATCCGGCGCTCACCGAAAGCTTCGCCATGAACGGCAAGGTGCCGAAATGCGTCTTGGCCGTGACGGTGGAGAAGGCCTATTTCCAGTGCACCAAGGCGATCATTCGCTCAAAGCTGTGGGATCCAGCGAGCAAGGTCGACCGCAAGACCTTGCCAACGCCCGGGTCAATCCTCGCTGAATTGAGCGATGGCAAAATGGGCGGGCCCGAACACGACCGCCACGCCCCGGAACGGATCAAAGAGACGATTTACTGATCGCCGTTGCAGCGTGCGCTTCGCCTGACGCGAGCGATGACGGCGCCGGTGTTTCGCTGCCGTTCCAGCCGCACAGTGTAAGGTTCTCGCGCAGATGCTCCGGTACCGGCGCCACGGCGCGGATCGGTTCATGGTTCTTGTAGAGCGGCACGGCGATCTCGCGGGCGTGCAGATGCAGCGGCGGGCCGTCCTGCCGTGGCGCCGTGCCGTAAACCGGATCGCCGAGGATCGGCCAGCCCATTTCCGCGCAGTGGACGCGAAGCTGATGCGTCCGTCCGGTCAGCGGCTCGAGGCCGAGCCATGTCAGGGATCGCGAGGGCGCGCGTCCCAGCACTTTCCATCTGGTCACGGCGGGCTGGCCTTGCGGATCGTGCTTCATCCACCAGCCGCGCGTGGCGTCGAGGCGGCCCAGCGGCAGCGCGATCTCGCCCTCGTCGCCGTCCGGCGTACCCTCGATCACGGCCCAATAGGTCTTGTCGATCAGGCCGTTGCGGAACCGCTTGCCGAGCGCGGCCAGCGCCTTGCGGTGGCGGCCAAGGACAAGGCATCCGGACGTATCGCGATCGAGCCGATGCGCCAGTGCCGGCGCGCGCGGCAGCCCAAAGCGCAGCATGTCAAAATAGTCTTCGAGGCTGGCCCCGCCCTTGGGGCCGCGATGCACCGAGAGTCCGGCCGGCTTGTCGATTATCAGCATGAGTCCGTCGCGGTAGAGCAGCCGCGACATCATCTCTTCCTGGGTCATCTCTTTCGGCATCGTGCCGAAACCGCTATCACGGGCGCCGCACCACCGACAATGTTACCGGGATGAACGACAGCACTGCCGACACGGACCAAACCGCCGGAACCTGGTGGCAGCGCCTGAGCGGCGGCCTCAAGCGCAGTTCGTCCGCGCTCGGCGCGATCACCGATCTCGTCACCAAGCGCAAACTCGACGACGCGACGCTCGTCGAGATCCACGATGCGCTGGTCCGGTCCGACCTCGGGCTTGATGGCGCGGACCGTATTACCGCGAGACTGACTGAAGGGCGGCATGACGCCGCGATTACGCCCGACGAGGTGAAGGCGGTGGTCGCGGCGGAAGTTGAAAAGATGCTCATGCCGGTTGCGCAGCCGCTCGTGATCGATCCCTTGAAAAAGCCCTTCGTCATCCTTGTCGCCGGCGTCAACGGGTCGGGCAAGACGACGACCATCGGCAAGCTTGCGGCGAAAATGCGCGCCGAAGGCCGCACCGTCATGCTGGCGGCCGGCGACACGTTTCGCGCCGCTGCGATCGAGCAACTCAAAATCTGGTCGGAGCGCACCGGATCGGCCTTCGTTGCAAGCAGCGCCGGCGCCGATGCGGCGGGTCTCGCCTTCGATGCGCTCACTGAGGCCAAACAACAAGGAACTGACGTTGTCCTGATCGATACCGCCGGCCGGCTGCAGAACCGCGCCGAACTGATGGACGAATTGCAAAAGATCGTCCGCGTCATCCGGAAAGTCGACGCCACGGCGCCGCACGCGGTCCTGCTGGTGCTCGACGCCACCGTCGGGCAGAACGCGCTGTCGCAGGTCGAGATTTTCACGAAGGTCGTCGGCGTCACCGGCCTTGTCATGACCAAGCTCGACGGCACCGCGCGCGGCGGCATCCTCGTCGCCATCGCCGCGAAGTTCAATGTGCCGGTGCATTTCATCGGCGTCGGCGAAGGCGTTGACGACCTTGCGCCGTTTACAGCGCGCGATTTCGCCCGCGCCATGGTCGGGCTCTCCGCGCCATGACGGTTGAGCCCGTGCCGCGACCACAGTAAGAACCCCGCCATGACAGCACCGCCAAAACCGCAGCTCAATCCTGTTCTCAAGCTCGTGCTCGATCTCGGGCCGCTGCTCGTTTTCTTCTTCGCCAATTCGCATTACGGGATATTCACCGCGACCGCGGCGTTCATGGTTGCGATCATCGCGGCGCTTGCGGTTTCCTACGTGCTGACGCGGCACTTTCCGATCATGGCCATCGTCACCGCGGTCATCGTGGTCGTGTTCGGAAGCCTGACGCTGATCCTGCACGACTCGACCTTTATCAAGGTCAAGCCGACGATCATTTACGCGCTGTTCGGCGGCGTGCTGCTTGGCGGGCTGGTCTTCAACAAGCCGCTGCTTGGCATCGTATTCGATTCGCTGTTCCACATTACCGAGGAAGGCTGGCGCAAGCTGACGCTGCGCTGGGCAATCTTCTTTCTCGTTCTCGCGGTGCTCAACGAGGTCGTGTGGCGCAACACGTCGACGGATATGTGGGTCGACTTCAAGGTGTTCGGCGTGATGCCGCTGACATTCCTGTTCGGCGCGCTGCAAATGCCGCTTCTGAAGAAATACGCGGCCGAACCGGTGGAATGACGATCAGGACCCCGCGGCCAGCGCCTTCTCGATTTCCGGCTTGAGCAGGGAATCGAAATTGTCGGCGGTGATCGGTCCGACAAGCTTATAGGCAATGCGCGCGTCGCGGCCGATCACGAAAGTCTCCGGCACGCCATAAACCCCCCATTCGATGGCAGCGCGGCCGTTGGCGTCGGCGCCGGCGGCGGCGAATGGATCGCCGTAGCGGCCGAGAAAGCGCCGTGCATTCTCCGGCGCGTCCTTGTAATTGATGCCGACAAGGCGGACCCGGCTGTCCTGGGCAAGTTGCATCAGAAGCGGCGCTTCGTCATGGCACGGCACGCACCACGACGCCCAGACGTTCACGACCGTCACCGCACCTTTGAAATTCGCCGGGTCGATGCCGGGCACGGGCGCACCATTGTGCTCGAGGCCGGCGACCGGCGGCAGCACGGTTTGCGGCGCCGGGTGGCCGATCAGCGCCGAGGGGATGAGCGAAGGATCGCCGGCATAGAGCCGGAACAGGAACAACAGCGCGAGCGCGAGAAAGACGACGAGCGGCGCAAGAACGATAATGCGGCGCGTGCGCACATTGCCGCCATCGTTCGCCGCGGCGCTCACGCTTTCTCCCGTGCGCTTTCGGTTGCCTGCGCGATCGCGCGTTCGGCGGGCGTAGCGGACCGTCGCGCGACGCCCTGCGTCTCAAGCTCTGCAAGCGTGCGCCGCTGCGCATGGTAATCGAGCGTCACCCAGGCGATCAGCGCGCCGACGACGATGACGGCCGACGCATAAGACGCCGCGATGAAGTTGATATGTGCTGTCGCTCCCATGGTCAGCTCGCGGCGTTGGCCTGCATCAGGCGAAGCGTGCGCACCCGGCGGCGCAAAATCTCGTTGCGCATCGCGGCGAGAAGAAGTGTCGCAAAGAGCAGCGTGAACGCCGCCGCCATGATGAAGAGCGGGATGAGGATTGCCGGATCGATCGTCGAACCGCCGAGGCGAAATACCGACGCGCCCTGGTGCAGCGTATTCCACCAATCGACCGAGAATTTGATGATCGGCAGGTCGATCGCGCCGACAAGGGTCAGAACCGCCACGGCGCGTGCCGCACGCGATGGATCCTCGACGGTGCGCCACAGCGCGATGACACCGAGATAGAGCAGGAACAGGATCAGTTCGGATGTCAGGCGTGCGTCCCACACCCAGTAAGTGCCCCATTCCGGCCGGCCCCACAGCGCGCCGGTGACGAGACAAAGCAGCGTGAAGGCGGCGCCGATCGGTGCCGCTGCCTTGGCCGTCACGTCGGCAAGCGGATGGCGCCACACCAGAGTGCCGAGCGCCGCGACCGTCATCACGCCCCAGGCGAGCATGCCGAGCCATGCCGACGGCACATGCAGGAACATGATTTTCACCGTGGCGCCCTGCTGGTAATCGTTCGGTGCGATCATCGTCTGATCGATGCCGAAGGCGAAGGCGATCAGCGCCACTCCGCTCAGCCATGGAATGGTCTGGTCGGCGACTTTCAGAAATCGCGACGGGTTGGCGAAATCGGCGAGCGGCATCCGCGGCTTTCCTGATCGATTCCCGTTCCTAGTTCACTTGACCACATCGGCACAATGCCGCGGACGAGGAAGCGTCTTCAATTCTGCATGACAAGGTTGCTACTCCATTTCCTGCCGCAGCGCGGCGGCAGCGGCGAACGGTCCGACGACGAGGCTCGCCAGCGTCAGCCCGCAGAGAACCGTAAACGGCGTTCCAAACGGTATCGGGCCGGTGACGGCGGCGTTGGCCGCGGCGACACCGAAGATCAGGACCGGAACCGTGAGCGGCAGCACGATCACGGCGAGCAACAGTCCGCCGCGCCGCAGCGTCACGGCGATGGCCGCGCCAACGAGGCCGATGAAGGTCAGCGCCGGCGTGCCGACGAGAAGCGTGAGCACCAAAGCGGCTTCCGCCGGCGCATCGAGATTGAGAAGAAGCCCGATGAGCGGGGCTGCGATCACCAGCGGAAATCCGGTGGTCAGCCAATGCGCAAACCCCTTCACCGCGACGACGAGTTCGAGCGGCGCGCGGCCGAGCAGGATCAGATCGAGCGAGCCGTCGTCGTGGTCGCCGGCAAACAGGCGATCAAGCGCGAGCAGGCTTGCGAGGAGCGCCGCGAGCCACAGGATCGCCGGGCCGATGCGCTTGAGGAGCGCAAGGTCGGGGCCGAGTGCAAACGGCGTCAGCGTGACGACGACAAGGAAGAACAAAACGCCGATCAGCGCGCCGCCGCCGACGCGCACGGCGATGCGCATGTCGCGGACGAGAAGGGCGCCAAGCGCGCTCATGTCACAGGCTCCGCCTCGATCGGCGAAGACGCCGCCTGATCGAGCCGCAATTCGTGGCTGGTTTTGAGTCCGATCGGTCCATGCGCTGCCGCAAGGATCAGGCCGCCGCCGGCGAGATGCGCGGCCATCAGGTCGGCCAGACGCAACTGCGCCGGCGCGTCGAGCGTGCTGGTCGGCTCGTCGAGGAGCCAGAGCGGCCGCGGCGCGGCGAGCAGCCGGGCGATCGACAGCCGCCGGCGCTGCCCGGCGGACAAATAGGCCGCCGGCAGGCCCGCCAGGGTGGCGAGACCCACGGCCTCGAGCGGCCCTTCGACATTGGCCGCCCTCGCGCCGAAGAACCCCGCCCAGAACCGCAGATTTTCGGCCACCGAGAGCGACGGTTTGAGCGCGTCCTGGTGGCCGAGATAATGGGCCTGTTCGCCGATGCTCAGTTCCGCATCGCCGCCCTCAAGCGCGAGCCGTCCGGCGGCGAGCCGGACGAGGCCGGCGATCATGCGCAGAAGCGACGACTTTCCCGCCCCGTTGCGGCCGGTGACGGTCAAAGCCTCGCCGGACCCGATACTAAAGCTCACACCGGCGAATACGTCGCGGCCGCCGCGGTGACAGGCAAGCTCGGCCGCCGAAAGCCGCATCAGGGCCGTCCTGCATGCATTTTTTCGACCGTTTGGGCCATGCGCAGCATGTTAGCGGACCATTCGTTGCCGAACTGGCACAACTTTAGAAAAGACCTTATAAACCCGCCATTGGGCTGTGGTGCGCCGGTCTGGAGCCCGTTTCGGCAACAAATTACCTCCGAATTGCGCCGGCGTCCGGCCGGCGGGATGGGAAAAAATCATGGATTCGCTCGACAGCTTCAAGTGCCTGCGTCCCCTCAAAGTCGGTTCCAAGACCTACGCCTATTTCAGCCTGCCGATCGCGGAGAAAAACGGGTTGAAGGGGATTTCGCGGCTGCCTTTCTCGCTGAAAATCCTCCTGGAGAATTTGCTGCGCAACGAGGACGGCCGCACCGTCACCAAGCAGGATATCCAGGCCGTTGCCCAATGGCTCAAGACCAAGAGCTCGGACCGCGAAATCGCGTTTCGCCCGGCGCGCGTGTTGATGCAGGATTTCACCGGCGTGCCCGCCGTCGTCGACCTCGCCGCGATGCGCGACGCGATGGATCATCTCGGCGGCAATGCCAAGAAGATCAATCCGCTGGTGCCGGTCGATCTCGTCATCGATCATTCGGTGGCGGTGAATTTCTTCGGGCACAAGGACTCGTTCAAGAAAAACGTCGAAGAGGAATACAAGCAGAACCAGGAGCGCTACCGGTTCCTGAAATGGGCGCAGGGTTCATTTGAGGATTTCCGCGTGGTGCCGCCCGGCACCGGCATCTGCCATCAGGTCAATCTCGAATATCTGTCGCAGACGGTGTGGACGGCGAAGTCCAAGACAAGCTTCCCGGACAAATCGGTTGCCACCGAACTTGCCTATCCGGACACGCTTGTCGGCACGGATTCGCACACCACGATGGTGAACGGGCTTGCCGTTCTTGGCTGGGGTGTCGGCGGCATCGAGGCGGAAGCGGCGATGCTCGGCCAACCCTATTCCATGCTGCTGCCGGAAGTGATCGGCGTGCGGCTCAATGGCAAGCTCAAGGAAGGCGTCACCGCGACCGATCTCGTGCTCACCGTCACGCAGATGCTGCGCAAGCGCGGCGTGGTCGGCAAATTCGTCGAGTATTTCGGCCCGGGTATCGCCAGCCTGTCGCTCGCCGACCGCGCGACGCTCGGCAATATGGCGCCGGAATACGGCGCGACCTGCGGCTTCTTTCCGGTCGACGACGACACCATCAAATATCTGCGCGACACCGCCCGTGCGGCGGACCGGGTTGCGCTCGTCATCGCCTATGCCAAGGCGCAGGGCATGTATCGCACCAAGAGCACGCCCGACCCGATGTTCACCGACATCCTCAAACTCGAACTGTCATCGGTGGAGCCGTCGCTTGCCGGACCGAAGCGCCCGCAGGATCGCGTCGCGCTCAAAGAGGTCAAGAACGGCTTTGCCTGGTCGATGGACAAGGAGTTCAACAAAGCAGCCGACATGGACGCGCGTTTCCCGGTCGAGGGGCGCAGCCATACGCTGGGCAACGGCGATGTCGTGATCGCGGCGATCACGTCCTGTACCAACACGTCGAATCCGAGCGTGATGGTCGCGGCCGGCCTCGTCGCACGCAAAGCGGCGGCCAAGGGCCTCACGGTGAAACCGTGGGTGAAGACCTCGCTCGCGCCCGGCTCGCAGGTCGTCGCCGAATATCTGGCGAAATCCGGCTTGCAGGAAGACCTCGACAAGCTCGGCTTTAATCTCGTCGGCTTCGGCTGCACGACCTGCATCGGCAATTCGGGCCCGCTGCCGGAAGAAATTTCCGAAGCGATCAACAAGAACGATATCGTGGCTGCCGCGGTGCTGTCCGGCAATCGCAATTTCGAAGGCCGCGTCAACGCCGACGTGCGCGCCAATTATCTCGCCTCGCCGCCGCTTGTCGTTGCCTATGCGATCGCCGGCTCGATGCAGATCGACGTTGCCAAGCAGCCGCTCGGCACCGATCAGAAAGGCCGCAAGGTCTATCTGCGCGATATCTGGCCGACGACCCGCGAGATCGCCGACATCATCCGCAAGAACATCAGCAAGCAGATTTTCGCCAAGAAATACGGTGACGTGTTCAAGGGCGATGCGAATTGGCGCAAGATCGCCGTCAAGGGCGGCCTCACCTACAAGTGGGACGACCGTTCGACTTATGTGCAGAATCCGCCCTATTTCGAAGGCATGCAGAAGCGCAGCCAGCCGATCGAGGACATCATCGACGCGCGCGTCATCGGCCTGTTCCTCGATTCGATCACGACCGACCACATTTCTCCGGCCGGTTCGATCAAGGAGGAAAGCCCGGCCGGCGAATATCTGCGCGATCATCAGGTGCGGCCGAAGGACTTCAACCAATACGGTACGCGGCGCGGCAATCATCAGGTGATGATGCGCGGCACCTTCGCCAATATCCGCATCAAGAACCAGATGGTGCCCGGCGTCGAAGGTGGCTACACGATCCATTACCCGTCGAAGCAGCGCATGACGATGTACGACGCGGCGATGCGCTACAAGGCGGAGAATGTGCCGCTCGTCATATTCGCCGGCAAGGAATACGGCACCGGCTCGTCGCGCGACTGGGCGGCGAAAGGCACGATCCTGCTCGGCGTGCGTGCGGTCGTCGCGCAATCGTTCGAGCGCATTCATCGCTCCAACCTCGTCGGCATGGGCGTCGTTCCTCTGGTCTTCGAGGAAGGCACGTCGTGGCAAACGCTCGGGCTTAAGGGCGACGAGCAGGTTACGCTCCGCGGGCTGCACGGCGATCTCAAGCCGCATCAGCGGATGCTCGCCGAGATCGTCGCCTCCGACGGCGGCCTCAAGCGTGTTCCCCTGATCTGCCGCATCGATACGGTGGATGAACTGGAATATTACAAGAACGGCGGAATCCTGCAGTACGTGCTTCGCCATCTCGCCGCATAAATATTGCGATTACGTGTGCGCCTCACCGCGAAGTGAGTGGCGGGTGACTGGTGCCGGCGTTACCACAGACGCCGTCACTGACCCGTCACGGAGGGGCCGCGGGGTGGAGGTCGTAATGCTGCATCGCCGCTTCGCGCCGGCATTCCTCATCACTGGCTTGCTCGTATCGACATTGGCGGCCGCGCAGGCCGCCGAACCGCGGGCGCTGCTCGAACTGTTCACCAGCCAGGGCTGCTCATCCTGTCCGCCGGCGGACAAGCTGCTCGGCGAGCTGGTGAACAATCCGGCGCTGATCGCGCTCTCGATGCCGATCGACTATTGGGACTATCTCGGCTGGAAAGACACGCTCGCCAATCCGGCGCATTCCGCAAGGCAGCGCGCCTATGCGCATGTGCGCGGCGATCGCGAGGTCTATACCCCGCAGATCGTCGTCAACGGCGCAGCCGATGTGCTTGGCAGCGATCAGGCCGCGGTCGAGCGGGCGATTTTGCAGACCGATCAGAAATCCGACGTGATGTCCTTGCCGGTCGTGATGTCGGCCGGCGCCGACGGCGTGAACGTCAAAGTCGATTCGGCGGAGAACCAGCATGCCGCCGGTGAGGTATGGCTGTGCCCGCTTGCCAAAACAGTATCGGTCACGATCGCCCGCGGTGAAAACCGCGGACACACCATCACCTACCACAATGTCGTGCGCGGCTGGGTGAAGCTCGGCGATTGGACCGGAAAGCAGTCGGCCTGGACCGTGCCGATGTCGCAGATCAAGCAGGACGGCATCGATGCGGCCGCCGTCATGGTGCAGGAAGGCTCGCGCGACAAGCCGGGCGTCATCCTCGGCGCGGCCTATATCCCGCTGCAATAAGCAGCCGTTCGATCTCCAACAAAAAAGGCCGGCGACAGGCCGGCCTCAGGATTGGGGAAAGAACCACACAACAAACAACACAACTCTAAGAACTACTGCACCTTACCCACTACGAAACTCGGTCGCCTGCGAAACTCTGGCCCGGTCCGTCCGCGCCCCGGGGGGCTGGGGGGCTGAGGAATCCGGAACACGATCCAGACCGGGCCCTGAGGCAACAGGGTCATATCTCGCAGTCCAGCTTGGCGCGTGCTTGGCCGAAATGGGGCTGTATTATGATTCACTTAACGAACGCGTGATTCCAGCGGTCGAAAATGCCGCAGCCGAAGCCTGCTGCGCGTTCTGGCGCCATTGCGCATTTCCCCGGCAGGCCTGTTTTTGCAGCACAATTGCCTGCGCAGGAGGGCTTGCCGACGGTCGCGTCCGGCGCGATCATGAAGTGCAAATAACAAAGGAGGCGCCGCATGGATTTCGGCGAAACCGATCCAAGCGCGTGGCGCGGGGGCGAGCAGCGTGCGCACACCCCCGCAAGCGAAGTGACTTTCAGCCGGCGCGAGCTTGACCGCATCCTGCGGCTCTACGGGCGCAAAGTCGCCGACGGCGAGTGGCGCGATTACGCCATCGATTTCCTCAAGGATCGCGCGGTGTTTTCGGTTTTCCGCCGCGCCTCGGAAGTGCCTATCTACCGCATCGAGAAAAATCCAAAGCTCGGCCGCCGCCAGGGCGCCTACAGCGTGATTTCGGCGACAGGCCATATCCTGCGCCGCGGCCACGAGCTCGATCGCGTGCTCGGCGCGCTCGACCGTTCGCTGCGGGTGGTGGCGGGCTGAGGCGTTACGGCGGCGCCGTATCGCCGTTGCCGAGCGCGCGCTGCATCAGCACGGTATCGAGCCATTTGCCGTGCTTGAAGCCGACCGAGCGCAGCGTGCCGATGAGATCGAAGCCGGCTTTGGCATGGACCGCGATCGAGGCGGCCTGCGCCGAATCGCCGATCACCGCGATCATCTGGCGAAAGCCGCGCCGTTCGGCATCGGCGACGAGGCGCGCCAGCAACAGCGCGCCGATGCCCCTGCGGTGGAATTCCGGCGCGACATAGATCGAATCCTCGACGCACCATTTGTAGGCCGGCCGCGCGCGGTAAGGCCCGGCATAGGCATAGCCGGCAACCGCGCCGCCGATTTCGGCGGTGAGATAGGGAAAATCGTTGCCCAGGAGGGCCTGCTGGCGCCGCGTCATTTCGGCTTCGTCCGGCGGGTCGAGTTCGAACGATGCCGTGCCATGCAAGACCGCCTCAGAATAGATGCGGGTGATGGCCGGGACATCGCCGGGAAGGGCAGGGCGGATCTTGATATCGCTCATCGGTGGCTCGTTCCGTAAGACTTCATAGCCCAGTACTGCGCGTGACAGAATTGTGTAAAGTTTGGCCGTTCGCCCCTGGCGCGGCTGGCTCTGTCTGCCGCCCCATCATCGCAGCGACGGTTCGATTTGCCTGAAGAAGAAAATCCCCCGCTCGCCCGATCGCGCCGCGTCGTCGTCACGGCGCTCGGGCTCTCGCAAACCCTCGCCTGGGCGTCGAGCTACTACCTGCCGGCGATTCTCGCCGACCCGATCGGCAAGACGCTCGGGCTGTCGCGGTCATGGGTCTTCGCCGCTTTTTCGATGGCGCTTCTGATCGCCGCTTTCGCCGGGCCCGCCGTCGGCCGCGTGATCGATCGCTATGGCGGCCGCGGTGTGCTGGTGCTCTCCAATCTCGTCCTCGCCGCCGGGCTGGTTGCGCTTGCCGCCGCAAATGGCGTGGTGTGGCTGTTCGCCGCCTGGGCGATCCTCGGCTTTGGCATGGCGCTTGGGCTCTACGACGCCGGCTTTGCCGCGCTCGCCGCGCTCTACGGCCAGAACGCGCGCGGTCCGATCACCGGCATAACCCTCTACGCCGGCTTCGCTTCGACCGTCAGCTGGCCGCTCTCGACATTCCTCAACGACGCGCTCGGCTGGCGCGAATGCATCCTGGTATGGGCGGCGCTTAATCTCATCGTCGGACTGCCGCTCAATCGCTTCCTGCTGCCGCTGCCGGCGAGAACAGCGCGTGTTTCACATTCGGCGGGCCCTTCGATCGGGTGGAAGCCGTACAAGCAGATGTTTCTCCTGGCATTTGTCTTCGCGGCCGCCTGGTTCGTCACGGGCGCGATGGCGTCGCAATTGCCGACGCTCCTGGAGCGCGCCGGCGCGACACCGGTGCAGGCGGTCGCTGCCGCGGCGCTGGTCGGTCCGGCGCAGGTCGTGGCGCGTCTCGGCGAATTTCTGATTTTGCGCCGCATTCACCCGCTGGTCTCGGCGCGGGTCGCAGCCTTGCTGCATCCGATCGGCGCCGCCGTCTTCGTCCTCATCGGGCCGGCCGCCGCCGCGGCCTTCGCGGTGTTCTACGGCGCCGGCAACGGCCTCCTCACCATCGCGCGCGGCACCGTGCCGCTCGCCGTGTTCGGCCCGCACAATTATGGCGAACGGACCGGTTTGCTCGGTGCCCCTGCGCGCGCCGCGCAAGCTTTTGCGCCGCTCCTGTTCGGACTTTTGCTCGATGCCATGGGCATCTCGGTGATATTCGTCTCCGTCGCGCTGTGCCTTGCCGCCTTTGTCGCGCTGCTTTTCCTGCGCACGTCCGATCAGCAGGACATGGGCGGCATTGCGGCTTGAGCCAAAACAAAACGCCCCGGGTTTTGCCCGGGGCGTTTGTCTCAGATGTCTCTGCTTGCTGGCTTAGCGGCGATCGCCGAACAGCCGCAGCATCATCAGGAACAGGTTGATGAAGTCGAGATAGAGCGACAGCGCGCCCATTACCGCCTTGCGGCCGGCCACGGTGCCGTCGTCATTCACGCTGTACATCTCCTTGATGCGCTGGGTGTCCCAGCCGGTCAGGCCGGCGAACACCACCACGCCGATGATCGAGATCGCCCAATCGAGCCCGCTCGATTGCAGGAACATATTGACCAGGCTGGCGATGATAATGCCGATCAGGCCCATGAACATGAACGAGCCCATGCCGGAAAGGTCACGCTTCGTGGTGTAGCCCCACAGGCTCAGCGCACCGAACGTGGCGGCCGAGATGAAGAACACCCGCGTTACCGAGGCGCCGGTATAGATCAGGAAGATCGATGCCAGCGACAGGCCGAGCAGGCCGGCATAAAGGAAGAACAGCATCAGCGCCGTTCCGGGCTGCAGCCGGTTGATGCCAAAGCTGATGGCGAAGACGAGACCGAGCGGCGCCAACACCAGCACCCACATCAGCGGGCTCTGGAAGATGGCGTGGCCGAACGACGTGAGCTGCAGCGAGCCGCCGACGTCGGTGACCGCGGCAGAAAACGCCAACCAGGCAACGAGCCCGGTGAGCGCCACGCCGGCCGTCATGTAATTGTAGACGCGGAGCATGTAGGCACGCAGACCTGCGTCGATTGCGACCTGGTCCGTGCGATAGCCGGTCCTCGGAGTCGCGTAATTCCGATCTAAGTCGGACATGGAATACCCCTGGGTTGTCCCGGCGCATTCGCCGGGCCTGGCAGTCGGCGACAGCCGCCTGCGCGTGGTAGGAATTTAGTGCGAAAGCGCCCCCCGCGCCAGATGGGTGCGACGCCATATTTTCCGCCTGTTACAAACTTTTCATGCTTGTTAACGCTGCTGCATGGCGACGCGCGGCGGGCGGCAAATCAGAGGTTCCGCAAGACCTCCGCGGGCTTGCGGCCGAGCGCCGAGAAGGTGCCGGCAAGCCCTATCCCGATCGTGACCGCCAGTGCCGCGGCTGCGGCTCCGGCGGCTTCGCCCGGCACGAAGACGAAGGGAAAATCCATCACCTGCGTCACAATAAGGCCGGCGGCGAGCGCGCCGGCGGCAACTGCGAAAATCACGGTCGCCATGCCGATCAGGAAATATTCCAGCGCATAGGCGGCGGTGAGCCGCGCCCGCGTCGCACCCAGGGTTTTCAGCACCACGGCATCGTAAATCCGGAACCGCTGGCTTGCGGCGAGCGCGCCGCCGAGCACCAGCGCCGCCGCAATGAGCGTGATCGAGCTTGCGCCGCGCAACGCCAGGAGAAGATTGCGCGACAGTGCGTCGATCGTGTCGAGCGCATCCTTCACGCGCACGGCGGTGACCGTCGGGAAACTATCGGCCAGCGCCTTGATGAGGGACGCTTCCTCCGCCGCCGTGCCGCCGTCGGCGAAGGTCAGCGTGGCGATATCGGTATGCGGCGCGCCGGTGAACGTGCCGGGCGAAAACACCAGGACGAAATTAATGCCGAGATTTTCCCAATCGACCGTGCGCAGATTGGCGATCCGCGCCGTTATGTTGCGGCCGAGCACATTGACCGTGATGGCGTCGCCGATCTTGAGATCAAGATCGTGCGCGGTGCGGCTCTCGAGCGAAACGAGCGGCTCGCCGGCATAGTCAGCGCTCCACCAGGCGCCCGAGGCGATATGGGAACCCGCCGGAACGGCATTCGCGAATGTGATGCCGCGGTCACCCTGCAACACCCAGCGCGATCCGGCAGCGGGTTTGAGATCCTCGGCCTTGACGCCTTTCGCCGCGACAATGCGGCCGCGCAGCATCGGTACGCGCTCGACCACTGAGCCCGGCGCCGCGCCGTGGACGAAGTCGTCGAACCGGGCGGCATCCGCGGCCGGGATATCGAGGAAGAAGAACGACGGCGCCTTGTCTGGCAGCGCACTTGCCAATTCGCGATGCAGGTTGCCGTCGATCTCGACCACGGTGACGAGGAGCGAAAGCCCGAGGCCGAGCGAGAGCATCACGCTTGGCGTCAGCGCGCCGGCGCGGTGGATATTGGCGATGGCGAGCCGCAGCACGGTCGAGCGCTGGCGCGGCAGGCGGCGGGCGGCCCACATCGTCAGGAGCGCGATAAGCCGCAGCAGCAGGAAAACGGCGGCGGCGGCCGTGACGAAATAGATCGCGACACGGCGATCGTAGGTGGTGAGGACGGCGAGCGCCGCAAGACCGGCGACGATCGCTGCCGTGACGGCGACATAGCGCAAGCGCGGCCACGGCCGTTCCGCGGCGATCTGATCGCGAAACAGCATGGACACCGAAATGTCGTGCGCGCGCCCGAGCGGCCACAGCGCGAATGCGAGAGCCGTGAGCAGGCCATAGGCGATCGATAGCGCCAGCGCGTGCGGATAGAGCGCCGGCGCGACGGGAAGCGGAATGATTGCGCCGAAGGCATAGACGATCGCGAACGGCAACACGGCGCCGAGCGCGGCGCCGATCAGCGTGGCGGCGAGCGCGACGACAACGACCTCGGTGCAGTAAATGGCGAAGACGCCGCCGCCGGTCGCGCCGAGCGCCTTCATGGTGCCGATCGCATCGCGCTTGCGCGCAAGGTGGCTTGCGACCGCATTGGCGACACCGACGCCACCGACCAAAAGCGTGGTCAGGCCGACCAGCGTCAGAAATTGTGTAAAGCGCTCGACATTGCGTTCGAGAAGCGGCGTCGCCTTGTTGCGGGTGCGAATCTCCCAGCCGGCGTCCGGAAAATCGGATTTCGCCTGGTTCTCGACCGCCGTCACCGCGCTGTCGCTCGCATTGGCGCCGGGCAGCCGCAGCCGATATTGCCAGCGCACCAGGCTTCCGGGCTGCAGGAGCCCGGTCGCGCGCAGCGCTGCTTCGCTCATGAGCACGCGCGGGCCGAGTCCGATGCCGCCGGCAAGCTTGTCGGGTTCGGAGGTCAATGCGGCGCGCAGCTCAACCGCGATAGCGCCGATGCTGACGCGATCGCCGATTTTCAAATCGAGACGCGTCAGCAGCGTCGGATCGACGGCTGCGCCGAACGCACCGTTCGTTTGCGCAAAAATCTCCGGCAGCGGCAGCGCCGGATCGGACGCAACACTGCCGAACAACGGATAATTGCCGTCGACCGCTTTGACCTCGACCAGCGTCGAGCCGCTGTCGCTCGCGTCTGCCATTGTCGAGCGCGCCGTTGTTGCACGAGCCATGGCGCGCAAGCTGGCGGCGACCGAGACCGTGCCGTGGGCGGCAAGGAAAGCACGCTCGGCGTCATCGGCTTCACGCTGAATGAGCGAAAAGGCGAGATCGCCGCCCAACACCACGCGGCCGGCGCCGGCGATGCCGTCGTTGAGGCTCGCTGCGACCGAGCCGACGCCCGCGATCGCCATGACGCCGAGCGCGATGCAGGCAATAAAGACACCGAAGCCGCGCAGGCCGCCGCGCAGATCGCGCCAGGCAAATCGGAATGCGAAGTGCAGCGCGGCGAACTTGTTTGGCATCGCGGCTGGCGCCAGCATCAGCGCGCCCTTGGCATGACGCGCGACAGCAGGAGATGCGCTGGCAGGAATGCGAATAGCGGCAGGCCGATCATCAAACCGGCGAGCCAGACATAGGGCGGCACCCAGTTTTGCGCCGCCGTGTCGCCCATGCCCCAGACATAGTCGACGTTGACCGGCGTCAGCCCCGGATTCGGCGTCGGCGGCGGCATGAAGAAGAACGCGACCAGAATGAGAATCCAGGCGAGGCCGATCCAGCAGATCAGCCCGCGCCGGTCATAGCCGATCCGCCAGACCAGAAAGACCAGCAGAAACGGCATCCAGCCGTGATAGAGCGAGAGCAGGCGCAGAAAAAGCGCGTGGCTTGCATCGAACATGTAATCGGTGATGCCGGTCAGCGAATGGCCCGCGGCATTGAACAGAAAATCGATCACCCAGCAGGTCTGCATTACCAGGATGCCGACGCAGGCCGTGGAGATCAGGAGCGCGTTCTCAGGCCAGATCGCAACGAGGGTCAGAAGGAGCGCGGCGTCGCAAAAATACAAGAAGTTCGTCGGGCCGTAATAGTGCCAATAGACCGGAATGAGCACGGCCATGAACGCCGTATAGGCGAGTTTCACCGCGAGCGGCACACGTGAAGCATTTTGCGTCATGCGAGTTGTCCCGAATGCATATGCAGCACGCGATCGCACCGCGCTGCAAGCGCGGTGTCATGAGTAACCAGAACAAGTGTCGTGCCGCGCTCGCGATGGCCGCGAAACAACAGTTCGATGATGTCGCGCCCGGTGCTCTCGTCGAGATTTCCGGTCGGCTCGTCGGCAACGAGAATGGCGGGGCTTGGCGCCAGCGCGCGGGCGAGCGCCACGCGCTGTTGCTCGCCGCCGGACAACTCAGCCGGATAATGGTGGATGCGCTGGGCAAGCCCGACGGCGGACAATTCCTGGCTCGCCCGCGAGAAGGCGTCGGGCATGCCGGCAAGTTCGAGCGGCACGGCGACGTTTTCCAGCGCCGTCATGGTCGGGATCAGATGGAAGGCCTGAAATACGATGCCGATATTCCTGCCGCGAAAGCGCGCGAGTTCGTCCTCGCTGAGCCGTCCCAATTCCGCTCCGGCGACCACGACCGAGCCGGAATCCGGTCGCTCCAGACCCGTCATCACCATGAGCAGCGTCGACTTGCCGGAGCCCGACGGGCCAAGGAGGCCAAGCGCCTCGCCGCGACCTATATTGAGGGCGATGTTGCGCAGGATGTGGACCCGGGCGGCGCCGCGGCCGAGCGAGAGATTGACCCCGCCGAGCGTGATGGCGCCGCCGGCGAAAGGATGCCCAGAAATGTCGTTCATGCTGATGACCGGCCGACAGCCTCTACGTCCCGCCCGCCGTTCATATGGGTGCCGGCGGCCGTTGCGCCAAATCGCCGTGCTTTGTAGCGCGGCATTGATTGCCGCAACAGCTTTGGGCGTATCGGCAATGCATCCCGCTACCGCACAAGGACCAATTCACGTGGTCGCGCTGGGCGATTCTCTGACCGCGGGTTACGGGCTGTCCGCGAACGATGCTTTCGTGCCGCGCCTGCAATCCGCGCTTGCAGCAAAAGGTATTGCCGTCGAGATCGCCAATGCCGGCGTTTCCGGCGATACCGCCTCAGACGGTCTCGCCCGGCTGGATTGGTCGGTGCCGCAGGGCACCGACGCGGTCATTGTCGAACTTGGCGCCAACGACATGCTGCGCGGCATCAAGCCGGAGGTAACGCGCGGCGCGCTCGATACGATTTTACGCCGGCTCACGGAGCGTCATATCGCCGTCATGGTGTGCGGCATGCGCGCTGCGCCGAATCTCGGCGCCGAATATGGCCGCGCGTTCGAGCCGATTTATCCCGAGCTTGCGGCGAAATATGGCGCGGTGCTCTATCCGTTTTTCCTCGACGGTGTTGCCGCCAATCTCACGCTGCTGCAACAGGACGGCATGCATCCCAATGCCGCAGGGGTGGACGTGATCGTGGAGCGGATTTTACCGAAAGTTCTGGAACTCGTCGTCAAAGTGCAGGCGCAACATCCATCGTAAAGGGTTGCGCGCGCGCAGCGATCACCCCATTCTCCTGTTAGAGCGAATCGCGCGGAGTCCGTCATGCCCCGCCTCTTTACCGGTATCGAGATCCCATCGTCGGTCGCTCAATCGCTCGCCATGATGCGGGGCGGCTTGCCGGGAGCGCGCTGGATCGATCCCGAAAACTATCACCTCACATTGCGTTTCATCGGCGATATCGACGATTACCTGGCGCGCGAGATCGCCGATGTGCTCGGGCGCGTGCATCGCAAGCCATTCGAGGTCCGTCTCGACGGATTGTCGTCGTTCGGCGGCCGCAAACCGCGTGCCGTCGTCGCCTCGGTCACGCCGGTCCCGGCGCTGATGGAATTGCAGGCCGAACACGACCGGCTGCTGCAGCGGCTCGGACTGGAGCCGGAGGGACGCAAATATACGCCGCATGTGACGCTCGCGCGCCTGCGCGATTCATCGAGTCACGATGTTGCCGATTATCTTGCCGCGCGCGGCTATTATCGCTCGGAGTCCTTTGACGTGTCGCGTTTCGTGCTGTTCTCCTCGCGCGCGTCGGTCGGCGGCGGGCCCTATATCGCCGAGGAAGCCTATCCGCTCACTGCGACCGAGCTCAGGTGGGCGCACAGTTCCTGATCCGGATTTGGCATTCCCGGTTTCTCGCTTCGTTCGGCCGTGGAATAACGCTCCCTCAAGCGCGCAGCATCCGCGTGTGCAGGTCGAGCATCGCCGTGGCGAAGCCGTGGCTGTCGGACATCAGTTCGCGCATCAGCGACAGCGGCGTCGGCCGCGACGCTTCGACTTCGCCGACCACGCTTTCAAAATCGAACGAAAGCTCGGCGTCGAATTTTCGCGCGAGCTGCTGCATGCGCAGATTCTCGGCAAGGCAGGCCATGTGCAGATGGCGAAGGCCGCGATTGCGCGCGGCAAGCAGTGTCCGCTGCAAAAGCCCGGAACCGACACCGTGACTCTGCCACGGCTTCTCGACGCTGATCGCAGCTTCGGCCTGGCGCGGGAAGCGCAGGCCGAGCGGCCGCAGTTCGGCGGCACCGCGCATCTCGTCGCCGACGAAAAAGCCATGCACGACGGCATCGAGGCTGGAGGTCAGTTCGACGTAATTGCGCACGAAGTCGTCCGAGACGCCGCCGGCAAAGCGGCTGTGCCGGCTCTCCGGATCAAGGCGCAGCATATGGTCGCGGTATTTGGCTGTTTCGCCGATCCACAACTTGCGGATCACGCCGCCTTCGGGAAGAACTTCCTGCATTAGGTCTCCTGACGTTGTCGTCGCCGAGACCCTCCTTTTCGCTTCCTCCCTGGAAGCACGGCGGGCAAACGAGAGCGCGCCCGTCGAATTGAAAACATCATGTTGTGTGCCGCTGAAATTTGGCAAGGCAAAGGATTGAGCAACATGCCCACATTCCGTATACGCATGGCTCGCGACTATTTGTTGACGGCTGCGCGGGCCTGCGCGCATTTGGCATGTAGCCATAATGCAGTTTAAGTCCTCGCGGTGTTCGTCGAGTCTCTTTGCGGCGTGTTTTTCGCCACGTTTCACCCACACCGGTTAATCGTCCCGTTAACGTCTGATGTGATTTCTGATGGCGAGCTCCGTCACAGCGCAATACGCCGCAGGCATCGCCGCCGGCCAGGTCGAGAGCGACGACGCCCAGCGCGCCGTCGTTGCCATGATGGCGCGGCTCGAGGCGCAGCTCGTCGAATATCGCCTGGCGCGTAAATCGTCGCCGCTCGGCTGGCTGTTCGCCAGCCGCGCCAGCACGCAGCCGCGCGTCAAAGGTCTCTACATCTACGGCGATGTCGGACGCGGCAAGACGATGCTGATGGATATGTTCTTCGAGACGAGCCCGGTCGAGCGCAAGCGCCGCGCGCATTTTCACGAATTCATGCTCGACGTCCACGAACGCATTTTTGCCTTCCGCCAGCACATGAAAGCCGGCGAGCATGCGGACGAGGATCCGATCAAGCATGTTGCGGAGGAGCTCGCGGCGCAGGCGTGGCTGCTCTGCTTTGACGAATTCCACGTCACCGACATTGCCGACGCGATGATCCTCGGCCGGCTGTTCACGCAATTGTTCGCGCTCGGCATCGTGATGGTCGCGACCTCGAATGTGCCGCCCGACGATCTCTACAAGGATGGCCTGAACCGCGCCTTGTTCGTACCCTTCATCGATATGCTGAAACAGCAGATGGATGTCGTGCGGCTCGATGCGCGCACCGACTTCCGGCTGGAGAAGCTTGCCGGACTGCCGGTCTGGTACGTGCCGGACGATGCGGCGGCAGATGCAGCTCTTGACGACGCCTGGCGGCGGCTTGCCGGCGGCCATCGCGGGGACGCCCAGGATCTGGCTCTTCGAGGACGCAGCGTGCATGTGCCCCGCGCCTTCATGGGCGTGGCGCGGTTCTCGTTCCACGATCTGTGCGAAGCGCCGCTCGCCGCCGCCGACTATCTGCGCATCGCGCGCGAATACCACACCATCATTCTCGATCACGTCCCGGCAATGACCTACGACAACCGCAACGCGGCGAAGCGTTTTATTATCCTGATCGACACGCTCTACGACTTGAACGTAAAACTGATCGCCTCGGCCGCTGCCGAGCCGGATGCGCTCTATTGCGCCGACGAGGGTTTCGAGGCGCAGGAATTCAAGCGCACCGCCTCGCGGCTGATCGAGATGCGGTCGGAAGCTTTTCTGGCGCGGCCGCATGGCGCCGCCCACGGCCAAATGTCCGGCTCATCGACTGGGATTGTCGAAACCTAGACCGTGATCGGATTATGTTGAATCGGATCGCGCTCTAGCCCCCGACACTCGTCACCAGCATTGCGGCGACGACGACGGTCATCAGCGCTGTGGCGGCCCAGCCGCCGATCATCAGGCCGCGGGAGGCGGCGAATTTGCCCATGATCCTGCGGCTTGCGACCACAATCATCATGGCGATCATCAGCGGCACTGCGACGATGCCGTTGACGACGGCGCTCCAGAACAGCATCCGGATCGGATCGAGCGGCGTCAGCGCCGCGCCCAAGCCGGCGAGTGTCGAGGCGGCGACGATCAGATAGAAACCCGGCGCGCCGCGCGCCGGCAATTCGAGGCTTCCTTCCCAGCCGAAGGTTTCCGCTACCGCATATCCGGCAGAGCCAGCCAGCACCGGCACGGCAAGCAGTCCCGTGCCGATAATTCCGGTTGAGAACAGAAAAAACGTGAACGGTCCGGCGAGCGGCCGCAGCGCCTCGGCGGCCTGGGCGCCGGTGCTGATATTCGTGATGCCATGGGCATGCAGCGTCGCCGCGGTCGTGATGATGATGAAGTAGCCGATCAGGTTCGACAGGATCATGCCGGCCGCGGTGTCGACGCCGATACGAAACCTGTCACGCTGCGCCAGGCGCTTGGTCGTGGATGACGCCGCACCGTTCGATTTCTTGCCGAGCAGCTTGCGATCTTCCGCTTCAAGGGAAGCCTGCCAGAAGAACATATACGGACTGATCGTGGTGCCGAATATCGCCACCAGCATCAGCATGTAGTCGCGGTCCCACGTGACGCGCGGCAGGAACGTCGCGGCGATGACCTCGCCCCAGGGAATCCGGACGGTGAATGCCACGATGACGTAGGCAAACAGCACGAGCGTGAGCGTCTTCAGGTATCGCGAATACCGGCTGTACGGGATGAGGATCTCGGCGGTGAGGCAGCCGATGCCGAACGCGGCGATATAGACCAGGAGCGGCCCGCCGATGACGAGCTTCAAGGCCGCTCCCATCGCCGCGATGTCGGCGGCAATATTCAGCGTATTGGCAATGAGCAAAAGGCCGACGAGGCCGTGGAGCATCACGCCGGGCATCGCCTTGCCCAGATTGGCCGCGAGCCCCCGGCCGGTCACGGCGCCGATCCGGGCACTGACCATCTGGATGGCGATCATGAACGGCGTGGTGAGAAACATCGTCCAGCCGAGCGCGTAGCCGAACTGGGCGCCGCCCTGCGAATAGGTCGCGATGCCGCTCGGATCGTCGTCGGCGGCGCCGGTCACGAGCCCGGGCCCGAGCATCGCAAGCAGTGATTTCACCGAGTATTTTTTGCGCACCGTGCCCCGCTTTCAATTTCCGCCACGACCGGATCGGCGGCATCTCAATCATGGAAAGAGCGTCTTCGTTCCCCAGGCACTTCCTGCGACCGTATCCGACTTGAACGCGTCATCTGGACGGGCTAAGGACCGGCAGCCGGGCCTTTATCAACCAATCAAGGACACTTGTCTGATGGCGCGAAGCAAAATCGCATTGATAGGCTCGGGTCAAATCGGCGGCACGCTGGCTCTTCTCGCTGGCCTCAAAAATCTCGGCGATGTCGTCATGTTCGACGTCGCCGAAGGCGTGCCGCAGGGCAAGGCGCTCGACCTCGTCCAGGCCTCGCCGGTCGAGGGTTTTGACGCCCGCTTTTCCGGCACCAATTCCTACGAGGGGATCGAAGGCGCGTCGGTGTGTATCGTCACCGCCGGCGTACCGCGCAAGCCGGGCATGAGCCGCGACGATCTTCTCGGCATCAACCTCAAGGTGATGGAGCAGGTCGGCGCCGGCATCAAGAAATACGCGCCGAACGCCTTCATCATCTGCATCACCAATCCGCTCGATGCCATGGTCTGGGCGCTGCAGAAGTGCTGCGGCCTGCCAAAGAACATGGTCGTCGGCATGGCCGGTGTGCTCGACTCCTCGCGCTTCCGCTATTTCCTCGCCGACGAGTTCAATGTCTCGGTCGAGGACGTCACCGCGTTCGTGCTCGGCGGTCACGGCGACACCATGGTGCCGCTGGTCCGCTATTCCGCGGTCGCCGGCATTCCGCTGCCCGATCTCGTCAAGATGGGCTGGACCACGCAGGCGCGGATCGACGAGATCGTCGATCGCACCCGCAACGGCGGCGGCGAAATCGTCAGCCTGCTCAAGACCGGTTCGGCGTTCTATGCGCCCGCCGCGTCCGCGATCGCGATGGCGGAAAGCTATCTGCGCGACAAGAAGCGGGTATTGCCGGCCGCCGTCTGGCTCAATGGCGAATACGGCCAGAAGGACATTTACGTCGGCGTGCCCGTTGTGATCGGGGCCAAGGGCGTCGAGCGCATTGTCGAGATCGAGTTCACCGGCGGCGAGCAGGCCATGTTCGAGAAATCCGCGGAATCGGTCAAAACCCTGATCGACGCCTGCAAAAAGATCGCACCGGATTTGGGGAAGTGAAATTGAACCGTCACCCTGAGGTGGCCACGCATCGCGCGGCCCTCGAAGGGCGACGACCGGAGCGCCTCGGCCGACATCCTTCGAGACTCGCTCTGCTCGCACCTCAGGATGACGAAACGCAGGTTGGGCGGTTCTGATGAACATCCATGAATATCAGGCGAAAGCGGTATTGCGCGAGTTCGGCGTGCCGGTGCCGCGCGGCATTCCGGCATTCACCGTCGACGAGGCGGTCAAGGCCGCCAACGAGCTCGGCGGGCCGGTCTGGGTGGTCAAGGCCCAGATCCATGCCGGCGGCCGCGGCAAAGCCGGCGGCGTCAAGGTCGTCAAGGCTGTCGACGACGTGAAACGCGAGGCGACGCGCCTTCTCGGCTCGACGCTGGTGACGCATCAGACCGGGCCGCGCGGCAAGGAAGTTCGCCGGCTCTATATCGAGGAAGGCTCGGCCATCGATCGCGAATATTATCTCTCCGCACTGGTCGACCGCGAAACATCCGAGGTTGCCTTCGTCGTTTCGACCGAAGGCGGCATGGATATCGAGGAGGTCGCGCACAAGACGCCTGAGAAGATCATGAGCTTCTCGATCGATCCGGCGACCGGTTTCATGCCGCACCATGCCCGCCACGTCTCGAATGCATTGGGATTTAGCGCCGACGTGGCAAAGCAGGCGGCCGCCGTGCTGCCGAAGCTCTACCAGGCGTTCGTCGCCAAGGACATGAGCCTTCTCGAAATCAATCCGCTGGTCGTCACGAAATCGGGCGAACTGATCTGCCTCGATGCCAAGATCGGCTTCGACGACAACGCGCTCTACCGGCATGCCGACATCGCAGCGCTCCGCGACCTCACCGAAGAGGACGCCAAGGAGACTGAGGCGTCGAAATACGATCTCAACTACGTGGCGCTCGACGGCACCATCGGCTGCATGGTCAACGGCGCCGGCCTCGCCATGGCGACCATGGATATCATCAAGCTCTACGGCATGGCGCCGGCGAACTTCCTCGATGTCGGCGGCAGCGCCACCAAGGAAAAGGTAGCTGCCGCCTTCAAGATCATCACCTCGGATCACAACGTGAAGGGGATTTTGGTCAATATTTTCGGCGGCATCATGAAATGCGATGTCATCGCCGAAGGCGTCGTCGCGGCGGTGAAGGAAGTCGGGCTGAAGGTGCCGCTCGTGGTGCGGCTCGAAGGCACCAATGTCGCGCTCGGCAAGGAGATCATCGCCAAGTCGAACCTCAACGTGACATCGGCCGATAATCTCGACGACGCCGCGCAGAAAATCGTCAAGGCGGTGAAGGAGACTGCGTAATGTCCATCCTCATCGGCAAAAACACCAAAGTCATCTGCCAGGGCTTTACCGGCAAGAACGGCACGTTCCATTCCGAACAGGCGATCGCCTACGGCACCAAAATGGTCGGCGGCACGTCGCCGGGCAAAGGCGGCTCGACGCATCTCGGCCTGCCGGTGTTCGACACGGTGGCGCAGGCGCGTGACAAGACCAGGCTGCGACGCGAGCGTCATCTACGTGCCGCCGCCCGGCGCGGCAGATGCGATCTGCGAAGCGATCGCCGCCGAGATTCCGCTCATCATCTGCATCACCGAAGGCATTCCCGTCGCCGACATGATCAAGGTGAAGCGCGCGCTGTGCGGCTCGAAATCGCGGCTCATCGGGCCGAACTGCCCGGGCGTCATGACGGCGGGCGAATGCAAGATCGGCATCATGCCCGGCAACATTTTCAAGCCGGGCAAGGTCGGCATCGTGTCGCGCTCCGGCACGCTCACCTATGAGGCGGTGTTCCAGACGACGCAGGAAGGTTTCGGCCAGACTACCGCGGTCGGCATCGGCGGCGATCCGGTCAAGGGCACCGATTTCATCGAGATGCTGGAAATGTTTCTCGCCGACAAGGCGACCGAAGCGATCGTCATGATCGGCGAGATCGGCGGCTCATCGGAAGAAGACGCCGCGGAATTTCTCAAGGACGAAGCCAAGCGCGGCCGCAAGAAGCCGATGGTCGGCTTTATCGCCGGGCGCACCGCTCCGCCGGGTCGCCGCATGGGCCATGCCGGCGCGATCATTGCCGGCGGCAAAGGTGGCGCTGATTCCAAGATCGCGGCCATGGAAAGTGCCGGCATCAAGGTTTCGCCCTCGCCGGCGCGGCTCGGTCATACGCTTGCGGAAATATTGAAATCCTGATTCATTTCTATTGTCTTTTCCCTGCCGCATCGCGTCATTAAATAGGGTACAAGAGAACTTCCCAGCGCCGGGCCGGGCCGATTCGCGTCTTCGTCGATGCGTTCGGTGGTTCACTGTTGCCCTTCGTTCCCCATCCCCTCGCTCGGGACCTGCGCAAGGGTTTGCCCAAGGATTTGCCCATGTCTCGCCAGGACGCGAACGCCGCTTTCGCCCTTACGTCATTCCTCTACGGCGGCAATGCCGACTACATCGACGACCTCTACGCCCGCTACGAGACCGACCCGAAATCGGTCGACGCCGAATGGCAGTCGTTCTTCGGCAGCCTCAAGGATGACGCCCGCGACGTCGAGAAAAACGCCCGCGGCCCGTCATGGGAGCGGCCGGGCTGGCCGCTGCCGGAGCGCAGCGACCTCGTCTCCGCGCTCGACGGCGACTGGAGCGAGACCGGCAAAGCCATCGGCAACAAGATCAAGGCGCAGGCGCAATCGCGCGGCGTCGACATCACCTCTCCGGACGTCGAACGCGCCACGCGCGACTCGATCCGCGCGCTGATGCTCATTCGCGCCTATCGCGCGCGCGGCCATTTCCACGCCAATCTCGATCCGCTCGGCCTTGAAGCGCCGAAGAACGAGGAAGAGCTCGACCCGCACGCTTACGGTTTTACGGACGCCGATCTCGATCGCCCGATCTTTCTCGACAAGGTGCTCGGGCTCGAATTCGGCACCGTGCGCCAGATCATCGGCATCCTGCGCCGCACCTACTGCCAGACGCTCGGCGTCGAATTCCTCCATATCTCGAACGGCGCGCAGAAGGGCTGGATCCAGGAGCGCATCGAAGGGCCGGACAAGGAAATCACGTTCACCCGCGAGGGCAAGCGCGCCATCCTCAACAAGCTTGTCGAGGCAGAGGGCTTTGAAAAATTCTGCGACGTGAAATTCACCGGCACCAAGCGCTTCGGTCTCGACGGCGGCGAGTCGATGATCCCGGCGCTCGAGCAGATCATCAAGCGCGGCGGCGCGCTCGGCGTGCGCGAGATCATCGTCGGCATGCCGCATCGCGGCCGGCTCAACGTGCTGGCGCAGGTCATGGCCAAGCCGCAGCGCGCTATCTTCAATGAATTCAAGGGCGGCTCATCGACGCCAAACGAGACCGAGGGCTCGGGCGACGTGAAATATCACCTCGGCGCGTCGTCCGACCGCGAGTTCGACCAGAACAAGGTGCATCTGTCGCTCACCGCCAATCCCTCGCATCTCGAGATCGTCGATCCGGTGGTGCTCGGCAAGGTGCGCGCCAAGCAGGATCAGCTCGGCGCCACGCCGGAAGACCGCAGCATGGTGATGCCGCTCCTGATTCACGGCGATGCGTCGTTTGCCGGGCAGGGTGTGATCGCCGAATGTTTCGGCCTGTCCGGCCTGCGCGGCCACCGCACCGGCGGCTCGGTGCACTTCATCGTCAACAACCAGATCGGTTTCACCACCAATCCGCGGTTTTCGCGCTCCTCGCCGTACCCGTCCGATGTCGCCAAGATGATCGAGGCGCCGATTTTTCACGTCAACGGCGACGATCCCGAAGCCGTGGTGTTCGCCGCCAAGATCGCGACCGAGTTCCGGCAGAAATTCCAGAAGCCCGTCGTCATCGACATGTTCTGCTATCGCCGTCACGGCCATAACGAAGGCGACGAGCCGTCGTTCACGCAGCCCCTGATGTACAAGGCGATCGCGGCACATCCGACGACGCTCGAAATCTACAGCGACAAGCTGATTGGCGAAGGCGTCGTCACCGCCGGCGAAGTTGACAAGATGAAGGCGGATTGGCGCAGCCACCTCGACGCCGAGCTCGATGCGGCTGCCGGCTATCGCGCCAACAAGGCCGATTGGCTCGACGGCCGCTGGTCCGGTTTCAAGTCGGCCGGCGATGCCGACGATCCGCGCCGCGGCAAGACCGGCATCGATATCGCCAGGCTCAAGGAAATCGGCGAAAAGATCACGACGCTGCCGCCGGACTTCCATCTGCACAAGACGCTCAACCGCTTCCTCGACAGCCGGCGCAAGTCGATCGAGACCGGGACCGGCATCGACTGGTCGACCGGCGAGGCGCTTGCCTTCTGTTCGCTGCTGCTCGAAGGCCATCGCGTGCGGCTGTCCGGTCAGGATTCCGAACGCGGCACATTTTCGCAGCGCCACTCCGTGCTGACCGACCAGGAAACCGAGAGCCGCTACACGCCGTTCAACAATCTCGGCGAAGGCCAAGCCCGTTACGAAGTCATCAATTCGATGCTGTCGGAAGAGGCCGTGCTCGGCTTCGAATACGGCTATTCACTCGCCGAGCCCAATGCGCTGACGCTCTGGGAAGCGCAGTTCGGCGATTTCGCCAATGGCGCGCAGGTTCTGTTCGATCAGTTCATCTCGTCGGGCGAGCGCAAATGGCTGCGCATGTCGGGCCTCGTCTGCCTGTTGCCGCACGGCTACGAAGGGCAGGGGCCGGAACATTCCTCGGCGCGGCTCGAGCGCTTCCTGTCGATGTGCGCCGAAGACAACATGCAGGTCGCGAACTGCACGACGCCGGCGAACTATTTCCACATCCTGCGCCGCCAGCTTGTCCGCGATTTCCGCAAGCCCTTGATCCTGATGACGCCGAAATCGCTGCTGCGCCACAAGCGCGCGGTTTCGCGGCTCGACGAGATGGGTCCGGGGTCGTCATTCCACCGGCTGCTCTGGGACGACGCACAGGCGCTTCCTGGCGAAAAGATAAAACTCGTTACCGACGACAAGATGCGCCGCGTCGTCATCTGCACGGGCAAGGTTTATTACGATCTTTATGAGGAGCGCGAGAAACGCGGCATCGACGACATTTATCTTCTGCGCATCGAGCAGCTTTACCCGTTCCCGACCAAGGCGCTGATGACGGAACTGTCGCGCTTCAAGCAGGCCGAGATCGTCTGGTGCCAGGAAGAGCCGCGCAATATGGGCGGCTGGGTGTTCGTCGATATTTTCCTCGAATGGGTGCTCAACCAGATCGGCGCAAAGCATCGCCGCGCCCGCTATGCCGGCCGCCCCGCCGCGGCGTCAACCGCGGTCGGGCAGATGTCGCTGCATCTCGCGCAGCTCAAGCAGTTTTTGGAAGACGCACTGGGGTAACTCTCATGCCGTCATGCCCGGCCTTGTGCCGGGCATCCACGTCTTGACGGCATGATGGAAGCAAAAGACGCGGATGGCCCGGACAAGCCCGGCCATGACGAGGGGAACGATACCAATGGCTGAGATTCGCGTGCCGACGCTCGGGGAATTGGTGACCGAGGCGACCATCGGCAAATGGTTCAAGAAGCCCGGCGACGCGGTCGCGGTCGATGAGCCGCTGGTCGAGCTTGAAACCGACAAAGTGACCATCGAAGTGCCGGCGCCCGCCGCCGGCGTGCTCGGCGAGATCGCCGCCAAGGATGGCGATACGGTCGCGGTCGGCGCGGTGCTCGGCCAGATCAAGGAAGGCGCGGGTGCTGCACCCGCTGCAAAAGCGGCTCCCGCGGCGATTCCGCCGGCGCCGAAGCCGGCTTCTGCGCCCGCTGCAGCACCTGCACCCGCCAAAGCGGCGGATGCACCGCTTGCGCCGTCAGTGCGAAAACTCTCCACGGAATCCGGCCTCGATGCCGCAAGCGTACCGGGCAGCGGCAAGGATGGCCGCGTCACCAAGGGCGACATGCTCGCCGCCATCGAGCGCGCCGCGGCGCAGCCGACGCCGGTGGCGCAGACCGCTGCCGCCATTCAGGCCCGCGCGCCGTCGCCCGCCGACGATGCCGCGCGCGAGGAACGCGTGAAGATGACGCGGCTGCGCCAGACCATCGCGCGGCGGCTGAAGGATGCGCAGAACACCGCCGCCATGCTCACGACCTTCAACGAGGTCGATATGGGCCACGTCATGGCGCTGCGCACGCAGTACCGCGATCTGTTTGAAAAAAAGCACGGCGTAAAGCTCGGCTTCATGGGTTTCTTCGTGCGCGCCTGCGTGGCGGCACTCAAGGAAATCCCCGCCGTCAATGCCGAGATCGACGGCGCCGACATCATCTACAAGAACTATTATCATATCGGCATCGCGGTCGGCACCGAGCGCGGCCTCGTCGTTCCGGTGGCGCGCGATTGCGATCAGAAATCGCTCGCCGAGGTCGAGAAGACGATCACCGATTTCGGCCGCCGCGCCCGCGACGGTTCGCTCAAGATCGACGACATGCAGGGCGGCACCTTCACCATCACCAATGGCGGCATCTACGGCTCGCTGATGTCGACGCCGATCCTCAACGCGCCGCAATCCGGCATCCTCGGCATGCACAAGATCCAGGACCGGCCGATGGTCGTCGCCGGCAAGGTTGAAATACGGCCGATGATGTATCTCGCTCTGTCCTACGATCACCGCATCGTCGACGGCCGCGAAGCGGTGACGTTTTTGGTGCGGGTGAAAGAATTGCTTGAGGAGCCGGCGCGGCTGGTGCTGGATTTGTAATTCATGCCCTACGACCTCATCGTCATCGGTACCGGTCCCGGCGGCTATGTCTGCGCCATTCGCGCGGCACAGCTCGGCATGAAGACCGCGGTGGTCGAGAAGCGCGCCACGTTCGGCGGCACCTGTCTCAATATCGGCTGCATTCCCTCGAAGGCGATGCTCAACGCATCGGAGCTTTACGAGGAAGCGGCGCATAAATTCGGCAACATGGGGATCAAGGTCGGCAAGCCGGCCATCGATCTCGCCGCGATGCTCAAATACAAGGAGCAGGGCGTCGACGGTAACGTCAAAGGCGTCGATTACCTGTTCAAGAAAAACAAGATCGAGCCGTTCATCGGCGCGGGCCGCATCGTCGCGCCCGGCAAGGTCGAGGTGAAATCCACCAACGGCAAGACGCAGTTGCTGGAGACGAAAAATATCGTCATCGCCACCGGTTCGGACGTCACGCGCCTTCCCGGAATCGAGATCGACGAGAAGCGCGTCGTGTCATCGACCGGCGCGCTCGATCTCGCCAAGGTGCCGCAAAAGCTGCTCATCGTCGGCGCCGGCATCATCGGGCTCGAACTCGGCTCGGTGTGGCGGCGGCTTGGTGCCGAGGTGACGATCGTCGAATTCCTCGATCACATCCTGCCGGGGATCGACGGCGACGTCGGCAAGCAATTCCACCGCATGCTGCAAAAGCAGGGGCTGGCATTCAAGCTATCGTCGAAGGTCACCGGCGTTGATGCGTCCGGCAAGACGCTCAAGGTGAAGGTCGAGCCGGCGGCGGGCGGCGCAGCGGAGACGCTTGAAGCCGACATCGTGCTGGTGGCGATCGGCCGCGTGCCTTTCACCGAGGGGCTTGGGCTGGAAGAGGCCGGCGTGAAGAAAGACAATCGCGGCCGCGTCATCGTCGACCCGCATTACAAGACCAATGTCGACGGCATCTATGCGATCGGCGACGTGATCGCCGGGCCGATGCTGGCGCACAAGGCGGAAGAGGAGGGCGTTGCGGTCGCTGAAATCCTCGCCGGCCAGGCCGGGCATGTGAACTACGAGGTCATTCCGAGCGTCGTTTACACCTATCCGGAAATCGCCTCCGTCGGCAAAACTGAGGAAGAGCTGAAAGCGGCGGGTATTGCCTATAACGTCGGAAAATTTCCGTTCACGGCGAATGCCCGCGCCAAGGTCAACCTGACCACCGACGGCTTCGTGAAAATCCTCGCCGACGCCAAGACCGACCGCGTGCTCGGCGTGCACATCCTCGGTCCCGATGCCGGCAACATGATCGGCGAGGCCGCCGTCGCGATGGAATTCGGCGCCTCGTCGGAAGACATCGCACGCACCTGCCACGCCCATCCGACGCTGACCGAGGCGATCAAGGAAGCCGCGCTCGCCGTGGCGAAGCGGGCGATTAATTTCTAAAACGTCCTGCCCCGCGATAGCGGGGAAGGGAGACCACCCGAAGGGTGGTGGAAGGGGCGCGGGCCTCGACGACAATCCTGCAACGACAGCGAAGCGTTGAGTCAGACGCCCCCTCCCCCGCTTTTGCGGGGGGGTATAGTGATATCGAGGAAAGTAGGCCACTGATCCAAGGTGATTCCGCGCCCGCTCCGCCGCCGAAAAGCCGACATCTCTCACTGCTGTCTCGGATTCCGCTTTGGGCCATCAACGGCCATTCTCCCGCAGGCGACCAACTGGAGGGGCGAATAGGTCCGACAGAAAAGACGATGCGGGCGATGGGGCTTCCCCGCTTTACGACGTGCGCCCCCACGCCTGTGAGTTGATCTTCCACACCTCCCCGTGCTTTGAAAACGTATATGCGAGAGTACCGGTTAGAACGACGGGTTGACCCTTAATGGTTGCTGCGAGCGTCCCCGCTATGACGGCGTATGCGTCGGAGCCCTCGACGTTCCAGAACCCCATCTTGTACGACAGGTGTTCTTGCGAGACCCCAAGGCTCTTACGCCACTTTTCTACGTCAGCAAGCCAATTGGCCGGAGCATTTGGGTTCAACCAACGATAAGGTGCGATGCCATCAATGATGATGGCGGTGTCCCCAAAAACGCCGAGGAAAAGCTCGGTATTCTGGGTGTTGAAACCGTTGATGTGATTATCGATAAGGGTCTGGATTTCTCTCGGTGGGTTCCCTGTTTGAGCAGCTCCAGATTGAGAAAAACCTGAAGCCACCACCATGCTGGTTGGGAACAATGCGATTGCTTTTCGTCTTGTGAGCGTCATGTGAAGCGATCCTTCGGTGGCCGATTCTTTCGCATGCGCGTCTTAAGGCAAAACCGCATCGCTTATAGAACCTCCGTTGAGGTCCCGTGGATTACGAGCAGCTGCCTATACCTCCTGGATCATCGTGGGATGCCATTAATGGTTTGTGCCATCGCGTGTGCGCCCACGTTCCGCTATCCTCCCTCACCGCCTACTACAGCCGCTTTTTGAATTGCAATCCTTGTTGCAATAATATGATTTCTTAATAGAGCTTTGTGGTGGATCTTGTGGATTTTGAGGAATTTTCATGCATGCCTGATAGCAGGCACTGTATTGCACTCCATCGCACGCCACTAATGTAAAGCACGATGACCCCGGGGCGCACGAGCGCTCCATCAAATAGGTGTGTCTTGGAGGCAGGGGTTGCGCGTGAGCAACCACCAAACCCAACACTGCAGCGGTAAGCATGCCTTATTCCAATCTGATTTTCCTCACCCATCCACTTGTAGGCCGCTGCTGGAGTGTTCGATTTGACTTATGTCAAACGCGATAGGATTCCGTCTCTAGATTCTTTCTGGAGTCAAAAGTAGCGAAATCTTGGGCCAAATCGCGATTGCGCTCTGATGGAGTCGGAGGGCCGCTTCGGGTTAGTCACTGCGGCGCGGATCATTGCGCGATGCGGCGACACCAGAAATGGACCATAAGCGGACATCATGAGTATCCACCGGAATGTTCAGGCCATTTTCGAAGGAATTGATATGGATCAAAGCCGCGATAAAGAGTCAGTCGTAGCATATGTTGTTCCATAACATTGCAAGTAAAAAAGGGAGGCCATCATGGCGACATTCTGTAGGCAAGCTGCCACAATGTGCGCAGCAGGCGTGGCTGTCGCGGTGCTTTGCGCAACGCCCATTTCGGTCAAACGTTCGGCTATATCGGGCATCGTTTTGTCTATTGACCAAGCGCAAGCTCGCGTTGGTAATCCGGGCAGTGCAGTTAGCGTTGCAGGAGCCAACCGGCGCCATCGGCGTTCGGATCGACGTTGCGCGACTGGCGTGACTTGTTAACGACTGTCGCTGTGGCGCAATGTTGCATTGCGAGCCGTGTGTCCCAGCTCCACCGCTGAGATATCAAACTGCTGCGACGTCCGCATTGAGCCCATCAGAAACGCCGCGCACTGGTTTAAATAGGCAAGCTCGATCTCGCCGCCCGCACCTATCCGTCACGTTAGCCGTCCCGATCTCGATTTTTTGATAGAATCAAAAGGAGAGTGTGATGAAGCGCCGGGATTTTAATCGGATAGTGCTCGGCGCTGGGGTTAGCCCCATCTTTGCGAAGTCGTCGCTCGCACAGATGTCGCCCGACGAATTGCAGAAACCGCCTGAAAAGTCGGCTGCGCCAAGCATCATAATCAAGAATTCGCCGCGGGCCTATAACCAGATCAACGTTCCACGGAAATACACCGCTGGTCGGCGACGCTTCACCATTTACTGGACGTGGAGCTATCCGTGGGAAGCAAATCGCGATGTAGCCGAGCTGGACAATCGCTTCTCTACCATGACCGAGGTACGCCGGGTTGGATGGCCGCGCTACGAGGAGCCTCAATGGTCGGAGCGGGAGTTCCTGCAAGGAATCGCTGGAACGCTGGAATTATTTCATTTGTCGACCGTGCGGTTTCAAAATCTTGTCGGTGAAGCCACAGGACAGCCCGTGGTGGTTTACCAGCGGATTGATCAAGCAGGTCAGCGCCTGCCAGTGAACGAGTCGATCCTTGGCGACACCGACACGATGATGATCTTCGGTCTGGATCATATGACCACGGAACAGGAGGCAAGCGCGGAAGAAATCGAAGCGATTCGGAAATTTCTGACGCGGGAGGGAACTTGCCTGCTGATAGGACCGCATCACGACGTCGGCGTGTCTTCCGATTTAGCTGAACGTCAAATGGAATACACTCACCACGGCGATCCGCTGGTACCGAGGCAGCAACGCTTCGGCCTTTACACACGTTCCCTTATGAAGGGACTGGGCGTACCGGTGGAGAATCGATGGGGCTTACGTCCTGCGATCGTGCCGGAGACAAATCAGATTGCTCCTTTGACTGCCATGAGGGACTTGGACACGCACGGATGGCTTACCGGCGTTTCGACGTTTAATTTTCATCCCCACCTGCCGCATTATGCGCTGACAACAGACGATGCGAAGTTGATTCGCGTTTTGGCACGACAGCCCATTGATATGTCGCGCCCCCACCCCTTCACGAAAGCCGGAAATCGTGAGTTCAATACATTTCTTTGGATGCCGCCAAGCGGAACGCGAGCAGGCGATATCGTACTGGTTGATCTGACGATGTTTACGACGCTCTTTGGCGGCGCCGAAAACCTGGACCGCTTCTGGAATAACCTGGCGACACGGACGTAAAGGAAGCAAGTCCGAGTTTCGAAGATTGTGATGCGCGACGCCGCAAAGCCGCAATAGCGGCGAAGCTCGATTATAACGACTGCAAAGAAGGGAGCGACTATGTCGCAAGACCAATTTGGGAAAACTACCCGCCGGACATTCCTCGGCACGGCAACCGTCGCGACAGCAGCCTCGCTGGCCGCACCGGGCACAGGCGAGGCTCAAGGCCTCGGTACAAGTAAGCCCGTCGGGCCTATCAAACTGGCGCAAGCCGATGTGGATATTCCCGCACAGCTGTCGTCACGCGCTAAAGCGGGCGACTGGACGAAGCCCGCAGCTATGGCAATTCCTAAGGAGGGATATTTCAAGGTTGAACAGGGACGATACGGGCCAATTTTCCCAAAGACTCCAGCCAACTATGGCTTCACGCTTATTGCTAAAATAAAACCTGGTCGCGAAGAGAGGATCCGAGCGTACGGAAAAACAATAGAGAACGCCATAGCCGCCAATCCGACCGCTCTCGCCCCGCTCAAACTCCACTACCTGAGATGGGTTCTCTTTAACATCGGTGGCGAAACGTATTTCATGTATCAGGGGATTTTCGACACCGACTTTGACAAATATACCGAAGATGCCGTCGCCCTGTTCACCAGTCTCGGCGTCGATACGGTTTTCGAGAACCTTGAAGGTTTTCCGATGGATTGGAAGACCAACACTCCGGCATTTGTTAAATTCGTCCGCGAACATCAAAACCCAAGCTTTCTCGAATATGGTGAGTATCCGTTCGTCACCGCCGACGAGATAAAGAAGGCTCTCAAAGTGAAGGCGTCTCTGGCTGGGATGCTAGATCAAATGCAGTGACTCGATCGAGGCTGAGGTGGATTTCAGCAGGAGCGGTCGAGAATACATGCAGAGCTGCCGCCCGATCGCACAGGACGATCCATCTGATGGATAAGCTAGAAATTCTGAATGCTTGAGTTAGACGATATTCAATACATCTTGACCACACGTGTGCCGGCGCTGACAGGCCGATATGAATTTCTTTCGTTTCAGCAACCCGCCCAAGGACGCGCTTGGCTTAAGGCCATACGAGAAAAGGTACCCTCGGCCAAGGCGGTCACCGGCAGGATCGAATTGGAAAAACGCTGGGTTTCCGTCGCGTTCACTTGGAACGGATTGCGCGCACTCGGAGTGGACGAGAAGTCACTGGCGACATTTTCGGACGAATTCCGGCAGGGCATGGCCGATCGGTGGCAGGTCCTCGGCGACACTGGCACGAATCATCCCGACAATTGGATCGGCGGTCTCGCGGGGCCGCGGCTTCATGCGATTGCTATTCTTTTTGCTCGCGATGCGACCGAAAGAGACCGAAGTGTTCGCGAGCATAAGGCACTCTTGGCTGGCTTGCCCGGTGTAGAGGTGTTGTCGTCGTTGGACCTGGAAGCCATTCCGCCGTTCCAATCTGTTCGCGAACATTTTGGCTACCGCGATCGGATCACAACCCCGGAAATTGAAGGAACCGGAATTGAACCGACGCCGGGTTCCGGACCGCCTATCAAAGCCGGCGAATTCATCCTTGGCTATCCCGATGAAGATGGTCCTGCCCCGAAGCTGCCGCAGCCTGAAGTTCTATCGCGTAACGGCAGCTACATGGCATATCGGCGGCTACACCAGCACGTAGGCGCCTTTCGGGAATTTTTACGCGAGCAAGGCGGCCCGGCCGCCGATGATCAGGAACTGATTGCGGCAAAACTTATGGGCCGTTGGCGAAGTGGCGCCCCCCTTGTGCTTGCGCCCGACAAAGACGATCCATCGCTTGCCGACGATCCCCAGCGCAATAACAATTTCAACTACGCGAAGATGGATCCCCAAGGTTACGCTGTGCCCTTGGGTGCGCATATCCGCCGGATGAACCCACGTGACACGGCCGTCAATATAAATCGGCGCAAAGTGATTCGTCGTGGCGCGACATATGGGCCGCCTTTGCCCGATGGCGCTTCGGAGGACGGGGCCGATCGAGGTATTGCGGCGTTCGTGGTCTGCGCCAGTCTCGTTCGCCAGTTCGAATTCATCCAGAACGTTTGGGTAAACGATCCAAACTTCCACGAGCTGGGAAATGAACGTGACCCGATGATTGGTGCTCAGGATGGCACTTTCGATATGACAATTCCGAAGCGGCCAGTCCGACGAAAGATAAAGGGTCTGCCGGCTTTTACGACCGTAAAGGGGGGTGCCTATTTCTTCCTGCCGGGTATCAAGGCGCTTAACTACCTTGCCGCTGTGGGTGGCTAGGCTCTGTAGGCGAGCGTATCAGACCGTCAGGAAGAGCAGCCGAGCGCATGTCCGCTTTGGGTCATTCGCTGTCGCAGCGTGATCCGAGCGGCGTGTCCGCTTTGCCCCCCGAAAGCGGTCCAGATTACGCCTTAGGGCTTCTCAGCCGAACTCCTTCCCCCTTCTCATCGACATAAATGAATTCAATCCCAGCTTTAAGGAGGGCTTTTTCGATGGCCGAGATGGTGCTAGCGCGAGCGTCCGCTTTGCCCGTTTCCAATCGGGCCACTGCATTCAACGATACAATTGCCTTGTCGGCTAACTGCTGCTGCGACCAGTCTAGAAGCGCTCTGGCGGCTCGAATTTGTCGTGGCGTGACCATGGCCAGCACCATCGACACGGGCAGGAAAATCCGCCACTATTAGGCATTAAACCAACCTCATAAGGCGTATTTTAAGCCTTATGGCCACGAACCTGCAGTGATGAGGGCCTCATGCGGGTGCTGTGTCGGTGGCTTATACTTGGATCTGTAGCCGCTAGTCCCGCGTACGCGGGCGACATCTCCGGGACCTATGTCGGCACGGGCTCAAACAGCGCCTTCCTGGTAGAAATTGTAGAGACGACAGGAGGTCAACTGACGGGGCGCTACGAGCAAACCGTATTACGGCTCGATGGAAAGCTTGATCGAACTATCGAGGTGATTACAGGCGTTTCGGATGGCCATACCATTGTAGCCACTATCAAGCCGTCCGAGTTTGGCGCAACAGGCGATCCCACATCTGGAACGGTAGAAGGGCCTATACTTCACCTATCTGGAGGTGGGAACGGCCACGCGATCGATCTCAATTTAGCGAAATCGGACGAAGCGGCCTACAGGGCCGATGTCGTGGGCCTCACAAATCAAGCTCGGGCCATAACTGAAGCGCGAGCTCACGCTGATCAATCGTCGCGCTTAAGCGAATTGACCAAAAATATGCTCATTTATTCAACCGAGGCTGACGCGCAATTAGTAAAGTTTGCCCCGATTGAAGAGCGCTTTCGAGCAATTACAAAATGGATGGACCAAGCCCTCGAACGGCAAAAATTGATCTATGGGGGTGGCCAAGCATCATTGGCCCGAGGCCAAGTTCGGCTTGCAATCAATCAAGCCAGCATGGCAGCGCTACAGCTGCATAGTGGCTTACAGAGTGCAAACCAGGACATCGGTGCAAAAATTCATCCGCTATTTAAAGCTGCAGTCGATTTTAGCCAGCGCTGCCAATCTGACGAAGCCGGACAAAATAATGACCTGCACGCCGCCTGTCTGAAATTCTCAGATGCAGCCAAAAAATTCAAGAAAAGCGTTGAGACGCTGGGCAGTGGGTTCGACCAAGCCGAAAAAATATGGCTCGAAGAACGTCGCAAGCAGGAATATATTATTCGAATTGCTGCTCAGTGAAATTATCGATGGATTATTATGGCCCTAGTGATTTTTGAAACGATGGTGGTACGAATTGTGTCGCCGCGTAAGAAGCGTTCTATTGTCCGCCGCGAAACACCGCTTTCCCTGGCCACCCTGCGCTGACCAATAGCTGCGATCCGTGCGCGCAGTTGATCAAGAAACCCTCTTTCATCCTGTGGGTCCGATCCGTAATTGATGTTCCTTTCATCATCGCTGCCCTTATGGAATGGCTCTTCCCATCGATTTGCTTCTTTGCCGATTTGGCGGATGCCAGTTGGTCTGACATGACGTCTACGCGTTATGCCGCTGGCGGTGTAAGTACCATTGCGAAATTTCAGCTCAGGCCTCAGGTGGTAATGAGCGACCGCTACGCGGTAAGTCTTCAGAGCCTCGGGAGGCACCGTAATGCCCGTGTCTCTGTCAAAGCAGTTGTTGGCCGCCTCGGCCGGATTTGTATCGAAGGGTGCTACAGGTTTCGGCAGTTTTATTGGCGTTGCCTTTGATGAGTCGGTCGCGCTGAGCGCGGCCCAAAACTTTGAACATTTGTGCATGGCAACGGGGTTGAGTTGATAAGCCAGCAAGAAATTACTTGGGCGAACCTGATCGCTATACGACTGATTATCGTTGTAAGTGTCAAACCAACCCAAAAGATTAGGCGTCGTCGCCCCGTATCGGCTGGCCGCGGGTGAATCGAGCTTAGGGTGATAATCGAGGTCGACTTGATCAGGATGGCCGTCGAGAGCGGCCCGAATAATTTGGTGCCAAAGATCGTATTGCCAGCGCTCAACTCCGATTTCGTCGAGTGCGATGGCGGGGGATGGAATTGATGTGGGCGCGTCCGCTTTCGTATAGGGCGGCAGCAAATGCCCAAGTCCATGTGCTGAAGCTTTGCGAATTATGACCTGCCCATCACTGGTGACATTGAACAGGGCGTACCGTTTGGCTGATATCGCGAAACAATATAGCGGCTCGATTTCTCCGGCCGGGTTTCCATTGATCAATCCGAAATTCGCGTCCTCCACTTTCAAGAGCGGGTTTTTCTGGGCGTACGGGTTCAACCCATCGAACCAACTCCAGACGGCCTCAACCTTTCCGTCGAAATCTAGCTCGGCCATGTCTGCCGGCTTAGCGATTGCCATGCTGTCGGTATCGCAAAATGCCCAGTCGAGACCATTGTCGAGAACAAGCCTCTCCGTAATTGCGAGCATCAATCGTGCAGCTCCTGTGATCAGAGTGCCGATCAAGGGATGAAAATATCTGCCCGGCTCCTCGATCTTGTCCGTCAGTATTGCGAAAGGCTCCCCGCTGTAGCCATAGCAACCGCGCTCTTCGCGCTGTGATAGGTCCTCAACATTTAATTCGACAAAATTCCCGTAGCTGGTCGCGTTCGCGAGTATTTTCAGGGTTAGCTGCGTACTTTCGAGCGCCGCCCGTTCTTGAGGCGAAGCCGTTTTTATGCGGGATTTGATCGTCGATCGAAGATCGATGACATGGCGATAAAAGTCATCGACGTAGGGATCGATTTTATAATCGGGATTTCCGCAAATTTCGATCTGCTTTAGGTCCGGTTGAACACCGTAAGGCTCGAATGTGATTGCGCGAACAATCTTGGGCGTTTTGCCAGTCAATACTTTGGAGGCAATGCAGTCCGCTAACGTAAACCAGAGTGGGGTTTCGCGACTAAGGCAATTAAGCCCAATCGTTGTCTGCTGGTCTCCGCCGTAATTGGCGCGGATCGGTACTATGTCTTCGGAGGGCAAGATCTGAACGAGGGTGGTCAATTCGGGCCAACAACTCTGATTTCTCAGCTCGGATAGGCTAATTGTTTCGAGGAAGCCCGCTGTTTCCGCCGTGGAGTCCCACCACGTAAGCCCACTGGCGATGACATAGCGCCACAAGCCCATCAGTGTGCAAACCGTCGGGTACATTGATAGAAAATCGCAATATCGAACTCGCGAAATAATTCGGCGATGATGGATCTCGGATCGGCCGCCGAAATACGTACTCATAATAATGCCGGTCAAATAATCGGGAAAATCCGGCTGAACATCCCGCCACGACCGGATATTCATTTCCCTGAAATAGGCCTTTCCGATGCTGGCCTCGCTAAAGATCTTGTGTGGGGCGGCTTGCGTGAATTTATGCTCAGAGAATTTATCCAAGAGCTTGCAATAGCACTCCCATGTCACCTGTACGTCCTGTTGTGCGTAGGAGAGATAATTACGCGACACGGACTGCCCATGTTCTTCGGTATTTAATTTGCGATGTTCGGTCTGCAGGAAATCAGCTAAATCTGCCAAATTAAATGACCGGCTCGTCAATGCCGCCGCAAATGTCTTTACGTCGACAAAATAACCAGGTCGCGAAGCGAGCTTTATTTTTCGCTTCCGCATGCCCCGACCCGGAATTCGACCTGGGCGCGTGGTAAAGCGAATTAAGGAGACCCGCGCCGATAAATGCTTGATCTGAATATTCGGCCAAAATGCACGGGGGGATAATTGAAACGAAAAGCCCCCCTTCATAACCCGGCCCCGTGAATTACCGTGGCGGATCGCCAGCCGGGAAATATCGAAGGGCAAATTAAATCCGATAATTGTTGCCCGAAGGTCGTAGCCAATTCGGAAAAAGACATTTTCGATAAATTCGGCGACCGTCAGAACTCGATAATTAATTTCGGCCGCAAATGACCGAATTACTGATAATTCCCCATCGGTCAGAATTTGCGGATTTACGAAATAACCAGCTTCCCATAGGTCCTGCCCCTTGCGAACCTGATAAGTCCCGAATTTCAAAGCTTGAGAGGCATCGGTCGTGGTTTCACAGTCGGATATTAGGGCCCAGTCCGATGGCCCTAATTCGGATCCTCGCCATTTATTCGGCTTTCCCCCGGTCGGTACGTAAGCACGGAGCGCAATTTCCAGGAAATCCACGCCATTTGGATCATGTGTCGGCTCTTTGCGATTGGAGCTCATGGCTGGGCAGGCTCCAAATTGTCGCGATTAGGATCCGCTCGCTCGAACAATTGGGCGGCAAATTCCCGCAACTTCTCGACTAGGAATTCGAATAAATCGGCGAGTTCCTAGCAGGAAATGCCCAATTATCTCCAAGGCATCAGGCGGCTCTCCAATTGTTTCAGGGTGGTCCTTTTGCAAATTACTCAATTTTCGGTGGTGGTTACGGCAGACAATTATGGTGTCTTCGTCGTAGGCCCGACCTGCCAAATGGTGGCGTTCCAAAACAATTGGGTCGTTCTCCGCGCAATAAAGACATTTCGGATTATTTACCCCAAGCCTTTCAATTGTGCGTTGACGCCGCGCCTCCCGACGTAATTGGGTCTCCTTTTTTGAGTTACGGATGGACTTATTTCCTTCGTCTTCGGTCTTATCAGGCATTTGTCGACTCCTGTGGTTAGAGAACAATTCGGTAGATTTCTTCGAACGGCTCGCCCCCAGCCGAAGAAAGCCGGTAAAGCGCATTCGGATCGGTCTCGAATTCGTAGGATTTGCCTCTTGTGTCCTTGACACTGCGGCCAACGTATTCAGCCAAATATTTCGGATCGTTGGTGTCTAGAAAGTTTCCGACCGCGGACATGTAGCGACCGATCAAGGACGCCGACCGGCTACGGACAGCGATCGCCAGTAATCGGCCGTCAGTGAAAATTGGCATTCTTCGCGGCAACCGACGCGCGACGATCCAGAAGTTATTTTGCTTTCGTATCGTCGCTTTGCGACTTGCGGCCTGCTTGAACCGCTCGACGGAAACGCGGATCGCACGAGCGGCAGCGTTTATATCCTTCGTTTCACTGAGAACACGTAGTCCGCGCTCTAACCGAGCGCCGCTAATGATCGGTCTTCGCCGAATGCCGATGGTCGTTCCGGATTCTGACTTGAATCGCGGTTGTTTGCGGCCTTTACCTTTACGTGCGGTTTGAGGTGTTCTTCGCCGCCTTACGATCCGTTTCGCCATTTTTGCAGGTCCCAGGCTGTTTGCCCGGCGAGACCTACGGCGAGTTGCGAATTCGCGAATTGGCTTGGTAATGTCACTTGTCAAAAAATGCGAATACCGCCGAGGATCACTCCCAGACAGCTGCGAGACGAACTAGCTCTCGCTGGTCACCACGTCACGCTGAGGACACTCAGGCTTTGGCGAACTCAAGGCTTGCTTCCGTCACTCAAGGCACGAGGTAGGAAGGGCTATCGACGTGGAAAAGAACAGTTTTGGCGCAGTCCAAAATTATTTGATCAGGCGATTACTGTCTGCAGATTACGTGCACTAAAATATCCGAACGACGAAGCACGCCTAGTCCTGTGGTGCATGGGGTTTCCAGTCCGAACTGAGAAAGTTCGTACAGCGTGGAAATCCAGACTCTGAAAAAACTCAATTATATTTTGCGTCGAAACGCAAGGCGGTTATCGCGAAGAGGGGCGTACCGTTCTACGAGAAGGAAGACGAAATCAGCGCGTTGGTCAGCGGGCATTCCGCCAAGATTGCCCGGGAGCATGGCCTAACGCGGGACTTAGTGATTTAACCGAGCATCAATTTGTTCGGCCTTGTGTTTGTACCAGACTATTCGCCGGACGATAATTTATTGGACTACATGCGCGATATTCTGACGACGGTTCTTAATATTTCAATCAATGAAGAGCAGCAGGTACTTTCGGAAAATGATTTTGCGATACTCTTGGAATTTATGCGTGAAACGATGACATTTGATTTGGTCAAAAAAATCGTTTCGACAGTTTCTAATCGTGAAATGCTACACGCTCAGCGCAGATGGCGAATTATCCTGAAGGGATTGCAAAAAGCAGTGCCACACCTTGCCGGTGACGACGGCGCAAATATGACGGCGGCCAAGTTTGGTCGCTTATGTGTGCCAGCGCTTCTTTGTTTTGTTCGGGATGGCAAATTGCCTCAGCTCGATCGCTCACTCGGAGAAATCAATAACTTCGTTTCTGAGCGTGATCTTAAGGCAACGGTCACAACAGTCCTTTTGCGACAGCCCTTAGGTGAAGCGGCTAAGCAGGAACTGGCTGCATTGCGTGCCCTGCTACGAAGGTTGTCGCATATTTGGGACTACAAAGGTTTCCCTTTTTCCACACATAACTAATTGAAAAGATTAGAATAACTGTTTAGACTGACTTCATAGACGCGATGACAAAGGGGTGCAATGGAGCGCTCTCTTGCAGTTTCCAGCGATGGTTGGGCAGAGCGTTGCCTATATTGGCGGGCGACCCTCGCTCCAGAGGGAAGGCCTCTACGTCGCCGGCGGCTGACCCACGAGCCTCTTATCCTGACTGGCCATGGCATGCGCCTACGCATCGATCACGGCGCTCTCGTGGTCCGGGATGGGGTTACGCACTATCCTCAGCGGGTCCAAGAGCATCGCTTCTTCCGACGTGACCGGACGCTGCCGTCTCGTATCATTGTTATTGACGGTAGCGGCACCCTTTCCTTCGACGTGTTGTCGTGGCTCTCTGAGCAGAACGTCCCGCTGACCCGCATCAATTGGCGGGGTGAGGTCGTTACCGTGTTGGGAGCCGGCCATTCCATCGATCCGAAGCGTGTCGCGTCCCAGTTGGAGACGCAGCGAAGCCCGCGAGCTTTGCAAATCGCTATCTCACTCATTCGGACAAAGCTCCACAATAGCATCCAGACACTATTGATCGCGCTGCCACCATCAGCCGCTCGCGAACAAGCGATTATGCAGTTGCACGCTCACCTAAGCGAACTCATTAGGCGGCGCCCAAAATCAACGGGCGCGCTGCTTGGACTGGAAGGTCGCGCAGGATTTGCGTACTTCAACGCTTGGCAATCACTACCCCTACGATGGAAAGGGTTAGGTCGCCATCCCATACCGGCCGATTGGCGCGTAGTTGGCCAGCGAGGCACGTTTGCACGAAAGAAAGTGGGAAATAGAAACGCGTCCCATCCAGTGCACGCAATTCTCAATTACGCTTATGCCATCTTAGAAAGTCAGGTTCGTATTCAAGTCGTTTCAGCGGGTTTTGACCCAACGATCGGGTTTCTGCACATCGGTCGTAGGGGTCGAGCGGACTTCGTATTAGATTTGATGGAGCCCTTACGATCAATTGTTGACCGAAAAATCCTAGAATTTACCCAAACGCACACATTTCATCCGGACGATTTTACGATACGATCGGATGGTGTGTGCAGGCTGAATCCAGAGATCGCACGGCATATTTCTCGACTTACTTTTGTTGCTTTCGCTGTTTGTCGCATAAATTTCCTATCTGATTTCTTTTCCGTAAATACATGATTCGACTGGAACACTAATCGTGTCCACTATCGCTCAGAACTTTCGTGATTTTCTTTCTGCCCTAATTGCAGAGATGAAAAAAGACGGGCGAAGTGAGAAACGCATTCCCATACAGGACGGCTTGCGCAAAGAATCAAATGCGTTGGGCACAACGTATGCCTTCTCTTGGGCCGACCCCGCTGACCTACTATTCGAGGGGGCAGGAGTAAGATTTCAGAGCGGTCCAATCGTCATGGATGCGACGATCGCGCTTATAACGGCAGATCGACTCTTTGTCCTGCTGATGCGCGATCTGGGTAATGAAATTGATACGGCTACAATTATTATTGACCAAACTAGTTTTCTCGACGCGCTCCGACGGCGGATGGATGATATTTCGACGAGTCGAGCAGTAAATTTCAACATTACCATTGCCAACAAAGTAATAAGTGAACAGGGCACCGACAAATTAGAATTAAACCCAGAAGGCGCCACGACGCTAAGCGAAGAGCAGCGACGCTTTGTTGGATTGGCACTTTCCTTGCCGGTGGTTTGGCTTTGGGGGCCGCCTGGAACGGGAAAGACTTGGACGCTCACGGCCTTAGTTGATGAGCTTTATTCACGCCATGAACGCGTACTTATTCTGTCAAATACTAACAAAGCTGTGGATCAAGTTCTCCTTACGCTTTGCAAGCGCGTCGGCCGGAACCATGCCGGAATTATCAATGGCGAGTTCATTCGCGTTGGACGAATTTCTCATCCCGAGCTTGAAAGTGAGTGGGCGGATGCAGTCTCACCCGAGAAAATAGCTGAACGTCTTTCTTCGAAACAGCGTGAAAATATTGAGACCCTAAGATCCGAGCAAGATGTGGCGGAGAAAGAACACGATCGCTTAAGCGAAACGCTAGAAGTCTAGAGATGCAGGGGAGTTATTGGAGACGACTAAGAGGCAGCTGAGAACGATCGAAGACAGACTGGCGCAAATAACAAGTGAAATTGCACCGCTAAGGAGAGAGATCGAAGAAATCGCCGCTCAGCTGATCGGAAAAGCGAAGATTGTAGGAGCCACGATCACAAAGACGTTTCTTTCACCCAGCATGTTCTCCGGGTTCGACGCGGTTATTATTGACGAAGCCTCGATGGTCCTTTTACCCGCTTGCTATCACGCAGCCGGCCTTGCTCGAGTGCGCGTTGTCATATCGGGAGATTTTCGACAACTCCCACCCATCCTTCCGACAGAGGACGAAGCTATTGCGAGCTCAATTGGGGGGGATGTGTTCGAGCGAGCGGGAATCACTCGCTCAATCGATGCTGATCGCAGCGTACCGAATCTTGTTATGCTAACGGATCAATGGCGGTATCCGCCAGCGATTTGCGATCTAGTTTCTCACCCGATGTATGGTGGTCGACTGAGAACTGCCCTTAAACGTGAACGTAGACCACCGATCTGTTCGGATCCTTTCCAGAAGGCGATCTCAATTGTCGATACTAGTGATATAGGTGCACTCGCAGTTAGACATTTAACTCGTGGCTCGCGCTTTAATCTTGGCCATGCACTCGTGCTCCGAAATCTAATATGCCGACTTATTGAAGAGGGTGTGATTCGAGAATCCAGTCAACTCGGTGTCATCTCACCCTATGCTGCTCAGGCGGAATTACTTTTGAATACGTGTTGCGATCTAGGATTTGCCGTTGATTGCGGCACCGTACATCGGTTTCAAGGCGATGAGCGCGATGTAATTATTCTCGATCTCACGGAAGCGCCCGGAGAGGCTGATTATCTAGGTCGTCCGCTTCGAGGCGGACGCGCGTCCGACGCCGGCCCCCGCTTGATCAACGTAGCATTAACTCGCGCACGCGCGCAGCTTATCATTATTGTACACATTGCACATTTCAACCGGCACGCCTCGGCCGATACTATGATCGGCCGACACCTTAATTTCTTGCTAAGAAATTATTCGGTTGTTCCTGCACCGGAAATTTTAGCGTGGTATCCGCCGCAGCTGCCACCACAACAGAAATTGCAAACGCCACCTGATGGCGTTTTCGACGAAGGAACGTTTTATACTGCGGTGAGCGCTGATATTCAGCGAGCCAAGATTTCAGTCGAAGTATATTCTGGATTTCTGACGCTTCAACGCACAGCCAAACTTGAGACTACATTTCGAGCCGCGATAAACCGCGGCGTTAAAATCCGCTGCATTACCAGGCCGCCCAAAAATCGTGATATGCTCGCAAGTGCACAAGCCGACAAGGCTCTGACGACGCTTGAGCGCTGGGGAGTTGTTGTAGATTTGCGACACGCTATACACCAAAAAGCAGTATTAGTTGACAATGAGGTTGCGTATTTCGGATCGCTCAATCCGTTATCTGCAACAAACGCAACAAGGGAAACCATGCTTCGGTTCGCAGATACGCGCGTCGTAATCCAATTGCGCGATGCGCTGGCCATCCCGGGGCTACGCGGAAATGATAAAGAGGCTCCAATTGAGCGCGAGAATCTTCCTTGCCCTGAATGCTCCGGGCGCACAATTTTTCACGCCGCTGGATTCAGCCTTGCTAAGGGACGCGCTTACAACTCATTTTGGCGATGCGACTCGTGCAACTGGAAGCTAGACCACCGCTCTTTTCTAAGGCAGCGAAGCCGTAATGCTGCTGCGCACGGTGACGCAGAATAAATAAGAGTTAGTCTACAATAGTCTGTAATCAGCTTGCCAGAGACGCGGGCCGCGCGCGTCAACAATTTCGTCAGCTATTCGTTTCTGCCAAACATAATTCGACGAACCGCGGTGGTCGAATATTCCTAATGGGATGAGGTTTTCGTCGGTGCGAACGTCGGGCGGTTTATGCCGTAGGTCGTTCCGCCGATAGTAATGCTCGTATAACTTGGGTCTATTCGTCGTCACTTTCTTTCGCCAAATGTTGCACGGGCCACTCTCGTTCCAGTCAACGAAAAGGTAATCGCCAATTTCCAACATGAATACAGCATGGGTATCCTTTAATTCTGGCGAGTTATCCCTAAACACGCCGAAGCTTACATTGGATCCGAAACTCTCGCGCGCAGCCTTTGCGCCCTTATGCGAGAATACGACCCAAGCACGCACTTCTATCTTCTTGCCCTGACACTTTTTGTAAACGCCTTCCCAAAAGGCGCGTCGGTAGTCCCATTGCTGTTCATTAGAAGAGATTTTTTCTACGATATCGAGAAATTGTCTGAAAGACTGTTCAACGAGCCAGCGATTCATTACCGAGGCTGCATTGTCGAGGCCAACCCACTTTTGAGGAGAAAGTCTAGGATCGCCAACCGTGCCGAGAAGAAAGTTCATCATAGAATCGCGAAGCGACTTATCGGAGGGCCCACCGACTTCGTAGGGCATCACCATTGCATCTACAAACGATGCTTTTAATGGCGGGAACAACATTTCATTCTTATGCGGCCCATTCCATTGAACCAGCCGTGCGAACCGCTCGCTCTCGCTCTGCGAGCTTCTGTCAATTTCGATGAGTCCTTCGAGCCAAACGGCTTGTGCAAACCCAGCAATCGCAAGGCTCTCCGACCACTGATTGCGATCTCGGAGAAAGTGGACTGGATCGATCTCTTGAGCGAGCGCCAGATTGGCAACTGCGCGCGGACCCTCTTGAGGATCGAATATCCGATATTCCTTGGAACGCTCAGACCATCGCCCACCGACATTCGGTGCGTTCTGCGACAAGGTCAACGCAATTTTCTGGATGTCACGAGCCCGAAAATTAAAACATCGTACGTAGGCCTCGGCCAAGCGTCTAAAATCGCTTTTTCGCCGAAGCGTAGCTATCCATTGTAAATAACCATCCAGTGCGGCTGGATTATCCAAGAGCGTCGGAACTGTTTCCCAAAGACAAAAAGATGCATGCTGCAGATCACGGCGCTCTGGCAACTCACCTTTGGAGAATTTTCTGATTACACGTTCGGCTATCTGATCGAGGTCGACCGGCTTAGTTGTATCGATCGGACTGTCGTACTCTTTTATCTTTAAACGGGATATTGCGCTTTCTTTAGGAGGGGCCTTGAGGGAAATAGTATTCGTCAGGCCGGCCATCGCATCTTTAAGCAATAGGCCGCGCAAGGGATTGGTCATTGCCGATCTAGAACTCGCTGTAGCTCGGCCTTTATTTGATCTAAAGCGCGCTGCTGATCTAGTTGCATGTTAAACCGCAGATCGATTCTGCGATTGGCGGCGCGCCCTACTACAGTATCGTTATTGTCGACGGGACGATATTGGCCGTAGCCCGATACGGAAAAAAGTCGTTCTCCTTTTAAATTTGTTAGTGAAGTGACTTGAGGCGCTTGTCGCTCTAATTCACGATAGGTGGCGACGGCGCGATTCACCGAAAGATTCCAATTATTCTGAAGGTTGCCAGATGAGTCTGCGTGACCCTCAAGGAAGATCGATTCAAGAGTAACTTCACCAAACGCTCCGCAGGACGACCGCCGATTTGAAGCGCTCGTCAAATAGCATGGCAATACGTCCGCTAAAACCGAGCCGATTTTTCTAATATTTGCGGGACCTGCTGGTTGCTTGAGTGTCGAACTTTCTGGATCGAACAGAATGCCTTCACCCAACCGCAGTACGCCAGTCGCCGGATCAACATTTACCTGCACTCCCACATCGATGAGGCGGTTCTTCATGTCCTCAAGAAATTGGGCGCGCGTCTGATATACCTTCTTTAAGTCCTCAATTTTTTGATCTACCACTTCGACGGCTTTGCGTAGCCTATTTATATCATCCTGGCTTACGTCTTCTCGTTGTCGGTATGAAAAAGCAAACGTCATCAGCATAATAATAAAAACAAAAAGCAATCCAACCATCATGTCTGTCATGGAGACAAAATAATTTTCCCCTTCCGCGTTTTCTGTCTCAAAGTTATCTTGGAAAGCCATCGAAAATGCCCTCTCAGTCTGGGCCTCTGTGCCCGTCTAAAGACTTCGCAAATTGTTCCACTGCATCACGGACATCGCCGGCTTGCTCCCCAAAATTTGTAATCGCACCATTGAGATTACCAACAGCTTTCGCAAATCCCTTATCAATCTCTACGGTGAAGTCACTGATAAGCGCTTGTTGTTTACTGAGTTGCTCGCCGAGGATCTTGACCGCGCCGGCCATTTGTTCGTCGACGCTCGCAAAGCGGCTTTCATAAGAAGACCAAAACGAATTTATTCGCTCAGCGTGATCCCCAAGTTCACGTGCCAAGTGTTTTGCTGCATCTTGCCCCGCCGTTAAGGCGAGTACGGCATCTACCGTCGCTTTTGCAATTGCTTGGGCGCTGTCGGCGACCCTCAACGAACTGTCGGCTAATGGCTGGCTTGCATTTCGCACGTCGGTTGCTACGACACTAAAAGCCTCAGCCGTGGCTGCCACGTTTTCCGCCGCTTGGCGCGTATTCGTTTCATGTTTTTGTATTGCATCACTAGCCGTCCCCAGTGAATTACTCAATGTACTGACTTGCGCAGAAAGACCCGCAATTAGAGTTTGGATTCGCTGTGACGATTCTATGTTGAAGTCTTGTAGTTTGCCTTCGATCGCCACAAAAGCGTTCGTCGTTGCCTGTTCTGCCGTCGTCCGTAACTTCTCAGCAGTTTTTTCCGTATTTTGAAACTGAATTTCTAGTTTGGAAGTTAGGGCCGTTACCCCACCCGATAGTCCTTCGATCGCGACTTTGATATTGTCGACCATCGATTTTATCGCGGAATCCATGGACCCTCCCGCGCCCTTTGCTGCGTCGGTGAGGTCGCTTTGTGCTGCCTTCCCCGCTTCTGCAAAGGAAGCTACCACTCCGCTTAGCTTTGTAGCTGCGTCGTCAATACGCCGCGTCATATTTTCGACGGCGGTCGTAAGCCTTCGGGCAAAGTCTTCCCCAGTGATATTCTGCGTAGTCTGAGTGAGTTTAGCGCTCAACGGCGCAATTGCATCGGTCAATGCCTTGCGTAGGTCGGGAGTAATTACTTTGCCAAACCGCTCGAAAAAACTGTCACTATCCAATTTTTCGAGGTGGCCCAGTTGAGATCGCATGGTCTGCGCCATCTCGCGGCTGATTTCTTGGGAAGATATAAAGCGCATCCGCTCCTCAATCGATTCGCAAAAGCGTCTAATTCCATGCTCAACTCCCAGCGTAAAAACTCTGAACCAGAACGAAAGAAATAACGACCCACCAAGCCCAGCGATTGAGGTTGCAAACTTAAAGGTCGCAGCATCGAGAAGCTGATTTAGTGCATCTTTAGCCTGTTCCGCATTTCCCGCTTTTACAGACGGTGCCGCAACACTAAGGGCTGCGATAAGTCCGATGAATGTAAAAAGCAGCCCGACACCCACAAAATAGCCAGGGATTGAAGGCATCAGTTGCAGCGCAACCGATTGCTCTCGGATGGATGCGGGATTTACGAAGGTTTGGGGTCTTGCGGTGCTGAGCGCGACGGGCGGGTTTGTATCCGAAATAAATATTGTCTTCGCAAACTGTTGGAATGCATGACCCAACAGCCGGGATTTACTAAGACGCTCTTTCGTTATGTCAAGGTTTCTTGCGAATGCTGCTTCATCTTTGCTTCGTGTGATTGTGCGACGATTCCATGCCAAAGAGAGTCGAATAAATAAAGTTGAGACGAAATTCGCGATCCAAAATCCAATTGCAGCTGCGCCAATAAGTCCGGACAACGCGAACGCAAAGTTTTTATCGTGGAATACAGCGAAGGGAGCTGTTGCAGCTCCAACGCTCGCGCGAAGCTGCTCAAGGGACATTTCAGGCCAGTACAGTCCGAGCGCTTTGAGGCTTACATTTGTGGCTAATAGAAAAAGGCCCCAAAATAGGGCGGTACGCAAAATACCTATAAGCAACCGCATCAATCCCCCAGGCGGCCCGCGCAGGTTGAAATGTATTGCAGCACATCTTTGGACGGATTGGATAGAGGCCTTATGAGCCTCCCGAGGGGCTCAAAAAATGTTGCGTAATGTGAAAAACGTGTGCCGGCCTACTTTCCTAGCGATCACTATACCCCCCCGCTTTTGCGGGGGAGGATGTGCGGTCCTCACAAACTCGCGATAAACGGCACTGCGTGTGGCGCGAGTATTCCAAGCGCCAGCAATACGGCGCCGATCACGCCGAGTCCGCCGGCGAACCAGGCGAGCCCCACCATGCCGGTGATCACGGCCGCCGAAGCGAGCACGATACCAACCTGGAACGCCGCCGATGCCAATTCGTAGTGGTGGTATTTCGCCGTGGCGAGATCGCGCTCCGCCTCTGCGTCTTTGGCGTGCTCTTCAAGCTCCTTGCGTCCGTTGCCCGCCTTCGGATCGGACTCGTAGCGCTCGGCGGTCTTGCGCCATGTTTCGACTTGCTTGTCGATCGCTTCCTTGGCGGCCGGATCGGACTGGCCGCCCGCAAGCAGCGCAGTCTGATCGGCCGCCACGGTCACCACCGTCCGGCGAATGTCTTTCGCCTGGAAGAAGGCCCACAGGTCCGACGCTTCGATATTCTTGATCACGGTTTCGGTCTGTGCGCCCTTGCCGAGCGTCTCGGAGAACGAGAGGAACAGCGCGAGGATCGCGATCACCAGCGCAATCCGCCTGTTGAAGCCTTCGCCGTGCTCGCCTTCTTCCGCCTTTTCGATCGCCTCGTGGATTTCCGACATGATGGCCCCGTGTTGTTTGGGGGCCAATTTTACGCGCGCGGATGGGCGGAGCGATAGGCCTCAATGAGCCGCTCGGCATCGACCTGGGTATAAATCTGCGTGGTCGAGAGCGAGGCGTGGCCGAGCAATTCCTGGATTGAGCGCAGATCGCCGCCGCCGGCGAGGAGATGTGTGGCAAAGGAATGTCGCAGCGCATGCGGCGTTGCGGTTTCGGGGAGCCCGAGCGCGCCGCGCATCCGCGCCATGGCGAGTTGCACGATGCGGGGCGACAGCGGACCGCCTTTGGCGCCGGCGAACAGCGGCCCGTCTGCCGGAAGATCGAACGGGCAGAGCGCGACATAATCGGCGACGAGTTTTTGAACCTGCGGGATGAGCGGCACCATGCGCTCCTTGCGGCCTTTTCCCATTACCGTAATCGCGTCGCGTGCGCCGAAATCGCCGCGCTTCAATCCCAGCGCTTCGGAAATGCGCAGGCCGCAGCCGTAAAGCAGGGCGAGCACGGCGGCATCGCGCGCATGGATCCACACATCGCGGCCGTCGCCGGCAGCGAGATCAGGATCGGCAACGTTTTTTGCGGCGGCAACAGAAAGGGGGCGCGGCAGCGTCTTCGCGACTTTCGGCGCGCGCACGGCGGCGAGCGCGCCGACCTTGCCCTTGCCGTTCTTCTCGAGAAAACGGGCGAATGCGCGCATGCCGGCCAGCGACCGCATCAGCGAGCGGCTGCCGATATTCTGCGCCCGCCGCGCCGCGAGGAAGGCGCGGACGTCCGCCGGCGTCAATGCCGCCAGTTCCTTGAGCGACGGCGCACCGCCAAGATGTCCGGCGAGGAAGGAAAGAAATTGCAGCACGTCGCGCTGGTAGGCCTCGACGGTCTTCGGCGACATCCGCCGCTCGGCGGAAAGATGCCCAAGCCAGGCCGTGATTTCGGCGGCGACTTTGGGAGCGACGAGATTCAATTGCTGCGTGCCCATGATCCGCTCGTCCCCGCGCAGGCGGGGACCCGGCTCTTTTGCCTGGTGATTCCGCTACTAGATTCCCGCTTTCGCGGGAATGAGCGGTCACTATAGGGGTCCGCCCTTTCCCCTTCCTAAACCCGCCGGAATCGGCCCAAAGTCACTGCATGGCCAAACGCGTCGTCGATGTCCTGGTCCCGGTGGCGCTCGACCGGGCCTATTCGTACCGGGTGCCCGAGACGCTCGATCTCGCGCCTGGCGACATCGTGTCGGTGCCGCTTGGCGCGCGCGGCGAGACGACGGCGGTGGTCTGGGCGAACAATCCGGCGCCCGATATCCGGCTCGACAACCGGCTCAAGGACGTCGCGGAGAAACTCGACTATCCGCCGCTGCGGCCGGAACTGCGCAGCTTCGTCGACTGGGTAGCGAATTACACGGTGTCGTCGCGCGGCATGGTGCTGCGCATGTGCCTGCGCATGGGCGAGCATCTCGGCGCCGAGCGCGAGCGGGTCGGCGTGCGGCTTGCCGGGCCGCCGCCGCAACGCATGACGAGCGCGCGCGGCCGCGCGCTTGAACTCCTCGCCGACGGCATGGTGCGCGCCAAGAGCGACGCCGCGCGCGAGGCGGGCGTCTCAACCGGCGTGATCGACGGGCTGATCGACGAAGGCACGCTGAAAACCGTGGTCCTGCCGTCGGAGCCGGTCGCGGAAAAGCCCGATCCCGATTTCATGCAGCCGGAATTCACTGACGCGCAGCGCATCGCTTCGGCAGCGCTGAGGGAAGCCGTCGGCAAAGGCGGCTACACGGCATCGCTGATCGACGGCGTCACCGGCTCCGGCAAGACCGAAGTTTATTTTGAAGCCGTGGCGGACACGATCCGCAGGGGCCGGCAAAGCCTGATCCTGATGCCGGAGATCGCACTCACCGCGGCTTTCCTCGACCGCTTCGCCGCGCGGTTCGGCGTGCGGCCCACGGAATGGCATTCGGAACTGACGCCGCGCCGTCGCGCACGCACCTGGAAGGCCGTCGCCGAAGGCGAAGTCTCGGTCGTCGTCGGCGCGCGCTCGGCTCTGTTCCTGCCCTATGCCGATCTCGGCTTGATCGTCGTCGATGAAGAGCACGATCCCGCCTACAAGCAGGAAGACGGCGTGCATTATCACGCCCGCGACATGGCGGTGGTGCGCGGCCACATCGCGAAAATCCCGGTGGTGCTGTCGTCGGCGACGCCGTCGATCGAGACCGAGGTCAATGCGCGGCGCGGCCGCTATGCGCGGCTCGCCTTGCCGGAGCGATTTGGCGGCCAGCGCCTGCCATCGGTCGAGGCCATCGATTTGCGCGCCGAGCAGCCGCCGCGCGGCCGTTTCATTTCCCCGACGCTCACCGGCGCCGTGAAGATCGCGATCGAACGCCGCGAGCAGGCTTTGCTGTTCCTCAACCGCCGCGGCTATGCGCCGCTGACTTTGTGCCGCGCCTGCGGCTTCCGCTTCTCATGCCCGAACTGCGACGCCTGGCTGGTCGATCATCGCTTCCGCAAGCAACTCGTCTGCCACCATTGCGGCTTTGCCGTGCCGCATCCGCGCGAATGCCCGAATTGCAAGGCGGCCGATTCCTATGTGGCGATCGGGCCTGGCGTCGAGCGCCTTGAAGAAGAGGCACGCGAACTCTTTCCTGAAGCGCGCGTGCTGGTGCTCTCCAGCGATCTCGTCACCTCGGTCGAACGCATGCGCGAGGAATTCGCCGACATTGCCGCCGGCAAATTCGATATCGTCGTGGGCACGCAGCTTGTCGCCAAGGGCCATCATTTCCCGATGCTCAATCTGGTCGGCGTCATCGACGCTGACCTCGGCTTGAGCAACGGCGATCCGCGCGCCGCCGAGCGCACGTTTCAGCTTCTGCATCAGGTGATCGGCCGCGCCGGCCGCGATACCGGTGTCGGGCACGGTTTTCTGCAGACCCACCAGCCCGAGCACCCGGTGATGCGCGCCATCATCGCGCAGGACCGCGACGCGTTCTACACGGCCGAGATCGGCATGCGCGAGCACGCGCATTATCCGCCGTTCGGGCGCCTCGCCTCGATCGTCGTGTCCGGCCCCGACAAGAACGATGCCGCGGGCTATGCGCGTTCGCTGGCGCGCGCGGCGCCCAAAGTTGACAGTGCAACTGGCGACGACGTGCGCGTCCTCGGCCCCGCCGAGGCGCCGCTGGCGCTGGTGCGCGGCCGGCATCGCCTGCGGCTTCTCATCCGCGCGCCGCGCAATTTCGACCTGTCGTCCTATATGCGCGACTGGCTTGCCGCCGCGCCGAAAAAGCACGGCTCGATCAAGATCGATATCGACGTCGATCCGCAGAGTTTTCTATGAGGGTTGCGATGAAAACATGCATGACAATCGGGAGTGCTTGTATTGCGCTCGCACTCGGCGGCGCTGCGATGCCGGAAAGTGCGGCGGCGCAAAACGGCGAACGGCTCGCGCAAGCGCCGTCGAAAGCAATCTGCGTGCAGGTCATCTCGTGTGGGACCAAGGACGGCAAGGTGAAGGAATATCCCACGCCTTGCGATGCCCGGGACGATGGCGCGACCAACGTTCACCCCAAGACCGGATCTGCCTGCGACGCGGCCAAATAGCAGCGATCAATCGACGGGAAACCGGGATTGGTCGATCGCGTCGCTTGGAGTTGCCCGCATTTTATTTCTTGCTTCTCGACCGCTTTGGTTTTGCCCGTCCGCGCGGCGCAAGTTTCTTGCGCTCTGCGATCGCCAACGCCCGCTCGGCCCAAACCACAAGCTCATCGGGATCGTCGTAGAGCCGTTCCGGCAAGCGCCAATAAGACATCGAATGACGGCCGATGCGGCCGGGGCTTTTGGCGCGGGTATAGACGAACGGCTTGCTGCCTTCGCGCTCGAAATCCGGGATGCTCGATTCGTCGACCTTGAGAAAGATCGCGCCGTCGAAAACCAGCCCGAATATGAGACCGTCGGCATAGAGCCCGGCGCCGCCGAACAGGCGCGTCATTGTCACCGGGCGGAATTGCGCGAACAGGTCACGGACGAATTCGGGGTCCATACGCGGCAAACCTCGATAACGCGTAGCCCGGATTGAACGAAGTGAAATCCGGGAGCCACCTCGCGGCGTCCCCGGATTTCGCGTTGCTCAATCCGGGCTACATCGCTCCCTCACGTCATCTTCAGCGGAATGTTGCCGAGGAAATCGCGCTTGCCGACATCGACGCCGTTGTGACGCAGGATCGTGTAGGCGGCGGTGCAGTGGAAATAGAAATTCGGCAGCATGAAGTGGTTGAGATAGTCGTCGCCTTTCATGTGACCCTTCTTGTCGGGGCCGAGCGGAAAGGTGATTTCCTTTTCGGCTGATGCGTCGATCGCCTTGCGGTCGAGCGTCTTGAGGAAGGCGACGGTCTTCGCGATGCGCTCCTTCAATTGCGCAATGGTGGTCTCGTTGTCTTCGTAGCTCGGCGCCTCGACGCCGGCGAGGCGTGCCGAACCGCGTCTTGCTCCGTCGGTCGCGACCTGCACCTGGCGGGTGAGATCGAACATGTCCGGCGACAGCCGCGAGCGCAGCAGCACGGCGGGCTCTATTTTCTTGGCGGAGGCAAAGGCCTCGGCCTTGTCGAGGACGGCCGATAGTGCATTGAGATTGATCTCGAAAACCGGCAGCGAGGCTTGCGACATGGATTGCGGCATGGAGGGATCCTTTGATGAAATGGGCTTTGCGGAGGGCAAACGGCCGGAAGACGGGAAATGGGATTTCCCCGGCAAAACCGGATATGGCTTCGCCGAGGGCCGCCCGCAAGGTTCGCCGAGGCCTGAACCCAGGCCTGATCGAACCCGCTGATCGCGCATGACCGAGACGATCCAGACGATATTGTTCCTGCTGTCGGTGCTGGTGGCCGTTGCTATCGTCGCGCGGCGATTGAACACCGCGCCTTCCATACTCCTCGTCGTCGCCGGAATTGCGCTTGCGGTCATTCCCGGCCTGCCGCGGATCGAACTTGCGCCCGAACTTGTTCTGCTCGGCATATTGCCGCCGCTGATCTATTCGGCGGGCGTCGCCATGAGCTGGCGCGAATTCCGTTTCAATCTGCGCTCGATCACGCTCCTGGCGTTCGGCTGCGTCGTCTTCACCACTTGCGCGGTCGCCGCCGCGGCACACTGGCTCCTTGGCCTGCCGCTTGCCATCGGTTTTGTGCTCGGCGCTATCGTGTCGCCGCCGGACGCGGTCGCACCGCTCGCGCTCGTCCGCCGCATGGGGCTGCCGCGCCGTATCGTGCTGGTGCTCGAAGGTGAGGGCCTCGCCAATGATGCGACCGCCCTGATCCTCTATCGTTTTGCCGTTGCAGCGGTGAGCACCGGGCTGTTCTCTTTCAGTGAGGCCGCCGGCACCTTCGCACTGATCGTCGTCGGCGAAATCGCTTACGGCATCGGCATCGGCTGGGCGAGCTTGCGGCTGCGGCGATGGGCGCACGATCCGCGCGTCGAGATTACGCTGTCGCTGCTCACGCCCTACGCGGCGTTTCTGGTGCCGCAGCATCTCGGCGGATCGGGCGTGCTGGCGACGGTTGCTGCCGGCCTTTACGTGAGCTGGAACGGTCCGCTCCTCATTCCCGCGGCGACGCGGCTGCAGGGCATTTTCTTCTGGGACCTCCTGATCTATCTGCTCGAAGGTTTCATCTTCCTCGTTACCGGCATGCAGATGCGCACGCTGCTCGACCGGATGGATACAAGCCTGCTGCACCAGCTTATGATCGCGGTACTCGTGACTGTCGCGGTGGCCATCGCGGCGCGGTTTGTCTGGGTCTATCCCACGATCTATCTGCCGCGCTGGCTGAGCGCATCATTGCGCAAGCGCGATCCGGCGCCGCCCTGGCAGTGGGTTTTCCTGCTCGCTTTCGTCGGCGTGCGCGGCGTCGTCTCGCTCGCGGCGGCGCTTGCGATCCCGCTGACGATTGCATCCGGCGCGCCGTTTCCTGGCCGAGATCTTATTCTCTTCGTCACCTTCGGCCTTATCGTCGTGACGCTGGTCGGCCAAGGCCTGTTGCTGCCGCCGCTTGTCTCCTGGCTCGGCCTGCCGCGCGATGCCGCGGCCGAACGCAAGCGTGAGCATCGCGACGAGCTTGCTGCGCGCTCGGAGGCGCTCGACGTGGCGCATGATCGCTTGAAGCAATTCGTCGCCGACGGTCGCGCGTCGCCCGACACGCTTGCGATCCTGCACGCGCGTCGTCAATACCGCTCGGGCCGGCAGCCGGGACATGATCCGCAGGCGCCTGCGTCCATCGCCACGGAGCTGCGCATGGAGCTGATCCAGGCCGAGCGCGAGCACATCTATCTCTTGTTGCAGCAAGGCAAGATCACCGACGAGGCGCGCCGCCGCATCGAGCGCGAACTCGACCTCGAAGAGGCCGGGGTGGCCTGTAAGAAAGACGGCGGCGAAGAGCCGCCGCTGTAGAAATCCGCCACCGCGCGGCTTCCGGCGCGTATATTGTCGGCAGACGCAGCCGGGCGATTCGCAATGCGCATCCGAACGATCATAGGTGGCGCCGCTGTTCTGGTCGGCTCGTTCTTTGGCGCGCTCGCCTTGATGGATGTCTTGTGGCCGGCCGTGCCGGCGCAGCCGAACCGGCCGGCGCTGGTCGCGGTGCCGCCGCTACAGCCGCTGACGCGCACGTCGACGGTGCTCGCGCCCGCCGCCGTCGCCATGACAGCGATCCGCGACGCGCTTGAAGCGCAGGCGCCGCGCGATCTTACCGGCAAGCCGACAAATCCGGTTTCGAAACTCCTCTCCAGCGCGCAGCTCACCTTCAACGTGACGCGCAGCCCGCTGACGGTGACCGGCCAGTCCAGCGTGCTGAACGTCTCGACGCAATTGTCCGGCACTTTCCAGGCGATCGGTACGCTTGCCGGTGGCGCCAATTCGGTCACCAGCGGCGTCGGCAACACCATCGGCAACCTTGTCGGCGGCAGCGTCGGCCAGCAGGTGCAAAACCTCGCCGGCAAGGCGTTCGACCAGCACACCGATATCCACGGCACCGTGCAGGTCACATCACGGCCGGCTATCGCGCCGAACTGGCGGCTGTCGCCCAATCTTTCCGGCCAGGTCAATGTCGTCGATGTGGTGCTGCCGATCGCTGGCCTAAAACTCGACGTCGCCGGCGCGGTGAAGCCGGTGCTCGACGGCGCGGTGCGCGATCAGATGACCGCGCTCGACGCCAAGCTGCGCAACGATCCGTTCATCGAAGCCGCGGCGCGCAGCGAATGGACCAAACTGTGCAGTTCCACGTCGCTTGGTGCTGCCGGGCAGGGCATGCCGAATCTCTGGCTCGAAGTCCGCCCGACGCGCGCCATCGCGGCGCAGCCGCGCATCGACGCCAGCGCCGTCACGCTTCTCGTCGGCGTGCAGGCCGAGACGCGCATCGTGCCGAGCCAGACCAAGCCGAATTGCCCGTTCCCGCAATCGCTCGACATCGTGCCGCAGGCCAACGAGGGCTCGGTGTCGATCGGCGTGCCGATCGACATTCCATTCACCGAGGTCAATCGGCTTCTTGAAGCGCAGATCAAGGACAAGACTTTTCCCGAGGACGGCAGCGGCGAATTCGCGGTCACCATCAAGCAGGCCACGATCGCAGCGTCCGGCGATCATCTCCTGATCACGCTTTTCGTCAACGCGAAGAAGCGCGGCTTCTTCGCCATCGGCGCCGATGCCACCGTCTATGTCTATGGCCGGCCGGCGCTCGATGCGGATCAGCAGATCCTGCGCTTTACCGATGTGACGCTCGACGTGCAGTCGGAGGCGGCGTTCGGATTGCTCGGCGCCGCGGCGAAGTCGGCCGCGCCCTATCTGCAAACCATGCTGGCGGACAAGGCCGTCATCGATCTCAAACCGTTCGCCGCCGACGCCAAGAAGCAGATGGCAGCGGCGGTTACGGGATTTGCCGCGCAGGGCAGCGGCATGACCGCCAAGGTCGCGATCAACGACCTGCGCCTCACCGGCGTCGCCTATGACGACAAGACGCTACGCGTGATCGCCGACGTCAACGGCGCGGTGAGTGTGGCGATCTCGTCGCTGTCGGGGATGTAACACGTTGCTCCGGCTGCTGTTGCCGCAACGCGCGTAGCGGGGCAAGCTGGGCCGATGCGCGGTGTTGTTCCGGCCATGATTGCGGCTGTCGCGGCTTTGGCCTTCACCGGCCCGGCGGCAGCGCAAGCATTTCCGACGCGCCCGGTGACGATGATCGTGCCGTATTCCGCGGGCGGCCCGACGGACACCATCGCGCGCGTCATCGGCGAGCGCATGGCGCGCGCGCTTGGCCAGAATGTCGTCATCGAGAACATCACCGGCGCGTCAGGCACCATCGCCGCCGCCCGGGTCGCGCGCGCGACACCCGACGGCTACACGCTTGAGCTCGCCACCTGGTCGACGCAGGTTGTCAGCCCGGCGATCTATTCGCTGCCCTACGACGTGCAGAAAGACTTCGACCCGGTGATCTGGCTCACGGCGACGCCGTTGGTGCTCATCTCCAGGAAAGACGTGCCGGCCAACGATCTCAAGGAACTGATCGCGTGGCTGAAGACCAATTCCGCCTTGCTCGGCGCCGCCGGGGGCACCGACAATGTGGCGAGTTTCCTGCTGGCGCAGCAAACCGGCGCGCATTTGCAGATCGTGCCCTATCGCGGTCTTGCGCTGGCGCTGCAGGATCTCGTCGCCGGGCGCATCGACCTCTTGTTCGATCAGCCGTCGGATGCACTGCCGCAACTGCGCAGCGGCGCCATCAAGGCCTATGCCGTCACCTCGGACAAGCGCGCCGCCGTCGTGCCGGAGATTCCGACCGTCGATGAAGCCGGATTGCCGGGACTCCATATCACGCCCTGGCATTCGCTGTGGGTGCCGAAAGGCACGCCGCAATCCGCCGTCGCGGCGCTCAACGCCGCCGCCATGGACGCGCTCGCCGATCCGGCGGTGCAAAAGCGTCTCGGCGATATCGGCCAGCAGATCGTGCCGCGCGCGCAGCAAACGCCTGAAGCCTTGGCGGCGCACTACAAGGCCGAGATCGAAACCTGGTGGCCGATCGTCAAGGCGGCGGGTCTCAAGCCGGAGTGACCGGGCAGCGAACGGCGGCGCCTGGCGCTATCGTCAGCGGACTGCTGGTTTGGTGGTATCCTGTACCGACGCCGCGATCGCGCGCATGTCCGCGGCAAGCGACGGGAATTTTGCGATGAGCGTATCGAGGTTGCCGATCTCGACATCCTGCGGCACCACGCCAGGCCATTCCGTGCTCGCGCCCAGGAACCAGCGGCGGCGGCCAATCACGCGCGCGGTGTGAAACGTATTCCCGGGGATCAATTGCTGCACGCACTGGCCGGCGCGCAGGTCCGGTCCGACGATGATCCGCTCGGCGGTGCCGCTATCGTGCAACAGGAACAGCTCGATCGGATCGCCAAGATAATAATGATAGAGCTGATCGTTGCGGATGCGGTGAAGCCGCACCGGCGCGGCGGGTGTCACCATGAAATAGAGCGCCGACCCCAATGGCCGCTGCTCCGCAAACGGCGGCGGCAAGCCGCCGGGAGCGATCGATTGCCGGCTGGTGAATGTCAGCCGCACGAATCCACAGGTGGCATTCGGCTCAAGAGCGAGAAGCCGGCAAACCTCGTCCGCGGTGAGTTCGCCGGTCATCGGTCACCCTCCGGCCATTGGCGCCAACGCGGGCCTAGAAAAACGCCTGGATTCCCGTCTGCGCGCGGCCCAGCACCAGGGCATGGATGTCGTGCGTGCCCTCATAGGTGTTGACCGTTTCGAGATTGCACAGCACGCGCATGACGTGGAATTCCTCGGCGATGCCGTTGCCGCCGTGCATGTCGCGCGCGAGGCGGGCGATGTCGAGCGCCTTGCCGCAATTGTTGCGCTTGAGCAGCGAGATCGCCGGCGGCGACGCTGTGCCGGCGTCGATCATGCGCGACAGGCGCAGCGCCGCGTGCAGGCCGAGCGTGATCTCGGTCTGCATGTCGGCAAGTTTTTTCTGCACCAGCTGATTGGCGGCGAGCGGCCGGCCGAACTGCTTCCTGTTGAGCACATAGTCGCGCGCGCGGTGCCAGCAGAATTCCGCGGCGCCCATGGCGCCCCAGGCGATGCCGGTGCGCGCCACATTGAGGCAGCCGAACGGGCCGGCAAGCCCGGAGACGTTCGGCAGGATATTGTCCTCCGGCACCACCGCGCCTTCGAGCACGATTTCGCCGGTGACCGAGGCGCGCAGCGAAAGCTTGCCGTCGATCTGCGGGGTGGAAAATCCCTTGGTGCCGCGCTCGACAAGGAAGCCGCGGATCTTGCCGTCGAGCTTGGCCCAGACGACAGCAATGTCGGCGACCGGCGCGTTGGTGATCCACATTTTCGCGCCGGTCAGGCTGTAGCCGCCGGACACTTTCTCGGCGCGCGTGACCATCGAGCCGGGATCGGAGCCGTGATCGGGCTCGGTGAGCCCGAAGCAGCCGACGATTTCGCCGGTCGCGAGCTTCGGCAAATATTTGCGGCGCTGCGCCTCGCTGCCGTAAGCGTAGATCGGGTGCATCACCAGCGACGACTGCACCGACATCGCCGAGCGGAAACCGGAATCGACGCGCTCGATCTCGCGCGCGATCAGCCCGTAGCAGGCATAGGTGAGGCCGGCGCCGCCATATTCCTCGGGGATGGTCGAGCCGAGCAGCCCGAGCGCGCCCATTTCGCGCAGGATATCCGGGTTGAATTTGCCCTCGCGGTTGGCGGCTAGGACGCGCGGAAACAGCTTCTCCTGCGCATAGTCGCGCGCGGTGTCGCGCACCATGCGCTCTTCCTCGCTGAGCTGGCTTTCAAGGTCGAGCGGATCGTCCCACTGGAACGATGCGTCCTTGATTTGCGCGCCTTTTGGCGCGTGCTTCTCGGTTTTTTCCGCCAGTTGCGACATCGCGGCTCTCCCTGGATCGGCGCCCAGTTTAGAGCATTGCGTCCCTATCGGGAATGCCGCAGCCGTTGCCGCTTGGCCGGCATTTCTGTATCTAGGCGCCTGACGCGCCCGTAGCTCAGCTGGATAGAGCGCTGCCCTCCGAAGGCAGAGGCCGGGGGTTCGAATCCCTCCGGGCGCGCCAATTACGCCGGAGCACGCTGCGGTCCTCGTGAGGGTCCGTTTCTGCGCTGCAGTTCGACATTGGGCCGCTTCACTGAGGCAATGCCGGACCTGCGACACATGAGGGCTTTGACGTCTGTATCATTAAATGATACGCTTGGCTCGTGATCAAGAGCTTTCGGGACAAGACAACCGAGGCCGTATTCGATGGCGAAAGTCCGAAGGGCTTTCCGGCCGATTTGGTCAAGGCGGCGCGCCGGAAATTGCGTTACCTCAACGCCACGGACGGTCTCGGCGATTTAAGGTCACCTCCAGGCAACCGTCTTGAGGCGTTGACCGGCGATCGCAAGGGTCAATACTCGATCAGGATCAACGACCAATTCCGGGCGTGTTTTGTTTGGACGGCGGAAGGCCCGGCGGAAGTCGAGATCGTGGATTACCACTAGAAGAGGACGCGGCAATGGCCAAAAAACTCAAGCCCATGCATCCTGGTGAGGTTCTGCAGGAAGAGTTCCTGAATCCGCTGAATATGTCAGCGGGCGCTCTTGCCAAGGCTTGCGGCTTGCCTCGCACCCGGATCGAGCGGATAGCCAGCGAACAGACGGGCATTACCGCCGATACTGCGCTTCGGCTCGCCAAGGCGCTCGGCACGACAGCACAGCTTTGGCTCAATTTGCAGAACGACTATGACGTTCAGATCGCCAAGCGCGACCTGGGCAAAATTCTCGATCGCATTGAGACTGTAAACAAGACGAAGGCCGCCTGACCAACGACCATTGCGCCATGTGCCCTAATGCGAGATCGGAGTCGAGCGCGGTATCGGCGACCGCAGCGTGTGCGAGGCCATCACATCATATCGCCATGGCAAGGAAATAGCGCCCATCTTCATCGACCGCGGCGCGCCAAGACCTTTGAAGCCCACGCGATGACGCGCGCAGCGCTCGCGTTTCGGCCGAAGATCCCGGTTCGCTAGTCGACGTGGATTTTCATCTTGGTGATCACGTCTTTCCACTTCGCCCGGTTGGTGCTCAACCATGCCACCGAGTCGGACGGCGACAGCGCGATCGGTACGGTATCCACGGATCTCAGCTTTTCGCGGACGTCGGCTGACGTCACGGCACGGGTCGCTGCCGCCTGCAATGCATCGGTCACGGTCTTCGGCGTGCCTGCCGGCGCCAAGAGCACATAGGAGAATACCGCCTGGAAATCCTTGTAGCCTTGCTCGGCAACCGTCGGAACGTCCGGGATGACTTCGGACCGGACGCTGTCCGAATAAGCCAGCATTTTCACTTTACCTTCCTTGACCAGCGGAAGGAGCGATGTCGAGATCACCATCGAGGCCTGGGTGTCGCCGCTGACGAGCGCGAGCAGCGCCGGCGGGTTGCCGCGGTAAGGCACATGCGTCGCGCGGATGCCGGTCACAGCCTGCAAATAGGCAAATGAAAGATGCGAGGGCGCGCCAATTCCGGCGGAGCCGTAGTTGAGATCCTTCTGCAATGACAAAGCCTTCAGATCGGCAATCGACTTGACGGGGAGGTCGACCGGGACGCCCAGCGCCTGGCCGAATTTGGCGAGCACCGAGATTGGAATGAAGTCCGTCTCCGGATCGAACGGGATTTTTTCGAACAGGCTTGGATTGACGGTGAACGTCGTGTCGATCGAGAACAGGATCGTATATCCGTCCGGAATCGCGTCCTTGACGGCGGCGGCAGCGAGATCGCCGCCGGCCCCGGCGCGATCCTCCACCACGAATGGCTGCTTGAGGTCTTCCTCCATCTTGCTCGTCACCAGGCGGGTGAACACGTCGAGCGGTCCGCCGGCGGTCGATGTCACGAACACATGGATCGGCCTGGCCGGATAATTCTGCGCACGGGCATTCCCGGCCACGGTCAGCGTGACGAAACCCAGCACCGCGGCAATTGCAAGCTTGCGCATGGCGTCCTCAGACCGGGATATGGGTGAAAGTATCGAGCATGCGTGTGTCGACAACAACTTTATGCGTGGCGTATAGCCACGAGCCGGAGCGCTTGACGATGCGGTCGTCATAACTGCCGACCATGTAAAGTGACGACTGGCCCTCCGGACTGGTCCGGAACAGCGAGAAATGCGATCGCACCCGGCCATAACCGCCGTCGAATTCCACCAGCGGAATGCCGACGACATGGCGCCGCCGCGCCGGATCACGCACATGCTCGTCGACGTCCTTCAGCATTTTCTCCAGCGTTTCGCGATCGGAAAGCTGCCAGGTCATCCAGCGGCGGATTTCGCTGCTATAGGCACTGAGTTCGTAGGTGCCATCGGTGTCGAACAGCCTCACCCAGGAGTTGAATTTTTCGTTGTCCAGCAGCATCGCCGTACGCTGGACGAGCTCGCGGGCAGCTTCAAGGTCTGCGGTGCCTGCGCTCATGCGAAGGTCGCCGGCGATTTGCCCATGCGCCGCTTCCACTCCTGGTAATAGGCGCGGATATTGGCGTCATCGGTCGGGTTGAGATCTTCTTCGCGGGCGATGATGCTGTAGCGAACCTCGTCCGCCTGCATCGCCCGCGTCTGCGACTCGACCGCCAGCACGTCCTCGGGCAGGTTGCGGCCGGCCGGTCCCCAAAACAGATTGTGCTGGCGAATGCGCACTGCGCGCATCTTGTCATCGTCACCCTTTACGCCGATGCCGCGCCACTCGACGAGCGTGCGATCGGGTCCGAGCGGCACCATGCGATCGAGCCGCACCACGTTCGAACGGATGTTGATCATCAGATCGGGAAAGAGATTGATGACGCGCATTTCGTCGCCGCGCATGCCGGGCAGGGCGCCTTCGGCGCCGCTGGAATATCCGCCTTTCGCGTAATCGACGAGAGCCTCACCGCTATCCGCCCAATAGCCGCTGTGTCCCTTGGCTTCGATCCGCAGTTTCATCGGGCTCGATTTGCCGAGCACCCACGCCATGGTCTTGCGGTTCGCGACATGGAGCATGGCGTGATAGCGCTCGCTGTTGTTGTCCTGCCAAAGCTTCCAGTTCGTCTTGAGTATCGCTTTATGGAAGTGGAAGACCTCCAGCGGGATCGTACCAAGCGGCTCGAGAAATCCCTTGGCGATGTCGCCGAGGAAGTCGTGCAGCGGCTCCGCATCGTCGTCGAGGGTGACAAATATCAGTCCGGCCAAAGTCTCGCAGCGCACCGGAATAAGGCCGAGGGATGATTTGTCGAGTTGCACGGCTTCGTAGCCTTCAGGCTTCGATATGCCGCGCAGTTCGCCGCGCAGCCCGTAGGTCCAGTGGTGATAGAAACAGGAGAACATGCGGGCATTGCCGGAATCCTCCCGCACCACTTCGGCGGCCCGATGGCGGCAGATATTATGGAAGCCGCGAACGGTCCCGTCGGGGCCGCGCACCAGGAGTACGGACTTGCCCGCGATCTGGACGCGGCGGAAATCGCCCGGCTTGTCGACTTCGCTCTCGTGACAGGCGAACTGCCACACCTTTGCGAAAATATTCTTTTGCTCTTCCTGGAAAATGCTTTCGTCGGTGAAGATGCGGTTGTCCAGGTAATGCGTGTCCGGAAGTTTCGGCCGGTCGTGCCCGTCCAACGGCTGGACCATTGCTGTTCTCCCTGGAAACGGAACCGGGCCGGACCCAAAAATCCGGGGCGCCCGCGCGTCATCCCGCAATTATTGAACACGTTCTAAAAATCGTCAATAGAAAATTGAACACGTTCTAAAAACCTCGGGAAACCTACTCGCGCCTTGATGATGTCGCGCAGGACGGCGCGCGCCGGCTTCTCCGGCGCCGGCCTGACCGAAAGCCCATTGAGGACCACGGCGACCGAGGACCAAAGATGCGACAGCCCTTCCTCAAGGTCGCGGCGCTCGAGCCCGAGCCAGCGGCGGTTCTCGGCCTGAAAGACGCTGAACAGCAGCCAGGCGATGAAATCCGGCGGTTCGGGAAGACGGATTTCACCCCTTTCGCGGGCGTTCATCACAAGCGCCTCGATACTCTTCAATGTGCGTGCGCGGTTGGCTAGGGCGCGCACCGAGTGAATGCCGGAATCGTAAAACAGGAGTTCGCGGAAGACGAGCTTTGACAGATCGGGCTGCGCCTGCAGCACCCTGTAGAACACGGCGCAAAACGCGATGAAGTTGTGTTGAAGGCTGCGATTACGCTGAAATGACGCTTCCGCCAGATGACGCCCTTCATCCAGCAGATCGTTCGACACCAGAAAAAGCAGGTCGCGCTTGGTGCTCGCATAGGTGAACACTGTGCCGAGCGCGACGCCCGCCTTTTTGGCGATCTGCCGCGTGGTCGCCTCGTCGTAGCCGGCGGTCGTGAACAGTTCGCGCGCCGCGCGTTTGATCCTGTCGAGCTTGTCGAGCTTGTTGGCCTCGCGCCTGCCCGGCATGCGCGCCGCCTTGCGAGGCGGATTGGACCGCGACGATTTGGAGCCTTCCATGTGCACCAGTCCGACTCAGATGTGCAAACAAGGTTGAGGGACCATGCCACGATCTTCGATTGCGTTCATGGCCGAAAATCTGATCAAGGCGCACGGTCGTCACCGGCGGCCGCGCGGTCCACCGTACCGCACCGTTTTTGTGCGCCGTCTCGTGAACCTGTATCTCGCTTACTGCTTCTCCCTGTTCATTTTCCTTTCGGCAAAGCGTCACATTGTTTGACTAGCTTCGCTCGCGCGTGGTGTTGCGCGATCGGGCAATGAACCTCGCGTTCGCTGCCGTTCGCTGCCTTCGGTGCAGCTTCGGCCCAAGGCTCCGCGGTATTTGCTTCAATATTTATACTAAACCTATAGTTGTAAATAATAAAGCTACGCGCTACGCTCGCCTGGGATCAGCCGAATTGAAAGGGGCGCGCCATGAAACAACCCGCCAGAAGTAAAAGTCATATGCCGAGTGCATCGCTCCATCCGGGCGAAGTGCGGCCGCGGCCCAAACCAAAGCAATCGCAGGCGCATCCGGGCGTCAGTCCGTTGCACCCCGTCACGCACCGCAACACCAGTTTCCAGCCGCTGCCGCGGCCGCTCGGCTTGCCGCCGTATCACTACGACATCGCCGGCAGCTTTCCGGATATCGCTCGCGACATCGGGCAGGCCGGCAAGATGGTCTTTCATGTGGTCGGCGACACCGGCGGCGTTCAGGACGGCGAATTCCAGAACAACGTTGCCGCGCAAATGATCGAACATTTGACGAGCAGCAAAAATGCGAGGCCGCAGTTCTGCTATCACGTCGGCGATGTCGTTTATTTCACCGGCATGCGGGACGATTATTACGCCCAGTTCTACGACCCCTATGCCCACTACGACGTGCCGATCTTTGCCATTCCCGGCAATCACGACGGCGAGGTCGATGATCCCACCGCGCAAACTTCGCTTGACGGCTGGGTGGATTATTTCATGCAGGCGCATCCCGACGTCGATCCGATATCGAAGGATGCGCCGCGCGTTCAGCTCAATCTGCCGAACGTCTACTGGACGCTGGTCACGCCGCTGGCGACAATCGTCGGCATGTACACGAACGTGCCGGAAGGCGGCTCAATCGATTCGACGCAACAACAATGGGTCACGAACGAATTCGCCACCGCGCCGACGGATCGGGCTTTCATACTGGCGTTGCATCACCCGATCTACTCATTCGACGTCTTTCACAGCGGCAGTTCCAAAATGGCGGATGTTCTCGAAAATGCCGTTCGCGACACCGGCCGTGTGCCCAATCTCATTCTGTCGGGCCATGTCCACGACTACCAGCGTATCGAACAGACCATTGCCAAGGGCGTCTCGACGCCGTTCATCGTCACCGGCAATGGCGGCTATCACAATCTCCATGCCGTCCACACGGCGCCCGGCGGAAAGGCTCCCGATTCGGGCGCGGTTCTAAAATCCGTGTGCGATAAAGCATGGGGATTTATGACCCTGACGATCGACAAGAAGACGATCTCCGGCGTCACGACCAATGTCGACCGGACTGGCAAAGTGAGTGACGGCGATTCCTTCAGCTACTCAGCCGCGCCCATCCACATGCAAAATCCAAAATCGGTTCCGACATTGTAAGTGGTCGGCGCGCCGCCGGCATGGTCAACAGAGTGTTGTAACGGCGCTGAAAACCCGCGCCGAATTTTCTCGGCATTAACTTTTGTAGCGGCTGCCCATTGGCCGATCCGTAACCGTTGCCTGGTAAAGCGCAGGAGCGGAATTTTCGCAAAATCCGCGCGAAGGCAGAACGTGATGGAAAAGGTCGTCGGCGCGAAAGTCATCACCGAAAAGATCATCAGCGCCAAGGTGATCAACGATCGAGTCATGGATGATCGAGTGTTGGACGATCGGGTTCCGGATGATCGCGCGCCGGGCAATCGGGATTCGGACGATACCGCTCACTGACGTGAAGACCGCGGACGCGAAAAGCACGGACGCGAAAATCGCGCAAATGAAGACCGCCATCGTCAGCGCCATCGATGCCATCGACGCCAAGGACCGGATCGAGAATGCCGCCGATGGCGACCAGGATCGCCGCGAGGTGACGCGCACCCGGGTGTTGCGCGGCGCCAAGATCATCGTGCAGGCCCGCTCGCCGGTCATTCATTGCACCGTGCAGAACATCACGTCAGGCGGCGCTTGCCTGAAGCTGGCGAATACCTGGAGCATCCCGGACAGTTTCGAGCTAACATTCGAACACGGCCGCACGCGGCGCGCCTGCCGCGTCGCCTGGCGCATGCACGATATGCTTGGCGTGGCCTTCGTCGATGATGAGACGTCTGCGGAAGCTTAAATCTCATTCCGCAAGCGCTTCGCTGATGAGCGCCGTCTAAAACTCCGCTACCGCGTTTATCAGCCGTTCGATGTCCTCGGGCCGCGACAGGCGGTGATCGCCATCCTTGATCAGCGTCAGCACGACCTCGTCGCGGGCGAGCCGCGCCACCAGCGCCTTGGCGTGCTGCCACGGCACGTCGGGATCCTCGACGCCTTGCAGGATGCGCACCGGACATCCGGTTTCGATCATGCCGCCGAGGAGGAGATGGTTGCGGCCCTCTTCGATGAGTTTTTTGGTGACGAGGTACGGCTCGGCGGAATAGTCCGACGGGCGTTGCCAGACGCTTTTCTCCGCAAGCTCCTGTTTGATCTCCGGCGTGAAGCGCTTCCACATCAGTTCTTCGGTGAAGTCGACCGCCGGCGCGATCAGGACGAGGCCGGCAATATTCGCTGCCCCCGGCCGTCCGCGGCGTTGTAACGCGCGGACGAGGAGGAGAGCGAGCCATCCGCCCATCGATGAACCGATGAGGATTTGCGGCCCGCGGCAATACGCGTCGAAAACGGCAACGCTCTCGGCGAGCCAGCGGCCGATCGTGCCGTCGGTGAATGCGCCTTCCGATTCGCCGTGGCCGGAATAGTCGAAGCGTATGCAGGCGCGGTGCGCCCGCTCGGCCCATTCGGCAAGCGCCGCGGCCTTGGTGCCTTTCATGTCGGACTTGTAGCCGCCAAGCCACACCAGGCCGGGCGGCCCCCCGCTTTGCGCACGGACGGCAATCGCCCGGCGGCCACCTTCGTCAATATGCAGGAATTTCAGGCTGTTATCGTTCATTGCACGGCCTCGCCGGGGGAGCGTGAAAGTGGCGGATCAAGGTGACGGAACATAAACAACGACCGCCGTCACGCGCCATTCACGGGGCGCATTGTGTTGACTTAAGGCGGGAAACTCCCGATCTTCCGCGTTTACCGCAACGACAGAGGAGATAAGAACCATTCGCCGCCCCATCAGAACGCCGCAGCCCGCTCCCAAGGAGGGGCCGCGCATCAACGAGGAGATCCGCGTCCGCGAGGTCCAGCTCATCGATAAAGACGGCGCCAACAAGGGCGTCACCGAGATCAGCGCCGCCATCGCCATGGCGCAGGAGGCGGGCCTCGATCTCGTCGAGATAGCACCGAATTCTTCCCCACCGGTCGCCAAGATTCTCGATTTCGGCAAATACAAATATCAGGCGCAGAAGAAAGCCGCCGAGGCGCGCAAAAAGCAGAAGGTCGTCGAGATCAAGGAGATCAAGCTGCGGCCGATGATCGACGATCACGATTACGACGTGAAAATGCGCTCGATCCAGCGGTTCTTCGAGGAAGGCGACAAGGTCAAGGTCACGCTGCGCTTCCGCGGCCGCGAAATGGCGCACCAGGAGCTCGGCTACAAGCTCCTCGACCGGGTCAAGGGCGATACCGCCAAGATCGCCAAGATCGAGCAAGAGCCGCGGTTCGAAGGCCGCCAGGTTGTCATGGTGCTGGCGCCGCGTTAGCGGCGCGGCCGGTCGTAGCGCCAGCGCCGCCAAACGTTGCGTTTCGCGGCTTCCTCTGCCATAACCGCGCCCTTCCGTCGCCCGGCTGATTAAGGGCTGCCGTGGCGGCGGCTAAGTGCTTACCAGCACGCGATCTTTCGATCGCCAGCGTTCCGTCTCCCCTGTGACCTGCTTGCGGGTGGCTGGGGAGGAGGGTGCGCGCATTATCAGGAGAGCCAAATGCCCAAGATCAAGACCAAGTCGGGCGCTAAAAAGCGCTTCAAGGTGACGGGGACCGGAAAGGTCCTCTACGCGCAGTCGGGCAAACGCCACGGCATGATCAAGCGCACCAAGAAGCAGATCCGCCAGTTGCGCGGCACCAACGTGCTGTTCAAGACCGACGGCGACAAAATCAAAAAGTATTTTTTGCCGAACGGCTGAGCACTGCCGCTCGCGGCAGATTTCGTTTCAGGGTTCGCTATTCTCAAGAAGGAGATCAGTCATGGCTCGCGTCAAACGCGGCGTCACATCCCATGCCAAGCACAAGAAAGTGCTCAAGGCCGCCAAGGGTTATTACGGCCGCCGCAAGAACACGATCCGCATCGCCAAGCAGGCGGTCGAGAAGGCGAACCAATACGCCTTCCGCGACCGCAAGCGGCGCAAGCGCACGTTCCGCGCATTGTGGATCCAGCGGCTCAACGCGGCGGTGCGGCCGTTCGGCCTCAATTACAGCCGCTTCATCGCCGGGCTCGCCAAAGCCAACATCACCGTCGACCGCAAAGTGCTTTCGGATCTCGCGATCACCGAGCCGGCGGCGTTCGAGGCGATCGTCGGCCAGGCAAAATCCGCACTCGCAGCTTAGGCGTCTGTTGCCGCCGTCATGGCCGGGCTTGTCCCGGCCATCCCGATCAGTCAGGCAATGCATTGCCAATTGAGTAGGGATGCGCGGGTCAAGCCCGCGCATGACGGAAGGAAAACGATAGGCAGGCCAGTCATGATCGACCGCGCATACGTCCAGCGCATGGCGCGCTACAATCGCTGGCAGAATGAAAATCTGTATGGCGCGGCCGACCGGCTGACCGAGGCGGATCGCTGCCAGGAACGCGGCGCGTGGTTCGGTTCGATCCACAAGACGCTAAACCACATCCTGTGGGGCGATCAAAGCTGGATGGGCCGCTTCACCGACCTGCCGCGGCCGGCGGTCGGCATCCCGGAATCGGGTTCGCTGTTTCCCGATTGGGAAAAATTGAAAGCCGAGCGTTCGGGCTTTGACAAAAAAATCCTCGATTGGGCCGGCACGGTCGACGACGCCTGGCTCGCCGCCGACCAGACCTACTATTCCGGAGCGACCAAGCGCGAGTGGACGCGGCCGCGCTGGGTCCTGGTCACGCATATGTTCAATCACCAGACGCACCATCGCGGCCAGGTGCATGGCATGCTGACGCAGGCCGGCAGCCGGCCGTCCGACACCGATCTGCCGTTCATGCCGGATTGATGCCATGACCGACATCGCCCAGCTCGAACAGCAAATCCTCGCCGAGGTCGCGGGCGCCGGCGACGATGCCGCGCTCGAAGCGGTGCGCGTCGCGGCCCTCGGAAAAACCGGATCGATCACCGCGCTTCTCAAGACGCTCGGCACGCTGACCCCGGAAGAGCGCAAAACGCAAGGCGCGGCGATCAACGGGCTCAAGGATCGCGTCAACGCGGCGCTTGCCGCGCGGCGCGAAGGGTTCAAGGACGCGGCGCTTGCCGCGCGGCTCAACACCGAAAGCGTCGACGTCACGCTGCCGGTGCGCGAGGCGCCGGCCGAGATCGGCCGCGTACACCCGATTACGCAAGTGACCGACGAATTGACGACGATCTTCGCCGATATGGGCTTTGCCGTCGCCGAGGGTCCCGATATCGAGACCGACGACTACAACTTCACCAAGCTGAACTTTCCGGAAGACCATCCGGCGCGCGCGATGCACGACACGTTCTTCTTCAATCCGAAGCCGGACGGCTCGCGGCTCCTGCTGCGCACCCACACCTCGCCGGTGCAGGTGCGCACCATGCTGGCGCAGAAGCCGCCGATCCGCGTCATCATTCCCGGCCGCACCTATCGCTGCGATTCAGACCAGACGCACACGCCGATGTTTCATCAGGTCGAGGGCCTCGTCATCGACAAGGGCTCGCATCTCGGCCACCTGAAATGGATCCTCGAGGAATTCTTCAAGGCGTTCTTCGAAGTCGATCGCGTCGGCATGCGTTTCCGGCCGTCATATTTTCCGTTCACCGAGCCGTCGCTCGAAGTCGACATCCAGTGCCGCCGCGACAAGGGCGAAATCCGCTTCGGCGAAGGCGACGACTGGATGGAGATTCTCGGCTGCGGCATGGTGCATCCGAACGTGCTGCGGAATTGCGGACTCGATCCCAACGAATATCAGGGCTTTGCCTGGGGCATGGGGATCGACCGCCTCGCCATGCTCAAATACGGCATGCCGGACCTGCGCGCGTTCTTCGAGGCCGACATGCGCTGGCTGTCGCATTACGGCTTCCGCCCGCTGGATTTCCCGACACTGGCCGGGGGCTTGAGTCCTTAGGCCATGATGAAATTCACCCTCGCCTGGCTCAAGGAGCATCTCGACACCGACCGGCCGCTTGCCGAACTTGCCGACAAGCTGACCATGATCGGGCTTGAGGTCGAGCGCATCGAGGACAAGGCCAAGCTGTTCGCGCCGTTCGTCATCGCGCGCGTCACTGAAGCGAAGCAGCATCCGAACGCCGATCGGCTGCGCGTCTGCATGGTCGATACCGGCGATGGCGCGCCGATCCAGGTCGTCTGCGGCGCGCCGAATGCGCGCACCGGCATGAAGAGCGTGTTCGCGCCGCCCGGCGCTTTCATTCCCGGCAAGAACATTACGCTCGGCATCGGCAAAATCCGCGACGTCGAGAGCCGCGGCATGCTGGTCTCCGAAGCCGAGCTGCAAATCTCCGACGATCACGACGGCATCATCGACCTGCCGGACGACGCGCCGGTCGGCGAGGCTTACGCGAAATATGCCGGCCTCGACGACCCGGTCATCGAGATCAACCTGACGCCGAACCGGGCCGACGGCACCGGCGTGCACGGCATCGCGCGCGACCTTGCCGCCGCCGACATGGGCAAGTTCAAAGGCCACGCCATCAAACCGGTTCAGGGCGAATTTCCCTGCCCGGTCAAAGTGACGCTCGATTTCGGCGCAACGCCGCCGCTCTGCCCGGCCTTCGGGCTTCGCCTTGTGCGCGGCGTCAAGAACGGCCCGTCGCCCGACTGGCTGCAAAAGCGGCTCATCGCGATCGGGCTGCGCCCGATCAATGCGCTGGTCGATATCACGAATTTCATCACCTTTGACCGCGGCCGGCCGCTCCACGTGTTCGACGCCGCCAAAGTGCGCGGCAATCTCACGGTGCGGCGCGCGCGCGCCGGCGAGACGCTGCTCGCGCTCGACGGCAAGACCTACACGCTCGGCGACACGATCTGCGTCATCGCCGACGACGAAGGCGTCGAATCGCTCGCCGGCATCATGGGTGGCGAAAAAACCGGATGCTCGGAGACGACCACGGACGTGCTCATCGAATCCGCGTTGTGGGAGCCGGCCAATATCTCCCACACCGGCCGCGCGCTCGGCATCAATTCCGACGCCCGCTATCGTTTCGAGCGCGGCGTCGATCCAGCCTTCATGCTGCCGGGCCTCGACATGGCGACGCGCATGGTGATGGAGCTTTGCGGCGGCACGCCATCGGAAACTATCGTCGCGGGCAGTGTCGATATGCCCGAAACAATCATCGACTTCCCGCAGTCCGAACTAAAACGCCTCGCCGGCCTCGAAGTATCGCTCACCGAAATGCGGCGTGTGCTCGAACGCCTCGGCTTCTTTGTCGCCGGGCAGGGCGATCGCGTAAAAATCGCGGCGCCGTCATGGCGGCCCGACGTGCAGGGCAAAGCCGATATCGTCGAAGAGGTCGTGCGTATCGTCGGCGTCGATCAGGTCCCCGCGACGCCGTTTCCGCGCGGCCCGGCGCCGCGCAAGCCGGTGCTCACGCCGATCCAGGTCCGCACCCGCAAGTCAAAGCGCGCGCTCGCCGCGCGCAATCTGGTCGAGGCGGTGACGTGGTCGTTCATCGCCAAAAAGCAGGCCGAATTGTTCGGCGGCGGGGATGCGGCGCTGGCGCTCGCCAATCCGATCGCCGCGGATCTTTCCGACATGCGGCCGAGCCTCATTCCGGGCCTCGTCGCAGCGGCGCAGAAGAACGCCGATCGCGGATTTCCCGACGCCGGCCTGTTCGAAGTCGGGCAAATCTTTCGCGGCGATCAGCCGGGAGACCAGTTCACCGCCGCATCCGGCGTGCGCCGCGCGCTGGCGAAGCCGTCGGGCATCGGGCGCCATTGGACGAAGCGCGACGGCGAGGTCGATGCCTTCGACGTCAAGGCTGACGCGCTCGCCGTGCTGACGGCGGCAGGCGCCCCGGCACAAGGTCTGCAAATCGTGCCGGGCGGTCCGGCGTGGTTTCATCCTGGCCGTTCCGGAACGATCCAGATCGGGCCGCAAAACGTGCTCGGCCATTTCGGCGAATTGCATCCGTGCAGCCCTTGAGGCGCTCGATGCCGAAGGCCCGCTGGTCGCCTTCGAGGTTATCCTGGAGCGCATTCCGGAACCGAAGGCCAAGGCGACGCGCGCCAAGTCCGTGCTTGATCTGTCGCTGTTGCAGCCGGTCGAGCGCGATTTCGCCTTTGTCGTCGACCGAAGCGTCAAGGCCGCCGATCTGGTGCGCGCGGCGCAAACGGTCGACCGCAAGCTGATCACGCATGTCGGCGTGTTCGACGTCTATGAGGGCAAAGGCATCGAAGCCGGCAAGAAATCGATCGCCATCGCCGTCACTATCCAGCCGCGCGAAAAAACCATGACCGATGCCGAGATCGACGCGCTCGCGGCCAGGATCGTCGCCGAGGTCGGCAAGCGCACCGGCGGTGTGCTGCGGGCGTGACTGTGCCGCCGGGCTTGCGAAGGCAATCTCAACGGGAGTTGAACCATTGAAGGATCTTCTGCCGCTGGCCGAGACGATCGCCGCTCGTCTGAAGGCTCGAGGTGAGACCATTGCGGTTGCCGAATCCTCGACCGGCGGCTTGATCTCGGCGGCGTTGCTCGCCGTGCCGGGCGCTTCGGCCTATTTCCTCGGCGGCGCCGTCGCCTATACGCGTCAGGCGAAGAGCCTGTTGCTCGGGCTCGACGACGCGGCGCTCGGGCAATTTCGTTCGGCGACCGAGCAGCATGCGCTCTTGCTCGCGCGCCATGCGCGGGCGCAATTCTCGGCAACGTGGGGATTGGCTGAAACCGGCGCCACCGGGCCGAGCGGTAATCGCTACGGCGATCCGGCCGGGCACACCTGCCTCGCGATCGCAGGCGCGACCGAGCGCGTGATCACTCTGGAAACCGGCAGTTCCGACCGCCTCGCCAACATGCACGCTTTCGCGGCCGCGGCGCTCGAGCTTTTGGCCGCCAGCCTCGGATCATGAGCGGGCGAATACCGGCGGCTTGATTCAAGCAGCTGAACTCTACCGCTCCTGCCGCATGATGCTCGGCGTGCCGCCAAAATATTGTTGCGACTGCGGTTCTTCGCGGCGCTCCTGACGCACGGTGCGCGCACGCTTGGCCGGCTGTTTCGGCGCGGCTTCGGCCTGGGCCGGCGCCTGCGACTTGAGCGGGCCGAGCCGGCGCAGCACGGCGTCGGCGGCGCGCTCGCCGGTTTCCCAGGCGCCGCTGACCGTGCCCCATAACGTTTCGTGCGCCGCCTCGCCGGCGTACCAGACGCCATCGGCGATCGGGTCGAGGAACTGGCGCCGCGCGAACTGGCTTCCGGGCACTGCCGCCGACCACGCGCCGAGCGTGAACGGATCGTGGTTCCAGCGCGTGACCTGCGTGCGGCCGATCGCCTTCTTCACTTCGGCGCCATAAAGACCCGCAAGCCATTCGGACGCGAAATCGACCATGGCGGCTTCGCCCTGCGCCGACAGATCGCGGCCGAATGCGCCCGCGACATCGACGATGCAGAGCTGTGTGCCGGAGACGTTCGCCAGGATTGCCGCCGTGTGTGTGTCGTTCGACTTCTCGAAGACCAGATCGTCGCTTTCGAGCCCCAACGGATTGCCGTCAAGCTCGAGCGCAATATGGTCGTAACTTCCAAGCGACATCCGGCCGAATGCGTCGATCTCGTGATGGCCAAGGTCGGGACTGAATTTCAGTCCGCCGGAGGCGACGACGTTGGTCGGCACGGTGACGATCGCGGTACGGGCCGTGATCGTGCCCTTGTCGGTGGTGACCGAGATCCCGCTGCGGTTATCGATCACCTTCGCCGGCGTCGAGAGCTGAATCGCCAGTCCCTGGCCGAGCGCGGCGAGCAATGCGCCAAAACCCTGCTTGCAGAACGCTGCCGCGTTGCGCTCGGCGGCCTTGGCGAAATCGAACGTCGACACATTCACCAGGTCCTTGGCGCAATTGTACGGCCCGAGCACGAATTCGACGGCCGGGCGCCAGTCGCCGAGATCGACCGGCACGGATTGTTCGCAGGGAATATCGGCCTTGCGCGCGGTATCGTTGATCGCGCGCGTGGCGCGAACCTGTGCCGTCAAAAAATCCTCGAGTTCGCCTTCGCGCGCATAGCGCCGGCCGATCCGCACCTTCTGGCTGCGCGGCGCCGGATAAATGTCGACGCTGCGGTGCGGTGCGGCTTTGGTCAGCGGGTTGGAATCCGGCAGATAGATCCAATGCGCGCCGCGGTCGAACGGAACGCCGAAGCTCTTGGTATCGGTGACGCAGCGTCCGCCGATGTGATCGGTTGCTTCGACGATCAGGTAACGCCGGCCGGCGGCCGCGATTTTTCGCGCGGCGGCGATACCGGCCGCGCCGGCGCCGATAATGACGACATCGAGCGCGCCGGTCGGCGGCGAAGCGCCGAGGGCCGGACGTGCAACGAGCGCGGCGGAGGCAGTGAGGAACGAACGGCGGCTTAATCGCGGCATGGTTTCCGAAATACTTAATATTGCGCCGCACATTGCCCGAACCGCGCAGAACGCGCAAACGCACGGTTCAGATTCCATGAATCCCGCCGCGGTCGCGTGAACCAATTCGCAACAGTGCGCGGGCAAAATGCGGACAAGGAAAAGACACGGCGAAACCGTGCGACCAGGCTGGGGAGGCCCCCTTGAGCAGGATGCTCGACAGCGTTGGGCGGTTGATCGCCCGCTATCTGCAAAAGCCCGTTTCCGGCTACGAGCCGTTTACGCCGAGCGATCCCGACGCGCTGCGCCTTTCGCTGCAAGCCGGCGACGTTCTTCTCGTCGAGGGCAACAACCGCATCGCCGGCGTCATCAAATACCTGACGCAGTCGACCTGGTCACATTCGGCACTTTATGTCGGGCCGCTTCCCGGCCATGTCGCCGATGACGGCGAACCGCACATGCTGATCGAGGCCAATGTGGGCGACGGCGTCGTCTCGGCGCCGCTGTCGAAATACACAAAATTTCATACGAGGATCTGCCGGCCCGTCGGGCTGACGGAGGCGGATTGCGCGGTCGTCTGCGCCTATGCGGTCGAGCGGATCGGCTTTGCCTACGACCTGAAAAACATCATCGACCTGTTGCGCTATCTGCTGCCCTTGCCGGTGCCGCGCCGCTGGCGCCGGCGCTTGATGGCGCTTGGCTCCGGCGATCCGACCCGGCTGATCTGTTCGGCCCTGATCGCGGATGCGTTCCGCGCCGTGCGCTATCCGATCCTGCCGAAGATAAAACTCGCCGGCAGCCGGCAGGCGCGCGAGCAGATCATGGAAATCCGCCACTCCTCGCTCTATTGCCCGCGCGACTTCGACATCTCGCCTTATTTCAACGTGGTCAAGCCGACGATCGCGCGCGGCTTCGACTATAAGCGGCTGTGCTGGGCCGATCTTTCGCGTGCGGCTGAACCCGCGCAAATCCCGCTGGTGCCGGGGGCCGATGGCGCGAACGAAGAAGCCGAGGCGATGGCCGTCTAGGCCTCCCTTGTTTTGGCCGCCCGTCGTCGCTACCTCTGCCGCGGTGCAGAGGGGATCATGATCGACGACGTAATCCAGGCCATTACCCAGATGTTCTCGCCGCCGCTTCGCGCGGTGCTGTGGAAGTCGGTCGGGCTTGCGCTCGCGCTCATCGTCGTCGCCGGTATCGCGCTGCAGCGCCTTCTTGTCCATCTGATCGGAGCCGGCAGCACCTCGCTTGAAACGACGCTGGGGCCGCAGGCGCACGAGCCGGTCAGTGCGCTGGCGTGGCTGCTTTCGTTCGCTGCCGGGCTCGGCATTGTCGTCGGCAGCGTGTTCCTGATGCCCGCGGTCACTGCGATTGTCGGCAGCTTCTTCGCCGACCGGATCGGCGACGAGGTCGAGCGCGAGCACTATCCGGCCGATCCGCCCGGCAAGGCACTCCCGCTTTGGCTCGCGCTTTGGGAAGGACTCAAGACAGCGCTGCTGGCGGTCGCGATCTATCTCTGCGCGGCGCCGCTCCTGCTGTTCGCGGGTTTCGGCGTCGTGATCTTCTTTCTCGCCACCGCCTATATTCTCGGCCGCGAATATTTCGAGCTCGCCGCCATGCGCTTTCGGTCGCCGGTCGAGGCCAAGGCATTACGCAAGCGCAACGCGGCGATGGTTTATGTCGGCGGCCTGTTCATCGCCGCCTGCGTCTCGATCCCGATCGTCAATCTGGTGACGCCAGTCTTCGCCATGGCGCTGATGGTGCACATGCACAAGCGGGTCGGAGCGAAGCTGCCGGTCGCACAGAACGTTTGACGCGATCCGTGCTCAGGCAGCGGCGGCCCTTTTCGTGACGGCGGCCAGGACTTCGCGGGGGTCGGCGCGGTCCCGATAATCGGCATCGGTGTGCGCATAGATGATCGTGCCGTCACGATCGACGACGTAGGTCGCCGAAACCGGAAGCGCCCATTCGCCCGGCGTTCCATTGCGCGCCGGGATATCGATATTGAATTCGTGATAGGCGCTCTTGAGTTCTTCGGTGAAGTCGTAAACCAGGCCGAAGGCGCGTCCCACCTTCTGGCCGATATCGCTGAGCACTTCGAAGGTGAGCGCGTTCTTCTCCGCGGTCGACAGCGAATCGTCGGGCTTCTCCGGGCTGATCGCGACGAGCGAAGCGCCGGCCGCCGCGATCTGCGGCAGGATTTCCTGATAGGCCTTGAGTTCGAAATTGCAGTAAGGGCACCAGCCGCCGCGATAAAAGGTGACGATGACCGGGCCCTTCTTGAGTAGCGTGCCGACGTCGACGGCCGTGCCGCGGGCATTCTTCAGCACGATTGCCGGGGCGCGGTCGCCGGCCTTCAACATGGTCCGCGCGATAGCGCCGTTGCGCAACTGGTCGATGTGACGCTGCATGATGGCCTGGCGCTCGGCCGGAACGCGCTTGTACCAGCCGGCGCGATATTCGGCGAGTTGCTCTTTCAAGGACATCGTTACGCTCCTGTTCGATCTGCGGCGAAGTGAAAAGAGAGCGGCCGATCATGCCGCCTTGAGTATCTGCTGCACCTTCGGCCACGGATCGGGCGCGAGGTTCTTAAACGGCGCCCAGTCGGTCTCCTGCATGCGATCGAAGATCGCGGACTTGACCGAAGGCCGCTCGCGCACGCGGTCCCACCAGGCAGCAACCGCCGGATATTGCCGCCACATCGCGCCGAGCTTGAGGAGTTCGAGACGCAGGATGTAGGGGATCACGGCACAGTCGGCATTGCTGAACGCATCGCCGGCGAGATAGGGGCCGCGCTTGAGGTCTTCGGCCATCCACGAGATCATCTTCTGGTGCTGGCCGAGCGCGTCGATCACGAATTCGGAATCGAGGCCGTGCTCGATGACGCTGCGCTTGTACTCGGCGCGCCGCTTGAGCGGCGCCTTGTTGATCTCGGCGAGCCATTGCTCGCGCGCCATTTTGAGAAAACGCGGCCGGAACGCCGTGGCAAAAGTCATGATCGTGCACGCGTTGTGCATGTATTCGTCGATCAGCTTGTTGTAGAGGCGGACGCGATGGCGGGCGGCCGGCGCCTTCGGCATCAGCGGCGGATCGGGAAACGCGTCGTCGATGTAGTAGAGGATCAATGACGACTCGACGACCACGTTGCCGTCGTGAACGAGCGTCGGCACCACGCCGTTCGGGTTGAGCTTCATGTAAGCCGGATCGTTCTGGTCGCCCTGAAGCGTCAGCAGATGCTCGGTGACATCCCGGCCTTTTTCATTGAGCGCGATGCGCACCTTCTGGGCGCAGACCGAATTGACGTTGTGATAGAGCTCCAGCACGCTTTCCTCCCGGACCTTGGTTTAAGCGGCGCTTATGCGGCCATGCTCGCGCGGTCGTGCGGCTGGCCGAAATCGACCGGCGTTCCCTTCGGGATGATCATGGTCGGGTTCACCTTGGGGATCGAATAATAGTTGATGACGTAGTAGCGCGGCGTCACGGTGCCGGCGACGCCAGGCACCTGGTAGAGTTCGCGCATGTAGTTCGACAGGTTCGGATAGTCGGCGATGCGCTGCCTGTTGCACTTGAAGATCGAGAAATAGGCGACATCGAAGCGCACCAGCGTCGGAAACAGCCGCCAGTCGGCTTCCGTGATCTGGCGGCCGACCAGATAGCGCTGCCGCGCCAGCCGCTGTTCCAGCCAGTCGAGCGTCGCGAACAGCCCGTCATAGGCCTCCTCGTAGGCGGCTTGCGATTTCGCGAAGCCGGCGCGGTACACGCCGTTGTTGACGCTGTGATAGATGCGCTCGTTGACCGCATCGATCTCGGCGCGCAACGCCTGCGGATAAAGGTCGGTGCGGTCGCCGGTGATGGCGTTGAATTCGGTGTTGAGCATCCGGATGATCTCGGACGACTCGTTGTTGACGATCCTCTTCGTCTTCTTGTCCCACAGCGTCGGCACGGTGACCTTGCCGGTATAGGACGGGTTGCTCGCGACATAGGCTTCATAAAGATGCTGGAAGCCGTTGACGGTGTCGGGCAGGCAATCCGGGTAGCGCGGATCGTTGCCGAAGGTCCAGCCTTTCTCCTTGACCCCGGGAATCGCGTGGGCGACGGAAATAAGCCCGTCGAGCTTCTTGATCGCGCGGTAGATCAGCGTGCGATGCGCCCACGGACAGCCATGCGCGACATAGAGATGATAGCGGCCGGGCTCGGCCTTGAATCCCGACGATCCGTCCGCGGTGATGCGGTCGCGGAAGATGCTGTCAGCCCGCTTGAACTGGCCGGTCTGGCCGGTCTCTTGCGGCAGTTCGGCGTCAGTCCATTTGCCGTCGATCAGAACGCCCATTGTGTCCATCCGCTTTGGCCGCAAGGCGGCGATCGGGGAACATCGCAACGCCGGCCTCTGGAATCTGGACATTTTGTATCGTACGTCACATAATGTCAAACAAGAGGCTGGCCCGGCAATCGCGCGCGACGGCACTGCAGCGGGAAGTGAAATGGCGAGACCGAGGGAATTCGACGAAGCCACCGCCCTCGAGGCGGCCATGGAGTGTTTCTGGCAACGCGGCTACGAAGCGACGTCGGTGCGCGACCTTGCCGAAAACATGAAAATTTCCGCGCCGAGCCTCTACAACACTTATGGCGACAAGCATGCGCTGTTCGTGCGGGCGCTCGAACGCTATCTCGACCAGTCGACGCGCGCGCGCATCAGGCGGCTCGAAGACTCGCTGCCGCCGAAGCAGGCCATCCGGCATTTCATCGAGGAAATCATCGAGCGTTCGGTGAAGGACCGCGAACGGCGCGGCTGCTTTCTGATCAACTCGGCGCTGGAAGTCGCGCCGCACGACAAGAAGCTCGGTGCGCTGATTGCCGATCGTCTCGGCGAGATCGAGGCGTTTTTCTACCGCTCGATCAAGGCGGCGCAGGCCAAGGGGACGATCCCCCGTGAGCGTGTCGCCAAGGACGTGGCGCGCCTGTTGCTCGGCGTCCTCCTTGGCATCCGGGTTCTTGCACGTTCAAAACCCGAACGCGCGTTGCTGTCAGGCCTCGCACGGCCCGCGCTCGCCTTGCTCGATTGAGCCGGTTTCGCGCGAAAGCCCGGCCGCGCATGGCCGGGCTTCCAGCTTCGAATTTTATCCGGCGCTCGAACTAGCGCTGCGTCGCCTCGCCCGGATTATACCCTCCACCGCCGCCTGCGGCGTAGCCGGAACTCGTGCCGTAGCCGGACTGGGAATGCTGGGCGTCCATCGCCAATGAGGCGGAGGTTGCGCTCAGCAAGAGAGCAAGTGCGACGATGATCTTCTTTGAGGACATGGTGCCTTCTCCTTCACGGTGTTGTTTCCGTTGCACCCGTCACCTAAGGGCCGGGTCATTCACTTGAAATTCAACCCCGCGGCAACGCTGCCCGTTCGAACGCTCACGGCGATGTGTGCGTCCTGTTCGGCCGTTCACAACGATGTGCAGGCTCGCCGGGAATAAACGCCTTACGCAGAAAGCAAAGCTTCGGTTCCATCGGCGCCAAGTTTGCGCCAAGTTTGCGGCATGTGTTGCGCCATGTCTGGACATCGTCTGGTCTGGACATTGTCTGGTCTGGACATTGTTGTAATTGTCTGACATTTTATACCGTTCGATACATAATTTGCTACGCGAAGACGCTTCGCGGCCCTCTTCGTCCTTTTCCATCGAACGCCCGCCAAGGACCGCACAGGAACCGCACAGGAACCGCACAGGAACCGCACCGATGATCGACCTGCATTACTGGACCACGCCCAACGGCCACAAAATCACGATTTTTCTCGAGGAAGCCGTGCTTGCCTACAGGATCGTTCCGGTAAACATCAGCAAGGGCGATCAGTTCGAACCGGAATTTCTTGCGATCTCGCCCAACAATCGCATTCCCGCGATCGTCGATCACGAGCCGAAGGACGGCGGCAAGCCGATTGCGGTATTTGAATCCGGCGTCATCCTGCTTTACCTGGCGGAGAAGACCGGAAAGTTCATTCGCGCCGATCTCCGCAACAAGGTCGAGATTACGCAGTGGCTGTTCTGGCAAATGGGCGGGCTCGGCCCGATGGCCGGCCAAAATCACCATTTCAGCCACTACGCCCCGGAAAAGATTCCCTATGCGATCGATCGGTACGTGAAAGAGACGAACCGTCTTTACGGCGTACTCGACAAGCGCCTTGCCGATCGCGAATTCATGGCGGGCCATTATTCCATCGCCGACATGGCAACTTATCCGTGGATCGTGCCCCACGAACGGCAGGGACAGAAGCTGGAGGATTTTCCGCACCTCAAGCGATGGTTCGAAAGCATCAAGGCAAGGCCGGCGGTCGAGCGCGCCTATGCCAAGGCAAAAGAGATCAACGTGCAGCCGACCGTCTCGGAGGAATCCAAGCGTGTCCTCTTCGGACAGACCGCGGCGGCGGCAGGACGCTAGGAACGCATCCGTTCATGGCGATACAGCTCTACGATCTCGCCGGCGCGGAGCCGGACCGCCGCTTCAGTCCCTACTGCTGGCGCATCAAGATGGCGCTCCTGCACAAAAGCTTGCCGTTCGATACCATCCCCTGGCGGTTCACCGACAAGGACGTGATCGGATTCTCCAAGCAGGGCTTTGTGCCGGTGCTGGTCGACGGCGATCGTGTCGTTTCCGATTCCTGGACGATCGCGGCTTATCTTGAGGACGCTTATCCGGACCGGCCGTCGCTGTTTCGCGGTGACGGCGGCCGCACTGTGACGCGGTTCGTCAATGCCTGGACGGATAGTGTCGTGAACGGCTGGATCGCGCGGCTGGTCGTTACCGACATTTTCGCGCGGCTCGCCGAAAAGGATCGCGCCTATTTCCGGGAGACGCGAGAGAAACGCTTCGGCATGAAGCTGGAAGCCGTCACCGCCGATCGCGAGACGAGCGTCCTCGAATTTCGCAAGAGCCTGCAACCTATTCGCACCGTTCTCGCAAAACAGCCTTATTTTGGCGGCGAGTCGCCGGCTTACGCCGATTATGCCGTATTCGGCGGCTTCCAATGGGCCCGATGCATCAGCTCGTTTCGATTGCTGCTCGAGGATGATCCGATCTGGACCTGGCGCGACCGGCTGCTGTCGGCGTTCGACGGGTACGCACGCAATGCGCCGGGCTATCCTGTGTGACGCAAATCGGCATTTTCGGCATCACGCGGAAACCGAAGGCCGCGCGTGCCGAATTTGCGTTTGACATTATCTAGTGATTGTTACAAAACCATCCAAACTTGCATCCGGCCCTGAGCTTCACGCACGATCCGGGCGAGCAAGTAACAAAGAATAATAATTAAATCCTGGGGGGAGCATGACGGATACCGTCAAAGCGCACGGCGCGGAGATCGTGCCGGATGCCTGGATCGAGGGCGTCCAAAGCGCCGAGTTCAAGACGTTGATTGATGCCAAGCGACGCTCGATCGTGCCCATGATTATCATCTACATGGCCGGCTATATGGGCCTGTCGATCCTGGCCGGTTTTGGCCGTGGTCTTCTCGGCATCAAGGTATTGGGCGCGGTCAATCTCGGCTTTGTGCTCATAGCCAGCAACTACGTCATGTCGTGGGTGCTTGCCGTCGTCTATGCGCGCATTTCCGCGAACCGTCATGATCCTCTCGTCAAGGTCGTGGTCGACAAGGCGCGAACGGGTGGAGAAGTGCGATGAGTCTCATCACCATCGCGATGTTTGCGGCCATTCTCTTCATCAGCCTCGGTATTACGGCCTGGGCCGCGCGGCGCACACGCACGACTGTCGATTTCTATGCGGCCGGAAAAGGACTGACAGCGGCGCAGAACGGCTTTGCGCTTGCAGGCGACTGGTGCTCGGCCGCGGCTTTCCTCGGGTTCACAGGACTCACAGCCCTCTACGGCATGGATGGGGCGCTCTATGCGGTGGGCCCGCTAGTCGCCTTCTGCACGGTGTTGTTGCTGATCGCCGAACCGCTGCGCAACACCGGCACCTACACCATCGGCGACGTCATCATGTATCGGATGCGCCAGCCACCGGCGCTCGCGGCCGCGATCGTCGGAACCGTTGTCATCAATCTCGCCTACATGATTCCGCAAATGGCCGGCGCCGGCGTTCTGATCAAGCTGCTGTTCGGACTTCGCTATGACGTCTCGGTGATGCTGGTCGGTCTTGGCATGATCGTTTACGTCGCCGCCGGCGGCATGCTGGCAACGAGCTGGGTGCAGATCATCAAGGCCGTTCTCATGCTTGGCGCCGGCGCTATCATCCTGTTTCTCGCACTCGCAGGCGTAGGTTTCGATCCGTTAGCCCTGTTCGCTTCCGCTGAGGCAAAGGCGGGACCGAATTTTCTCCTCCCGGGCAATCTCCTGAAAAATCCGTTCGACGAGGTTTCGCTTGGACTGGGTTACATGCTCGGACTCGCCGGCCTGCCCCATGTGATGACCCGCTTCTACACCGTGCCGGATGCGACCACGGCGCGGCGTTCGGTGATCTGGGTCATGTTCCTTGCCGGTGCCTTTTTTGCCTGCACGACACTCTTCGGTCTCGCGGCCGTCCATTACATCGGGCCGCAAGCGCTGCGCGTCGGCAATCCCGGCGGCAACCTGACGCTCCCTCTCCTGGCGCAATATCTCGGCGGCGGCAAAGACACGATCGGTGGCGGCCTTATGCTCGGGTTTGTTTCGGCGGTTGCCGTCGCCACCATCCTCGCCGTCGTCGCCGGATTGACGCTTGCGACGTCGGGTGCGGTAGCCAACGACCTCTATGTCAACCTCATCAAGAAAGGGCAAGTCGAGGAGCATCAACAACTCCGCGTCGCCCGCATTACCGCTGTACTGGTCGGTATCGTCGCAACTTTGCTCGGCATTTTGGCCGAGGGGGTCAACGTGGCTGTGCTGGTCATTCTGGCCATTTGCATTGCCGCCAGTGCAAACTTTCCGGTATTGGCGCTGTCGCTATTCTGGAAACGTTTCAATACCGGGGGCGTCATTGGCGGAATGGCGCTCGGTTTGATCTCGTCGGTAGGCCTTGCCCTGATCGGTCCGGCCTATCTAGGCGCCAATGCTATCTGGCCGCTGGTCAATCCAACGGTGGTCGCTTTACCGCTCGGGATTTTGGGCGCGGTGCTTGGCAGCCTGCTGACGGGACGCAATCATGAACATGAGAAGCGCTTCGGTGAAATGACGTTCCGAATCCAGACTGGTCTCGGATCAAACCCGTAACGGTCCGCACGCGAGCCACAACGAGCATGTCGATCAAGGCGCTGGTTTTTGATGCTTACGGTACGCTCTACGACGTGCATTCGGTCTATGCGAAGACCGAAGAGCTTTGCCCGGGCAAAGGCGACCTCATAACGCAAATCTGGCGGCTCAAGCAGCTTGAATATACCTGGCTCCAGACCGCGTTGCAGGACTACCGCGATTTCACTTTTCTCACGCAGGCGTCGCTCGAATTTGCGCTGCGGGCTGCCGGCGTCGAACCGGCTGAAACCATCACCAGGCAGTTGTTCGACAAATATCTCGACCTCGATCCGTACCCCGAGGCCAAGGACGCCCTCGCCACATTAAAGAGTCTCGGCCGCTACAAGCTTGCCATCCTGTCGAACGGCAGCACCGCCATGCTCTCGGCGCTTGTCAAAAATTCCGGGCTTGATGCCCATCTCGACGCGACCATCAGCGTGGATGGCGCACGAAAATTCAAGCCGCATCCGGATTGTTACGCTTTGGTGGAGAAGACCCTCGGCCTCACGCGCGACGAGGTGATGTTCGTTTCCTCCAACGGCTTCGATGTCGCCGGCGCCAAGAAATTCGGCTTCACGGTCGCCTGGATCCGGCGCGGCGGCACCGCGAGCGCCCCCACGGACCCGGTCCTGCCCGCGCAGATGTACCGGCTGCTGCGGTCGGGCGCCGAAATACTCGGCTACGCGCAGGATTACACGGTTTCGTCTTTGGCGGAGCTGCCCGGCCTGCTGTGATCCGTCAGCGCCACACTTCGTCGGCGAGTTCCACGACCATCCGCAGCTTCGCCCATTGCTCTTCCTCGGCAAGGACATTGCCTTCCTCGGTCGAGGCAAAGCCGCATTGCGGCGACAGCGCAAGCTGATCGAGCTCCGTGAATTTGGTCGCCTCCTCGATGCGCCGCTTGACGTCGTCTTTTTTCTCCAGCGCGCCGGATTTTGTCGTGACCAGACCGAGCACGACGATCTTGTTGCCTTTCGGCAAAAAGCGCAGCGGTTCGAAGCCGCCGGCGCGCATGGTGTCGTATTCGAGGAAATAGCCGTCGTAATTCAGCTTGCCGAGCAGCGTTTCGGCGACCGGCTCGTAGCCGCCCTCGGAAATCCAGGTCGAGCGGAAATTGCCGCGGCAGATATGCGTCGTGATCGTCATGTCGGCAGGCTTGCCTTCGAGCGCCTGATTGATGATCCGCGCGTAGTCCTGCTGCAGCCGCTCGGCGTTGAGCCCGCGCTCGCGCGCCTTCTTCAGTTCGGCCTGCGAACACAGATAGGCCCACGCGGTGTCGTCGAACTGCAGATAGCGGCATCCCGCGTCGTAGAAGCCGCGGATGGCCTGCTTATAGGTCTTCGCCAGATCATCGAAGATCGCATCGCGGTCGGCGTATTCCTTGGTCGCGATGGCATTCGGCTCGAGGCGGAAATGCAGCGTCGCCGGGCTTGGGATGCACATTTTCGGCACGACGCGGCAGTGCGCCTTGAGGAACTTGAAATGCTCCAGCATCGGGTGGCTGGTGAAGCCGAGCTTGCCGGTGATGCGCGGGGTTCGCGGCCGCGTCTGCACGCCCTGAAACTGGATGCCGTGATCGAGCTCCTGGATTTCGACGCCGTCGAGCATGCCGTAGAAATCGAAGTGCCACCACGAGCGGCGGAATTCGCCGTCGGTGGCGAGCTTCAATCCGACCTCTTCCTGCTTCTTGATGATCTTCTCGATCTCGCGATCCTCGACCTCCTTGAGCGCCGCCGCGCTGATCTCGCCTTTCTCGCGCTTGGTGCGCGCCTCCTTCAGCGGCGCGGTGCGCAGAATGCTGCCGACCACGTCGGCGCGAAACGGCGGCTTGGTTCTCATCATCGGGGCGATCCTCCACAGAATTTGTTGGCAAGGCTTTTGTCGAAAAGACTGTTGGCCTGAAACAAGCCGGGGCCGCGCCTTTCGTCAACAGCAAACTGCGCCAGCCGCGCCGCCGTTGGGCCACGTCCCAATGGCTCTTTTCTTTATCTCAAAAATGAGATATACGATGTCGTGCCTTGGCGAGTCGACATCCTGAATGAAACGGTGGCTGCCGAGATCACCGCGTTGCCGGCGGATATGCAGGCGCGGTTCCTGCGGCTTGCCGAGCGCATTGCCGCTGCGGGGTTGAACAGTCTCGGCGAGCCGCATGTAAAGCATCTGGAAGGAAAACTATGGGAGCTACGTCTGACCGGCCGCGACGGAATAGCCCGCGCACTCTACGTTACGGCGATCGGCCAAAGAGTCGTGGTCGTCCGAGTATTCGCAAAGAAGACGAAAAAACGCCGCACGCCGAAATCGAACTCGCGCTGCGCCGGGCGAAGGAGATCATATGACCATCCCATTCGAGAAATTGAAGGCTCGTCTGCTCGCCAATCCCAAGGTCAAGGCCGAGTATGACGCTCTTGCCCCGGAATTCGAGATTTCCGCGGAATTAGTCAGGGCCCGGCTGCGCGCCGGATTGTCTCAAGCCGAACTTGCGGAACGGATGGGCACAAGCCAGTCCACGATTGCTCGGCTTGAAAGCGGGCAAGCGCTGCCAAGCACCAAGACGCTTTTGCGTTTCGCCAAGGCGACCGGCAGCAAGTTCAATATCCGGCTTTCGGCGGCTTGAAACGCCGGTCGTGAAATTTAGGTTCCGGCCTCACGTCTCGATCGTGACCTTGCCGCCGGCGACCGTGACCGGATAGGTCCGCACCGGCACCATGCAGGGCGGCAGCACGACTTCGCCGGTGCGGATATTGAACTGCCCGTTGTGGAAATTGCACTCGACGACGTCGCCGTCGATGTAGCCTTCGGACAGTGAGCCCGGGCCATGCGTGCAGGCGTCGTCGGTGACGTAAAACTCCCCGTCGACATTGAATACCGCGAAGGCCATTTCCCCGATCTCGACCCTCCAGGCGGTGCCGGGCGCAACATCGGCCGTGCTGCACAATTCGAGGCGATTTGCTTCCGTAGACATGATGTCCTTGCCGGGGATCGGTGAGCGGGAGCGCCGTTATACAAGACCCGGCGCGTGGTGCTATATCCCTCCGCGCACGGCAGGAGAGGGCGTCATGGACAGCGAATTGGCCCGGATGAGCTCGGCGGCGGAGGCAAAATTCCGCATCGACCGGCCGAATTCGCAGCCGCGCGCCGTCAAGGTGATCGCGCTCGACGCGCCGAGCGAGCGCATCGTCAAGGACCTGGCGGCGTCGCAGTGGCAGCGCGCCTCCTTCCTCACGGCGTCGGCATTCTCCGGCGCGCCGCGCCACGCCGAGCCGTTCTCCATGGATGGCTGGCTCAACGACCTTGCCGGCCGCACCAAAAATCTGATCGACGAGGTGGAGACGGCCGACCTCGTCGTCATGGTGGCGAGCGCCGGCGAGAATGCCGCGGCTGCCGCCATCATCGGCGAAGCCTGCAGCGTCAAGCGTGTCATGACGACGGCGCTTATCCTCGGCGGCGCATCGTCGAGCGACGAGACCTTGTCCAAGATGCTCGCGCAGTTGCGGCCGCATGTCATGATGCTCGTGATCTCGAGCGCCGACGAATATATCAAGGACATGCTCACGGCGCTGCGCGCCTGATAGTGATCTTTATCCCCGCAAATGGGTTCATGGAGCTACAATGAAATTCACTGGAGACATGACGGTCCAGGCGCCGCGCGCGCAAGTCTACAAAGCGGTGCGCGACGCACGCTTTTTCGCGTCCTGCGTCGACGGCGTCAGCGAGCTGACCGAGACCGCGCCCGATACTTATGCCGCGGTCTTTGCAACAAAGGTCGCCTACATGACCTTCAAGTTCAAAGTCACGGTCGAGGTCGTGCGCGCCGAGGAGCCGAGCGAGATCGAGGCCAAGGTCGAAGGCAGCCCGCTCGGCATTGTCGGGCGGCTGACCGCGACCGCGCTGACGCGGCTCAGCGACGCCGGCGGCGGCACCAAAATCGATTATGAGGTGGAGGCGGCCCTGACCGGCAAGCTTGGCAGTCTCGGCCAGCCGGTCCTGCGCTCCAAAGCCAAGGAGATGGAACGGCAATTTGCCGCGCGGCTTGCCGCTGCGTTCCAGGCACCAGCGCCCGCAGCATCGTGACCGGGCCGGAACTTTCGGCTAATCTCAACAGCAAGAAAATAACGGGAGGGACGACATGACGAATGTGACCGCCACGGCAGCCGGCGCTGTACCCTGGTACAAGTCGCTCACGGGCAACCAGAAGAAGGCCCTCATTGCCACCAATCTCGGCTGGCTGTTCGACGGCTACGAGACCTACGCGCTCCTCCTCACGGTCGGCCCGGCGATGCATTCGCTGCTGGATCCGGCGCAATATCCGCAAATCCCCGCCTATATCGGCACGGTCGTCGCGATCACGCTTCTCGGCTGGGGCATCGGCGGTTTCGTCGGCGGCATTGCCGCTGATTACATCGGCCGCAAGCGCACCATGATTTTCGCCATTCTCGCCTATTCGATCATGACCGGGCTGACGGCTCTGTCATTCAACTGGATTTCGTTCGCGCTGCTGCGTTTCCTTGTCGGCATCGCCATCGGTTCGGAATGGGCGACGGGCTCCTCGATGATGGCCGAGCTGTGGCCGCAGAATGCGCGCGGCAAGGGCGCCGGCCTCATGCAGTGCGGGCTCGGCCTCGGATTTTTCCTGGCGTCGTTCATCTGGCTGTTCATGAGCGCGCTTGGCCCCGACGCCTGGCGCTACATGTTCCTCCTCGGCATCCTGCCGGCCTTCCTGACATTGTGGATCAGGACTTCGATCGACGAATCCCAGATCTGGCAGCAGGTCGACGCCAAGCGGCGTGAAGCAAACGCCCGCAAGCAAAGCGGCGCCACGCTGTCGGCGGCCGACCAGGCGCTCACCCGCTTCACCGTCACCGATCTGTTTGCCGAACCGGAGACGCGGCGGCGGACGATCATCGTGTTCCTGATGTCGCTGACCACGACGCTTGCCTGGTGGGGCATCTCGTCCTGGGTTCCGCCCTATATCGCTTCGGTCGCAGCCAAGGCCGGACTGCCGGGCCCGCAATGGGCGAGCTATGCCGGCATGGCCTACAACGCCGGCGCCATTCTCGGTTACGCCAGCCTCGGCTTCCTCGCCGACCGCTTCGGCCGCAAGCCGATCGTGATGGTGTATTTCGCTCTGGCGTTCCTGATGACGCCGGTGCTGTTCCTGTGGACGACGGATTTGACCCTGTTGCTGGTCGCGGCGGCGGTGAATGCGTTCTTCACGCTCGGGCAATATTCCTGGATGGCGGTGTGGCTGCCGGAACTGTTTCCGACGCGCTCGCGCGCAACGGGGCTGGCGTTTACGTTCAACGCGCCGCGCTTCATCGCCTTCCTAGGGCCGCTGTTTGCCGGTGTCTTGATCGTGCAATTCGGCGGCTTCAGCCGCGCTGCGATGACGATCGCCTGCATCTACGTGCTCGGCTTCGTCGCGACGATGTTCCTGCCGGAAACCAACGGCAAGCCGCTGCCGGCATAGCCGGTTTTCCGCTCATTGCCGTACTCGGGTCCGGCTTTGCCGGCCCGAGCACAGGCCTCAGCGGCAATCCAGGCGCTGGGTCCCCGCTTTCGCGGGGACGCGCGGCACTCTATTTTGGCGATATGACCGTTGAACCCATCGCCATCGAAACCGACGTCCTCGTCATCGGCTCGGGCGCTGCCGGCATGTATGCCGCGATCGAGGCGACGCGCGGCGGTGCGCGCGTGCTGCTGGCCGACCGCAGCCTGATCGGCCGCGGCGGCGCCACCGTGATGGCGCAGATGACGGTCGCGGTCGCGCTCGGCGAGGAAACGCCGGACGACTGGCATTTCCATTACGACGACACCATCAAGGCGGGCCGCGGGCTGTGCGACGAGAAGCTCTCGGAACTGCTCTGCCGCGAAGGGCCCGACTGCATTCGCGAAATGGATCATTGGGGCGTCGGCTGGGCGCGCAAGGACGGCCACATCACCGCGGCGATGGCGCCGGGCCATGACCGGCCGCGCTGCGTCTATGTCGATTTTCTCAATACCGGGCCTGCGGTGTCGAAGACGCTGCGCACGGCGATGGCGCGCAACAAGGACATCCATAAGGCCGGCGATCTTTGCATCGTCGATCTCGCGGTGACGGATGGCGAAGTCACCGGCGCGGTGGCTTATCACGTCGAGACCGGCGCTCCGGTCACGATCGCCGCCAAGGCGACAGTGCTGGCGACCGGCGGGCTGACGCGGCTTTATCGCCGCAACAGCGCGTCGGCGAATATGGGCGGCGACGGCTATGCACTGGCGCTACGCGCCGGCGCGCCGCTGATCGACATGGAATTCGTCCAGTTCTTTCCGATCGGGCATCTGGCGCCGCGGCTCATCGGCATGGACCCGATCATGTGGGATCCGTTCCGCTACAAGCTCGGCGGTCGCCTGCTCAACGGCCGCATGGAGGAATTCACCTCGCGTTACGGTTCGGACGAGGACGGCAAATACACCCTGCCGCGCGATCTCGCGACTTATGCCATCGTCAAGGAAGCCGAGGCCGGCCGCGGCTCGCCGCATGGCGGCGCATGGCTGTCGTTCGAGCATTGCAGCGCCGAGGCGCTGCGCGGTGCCTTCGGCCCGGTGATCGATCGCCTCGCGGCGAACGGCATCGATCTCACCCGCATGCCGGTCGAGGTGGCGCCGATCGCGCATTACCACATGGGCGGCGTCGCCGCCGAACCCGACATGAGCACGGCGGTGCCCGGCCTTTATGTCGCCGGCGAAGTGGTCGGCGGCGCCAATGGCGCCAACCGGCTCTCCGGCAATGCCATCACCGAAGCTTTGGTGTTCGGCCGCCGCGCCGGGAAGAGCGCAGCGGAACGCGTGCAGAAAATCACGCGGCAAAAGCTCACGCCGCTGGCCACAAGCGCTGGGCTCGCTCTCGTCCGCGCCGAAGCTCCCGTGCAAAACGGCATGAATACCGCGGCGATGATCGCGCAATTGCAGGCGATCATGGCCGACGATGTCGGGCCATTCCGCACCGGCGCAAAACTGCGCCGCGCGCTTGCCGCGATCCAAAACCTTGCCGCCGCGCTCGGGCCGCATCCGCCGGCGAGTGACGGAGGGCGTGCGTTCGATATGCAGCGGCTCGACTGGTTCGACCTGCGCAACATGCTCGTCGTGGCGCATGCGGTGACCGAAGCCGCGCTCAATCGCACGGAAAGCCGCGGCGCGCATCAGCGCGAGGATTTCCCGACGACGCTGCCGGAATGGCAGTTGCATCAGCGCGTGGCGCTCTCCGGCGGCAACCTGCAAATAACCGGCGCGCCGGCGAAAGCGCTTGCATCATGAATCATGTGGCCACCCTCAAAATCTGGCGCGGCGAGGAGCGCGACGCGGGCAGCTTCGAGAGTTACGACGTGCCTTTCGAAGACGGCCAGTCGGTGCTCGACGGCCTGCGCTGGATCCGCATCAACAAGGATCCGTCGCTGGCGATGCGCTATTCCTGCATCAATGCCAATGCCTGCAAGGAATGCATGATCCAGGTCGACGGCGACACCGTCTATGCCTGCACCGCCCGCCTCGAGCCGCGCGGCATGACGCTCACGCCATTGCCGAACAAGACTCTGGTGCGCGACCTTGTCACCGAGATCGCGCCGCCATCGGAGCGGTTCGGTGTAGAATGACTTCAACTCCCCGCAAGCGGGAGAAGGCCGGTACGCTTTGCGCGCACCGGAGGTCAGTGACAGGTAGGGAGGTTAACGTGAAAAAATTTCTCGCTTTGGCGCTTTTGCTGCTCGGGGGTCTTGCGGCGGGCGTCGTGCAGCTCACGGCCGCGGAGACCTATCCGTCGCGGCCGGTGAAAATGATCGTCGGCTTCGCGCCCGGCGGCCCGACCGACCTGTTCGCGCGCCTCATTGCGCAAAGCCTCACCCAGCAGACCGGCAAGAATTTTTTCATCGAAAACGTGCCCGGCGCCGGCGGCAATGTCGGCGCCGTGCGCGTCGCGCAATCATCGCCGGACGGCTACACGCTGTTGGTGACGGGCGGCAATCTCACCAATAATCCGTTTCTCTTCGCCAATGCCGGCTTCGATCCGCTGAAGGATTTCGACGCCATCACGGTCGGCGCTGCGACGCCCGTGGTGCTGGCCGTCAACCCATCGGTGCCGGCGAAGACGGTCAAGGAACTGGTGGCGTGGATCCAGGCCAATCCCGGCAAGGAAAGCTACGCTTCGCCCGGAACCGGCACGCCGCCGCAGCTTGTCGGCGCGCTGTTCCAGCATTCCTTAAATCTCGACCTTGTCCATGTACCGTTCGGCGGCGGCGGACCTGCGGTCGAAGCGACTGTCGCCGGCCATACCCCGATCTCGTTCGGCGCGCTGGCGCCGGCGGTGCCGCTGATCCAGTCGGGCGGGCTGCGCGCGCTCGCGGTGACCGGCAAAGCGAGAGCGCCGACCTTGCCGGATACGCCGACCATGGCGGAGGCGGGCTTCCCCGAAGTGGAGGGAGCGACCTGGACTGCCGTTGCGGCGCCGGCCGGCACGCCGAAGGACATCATCGCGCAGCTCAATCGCATGATCGTCACCGGCCTCGCGCAACCCGACGTGAAAGGCAAACTGGCGGCGATGGCCTATGTGCCGATCGGCAACTCCCCGCAGGAATGCGCCGCGTTCTTCAAGGCCGAGATGGAGAAGTGGGGCAAGGTCATCAAGGACGCGGGGCTGAAGGCGGAGTGAACAGACGCTGCGTCTGCTCACCGGGCGCATCGATGTGTTGCGCAAGGTGTTCAAATATTTTCGACAACGCCATCGAGACGCACGCGACCCATCGTGTGGGTGAGACAATCTGAAACGGACGCGTGCGGAGAGCGGACCTATCCGACCGGCAGGAATATTCTGTCGCGGGATGCCGCTAGCTGCCGCTCGTTGAAATCCTCTTCGAGCTGAGCCAGCGCCCCATAATAATCGGCAAGCAGGCGGTAGCATTTGCCGAATTCGGCCGATGTCGTGTTCTTGGCCGCAACGACGCAATTCGCAGCGCGATTACGATAGCCACGCGCCCACGCCAGATGATTTACCATCGCACGCTTACTCACTCATTTCCGGCTGAAAGCTCAACGGAAACAAGGACGACGGTCAAGTTTGCCCTGTGGAAAACCGGTGCACCTGCAATGCAGGTCTGCGGCCAGCGCTCACGCCGCGTAAACCCACGCTTCCATCATTACCGTCGCGCCTGGCACCGGCAGGGGAGCCGGTACTTCCACTGCGGAAAACGGCAGTGGACGATCGCCGAGACGGCGCTCCCACGCCTTGTAGACGGCATAGAAGTCGCGGATGTCGGTGAGGAACAGTAGCACGCGCACCACATTGGCGAGCGAAGTGTCCGCGGCCTCGCAAAGCCGCGCGATATTGTCGACGATCGCTTCGGCCTGAATGTGCGGCGATGACGAGAAATAAGGCTGCCGCGGATTTACCGCGGCCGAGGGCAGCAGGCCGTCGCGGTCGGCGGCCATCAATGCCGGGATGAACAGGAGATCGCCCGCCTTCACCGCCTGCGGCTGATGGCGGAATGCAGTCGCCACGCCGGCATCGATATGCCGCTTGGCAGCGGCGCTGCCAGGTTTCGCCGCGATCACGTTGATCTCGATCTTGCCGTCATAGGGCGCGAGCCCGTGCGCGATGCAGGGAATGATCGACACGGTCGGACCTTGCTCGCCGAAATGCCGCGTCCACGCCTCGTTGAAGGCCGAATAATCCTCGCGGTCGGCGAGATAGACCTGCGCGTGCACGACGTCTTCGAGTTTGGCGCCGGCGAGCGCGAGCGAAGCTGCCATCCGCCTGGTGATGATGAATTCGGTTTCGAGCTTGATCGGCTGGCCGCCCCATTGCGCGCCTTCGGCCATCAGCGCCGCCGCGGCAACCCCGTTGCGCCGCGGTTCGTCACCGACCGCGAGCGACGTGATGCCCGGAATGAAAATGAAATCGCCCACTATGACCGCGGCCGAGTAGCCGGACGTGGGACGCCCCTGGAGCTGTTCGTGCTTGAGGTGCTCGACCTGAAATCCCGCGCCGGGCACGGCGGCCATGGCCTGGATGTTCATGTCGGCGCCCGGCAGCAGCAGGCCTTGCTGCGCGACCGAGGTCGAGGGCGGGATACGGCCGCTCAGGAATTGCCGCCGCACCTGCTGATAGGGCGGTACCGCTTTCACGGTCGTGTAATACTGATCGGTGCGCACGAGGTTGCTGCGATCGGTGCCGGCTGCGCGCAGCACGGCGTCGAGATTCTCGAAGATGCGGAGCGCTTCCTTCTCGCGCTTGGGCAGGCCCGCATGCGGCGTGCGCTCCGCGAGCACGTCCGGTGCGATGCCGTTCTTGAAATCCTGCGCCATCAGCCCGGTGGCGAAGACCCAGCGGCCGGCCTGCACGCCTTGCGCGAACTTGACCTTGCCCGCGCCGAGTTCGACCGGCAGCAGCGGCTCTACGGTTGCGCTCTTGGTCATCGGGTCGCTCCGGGTGATGGGAAAAGCTGCAACGATGAAGGCGTGCGTCCAGCGGGGAACGGACTGTGACATTGCGGCGCGGTGCTGGGAAGATGCGCGGACGGGGCGTGGAATACAGCTTGGCCCGCCACGTGCATAACGGCAGAGTAGTTCGCACGCACAGGAGCGACCCATGACCAATTCCTGGATCAGTCTCTGGCGGCTTGGCCTGCCGCTTGCCGGCGCGCTTGTCTTCGGTGCGCTGTTGCCGGCGGCGGCCCCGGCGCAAGACCGTCCGGCTGACTACCCCAATCACCCGATCACCATGATCGTGCCGTTCGCGGCCGGCGGATTGACCGACGTTCCGGCGCGCATCCTCGCCGCGATGATGCAAGACCGGATCGGCCAGAGCATCGTGGTCGAGAACAAGCCGGGCGGCTCGGGCACTCTCGGCGGAGCTTATGCGGTGCGTGCCGCGCCCGACGGCTACACGCTGTTCGCCAATTCGATCGCCGACGTGCAGAATCTGTATTTCATCCCGGTGCCCTATAATGCCATCGACGATTTCGCGATGATCGGGATGATCGTCGAGGGGCCGCCGCTGGTGCTGATCGTCAACGCCGCGCTGCCCTACAAGTCGCTCGACGAATTGCTCGCCGATGCCAGGGCCAACCCGTCCAAGCTCAGCTTCGGTACGTCCGGGCCGGCGACATCACCCTCGATGGCTTTGGCGCAGCTCAATGCGCTCGGCAAGACCGAGATCGCAGGTGTGCCTTTCAATGGTTCAGGCGAAGCCGCCCGCAACGTGCCGGGCAATGCGATCCAGGGCGCATTTGCCTTCTATGCCCAGGCCAAGCCGCTCGCGGACGACGGCAAGGTGCGTGCGCTTGCGATCGCGCGCCCGCAGCGGATCGCGACCTGGCCCGAAGTGCCGACCATGGCGGAACTCGGCTTTCCCAATTTCGACTATAGCGGCTTCGTCGGCCTCGCGGCGCCGGCCAAGACGCCGGCGCCGATCATCGCCTATCTCAACAAGGCGCTTAATGACGTCGTGCAATCGCAGGAGTTCCGCAGCCGCATGGCGGCGCTCGGCATGACGGTGCCGGCCGAGAACACGCCCGAGCGGCTCGCAGATTACATGCGCCGCGAATCCGCCCACCAGGGCGAATTGGCCGCGCTGACCGGCATCAAGATGGTGGCGCCGCCGCCGAAGTGAACGCCGGCGCCCGCTACGACACTTTCAGAATGATGTCCGCCAGCCATTCCGGCTGATCGATCATCACGTCGTGGCCGGTGTCGGGGTTGATGAAAGTCTGCCATGTCGGATCGGCCTTGCATTCCGCCAGTGCGCGATCGAAAGCGGCTTGCGGATATTGCGGCGCGCGGATGTAGGTTTTCTTGGGCACAGCGTCGCGCTTGCCGGTGAGCTTGATCGTCTGCATCGCCGGGCCGTTCGGCTGCTGCGTGAGTTTCGAATCGATCCAGGCGTAATCTTTTTCGCTGCGCGAGAATGTTTTCGCCGGCGGCGGCTTGCGGCCGGGCTCGCCTTTCGCCACCGACTCCTCCATCGCCTTGCGGCTGAATTCGGAAATGTAGTCCGTGCCCTTCTCGCCGTCCGCCGGCTTGAAGGCGTCGACCCACACGATCGCCGAAACGCGGTCGTGGATATGTTCGAGCGCGCCGGAACACGGCCAGCCGCCGAAAGAATGCGGCACGAGGCAGACGTCCTTGAGATCCTCCCAGTTCACCAGATTGACGATGTCGGTGATCTGGGTGTCGAGCGTGATGTCCTTGCTGAGAAGATGCGAGCGGTCGCCGTTGCCGGTCAGTGACGGCGCGTAGACCTTGTGGCCGTGACTTTCGAGAATGTCGGCGACCCGCCGCCAGCACCAGCCGCCATGATAGGCGCCGTGAACGAGAACGAATGTCTTGCGTGCGGCGGTTTGCGCCATCGCCTGTGGTCCTCCGAGCGCGGCGGCGCCGGCTGCTGCCGCCGTACCGAGCGCGGTGCGGCGCGTGATTGCTTGTTCCGGCATTGCGGCCTCCCGATTCATTTTCTTGGACATGTATAATAGCCGCAAAACATGCCGTGGCGAAAATGCGGCACGGCAAGGGCGGTGAAATGGCACACCGCAAAACGGCCGCCAAAAGTCCGGTCGTTGCGCATCGGGCGCAAATTCACTTAACCCGCATTTAACGCAAACTGGCCTCAAATAAGTCCGCAGGTCTGCGGCATGCTCCGTGTGACCTGCCGTCGGGGGACGGCGTTACGCGCTTCTGCACTGCGATGGGCCGAGCCAGTCTCGGTTCGCGACAGCACCCGCAGGGGCGTTGCTCATTTGGACGCGGTGGGGATGTCGGTCGGGACCGAGTGGCGTAGTTATTCCACAGCACACGGCTATGACTATCCGGCACCGAGCGTGCGCCCGCAGCGCATCGTGGGCGGCGCGACGCTCGCCGGTGTCGTGTTGCTGTGCGGCTGGACGCTCTGCGTCAATCTCGCCGGCAATGGCGGCGGCTGGGTCGATGCCGGCGCCACCGCGCCGGATCAGGCAGCGGCCACAGGCGCGCGCGGCGACAAGCTCGCGGTGCGCGGTGACAAGCTCGCCGTGATGCGGCGGTTCTTGCCTGCCATCATCGGCGGCACGGCAAAAAGCGCCGACGCCGCGGATGACGTATCGCTGTTCGACGCGCGTTATACCGCAGGCTTCCCGGCAGCCACCTTTGCGGAGCGTGCCGAGCTTCCGCTGGCCGGCCGCTTCGTCGCATTCGCGCCGCCGCAAACCGCCGCTCCGGCACGCGCCGTCGCGCAAGCCGCAGCACCGGCGCCGCGCGGCGCTCAGGCCACCCAGAGCGCGCAAGTCGCGCAAACCGTGCCGCTGCCGCAACCACGCATCGCGCCGGTCCGGGTTGCGACCGTGCGGGATCGTCCGCGCGACACGACGGCTGACAAGCCGACGCTGTTCGAGCGGCTGTTCGGCCGATCGCAGCCCTCGCCGATCACGCTCGCTTATGCCGATGCCGATACCGGCAGTCTCGGCATCGGCCAGAACAGCGCGACCGGCCTCTACGACCGCTCGACCGCGGTTTACGACATTGCCGCGCGTGTCGTTTACATGCCGGACGGCACCCGGCTCGAGGCGCATTCTGGCCTCGGCAGCATGCTGGACGATCCGCACCACGCCGACGTCAGGGATCGCGGCGTCACGCCGCCTGACGTCTACGATCTTCGCGAACGCGAAGCGTCATTCCACGGCGTGCGCGCACTGCGGCTGATCCCGGAAGACGAAAGCAAGGTCTACGGCCGCTCGGGTCTTCTGGCGCACAGCTTCATGCTCGGCCCGAACGGCGATTCAAATGGCTGCGTGTCGTTCCGCAACTACGACGTTTTCCTGCAGGCCTACCTCAGCCACAAGATCACGCGGCTTGCCGTGGTGTCGCATCTGGATTGATGCGCGCCGCGCGGACCGCGTCCCCTGTTATTGGCAGACACCTTGCGAGCGGGCGGAATTAAGCGCCGCCGATGCCGTGAGCCAATCGGGCAGCCCATAGGCAATCTTGGTCCAGCCGGTGCCCCACGGTGTCGCCCCGCTATCCCACCAGATCTTGCACCAGCCGTTCTCCAACTGAACGACGGCGTAGTCGGCGCGCGCCGGAACAGAGATCGTAAGACCAATCGCCATGATGCCGGCGGCAAAGGCCAATCGTTTCATCGTCAACTCCCTCTTGTGCCACCCCTCCGGGCTTAAAACCGGGACGGACCGCAAATAGTTCCCTGCGGCGCCGATAGCGGGATTTTGTTGCGCTTCCAGCTGCATTGCGCGGCTATTTCTTCAATAGCGCGTCTCTTTCCGTTGGTGAGCCTTTCGAGCTCCGCATTCTGCTGCGCGATCCGGTCGGCATTGCGCGCTTCGTTCGCGGCGCCGGAATCGGCCGCGGCCTGTTCGATGAGCTGACGGATATTGTCGCGGACGATGGCGATGCGGTCTTCCAGTTCGGGAAGCGAAAGCGTGCTGCCGTTGCTCATCGTGTTTTCCTTTTGCGGATGATACCGTCGGGCCTTGAACGAATGGAACCGGCAGGATGACATACCTGCGTTGGCAGTAACAGCGCGTGTCACGGCCGGATTGGAGCAACGCATCGCATGACCAAAGCAAAGAAGATCTTGAAAGCCGCGAAGAAGGCAAAGAAGAAAGCCAGGAAGGCCGCCAAGAAAGAAAACAAGAAAGAAAAGAAGGCGGAAAAGAAAGCGGAAAAGAAAGCAGCCAAGAAGGCAAAAAAGAAAGCAAAGAAATCCGGCACGAAGGTTGATCGGTCGAATGTCTCGCCAGGGTCCGACTTTTCTTCGTGAGACGTGACGCAAACGAGCGCAGTCCGGGCTGCGCAAAGCGAAACCCGGGAGCGCCATTTGCCTCGGACACAGTTGTTCCGGATTTCGCTGCGCTCAATCCGGGCCACTTGCTAAATCGCTTCGGGGTCGCTCGCAAAGCAACCCATCGCGGGCGCTCAGTTCGCCGGCGGCCAATTTGCCGGCGGAAACGGCACATGCATTGTCATCAGGACAATGGGCGCACCGCCGCCCGGGATCACCTGATGCGGCGTGTTGGGGGGATGAGGATCATGTCGCCCTTGACCACCATGTGGGCGTCGCCGTTCGCGATCGAGGGGCCGCTGAGATTGTTGGCGTTGACACGCTTCTCGTCGACGAGCTTGCCGCCGGTCACGATATTGCCGGTGCCGTCGAGCACGACCATCAGTTCGGCATCTTTTTCATGCACGGCCGCCGGCCCGGTGCCGGGACGGTATTCGAGCTGGGCGCGATAGGGCGTCAGCAACAGGATCGGCTCGGCCGCCAACGGCGCGTCGCCCTTGCGGTCGGCCTTTGCCTTGTCGACCAGGCCCATGATGTCCTTGTTGTTCATGAAAACAGTCGCAGGCGGCGCCGCAGCCTGTTGGGCCACGGCACTCGACGCCACGACGGTGACAAGACACGTGAGTGCGAGACATTGAATGCGCATGAGAAGTCCTCCCGGTATTTTTTATATGCGGCAAGCGTAGCTTGGGTTGAGCGGCAGCGAAACCGGGAAGCGGCGTCCGAGCCGGGCAGGCTTGCTTTGGGCATCATGCCGGCGCGTCACATTTTCATTGACATTTGTCACCGTTTAGGTTACATACGGCCATCTCGCTCATCGAGGGGCGCTTCTCGAGACGATCCTTGAAGTGGAGCGAGTGCGGTTCCTGCGGGTGGGGCTCGTAACCCCGCTCCCGGGCGGTCCGGGTATCGTCCCCGCCGGCATGACGACCGGCGTGCGAGGTGCTTCGCTTAAGCGCGGTTCAAAGGCGACGGTAACGCCTTCGCACTTTATCGCGTGAAGCGCGGCCTGGGCTGAGTCCTGGCGTTCAGTCGCTGAGGCAAGATCCGCGGTGGAGCGCCGAGAGGCGAGCGGGCCCCCTCCCAACCTCCCCCGCAAGCGGGGGAGGAGAAGAGGATAAGGCGCGCTGCCGCATCCGCTGATGCGGCTCCAAGACACTTGCGCCTGTCGGCGCTCCGCCTCCCCTCATCGGGGAGGTCTTTTGGAAAGCTTGAAACAAAACCCGGATGCGATCGCATCGCGGGAACGGATTAGTTTGCGCGTGCCTATGGTCCGTCATCCTGAGGTGGCCGCGCAGCGGCCCTCGAAGGATGCGGCCCGGGCGGTGCAGCCGTCGCCCTTCGAGGCTCGGCGCTCCGCGCCGAGCACCTCAGGATGACGGACCGGAGCGCCGCGAGAATAAATAATGACGCGAATCTTTCACTTCCTTCCGCCCCCGCAAAGGCGAATTGACATGCGGCGGGCTAACAGCGCAAAACCAGCCGCTCACCACATCGGGAATACCAATGATTACAGAACGTAAGCCGACGGCCTTCGGCGATCTGCGCGGCTGGATGAAGGCGCTTGATGCCGCCGGCGAATTGCAGCGGATCGACGCCGAAGTCGACTGGAATATCGAGCTCGGCACCATCGCACGGCTGGCGCAGGGCGCCGGCACCGGGCCCGCCGTCCTGTTCAACAATATCCGCGATTATGGCGCCAACGCGCGCTGCCGCCAGGTCTTCACCGGCGGCCTGTCGAGCGCGCGCCGCATCGCCATGATGCTCGGACTGCCGCCCGACACGCATGCGCGCGAACTGGTCAAGCTCGGCCGTACCGTGCTTGCCGAAAGCGTGAAGCCGAAACTCGTCGAGACCGGCCCGTGCAAGGAGAACATTATCAAGGGCGACGACATCGATCTCTACGAATTCCCGGTACCGCAATGGAACAGGCTCGACGGCGGCCGCTACATCATGACCTACGGCGGTGTCGTCACCAAAGATCCCGATAGCGGCGTGATGAATGTCGGCATCTATCGCGGCATGATCGCGGACAAGAACAAGATCCCGATCTTGATGTGGCGCGCGCAGCATATCGGCCACCACGTCACCGCCTGGCAGCAGAAGGGCCACAAGGAAATGCCGATCGCGGTCGCCATCGGCTGGGAGGATTCGCTCGGCTTCGTCGCCGGCTCGCCGGTGCCGAAGGGCCTGTGCGAATACGACGTCATCGGCGCCGTGCGCGGCGCGCCGGTGGAACTGGTCAAATGCGAGACCGTCGATCTCCAGGTGCCGGCGACCGCCGAGATCGTGATCGAGGGCTATCTCGGTCTCGATCCCGAGACCTTCGAGATGGAAGGCCCGTTCGCCGAGGTTACCGGCTATGTCGCCGGCGACCGCTCGCCGAAGCCGACCATCCGTGTCACGGCCATCACCCACCGCAAGGATCCGATCCTGCGCGGCACCATCGAAGGCTCGATGCCCGGCTGTTTTTCGGAAAACGGCATGTGCTCCTCGATCATGCGCGCGGCGACGGCGTGGAACGTGCTCGACCGCGCCGGCGTGCCCGGCATCGCCGACGTCTGGTGCCCGCCGGTGCAGGCCGGCGTGAACATCGTGGTGGCGATCAAGCAGAGCTATCGCGGCCAGGCCAAGCAGGTGGCGAATGCGTTGTGGGGCTCGTCGGCCGGCCATGTGCGCTACAAGCACGTCATCGTGGTCGACGACGACATCGACATCCACGATTACGCCGCGGTGGACTGGGCGATCGCCTATCGCGTCAATGCCGGCGACGACGACATCGTCATCATGCCGGCGACATTTGGGCTCGGGCTCGATCCGTCAACGCGCAAGCGCGACCGCAACACATCGCTGTTCGGCACAGGCAAATGGAACCGGATGCTGATCGACGCCACGATCAATCTCGATCACGACCCGGATCCGGATTTTGGCGGCGCGCGTTTTCCGCCGACGGTGTGGCCGGAAAAGAAAGACCTCGATCAGGTCCGGGCGCGCTGGAGCGAACTCGGGCTCGATAAATTGCCGCGCAAGTAATGCCGCTCACGCGAGCGGCAGTTGCGGCTTGCCGTCCGGCACCTGCATGTCGAAGGCGCAAAGCAGCGCCGCCGTCGAGGCATAGTGGCCCATGAGCGAAACCAGCTCGACGAGCGTCGACGGCTTGAACAGCGCCTTCATCCGCGCAAAGGCCGCGGGCGTGACCTTGTGATCGTGGAAAATCTGCCGGCCGAAGTCGACGATCGCGGCGTCGGTTTCGTCGAGGCCCGTAGTCGGCTTGCGGTGCTTGATCGCCTCGACGGTCTCGCGCGCCACGCCGACGCGCAAGGCCTCGGGCTCGTGCGCGGCCCATTCGAAGCGGCTATCCATCTCGCGCGCGACAATGAGGATCGCGATCTCGCGGACCTTCGGCCCATAATCCGCTTCATGCCGCAGATAATCGGAAATCGCGTTGGTCGCCTCGACAATCCTTGTGCTGTAGAGGCGAATGCCGCCCGGGCCGTGCAGGCCGACCATGGTTTTTCCCGGCGTCACGGCGCGGTCGTAGGAGCGCCGGCCGGCGTCATCCAGATCCTCCCGCTTCGGCAGCGGCAGCCGGAAACCGGATTGCGGGTCGATGTCTGGCGGCGTTTGTTGCGGCATTTTCGTCCCCGATGTTTTCGTTCTGTGCGCGCTTGCGGGTGCGCTGGCTTTACTGGATCATCCCCGCCCCACGCATCATGACAGGATAGAGGAACGCGCGATGTTCGAAAACTTCACCCGCAGCGAAATCGATACATCGGGGGCGCGCATCGTCACTCTCCGCGGCGGCAAGGGACCGCCGCTTCTGCTCATGCACGGCAATCCGTTCACGCATCTGTCGTGGCAAAAATTCGCGCCGCGGCTGGCGGAAGAATTCACGGTCGTCGCGACCGACCTGCGCGGTTATGGCGATTTGTCGAAGCCCGACGGCGGCGAGGATCATTCCGGCTATTCGTTCCGCAATATGGCGCTCGACAATGTCGAGGTGATGGCCGCGCTCGGGTTCAAAAAGTTCTACGCCGCCGGCCATGATCGCGGCGCGCGTGTGCTGCACCGCATGTGCCTCGATCACCCGGACAAGGTGGCCCGCGCCGCGATCCTCGACATCATCCCGCAGCATCACCTCCTCAACAATATCACGCGGCAATGGGGCACGTTCTCCTGGCACTGGTTCTTCAATATCCAGCCGTCGCCCTTGCCGGAAAAGATGATGGGCGCCGATCCCGACTGGTACATCCAGAAAAAGCTCGCCAAGACCAAGCAGGGCCTGAGCTTCTTCGGCAAGGAAGCGCTCGAGGAATACATGCGCTGTTTCCGCAATCCGGAAACCATCCACGCCATCTGCGAAGACTATCGCGCGACGTTCGGCGTCGATCTCGACATGGACACGAAGGATTTCGAGGCCGGCAAAAAAGTCACCTGTCCGGCGCTGATCCTGTGGGGCGCGACCGGCGGCGTCGGCCGCAATCACAAGCCCGCCGACATCTGGGCGAGATACGCGACCGACATCCGCGGCGCGCGCTCGGTGCCGAGCGGACATTATCTCTCCGAGGAAGCGCCGGAGGAAACGTATCAGGAGCTGCGCGCGTTCTTTAAGGACGGGGAATTGCGCTAGCTCGCAACCGGCGCCGGCGCACCGAGGAAGTTCTTGATCGCGTACCACATCAGCGCGCGGTTCTTGCTGAAACCCTGGCTGTGCGCGATGTTCGGCAGGATGACGTATTGACGATCGCCGTTCGGCAGCTGGCGAAAAAAGTCGAGAAGGTCGTTATTGGTCGAATTGCCGTCCCACTCGCCGCGCGTCATCAGCACCGGTGCCGTAATCTTTCTCGGATCCATCGCAGGCAGATTTACCGCCATATCGATATAAGTGCCGGCCGGGATAGTGTCGCCGAATTTCATCTCCGCGGCGACCAGCGCTTCGATCACAGCCGGATCGTAGATGCCGGGATGCCCGTCGCGGGAAAAGATCGAGCGGATCATGCTGGCGTCGCGCTTGCGGCGCGGCGTGGCGCGAAGCTCATCGATGCGGGCACGCCGCCGCGCGATTTCGTCGGCGCCGTCGCCTTTATAGGTCGAGGCAACAAGCACGAGCCGGTCGATCCGTTCGGGTTCGCTCTGGGCATAGGCTCCGGCGCGGATGCTGCCCGAGGACTCGCCGAAGAAATGCACCTTCTGCTGGCCGGTCTCCTTCATCACCACGGCAACGCCCGCTTTGAGATCCTCGACGCCGCTGGCGATATCCGAATTGTTGCCCGAACTGCCGGAATAGCCGTAGCCGTCGTGATCCATGGTCCAGACGTCGTAACCGTAGCCGGCGAATTCGTTCATCATCGAGTAGTTGACGCTGCCCGGTACGTTCAGGTCGTAGGACGAGCGCGCCGACAGGGACGAGCCGTGCACCAGGAAGAAGATCGGCAGCGCCGGCTGGCCGGGCTTTGGCGCGCCGATGCGCTTTCGCCACAGGTTCAGCTTTACGTCGCCCTTCTTCGCCCAATATTCCTGGCTCCAGATTGCCGCAGGGGCCGTTTCCGCCTGCGCCATGGGCAGGACGGAAACGAGGCCGGCGCCAATGCCAAGGCCTGCGCCAATGCCAAGCCCTGCGCTGGTCAACAGCGTGCGGCGCGCCAGCGGCGTACCCTGTGCAAGATGATGATCGGTCATTGTGCCCTCGCAATGCTTTGGCGATGTCCTTGAGGAGCCCTTGGGAACGGGTCGTTTCTTCGGTGAACGGTGGGCTCAAGAATAGCAGGCCGAAACGGCAGCGGGCAGGGCGCCTGTGGCGAAAAACCGCGTGAGTTGAAAGCCCTGGCCGCCCTCGCGCCAAAGCACCACATCTGCTAGTGGGAACCGGTTCCCGCTGGGGGGCAGCGGAGCGGAACTCTTAATGGATGCGCAGGCAGCCGGTCCGGAGCGCGGCATGTTGAAGAGACTGCGCGGGACCGCGCACTTTTTCGACCGCAAGGTGGGCTTGAGCCGGATCGGCATTGCGCTCAGCCTGACCATCATCACCGTTGCGGTGGTGGTACTCTACCACATCCTGCGCGATATCGATCCGGACGCGCTTGTCGACGCCCTCGAGGCAACCGATTGGCGGACGCTGATCTTTGCCGGCCTGTTCGTCGCCGGCGGCTACCTGACGCTGACTTTCTACGACCTGTTCGCGCTGCGCACGATCGGCCGCACCGAAGTGCCCTATCGCATCGCGGCGCTCACCGGATTCACCAGCTATGCCGTCGGGCACAATGTCGGCGCCAGCGTCTTCTCCGGCGGCGCGGTGCGTTACCGCATCTATTCGACCTGGGGCTTGAGCGTCATCGAGGTCACGAAAATCTGTTTCGTTGCCGGGCTGACATTCTGGCTGGGCAACGCCACGGTGCTCGGGCTTGGCATCCTGTGGGCGCCGCAAGCGGCGCGCGCGCTCGATCAAATGCCGCTGTGGTGCAACCGCGTCCTTGCGCTCGTGATCCTGGCCATGCTTTGCGCCTATGTCGCCTGGGTCTGGGTCAAGCCGCGCGTGATCGGCCGCGACGGCTGGCAGGTGACGCTGCCGGGCGGTCCGCTGACGCTTCTCCAGATCGCGATCGGCATCCTCGATCTCAGCTGCTGCGCCGCCGCGATGTACATGCTGGTGCCGGACGAGCCCAATCTCGGTTTTGTGACCGTGGCGGTCATCTTCGTTGCCGCAACGCTGCTCGGGTTTGCCAGCCACGCTCCCGGCGGTCTCGGCGTGTTCGACGCCGCCATGATGGTGGCGCTGTGGCAATTCGACAAGGAAGACCTGCTTGCCGGGCTCCTGCTGTTCCGGCTGCTTTATTACATCATCCCGTTTGTGCTCTCGCTCGGGGTGCTCGGCATCCGCGAAGTCTTGCTTAGCCGGGCCACGCGTCGCATATCCCAATCCGCGCAGCCGCCGACGTTGCGAGAAGGTTGATGAGCCTGGCTGAAGATCGCGCATTGCTCACATCCAAGCGCTGGCGCGGCGGGCGGTTCGTGATCGGCGCGGCGGCGATCGTGTTCGCCGCTTTGGCTATCGGCGGTGCGCTGCCGGCTGCTTATGCGATTGCGGGCTTCGCGATTGTCGCTGCCGCTGCGATTCTTGCTGTACGTTCAAATCAGGACGACGATCGTCTGGCACTCCCGGTCGTCGGCGCCGCGCGCGGCGACGACCTGCTGCGGGCCGTTGTCGCCGGCTTGCCCGATCCGGTGGTGGCGCTCGATCGGGACGGGCGGGTACTGGCGCTCAACGAGCGCGCTCGCGCGCTGGCGCCGGCGTTGCGGCAAGGCGAGCCGGTGTCATTCGCGCTGCGGATGCCCGAATTGATTGAGGCGATCAGCCGCGCGTCCGCGCAGGGCGAAGAACAGCGCGTCGTCTATTCCGAGCGGGTGCCGCTTGACCGCTGGTTCGAGACCATCGTGATGCCGGTCAAGCGCGAACCGAATGCAACGCGGCCGGACCTCGTGCTGATGACGTTTCACGATCTCACGCCGCTGCGCCGCGTCGAGGAAATGCGCGCCGATTTCGTCGCCAATGCCAGCCATGAATTGCGCACGCCGCTCGCGGCGCTTTTGGGTTTCATCGAGACCTTGCAGGGCTCGGCGCGCGAGGACACAAAAGCACGCGAGCGTTTCCTCGCCATCATGCAGGAACAGGCACGGCGGATGGCGCGCCTGATCGACGATCTGTTGTCGTTGTCACGGATCGAACTCAATGCGCATCGTCGTCCCGATACACCGACCGACCTCGTGCCGATCGTCCGGCAGGTCGTCGACGGGCTGGAGACCCTGGCGCGCGACCGCGGCGTTACCGTCAATATCGATGCTGCGAACGCGCTCCCCGTTCTCGGCGATCATGACGAGTTGCTGCGCATTTTCGAAAACCTGATCGAGAACGCGCTTAAATACGGCGCCGCCGGCCGGCGCGTCGATATCAAGATCGGCGCCGGGACGTCAGCCGATGGCGAGCCCGAAGCCCGCGTCAGCGTGCGCGATTACGGGCCGGGCATCGCGCCCGAACATCTGCCGCGGCTGACCGAGCGCTTCTATCGCGTCGACGTTACCGAAAGCCGCGCCCAGGGTGGAACCGGGCTGGGTCTGGCGCTCGTCAAACACATTCTTAATCGCCATCGCGGGCGGTTGACGATCGACAGCGCGCCGGGTGAGGGCGCCACTTTCACTATTCACCTGCCCACCGCCGCAGTCGCGCATCCGCGGTAAATTGACGTCCTGTCAATGGTTTGCGCTGTCATCTGACTGTCATCTAGGCCTCATAGAACGGTTATGTGGCGAGCCTAACCGTGCCAACGCTGCGGGTTCGCTTCGCTAGGGCATTTCCTGGTGCGGCGTTCTGACAGACAGCGATCTGAAATGAATGCGCCCACAGGGACGTTAAGCCGACGTGCGTTGAAGACGCGCGCCGCCCGAATTTCTACTCACAGGAGACAGCAGTGAAACATCTCACGACTATCGCAGCCGCCGGCATACTCGCCGCGACGGTACTTCCCGCCGCCGCCGGCGATATTACCGGTGCCGGCTCGACCTTCGTCTATCCGGTCCTCGCCAAATGGGCGGACCAGTATAAGAAGGATACCAATGTCGGCCTGAACTATCAGTCGATCGGTTCGGGCGGCGGCATCAAGCAGATCACCGCCAAGACCGTGACGTTCGGCGCCACCGACATGCCGCTGGTGGCCGATGATATCGGCAAGAACAATTTCGTGCAGTTCCCGGTCATCAACGGCGCCGTCGTTCCGATCCTGAATCTGCCAGGCATCAAGCCGGGCGAGGTCACGCTCGACGGCCCGACCATCGCGCAGATCTTCCTCGGCAACGTCACCAAATGGAACGATCCGGTGATCGCCAAGCTCAATCCCGGCGTCAAATTGCCCGACACGGCGATTGCCGTCGTTCATCGTTCGGACGGATCCGGTACGACCTTCATCTGGACCAACTACCTGTCCAAGGTCAGCGCCGACTGGAAGAGCAAGGTCGGCGAGAATACCGCGGTCGAATGGCCGGTCGGTATCGGCGCCAAAGGCAGCGAAGGCGTTTCCAACAACACGGCGCAAACCGTCGGTTCACTTGGCTATGTCGAGTATGCCTACGCCAAGCAGAACAATCTGACCTACGCCAAGATGGTCAATCATGCCGGCAAGGTCGTTGCGCCGACCATGGAGGCGTTCCAGGCCTCTGCCGCCGGCGCCGACTGGACCAGCGCGCCGAATTTCCGCGTCATCATGACCGACGCGGCGGGCGACAAATCCTGGCCGGTCGCCGGTTCGACCTTCATCCTGATGCAGTCGGTTCCGCAGGATTCGGTCGCATCGGGCGAGGCGCTGAAATTCTTCGACTGGGGCTACAAGCACGGGCAGCAAATGGCGAGCGATCTCGACTATGTGCCGATGCCCGACAGCGTCGTGGCTTTGATCGAGAAGACCTGGAAGGACAAGATCAAGGGTTCGGACGGAAAACCGATTTTCTAAAATCGGAAAACACGGGAAAAGGCGCTCACAAGGCGCCTTTTCTCTCTTTTGCACCGGGCCGCGACGGGTGTCTTGTCTAGCGGCCCGGAGGTCGATTGAGTAGCTCTCCCGATGCGGATGGCAAAGGAGAGTCGATGCAGCCCGCGGGGAGACAGCCGGTGGTCGACGTTGCGTTTTCTGACCGGATAGCCGGATCGGCCGAAGCCAAAGCGCGCACAAAAGTGCTCGACCGGCTGCGGCTCGGCGACGCGGTGTTTCGTAATTTGACGCGGGCAGCAGCGATCGGCGTGCTTTTGCTCCTGAGCGGCGTGATCTTCTCGCTGATCCAGGGTTCGATTCCCGCGATCCAGGCGTTCGGCTTCGGCTTTCTGACGAGCCAGCGCTGGAATCCGGTCACCGATAATTTCGGCGCGCTGCCGGCGATCTACGGCACGATCCTGACGTCGCTTATCGCGATGCTGATCGCGGTACCCGTGGGCCTGATGATCGCCTTCTTTCTTACCGAACTCTGTCCCAAATGGCTGCGGCGGCCGATCGGCATCGCGATCGAACTGCTCGCCGGCATTCCGAGCATCATCTACGGCATCTGGGGCCTGTTCATCTTCGCACCGTTCCTGCAGGCGACGTTGCAGCCCTTCCTGATCAATACGCTCGGCAACGCTCCGGTGATCGGCTCGCTGTTCGCCGGGCCGCCCTACGGCATCGGCATGCTGACGTCGGGCCTGATCCTCGCCATCATGGTGCTGCCGTTCGTGACGTCGATTACGCGCGACGTGTTCGAGGCGGTGCCGAGCGTGCTCAAGGAAGCGGCCTATGGCCTTGGCTGCACGACCTGGGAGGTCGTGCGCAACGTCGTGCTGCCCTATGCGCGCGTCGGCGTCATCGGCGGCGTCATGCTGGGTCTCGGCCGGGCACTGGGCGAGACCATGGCCGTCACGTTCGTCATCGGCAATGCGCACCGGATCTCGGCGTCGGTACTGGCGCCCGGCACCACGATTTCGGCAACCATCGCCAACGAGTTCACCGAGGCGGTGGGCGATCTGTATACGTCCGCTTTGATCTCGCTTGGCCTGATCCTGTTCGTCATTACGTTCATCGTGCTTGCCATCGCGCGTTACATGCTGATGCGCATCGAACGCCGGGTCGGGTGACGCCATGCCGGACACAATCGTCGCGTCTCGCTATTCCGGCCGCCGCCGCACGGACATCGTTGCGACAGCGCTGGCGTTTGCCGCGACGGCTTTCGGCCTGGGCTGGCTGGTGATGATCCTGGGCGTGCTGTTCTGGAAAGGCTTCAGCGGCCTGTCGCTCGCTGTCTTCACGCAGATGACGCCGCCGCCCGGATCGAGCGGCGGCTTGCTCAATCCCATTTTCGGCAGCTTGATGCTTACGGGCCTCGCCGTCCTGATCGGCACGCCGATCGGCATTCTCGCCGGCACCTATATGGCGGAATATGGCCGCCATGACCGGCTTTCCACCGTGGTTCGCTTCGTCAATGACATCCTGCTCAGCGCGCCTTCCATCGTGATCGGCCTGTTCATCTACCAGGTCATGGTCGCGCCGCTCGGGCACTTTTCCGGCTGGGCGGGCGGCGTCGCGCTTGCCGTCCTCGTCATACCGGTGGTCGTGCGCACCACCGAAGACATGCTGACGCTGGTGCCGAATGCGCTGCGCGAGGCGGCCACGTCGATCGGCCTGCCGCGCTCATTGTCGATCACGCGTATCTGCTACCGCGCGGCGCGCGCCGGCATGGTGACGGGTGTGCTTCTCGCGGTCGCCCGGATCAGCGGCGAAACCGCGCCGCTCCTGTTTACCTCGCTCAACAATCAGTTCTGGAGCACCAATCTCAACGCGCCGATCTCGAGCTTGCCGGTCATCATCTTCCAGTTCGCGCTCAGCCCGTACCACGATTGGCAGGCGCTGGCCTGGACCGGCGCGCTTATCATCACGCTCGCCGTGCTTACGTTGAGCATTACGGCACGTGCCCTTGTTCCATCGGGAAAACAGTCATGAGCATGAGCGTAGCTTCCGTCAGCGTTCCTCCGGTCTCGCACCAGCCAACCGATCGGACGAACCTGGCCGAAAAGATTTCAATTCGCGACCTCAATTTCTTCTATGGCGAGGCGAGGGCGCTCAAGTCGATTTCGCTTCCGCTCTACCAGAACAAGGTGACGGCTTTCATCGGGCCGTCCGGCTGCGGCAAGTCGACGTTGTTGCGCGTGCTCAACCGGATGTACGACCTCTATCCGCGCCAGCACGCCACCGGCGAAGTGCTGTTCGATGGCGTCAATATCCTGTCGCCGAAACAGGATCTCAATCTTTTGCGCGCGCGCATCGGCATGGTGTTCCAGAAGCCGACGCCGTTCCCGATGTCGATCTACGAAAATATCGCCTTCGGCATCAGGCTCTACGAGAGGCTGCCGAAATCCGAGATCGACGGGCGTGTCGAAACCTCGCTTCGGCGCGCGGCTCTGTGGGACGAGGTGAAGGATAAGCTTAATGCCAATGGGCAGAGCCTGTCGGGTGGCCAGCAACAGCGCCTGTGCATCGCGCGCACCGTTGCGGTGCGGCCCGAGGTGATCCTGTTCGATGAACCGTGCTCGGCGCTCGATCCGATCTCGACGGCCAAGATCGAGGGACTGATCGACGAGTTGACCGACGACTATACGATCGTAATCGTCACCCACAACATGCAGCAGGCCGCGCGCGTATCCGAATTGACCGCCTTCATGTATCTCGGCGAGCTGATCGAATTCGATTCGACGAGCAAAATGTTCACCGCGCCGCACGATCAGCGTACCCAGGACTACATCACAGGGCGCTTCGGCTAATCGCCAAATATCGGCTAATCAGGTAAACGTCCATGACAGAATTCAGCACCACCACGCGGGTCGATCACACCGCCAAGGCGTTCGACACCGATCTGCAGGAGATCACCCGCAAGGTCGCCGAGATGGGCGGGCTCGTGGAGCGGCAGATAGCCGATGCAGCGCAGGCCCTGGTCGATCGCGATCTGGAACTCGGCGAACGCGTCATCGGCATGGATCCGGCGATCGATACAATGCAGCGCGAAGTTGAGGAGAAAGCCATCCTCACCATCGCGCGGCGGCAGCCGATGGCCGTCGACCTGCGCGAGATCATAGGCGCCATGCGTGTATGCAACGACCTCGAGCGGATCGGCGATCATGCCAAGCATATCGGCAAACGCGTCGTCGCGCTCGATGGCGACTTTTATCCGCAGAAGCTGATCCGGGGCGTGGAGCACATGTCAGCGCTGGTCCTGGCGCAGCTCAAGCAGGTGCTCGATGCCTATGCCGGCCGCGACCTTCAGTCGGCGCTTGCGGTCTGGAACGGCGACGAGGAAGTCGATTCGATGTGCACGTCGCTGTTCCGCGAACTCCTCACCTATATGATGGAGGATCCGCGCAATATCACCTTCTGCATGCACCTGATGTTCTGCGCCAAGGACATCGAGCGCATGGGCGATCACGCCACCAATATCGCCGAAACCGTCTACTACATGATCGAAGGTAGTCCGATTACCGATCAGCGTCCCAAGGGTGACACGACGAGTTTTCCGGCAGGCTTGCTGCAGAAATAGGAGCGCGGGATGGGAGCCAACATCCTGATCGTGGAAGACGAGGAGCCGCTGACCACGCTGCTGCGCTACAATCTCGAAGCCGAGGGCTACGAGGTTGACGCAGTCGCCAGGGGCGACGATGCCGATACCCGGCTGAAGGAAACCGCGCCCGATCTTGTCGTGCTCGACTGGATGCTGCCCGGCCTGTCCGGCATTGAACTGTGCCGGCGGCTGCGCGCCCGCCCGCAAACGCAGGCGCTGCCGATCATCATGCTGACGGCGCGCGGCGAGGAAAGCGAGCGCGTGCGCGGGCTCGCCACCGGCGCCGATGATTACATCGTCAAGCCGTTCTCGGTTCCGGAACTCCTGGCGCGGGTTCGCGCACTGCTTCGCCGCGCCAGCCCCGAGCGCGTCGCCATGATCCTGATGATCGGCGATCTCGAGCTCGACCGCGAAAAGAAGCGGGTGTCGCGCTCGGCCCGCCCGGTCGATCTCGGGCCGACCGAATTCCGTCTGCTCGAATTCCTGATGGAACGCCCGGGCCGGGTGTTTTCACGCGAGCAATTGCTCGACGGCGTTTGGGGCAGTGACGTCTATATCGACGAACGTACGGTTGACGTCCATGTCGGCCGCCTGCGCAAGGCGCTCAACCGCGGCCATGCCTCCGATCCGATCCGCACCGTGCGCGGCGCCGGCTATTCGCTGGACGATCGTTTCGGCAAGGCGAGCTGAATCCCGCTCCGCTCGTCCCCGCGAAAGCGGGGACCCAGCCGTTTCATTTTCGAAAGCAGAATTGCCCCGCCGGATTCCCGCTTGTGCGGGAATGAGCGGATTAGCTCACCGCGGCAGCGGCCGCTTGTCCCGGCGGCGATCGGATGCCGGCTGATAGGCCACCCGCGAATGATAGGCGCAGTAGGGCACGCCAGTGACAGTATTGCCGCCGCAAAAGAAAAAATCGACGCTGCCGGGATCGCCCACCGGCCAGCGGCAGGTTTGCTCGTTGAGCTCGAGAATGGTGCGGCGCTGGCCGATCGGAATGATGTTCTCGATCAATTCCGGCTCGGCTTCGATTTCCATATCGTAGGCATGCGCGAGCGCGGTATTGCCGCGGATCGACGTGCGCCCGATGCGCAGCATGTGCGACGGCGCGCGCGCCTTGCGCGGACGGGGCGAGGCGCTCGACGTGCTCTTGGCGCGGCCGGACAGTCCGAGCCGGTGCACCTTGCCGATCACGGCATTGCGCGTGATGCCGCCGAGCTCGGCCGCGATCTGGCTTGCTGAAAGCCCGTCGGACCACAGTTTTTTCAGGAGCTCGACCCGCTCGTCGGACCACGACATGCCCAAACCTCCCTGAACGTTTGCGGGTAGAACCATTCTGTGAATCCCCCATTGGGCCGGGCAGCGCAGCTGCCCAACACGCACGCGATCACCAACTCTTCAGAAGACTGTCCGCCGCACGAGATGTCGTACTAGACGATGAAAAAGCTACAATATGGCGGGAGTCAGGCGCAAAACTCGTGCAACGTGCGTCCACACATTCCTGCTCGCGTGTGGATGATGTGGGTACAAACCAAGTTCACCGAGCGTAATTATCCTGTGTTGACAGTGAGGCGCGCGGAAATACAATGGTGTTCCGTGCCGCCCGGAGAGGCGGCACGTTTCATTTTAACTGCGTGGATTGCTGCTGCGCAGCGTGCGGGCTCAGAGCCATGACATCGCATTTGATGGGAACTTTCGCGCGTGTCGACCTCGCCTTCGAGCGGGGCGAAGGCGTATGGCTGGTCGCCACGGACGGCGAGCGCTATCTCGATTTCACCTCCGGCGTCGCCGTGAACGCCCTCGGGCATGCGCACCCGCACCTCGTCGCCGCGCTTGCCGAGCAGTCACAAAAGCTCTGGCACGTCTCCAATCTCTTCGAGATTCCCGAAGCCGAGCGTGTCGCACAACGGCTGTGCGCGGAATGCTTCGCGGATGTCGTGTTCTTCTGCAATTCCGGCGCCGAGGCGGTCGAGGGCGCGATCAAGACCGCGCGCAAATACCAGTCGGTGAACGGCCATCCCGAGCGCTACCGCATCGTCACGTTCGAGGGCGCCTTCCACGGCCGCACGCTGGCGACGCTCGCCGCCGGCGGCCAGAAAAAATATCTCGAAGGCTTCGGCCCGGTGGTCCAAGGCTTCGATCAGGTGCCGTTTGCCGATCTTGAGGCGGTCAAGCGCGCGGTCGGCCCCGAGACCGCGGCGATCATGATCGAGCCGCTCATGGGCGAGGGCGGCGTGCGCACCGTCGAACCCTCTTTCTTGCGGGCGTTGCGCGCCCTGTGCGACCAGCACGGCCTCATGCTCGTTTTCGACGAGGTGCAAAGCGGCATGGGGCGCACCGGCGAATTGTTCGCCTATCAGCGCAGCGGCGTCACGCCCGATATCATGGCGCTCGCCAAGGCGCTCGGCGGCGGGTTTCCGGTCGGCGCGGTGCTTGCCACCACCGAGGCGGCAAAGGGCATGACTGCCGGCACCCATGGCTCGACATTCGGCGGCAATCCGCTCGCCATGAGTGCTGCGAACGCCACGCTCGACATCATGCTGGCGCCCGGCTTCTTCGAACACGTCAGGCGGATCGGGCTTCTGCTCAAGCAGCGGCTGGCGGAGATCAAGGACCGCTATCCTTCGATCATCGCCGAAGTGCGCGGCGAAGGTCTCCTGGTCGGATTGCGGGCGCTGGTTCCAGCCGCTGAGCTTGTCAATGCGACGCGCGCCGAGAAGATGCTCACGGTCGGCGCCGGCGACAATGTCGTGCGGCTCCTGCCGCCGCTCATCGTCAGCGAGGAAGAAATGGCCGAGGGCGTCGCGCGGCTTGACCGCGCTTGCGCACGGCTGAGCCGCGTCCATTCGCAAAAGCCCAAGGTGGAGACGGCGGGATGACCGTCCGCCATTTCCTTGACCTCATCGACGTGCCCGCCGCCGACCTGCGCGGCATGATCGAGACCGCGCGCGGCATGAAGGCCAAACGCGACCGCGCCGATCGCCCGCTGGCCGGCAAGACCATGGCGATGATTTTCGAGCGGCCGTCGACGCGCACCCGCGTCTCGTTCGAAGTCGCGATGCGCCAGCTTGGCGGCGATGTCATTCTCTTGACTGCAGAAGAGATGCAACTCGGCCGCGGCGAGACACTGGCAGACACCGCGCGCGTGCTGTCGCGCTATGTCGACGTCATCATGATCCGGATGCTGGATCAGGCCGCGGTCGCCGATCTGGCAAGCCACGCCACCGTTCCGGTCATCAACGGGCTGACGCGGAGTTCGCATCCCTGCCAGGTGCTGGCCGACGTCATGACCTTCGAGGAGCATCGCGGCCCGATCCGCGGCCGCACCGTTGCCTGGACCGGGGACTCGACCAATGTGCTGACCTCCTGGATGCATGCCGCGGAGCGCTTTGAATTCCAGTTGCGCGTGGCGACGCCGCCCGAGCTTGCGCCGAAGAAGCCGCTCACCGGCTGGATAAAATCATCCGGGGCCGCCATCAGTCTCGGCACCGATCCGGACGAGGCGGTGAAAGGCGCGGACTGCGTCGTCACCGATACCTGGGTTTCGATGGGCGACCGCAATGGCGCCCGCCGCCACAATCTGCTCAAGCGCTACCAGGTCAATGCACGGCTCATGGCGCGGGCCAAGCCGGATGCGATCTTCATGCATTGTCTGCCGGCGCATCGCGGCGAGGAAGTCACCTACGAGGTGATGGATGGGCCGCATTCCGTGGTGTTCGACGAAGCCGAAAACCGCCTGCACGCGCAAAAGGGCATTTTGACCTGGTGCCTCGCCGGTTAGCGGCAGTTCTGCCGGCGGCGGCCCTCAAAATTTGACGGCAGCCGACTTATATTCCGTCCACCATGAGCAATCCTGATCTCGCCATTCCGGTTCGCGAGCCCGACCAGACCGGCCACGACGACGTGATCCTGCCGTTTGCGGTGAAAGCGCTCGATCTGCGCGGCCGCATCGTCCGGCTGGGCGCGGCCGTCGATACCATCCTGACCAGCCACGATTATCCCGCGCCGGTGGCAAAACTGCTCGGCGAGGCCATCGTGCTCGCCGTCATGCTCGGCTCATCGCTGAAAATCGAGGGCCGCTTCATCCTGCAAACCCATACCGATGGCCCGGTGCGCATGCTGGTGGTCGACTTCACCTCGCCGGGCCAGGTCCGGGCCTGCGCCCGGTTCGATGCCGATCGCGTGGCGGCGGCGATCGCGGCCAATGAAGCGCAGCCCGGCAAGCTTCTCGGCCACGGCCATCTCGCCATGACCATCGACCAGGGGCCGGACATGAGCCGGTATCAGGGGCTCGTGCCGCTGGAAGGCGGCGACCTCGAGCAGGCCGCGCATGAATATTTCTCGCGCTCGGAGCAGATCCCGACGCGCGTGCGGCTCGCCGTTGCCGAACAGTTCCTGGCCGGAGAGAACGGCGCACAGCGGCATTGGCGCGCCGGCGGCATCCTGCTGCAGTTCCTGCCGAAATCCCCCGAACGCGCGCGCCAGGCCGATCTCGATCCCGGCGATGCGCCGGCGGGAACTGCGCCACACGAAATTGCGGAGGACGATGCCTGGGTCGAAGGCCGCTCACTCGTCGAAACCGTCGAAGCCATCGAACTGATCGATCCGGATCTTTCGAGCGAACGGCTTGCCTACCGCTTGTTTCACGAGCGCGGCGTTCATGTGTTCCGCGCGGTGTCCGTGGAAGCGCGGTGTTCGTGCTCGCGTCATAACGTCGAGACTATGCTGAAGAGCTTTTCGCAAACCGACCGCGACGACATGGTCGAGGATGGCCGGATCACGGTGACCTGCGAGTTTTGCAGCTCGACTTATGTTTTCGCGCCGGACGAGGTCGCGCCGCCGGACGCGGCTTTGTCGTAATCCGCGATGGCGCTTCGTGGCCACATAACATATTGAAATATTTATCTTTATTTAGCTTCGGCATTTTGCGGGCCGAGCGCGCCGGCCGCAGCAATCTCATATCTTCGCAACGGCGGGGGAACCAAAAGCGGCAAGCGAAATTGGTCTTGAAAATAACGCGGAGGCCAATAATGAGCAAAATCTTGATAGGCGCAGCGACGGCCGCCTTGTGGTTTGCGCTCTCGCACGTCGCCAGTGCCGAGCAGGTCTGCAAGCAGGTTTGCGATAACGGAACCTGCGTTTCCAAATGCGTCGACCATCCCGATACCGGCGTGGTCATTCGCGATCATGATGACGGTTATTATCGGGATCATGACCGAGGGCCCGGCGTCGACGTCCACGCGCCCGGCATCGGGGTCGACATCCACTGATCGAAAGTTCGATCAAATCTTTACGGCGGAAATCGCGCACTTCGCACACCGCGGGTGCGCAATTTTCGTTTTGCGTGCGTTTAATTGATAGTGCGCCTGCTTTCGGCGCTGTCGAGCGAGAAGGCGGGCACGTCAATGTCGAAATGCTCGCCGGCCGCATCAACCATGCCGTAGCTTCCAACCATGAAACCGGACGGCGTCTGCAGCGGCACGCCGCTGGTATATTCGAAGGATTCGCCGGTTTTGAGCGTCGGCTCCTCCCCGACGACCCCGGCGCCGCGCACTTCCTGCCGCCGGCCGTTCGCATCGGTGATGCGCCAATGGCGCGTTTTCAGCTGCACCGTGTCGGTGCCGTTATTGGTGATCGAGATCGTATAGGCCCAGAAGAAATAATTGTTCTCCGGCGACGAGCGGTCGGCGACAAAGCGCGGGGTCACCACGACCTCGATATTGCGGGTCACGGTCTTATACATGGCGTTATTCCTGTCACCCTCGCCATTCCTGTCACCCTCGCCGGGGTTGTTCCGGTCCGGCTCATGGCATGCCGCGCAGGCGTCGCAAGGTCCTGCCGGATGCGCATATAAGTCAGTGATTCCACGCAAAAGTGAATAACGTTGCAGGCGTTGTTGCAATAACCGTGGCGGCAAGCTTTCTCAAGCCACACTTGCCGGATTAAATTGCGCTAGACTCACAAAGTGGCGGCCATGCTCGGTGGAATGGGCCGCCCGGCCGCGCTGCGGCGGGCGGAAATGATCGTGAAGCCCATGTTGGTCAGGCCTTCGGCGATGGCTTCTCCGCTTCCCGCGGCGTCGACGGAACGCGATCTGCGGCTCGACCTGTTCCGCGGCGTGGCGCTGTGGCTGATCTTCCTCGACCACATTCCAGAAAACGTCGCCAACTGGTTCACCATCCGCAATTACGGCTTCAGCGACGCGACCGAGATCTTCATCTTCATTTCCGGATATACCGCGGCTTTCGTCTATGGCCGCGCCATGCGCGAGCGCGGCTTCCTGATCTCGAGCGCGCGCGTGTTGCGGCGGGCGTGGCAGATTTACGTCGCGCACATTTTTCTTTTCACGATTTTCATGGCGGAGATCGCCTATGTCGCGGCGACGTTCGACAATCCGCTCTACGCCGAGGAAATGAACATCCTCGATTTTCTCAAACAGCCCGACATCACGATCTTTCAGGCGCTGCTCCTGAAGTTCAAGCCCGTGAACATGGACGTTCTGCCGCTCTATATCGTGCTGTTGCTGTTCTTCCCGCCGATGCTGTGGCTCTTGATGCGGCAGCCGGCTTTCGCGTTGGCGGGCTCGGCACTTGTCTATGTGCTGGCCTGGAACTTCGATTTGAATTTGCCGGCCTATCCGAACGGCGTCTGGTTCTTCAATCCGTTCGCCTGGCAATTGTTGTTCGTGTTCGGCGCCTGGTGCGCGCTCGGCGGCGCGCAGCGGCTGTCCGGCGTGCTGCGCTCGCCGATCGTGCTCGCACTCGCGATCGCCTATCTCATATTCGCCTTCGCCATCACCATGACCTGGTACATCGAGCCGCTCGGGCGTTTCGTGCCGGCGTGGCTGAGCGACTGGATGTATCCGATCGACAAGACCAATCTGGACGTGTTGCGTTTTGCCCACTTTCTTGCGCTGGCCGCGGTCACGGTGCGCTTCGTGCCGCGCGACTGGCCGGCGCTGAAATCGCCGTATTTGCAGCCCGCCATCGTCTGCGGCCAGCATTCGCTGGAGATTTTCTGTCTCGGCGTGTTCCTGGCTTTCGCCGGCCAGTTCATCATCAGCGAATGGTCGGGCGGCCCCCTCATCCAGACGGCCATTAGCCTTGCCGGCATTATCATCATGATTGCCACCGCGAGCCTGATATCGTGGTACAAGCGGATAGAAGGGCGAAGCCCCTCAACGCGCGTCAAATCACCTGACGCCGACCTCGCGGGAGGCGAGGCATGAAGCAGGTCATTCTCGCCATCGCCGCGTTTGCGCTGATGCAGGGCGCCGCTTTTGCGGCGCCGCCGGTGGAGGACTGCGACGTGCCGCAGTCCTTCGTCGACAGCGACGCCGATCTCGCCAACCTGACGAAAGAGTTCAAGGAAAAGCACCGGCTGGATATTTCCGTGGTGGGCACGGGATCGTCGGCGCTTACGGGTCCCGAAGGCGCGCGCTTTGCCTATCCGGCGCGGCTGGAGGATTCTCTCAAGCAACGATTGACCGGGGCCGAAGTCAAAGTCACCGCGCACGTGCAATCGCGGCAGGTTACATCGAGCATGCTTTCCGGCCTGGACAAAGTGCTTGCCGAAGACAAGCCGGCGCTGGTGATCTGGCAAGCCGGCACCGCTGATGCGCTCTCGGGCGTCGAGCCGGAAGACTTCCGCGCCAGTCTCGACGAAGGCGTCCAGAAGATTCAGGCCGCCGGCGCCGACGTCATCCTGATGAACATGCAGTTCAGCCCGCGCACCGACTCGATGCTCGACGTCTCGGCCTATGCCGACATCATGCGGGTGGTCGCGCAGCAGCGCGGTGCGGTGCTGTTCGATCGTCTAGGGATCATGCATTACTGGAACGATGCCGGCACGTTCGACCTCTATGCCGCTACCAAGAAGTATGATATGGCGCGTCGTGTTCATGACTGCATTGGCCGGGGCCTGGCGTCTCAGATTATTAATGCCGCGCATCTGGACGCCGTGAGAATGCAAACAACGCGCTAATGACTTCAAAAAACCAGAAAATGATCACCTGCATGGCGCGGGCTGCGGCCGCCACCGCGCTATTTGTTGTGCAATTTATTGCAGTGCACACTGCGCAGGCACAGATCGCAAACCCTGCGCTCTTTGTCGCACCCGAGTTCCTGTCGGTGGCGGCATCTGCAGGGACACCCGCTCCGCTGCCGGCTGTGGGAACTGCTGCGCGCCCGGTTCAGTCCGATGGCATCAAGCCGTTCTCGCCTGCTGCAAGCGCTGCGGCGCCCGCCGCCTGCAGCGCGCGGGCCGAATATTCGCAGCTCGATCGCCCGCTCCTGCACACCATGCGCCAGCTCGCGAGCGGAAAACCGCTCACCATCGTTGCGATCGGATCGTCATCAACGGCCGGCGCCGGCGCGAGTTCGCCCGCGGCGAATTATCCGAGCCAGCTTGCCGAAGACCTTCGTCAGCGTTTTCCCGGCCACGACATCACGGTGCTCAATCGCGGCGTCAACGGCGAAGAGACCGACGACATGATGGCGCGGTTTGCAGCCGACGTGATGGCCGCGCATCCGCAGCTCGTGCTCTGGCAGGTCGGCACCAATTCCGTGCTGCGCGACCGCCCGCTCGGGCCGCACTCCATGCGGCTTCACGACGGCATCGAGGAACTCAAGGACGGCGGCGCGGACGTGATCCTGATCGATCCGCAATTCTCGCCGGAAGTGATTGCAAAGCCCGAGATCGACGGCATGGTCGAGCAGATCGCGCTCGCCGCCAAGGAACAGAACGTCGATTTGTTCCGGCGTTTTGCCATCATGCGCGACTGGCACGAGATTCAGCATTTGCCGTTCGCCACTTTTGTCTCGCCGGACCAGCTTCACATGAACGACTGGGGCTATGGCTGCTGGGCAAAGGTTTTCGCCGGCGCAATCTCCGAGGCAGCGACCAGGCCGATCACGTCGGCGGCGGCGCATGCCGCGCCGCCGGCTAATTCGCGGTAGCGAATAGTCCTCCGCCGCCCTTTTACACTTCGTCCAGCGCGGCGATCACGTCTTCCACGATATCGTCGGGATGTTCGAGGCCCACGGACACGCGAACGAGCCCGTCGCTGATGCCGAGCTCGGCGCGCTGCGCCGGCGTAAGCCGCTGGTGCGTGGTGGTGGCCGGATGTGTGACCAAGCTCTTGGCGTCGCCGAGGTTGTTGCTGATGCGGACGAGCTGGAGCGCATCCTGGAAGCGGAACGCACCTTTCTTGCCGCCCTTGATTTCGAATGCGACCAGCGTCGAGCCGCCCCGCATCTGCTTCTGAACGATCGCCGCCTGCGGATGATCGGGCCGGCCGGGATAGATCAGGCGGGAGATTTTCGGATGTTCCGCGAGCGCGACCGAGAGCGTCGCCGCGCTGTCGGTCTGCCGCCGGACCCGCACCGCGAGCGTTTCGAGGCTCTTGAGCAGGACCCAGGCATTGAACGGCGACATCGACGGCCCGGTCTGGCGCAGCAGCACGTGGATCTTGTCCATGATGAATTTTTGCGAGGCGAGAATGACACCGCCGAGGCAGCGTCCCTGTCCGTCGATGTGTTTGGTTGCCGAATAGACGACGCAATCGGCACCTAATGCGAGCGGCGACTGAAACAGCGGCGTGGCAAAAACATTGTCGACGACGAGCGTCGCGCCGGCATCGTGTGCGATCTCGGCAACGGCGGCGATGTCGATGACTTCGAGCGCCGGATTGGTCGGGCTTTCGAGAAAGAACGTCTTGGTGTTCGGCCGCACCGCATTGCGCCAGGAATCGAGATTGCAGCCGTCGACCAGTGTCGAGGTGACGCCGAAACGCGGCAGATAGTCTTCGACGACATAGCGGCAGGAGCCGAACATGGCCTTCGACGCGATGACGTGATCGCCGGCTTTTACCTGGCCGACCAGCGACAGCGTGACGGCCGCCATGCCGGTTGCGGTCGCGCGCGCGGCTTCGGCGCCCTCGAATGCCGCTATGCGCCGCTCGAACATGTCGATGGTCGGATTGGCGAAGCGCGAATACTGATAACCGGGGTCCTCGCCCTTGAAGCGAGCCTCCGCCTGCGCGGCGGTGTCATAGACGTAGCCCTGGGTCAGAAACAGCGCTTCGGACGTCTCGCCGAACGGCGAGCGCAGCGTGCCCGACTGAACCAGACGGGTTTCCGGGCGATAAATCCTATTAGCGGATGCGGACATGCGGGCCTCCATAGCCAACGGATGCTGGCCAAAACGAACATCGGCCAACAAAAAACCCGGCCGGGAGGAAAATCCTCGGGCCGGGCACACGTGTCCCCGGCCTTTTAGCAATTTATTTTACGTGGCTTGCAAGCCGACCGGCTCAAATGACCACGGGATAGCGGGGTTTATACGCCCCGCACATCTTTGCGTCAAACCGGGCATCGGGTTAGATCGCCGCCACAGCCTGGTGATCGCGTGACGCTTTCCTTTGCCCCTTCGGACCACGGAATTCTGCCCGACCGCATGATCGCGGCGCTGGCGGCAGCAGGCGGCATTCGCGCGCGCTATCCGTTCGCCGACGATCAGATCCAGCCGGCGAGTCTCGATCTTCGCCTTGGCGATATCGCCTATCGCGTGCGCGCAAGCTTCCTGCCGGGGCCCGGCACCACTGTTGCGCAGCGCATCGCCGAACTGAAGCTCCACGAATTTTCGCTCGCCGGCGGTGCGGTGCTGGAGACCGGCTGCGTCTATATCGTGCCGCTGATCGAGAGCCTGGCGTTGCCAGCGGATATCGTCGCGGCGACGAATCCAAAAAGCTCGACCGGCCGGCTCGATGTCTTCACACGCGTGATCGCCGACGAAACGCGCGGCTTCGATCGCGTCGCCGGCGGCTATCACGGCCCGCTCTATGCCGAGATCAGCCCGAAGACCTTTCCGGTGCTGGTGCGCGAAGGCTCGCGGCTGTCGCAGATTCGCCTGCGGCACGGCGATGCCGCGCTCTCCGCCGACGCATTGCGCGCGCTGCACGCGCGCGAGCGGCTGGTCGATCGCGCCGAAGCGGTGATGGGTGACGGTGTCGCGGTGAGCATCGATCTCGCCGGCACAAGCGAGCGCCATAATGGTTCCGCAAACGGCATCGTCGGCTATCGCGCCAAGCGCCATACCGCGGTCATCGAGGTCGAGCGCCGCGCCGCCTATGAGGCCGCCGATTTCTGGGAGCCGATCGCGGCGCGCGCCGACAAGAGCCTGATCCTCGATCCCGACGAATTCTATATCCTGGCGTCGAACGAAGCGGTGCAGGTCCCGCCGGATTTTGCCGCGGAGATGGTGCCGTTCGATCCGCTGGTCGGCGAGTTCCGCGTGCACTATGCGGGCTTCTTTGATCCCGGCTTCGGTTATGCCGGCGCCGGCGGCCTTGGCTCGCGCGCCGTGCTCGAGGTGCGCTCGCGCGAGGTTCCGTTCATTCTCGAACACGGCCAGGTCGTCGGCCGCCTGGTTTACGAGAAAATGCTGGCGCGTCCGGACCAGCTTTACGGTACCGGCATCGGCTCGAATTACCAGGCTCAGGGTTTGAAACTGTCGAAACACTTCCGGGCCTAGAGCCCACAGAGCGGTGAAGTGACCAAAATTTGTGTGGTATTTCGCCGGCGAAGGCGTTGTTCTGTCCGGGGGACGCGAAGGCCCGGCGGGGCACACGAGGGCGGCGCATGAAGCGGGCACTCATGGTGGGCTTGGCCATGCTGCTGGCCGCGGCGGCCGCCAGCATTACACCTGCTATTGAAGGGGCCTTGGCGCAGTCCGGATACGACCGGCCGGGCGGCGATTATGCGAGCGCCTCGGTGCCGAACGGGGATCCGGCTGTCTGCGCGGCGCGCTGCGAGCGCGACAAGAGCTGCCGGGCCTGGAGCTTTTCCTATCCGTCCGGCTCGGGAACCCCGGCGATGTGCTTCCTCAAGCGCGAAGTCGTGCCGCCGAAGGAGTCCGGCTGCTGCGTGTCAGGTGTGCGCGGCGCCGGTGTCATCGAGCCGCAGGCCGGCGCCGTCGAATATTCGATCGATCGTTATGGCGGCGATTACCGGTCCTTCGAAACACCCGCCGATGCCAAGGGCAAAGCCTGCGCGGACACATGCCAGGCCGAGAACCGCTGCCGGGCCTGGACCTATCGCCGGCCGGGTTACGGCGTGACGTCGGCGCGCTGTTACCTGAAGGACGCGATCAAGCCGCCGCGCAAGCGGCCGTGCTGTATCTCGGGCGTGGTGCGTTAGCTGCGGCTAGCCCGTGCCGCCGACGGTGATCTTGTCGAGGCGCAGCGTCGGCTGTCCGACACCGACGGGCACGCCCTGGCCGTTCTTGCCGCAGGTGCCGATGCCGTTGTCGAGCTTCAAATCGTTGCCGACCATCGAGATGCGGTGCAGATCGGTCGGGCCGTTGCCGATGAGCATGGCGCCCTTGATCGGAGCGCCGACTTTGCCGTTCTCGATGCGATAGGCCTCGGTGCACTGAAACACATATTTGCCCGACGTGATGTCGACTTGGCCGCCGCCAAAATAGGTGGCGTAAACGCCGTTCTTGACCGAGGCGATGATCTCGCCGGGTTCACTCTTGCCGGCGAGCATGTAGGTATTGGTCATGCGCGGCATCGGCACATGCGCGAAACTTTCGCGGCGGCCGTTGCCGGTTGGCTTCATGCCCATCAGCCGGGCGTTCTGGCGATCCTGCATGTAGCCGACGAGAGTGCCATCCTCGATCAACACCGTGCGGTTCGTCGGCGTGCCTTCGTCGTCGATCGAGAGCGAGCCGCGGCGCATCGACATGGTGCCGTCGTCGACAACGGTGACACCCTTGGCGGCGACCTGCTTGCCCATCAGGCCGGCGAAGGCCGACGTTTTCTTGCGATTGAAATCGCCTTCCAGGCCGTGACCGACGGCTTCATGCAGCATGACGCCGGGCCAGCCCGGTCCGAGCACGACATCCATCTCGCCTGCGGGGGCGGGGACGGCTTCGAGATTGACCAGGGCCTGGCGGATGGCGTTGTCGACCGCGCCTTGCCAGGCGTCGCTCGTAAGAAAACGTTCGTAACCCTCGCGGCCGCCATAGCCGTCGCTGCCGGTTTCCTGCCGGTCGCCGTCGCCGACGACCACTGAGACGCTCACGCGCACCATCGGCCGCACGTCGCGATAGGCCTCGCCGTCACCGCGCAGAATCTCGACCGCCTGCCATGCCGCGGCGACGCTCGCCGTCACCTGGCGTACGCGCGGATCCTTGGCGCGGGCATAGGCGTCGATGGTCTGCAGAAGCTGCGCCTTCGCTTCGAAGGAGGGGCTCGCGAGCGGCAAATCCTCGCTATAGAGCTTTACATTGCTGCGTGGCGGCGGCTCGGCGTAATGGCCGGAATATCCGCCCTTGACCGCGCGCACCGCGTCCGCGGCGCGCTCGATCGCCGCTTCCGATACGTCGGAGGCATGCGCATAGCCCACCGCCTCGTCCTTGACCGCGCGGAGGCCAAAACCCTGCGTGGCGTCGTAGGTCGCCTGCTTGAGGCGGCCGTTGTCGAACACCAGTGCTTCGGCCTGGCGGTATTCGAGGAACAATTCGCCATCATCGGCGCCATCGAGACTACGGGAGATGATCTTGGCAAGTTGCGGCCGGTCGAGGCCGGCGCGGTCGACGAGCGAGATGGGGGCATCGGGCATTGGAGTTCCTTGGGGCTTCCTCGGGGGCTTCTTTGAGCGTTCTGATTTCCTCTTACATAGTCGCTTCGCGGATAAGGCGCGAGGGGCGGCTCAATCGCGTTTGGCGATGCCGGCCTTGTCGATGACGGCGCCCCATTTGGCGATATCGGCGTTCATCCGCGCCGCCATGTCTTCGGGCGTGCTCCAGCGCATGGCCATGCCCATCTGGCTCGACCGGGCCTGGACGTCCGGGCTGGGGAGCGCCTCTTTCATGGCCCCGTTCAGGGTCGCGATGATGGCCGGCGGTGTCGCTGCCGGCGCGGCAATGCCGTTCCAGCTCGTGACTTCATAATCCTTGATCCCGCTCTCCATGACGGTCGGAACGTCAGGCAGATAGGCCGTTCGGGTCCGGCCGGCGGATGCCAGCGCGACGATCTTCTTGTCGGCAAGCAACCCGCTGATCGCCGCGTAGAACTCAAACGCCACATCGATATCGCCGCGGATCAGCGCGCCGGCCATGTCCGGCGAGGCGCGGAAGGGAACGATCGCCGCCTTGATGCCTGTCGTGCCGGTGAAAAGCTCGGCGCCGAGGTTCTGCGTGCTGCCGGGATTGATCGTGCCGATATTGAGCTTGCCGGGATTGGCGCGCGCGGCTGCAACAATGTCCTGCACGGTGTGCAGCGGCGATCCGGCACGCGTCACCAGGAGAAGATCGAAGAACGCCGCAGTCGAAACGGAAGCGAAGTCGGTCAGGATATTATACGGCAGCGACTTGAACAGCGCGGCGGCGATCGCGTTGTTGTTGCCGGTCATGAGGAGCGTGTAGCCGTCGGGCGCGGCCGTGGCGCCGGCTTGCGCCGCAATAATGCCGCCGGCGCCGGGCCGGTTTTCGATGACGAATTGCTGGTTCAGCCGGTTCGACAGCTTGTCGCCGATGATACGCATGCCGACATCGGCGACGCCGCCCGCGGCATAGGGCACGATCAGTGTCACGGGGCGATTGGGATAAGTGGGCGGGCTCTGCGCGCCGGCTGGAATGACGGCTGCTGCGGCAAGGAGTGCTGAACCAAGCAGCGCTGCGCCAAGCAGCGCTGAACCAAGTGCCGCTGCCTTGCAGTCCCCGCGCATGAGCGTTTGCCTCCCGGTCTGCCGGAGAGGCTACGCCATCCACGCGATATTTCACTAGGGCAGGAGGTCGTAACCCTCGCCAAAGCCCTTGAGGCTCATGGGAAAGCCGATGCCTTCCTCGGGCGTCTGGAAAATGATGAAGGTCGAGGTCTGGCCGGTGCGCATTTGACCGATCAGCTTGTCGTCCATGACCACCTCGGCGACGCAGCCATTGGGCAGGCAGCGCACGAAACCGGCGCGTCCGACATCCTGGTTGTCGATCTTCAGGCCGAGCCCTGACGGCAACAGCACGCCAAGCGGCGCGACCACGCGCATCAGGCGGCTCTTCTGATCCGACGTCTTGAGCACTATGACGGTGAGGCCGACATTGGGCCTGTCTTCCGCCGTGACACTTTGCATCAGCGCGCATTGCTCGCCTTGCGCGCCGGGCGGGGTGTCGCAGCGGATCTGCCAATCGCCGTGGACCGACTTGACCGCGCCCTGGGCCGAAGCCGGGGTGATCAGGATGTTGCCGCCGGATGCAGCCAGGGCTGCCGCGAGGAGGACGATGCCGGCGAGCACGGAGGCCAATGGCCGGAGCCGCCCTCCGCCCTCGAATATCGCCATGGTCATGATCCCCTGAACATCGGCAGTAGACGTTGTGCGAAAGCCGCCCCCGGCAGGCTTACAATCCTGCAAACCAGCCAGCGCGAATCACCCGCGCTGATTGGCCGCCGCGCGAGGCTTGCGTACATGGTGAGTTCACAGTGTCAAGATTGATCCAGATCAAGGCATTGTGGCCGCGCGAAGGTGCGAAGAATCGCCCCGCGGGGTTGCGAAAATGACCTCCGATCCGGGGCTGTCCACGGCCTGCGCCCCGAAGCCGATGAGTGCATTGCAGCAGGCCCGGATTTGTGGTTTGGAGGAACAGGGATTCCCCTATCCCGACGATGCCTGCCAAGGACTTAAGCGCCGCGGCCAAAGTCCCGCTCAAGCAGGCGGCGTCACACCGTTGCGGTCTGCGCCGGAGTAAGGTCTGCGCTCATCGTGGACGGTCGTGAAAAAGATCAGAAACAGGGAGCATAACGAGACATGAAAGTGTTCTCACGCTTGACCGCCATCGCGGTGACCGCCGCCGGCTTTTTTGCGAGTGCCGGGGTTGCGCTTGCCGCACTCGGGCACCCGGTGCCCTGGCAAATGGATTTGCAGGATGCGGCCACGCCGGTCATGCAGGAAATCGCCGACTTTCATTTTTACCTGCTCTGGGTCATCGGCGTGATTTCGGTATTCGTCCTCGCTCTGCTCCTGATCGTCATCGTCCGGTTCAATGCGCGCGCCAACCCGACGCCCTCGCGCACCACCCACAACACGCCGATCGAAATCCTCTGGACCATCGTTCCGGTCATTATCCTGGCGGCGATCGCGGTGCCCTCGTTTCGGCTCCTGTTCGTCGAGCTCGACGTGCCGAAGCCGGACCTGACGATCAAGGCGACCGGCAAGCAATGGTTCTGGAGCTACAGCTATCCGGATAACGGCAATTTCGAATTCGATTCCCTGATGGTCCAGGAAAAGGACCTCAAGCCGGGTCAGCCGCGCCTGCTGACGGCCGATAGCGAGATGGTCGTGCCGGTGAACAAGATCGTGCACGTGCTGGTGACCGGCGCCGACGTCATCCATTCCTTCACCGTGCCGTCCTTCGGTATTCGTATCGACGCCGTTCCCGGCCGCATGAACGAGACCTGGTTCAAGTCCACCGTTACGGGAATGTTCTACGGCCAATGCTCCGAATTGTGCGGCAAGGACCATTCCTTCATGCCGATCGCGGTGCGCGTCGTCAGCGACAGCGATTTCACGGCGTGGGTCGCGAGCGCGAAACAGAAATACGCTACTGAAGACAGTGTTCCGCCGAACACGGTTGCTGCGGCGGCACCACGGTGACGGCCGGGGTGCGAGAGTAGAAGCTGACAACGGGCGGTCGCTAACGAAGGAACTGGCAATGGATACGATGGTACACGCGGCGCACGGCGACCATGGCGACGACCACGAACACGCAATCCCGCATGGCTGGCGCCGGTTCGTCTATTCGACGAACCACAAGGACATCGGCACGATGTACCTGGTGTTCGCGATATTCGCCGGCCTGATCGGCGGCGTGCTGTCGATCCTGATCCGCGCCGAACTGATGTATCCCGGCATCCAGATTTTCCACGAAACGCATACTTTCGACGTCGTCGTTACTGCGCACGGGCTGATCATGATCTTCTTCATGGTCATGCCGGCAATGATCGGCGGTTTCGGCAACTGGATGGTGCCGCTCATGATCGGTGCGCCGGACATGGCGTTCCCGCGCATGAACAACATTTCGTTCTGGCTGCTGCCGGCCTCGTTCGCTCTCCTGCTGACGTCGATGTTCGTCGAGGGCGAGCCCGGCACCAACGGCGCCGGAACCGGCTGGACCATCTATGCGCCGCTGTCGACGACCGGACATCCCGGTCCTGCGGTGGATTTTGTCATCCTGTCGATCCATCTCGCCGGCGCTTCGTCGATCCTCGGCGCCATCAACTTCATCACCACGATCTTCAACATGCGCGCGCCAGGCATGACGATGCACAAAATGCCGCTGTTCGTGTGGTCGATCCTGGTGACGGTGTTCCTCTTGCTGCTGTCGCTGCCGGTGCTCGCCGGCGCGATCACCATGCTGCTTACCGACCGCAACTTCGGCACCACCTTCTTCAGCCCGGATGGCGGCGGCGATCCGCTGTTGTTCCAGCACCTGTTCTGGTTCTTCGGTCATCCGGAAGTCTACATTCTCATCCTGCCGGGCTTCGGCATGGTCAGCCAGATCGTCGCGACGTTTTCGAAGAAGCCGGTGTTCGGCTATCTCGGCATGGCCTATGCGATGGTTTCGATCGGCGCCATCGGCTTCATCGTCTGGGCGCACCACATGTACAATGTCGGCATGTCGGCCGACGTGCAGGCCTACTTCATTGCCGCGACGATGGTGATCGCGGTGCCGACCGGCGTGAAGATCTTCTCCTGGATTGCGACGATGTGGGGCGGCTCGATCGAGTTCAAGACGCCGATGCTGTGGGCGATCGGGTTCATCTTCCTGTTCACCATCGGCGGCGTGACCGGCGTGGTCCTGGCCAATGCCGGCGTCGACCGTACCTTGCACGGCACCTATTATGTGGTGGCGCACTTCCATTACGTGCTGTCGCTGGGCGCGGTGTTCGCCGTCTTCGGCGGCTGGTACTATTGGTTCCCGAAAATGACCGGCTACATGTATTCGGAGCCGATCGGCAAGCTGCATTTCTGGCTGACCTTCATCGGCGTCAACGTCGCCTTCTTCCCGCAGCACTTCCTCGGGCTTGCCGGCATGCCGCGCCGCTATGTCGATTATCCCGACGCCTTCGCCGGATGGAATTTCGTGTCCTCGATCGGCTCGTATATTTCCGGCTTCGGCATGCTGGTCTTCCTGTTCGGCATGATCGTCGCCTTCAAGCGCAAGGTGCCGGCCGGGAACAATCCGTGGGGACCGGGCGCAACCACGCTCGAATGGACGCTGTCGTCGCCGCCGCCCTTCCATCAATATGCGACACTGCCGCTGATCCGATGAGTGTCACGCTCGCCCGCGTCGAGCCCAGCATTGCGGGCGTCGGCGATTACATCGCGCTGATGAAGCCGCGCGTGATGTCGCTCGTGGTCTTCACGGCGCTTGTCGGGCTCGTCGTTGCGCCCGGCCATGTGCATCCGGTCATCGGTCTCACCGCGTTGATCTGCATCGCGGTCGGTGCCGGCGCCGCGGGCGCTCTCAATATGTGGTACGACGCCGATATCGACGCGCGCATGAGCCGCACCGCGGCGCGGCCGATCCCGGCCGGGCGGCTTTTGCCCGGTGAGGTGCTCGCCTTCGGCCTGACGCTGGCAGCATTCTCCGTCGCCGTGCTTGGCCTTTTGGTGAATGTGCTGGCCGCGGCATTGCTGGCGCTGACGATCGGCTTCTATGTCATTGTCTACACGATGTGGCTCAAGCGCTGGACGCCGCAAAACATCGTCATCGGCGGCGCGGCCGGCGCATTGCCGCCGATGATCGGCTGGGCGGCGGCAACAGGAAGCATCTCGCTCGAGCCGTTCGTCCTGTTCCTGATCATCTTCTTTTGGACGCCGCCGCATTTCTGGGCGCTGGCGCTTTATCGCACCGACGACTATGCGCGCGCCGGCGTGCCGATGCTGCCGGTGGTTTCGGGCGCTGCGGAAACGCGCCGGCAAATCCTGCTCTATACGCTCGTTCTCGCGCCGCTCGGCGTTGCGCCCTGGTTTCTCGGCTATGCCGGGACGGCTTACGGCATCGCCGCCGCGGCGACGGGCGCCGTGATGATCGCGCTCGCATTCCGTATTCGCAGCGAGACACACGGCCACGCCGCCTGCAAACAGATGTTCGCTTTTTCGATCCTTTATCTGTTCCTGCTGTTTGCCATGCTGCTCGTTGACCGGATGTCCGGATCCCCGTTCGGGCATTGGGCATGATGAGCGTGACGATGAACGATCTCAGCAACACGCCGAAGCCGGAGAAGGGGATCAAGCTCACGGAGCAGCAATTACGCGCGCGCCGGGCCCGCTCGATCGCGATCGCGGTTTCGCTCGGCATTCTGGTGGTGCTGTTCTACATCGTGACGCTGGTGAAGGGGCCGGGCGTGCTGGAGCGGCCGCTGTGAACACGCAAAACCCGCGCAGGTCCGCCAAGTCTCCGCGCGATCTTCTGGTCGCGTTCGCCTGCGGCGGTTTTGTCGCGGTGATGGTGGGCGTCTCTTACGCGGCAGTGCCGCTTTATTCGTGGTTCTGCCGCACCACGGGCTTCGGCGGCACCACGCAAATCGCGAAATCCATTCCTGCCGAGGTTGCCGGCCGCACGGTGACGGTGCGCTTCGATTCAAATGTCGCCCCGGGCTTGCCCTGGTCGTTCGAACCGGAGCGCCGGACCGTCGATGTCCATCTTGGCGAGGTGGTCACGGTCTATTATGCGGTGACCAACGAATCCGCCCGCGTCACCACCGGACAGGCGGGATTTAACGTCACGCCGCCAACCGTCGGCATCTATTTCGAGAAGATCAACTGCTTCTGCTTCACCCAGCAGACCATGAAGCCGGGCGAGAAGCGCGACATGGCGGTTGTCTTCTACGTCGATCCCAAGCTCGCAAAGGATTCCGAGCAGGACACGCTCAAGAACATCACGCTCTCCTATACCTTCTATCCGGTCCGCGATCCGGTTACGCCGGTGGCGGAGGGCGCGAGTACGGAAAAGTCCGGGCATATCTGATAAGACAGGCAAACGGCGCGGACGGTAAAACCGGCCCGCCAAGGTGGAGAAGATGACGATGGCCGACGCGCACGCCGAACCGCAACACGACTACCATCTGGTCAATCCCAGCCCGTGGCCGGCGATCGGTGCGACGTCAGCCTTCGTTCTGGCCGTCGGCGCCATTTTGTGGATGCATCACATGGCGACCTACGCGCCACTGATCCTGGGCACAGGCGTCATCGGCGTCGCTTACACCATGATCGGCTGGTGGCGGGACGTCATTCGTGAGGCCGAGTTCGAAGGCGATCACACCCGCGTCGTGCAGATCTCGCACCGCTACGGCATGATCCTGTTCATCGCTTCGGAAGTGATGTTCTTCGTCGCCTGGTTCTGGGCCTACTTCAACACCGCGTTGTTTCCCGCCCAATTCGAGGACATGGCGCGCATTGCCTATACTGGCGGCGTCTGGCCGCCGAAGGGCGTCGAGACTTTCGATCCCTGGCACTTTCCGCTGCTCAATACGCTAATCCTTTTGACTTCGGGCACCACCGTGACCTGGGCGCATCACGCGCTTCTTGAGAACGACCGCAAGGGCCTGATTTGGGGTTTGCGGCTGACCATTCTTGCTCGGCCTGAGCTTCACCTGCGTGCAGGCCTGGGAATACATGCACGCCGCCTTCCACTATTCCGGCAACCTCTACGGCGCGACGTTCTTCATGGCGACCGGATTCCACGGCGCCCATGTCATCATCGGTTCGATCTTCCTGATCGTATGCCTGTTCCGCGCCATGGCCGGCCAGTTCACGCCGACGCAGCATCTCGGCTTTGAGTTCGCCGCCTGGTACTGGCACTTCGTCGACGTGGTGTGGCTGTTCCTGTTCGCCTGCATTTATGTGTGGGGTCAGGCGGCCGAACGCCGGGTAAAACCGGCGCTTATCGGAATTTCTCCGCTCATTCCCGCGCAAGCGGGAATCCTGCGCCGCGCGAAACAAACCGGGTCCCCGCTTACGTGGGGACGAGCGGATGCTTAGATCGCTGAGATGACCGAGAAGACGATCACCACGCTTTCGGGATCGATCGGCGCCGGATTGTCCTGCGCCTGTCCGCGCTGCGGTCGAGGCAAGCTGTTCCAGGGATTTTTGACGCTGCGGCCACGCTGCGACCGGTGCGGGCTCGATTACGGTTTCGCCGATGCCGGTGACGGGCCTGCGGTCTTCATCATGTTTTTCGCCGGCGCCATCGTGGTCGGTGCGGCGCTCGTGACCGAGATCGTCTATCACCCGCCCTATTGGGTCCATGCCGCGCTCTGGCTGCCGCTGATCTTCGTCGTCACGCTTGGCCCGTTGCGGCCGATGAAGGGACTGATGATCGCGCTGCAATACCATCATAAGGCCGCGGAGAGCCGCTTCGGCGGCTCCGGGGAGCCATGACGGGTTCGCTCCGCGAGGCTGCGGGGACAGAGCAGGCACCGCAGCAACGCCGTACTGGAGGCCGGTCCTGGCTCGGACTCCTGGTGCCGGCGATCATCGCCTTTGCGATCCTGATCGGGCTCGGCGTCTGGCAGATCCAGCGCAAGGCATGGAAAGAGAGCTTGATCGCATCGCTTACCGAGCGGCTTGCCGCGCCACCGCAAGCAACTGCCCGCCGCGGCGGGCTGGCCGCAGCTCGATCAGGCAAGCGACGAATATCGCCACGTCGGATTCAACGCGACTTTCGATAACGGCCATGAAGCGCTCGTCTTCGCCGCTGCGTCCGCCTTCCGCCCCGATGTTACCAGTCCGGGATATTGGGTCTTCACGCCGGCACGTCTCGCCGACGGCAGCATCGTGATCGTCAATCGCGGGTTTGTGCCCGATGGCCGGCGCGAGCCGGGAACGCGGCCGGACGGCCAGATCGTCCGGGCCGGTCGAGATCACCGGCGTGATGCGCTGGCCGGACCGCCACTGGTTCACGCCCAACGACGATCCGGCGCATAACCTGTGGTTCGCGCGCGATCCGGCGGCGATTGCAGCGGCCAAGGGGATGCGGCGAGCGTGGCGCCGTTCTATGTCGAACAGGAGACGCCCGTGCCGCCGGGCGGCCTGCCGCAGCCCGGCAAGCTCGTAGTCAGCCTGCCGGACAATCACCTGCAATATGCCGTGACCTGGTTCGGCCTGGCGGCGGTTCTGGCTGGTGTTTTCATCGCTTTTGCCTTCACATCCGGGGCCCGGAGCGCGGCGGCTCCGAAGCCAGCCGGGCCGCCGCGTTCCTTGTGAAGGCATCGCGGTTTTGCTATTACTGTGACCTCTGTTCCGGGGCTGCGACGGACGGCGGCCAAGCGCTCGGCCATAAAATCGCCTTTGGAATCAATATATTAGAAGCTGCCGGCCACGGTGCCGGCCGCAAGGAAACGGTGCGGTGCTTTACGTCTCGACCAGGGGGGAGGCCCCGCCACTCGGCTTCGCGGAGGCCATGCTCGCGGGTCTTGCCCGCGACGGCGGACTCTATGTGCCGGACGCCTGGCCCCACCTCGAACCGGAGGCGATCGCGGGCTTTGCCGGCCGGTCCTATGCCGAAGTTGCGGTCGAGGTGATCCGCCGTTCACCGGCGATTCAATCAAGGATGCCGACCTCGCGCGCATGGCGCGCGAAGCCTACGGCACTTTTCGTCATCCCGCGGTCGCGCCGCTGACGCAGCTCGGTGCAGGCACATTCGCGCTCGAACTGTTCCACGGTCCGACGCTGGCGTTCAAAGACTTGGCCATGCAGCTCCTGGCGCGGCTGATGGACCACGCGCTTGCCGCGCGCGGCGAACGCCGGACCATCGTCGTGGCGACGTCCGGCGATACCGGCGGTGCTGCGGTCGAAGCATTCGGCGGCCGGGGCCAAGTCGATCTTGTCGTGCTGTTTCCGCAAGGCCGCATATCCGATGTGCAGCGGCGCATGATGACGACGGCGGACGCAGCCAATGTCAGCGCCATCGCCATCGACGGCACGTTCGACGATTGCCAGGCGATCGTGAAGGGCATGTTCAACCATCACGACTTTCGCGAGCGGGTCCGCCTGTCCGGCGTCAATTCGATCAACTGGGCGCGGATCGTCGCGCAGGCCGTTTATTACTTCACCGCCGCAGTTGCGCTCGGCGCGCCGGCGCGCAAGATCGCCTTCACCGTGCCGACCGGAAATTTCGGCGACATCTATGCCGGCTATGTGGCGCACCGCATGGGCCTGCCGATCGACCGGCTGGTCATCGCCACCAACGTCAATGATATTTTGAGCCGGACGCTTGCGACCGGAACCTACGAGTTGCGCGACGTGGTGCCGACCACGTCGCCGTCGATGGACATCCAGGTGTCGTCGAATTTCGAGCGCCTGCTGTTCGACGCCTATGACCGCGACGCCAGTGCGATCAGGGGCGTGATGGGTTCGCTCGCGCAGTCGCGGCGGTTCACGCTTGCGGCGCGCCCGCTGGCTTATATTCGCACGCTGTTTTCCGCCGATCGCGCCGGCGAGGATGAAGTCGCCGCGACCATCCGCACGGTCAGGCGCGAGACCGGCAACTTTGTCGATCCGCATACCGCGGTCGGTATCGCGGTGGCGGAAAAGGAACAGCGCGACCCGGCGGTGCCGATGGTGGTGCTTTCGACCGCCCATGCGGCAAAATTTCCCGACGCGGTGGAGGCGGCTTGCGGCGCGCGGCCGGCTTTGCCGGATTGGCTATCCGATATCGGCAACCGTGCGGAGCGCGTCACCGCGCTGCCGGCGGATCAGTCCGCGGTCGAGCGGTTCGTTCTGCAAACGAGCCGCGCCGCGCAAGATGGAGCGGCAGCATGAGTGTTGAGGTGACGACCTTGAAATCCGGCATCAACGTGGTGACCGATACGATGCCGCATCTCGAGACCGCCTCGCTCGGTGTGTGGGTCGCTGCCGGAAGCCGCGACGAGCGCCGCGACGAGCACGGCATTTCCCATTTCCTCGAACATATGGCGTTCAAGGGCACGCGGCGCCGCAGTGCGCGCCAGATCGCCGAAGAGATCGAGGCCGTGGGCGGCGATCTTAACGCCGCAACGGGCGCTGAAAGCACCGCCTATTACGCGCGGGTGCTCAAGGCCGACGTGCCGCTCGCACTCGACGTGCTGTCCGATATCCTCTCCGAGCCGGCGTTCGACCGCGAGGAATTGCTGCGCGAGCAAAACGTCATTGTTCAGGAAATAGGCGCTGCCGCCGATACCCCGGACGATGTCATTTTCGAGCGCTTGCAGGTCATGGCGTTTCCGGACCAATCGCTCGGCCGTTCGATTCTCGGCACGGCGAAGACGGTGCGATCGTTCGACGGCGGCAAGCTGCGCGATTATCTCGGCAGGAATTATCGTGCCCCCGATATTGTCGTCGCCGCGGCGGGCGCCGTGGACCATCAGGCGGTGCTGGCCGAGGTCGAGAAGCGTTTTGCCGGCTTTAACGGGCCGGCGAACGAGGTGCCGGAGCCGGCAAGTTTCGGCGGCGGGACGCATGTCGAGAAGCGCGAGCTGGAGCAGGTGCACATCGCGCTGGCGCTGCCGGGCATTTCGATCGTCGATCCCGCGCTCTACAGTCTGCAGGTCTTCACCAACATTCTCGGCGGCGGCATGTCGTCAAGGCTGTTCCAGGAGGCGCGCGAAAAGCGCGGCCTTTGCTATTCGATCTATTCCTTCCACGTGCCGTATTCCGACATCGGCATGTTCGGGCTCTATGCCGGCACCGACGCAGCCGACACTTCGGAACTGATGCGGCTCATCGTCGACGAGATCGCCTCGACCGCCGAAACCATCACCGAGCAGGAGATCGCCCGCTCCAAGGCGCAGATGAAGGCTGGCCTCCTGATGGCGCTGGAAAGCTCGGGCGCGCGCATCGAGCAATTGGCGCGGCAGATGATTGCACGCGGCCGGCCGGTACCGCTCGACGAATTGGTGGCGAAGGTGGACGCCGTGACAGCCGAAAGCGCGCGTGCCGCTGGCCGGGCGCTGATTTCCCGCGGCAAGCTTGCCACCGCCGTTCTCGGCCTCGGCTCCGGGCTTGAAAGCGCGGCCGCGATTGCGGAAACTCTGACGCGCCGGGCCGCATGACAATGTCTTGGTGACGCGGCGAACCCATGGCGTTCTTTCGCACCATCAATTTCACCGAACCGCTGCCGAGTATCGAAGGCGACGTCGTCACGCTGCGCACGCCGCAGATGACGGACTTCGAGGAGTGGGCGGTGCTGCGCGAAACGAGCCGGGATTTTCTCACGCCGTGGGAGCCGACCTGGCCCGACGACGATCTGACCCGCAGCGCATTCCGCCGCCGCATCAAGCGCTACACCGAAGATTTGCGCAGCGACCAGGGTTACGCGTTCCTGATCTGGCGCAATTCCGACGGCGCCCTGGCCGGCGGGCTGACGCTGGCCAATATCCGCCGCGGCGTCGCCCAGGCCGGCAGTCTCGGCTACTGGATGGGCCTGCCTTTCATACGGCAGGGCTATATGAGAGCGGCGGTGCGCGCTGTCGTTCCGTTTGCTTTCGCGACGCTGCGGCTGCATCGGCTCGAAGCGGCCTGTATTCCGACCAATGCAGGCTCGATGAGGCTTCTGGAGAGTGCCGGGTTCGTCCGCGAAGGCTATGCGCGCGAATATCTCTGCATCAATGGCACCTGGCAGGATCACCTGCTTTATGCCCGGCTAAAGGACCCCTCGGCGTCTTAACCATCTCTGTCTTTCCTTCCTCGCAAGGCGGACATGCAGGAAAGAGGTGCCTTGGGATGGCCACGGTTGATTTGATATAAAAGCTGGGGCATCGCGCGGGCATGATCCCGAAAGGCTGGTATCGGGTTTCGGGAAAGATCATGCCGCAACAAAATGCCGGAGCCGGATTCCGATCGCATCGGGACGGATTGGGCTCCGGTTCTGTGGGTTGGCGATGAGTTGGGGAATGCTGCGCGACTTTCATCGAAAAGCCTGGTGCGATCGCGTGCCCGTCGCAGGCCTGCTTGCGCTCGCGCTGTTGGCGTCGGGCTGCAGCAGCGGCAGTACCATTGGCAGTCCCGGTACCGCTGCGGCCCCGGCGGATGCTTCGGCCGCGCCGTCATCGTCCGGTTCCACCTCGTTCAAAGACAAGATCTCGAATTTCTTTTCCGGCGCCACGCAACGAGACCCGCAGCCGGTCACCAATGCGCAGGCCCCCGATCTTGATTGTCCTTTTATCGACATCCGGCAGGGTGCTTCGACGCTGACAATTCCGCCGCCGCCGCCCGATGGCGCCAACGAGGCAATGACGCTCAAATACCAGGGCATTTTCGTGCGCGCCGCACGCGATTGCACCGTGGTGAGCGGTCAAATGGTCCTGCGCGTCGGTATCCAGGGACGCATCATCGTCGGACCTGCCGGCGGGCCGGGTCAGGTCGACGTGCCGCTGCGCGTCGCCGTGGTTACCTCGCCGCAGGCAGGCTCGAAGCTCGTCGTCACCAAGCTCATCCATATTCCGGTGGCCGTCGGGCCGAACGACGGCAACGTGGATTTCACGCATATCGAGGAAGGCTTGTCTTTCCCCATGCCGTCGGCGGCGGCCCTCGACTCCTACATCATCTATATCGGGTTCGATCCCGGCGGCGCCGCGGCGCAGCCGAAGGCAAAGCCCGCGCCCAGGATCAAGCCGAAACCGAAGTCCAACCCGAACGCGCCGACGGGCTGAGTTGCGTCCGGGCGCTGCCCGGCGAAACGTATTCCGGCGGGTCCGGGAAACCGGACCTCACCAGCCGCGCAGTTCGGTGATCGCGTTCTTGAGCGCCCGCATATCCGCCACGATGGTGCGTGCGCCGGTTGCGAGCAGATTTGCGGCAAGCTTGCCCGGGGCGTGACTCCCGCCGACGAAACCGATCGGCGTCATGCCCGCCGCCGCCGCGGCGGCGACGCCGGGGACGGAATCCTCGACCACGATGCAATCTTTCGGTGCAACCTGGCAGCGGGCCGCCGCGAGCAGGAAAAGGTCGGGCGCGGGTTTGCCTTTGCGCACCGCGCTCGCGGAAAACAGGCGCGGTTCGAAGAACCGCAACAGTCCCGTGACTTCGAGGCTGGTGCGGACGCGGTCGGGCTGCGAAGACGATGCCACGGCCTTGGCGCCGCGGATCCAGGTCAAGGCGTGAACGGCATGCGCGACGGGGCGCAGTTCCGCGCGCAAGCGCTGTAGCGTTTCCGCCGCGACCGTCGCGGAGAAATCGCGCGGCAGGCGGTTGCCGGTCGCCGCCTCGACGGCGGCGAAGATATCTGCAGGCCGGCGTCCATGAAACCGGCGCATCATGGTCTCGGCGGAAAGGATCATGCCGACGCGTTTGAACGCATCGACGAGCACGGCGGATGCGATCGGTTCGCTATCAACAAGCACGCCGTTACAATCGAAGATGACCAATGGTCCCCCCGATGGTTCAGCCAAAATATGGCCGTGGCCCAGCTTTTCGTGGAATTACACCAAGAAACATACCGTGCGGCGCGGCCGTGCAAAGAGCGTCTGCGGTCCGCTCCATAATTATGCACAGAAATCGGATCAGGCCTGTGAACTACGCAGAGGCTTAGATCGTCCGACTCAACGAAATACGGATTTCACATCAAGATCGCGCTTAATGCGCGATGCGCCGGCTGCACGGCTTAATTGAATTTTTGTTTGATATCGGCGATGCCGCGCGTGAGCAGATCTTCGGCGACTTTGCCCTTGACCGAGATGGCAAGGATCTTTTCGGCCGCCGCGACTGCGGCATCGGTCGCCGCCGCACGCACGTCGGCAACGGCCTGAGCTTCGGCCTGCGCGATTTTTGCTTCCGCCATTTTGGTGCGGCGCGCGACAAAATCTTCAGTTCGTGCCTTGGCCTCGGCGGCGAGGCGCTCGGCTTCGGCCTTGGCGCTGGCAATGATGGCCGCGGCCTCGGTTTCCGCTTCGCGGCCTTTGCGCTCGAATTCGGCGAGGAGCGCCTGCGCTTCCTCGCGCAACCGGCGTGCGTCGTCGAGTTCCGATTTGATCCGGGCCTGGCGGGCATCGATCCCCGCGAGAAGCTTGCGATGGACGCCAAGATAGGCGAGCAGGCCAAGGAAGCAGAGAAAGCCGATCGCGACCCAGTTTTCGGTTTCCATCAGGGGTTCGAGCATCGGGGCCTCAGCTCTTTGCCGTGTCGGCCAGCGCCGCGGCGACGTCTTGTTCGGCGGGCGCCTTGCCGATCAGGCGCTCGACGATTGCGGAGGCGGTGTCGGCCGCGATCGATCGCACATTCCCCATTGCGGCACTGCGGGTCTTGGCGATCGATTGCTCCGCCGCCGCGAGCCGCTCGTGAAGCTGGGCTTCAAGGCGCTGTTGGGTGGCCGCCGCATCGCGTGCCTGCTGCTCACGTGTCGCGCCGGCGATGCCTTGCGCCCGGGCGCGGGCGTCGGCAAGCGACTTTTCGTACGCGGCGTGCGCCGCGTCGGATTGATGTTTCAGGCGTTCCGCCGCCGCCAGATCGTCGCCGATGAGCTTCGTCCGCTCGGCCAGGATCGAGCCGATGCGCGGCAGGGCGATCTTCGACATCAGCACGTAGAGCAGCACGAAGCTTATCGCCAGCCATACGAGCTGCGAAGGAAAGTGCTGCGCCTGGAACGGCGGAAATGCGTTGTGCCCGGCAGGCTGCTCGGTATGGGCGGTCGGTTCGGCCATTGTCTGTGCTGACCCGGCGGGGACGGCTTAGAGCCCGAACAGGAGCAGGAGCGCGATCAGCAGCGAGAAAATGCCGAGCGCTTCGGTGATGGCGAACCCGAAAATCAGGTTGCCGAACTGACCTTGCGCGGCCGACGGATTGCGCAGCGCCGCGGCAAGGTAGTTGCCGAAGATGATGCCGACGCCGATGCCGGCGCCGCCCATGCCGATGCAGGCAATGCCGGCACCAATGTACTTTGCGGCGATCGGATCCATGAGAAAACTCCTCTTTGAGGTTGTAGCAATCGGCCGTCAGTGGCCGGGGTGGATTGCATCGTTGAGATAGATACAGGTGAGAATGGCAAAGACATAGGCTTGCAGGAACGCCACCAGAAGTTCGAGCGCGGTGAGCATGACGACCATGATGAACGGCAGTGTCGCACCGAACCAGCCGAGGACACCGGCGCCCGCCAGCATGATGATGAAGCCGGCAAAGACCTGAAGCGTAATATGGCCGGCGAGCATGTTGGCGAAGAGGCGCACGCTGTGCGAGACGGGCCGCGACACAAACGACAGCACCTCAATGACCACGATCGCCGGCAGGATCAATTTCGGCACGCCCTTCGGCACGAACAGATTGAGGAAATGCAGGCCGTTCTTCCAGAAGCCGTAGCCGATCACAATGAAGAACACGAGGAGCGCGAGACTCGCCGTCACGATCAGCTGGCTCGTCACCGTGAAGGAATAGGGAATGAGCCCGATCATGTTGGCAAACAGCACAAACATGAACAGCGTGAACACGAACGGAAAAAATCTCATGCCTTCGGTGCCGGCCGTGCTGCGCACCGTATTGGCGACGAATTCGTAGGAAATTTCCGCGATCGACTGGAGCCGTCCCGGCACCACCGCGTGCCGCGCCGTAGCCCCGATCATCAGCGTCGAAACCCCCGCGACGATGATCAGCATGACCAGCGCCGAATTGGTGAAAGAAATCTGATGGCCGCCCATGGTGGTCATCGGCAGCAGGTTCTGAATCTGGAACTGGTGGATCGGATCGATTTGCATGGACCCATCGCCGTTGGCTGCATCCGCAGCTTGGCGCCGCAGCGCCGGATTAATCGTCCCGGTTCACCCTGTTGCTCTGGTCGAACGCGGAACCCGCGACGACCCCCGCAGAGCGCATGACATTGAGCACGCCTGCGGCAAAGCCGAGCAAGAGGAATACAATGAGCCCCCAAGGCGAGATGCCGAGCCAGCGATCGATCAGCCAGCCGACGCCGGCACCGACCACGACGCCCGCAACAAGTTCGCTGGAGAGCCGGAAGCCCCTGGCGTAGCCCGATGCAGTCGCTGCCCGATCCGCTTCAGCACTATCGGAAGATCGGCCCGCGGATTTTCGTGCGTGGCCGAGACCTTCGTTGAGCCGCTGGAGTCTCGCGGAGAGAGCGGCCTCGTTGGTTTGCTGCTTGTCGCGGTCGCCGTTTTCGCGCGCGTCGCTCATCTGTTCGACACTCGCGGCTTCGACCGCGGCAAGCCCGCCCCTTGAAGCCGCGCGGACCATACCGACGGGGTTCCGCCAAGTCAAGAAAGCGCGGCCCCATGCTAACATTATGAAATAACACCAAATAAGGCTTGTGCACAGGCGTCTTGCGAGGCTGTTTTTGTGCGCTGCGAAGCCGCGCGAGACGTTCTAAAATCAAGCCGTCCGACAAAGCCAGCGGAGGGATTCGATCATGAGCTTGAAAAGGATTGCCGCCATCATTGCGATGGCGTGGTTGATCGCGCCGGCTCTGGCCCAGCCGGCTCTAGCCGATGACGCGACGCCTGATACCGCCGGCGGGCGTTACATCTTCAATAAGCAGGCGGATGGCTTCGTGCGGCTCGATACCCGGAGCGGTGAGGTCTCGCTGTGCAGCCAGCGCGCCGTCGGTTGGGCCTGCGAGGCGGCGCCGGAAGATCGCGCCATGCTCGAGAGCGAGATCGCTCGGCTGCGCAACGAGAACATAGCGTTGAAAAAAGACATCCTGTCGCGCGGTTTGCCGTTGCCGCCGGGCGCCGCGCCGGAGCCGCCTGTCGCCGAGAACGGCGCGCCGCAAATCAGTGTCCCGAATTTGCATTTGCCAAGCGACGCCGATGTCGATCGCATGGTCGCACTTGCGAGCCGCGTCTGGCATCGCCTGATCGATGCCGTGGAGCGGGCCCAGAAGCGGATACTCGACAAAAGCTGAGATGCGCGGCCGCCCGTGAACAAATTATCCGCCGTGCACACCGCCCGCCTCGAGACGATGGCGAGCGCCGTTCTGTCGGTCGACACGTCAGGCGAAGGATTTTTCGAGATCACGCGTGACGTCGCGGCATTCCTCGATGAGATCAAGGCGCGCGACGGCACGCTCCTCGTCTATCTCCGGCACACCTCGGCTTCGCTGGTCATTCAGGAGAATGCCGATCCCGATGTGCAGACGGATCTGGTGACCGCGCTCGAGCGCCTTGCACCGGCGGATGCCGGCTGGGTGCGCGACGTGGAAGGGCCGGACGACATGCCGGCCCACGTCAAGTCGATGCTCAACGGCGTCTCATTGCAGGTGCCGGTTGGCGGTACCGCATCGGGTGCCGGCAAAATGGCGCTCGGCACCTGGCAGGGCATCTACGTCGCCGAGCATCGCGCCCGGCCGCACCGGCGCGATGTGGTTTTGCAATTCCTCGGAAGCTGCGGCCGGTAAATCAAACGGCCGGGTTTTCACCCGGCCGCGTGACTCTTCTCAGGTCGAAGTGACGGCGATCAGTTCGGCCAGCACTTCTTGCCTTCCGGGCCGAGGTGATATCCGGGCGGGCACGCGCGGTTCACGGCCATCGGGTGGCAATGACCGGCCGGCCCGCGCCAGTAGCCTGGTCCGCAGCCTTCCGCGACCTTAATGATGACGCTGTCGCCATTGCCGATCGGGGCAGCGATCATGCCGGCGCTGGCTGTCGTCGCAAGGCCGAGTGCAAAAGCTGCGCTCAATACAAGTGACCTGACAATCATGTGTTTCTCCCGAGTGTTTATGCCGCCTGTTGTTGATAGGGGTGGATGTCGGCAGCGGTGAATTAAGACAACCGGCGCAATGAACGGCGCCTGAACGGCCCCGTGCGCGGTGGACCGGAACCGCGGAACGGCGGTAACATGATCTGCATGCCCGCGAAGTATCGACTGTGGACCGACTTGGGGCGTTTTCCTTGAGCGAGGCTGAGTTTCATCACCTTCTGATCGCGGACGATCACCCGTTGTTCCGCGGCGCGTTGCGTGAAGCGGTCAACGGCCTGTTCGCGCGGGTTGAGATCGGCGAGGCCGGCACTTTCGAGGAGGTGACGGAATTCCTCGAGCGCGGCAGCGATGTCGACCTCGTCCTGCTCGATTTGCGCATGCCGGGTACCCGCGGCTTCTCCGGGCTGATGTATCTGCGCGCGCAATATCCAGGCCTGCCCATCGTCGTGGTTTCGGCCAATGACGATCCCGCCGTGATCCGCCGCTGCATGGAGTTCGGCGCATCCGGTTTCATTCCAAAAACGCTCGGCGTCGAAGTGTTGCGCCAGGCGATCGGGCGCGTACTGCAAGGCGAGCTATGGACGCCGCCCGACGTCGACCTTGCCAGCGGGCCGGACGCCGAGACTGCCGCGACCATCGCGCGGCTCTCGACGCTCACGCCGCAGCAGGTGCGCGTGCTGATGATGCTGTCGGGCGGGCTCCTCAACAAGCAGATCGCCTATGAACTCAGTGTGTCGGAGGCGACGGTCAAGGCGCACGTCTCCGCCATCCTGCAAAAGCTCGGTGTGGAAAGCCGGACGCAGGCCGTCATCGCGGCAGGCAAGATCGAAGCCGGCCAATGGCCGCATCAGCGCGAGGTGTAACGCCTACTCCGCCGCGACCCGCTGCACGCGCCATTGTGTGAGCAAGGCGCGCAAGGAGGCGGGTTTTATCGGCTTGTTGAGAAGATGCGCGCCCTCGGCGCGGGCTTCATCGCGAACGTGCAGCGAACGGTCGGCGGTGATCAAAATCGCCGGCACCTGACGGCCGAAACGGCGGCGCAGCTCCGCGATCGCCGCAATGCCGTTATCGCCGTCGAGGTGGTAGTCGACCAAAAGCCCGTCAGGTTCGAGGCCGCTGGCATCGATCGCCGCCAGCGCCTCGGTCAGGTCCGCGGCGGTGAGCGTGCGGCAGCCCCAGCCGCCCAGCAGCGTCTCCATGCCGTCGAGTATCGTCCGCTCATTGTCGATGCAGAGCACCGCCATGCCATCGAGCCGCCCGACGTCGAAGTAAGGCATTGCGCGCGGCTTCGACGCGGCGGCGAGACCCGTCGCCAGCGGCACTTCGACCGAAAAACGCGAGCCGCGGCCGACATTCGACTTCAACGTCACCTCGCAGTCGAGCACGCGCGCAATGCGTTCGACGATGGAGAGGCCCAGTCCCACGCCGCGCGCCACCCGCGCGCCCTGGTCGAGCCGATGGAATTCCTTGAATACGGCGCGGCGCTTGCTTTGCGGAATGCCGATGCCGGTATCGTAGACTTCAATGCGCAGGCGCTCGCCGCGCCGCCGGCAGCCGACCAGCACGCGCCCGGACGGCGTATATTTGATCGCATTGGAAATGAGGTTCTGCAGAAGGCGGCGAAGAAGCTGGCGATCCGAGCGCACGTTGAGCGCACATGGCATGACCGTGAGATCGAGACCCTTCTCGCGGGCGATCGGCGCGAACTCGACTTCGAGCCGATGCAGCAATTCGTCGAGGCGGAAGACGGCGATCTCCGGTTTCATCGCGCCGGTGTCGAGGCGGGAAATGTCGAGCAACGCGCTGAATATCTCTTCGACCGCTTCGAGCGAAGCGTCGATGTTTGACACCAGATCGGCGTCGCCGCCTGCACCCCCGCTTTGGCGCTGGCGCTCGCTCAGGCTCGTCACATAAAGCCGCGCGGCATTGAGCGGCTGCAAAATGTCGTGACTGGCGGCGGCGACAAATCGGGTCTTTGAGACATTGGCGTCGTCGGCTTCCGCTTTGGCACGCTCCAACTCGCCGTTAAGCCGGGTCAGTTCTCCAGTGCGTTCGCGCACGCGGCGTTCGAGCGTCGCATTGGCGCGCTCCAGCGCTTCCGCCGCCTTCACGCTCGGGGTGATGTCGGTGAAGGTCGTCACCAGGCCGGCGTCGGGCATGCGATTGGCGCGAACCTCGATAAACAGACCGCGCTCGGCGAAGCGTTCCAGGAACGGTTCCGCTTCGGACGTATATTTGACGATGCGCTCGGCGATGAACTCGTCGGCGTCCTTGTCGCCGCGCTCGCCATGCTCGGCGATGTGGCGCAGGATGGCGTCGAGCGCGATGCCGACGCGTGTGAGTTCGTGCGGCAGATCGAAGATTTCGCCGAACTGCCGGTTCCAGCAGACCAGCGTAAGCTCCTTGTCGAACACCGCGATGCCCTGGCGGACGTGATCGAGCGCGGTTTGCAGGACTTCACGATTGTAGTGAATTGCGGCATTGGCATCGTCGAGCAGTTTCAGCGCGGCCTTGTTCGACACTGTGCGCTTGCGCAGCAACAGCGACAGGACGAGCCGCGACGACGCCGCGCCGATCGCCGAAGCGAGGAGATATTCGGCATATTGCAGGATCTGGAAATCGGCTTCGCCATGCGGGTCGAGGCTGATGCGCCGCGTCAGGGCAAAGCTCGCGAAAGACTCGCGCGTACGTTCCTCGCCGAGATAGCGGGCGACCGTGGCGATGAGTTCTTCGGTCGTCGCCGAGGTGCGGCGCAGCCGGAAGCTCGGCGCCATCGGCGCGAGCGTCGAGGGCACGAAAACATCGCCTTGCACCCGCTCGATCGCGGTCGGGCGGCGCAGCAGCGACCAGCCGATATAGAACGCGATATTGATCGTGAGGCTGAGCAGCACGCCATGCACGAGCGGGGGCAGGTCGATGCCGAACAGCGCCTGCGGCCGCAGATAGGCCAGCCCCCCGGGCCCGTCGGTCAATATCTGCGCCGCGGCGCCCCCGGCCTCCGAGAGGCTCGGCAGGAGCAGCGTGTAGGCCCAGACCAGAATGCCGGCGCACATGCCGGCGATTGCGCCAAGCGCGGTGCCGCGGCGCCAGACCAGTCCGCCGAAAAACGCCGGCGCGAGTTGCGCTATTGCCGCGAAAGACAACAGCCCGATCGCGGCAAGCTGCGCCTCGCCGGCCGAGCGGTAATAGATGTAGGCGAGGAACATGATAGCGAAGATCGCGATGCGGCGCGTCGTCAACAGCTCCGCGCCGGCATCGCGCGGCTCTCCGGCACCTGCCGCGCGGCGCTTGAGCACGAGCGGAATGACGATGTCGTTCGACACCATGATGGCGAGCGCGACCGTTTCGACGATCACCATCGCCGTCGCCGCCGACAGGCCGCCGATAAAGGCGACAAGCGTGATCAGTTCGGAATGGGCGGCAAGCGGCAACGCCACGACGAACATGTCGGAATCGACACGGCCGGCGGGGAACGTCAGAAGGCCGGCCATCGCGATCGGCAGCACGAACAGATTGATCAGCACCAGATAGAGCGGGAACAGCCAGGCGGCGCGGCGGATCTCCGCCTCGCTGTGGTTCTCGACCACCATGACGTGAAACTGGCGCGGCAGCAGCACGATGGCGAACAGCGACAATGCCGTCATGGCGCAGAACGAAGCGAATTGCGGCGCGCGTGTCAGCACGGCCGCGGTGTTCGGCTGATCGAGCGCGCGCGCGAACAGTTCAAACGGTCCGTGGAACATGACGAAGGTGACGAATATGCCAACGGTAAGGAAGGCCACGAGCTTGACGATCGATTCCGTTGCGACCGCCAGCATCAAGCCGCCCTGGTGCTCGGTCGCATCGATGTGCCGCGTGCCGAACAGCACTGCGAACGTCGCCATCGCCAGCGCGACAAAAAGCGCTACGTCGCCAAGGAGCGGCTGTGCGGTGCCGCCTGCGGAAGCTTCGGCGAGAATTGTCGAGACCGAGGACGACACTGCTTTGAGCTGCAGCGCGATATACGGGATCATGCCGACGATCGCGATCAGCGCCACCGTCGCCGCCACGGCCTGGCTCTTGCCGTAGCGCGCCGCAATGAAGTCGGCAATCGAAGTGATGTTCTGGCCCTTGGCGAGCCGCACGATGCGGATGATGAGCGGAAAAGCCAGGCCCACCATCAGCATCGGGCCGATATAGATGGTGAGGAAATCGAAGCCGGTGCGCGATGCAAGCCCGACCGAGCCGAAGAAGGTCCACGACGTGCAATAGATGGCGAGCGACAGCGGATAGATCAGGAGCCGCGCCGAACTCCCGCGCGCCAGATCGCGCATGCGGTCGCCATAGCTCGCCACCAGAAACAGCAAGCCGATATAGGCGAGCGCGATAGCGACGACGACCCAGCCTTGCAACATGACCTTACCCCAACATCACAGGCGCTTTTGGGTCCGCGAGCACCCGATTTTACGTAAAAATCCCATAGTTCCGAGGGGGTGTCCATGAGGCTTCCGTCATTTGACGCCGCTTGCCCGGGCGGGCATGCACACAGCAATGTTTCCCGCGCTTCCTCCACGCCGCACGCTGGCAGAGACGGCCGAGACGCTCGCGCTCGCGCTCGCCGGCGGCGTTGCCTTCACGCTCCTTAAGCTCCCCGCCGGACTGGTCTCCGGTTCCGTTCTGGCCGTGGCGACGGCGGCGCTTCTCGGCCGGCCGGTGCGGGTGCCGCTGCCGCTTGCGTGGATTTGCTACGTCGTCATCGGCACGCTTCTTGGCGCAGTGGTGACGCCGGAGACCTTGCGCGGCGTGGAAACCTGGCCGGGGAGCGTTGCGCTTCTCATGCTGGCCTCGCTGGGCATGATCGTCGCCATCACAGCCTATTTGCGCGTGGTGCATCGCTGGGACCTGTTTTCGGCACTCATGGCCTCGAGCCCGGGCGCCATGGCGCAGGTGATCTCGTTGTCCAGCGAACTCGGCGGCGATCTGCGCGGCGTCGCCATCGTGCAGACGATGCGCGTTTTGCTCCTCGTCATCGGGTTGCCCAATGGACTGGCATTGTTCGGGCTCGTGGTCCCGGCGGTCGCCGTCGCGCGCGGGCCGGCGGATTTTTCCGTGCTCGGAGAAATGATCTTGCTGGCCGCGGTCGCGACCGGCTGCGCGCTGTTGTTATACCGATTGCGTTTCCCCGGCGGCCTGATGTTCGGGGCAATGGCCGGCTCGGCATTGCTGCACGGCACCGGGTTCATCCACGCGGTGCTGCCGTGGTGGATCGGCAGCGCTTCGGTGGTCACGCTCGGCGCCCTGGTCGGTTCGCGCTTCGCCAATACGCCGCGCCGCATGCTGGTCGGCTATCTCGGCGCGGCGCTTGGCTCTTTTCTGGTGGCGATGACGGTCGCCACGATCTTTATCCTGATCGTCGCGCATTTCTTTCCGTTTTCGATCGCCAATATCGTCATCGCGTTCGCGCCCGGTGCGCAGGACACCATGATGGTGCTGGCGCTCGCGCTGCATCTCGACCCGGTCTATGTCGGCGCGCATCACCTGGCGCGCTTCCTCGTCGTCACGATCGCGATTGCCCTGTCGGCACGGCGCGTCGCGCGGCGCGCCAGCGCTTCACCCGATTGGAAGCAGCCGGAAGTGCTGTGACTTGTGACGATCAGGAATCGCGGCGGCGCCGCGCTTCTAGGAATGGTGCGGCTTGTGCCGGTGCCGCGCGGCGGCCACGGGGGCAGGGCCGGTATATTGCGTGTTTACATTGCAGAACCCGCCGATCCCCATCACGGTGGCCTGGCACTGTTCAAAGCTTGTGAACCCGCAATTCGTGCCGCCGCCGCCACGGCCGCCGCTGTAATAGGCGCACCACGGATAGTTCTGGGCCTGGGCGGACGTGCAGATCCCGGCCGCAGCAACGAGAATTCCCAGCACGAATGGCAAAAGCCTCATGACTGCCTCCTGGCGTGGCATTGTATTGGCTCGCAGCTAATAACGCCGCAGCGCCCGGATTATTTCACCGGTCACGGAAAAGTCAGGCAGAGCTTGTTTCAATAAACAAGGCTCGTTTCAATAAACAAGGTTCGCCGCGATCAAGAAGGCGCTGCCGACGATCTAATTCAGGCCGGCCATGCAACGCGCCATGAGACCCTTGGGGCTGATCGCCGTGCCGGCTGCTTTATATCTCAAATAGCGGTGCTCTACGCGATGCGAGGAGCGTGCCGGAACGCCGTGCGACATTGCCAGCGCCTGGCACTCTTCATAGCTGCGCGCAATTGCACTGGAATCGATGACATAAACAAAACCGAGCGAAAGCACAGTTGTTGAAAGCATGAGGAAGAACCGCTTGAGATTTCTCATTGCTGACCTCCCTGGCTGGGATATCCAGAATAATATCACCAGGGCAGTATCCGGGCGAGGGATTTAACAGGGAGAAACTCGTCACGGGAGCCGGTCCGGCCCGACTGAGCATCCGCAGCAATGCGTGCAGGAGTCCGCGCCCGATATGAAATTCACTCGGCGGCGAGTGCGCGTTCTTTGAGCGGCAGGCCGAGCCGCTGCCACACGTCGACCAGCGCTTCGGCGAGCGCGTCGATCAGCCCGTCGTCGTGATAGGGGCTCGGCGTGATGCGCAGCCGCTCCGTTCCTCTCGGCACGGTCGGATAATTGATCGGCTGAATGTAGATGCCGTGTTCGGCGAGGAGGAGATCGCTCGCCGCTTTGCAGAGTTCGGGATCGCCGACGAAGACCGGAACGATATGCGTCGGGCTGGTCATCACCGGCAGCGCCGCTGCGGCAAGCACGGCCTTGGTGCGGGCGGCACGGTCCTGATGCCGATCGCGCTCCCACTGCGACGTCTTGAGATGCCGGATCGCAGCCGTTGCCGCGGCGCAGACCGACGGTGGCAGCGCCGTGGTGAAGATAAAGCCGGGTGCGTGAGACCGCACGGCGTCCACCATTGCCGCCGATCCGGCGATATAGCCGCCGAGACAGCCGAACGCCTTGGCAAGCGTGCCCTCGATCACGTCGATACGGTCCATGGCGCCATCGCGCTCGGCAATGCCGCCGCCGCGCGGTCCATACATGCCGACGGCATGAACTTCGTCGACATAAGTCATCGCACCGTAGCGGTCGGCGAGATCGCAGATCTGGTTCACGTGCGCGACGTCGCCGTCCATGGAGTACAGGCTTTCGAAAACGATCAGCTTGGGCCGCTGCGGATCGGCCGCCGCCAAAAGCTCTTCGAGATGCGCCATGTCGTTGTGGCGGAAGATCTGCTTCTCGCAATGCGCCTGGCGCACGCCTTCGATCATGGAATTATGATTCCAGGCATCCGAGAGGATCAGGCAATGCGGCATCAGCCGCGCCAGCGTCGAAATTCCGGTCTCGTTCGAGACGTAACCGGACGTAAAGACGAGCGCCGCCTCCTTGTGGTGCAGGTCGGCGAGCTCGCGCTCAAGCTCGACCAGCGGATGATTGTTGCCGGCGATGTTGCGCGTGCCGCCGGCGCCGGTTCCCATGCGCGTCGCCGTCTCGACCATGGCGCCGATCACCTTGGGATGCTGGCCCATGCCGAGATAATCGTTCGAGCACCAGATCACGACATCCTTGGGCCCTTGCGGTGAATGCCACACCGCGTGCGGAAAGCGTCCGGCGATGCGCTCGAGATCGGCAAAGACCCGATAGCGCCGCTCGCCGCGCAGCCGGCCCAGCGCGTCGCTGAAATAGGCTTGATAATCGATGAGGCGATTGTTGGGATAAGTCATCGGCAAGGATCGCCGGCCTTGCCGGCTTTTGGGGCAGGTTGGAACTCTAGCAGGGTAGTTCTAGAAGCGTTCCAGGGTATTTGTCGAGATCATAAGACGCGGTTATGTGCCGCGTTATTGATCCATATCAATTTTACGAAAAGTCTTACGCGCCAAGCGCTTGGCGCTGCGGGCGCGCAACCTGCGGGCGGGAGCCCGAGTGCTGCAGCCACGGGCTCCACGGATCAGGCGGCACCAGGCCCTCCGTGACTGAAACCGGCAGGATGTGGCCGTCCTCGGTGATGCGCCCGATCATGACCGGCTTGTAGAGATGGTGGGTTTTGCCGTCCATCAGAACCGAGAATCCGCTCGGCGCCGTGAACCGCCGGCCGCCGAGCGCAAGCCGTACCTTGTCGACGTCGGTCGTCCCGGCGGCCTCGACCGCTGCAGCCCAAAGGCTGAAGCCGATGAGTGTCGCTTCCATCGGATCGTTGGTCACGGCGTCGTGCTTTCCGGTGAAGCGGCGCCACTCCGCGATGAAAGCGCGGTTCTCGGGCGTGTCGAAAGCATGAAGGTAATTCCACGCGACGAAATGGCCTGCGACCTTCGAATGGCGCAGCGCGGGAAGCTCGGTTTCGCTGATCGAGAGCGACATGACGGGAATTTCCGCGGCGGTGATTTCCTCGTTCGCAAGCTCCCGGAAGAAATGCACATTGGCGTCGCCACTGATCGTCGCCACGACCGCAGTGCGGCCGCCCCGCGCGAAGCGGCGGATTTCGTCCACGACGTCGCGCCAGTCCGACTGGCCGAGCGCCGTGTAGCGCTCCGCGACATCCGCGATCCCCTGGCTCGCCAGATAGCCTTTGAGCACGGCATTGGTGGTGCGCGGATAGATGTAATCCGTTCCCACGAGGAAGAAGCGGCGGATGCCCTGTTCGCGCAGGAAGTTGACCGCGGGGATGGCCTGCTGTGGCGGCGTCGCGCCGGTATAGAAGATGTTGCGTGAGAATTCTTCGCCCTCGTACTGACTCGGATAAAACAGCAGCGCGTTGTCCTGCTCGACGATGGGCAAGACTTCCTTTCGCGAGGCCGAGCTCCAGCAGCCGAATATGGCGGCGACTTTGTCCTCGGCAACGAGCTTCTTCGCCAGTTGCGCATAGGCCTTCGGGTCGGAATGCGGATTGACGATGACCGGCTCGAGTGGGCGGCCCAGCAGCCCGCCGCGCGCGTTCTGCTGCTCGATCAGCATGACGAGGAGTTCCTGCAGCGGCCGTTCGCTCGCGGTCATGGTACCGGACAGCGAATGCAGGATGCCGACTTTGATCGAGCCGAATTCGAGATCGGTGAAGTAGCGGGTCACGGCGTCGATTAGCCATTGCGAGCGGCCGAGCAGGTCTTCGGCAGTGGCGAGAACGCCATTGCCCGCTTCTTCGACACTGGAGGCGATGGTCGAAATCTCCGGCAGCACGCCGGCGACCGTGCCGGCGACCTGCTCGGCACGATTGCCGATGCGATTGATCTCCGCGGCCTGGTGATCGAGGATCCCGGTCAATTGGCGGTTGGCATTGCTCATTGTCGCGACGCTCGACGACACGCCGGCAATAGCCTCGACGGTTTCGTTCACCGCATGCTGGATGTCGTGAACTTGCGCGCTGATGTCGCCGGTGGCCTTCGCGGTCTGCTGCGCCAGCGTCTTCACCTCCGACGCGACGACGGCAAAGCCCCTGCCGGCGGCGCCGGCGCGCGCCGCCTCGATGGTGGCGTTGAGCGCGAGCAGCGACGTCTGGGAGGCGATCGCCTCGATCAGTTTGACCACGGCACCAATGCGCTCGGCCGCGGCGGCGAGGCTGCGGACCGTAAAGTCGGTATGGTTGAGATCGGTGATGGTGCGCTCGGTCGCGTCCTTGGCGGCGGCAGCTTCGGCCGTGCATTCGACGATGAGCGTGAGCAGGCCGCGGGCCGCGTCGGCGACCGCGGCGACGTCGCGGCTCGCTTCGGTGGCCGACTCCACGGCCTGTCCGGTGCGCCGCGACATGTCCCGATTGCGCGCGCCGAGATTGCCGGTGGTGACGCGGATCTCCTCGCCGGCCGTCTGGAAATTGACGGTGAGCTCGTCGATGGTGCTGCGGAAGCGTTGGGTGAAAAAGCCGCGGCTGGCGTAGCGCAACCGGGTTTCGGCGTCGCGGCTTCTGTGATCGACCGCAAGCGCATCGGCATCGATCAGTGCCTGGCGCATGGTTTCGGCGGCGGCGATGCTGTTGGCCATCGCACCGCCATGTATCCGCTCCGGCAAAGCGGCGTAACGGTCGCCGCTTGCGATCTGTGCGATGGTACCGACGACGGCGCGCAGCGTGCGCTCGCACCACCATGTGACGGTCACCGCGCCGACCAGCGCTGTCGCGAGGCCGATAAAGACGTTGCCGGTGCCCCAGGTCGTCAGCACCGCCACCACACAGACGAACGTGAAGGGGAATACGATCCAGGCCGGCAACGGGTTTTTTGAAAAATTGACGGCCATTTCGACTTCACATCGGCTGACGCCGTGAATATTCTTGGAGAACACCGTTGAAATTGCGCATATTCGATTACTAAAACCTTTCGCAATGCTGCATTGCAGCGCATGAATAATTGGCAGCACGCTTAAATTCTATGCGCCTCTTTTGCATTGCGCGTGCGTTCTGACAAAACCGGGGAATGATCGAGCAATGACCGAACGCGCAGCCGGACTGAACAACGACCTCACGGACTACGGCGACCGGGATTTCTCGCGCTACTTGCGGCGCTCTTTCGCGCAATCGATGGGCTATTCGCGCGCGTTCCTCGACAAGCCCGTGATCGGCATCGCCTATACCGCCTCCGATTTCAACAATTGCCACCGCCACTTTCCGGAAATGCTGGCGGCGGTCAAACGCGGGGTGCTGGCCGCCGGCGCGCTGCCGCTCGAATTTCCGACCATCTCGCTCGGTGAGGTTTTTCTCACGCCGACGAGCCTGAAATACCGCAACCTGATGGCGATGGACACCGAGGAGATGATCCGGGCGCAGCCGATGGACGCGGTTGTATTGATGGGCGGCTGCGACAAGACCGTACCGGCGCAATTGATGGGCGCGGTTTCGGCCAACCGGCCCGCCATCGCGGTCGTTGCCGGGCCGATGATGACCGGGCGCTATCACGGCGAGCGGCTCGGCGCCTGCACCGATTGCCGCCGGTTTTGGGCGCGCTACCGCGCCGGAGACATCGACTCCGAACAAATCTCGGAAGTGGAAGGCCAGCTTGCGGTAACCGCGGGCACCTGCGCGGTGATGGGGACCGCCTCGACCATGGCTTGCCTGACCGAGGCGCTCGGCATGTGCCTGCCTGGTACCGCGGCGATTCCGGCGGTGCACGCCGATCGCCTGCGCGCGGCGGAGGCGACCGGCGCGATGGCGGTGAAGCTGATCGGCTCGAAGCTCACGCCTTCGGCCATCGTCAACGAAAAATCGGTCGAGAACGCGCTGCGCGTTCTTCTTGCGCTCGGCGGATCGACCAATGCGGTGATTCATCTGACCGCGATCGCGGGGCGCGCCGGCGTGAAGGTTTCGCTCGACGGGCTCAACAAGCTTTCGGACTCGACGCCTGTCCTGGTCAATCTGAAGCCGGTCGGCAGCGGCTACATGGAAGACTTTTGCGCGGCTGGCGGCATGGGGGCGCTGCTTCGCGAATTAAAGCCGCTCCTGCATCTCGACTGCATGACGGTGACCGGCGAGACGCTTGCGCAACGGCTTGACGGCGATGCCGCGAACTACGTCGATCGTTCGATCATCGCGGAATTCGGCAAGCCGCTCGAACCGGAAGGCGGCCTCGTCGCGCTGTTCGGCAATCTTGCGCCGCAAGGCGCGATCCTCAAGCGCTCGGCAGCCGATGCCAGGCTGTTCGAGCACGAGGGCCGTGCCGTCGTATTCTCCTCGCTCGAGGATCTCGCCGCGCGGATGGACGATCCAGCGCTCGACGTCACGCCGCAGGACATTCTCGTGCTGCAGAATGCCGGCCCGCACGCGGCGGCCTGCATGCCCGAGGCCGGCTACCTGCCGATCCCGAAAAAGCTCGCGCAAAAGGGCGTCAAGGATATGGTTCGCATTTCCGACGCGCGCATGAGCGGCACTGCATTCGGCACCATCGTGCTCCATATCACGCCGGATGCCGCGTCCGGCGGGCCGCTCGGGCTGGTGCGCAACGGCGACCGTATCCGGCTTTCGGTCAAGGAGCGGCGCATCGCACTTTTGGTCGACGATGCGGAATTGAAGAAGCGCGCCGCTGCGGCAAAACCGGACATGAAAATCCCCGACCGCGGCTACGCCAAGCTTTTTGCCGAGCAGATCACGGGCGCCGACGAAGGCTGCGATTTCAATTTTCTGATGCCGCGGTAAACAGCGTCATATCCCCGGTTGGCAAGGCTGGCGAATAGTCTATCCTGACGAACGACGCTGGGGCGGCGTCCATCATTTGCATCGCGCCGTTCCGGCCGTTTGAAATCGTACATTCCGGTCGCTTGCAGAGCGAGGCCGCATTTGCGTAGCCGGTCGCCATCGCCAAGACGGTTGAGTGCGGTTCCCAGTTGCGCCGGCTTGGTCACGCGCCTGGCCTACGCGCGGGCGCGTCGCGCCGGCGCCGATCTGCGCCCCGTGCTGCGAAAGGCCGGATTGACCGTCCACGACATCAAGGACGAAGCGATCCCGATCGGTGTGTCGGCCCAGATCAATTTTCTCAACTCCCTCGCCGATGCACTAAACGACAAGCTTCTCGGGTTTCACGTCGGACTCGCCATGGACCTGCGGCAAGGCGGCTTCATGTATTACGTCGCCGCGTCGTCGGATTTCCTGGGCGAGGCATTGCAGAGGGCGGCGCGCTATTCCGTGATCGTCAACGAAGGCATCGGGCTCCATACGGATGCCGGCAAAACGCTCAAAGTCAGCTTCAAATATGCCGGCGTGTCGCGGCTCTCGGACCGGCATCAGATCGAGGCATGGATCGCGTTCGTTGTTCGAACCTGCCGGGAGATAACAGGCCGCAGCTTGCAGCCCGTCAGCGTGCGGATCATGCACCCGCGCATCCCGGAGTCGATCGAGTTTGACAGTTTTCTTGGGCGCGTTGCGGAATTCGGCGCCGACAGGGACGAAGTGGTGTTTTCGCGCGATGCCGCGGCGGCGCCCATCGTCAGCGCCGATCCCTATCTCAACCGGATACTGACCGCCTACTGCGAAGAGATATTAGCCCGGCGCAAAGCTCCTTCGGGCACGGTTCGGGCGGATGTCGAGAATGCCATCGCGGCACTGCTGCCGCACGGCCACGCACGTATCGACAGCGTCGCGCGAAAGCTTGGCCTCAGTGCAAGAACCTTGCGGCGAAAGCTGGTCAGTGAAGGGACCACGTTCGCCGGGGTGCTGCAGACTTTGCGGTATGATCTGGCCAAGCTTCATCTCACAAATCGAGGCCTCTCGGTGTCCCGGATCGCTTGGCTTCTTGGCTACACCGAAGTAAGCGCCTTTTCGCACGCCTTTCGGCGCTGGTCGGGGCGCGCGCCACGCGCGGGCCGCCCGCGTGCACGGCTACCGGCGCCACATGCTCGATCGAGGCGGCGCCTGCAATCATAGCTTTTGCCCGCCATCGCCGCATATTGGCACGGCAAAACAAACTTCTGTCCCCAGATCGCAAGTATTCGCCGCCCGCTTGTCGTAGCAGACGGCTCCCCCAAATCATATTTTTGAGCCGTGATGATCCCCGACATTGTGAAATATCTTCGTGACCTCGCGCAGACCTGCATCCGCGTTGCGCGCGCGTGTCCGCATAACACGACCTCGCACAGCCTTGAGGAGCTCGCCGCCGATCTCATGGGCAAGGCCGAGGAGCTCCAGAACTTCTACGAAGTGTGACGCAGGCCGCGATCAGCCTTTCGCCACTGCGATTTCCAGCGGGAAGTCGTCGAGCACCTCGTGGCCTGTCTCTGTCACGATGAAGGTGTGGCCGAGGAAAATGCCGAACAGTCCATCGGCCGTGATTGGATTCGGCTCGGCCATGATCACCATGCCGGCTTTCAGCACTTCCTCGAACTTTTCCGCGGATACGTGCTCGGCGACGACATGCGGCTTGTCGGTGACCAGATCGATGCCGTGCACCTGGGTCGGGCGCGACTGGTAGCCGTTGTCACGGAAGAACTTGCTCGCCTGGCGCATATTCTCCACCGGCTTGCCGGGTGCGATCTCGGCGACGATCTTCCTGTAGCCCGGCAGTGTGATGTCTTCCCAAAATCGCCGCACCATGTCGGTGGGTTCGCCGACGCAAATCGGCGAGCCGATCTGCGCGGTATAGCCGCGATAGCCGGCGGCAAGCTCCATATTGATGATGTCACCCTTTTGCAGGACGCGGCCTGAAGGACGCGGATTGCCGAAGATCAGCGCCGGGTTGGCCATCGGCGTCGAGCCGATGATCAGGAAATCGATATCGCCGCCGCCTTCGAGAATGGCGGCGCCCGCCGCGGCGCGCAGTTCGTATTCCTTCACGCCGGGGCGTGCGCGCTTGACCATGGCCTCCATGGCGTTCTGGCAAAGCACGCCGGCTTTGCGCACGCAGTCGAGCTCTTCCGCGCTGTGGATGGAAAGAAGTTCGTGCAGAAAGCCCTGCGTGAAAACCAATTCCGCTTCGGGCAGGTTTTCGCGCAGCACGTTATACTGATTCACCGGCAGGTAATCGCCGTGCCGGGGATCGATCTCCATCAATCCGATACGCCCGCGCTCGAGCTTTAATTCGCGCAAGCGCTCGACCATGACATCGGCGTAACGGCCGTTGCGGCTATGCCGCACGTCTTTCACCGCGATCTCGACCTGCCGGCGCACCGCTTCGGCGTGCGTGCCACCCATCGAATAGATCATGGTCGGGTCACCATCGAGCGGCACCAGCACGTAACTTGCAAGCGCGTGCCATTCCCAATGGCCGGTCAGCCACAGCATGCCGCCGCCGAAACTCCAGTGGCTCGGCCCGCCCGGCACGATGACGGCGTCGAGCTTGTGCTCGCGCATTTTTGCCCGCAGCGCCTGGTAGCGGCGGTCGTATTCCTTTTTGGAAAATTGCTCCCAGACGGCGTCGCGGTAATACGGCGTGTCGCGCATATTGGCGAAGGGCAGGGACTGGTCGAGCTTTCCTCGCACGATGTCCCAGGGCTGCGGACCGATGCGCGGCGGACGAATGTTCATGGCTTGCGTTTCCTCTGGAGCGGCATTGAGTTATGGCGGCCCGCCGCTGTCAAGGCGCGCCTCGAACCCGCCGCCGCACCGGCACGACTAAATGCCGAAATGCGCTTACAGGGATTGCCATGATAATTTTGCGCATAGCGGCAATGCTTCTTGCGCTTGCCGCCACGGCGCATGCGCAGACCGTCAACCGCGTGAATGTGCCGGCCGGCCTCGCCACGCCCACCGGCGCGTCGTTTTCGGTGCAGTTTCCGGTCCCTTACAGCGATATGGACATCGTGCAGGGCGATGATCCGACGCCCATACGCATGGTGACGGGTCTCACCGACGATCATGTCAGGTTCTCGGCGTCGCAATTCGACATGCGGCCGGACTACCAGTTGCAGCCTGTCGAAGACTTCATGAATCACCTGAAGGAAAAATCAGGCGCCGATCTGTCCGACGTGCATCATGAACAGGCGGGCGATATCGAGACGCTGTCGTTCACGCTCATCGACGCTGCCGGCGGCGGAAACTTCTTCCGCGTGATCCGGCATTCCGAGGCGCAATATGTCCTCCTGATTCAGTTTCACGCCGCGCAGCGCGACAAGGCGGCGGCGATGAAGGACAGCTTCTTCGCCTCGTTCAAGACCGCCGGACGATGAAAGATCGTCTAAAAGACACGCGATTTTGAGCGCGTTGACATACTTGTGCCATCGGCGTGCAATCGAAATGAAGTCTTCTGGCGTGTCGCGTCACGCGGCCAGTTCAGGAAGAGGCTGACATTTTCAGGAGGAGACCGGCATGGGCTTGATGGATGTCCTCAACGGAATGCAAAACGGGCCGCGCGGGCCGAGCGCGGGAACGAAAGGCGGAATGTCGCCGATCACGATGGCCGTCATCGGCCTTCTGGCCTACAAAGCGCTGAAACAGTTTACCGGCGCGCCGAAGACAAGCCCGGCAACACCCGGGTCGAGCCCGTCTCTTCCTCCGTCGGGAGGTCAGGCGGCGAATTCCGGCGGTGGTCTCGGCGGTCTCCTCACCGGCGGTCTGGGCGGTTTGCTCGCCGGCGGCGCGGCGGGAAGCGTATTGAGCGGCGGCCTTGGCGATCTGCTCAAGCAATTCCAGCAGGCCGGTCAGGGCAGCGCCGCCAATTCCTGGGTCGGCAATGGACCGAACCAATCCATCGCACCCAGTGATCTGGAAAAGGTTCTTGATTCCGATCAGATCAAGACGCTGATGTCTCAAGCCGGCCTGTCGCGCGACGACGTTCTTGCCGCGCTCAGCCAGCATCTGCCGGGAATGGTCAATGAGCTGACGCCGAATGGCCGGCTGCCCAATGAACAGGAAATGTCGGGGCTGCTTGGGTGAGTGAGAATTAGCGGCGGCATGAGTGGGTCGTGCCAAATAGCGCGATCTTCAGTGCATTACCCATTTGCGGGTTGATTCCGCGGCTGATGGAGGTAGCCGGGCCAATGCCCGGTTTCGCCCCTGGCCGGCCGTCGCTGCCGCTGCGATCCGGGCGCAAAACTCATCATTTGTTAATAGCTGCACGGAATTTAACCAAATTCAAACCTGTGTCATGGCAATAAACCGTTGAGTGACCGGGCTAAAATGACTTTGCAACACCTTTTGAAATGGCTCCGCGCGCTGCTGCAGCCCGCGCCGATGCTCGGCCTGGCGATGATCGCCGTGTTGTGGCTCGGCCTGATCTATCTGCTTTCCGACCATCACGGGACTTTGGCGAACCCGGCGGAGCGCCAGGCGATCTTCCTTCCCATCGTGATCGCGCTGACGCTTCTCGAACTCGTCGCCATGGCCGCGAGCATTCGCCGCCACCACTCGCTTGAACAGACGAATATCCGGTTCAATACGGCGCTGGAAAACATGACGCACGGCTTGTGCATGTTTGACGGCAACAAGCGCCTGGTCATCTTCAATGACCGCTACGCGAGCCTTTACATGCTGCCGCGGGAATTATTGAAGGTCGGGACCACGCACGAGGCGATCATCGCGCATCGCGTGATGAACGGCCTGCTCAAAGGCGAAAAAAGCGCCGGCGCGGTGGATCAAAAACTCGGCGCGCTCGGCAAACTCTCATCCGAAAAGATTTCGACCCGCATCGATGAACTGTCCGACGGCAGCCTGATCCGCGTCACGCGGCAGCCGATGAAGGATGGCGGCTGGGTCGCGACGCACGAAGACATTACCGAGCGCCATCGTCTCGAGAACCAGCGCGACAACATGCTGGCGCAGGAAAATCGCAGATTGCTGACCGAGAGCGCGATCGTGACGTTCCGCGGCCGCATCGAGGAAATGCTCGGTATCGTTTCGACCTCGACCGACGCCATGAAGTCGACCGCGGGCGCACTGATCGTTTCATCGCACGAAACAACGCAGCACGCCGAAGGCGCCTTGCGCGAGTCCAACGACGCCTCGGCCAACGTGTCGCTGGTGGCGGGATCGGCCGAGCAGCTCTCGGCTTCGATCGCGGAGATCAATCTGCAACTTGCGCAGACCACGGAACAGGTCACCAATGCGGTCGCCAAGGCCCAGGCGTCCAACGGCGAATATGCGGCGCTGACGCAAGCCGCCGAGAAGATCGGCGACGTCGTCAAGCTCATTCGCAATATCGCCGGGCAAACCAACCTGCTGGCGCTCAATGCAACCATCGAGGCGGCGCGTGCCGGCGAAGCGGGGCGCGGCTTCGCCGTCGTGGCGGCGGAAGTGAAGTCGCTCGCCGTGGAAACCGCGAAGGCGACCGAAGAGATCGCGCGTCACATTCTTGCGGTGCAGGAATCGACGGGCGGCGCCGTCGAAGCAGTCCACGGCATCGAAGACAGCATGCACGAAATCTCGACGCGGGCGACGAGCGCGTCGACGTCGATCCTGCAGCAGAATGCGGCCACCTCCGAAATCAGCCGCAACGCGGTCAATGCGGCGCGGGGCACCAGCATGGTCGTCGCCGTTCTCGGCAAGGTTTCCGAGGCCGCGATCGGCACGCGCATCGCGGCCGAAACCGTGCTCAACGCCTCGAACTCCGTCGACGCCTCGGTTGGCAATCTTCGCGCCGAGATCGAAGGCTTTCTCAACAAAGTCGCGGTGTGATTGTAGTCGCCCGCCTGTGCCGATGATACGATCCCTCGCTTGCCGCCAATGGCAGGCGCAAGAATGAAAAATCAGGGGAGGGCGACATGAGGCACGCGCGGCGCTTTACGCTTATGGCAATGGCGGGACTTTTACTCGCGCTGCATGGCGGCGTGGCGCTCGCCCAGCCGGCCAGGGATCTCGTCGGAACCTGGCAGCTTGTCTCCAACGTCCTCGATCAGAACGGCAACAAGACCGATCAGTTCGGCGCCAATCCGCACGGTGTGTTGTATTTCGAGAGCAACGGCCGTTACGTCCTGTCGATCGTGCGCGACGATCTGCCGAAATTCGCCGGCAGCGGACGCATGAATGGAACGGATGCCGAGAACAAGGCGGTCGTGCAGGGCAGCATCAGCCATTTCGGTTCGTACAGCGTCGAAGGCGACAAGATCGTGTTCCACGTCGGCTATGCGACGTTCCCGAATTGGGATGGTGGCACGCAGGCGCGTCCGTTCAAGCTTTCCGGAGACGACCTGTCGTTCTTTGTCGCGTCAGCTTCGGCCGGCGGCGGCAGTTCGGTCGTCACCTGGAGGCGGATCAAATAGAAAAGGCGCGCATCGGGTGACTGGTGCTGCCGCTCAGGATTGCTAATGACCCAAAGCGGACATGAGCGGCGTCGCACGAATCCTGTGGGGCGTTGCAGTTTAGTCACAGCACTTAGCAGCGACGAGATCTAGTCTTGGCTTAGCGAAGTGCCTGACTTTTTGGAGAGTATCCCTTGCGAGAACTTGCTATCCTGTTTGCCGCGCTGACTTTCGGCGGTTCGGCTTATGCTGCCGATATGGCCGTGAAGGCTCCACCGCCAGTTGCTGCGCCGGCCTATAGCTGGACCGGCTTTTACCTCGGTATTGAAGGCGGCGGCGGCTTCGGATCGACCTCACACACGAATGTATTATTCCCGACCGCCAACTCAGGCGGAAGTGCAAACCTCAGGGGCGGTCTCATTGGCGGCACTTACGGTTACAACTGGCAATTCGGGCACGTGGTGACAGGGCTGGAAGGTGATTTTTCCTGGAGCGGCATCCGCGACACGTTTACCTCGTCGAACGGCCTTCCTACGTTTTGTCCCTCCGGGCTCCCGTGTTTCACGAGCTTGCAATGGCTTGGCACCGATCGCGTGCGTCTCGGCTACGCTCAGGATGGAATCCTGATCTATGCAACGGGCGGCGTCGCCTACGGCGATGTTCGAGCAACCATTCTCAACGCTGGCCCCTTCGGCATCGACAGCGAAAATCATATGCGCGTCGGCTACGCGGTAGGCGGCGGCATCGAAGCCAAGATTTACCGCGATTGGTCGGTTAAGTTGGAATATCTCTACGTCGATTTCGGCAATCGCGTCGGCTATACGGCGTTGCCTCCTCCTCCTCCGCTCCAGCCCGAGAATGTGTTTTTGAATTCCAACATCGTTCGCGTGGGTCTGAACTACAAGTTCTTCGGTCCGTGAGGAGAGGCTTCGGTCTGCGTGATTTACCGATCCGAACAGCACATGCGCATGAAATTCAAAGCTCCGGCATCGACCGGAGCTTTCTGTTTAGTTGCACCCTGGATGTCCGCTTTTGGCACTTCGCGGACATTGTCACACAAGGAAGTATTTCTCCGTTACCGATCTTTAATCGGAGCCTTCGCGAATGGACCGTTCGAGGAAATCAAACAATCGAAGTTGCGCTAAGCCGCTTCGCGTAGGGCTCCTTAGCTACTTCATCCCGGACTTTGCGGTTCGGATGCGGCGGCCTCGACCAGGATCGGCTAGCCAGGCGAAATATCAGGCCGTCTAACGTCCTGGCTGCACGGGTTCCAATCGATCTGGCGGAAATTCTTCGCCACAAGATCGATGAACGTCCGCACCTTGGTCGGCAGGTGTTCGCGGTTCGGATAAAGCGCATCAATGGAAATTTCCCGGGAGGGAAAGCCTCTCAGGACCGCCACGAGCGCACCCGATCGCAACTCGTCAAGTACCAAATGTGACGGCGTAAATATAATTCCCTGGCCACTGAGGGCCGCGCCCCGTATTGCATCGACATTATTCGTTTCCAGCGTCCCCGAGACCGGAATTGTGATTTCACCATCCGGACCGTTGAACACCCATTCCCGCCCGCCCCTACCGAACGGGGCCTCGTAATAGACGATGCAATTATGTCGGGCGAGATCGGTGGGATGCTTCGGCTCGCTATGCTTCGATAGATAGTCCGGGGAGGTGCAAAGTATCGACCGATAGGACGCGAGATGGCGTCTGATCTGACTGGAATCCGCAACGGCGCCGTACCAGATCGCCATGTCGAAGCCTTGCTCCACCATATCGAGCATCCGGCTTGTCGCGGTAAGATGAATTGTGACTTCCGGATAAAGTGCGCTGTATTCGGCAAGGGAAGGTGCGATGACTGACGGCACCCCGGGCGACGTATTGACCCGCAAAATTCCTCGCGGCTTTGACTGGAGGGTGTGCACAGTCTCTTCAGCGTCTTCGATTTCCGAAAGAATCTGAACGCATCGTTCGTAATACCCGCGGCCGGCCTCCGTCAGGCTGACGCTGCGCGTCGTGCGATTGAGGAGGCGCGCACCCAGCCGTTCCTCAAGCGATTTTACATGGCTGGTGACCACGCTATTGGCGAGATTAAGCTGCCTTGCCGCTGCCGCAAAACCGCCGAGCTCGACGACTTTGACGAACGACAGCATCGATGAGACGCGATCCATGGGCCGCCTCCTGCTTCCGGTAGCAGTAAACTATGTATGGCATTGAATGGCACGCTCAAGATCCCGGTTTTTCCAAGACTTGGCGATCACCTCGCCTGTTGTGGCCGCGTCTCCCGGAAAGTCGGCATATTCAGCTTTCAACATAACAGAGCCTCTTCCGATGCATTGGGGAATACCTTTTTGCGGCCCTTCCTGCCGGAACCGGCGACTTTCGGCTTGCCATTTCGCGCGCCGCAACTTGCGCAGCCACGTGGAAAAGAGCTGAGCCATCACCAGCAAGAGGGCGAACGAAAGTTGCATCGCCGCGATGAATCCCAACGGATTGGCCGAAGAGACATTGGCCGAGGCGGAAACCACGGCAGAGGCAACTAAAAAATTCAGATATTTGAACATGACGAACCTCGGGCTTGTGGAAATGGTGCCAGTGCCGAGGTCTTTTAATCTGGCGGAGCGCAAATGGTTTATTCGTCAATCGCGAACAGGCATGTTTAACCACCTGAAAGATTTTAGATCTTATTCGGGGTGCTGCGCGAATATCGTTTCGCGCGGTTCCGATTAACCGCCATATTTTTCTATCACTGCCGATCTGGTTTATAAGACTCGATTGTTCGGTAAGTGCGAACGGTTATTTCGCGGCACAGCATATTATATTTCTTTAGCTACCAAACACTTCGAGATCGAAGGCAACAGGCCTTCTGTCACTTCGGAGAAAGTACCATGTTGAACAAATCTAAGCTCATCGCCGCCGTTGCCTTTGCAATGCTGGTCGCATCGCCGGCGCTGGCGCAGTCGTTTTCCAAGGGATACGGCACCGGCAACAATCTGCCGTCCTATTACGACACCGACGGTGGGTTGCACTTCGGTGCGGTAACCGAGCAAGCCCAAGTCGCCGTGCAGCGCCACCGAGTGGCACAGCGGGCGACCCCCGAACAAATGAAGCAGGCTCGGGAGGGAGACTTTTACGCTCCTGGCAAGGCGGTTGTGCAGCAGCCGTCCGCTGCAGAACAGAATGCGTTTCGCGAGGGCGACTTTTACGCGCCGAAGGCTGACTAGCTAGCGGCAATAATCCACCGGGCGGCTTACGGAGCCGTCCGGCGGATTAGTCTAAAGGAATGGAGAATGACGATGACAGCGAAAATCGTTCTGATTTTAGTGCTGCTCTCAAGCGTAATGACCGCCGCCTATGCCAGCGCGCCAGGGGGCGCGTACGTCCAATGCGATCCGCGCAACCCATCGTCGCCGGTCAGATGTTCGGGGGGTGGATGGTGAGCGCCAAACGCCGAAGAGGTCCGTTCTCGGACCGGCAAGTAACCGACGTTGCGGGCATTGCGTCGACGCGCGATCCAACGCATCCGAATTGCCACGGCCAGCCTCGGTCGTTCTTCACTCCGCCGCTTGCGCGGCGGGCGTCCCTGTACGTAGATGCGGTTGGATAGCGCAGGCTTCCTCCCAGGTCCTCATGCGGAGGGAACGCGCAAATTTTCCAACGCCATCAGTCTCGGCGCACAGAAGGCCTAATTCGACAATCTCCTCTTCGGTAAAGTGCCTTTTAAGGTCTTCGTAGACTTCGTCGCTATCGATCGCCTGATCTCCTTCCTTGAAGAGAGAAGCAAAGCGCAATGCCGCGCGCTCGCGCTCGTCAAATAGTGGACTAGACTGAAAGTCCATCGTCGCCATCAACTTTTCTTCGCTGAGTCCATTCTCGAACGCGATGCGCGAGCGCACCGTCGAGCAGTAGCCGCAACCATGCTTCATGGAGATCAGAACGCGACACATCTCCTTGAGCGGCACGGGTAGCGCCCCTCCGTTCAGGAGTTCATTCCAGTGGCGCAGCCAGTTTCGGCCAGCCTCTGCACGGACATAGATCCTCGCGCAAAGAGGGTCAGGTGCTCCGTTGTGCTCGGCGCTCGCGATCAACAAGGCTTGCGTCCCGTCAGCTCGATCATCGCTGAGTGGGTGGATACGCGGTTCAGACATGGGCACCTCCTGCGTTTGATTTTAGTGGCCTCAATATACGGTCCAAGAAGCGATTTACTACGGTCGGCGTTGCCGGGAGAAGAACACGCTGTTCGCCCCTTGCGTACTAGCTCAGCGAGAGAAGATTGGAGATCATGACCCGCTCTGGCCACCGACAGTGAAGAACTGAGTCGGTCGGCAACCTAGAAGAACACCTTACAAAGAACCACAGGTCGATGAGACCTGTGAGTCGCCGCGCGTGAGTTTAATGTCTGACGTCATTACTCAGAGTTGGTATAGCCATGATGAAGCTCGAAACACGGATGTTGATGACCCTTCAGCTGCTGGCCGATCCGCCTCCAGCACCTCTAATCAAAACCCCAAGCGGCGACCGCCTTATCATGCCGATAAAAGGCGGCGACTTTTATGGCGAGCGGCTCAAGGGGATAGTTCGTCCAAACGGCGCTGACTGGATACTTAATCGTCGCGATGGCACGACGGTGCTCGATGTACGCATCACGCTTGAGACTTCCGACAATCAGCTCATCTATTGTCAGTACCGAGGCCTTCGTCACGGGAAAAAGGAAGCTCTGGAAGCCATTGAGCGCGGTGAACCCGTAGACACGTCAGATTACTATATGCGTACGTCCCTGCAATTCGAAACGGGATCTGAGAAATACTATTGGATGAATAATATTATCGCCGTTGCCACGGGAGACAGAAAGCCAGTCGGCCCAATCTATTATGTTTACGAAGTCCTGTGAAAGTTCGTTGAGGTGAGTGCCGATCGTGCTTTGCCGCGTTCTGGCCAGAAACTGCATCTCGTTGCTGCCCCGGAATTGACTAAAAAATCCGAGTACATTTCGGTTTGGCAATCGTCGTATATGCTTCGGCTAGGAACGCACCGCGACTAGGTGGTTGCGACCGCACGCCCCGCGGTAAAAGACCGGCGCCCGATCTACCTCTCAACCGGAAAGGGTCGGTGGGGACGGCGACAGATCGTTCCGTCTAAGTAAGCCAGGGCTGTTGTTTTACTGCGCTGCCGAACTCGTCACCGAGACGTCGACATCGCTGGATAGACGCTCAGCGCATAGAAGTATCTGGGGGATGGGCGCTCTAAGCCCAAATGCTACGTGACCGCACCCGTTGAGTGCTGCGTTCTTTGCTTGTGATCCAAAGGGCAGCAAGCCTGACGGGAGTTGCAGGACCACACGGGGTGTATTGAAACTAACAAGCTTGCCGTCAATTACCTCGCCTTCGTCCAGCTTGTCAGTTAGGTTTTGGTTGCGGGTTGATCAATCCGCGCCCAATCGCGGTCTGGTCGCAATCCCGCTGATTGTTGCTACAGCGAGAACACACTGTTCTCTCTTTCGCCACGTACCCGATAGCTCTCAGAACGGGCAAATATAGAGCACCGGGACATACGTGCTGGACAGCCGCGTAGGCGTTCCGGGGCCAGCAACCGCGTGAAGCCGATGGACCTCAAAGCCGTTGATCTCAATCTTCTGAAGGCGTTCGACGCGCTCATGACCGAACGGGCGGTTACTCGTGCCGGCCAGCGCATTGGATTGTCGCAACCCGCGATGAGCGCGGCTCTCTTGCGTCTTCGCGAACTATTCCGCGATCCTCTGTTCATCCGCACCCAGACAGGGATGGAGCCGACCCTGCGCGCGACCGAACTCGCGTTACCTGTTCAGAATGCGCTTAGACTGATTTAGGAGGCTCTGAAAACAACCTCAAGTTTCGATCCAACAACGACGCAGCGGACCTTCGTAATTGGCATGACGGAATACGCTGAGATTGGGCTCGTGCGACAGCTTTCAGCGCTTTTTCGCGACCACGCTAAGATGATTGCTATTCATATCCGGGCGATGACCAAGGCGGAGTACATCCCAGCTCTGGACGAAGGCGCTATTGATTTGTTTGTCGGCCACGCAGACCAGCTGCCTCCGCGGTTCAATTCGGCGCAGCTCCTTGAAGATCCACTCGTCCTTATGGTGAGGCGCAAGCATGAGATCCTGAAGGACGGCGTTACTTATGACTCCCTAGTCAAATGGCCCCACGTCCTTGTGTCGCCATCTGGAGACGCACAAGGAGTCGTTGATGAATATCTCTCACGGGAGAACAAAAGCCGGCGTATCGCACTTACGGTTGCGACCTACTTGGCGTTGCCGCTCGCCCTTGAGCAGTCAGATCTGATGACTTGCGTGCCAGAGAAGCTTTCCGGCCACATATACAAGGGAAAGGATCTTATAAGCCGAGCTCTTCCGTTTCAGCATGTGGTGAAGAGTACGATGGTTTGGCATGGCCGCAGCAATAGGGATCCGGCTCACACTTGGCTGAGGCGCACGATGCTTGCGTCGGCGCACAATGGGTGATTCGCGAGCTAGTTCGGCGTTCATGCCGTTCTCCTTTCCAGGGCGTTCAAGCGGGGAGGGCTTTTTTCACGAAGGGTGACCAGTTCCTCTGCCGCGGTAGGATGGACTGGCACTACTCGGTCCAGGTCCGCCTTGCTGGCGTTCATCTTGACGGCGACCGCGACCATCTGAATGAGCTCGGCGGCGCCTTCGCCGACAATGTGGCAGCCCAGCACTCGATCCGTATCGGCGTCGACAACCAATTTCATCAGCGAACGATTGTTGCGCCCGGCCAGGGTGGCCTTTATCGGACGAAATTTAGTTTTGTAGATATCGACGGCGTATTTGGCGCGCGCTTCACTTTCGGTAAGCCCGACGTAACCAACCTCGGGATCGGAGAACACCGCGGTCGCTACCGCTTCGTGGTCGACCGGCCGTGCCTTGCCGCCAAACTCGGTATCGGCGAAGGCGTGTCCGTCGTTGATCGCGACGGGCGTCAAGTTGATGCGATTTGTAACGTCGCCAACCGCAAAGATATTGGGGACGTTGGTGCGAGAATATCGGTCAACCGCGATCCCACCATGGTCAGTGAGCGTCACGCCAGCCTTTTCAAGGCCGAGCTCGGCGATATTGGGCTGGCGGCCAATCGCGAATAACGCCATATCAGCCTTAACCCCTGCGCCGTCGGAAAGTCGGATCGAAAGGCGGTCAGAATCCTTCGTTATCGACGTCACCTTGCGGCTGCTCAGGATTGCGATCTTTCGGTCTTCCAGCTGTGCCCGCACAATGTCCCGAACATCCTCGTCAAATCCGCGCAGAACATTGGCGCTGCGGCAGACAAGCGAGACCTTCGATCCGAGAGCCGCAAATATGCAGGCAAATTCAAGGGCGATATAACCGCCGCCATAGACGAGCACGCTCTTGGGAAGGTGCGACAAATCCAAAGCTTCGTTTGAAGAAATCGCGTATTCGATGCCGGGAATTGTCGGGCCAAAATACGGGGTGGCGCCGGTCGCGATCAGTATTTTGTCGGCGCTAATCGTTTTATCCAGGCCGACGAGCCTGAGCTTGTTCGTAGATTCAAAAACGGCGCGCGTCGCGAAGCGTGTAACGCCGGCACGTTCAATTGTGCCCGTGTAAGCGGCTTCGAGTTCGCGAGGTCTCCTTGTTCTTGTTTTCAATTAGCGTATGCCAATCAAAATTCTTGCCGCTGTAACTCCAACCGAAGCCGATGGAATCTTCATAGTCAGAGGCAAAACGCGACGCATAGACCAGAAGTTTCTTCGGCACGCATCCCCGTATTACGCAGGTACCCCCCATGCGAAATTCTTCAGCGATACCGACTCTTGCGCCGTGGGAGGCGGCAATGCGGGCAGCGCGTACGCCACCGGAGCCGCCGCCAATGACAAATAGATCATAATCAAACTGGGTCATGACCACGAAAGTGGAGGGCGCAGCTCGGATGGACAAATCCAAACTTCTGATCGGGTACATCCACCCGGCGGATGCAGGGTCAGACTTTGTTGCGGGCGGGAGAACACAGCGTTCTCCGAACTGGGAGTCCAAAATACCGAGGAGCTCGTCATACTCTGTGCCTATCGCCGGGTCACTACCCGGCCCGAATTACGATGACAAAGCCTTAGGGAAAACCCATGGAAAAGCTCACCGCAAAGATCGGCGCACTGTTCTACATTTGTTGGGGCCTGCTGCACCTCACCGCGGCCTATGGCGTCTTTAAGTTGGCACAGAGCTCGCCAGCGGGGCTGGCGCAGGGACGCTTGATGCAGACGGCATTTTATTTGGCGGCTTTCGCCACAGGCGCGATCATATTCGCGATCACGCTCAATTGGCGCAACGATCCGCTTGGCTTTTGGATCAATGCTGTGATGGTCGGTGTCGCGGACATTCCGTTTATTCTGTTCGTGTTGGTGCCCGGCTTTGCGCCGTGGTGGCCTGGTCTGCTGGGTCCAGTCCTTTGGATTGCCGCTTTAGCTTTCACGGCATTTGCCCGTGTAAGAGCGACGTCTTCATTAGCGGTAGGCTCGGGCGGCGTCGTTCGTCCGATTTGATCGCGTACGACGAACGGACCTCGGCCCAAAAAATGGGCGAGAGAGATGCAAGGATTATGACTTGGATCTTTTTGCGCCGATTGTCTGATCCCAGAAAGGATCCGCTCCGAATTTCTCAAGCAGAAAATCGATAAACACCCGTATTTTCGCCGAGAGATGACGGGTGGTGGGATAGACGGCATACAGCGCCATCGGGTCTTTTTCGAAGCCCGTTAGGCAGACTTCCAATCGTCCATCCGCCAAGGCCTCGTGAACGATAAACGTTGGCAGATACACTAAACCGGCGCCATCAATGGCGGCTTTTTGCAAGGTGTCGCCGTTATTGCATCGGAACTTGGTTGGGGGGGAAAGTGCTTCGTTCTTCGTGAACTCCCAATAATCGTCCACGTAAGAATACCGTAGCGTGGTGTGGTTATGGAGATCTTCTGGAAGTTTCGGTCGACCCCGCCGCCGAAAATATTCAGAGCTCCCGCAGATGACGTGATGGATCGTCACAATTTTCCGCGCGATCAAGCTTGAATCCTTCAGGCGACTTATTCTGACGGCGACATCAAAGCCGCTGGCCACCAGATCGACGAGACGGTCATCGAGTTCGAGTTCGACCTGCAGACGCGGAAAACGGCCGATAAATTCTGGGATGATCTGACCGAGGCAGTGTGAACCGAACGAAACTGGTGCCGAAATCCTCAGCTTGCCGGTCGGTTCATTTGAGCCGCTCGACACGGCATCTTCCGCTTCCTGAAAATCTGCAAGCAGTCGAAGCCCTCGCTCATAAAACTCAGCGCCGGCTGGAGTTGTGCTGAACTGACGGGTTGTCCGATTTAACAGACGGGCACCCAAACGATCTTCAAGGTCGTTGACCCGCCGGCTGATCGCCGACTTGGCAATTCCCAAACGCTTTCCAGCTTGAGCGAATCCTCGCGCCTGCACGACAGTGACGAATGTTCGGATGTCTTCAAGTTTATCGGTCATGATCGAATCTGAGAACGCACCGGTCTCCGGTAGACGACGATCCATCTTTATAGCACCCGTTTTCCGAGCCGCGGAAGCATTTCCGAGACAGGCACGCTCGACATCCATCGGGGTGATGTCACGGATAACAAATTTCGATTTGCGTGCTGGAAAAATTGGCCTCACCTACCCGTAATCTCGGTCAAGCGCAAAAAGTAATATTGCGCCGCAACAAATAGTCCCGCGAATGCCGAAGAGGAAACGCCCATGGATGATTTCACCCGCGGCTTATCCGAGATCAGCGCCGAAGATATCAACCCGCGGTTCAATTGGGGTCGGCATCTCCCGGCGCTTGGCACGATGGGTGTCGATTTCGAGGAGCGCGTCGATTACCGGCGCCTCCACAAATATCGCCTTGGCCGCGCGCGGCAAGCCCTCGAAAAATCAGATCTCGGCGCGCTGCTGGTCTTCGATGTCAACAATATTCGCTATCTCACCTCGACCAAGATTGGCGAATGGGAGCGCGACAAGCTGTCTCGCTGGGCGCTTTTACCGCGTAACGGTGATCCAATCATTTGGGATTTCGGCTCGGCAGCCGTTCACCACAAGCTCTACGCGCCATGGCTTAAACCGGAAAATTGTAAGGCGGGCCTGGTTGGCCTGCGGGGGACCGTCGATCCGCAGTTCGGGCTCATGAAACGTCACGCCGAGGAGATGGCATCGATCCTCCACACGGCGGGCGTCGCCAACATGCCGATCGGCGTGGACATCATCGAGCCGCCGATGATGTATGAACTGGAAAAGGCCGGCCTCAAGGTAGAGGACGGCCAGCAAGTTATGCTGGAAGCCCGTGAGATCAAGTCGGCGGATGAGATTGCGCTTCTCAACCGCGCGGCCGCTATGGTCGACGGCGCTTATGACTTGATCAATGAGCAACTTCGGCCCGGCGTTCGCGAGAACGATATTGTCGCCGAGGTCAACAAATTCCTCTACACCCACGGCTCCGACGATGTGGAAGCCATCAACGCCATTTCGGGCGAGCGGTGCAATCCCCATCCTCATAACTTTACCGACCGGATGATCAGGCCTGGCGACCAGGCATTCTTCGACATCCTTCAGTCGTTCATGGGTTATCGCACCTGCTACTACCGTACATTCAATGTCGGTAAGGCGACCGGTGCTCAACGCGACGCCTACACGAAGGCACGCGAATGGCTGGACAATGCCATGGCGCGGATCAAGCCGGGCACCTCAACAGCCGATATCTGCAGCGTGTTCCCCACGGCCGACAAATTCGGTTTTCCGGATGAGATGTCTGCGTTCGGCCTTCAGTTCGCGCACGGACTAGGGCTCGCGCTGCACGAGCGGCCAATCATCTCGCGAGTCGTATCGATGGACCATCCAACCGAAATCAAGGAGGGCATGGTCTTCGCGATTGAGACTTATTGCCCGGCGACCGACGGATATTCCGCGGCGCGGATCGAGGAGGAGGTGGTCGTGACGAATAAGGGATGCCGCGTCATTTCCTTGTTCCCCGCGGAGACCCTTCCGATCGCCAATCCTTACTAACCAACAACAGATCGTTGGAGTGAACCATGCTTGAACTTTACAGTGCCCCCCAATCCACCTGCAGCCAGAAGGTCCGGCTTACGCTTGCCGAAAAGCACCTCGAATTCGTCGAGCACAAGATGAAACTGTTTCAAAACGATCAGCTGAGGCCGGAGTACTTGAAGTTGAATCCAAACGGCGTCGTACCGACGCTGGTCGACGATGGCGCGCCTGTCATCGATTCATCCGTGATCATGGAATATTTGGACGAAGTCCACCCAGAAATTCTGCTTAGCCCGACCGAACCGGTCAAACGCGCTCAAATGAGGGCTTGGCTTCGCTTTTTCGAGGAAGTGCCAACGGTCGCTGTGCGGTTCCCATCTTACAACGCGGCCTTTGCCCGTCATTTCGAGAAAATGTCGGACTACGAGTTCAAGAATTTGGCGAAATCGAAGCCGCTTCGAGACAAGTTTCTCGGCAAAATGGACAAGCAGAAGGGCTTTAGTATTGAAAAGCTAAAGCAAGCCGAAGATAGCATCGTCAAGACTGTGAAGCGCATGGAGAAGCCGCTCTCTCAGTCGGCGTACCTGCTTGGTAAGGACGTAACGTTGGCTGATTTCGCCGTGTTGCCGTGTTTGATCCGCATGGAAGATCTTGGCTACGAATTCCTCTGGAAGGATTGCCCCGGCGTCACCGCGTGGCTGGCGCGCATGAAGGGTCGGAAATGCTACGGCCTTGCGTATTACGAGGGATCGCTGCTCTCGCAACAATATCCCGGCATTCGCGAAGAGCACCAAGGTCGCCGGGCACTCGCCCTAACGGACAGCGCGGCTTAGCCGCCACACGCGCGCGGAGTGGAGACGACGCCATGGGCATGCTCGTTGACGGCAAATGGATTACCGACGATCAGTGGTTTCGCAATTCGGGCGACGGCAACTTCATCCGGCCCACCACGTCGTTTCGCGGTTTCGTCACGGCAGATGGTTCATCGGGCTTCGCCGCCGAGCTCAACCGGTACCATCTCTATGTCGCCCTAGCATGCCCTTGGGCCCATCGCACTCTGCTATTGCGCGCCTTAAAGGGCCTCGAGCCCGCAATCCCGATCTCAATCGTGGCGCCTTGGACGCTTGAGAACGGCTGGACTTTCGGAAGCTATCCTGGGGCTACCGTCGACCAAGTCAACGGAGCTGATTATCTCTACGAGCTCTATCTAAAGGCTGATCCGGATTACACGGGGAGGGTGACCGTTCCCGTGCTCTGGGACACCAAGACGAATACCATCGTCAATAACGAATCCGCCGAAATCGTGCGGATGCTCAACAGCGAGTTCAATGCGTTCGCGCGACATCCGAACGATGATTACTACCCCGCGGAATTGCGACATGAAATCGACGAACTCAATACGCTGATCTATGCCACCGTCAATCACGGCGTTTACCGCGCTGGGTTCGCGGGGCAGCAAGACAGGTATGAAGCTGCGGTCGCTGACCTATTCCAGACTTTTGACTCGCTCGATGAGCGCCTGTCGCAACAACGATACCTCTGCGGTGAACGCGTTACCGAAGCGGATTGGCGTCTCTTTCCCACGCTCGTTCGGTTTGATGCGGTCTACTACATTCATTTCAAGTGCAGCGTTCGGCAGATCATCGATTATCCAAGTTTATTTGATTACGCGCGGGAGCTTTATCAAACGCCGGGCGTTGCGGCGACCATCAACTTCGATCACATCAAACGTCATTATTACGGCAGTCATAGGCGCATAAATCCGTCAGGCCTCGTGCCCGTCGGGCCCGCGCCGACCTTCGACATTCCCAATACCCGGGCGGCGATTTCAAGAAAAAGCAGAGAGATACCTCGCGTTGGCCTCGCGGCGGGGTGAAGGGAGCGTCTTAGCCATGGAAGCAGCGGTCTCAGCAATGCCGTCGGCGATGGCGATCCCGCGTCGCAAGCAGTGGTACAGAAATCTGACGATCCAGGTGCTGATCACAATGCTCTTGGGCGCGCTGGTCGGATGGCTTTTTCCGGCAGTCGGTCCCGCGTTGCGTCCCCTCGCCGAACTTTTCATCAAAATGGTCAAGATGGTGATCGGCCCACTTGTGTTTCTCATGGTCGCCACCGGTGTCAGCGGTATGGGGGATCTCAAGCGTGTCGGCCGGGTCGGGGTAAAGGCCGTTCTTTACTTCGAAGTCGTGACGACGGTGGCACTCGTTATCGGCCTCATTGCGGGAAATCTCTTTCACCCCGGGGCCGGCATGTCCCCGCCGCCAGCTAACGATGCTCAACGCGCCGTCGTCGAAAAATTTACAGGTGTCGCGAAAGACCAATCGATACTGAATTTCATCCTCAACATCGTTCCGGACAATGTCTTCGGCGCTTTTGAGCACAGCGATGTGCTCCAAATTATGTTCTTTGCGGTTCTTTTTGGAGCCGCGCTCGTGGCGCTGGGCGAGCGCGGCAAGAAGGTCGAGGAGTTGATTGAACGCTTGACCGCCGTTTTCTTTGGCGTCATCGCGATCGTTATTCGTTACGCGCCGATCGCTGCATTCAGCGCGATGGCCTTTACGGTCGGTGCGTTTGGTCTTTCGTCGCTGGGTTCACTCGCCGAGCTGGTTCTCACGACCTACGCCGCGATGGCTTTCTTCATCCTCGTCGTTCTCGGGATCGTCGCCTGGATATCCGGCTTCAACATCCTGAAGTTCCTGTCTTACATCCGCGAAGAAATCGTCATCATGCTCAGCACCGCGAATTCCGAGAGCGTGCTGCCGCGCCTGATGGAGAAGATGCAGCGGCTGGGGTGTGCCCGTTCGGTGGTCGCCCTGGTGCTTCCCACTGGGTACACGCTCAATCAAGACGGTACCTCCATCTATCTCTCGCTATCGACGCTCTTTATCGCCCAGGCCTACGGAATGCACCTCTCGATAACGCAGCAGGTCGAACTGATCGCCATCATGATGATCACCTCGAAGGGCGTTGGGGGCGTATCCGGCGCTGGGTTCGTGATCTTGGCATCGACATTGGCCGCCATCGGAACGCTGCCGGTGGAGGGCCTCGCGCTTTTGCTCGGCGTCGAACGTTTCATGTCGATGGGCCGCGGATTGGTGAACATGATCGGCAATGCCGTGGCCACAGTGGTCGTCGCGAAATCGGAAGGCGCCCTCGATCAAGACGCAGCGGTCGCCGAATACCAGAAATACTTTGCTGACCCATCAATTGCGAGCCTGTGAACGCAACCGGAAGGGCTCAATACAACAGGAGTTATCGATGCGTGCAGGTTGGATTGGTCTCGGAAGAATGGGCTTTCCGATGGCGACGCGTCTTTTGGAGGGTGGCTATTCGCTTTCGATATGGAATTGAACCAAGTCGAAAGCAGAGCCTCTTGCCAAGCGTGGTGCAACTCTCGTGAACGAGCCAAGCGACTTAGCGGATGTCGATGTTCTGTTCACAATGGTTGCGACCGGTGACGACGTTAAAGAGGTCTGCCTCGGGCCTAAGGGCGTCTTTGGAAAAGGCGGAGCGGCAAAGTCCACAACGCTTGTCGAATGTTCGAGCATCGGCGTCGATGAGTTGAGTGAGCTGCGTCGGGAGCTCGCGTGTCGAGGCGTGCAGTATGTCGTGGCTTCGGTTAGCGGAAACGGCAATTGCGTTCGAGCGGGGAAGCTATCGAGCGTCGCCTCGGGGCCGGAAAAGGCCTTTCAATCCGTAAAGCCGCTCATCGAAACATTCGCACCGCGCGGTGTGTATTACGTCGGCGACGGCGACTTGGCCCGCGTCTGCAAGATCGCCCATAACGTGATGCTCGGCGTTGTCATCGAAAACTTGATCGAAATTACCCTGCTCGCGCAGAAAGCGGGCGTTTCGCGCGCCGCTTTCCTCGAGTTCATGAACAACAGCGTAATGGGCTCGATCTTCACGCAATACAAGACGCCGGCGCTGGTCAATCTGGATTGGACGACGACGTTCACGCCGAAGTTGCTTTTGAAGGACTTGGACCTCGGACTTTCCGCCGCTCACGAGCTTGGGGTGCCGATGCCTGTTACGGCGTCCACGCGTGAGACGGTGCAAATGCATATCGGCTCCGCCTCGCTCCAGAAGGATCCGGAAAAGCATCTGTCGATGGATTTCGGATCGTTGCTGGAGACTATGGCTTTGACCGCCGGCATCAAGGTGTCCAGCGAAAACAAACTAGTTAGTTCAGGCTTGGAAATCTGACGGATGAGCGGCCTCCTCAAGAGGCCGTCATTCAAATGTTGGAGGCAAGATGTCAGCGCTCAAAGCCCAGAAACCGGACGCTGTCGCTAACGACGACATCGGCGAGGAAACCCGGCTGCGCCTCTATCGTACGCAATTGGAAATCCGTGAGGCGGAGCAACGCGCCTTCGATCTATTTCTGCAGAACTTGGTGAAAGGCACGAGTCATCTTTCGCTTGGCCAGGAAGCCATCGCCGCCGGCTGCGCCGTGGCCATGAAGCCCGGCGACCTGTCATTCTGCACCTATCGCGGCCACGCCCACACACTCGCCCGAGGCGTGCCTTTTGAGAAAGTCCTCGGCGAACTGATGCAGCGTGACAACGGGTTGATGCGCGGCAAGGGCGGCTCGATGCACCTTACGTCCGTCGATCACGGCGTCATGGGCTCCTACGCGATTATCGGCGCCCATCTGCCGATCGCCTGCGGCGCGGCGTGGCGCGCACAATACAAAGGTCACAAGGATGTCTCGGTCTGCTTCTTCGGCGATGGCACCACAAATATCGGTGCCTTTCACGAGGCACTGAATTTCGCTGTGGTGTGGAAGCTGCCGGTGATCTTCGTCTGCGAAAACAATCTCTACATGGAATATACGCCGATCGCAGATGTCACCGCGGTAAAGAGTCCAGCCGGCGATCGTGCGGCGGCCTATGGACTGCCACGGATCGTCATCGACGGAAACGACGCCGATGTCGTCTATCGCACGGCGTCTGCGGCCTACGAGAAAGCGCGCGCGGGCGACGGCCCTTCGCTGATTGAGTGCCTTACCTATCGCCACAGCGGCCATTCCCGCGCCGATCCCGCCAAATATCGCCCCAAGGGCGAGCTCGAAAAATGGAAAGAGCGCGATCCTATTAGGATCTATCGGGAGCGGCTCAAGCAGTTCGGCGTCAAGGACGAGGTCATCGCCGGCATCGATGCCGAGGTGAAGCGGCTGGTCGATAACGCGACAGAAAAGTGCAAGGCGGCGCCGATGCCGCCGGCCGAACTTCTCAGCACCGATGTTTATGCCGATGGAGGTTTCGCATGGCGGAATTGACCTATCGCGATGCCGTCATCCGCGGCATCGCTCAGGAAATGACGCGCGATCCGGACGTCGTCCTTCTCGGCGAAGACGTCGCCAAGGCCGGCGGTGTCTTCAAGGCGACCGTCGGCCTCTACGACCAATTCGGGCCCTTACGAGTTCGCGATACCCCGATTTCCGAACAGGCGATTCTTGGCGCTGCGATGGGAGCGGCCATGACAGGCTTAAAGCCGATCGCCGAGATCATGTTCTCGGATTTCTTCGCGGTGTGCTTCGACTACATCGCGAACGAGTTTCCCAAGAGCCGCTATATGTCGAACGGCCAGGTCAAATGCCCGCTGGTGGTGCGCACCGGCAACGGCGCAGGCTCCCGTTTCGGCGCGCAGCATTCGCAGAGCGTCGAGAATTGGTGCATGATGATTCCAGGCCTAAAAGTCGTCGCGCCATCATCGCCGCGTGACGTGGTCGGGTTGCTCGCGGCGTCGGTGCGCGACCCGGATCCGGTGATCTTTCTCGAGCACAAATCGCTCTACGCCACCAAGGGCGAAGTCCCCGACGGCGAGATCGTCGATATGCTCGGCACGGCGAAGATTGTCCGTCCCGGCAAGGACGCAACCATTGTTGCCTTGGCATTGATGGTGTCGCGCGCGCTCGTAGCGGCGGAAAAGCTGAAAAGCGAGCATGGCATCGATTGCGAAGTGATCGATGTGCGCTCGCTGGTACCGCTCGACACCCAGACCATCCTCGGCTCGGTCGCGCGTACGCACCGTCTCTTCACCGTCGAGGAAAATCCACGGCTGTGCGGCTGGGGTGCGGAAATCGTCTCGATCGTCGCCGACGAGGCCTTCTACGACCTTGACGGTGCGCCGGTCCGCATCACCACACCGCATATTCCATTGCCGGCCGCAGACATCCTTGAGGATCTCGCGCTCCCAAGCCCCGACCGAATTGCGGAGCGCGTGAAGCGATCGTTGGAATTGTAGGCATCATTGCTGCGCCGGGCGGCCGCTGAAGTGGAATGCTCGGATAAAGCCCACGATGCCGGAAAAGAGGTGTGTTATGGCCATGTACGACAATCTCCTCGCCAATGTTCCGACTGATCTCTGGATCGGTGGACAATGGCGTAAAGCTTCGGACGGCGGTCGCTTCGATGTGATCGACCCGGCTACGGAGAACAAAGTCGCTTCGGTCTCAAGCGCTACCGCGGATGATGCCAAGGCCGCAATCGACGCCGCGAGCGCGGCCGTTCCGGCATGGGCAGCGAAGAAGCCGCGCGAGCGCGGCGAGATTTTGCGCAAATCCTACGAATTGATCATGCGCGACGCCGAACGGCTCGCGAAACTTATCACCATCGAGAACGGCAAGGCGTTGTCCGACTCGCGCGGCGAGGTCGCCTACGCGGCCGAATTCTTCCGTTGGTACGCCGAAGAAGCGGTGCGCAATATCGGCCAGAATTCGGTGGCGCCGTCGAGCGGTGCCCGCATTATCGTCCAACACAAGCCGGCGGGTGTCGCGGTTCTCGTCACCCCGTGGAATTTTCCTGCGGCGATGGCCACTCGCAAGATCGGACCGGCGCTCGCCGCCGGCTGTCCGGTCGTGCTCAAGCCCGCTTCCGATACGCCGCTCACGATGCTGGCCCTAATGCCGATCCTGGAAGAAGCCGGCGTGCCGGCCGGCGTGGTCAATGTCATTCCGTCGCGTTCGTCGGGAAAAGTCGTGTGCGCCATGCTGCACGATCCGCGCGTCCGCGTGGTGTCCTTCACCGGCTCAACCGAAGTCGGCCGCAAGCTTCTGCACGAGGCCGCTGACAATATTGTCAAGTCGGCGATGGAGCTTGGCGGCAACGCGCCCTTTATCGTCTTCGATGACGCGGACATCGACGCTGCGATCGACGGCGCGATGATCGCCAAGATGCGCAACATGGGCGAGGCCTGCACGGCGGCGAACCGCTTCTATGTGCACGAGAAGGTGCACGACGAGTTTGCCAAGAAACTCACGGCCAAAATGGCGGGATTGAAAATGGGCAACGGACTCGACGACGGCGTCGCGGTCGGTCCGCTGGTCAACAAAGAAGGCCGCGACAAGGTGATTGAGCTCGTCGACGACGCTGTGAAAAAGGGCGCGAAGGTGCTCACCGGCGGCAAGGCGCCCGGCGGGCCCGGTTTCTTCTATCCCGCGACCGTGCTGTCGAACGTTTCCGACGATTCCAAAGTGCTGAGCGAGGAGATCTTCGGCCCAGTCGCTTCGTTGCAAACGTTCAAATCGGAGGACGGGGTGATCGCACGTGCCAATGACACCAAGTACGGGCTCGCTGCCTACCTCTACACCAAGGATCTCAGCCGCGGCTTACGCGTCTCGGAGAAGCTCGAATTCGGCATGATTGGCCTTAATCGCGGTCTCGTCTCCGATCCTGCGGCACCTTTCGGCGGCGTCAAGCAATCAGGGCTCGGCCGCGAAGGTGCCCATGAGGGCCTAATGGAATTCACCGAA
>CAVRQJ010000006.1:0-88267 GCA_963723335.1 uncultured Alphaproteobacteria bacterium | reverse complement strand
GGAAGCGCAGCGGCTCGAACAGCGCACCATCTACGATCTGGAAATGCTGGAGGCCACCGGGGTCTGCGCCGGCATCGAAAACTATTCGCGCTATCTGACCGGCCGAAAGCCCGGCGAGCCGCCGCCGACGCTGTTCGAATATGTGCCCGACAACGCGCTGGTCTTTGTCGACGAGAGCCACGTCACCGTGCCGCAGCTCGGCGGCATGTATCGCGGCGACTTTCGGCGCAAGGCGACGCTTGCCGAATATGGCTTCCGCCTGCCCTCCTGCATGGACAACCGGCCGCTGCGGTTCGAGGAATGGGACGCGATGCGGCCGCAGACCGTCGGCGTTTCGGCAACGCCCGGTCCGTGGGAGATCAACGAAGCCGGCGGCGTGTTCACCGAGCAGGTGATCCGGCCGACCGGCCTGATCGATCCGCCGGTCGATGTGCGCCCGGCGCGCACCCAGGTCGACGACCTGGTCGGCGAAGTGCGCGCCGTGGCGCAGCAAGGCTATCGCGCGCTGGTCACCGTATTGACCAAGCGCATGGCCGAAGACTTGACCGAATACCTGCACGAGCAGGGCATCCGCGTGCGCTATATGCACTCCGACATCGACACCATCGAGCGCATCGAGATCATCCGCGACCTGCGGCTCGGCGCCTTCGACGCGCTGGTCGGCATCAACCTGCTGCGCGAAGGCCTCGATATTCCGGAATGCGCGCTGGTCGCCATCCTCGACGCCGACAAGGAAGGCTTCCTGCGCAGCGAAACCTCGCTGGTGCAGACCATCGGCCGCGCCGCGCGCAACATCGATGGCCGCGTCATCCTCTATGCCGACACCGTGACCGGATCGATGGAACGCGCCATGGCCGAGACGTCGCGGCGGCGCGAGAAGCAGGAAGCCTACAACACCGAAAACGGCATCACGCCCGAGAGCGTCCGCAAGGGCATCGGCGACATTCTCAACAGCGTCTACGAGCGCGATCACGTGCTGATCGGCACCGGCGGCAGCGCCGAAGGCGAATTCCAGGACGCCGCCACCATCGGCCACAACTTCGAGGCGGTGATCGGCGATCTCGAGGCCCGGATGCGCACCGCCGCCGCCGACCTCGACTTCGAAGAAGCCGCGCGGCTGCGCGACGAGATCAAGCGCCTGCGCGCCACCGAACTCGCCGTGACCGACGATCCGACCGCGAAGGTTGTCGCTTTACCCTCCCCTGCAGGGAGAGGGTCGGCGCGCAACGCGCGCCGGGGTGGGGCAACGTCGGCAAGCAAAGTCCACAAGCCTGCGCTCGACGAAATGGGCATCGCGCTCTACCACGAAGTCGCGCCGCATCGCGACGGCAAGAGACAAGAGGCGAGGAGCGCCGGAGGCGCGACAGGGACGCAAAGAAGTCCGCGAAGCCCAACCTCGACGAGATGGGCCCAGGCGTTGAATCGATTCCGGCCAAGCGTGACGCTTCGAGCCCGCGCTCGACACTCGGACGGCCGGGCATGCGCGGCGGCTTCAAGCCGCGGCGGCGCTAGCTCGGTCATTTAGTGAATAAAAATGGCCGGAAAAACACCGGCCATTTCAGCTCTTGCGTCAGTCCCATCCCTAAAAGTAGTAGGCGCGATTAGCGCCGTCGTACCGGCCCGAGTTCATGCAGCAGGCCTTGAAATTTATGTCCTGAGCCGCACGGACATAAATCGTTGCGCCCGAGCTTCTCGACCAGTTCGACGTCACCGTGGACCAACCGGCGGCCGCGTTTGACGAATTTCTCGGATGGGAATGACTTCCGCCGCTTACGAGTGATCTCGAAAGCAGGGGAGGTCCTGGTTATCGCGATGCTTGCGCATGGCACACCTCCATTGGAAAAGCGGCCAAGTAGCCGCACTGCTTGCTACCTTATCGGGAGGCTGTCGCGCAAGATTATCGACTATTGAGGGTTGGCCTACCACGGCAACGGCGAGAGGAACGCCGACGATGTTGGCGTCTTGCATCCCAGATGATGCTAGAGTTGCACCGATCGCTCACGACTTACCCATCGACAACGGAGGACGCCATGGCCAAAGGCCAGATGCGAAGCAACAAGGAAAAGAAGAAGCCGAAGCAGGACAAGAACATCAAGAAAGCCGGCGCGGCTCCGGCTCCGTCGCCGTTCGCCAACATGCACAGCCAGTCCGGCAAGAAGTCCTAGTTGCCGCGGCAATGTCCGACGTCGGTCTGATCTTTGGACCGTGGGACTACATCGAGCTGGCGTTTTTGATCGGCTCTCCCGGTCTCGTCATCGGCGCCGGGCTTGGTGCTGTTGCGTGGCGGCGTCACCGCATTTACGGCGCGGCGATAGGCGCGGTGACCGGAATGTTGCTCTGTATCGCCGGCGTCTATCTCAAAATGCTGCTGAACTGAACCGCGGGCGCCGCGCTGGCTTCAGCGTTGCGCCGCCGCCGCATCGAAACTCCAGCCCCAGCGCCGCGAGCACGCACGCAGCCAGGGCACCACACCGGCCGGAATATCGAATTCGAAGCCTTCGACCGGCGACTTCATCGTCAGCGTCACGCCGTCGCCAAGCGCGGCGCCGAATGCTTCGCCGTGTTCCGGAAAGAATCCGATTTCGTTGTCACTGAGAGAGCGGGCGGAAAAGCCGGTAAAAGGCTTTTTGTCGATCGTCAGCGTCGCATCGACGCTGTCGCCGGCGTTGAGCTTGAGCACGGTGTCCTTGAACGCCATGGTCAAACCCTTGCTCCGGGTGGTGAATAGCGCGGCCATGATCAGCCGTGTGTTGTCGCTGCCGGCGCCGTAGCGCTGGCGGATATAGCAGCCACCGACGCGGCCATCGCCATTGCGCAGCTCGGACGCATCCCACTTGGCGATCTTCTCCTTGTCGTCGCTGCCCGGCAGGCCCGATGCGTTCGGCGCCACCGACGCGATCTCCGGCGAGCGCGGCCGCGCCAGCGGCAACGGCGGTGCATTCGGATCGGTCGGATGATCGAGCGCGATGTTGAACTGTTTGCCGCACTGCACCAGCCACGCTAGCGCATCCGCCGGAAGATTGAGCGGAATATCGCCGGTATCGACGCCGTCACCGTCCGACCGCAGGCGAAGTTTCGTGGTTTTAGCGAGCGCCGCGATCACCGCCGCGGCGTCGCCCGGATGCAGCGCGAGGCTTTGGGAATTCGCGACCGTGAATCCAACGGCAGGGTAAGTCTTGCCGTCAAGAATGATCTCGGCTTGATCGTCGAGAATATCTTCGGACGGCAGCTTGTCGTCGAGGATGGCAAAGGCGAGGCCGGAACCGGCGCTGATGTCGATGCTCAGGCGGGTATCGATCATGCCACCGGAAATAGCGCGCGACCGCATCGCGACCATCACGCATTGCCGGACCTTGCCGTCCGGACCGACCTGCGGCAATGCGCTCCAGGTGCCGTTCTGAAAATGAAGCTGCTGCCCGGCCACCGGCTTCGGCGGCGTGTCGGCGGCGGCCGGATTGCCAATGGCGATGACGCCAACGGCCGCCAAGGCGGAAATCGCCCGTACCATCGTCCTTGCAGCAACCATCCGTACGCCCCTCGTGCTGGCCTTAGTCGCCGGTAGCGGCGAAGGCGTTCAACGCCGTTGTCTCACCGGGCATCCACGTCTTTCTGCTCAGGCGAATTGACCGTGCAATCATTCCATCTCGCCGCGCACCCGCTTGCTAAAGCAAGAGCGGTCCCCCTCCCCGCTAGCGCGGGGCGGCATAAAGTGCGTCGCTGTTTGACATTGTGAATCGGAAAGAGCTCGCGCGACGCCCCGGCGGCGTTATCGCCGCAGCTTCGCGGTGAAGGAGAACCCGCCGGCGCCGCAGCAGGGGCAGCTCATGCCGATCAGGATGGTTTGCCGTTCCTCTTCGGTGATATCGGCCCGTTCCAGCATTGTCGCGGTCTGCTGCTGGAACAGTTCGTGCAGCGACAGGTTGCTGACGAAAACCTGCTCCTCAGCGGCCGGAGACAGCGCTTCGTCCGCGGCGGCGGAATAGACCGTCATTTTCCGCGGCTGCGGGTTTTTGGTTTTCTTCGCCTTCTTCATCGCGTTCGCTCGATTTTAGTGGTCGCATGATCTTTTCGGAAAACCGGAAGTCCACTTTTCCGGATCATGCTCTTTTTAGTGACCGCATGATCTTTTCGGAAAACCGGAAACCCACTTTTCCGGATCATGCTCTACTTGTTTGCCGCCTTAATATAGTCGGCGATGGCGCTTCGCGCAGCAGGCGGCAGCGCCAGTGTTGACTGCACGGCCTGATCGAGGCCGGGCCCGACCTGCCATTCCGGCACAAAGCCGATGGTGCGCATCGCTTCCGCGGCGTGATCCCTGTCGCCATTGAGGGCGGTGACGCCGGCGGCGAGCGCGTCGCGGGCGGCGGCGGGGGCGCCGGGCGGGAGGCAGATGACGCGCAGCATGGCGCCGTCGATGGCGTTGATCGCCTTGTAACTGTCCCACAGCGGGCCGGACGGCGGCGCGCCCTTGATCTCGCGGAACACGGCGTCGAACGGCTGGACCGGCAGGCCCGCCATCTGCGACGACGGCTGCGACGCATCGCTGGAAATCGTACCACAGCGGAATGGCCTTGCCAGTGGTTATCAAGTCGGGAACCACGATGCTGCGATAGCTCGGTGTCGAATTCGGAAAAGACGTTGATCTCGCCTTTCTCGAACGCCAGCCGCGCCGGCGCGCTGGAGCGGTATCCGGTAACATATTTGTACTTCACCCCGAGCAGATCCAGCGCCAGCCGCATGCGCACGTCCTTCGAGGTGTCGACAGAGAGACCGCCGGCGACGACGCCTTCGCGCCTGGACGATATCGGCAGCGGTCTTCAGGCCCGGCGGCACGTCGCTGCGGGCATAGGAGACAGTGGCGCCGCCCTGGATGGCGACGAAGCCGTAGCGCCTGAAATCGGGATCGAAACGCGACGGATCGAGCGCGTAGATGAAACCGGTGCCGGTGAAATAGCCGACCACGGTGCCGTCTCGCGGCGCCACCGCGCCGAGATATTTGGCGCCGACAATGCCGCCGGCGCCGTCCATGTTTTGCACCAGCACGCCCGGAGCGCCGGCAATGTGACGCCCGATATATTTGGCGAACAGCCGGCCTTCGACGTCGGCCGGCCCGCCGGCCGCGAAGTTGATCAGCAGCGTGAGCCGCTTGCCGGCATAGAACGGTTGATCGGCGGACGCGGCGCTCCAACCCAGCGCGAACACGGCGCACAGCGCAGCTACACCATGCCTCGCCAGCCACGCCATCGCGCCCTCCATCAATTTTCTTTGAGCGCCGCACTACACCACACGGCAACAGCGCTATCATCTCGCATCGATGATGACACGGAGCGGGCGTTGAGCGCCATTGCCAATGGAGACGCAGGCAGCCGCGCCTTCTATTCCGGCGTGCCGGTGTTTCGCGATTTCCGCCGGCTGATGGACGCGGCGATGTATGTGCCGCTGCCCGACGACTGGGCCATCGGCATCGCCGATGTCGTGCAATCGACCAAGGCTATTGCCGACAAACGCTACAAGGCCGTCAACATGGCCGGGGCCGCGGTGATCGCATCGGTCACCAATGCGCTCGGCGGGCGGGAATTTCCCTTCGTCTTCGGCGGCGATGGCGCGAGCTTTGCCGTGGCGCCGGACGATTTCGAAAAAGCGCAAACCGCGCTGGCCGCGACCGCGGCGTGGAGCGGCAGCGAACTCGACCTCACCATGCGCGTCGCACTGCTGCCGGTGCAAAGCATTCGCGCGGCGGGCTTCGACGTTCGCGTCGCGCGCTTCGCGCCCTCCCCCAATCTCTCCTACGCGATGTTTTCCGGCGGCGGATTGGCGTGGGCCGATGCGGCGATGAAGCGCGGCACTTTCGCGCTACCGCCGGCGCCGCCGGGCACCTGGCCCGATCTCACCGGCCTGTCGTGCCGCTTTCAGGAATTCCGCGCGGTGCGCGGCCTCATTCTCTCGGTGCTGATCATGCCGGTGGCCGGCGCCGATCCGGCAGCGTTTCGCGAACTGATCGAAAGCGTCGTGACACTGGTCGAGCAAAGCCCGCAGTCGGCAAGGCCGGTATCCGATAGCGGACCGCCGTTGCGCTGGCCGCCGCAAGGTGTCGATCTTGAAGCCACGCGCCACTCCAAGAGCCAGCCGCGCCCGCGTGCTCGCCAGCACATTGTTTTATTTCCTGATCATGAAATCCGGCATTCGCGTCGGCGGCTTCGTGCCGGCGGACTATTTGCGGCAGCTCGTGGAAAACTCCGACTTCCGTAAATACGACGACGGGCTGCGGATGATCCTCGATTGCACGCCTGAGCTTGCCGAAACGCTGGAGCGCAAGCTCGCGGCGGCGGACGGCGTTGCCGTATATGGGTTGCACCGGCAGAAGCCGCGATGATGACCTGCTTTACGCCATCGCCGATGCGCAGCGACCACGTGCACTTCATCGATGGCGCGCAGGGCGGCTACGCGTCCGCCGCGGCGGCGCTCAAGGCAAAGCTCGCGGCGGATGAGCTTTAATCGCGTCAGCGCGTCGGCGCCGGCCTTGGCGATCTGCGCATCCTGCGACGACAGCGCACCGGACACGCCAATGGCGCCGATGATCTTGCCATCGACGACGATCGGCTGGCCGCCTTCGATCGGCGTAATGTTCTTGAGCGCCAGAAGCCGTATGCCGGCGCCGCCGGCGGCGATGGCGTCGTCGAGCGCCTTGCTCGGCCGCTTGAATTCGAGCGCGGTGCGCGCTTTGCCCTCGGACACCGTGGTCGCCGACAGTTGCGCGTTATCGAAGCGGTGGAACATCACCCAATTACCGCCGCTGTCGAGGATGGTGATCGCCACCTGCAGGGAATTCTTGGCCGCCTCAAGTTCGGCCGCCGCCATGGCCCGCTTGGCCTGATCGAGACTGATTGGAGGTCCGTAAGGCAATGTCGCCGTTGAAGCCGCCGGCTGCTGGGCCAAGGCCGATCCGGCCGAAAGCGCGACCGCGCAGGCAAGCGCGAGCATTCGAAGCATCTGAAAAACCTCCTCAACCGCGCGCCGCCGCGACACGTTTGCGGCACAATAAAGTGCAAAAGCGATACGTGGAAGCCGCCCCCGGCAAGAGCAAAAGACCGCTTCGGGGGCGGATTCGAAGCGCGGTAACACGCCGTCCGGCACAAACGTGATCGCGCCGCCAGATGCGCGGCAAGCCGACAAAGCTTATATTTGGCTCATCAATCAGGAGAGGCTGGCAGGATATGCTGCCAGGAAGCGCGCCATGTTTTCCTTCCGCAAAAAAGTTGAAATGCCGACCGCCGAGGAGGCTTTGCCCGGCCGCTCGGCTCCTATCCCCTCGGCCAAGCAGCATTTCGTCAACGGCCATGGGCTGAAGGGCCCCTACCCGAACGGCATGCAGATGGCGATGTTCGGCCTCGGCTGCTTTTGGGGCGCCGAGCGCAAATTCTGGGAGCTCGGCAGCGGCGTTTACGTCACCGCTGTGGGCTATGCCGGCGGTCTCACGCCCAATCCGACCTACGACGAAGTGTGCAGCGGCCGGACCGGGCACAACGAAGTCGTGCTCGTGGTCTATGACCCGAAGAAGATTTCCTACGAGCGCCTGCTCAAGACGTTCTGGGAAAGCCACGATCCGACGCAGGGCATGCGCCAGGGCAACGACGTCGGCACCCAGTATCGTTCCGGCATCTACACGTTTTCGCCGGAGCAGCACGCCGCCGCGGAAGCATCGAAGGCGGCCTATGCCAAGGCGCTCGACGCCGAACGGATGGGACCGATCACCACGGAAATCCGCGAGGCGCCGCCGTTCTATTTCGCCGAGGACTATCACCAGCAATACCTGGCGAAAAACCCGCACGGCTATTGCGGCCTTGGCGGTACCGGCGTGAGCTGCCCGATCGGAACCGGCGTCGCTGCGTAGAGCTGTCAAAGCGAATAGTGAGTAGCGAATAGCGAACGGGATAGGCTACCATTCGCCACCCGCGAATTCGCTATTCGCACCGGTCGCCGACCGCGATATGCAGAGGTTTTTGCCATGGCGTGGCCCGATGGCCGTTACATTCAAGCCGCGGTGTTTTTCAGCCGCTGGCTGCTGGCGCCGTTCCTGCTCGGCCTGCTGGTTTGCCTGCTGCTGCTGATCTATCGCTTCTTCGGCGATCTCTTCGCGCTGATACTCGAGATGCGGGGTATGAGCTGGCACGACGTCGTCACCAGCGTGCTTAATCTCGTCGATCTCGCGCTGACCGCCAATCTGGTGCTGATCGTCATCTTTTCCAGTTACGAAAATTTCATCCGCCGCATCGATCCGGCCGACCATCCCGACTGGCCGGAAGGACTGACCCAGGTCGATTTCGGCGCGCTGAAGCAGAAGCTGCTTGGCTCCATTGTCGGCATCGCCTCGGTCGACGCGCTGGCGTGGTATTTCGACCTGGAAAAAATCGGCGACACCTCGAAGCTGGTCTGGGCGCTGTCGTTCCCGCTGGTCTTCGTCGTCATCATGCTGCTGCTGGCGATCTCCGACCGACTCGGACATTTGACGAAAAGCCGCGGCGAATAGCCGAGGTGGTGCCAAAAAGGCCACGACCAAGGGCGATTTCCAAAGACTTTCCCGCAAGTTAGGGTTTGTTAACCATACCAAGCGTTAATCGGGCTCGACGTTCATTCGAACGGGGTCGGATTTTCGCGTATGCGGGTTGCCCGCTCTTTCCTGCCGTTATTGGCCGTAGCGCTCACCGCAGCGGGTTGCGCGACGCAGCCTGCCTATGTGCAGACCGCGCCGACACTCTACGGCATCGACGCCGTGACCTACGGAACGCCGCAGTCGACCGCGCAGCAGGCCTATGCCCAACAGGCCTACCCGCAGCAAGCTTACGCGCAGCCAACTCCCGGACCTCAACGGGGCTTTGCCGCAGCAGGTCTACGCGCAACAAACCTACGTACAGCCAGCGCGCCCGCAACAAGCCTATCCGCAGCAACACCGGCTTGGCGCTCTACTCGTATACCGGCGCCACGGGTTCAACCGGCTATGCCGGGTACACCTATGGCGCGACGCAGGGGCCCTACACGCTCGACTCGGGCGACCGCCTGCGAATCGTTGTGTTCGGCCAGGACGGCCTGACCAACGCCTACGCCGTCGACGCCAGCGGCCACATTGCCATGCCGCTGATCGGCTCGGTGACCGCACGCGGACTGACCACAGACCAGCTTGCCAGTACGATCTCCGGCAAGCTCCGCGACGGCTTCATTCGTGAGCCGCACGTCGCGGTCGAGGTCGAGGCTTACCGGCCGTTCTTCATTCTCGGCGAAGTCACGCAGCCAGGACAATATCCGTACGTCGCCAACATGACCGCGGAGACCGCGGTGGCGATCGCCGGCGGCTTTGGCCCGCGCGCCTCGCACCAGTCGGTGATTCTGAGCCGCAACTATAACGGCCAGCAGGTGCAGATGGCGGTTCCGCTCAACTACCCGCTGCGCCCGGGCGACACGATCAGCGTCAGAGAGCGCTGGTTCTAAGCTGAGCTGATCTTTCGGAAACGGCTCCATTTCCGGATCATGCTCACTGAAATAGCGGTCGCGATACGTGTGCTCCTCGACGTTGCCGGCGAGCGCCCAGTTCGCCAGTTCCTCGTGGCGCGCGAACCAGACGTCCGGTGACTTGGCGAAATATTTCAGGATCTCCTGAACCATCGCGGTCATCAGCGGCCGTCCACCGAACTGGCAGTGCACCACCATCACGATGAGCGACATCGCTTCGCTTTCGCTCAGATAGTCGAACGTGCCTTTGTAGGCGTCGAACAGATCGCGCGGGCTGGCACGCATCACGCGGTTGTCGGAGAAATCCGAGGTCGGCACGCCGGCGATGGTGCCGTGCGGCGTGCGGATCAGGATCGGCAGGTCGGCGTAGGTCACGTCGCAGGTCCACTTCAATCCGGCCTTGGCGAGGAATCCCGCGGTCTCCGGCGTGAAGGCGAGAACCGGACTGCCCCAGCCGGTGATTTTCTTGCCGCCGCAGGATTCCAGCATATCGACGGTCTGGCGGATGGTCTTTTCCTGCTCCTCAAGCGTCATGTAAGCCAGCAATTTGTCCTGCGCGTAGGAATGCGCGCCGATGTCGTGACCGGATTTCACGATCTGCTTCACCGCGTCGGGATAGTCCTTGGTGCAGAGCGCATTGGTGAAAAACGTGCCGGGGACCTTCATGCGGTCGAGCATGCGAATGACCCGCCACACCCCGACGCGGCCGCCGTAAGTGGACCACGCTTTGCTGGCATGATCGACGGTGCCTTGCTTGAGATGCGTGGTTTGCACCGAGTAGTTCGGCGCATGATCCTTCAGTCCAGGTCTCGAACATCACGGTCACCGAGACCGCGATCTTTTTGCCGTTCGGCCACGTCATGCTGCCTGCCATAACGCATCACTCCCTTGATGAATGAAATCAATCTGCGTTGTCGCGATTGTTGTCAAGCGAGGCGGAGCGATCCAGACTTTGCAGAGTCCGGATCGCCTCCGCCTCAGCATTTTGCAGGAAAGAACGCGAAGCTTTACTTCTTCACGTTCTTCGCCAGGAACGCCATCGAGCGCTGCCAGGCAAGTTTGGCTGCGGCTTCCTGATAGCTGCCGCGCTCGTCGCAATTAAAGCCATGCTGCGCGTCGGGATAGACGAAGATTTCGCAGTCGCCGCCGCGCTTCTGCTTGATCATCTCGACGTCGCTCATCGGGATGCCGGCGTCTTTTTCGCCGAAATGCATCTGCACCGGAATCTTCGGCTTCTCGTCGGCGGTCTTGGCGATGTTGCCGCCGTAATAGCAAACCGCGGCCGAGAGGCCGTTGAGCTTGCAGGCCGCGAGAAACGAAATCGAGCCGCCCATGCAGAAGCCGATGATCGCGACCGGGCCGCTCTTTTTCAGTTCGTCGATGGACGCCTGCACGTCGCGCAGCATCGCGCCCCAATCCGGATTGGCGACGAATTTGCGCGCATTGGCGATCTCGTCGGGCGTATAGCCGCATTGGAAATCCGGCTGCTGGCGATCGAACACCGCCGGCGCCAGCGCGGAATAGCCCTCGCCGGCAAGACGGTCGCACACGGCGCGGATGTGATGATTGACGCCGAAAATTTCCTGAATGACGACAATGCCGCCCTTCGAAGCGCCGGACGGATCGGCCCGATAGGCGCCGAGTTTGAAACTGTCCGATGATGTAAGCGTAAAATGCTGACCCAAGACGATCCTCCTGTGACTTAAGCGACAAAACTGTCCGATTGCCGGCCGCGGCCTGCGCGGCGGCCAGCACACTATAGCGCCACGGGCCGCTGTTGAAGCGGCCCTTTTGCGCAGACCTGAGCTTCAGGATTTCGAGGTTACGACGACGAAATCGGTGCCTTCGCCGGTTTCCTCGCCGAGGCCCTGATCGGAGACGATCAGCGACGAGCCCGGCAGGATCATCGCCGAGATCCGGTCGATGATGTCCTGCGGAATTTGGATGCGGGCCAGCGCCTCTGCCGGCGTTTGCGGCGGCGGCGGATCGCCGGCCGGCTTTTCCGCAACTTCCTGGCGCCGGGGCCTGCCGTACGCGATCGTAGGTGATGATTTCTTTTGGCTGGGCGCGCTTGGCCTTCGGTTGCGCGCCAGGCATCGAAATCACGTCCCAGCGGAACGTCGAGCCATCGTCCAGATACGCCATCGCGGTGAACACATGGGTTCCGATCGGCTGTTCGGGATGATCGATGGTGATGGCCGCGTCGAATATCGGCTCGAAATTCTGCCGCACATAAATCCTTTGCGTCTTGCGGCTGATGAAAATCGCGATCGGCGTTTTCTTGTCGGCCGGCGTCTGGATCGCATCGGCAGGCTTGCTCGCCGGCAGCGGGACGAGCCGTTGACGCATCGACCAGCAATGTCGGACTGGCCTCGGTGCCGCGCAGGCTCTCGCGCGGAACCTGGATCGCCGCGACTTGCTTGACCGGCGGCGCCGGCTGCTGCTGTGGACGGGCAATGCCACAGCTGAGCGACCGGCGGCGGAGAGCGTTTGCGCAATCGGTGTTGCCGCCGGCTCGCTGGTTTTTGGCGGCGCCGATGCCTCCGCCTTGGGCGTCCTCCGCGCTTGCGGTCTTTTGTTCCTCGCTGCTCTGCGCAGGCTTTGCGGATCGGATTCGGCTGCAGGCTGATCTGACTGCGCGCTCGGCCGCGTCGGCGCCGAGCTGGCATCTCGCCTTCGGGCGGCAGCAGCTTCGGCGGATTTCGCATCATCATTGCCGGACGGCGCTGCTTTCGCTGTGGCCGTCTGCAGCATCATTGGTTGCGCAGCTTCGCCGTGCCTTGGCGCAGCCGCCGGCTGCCATCTCGGCCGGCTTTGCGCGCGGCCGCCGTCGGCAGTCGTCGCGATCGACGCGTCGCCGTTTGCGGTCGCTGCTTGCCGGCTGCTGTCGCTGCTACGGCAACAGCGCGGCGCGAGCCGGCGGCGCCGGCGCAGGAACCTTGTGAACGAACAGATGCGGGTCGGCGAACTCGGTCGGCTTCAGTTCCTCATTGGCGACGATGACGCGCGCGCCGATCCTGGTGAACTGATAAAGCCGCATCGCGAATTCGCGCGGCATGCGGATGCAGCCGTGCGAGGCGCGATGGCCGATGCTCTCGCCCTCGTGCAGCGCGACGCCCGACCAGGTGATGCGCTGCATGAACGGCATCGGCGCGCCGCTGTAGATATTGGAGCGGTGGAAGACCTGCTTTTGAATGACGCTGAACACGCCGAGCGGCGTCGGCAGGCTCGGCACGCCGGTCGCGACCGAGGTGTCGGCGATATGCGTGCCGTCGCTGTAGAGATGCAGCTTCTGCTGATCGATCGAGACGAAGATCTGCACCTGGCCCTTTCGGAACGTCGCCGAACGGCTCCTTGCTGACCTGTGCCGCCGGCTTCTGGGGCCGGCTCATGTCTTGGCCTTGGCTTCTGCGCCGAGCTGAGCCGAAGCCATGATCACGGCCATGCCGCAACGCGTACGCACTGCCGAGCAGAGTGCATGTTTCGCCAGCCGGGATAGGGATGCGCCGTGCGCGTGCCGCAGTTGTCCGATTTCAAGTTCCAGCCCCGGTTAAAATCGGCGGGAACTTCGATTCGACCGCTAAATCTTACCGGACACCCTTACCTCCGGCCACGGCATCGGCCGCAACGATTGCCACATAGGTTACCTTTATGGTTCCTGAAAGACACAACCGTGACGCCATTTCCTTGGCAGCATTCCAGCAACATTTGGTCGGACGATGCCACCGCTGCGGTTCACGCCCGCGGCGTCAGCGCGAAAGCCTGGCCAGAAGCTCGTAGGAGTGCCGCCGGGCCGCGTGATCATAGACCATGGTCGTGATCATCAACTCGTCCGCGCGCGTCGCCTCGACAAGCGCCAGTAGCCGATCCATAACTCTCTCGATATCGCCGACAACCAGACGGGTGCGCTGCCGCGCCGATGCGTTCGCGGTCGATCGGCGTATACTCATAGGCGGCAGCCTCTTCCGGCGACGCCAGCGGCAAATATTCGCCTTTGGCGCGGCGCACATAATGCAATTCGGCGCTCGCGGCGATGCGCTGGGCTTCGGCGTCGGTGTCGGCCACGATCACCGCGGTGCCGAGAATCGCGTAAGGTTCCGCCATCGTCGCCGACGGTTTGAAATGGTCGCGATAGCTCAGCATCGCGCTCGCCGCATCATAGTCGGCAAAGTGATGGGCGAAGGAAAATCCCATGCCGACGGCGGCGGCAAGCTCGGCGCTGTAACCGCTCGAGCCGAGCAGCCAGATCGGCGGCAACGGCACATCGGCCGGCACCGCGCGCACATTGCGGAACGGATGCCCTTCCGGAAATCCGCCGCGCTCGAACAGCAACAGTTCCTGGAAGCGTTCGAGGAAGTCGTCGCCCTGGCGCGGATCCTGCCGGACGCGCAGCGCATAGGATGTGACCGGATCGGTGCCCGGCGCGCGGCCAAGACCGAGATCGATCCGGCCGGGAAACAGCGCCTCCAGCACCTTGAAGCGCTCGGCGACCATCAGCGGCGCATGGTTCGGCAGCATCACGCCGCCCGAGCCGACGCGGATGCGCGAGGTGATCGCCGCGATCTGCCCGATCATGATTTCCGGCGTGGAACTCGCCGACATTCGCAAGATTGTGATGCTCGGCGACCCAGTAGCGCTTGTAACCCAGCCGGTCGGCGAGCCGCGCCAGATCGAGCGAATTACGCAACGCCGCCGATCCCGGCGTTGCCGTGGTGACGGGCGACAGATCAAGGACGGAAAGCGGGACCACGCGGGAGGATACTTTTCAATGGCTGCAGACCGGCGGGAGTTCTATCAGCAATTGACGGCAGCGTCCGTCAATTCTGGCGGCGGGCCGCCGACGGTGGGCTGACGAACGGACCGCCTATGCCGGACTGTGCCGATTGAAAGCCGGAAGCGGACTGAAAATTCGCCTGACCGAACGCGCTGATGTCGTTCGTTGTCTGGGCACGCGCCGCGATGCGCGCCCTCTGGGCGCGGCGCAAGGCGGCAAGCCGCTTGCGATTGGCGATTTGCCGTGCGGTTTCCTGCGGGCCCGCCGGCGGTGCCGGTGCCGCCGCTTGCGGAGCTGAGACGTCTTGCGGCGGCAGCTCGGTTATTGACCCGGTCACAATTGCGGTTTCTGGCGGTGTCGTTTCTCCCGCCGGAGCGGGAGCTTGAACGGTTTGCGGTTGCTCCGTTTCAGCCGCCGGGACAGCGGCAACTTCCGCAGGCTTCGGCTGCACCGGTTCGGCTGGAGGTATTGCGGCTATGGCATCTGCCGGCGCAACCGACGAAGCCGACGAAGCCGAATTGTCGGGCCGCTCCGCCGCAGTGACGACATCCGGCGCCGTCGCGACGCGCTGCGGCGTGACGTTATCCGCCGTCGTGTCGGTAGAGCCAGTGGCCGCGGACGCCGCGGTCTCAGCCTGATCGGTATCGTGCGGTGATACAACGGTTGCGACTGCACGCAGCGCTTCGGTTGCATCAAGATGTGGCTGGTCAGAAGCGAAGCTCAAAGCCCGGGGTGCGCCATCAATGGAGGCGAGCTGAAACGGCGTGGCCGCCACCGGCAGGCGGGCGAGCGGCTCGTGGTTGACCCGAAATGCGGCGAACAGGCCGAAGCCCCCGACCAGCACGGTCATGGTGAGCAACACGGCGACGAGCATGGAACGGACGGTTGGAATCATTCGAGTTCCCAGCGCACCTTTTGTGCAAAACCGGCGAAACACGCGTCACAATTGGATTTGGAGCATCGCGCGGCAGAGCGTCGCCGCATTCACGCCGGCTCGGATCCCGGCATCAGAATTTGAACACTAGCTGAGTCGCGCAAAATCCAACGAAAAAAATCCGGCCGACGCGTGAGCGCCAGCCGGATGTTGCGCTTCGACGCTGCGAGAGAGCGATCGCTACTGCGTATCGTGGTCGGCGCGGCCGACGAGACCGGCGTCGACGCGCCCGGCAGCACCACAACGCGCGTGCCGACGTTTACCCGGGTATAAAGATCGGAGATATCTTCGTTGGTCAGGCGGATACAGCCGAGGAAACGAACGTGCCGATCGTCGACGGCTGGTTGGTGCCGTGGATCCGATACTCGGTGTTGCCGAGATACAGCGCGCGTGCGCCGAGCGGGTTGGTGTCGCCACCGGCCATGAAGCGCGGCAGATACGGTTGGCGGTCGATCATCTCATGCGGCGGAAACCAATCCGGCCATTCTTTCATGCGGCTGATGCGTTGGCTGCCGGCCCACGTGAATCCTTCGCGGCCGACGCCGACGCCGTAGCGCATCGCCTGACCATTACCGAGCACGAGGTAAAGGTAAGTGTGCGGCGTATCAATGATGATTGTGCCCGGCGGCTCGATGGTCGTGTAGTTGACCACCTGCCGGCGGAACTGCGGGGGCAGTTCCTTGCGCGGGCCACTCTCGGGCTGGTCTTCCGGCGGCAGGCCGGCGACCGGCCCGTGACTGACTGTCGGCATCGGCGGCGCGCCCAGCTGGCGGACGCACCGAACCGGTCACCTCGGGACCATAGCCACCACCAATACCGGCAGGGGGACGCAGCGGCCCACCGCCAAGATCCGGCATCGGCTGCGGCGCCAGATCGTCATTCTGGTTGGACGAGAAGCGGCCCGGATACGGCACGAACGGCCCGCCCATCGGCGGCGGAGCCTGTTCATCGCATGGATCGCAGGGCGGCGCGGCGGTCGCATTGCGATAGGCCGGTCCAGGCTGGCCGTAGGGCGCCGGCGTGGCCGCGCCCGGAGGCGGCAGCGGCGCGCTGGAATAGGTCGGCGCCGAATCATACTGCGCGGCAGCCGGACCGAACGACCCGGCAAAGGCAAACAGCAATGACCACAAGACGAGTGCTGAAACGCAAAGGCATGTCCCCCAGAGAACGCCGCAGCGTATCGCGGACGTGCGGACAAGATTAGGCGGGAAAAAGGCAATAAAGCAGCAGACAAAGCGGCATAGCGGGCGCCGGCCAGGTCTTCTGCCGGACGAGGTAAACAATTTGCTACCAATCCGCCCGCATTAACCGCCGGTTCAGTAACATGTTATTGATTATCGAGGGACGAAGGGGTTCGTTACCGGGGGCTACTGGAGACGCGACGTGAAACGCATGCTGTGCGGTGCGATCGCACTATGCCTGATCCCGTGCGTCCAACCTGTACGCCGAAGGCCCGACGATCAACGAGATCAAGGGTCAGATCTTTGACGCAAAAATGCTCAAGGAGACTTTCGCCGCGGGGCTGAAGCACTGCAACGAATTGAACGGCACCAATTTCTTTTTCCCGCCGCGCGATCGCGTGCTCGACCTGGATGAATATCATCGTTCGCTGGAAAACCTCGCCAAACAGCAGGTTTACAATCCGGAACGGAGACGGCCGTGGACCAAAGAAGACGCCGCGGAGCGCTGGGAGCAAGTCCAGCGCCAGGCCGCTCAGGGACAAAGAGAACTGTCAGCTCGTGGCCAACTTGCCCGGACTCGAGAAGCAGCTCGAGGATCTGGAGAAGAAAGCCGCCACCACCGCGCAAAAGAAGGACTGAGCGCTGACGATACTGTCGCGCTGACGAGCCGCGGTCGTGTCCGGAGGTTGCGTCTGACGTGAGCGAAGACGAGCCGTCCTCGCCTGCAGCCTGGTACCGCAACACACGTCAATTGCCGTGTGTGAGCAAAACCGCCGAGCGCGGTATTATATACACAAGGCCGCGATACCGGATTTGTCTGCTTGTCCTTCTCCGCTACAAATATCCGGTGCCGCGCCGCGAGCAGAGGATAACAGGCTGATGCCATCCGTAAGCGACTGGAAAGTGCCAGCCTCCGCGCAACCAAAGCCGGAGGACTATGGCTTTGACCTGGAGCGCGCCTTCACCTCGGTGGTCGGTGTCCGCGCCATCATTCCGTCGGATGCTTACACCGCGGAAACGCTCGGCACCGAACGCGCCGGCAACGGCGTTTTCATTCGCGACAATGGACTAGTACTGACGATCGGCTACCTGATCACCGAAGCGGAAACGATCTGGATCAATCTCAACGACGGCCGCTCGGTGCCGGGTCATGTCCTCGGCTACGATCAGGAAACCGGATTTGGTCTGGTGCAGGCGCTGGCCAAGCTCGACATGCCCGCCCTCGAAATCGGCAAATCGGCGGCCGCGTCAATCGGCGAGCGTGTCGTCGTCGCCGGTGCGGGCGGACGGCATCATTCGGTTGCGGCGCGCATTGTCGCCAAGCAGGAATTCGCCGGCTATTGGGAATACGTGCTGGACGAAGCGATCTTCACCGCGCCGGCCCATCCGAACTGGGGCGGCACGGCGCTGATCGGTCCCGCCGGCGACCTGATCGGTATCGGCTCGCTGCAACTGCAGCACGCGACGGAAAAGGGACAGTCGCAGAACATCAATATGATCGTTCCGATCGATCTGCTCAATCCGATCATCGACGACCTGATGAAGTTTGGGCGGCGCAACGCGCCACCGCGGCCATGGCTTGGACTTTACGCCACCGAAGTCGACAACCGGCTGGTGGTCGTCGGCCTTGCCGATCGCGGACCGGCCAAGAAGGCGGATGTGCGCATGGGCGACGTCGTGCTTTCCGTCGCCGGCAAGGAAGTGCGCGACCTTGCAGGCTTCTTCCGCCGCGTCTGGGCGCAAGGCGAGGCCGGGGTGGATGTGCCGATCTCGATCTATCGCGACGGCGACACGATCGACGTGCGCGTGAAATCCAGCGAGCGCAATCGCTTCCTTAAAGGGCCGAGCCTTCACTAGCCGCGCTCGGCGTGCAACGCACGCAGGCCCTCCCGATAAGTCGGATAAAGCAGGCTGACGCCGAGCACGCCGCTTGAGCTTGTCGTTGTGCACGCGTCGGCACTCTTGCCAGAAACTGAGCGCCATCGGCGACATTGACGGCGCCACGCTGTCGAACGCGACCTCCGGCGGCGGCGCAACGCCCATCAGTTGGGCTGCGAACGCAATCGGCTCGCCCGGCGGCGTCGGTTCATCGTCGGCAACGTTGAAAATTCCGGATGCGCGGCGTGCGAACGCGGCATCGATGGCCTGCGCGATATCGCCGACATGAATGCGATTGAAAATCTGGCCGGGCTTGACGATCCGCCGCGCCTTGCCGCTCGCGATCTGCACCAGCGCGTTCTGGCCCGGCCCGTAGATACCGGCGAGGCGCAATATCGCGACGGGAATGCCGCGGCGCTCACCGAACTCCTGCCAGGCCCGTTCCGCCGCCAGCCGTTCGCGGCTGCGCGCCGCCCCCGGCTTGGATGGCGTGGCTTCGTCGACCCAGGCGCCGCCGCAATCGCCGTAAACGCCGATGGTAGAAAGATACACAATCGATTGCAGATTCTGCCGCGCACGATCGAGTTGATCGCCGAGCAGCCGCAACACCGGATCGCCATTCTCGTCCGGCGGAACCGAAACCAGCACGGCCATTTGCTTCGGCAATCGCATCGCGAAGTTCGGGCGTTGCCGATTTTCCGTCAAAGACAACGCCTTTCAGGCTGCCTTTCAACTCTTGGCACTCAATGCGGCGGCACGTTCAGCGTCACGCACCGTGCCGACGATGCCGGCGAACTTGGTTTCGAACATTCGGACGAAATGTTTCGCCGAATACCCGAAACCAAAACAGACCAGCGTCGCTCATCGGATTATCATCACTCACCGGCCAAATCCCACTCATCGATCACATGCGGATCGGTTTCGGCGCCACGATGGCGGGCCGCGCTTCGCGCCAGACGCGCACGGTCGAGCCGGCCGAGCGCCCACACCGCCGCGCCGCGGACCAGCGGTGAAGCATCGCCGAGCAACCGCTCGGCTTCACCGGCGAGGCTCGCATCGTCCGCATTGCCGATCGCGATCAGCACATTGCGAACAAAACGATCGCGGCCGATGCGTTTCACCGCGCTCTTTTTGAAAAGCGCACGAAAGGCGGCATCGTCGAGGCGCGCGAGATCCGCCAATAGCGGCGCGTTCAACGCCTCGCGCGCAAAAAACTTCATCTCATTGCCGGCCTGCGCAAACTTGTTCCACGGGCAGACCGCGAGACAATCGTCGCAGCCATAGATGCGGTTTCCCATCGGCGCGCGGAACTCGCGCGGAATGGGCCCTTTGTGCTCGATGGTGAGGTACGAAATGCAACGCCGCGCATCGAGCCGATACGGCGCGGGAAAAGCGTTTGTCGGACAGACGTCGAGACAAGCGTGGCAACTGCCGCAATGATCGTCCACCGGTTGGTCGGGCGGCAGATCGAGCGTCGTAAATATCGCACCGAGAAACAGCCAGGAGCCAAGCTGTGTCGAAACGAGATTGGTGTGCTTGCCTTGCCAGCCGAGGCCGGCGGCTTCGGCGAGCGGCTTCTCCATGACGGCGGCGGTGTCGACGAAAACTTTGACATCGCCGCCGGCCGCTTCGATCAGCCAGCGCCCAAGCCGCTTCAACCGCGGCTTGATGACGTCGTGATAATCGTCGCCGCGCGCGTAGACCGAAATGCCGCCGCGCAGACGATCCTTGAGTATCGCGAGCGGGTCATCATGCGGACCATAATTGAGCCCAAGCATGATGATCGATCGCACGTCGGGCCATAGCGCCCGCGGATCGCCGCGCCGGTCCGCGTTGGCGGCCATCCACTCCATGTCGCCATGGGCGCCGGCGGACAGAAACTCGCGCAACCGCGCGCCAACGTTCGGAACGGAATCCGGCCGCGTTACGCCGACGGCGTCGAAGCCTTCCGCGCGGGCGGCTTCGGCAAGTGCCGACTTGAGAGCGTCAGGGGTCAGAAATCGAGGTCGGCGTAGCTTGGCGACGGTGGCAGGCCGGCCAGTGTCTCGGCCAGCAGCACGCGAAACGCCGGCCGCGATTTTATCCTCGCGTACCAGTTCTTCGCTGTCTCGTCTGCGTCCCACGGCACATCGCCCAGGTAATCGACGGCAGACAAATGCGCCGCCGCCGCCAGATCGGCATAAGTCAGGTTATCGCCTGCAAGCCAGTCACGGGTGCGAACCAGCCAGCCGATATAGGCCAGATGGTAGCGAATATTGCTGCGCGCAGCACGCATCGCGGTGGTGTCGGGCGGGCCGCCGCCGGCATTCTCCGGGATATAGCGCTTGTAGATGCGCTCCATCACCAGCGGACCGCTGACCTCATCGAAGAACTTGTCGTTGAACCAGTGCATCAGGCGGCGGATTTCGACCCGCTTTCCCGGATCGCGCGGCATCAGCCCGAGTTCCGCAAGCCTGTCGCCACGCGTATCGCAGAGGTATTCGGCGATCACGGCCGCACCCGGAACCGGCGGGGCCGCCTCCTCCACCAGCACAGGCGTCGTGCCGGCGGGATTGAGCTTGAGAAAATCCTGCCGCCGCTCCCAGGTCCGCTCCTCGGCCAGACGCAGTTCAAGTCCAAGTTCTTCGGACACGAGCCGGATAAAGCGGGAGTGCGGGCAGAACGGATGATGAAACAGCGTCAGCATTCCATTCATCGCGAATTGCCAACCTGACCTATTTGGATCGTCTTGTGAGCGCGGAACCGGACGGCTATAGCAGCGGGCAGTCGGGACGTGATTTCCACCGTTATAGGCGACGCCACGCCGCAAGCAAACCTGTGCAACTCTGACGTAACCATGTTGCCAAGCCCTTACCGGTCCGGGCGCCTGAGGCGCCTGTGTTCCGTTACCTCGTCGCGGAGCTCATCATGACACTGGACGTGATCAAGGCCATCTTCCTCGGCATCGTCGAAGGCTTTACCGAATTCATTCCGGTTTCCTCGACCGGGCATCTGCTGCTGGTCGGTCATTTCCTTGGCTTCGACGACGAGTCTTTTGGAAAATCCTTCGACGTCTTGATCCAGCTCGGCGCGATCCTGGCGCTGCTGTCGATTTATTTCGGCCGGTTGTGGAAATTGTTTCTCGGCATGTTCAACGACCCGCAGGCACAACGCTTCATCATCGGCGTACTGGTCGCGTTCTTTCCGGCGATGGTGCTCGGTGCGCTGGCTTACGGCTTCATCAAGAGCGTGTTGTTCAACGTCTGGATCGTCTGCATCATGCTGGTGATCGGTGGCTTCGTGTTGCTGTGGATCGACCGGCTCGATCTCAAGCCGCGCTATCACGACGCACAAAAATTCACGCTGCCGATGTATCTCGGCATCGGCGTCGTGCAGTGCCTGTCGATGATCCCCGGCGTGTCGCGTTCGGGCGCCTCGATCGTCGCCGCGATGCTGTTCGGCGCCGACAAGCGCGCCGCGACGGAGTTCTCGTTCTGGCTGGCGATGCCGACCATGGTCGGCGCATTTGCCTTCGAAGCCTTCAAGAACCGCCATGAACTCGCCGGCAGCAACCTGACGATCATCGCCGTCGGCTTTGCCGTATCGTTCATCTGCGGCTGGATCGTGGTGAAATGGCTGCTCGGCTATGTCTCACAGCACGGCTTCGCGCTGTTCGCCTGGTGGCGGATTATCGTCGGCGCGCTTGGCCTGATTGCGCTGGCGATAGGGATGTGAAACGACCCCCGGTCTGAGCTAAAATGAGCTTGCGATGACGGCAACGGCCGCGCGCGCTTTATCAGCTTGGAGAGGAACCGCTCCAATGGCGAAGAAACAAATCGGATAGCGTTTACCGGATTATCGACGTTGTCGGCGTCAGCGAAAAATCCTGGGAGGATGCCGGCCGGCTTGCGGTCGAAACTGCCGCGGGTTCGTTACGCGATCTGCGCGTGGCCGAAGTCACCAAGATGGACATGAGGGTGGAGGACGGCAAGGTTTTGTCGTTTCGCACGCGCGTCGCGCTGTCGTTCAAATACGAGGCTTGAGGCGTCTTCGGCGCCGTTGTTGCGGCCGCGCGAGACCGCGGCCGATGCTACACCGTGCGCGCATCGAACTGTCCGGCTTTGCGAAATCGCCATAGATAGGACGGCACGATCGCTTCCATCAACTCTGGGATGATGCCGAGCGATTCCAGCGTGCGGCCGTCATGCCGGGCCGCATCGGACACGACGTTGTCGCTCTTGAGCATTTCGACCTGATCGGGCGTGATCAGTGGCTTTGGCGCGAACTGCAAAAATGCCGCCTTCAGTTTCATCAGGCCGAACGGCAACGGCACAAGGAGCCGCCGGCGCTGAATGGTCGCGAGCGTGAATTCCATCAGTTCCCTGAACGTGCGCACGTTCGGCCCACCAAGTTCATAGGCCGCGCCCGGCTTGGTACCGCCATCGACCGCTTTGGCGATTGCTTGCGCGACGTCGCCGACGAAAACCGGCTGAAAGCGGGTATGGCCGCCGCCGGGAAGTGGCAACGCCGGGGCCAGCCGCGCAAGCGCGGCGAAACGGTTGAAGAAATCGTCCTCCGGACCGAACACAATTGACGGCCGCATGATGGTCGCGCCTGGCACCGCCGCCAGCACCAGCTTTTCGCCTTCAGCTTTCGACTGCGCGTAAGACGAAGACGAGTTTTCGTTGGCGCCGATCGCCGAAACATGCACCAGACCGGCGCCGACGCCCTTGGCGGCGACCGCCACGGCTTCCGCGCCCTTGGCCATGAACGCCATCGAAGCGCTGACGGCCGCGCTCGAACAGGATGCCGACCAGATTGATCACCACGTCGGCGTCGCGCACCGCCGCAGCAACCGAGTCCGGATAACGCAGATTGGCCTGAACCGCATGGATCTGCCCGACCCGGCCCATCGGCCGCAAATAACCGCAAAGTTCGGGCCGGCGCACCGCAACGCGAATGCGGTATTGCTGTTGCGCCAGCGCACGCACCACATGGCGGCCGAGGAATCCGGAGCCGCCGAATACGGTGACGAGTGTCTCGGATTTATCCTTCAGAGCCATCAACGCGGAGATACAGGATCGCCTCTGCCCTGTACAGATCAACCATAGCCAAAAATCAGCCGCGCGCGGAATATCCGCCGTCAACGGCAAGCGTGGCGCCGGTCACGAAATCCGAGGCCGCGCTCGCGAAAAACACCGCCGCGCCAGCCATGTCATCGGGCTCTCCCCAGCGGCCCGCCGGCGTTCGTGACAAGACCGTGTCATGCAGGCCGGCAATCTGCTCACGTGCGCCGCGGGTCAGGTCGGTATTGAGCCATCCGGGCAGGATCGCGTTGACCTGGATGTTGTCCGCCGCCCATGCGCAGGCGAGCGAGCGCGTCAATTGAACGATGCCACCCTTGCTCGCGGCATAAGCCGTCACCACCGGCCCGCCGAATATCGAATACATCGATCCGATGTTGAGAATCTTGCCGCGGCCCGCGGCCTTCATGTGCGGGTAGACGGCTTGCGCGCAGAACAATGCGCCGCTCAGATTCACGTCGAGCACTTCCCGCCATTCATCTTCCGAGAGCAGCTCCGGCCGCTTGCGTATCGTCGTGCCGGCGTTGTTGACGAGAATGTCGCAACGGCCGAAATCGCCCACGACTTGCCCGACCATGCTTTGGCATGAAGCCGCCGACGATGCCTGGAACGGATAGAACCGGCAGCGAAAGCCAGCCGCGTTCAGTTCCGCAACCGCCACCTTCCCCTTGGCCTCGTCGCGCGCCGCAATCGCAACCGTTGCCCCGGCTTCAGCCAGGCCGCGCGCCATCCCAAGTCCGAGCCCGCCGTTGCCGCCGGTCACAATGGCGACCCGGTCGGTCAGATCAAATCGGTTCACGAGCAGCTCCCCAACGTGAGATTTTGCAAGGCCTTATACCCTTTCGCCACCCGCCAAAGGACCGGGGCCATTCGATTGACAACGCGGCTACTGCTCCGTACCTATCCCGGAATTGCCCAGGTGGCGGAATTGGTAGACGCACTAGTTTCAGGTACTAGCGGGTAACACCGTGGAGGTTCGAGTCCTCTCCTGGGCACCACAGTCCACAATCCTGTTTGATCATCGTTTTGTCAGGCGCCGCAATGCGACCGCGGCTGTCATGCTTTTGCCGCGCCATCTTTTGACGCCACTTGTTTTGACGCCCCATCTCTTGACGCCCCATCTTTTGACGCCCCTTGGCGACTCCGATATTGAAGTCAACGCATGACCACTCGGCTGCACCGCGGCGATCTTCCGGACATCTCGCGCTATAAAGGCGCGGTGGCGATCGATACCGAGACGATGGGTCTCGACCTCGCCCGCGACCGGCTCTGCGTTGTCCAGCTCTCACCGGGCGACGGCTCGGCCGACGTCGTGCAAATTCCGCCGCACGCCAAGGATGCGCCCAATCTCAAACGGCTGCTCGCGGACAAGAGCCTGCTCAAGATTTTTCACTTCGCGCGTTTCGATCTCGGCATGCTGTACAAGGCGTTCGGCGTGATGCCGGAGCCGGTCTATTGCACCAAGATCGCGTCGCGCTTGAGCCGGACCTATACCGACAAGCACGGCCTCAAGGACCTGGTGCGCGAGATCCTGGGGCAGGAAATCTCAAAACAGCAGCAAAGCTCGGATTGGGGCGCAGCTGATTTGACCGACGCGCAGATCACATACGCCGCATCCGACGTCGCCTATCTGCATGCGCTCAGGGACCGGCTCGACGCCATGTTGGCACGCGAGGGCCGCTCCGAGCTTGCCGCCGCCTGTTTCCGGTTCCTGCCGGAGCGGGTCCGGCTGGATCTGGCCGGTTTTGCCGCCGAGGACATTTTCGCCCATTCTTGAGTGCGATTTGACCGCCTCCACACGGAAAAATCAGACAAGCCACTGAAAATATTGGCAAAAGCCAGCCCTGCCCGGGCCATATTCCTTGGCAAGTGTTAGGGCAAGTCCTGGTCCTGCTGGAAAGTCCTGGCGGTCGCCTTCGCGGTCGCTTTGGCTGAAATAAGCTGGTATCCGAACCGAATCGGAGCGACGGCTTTTAGGGGGTCATTACGTGGCCACTGCCTACCCCGCCAATGCTGTACGGGAATCCAACTTTCCGGCCAGCGCAGGCGTCGATACCGAACGGATGTATCGCGTGGCGCTCCGGCACAGCCGGCATGTGCGTTGGCTGCGGGTCGGCGTGCTGGCCAGCATTGTCACCGTCATGCTCGGCGTCGTCGCGGCGAACTATTTGCCCTCGCTGGGCGAAATCCGGCTGCCCGGCGAACTCGGTAAGCTGGTGATCAAAGGCACCAAAATCACCATGCAGGCGCCGAAGCTTACCGGCTACACCAACGATGCACGGCCTTATGAATTCACCGCCCATGCGGCGGCGCAGGACATCACCAAGCCGGATCTCGTCGAGCTGGATCAGATCCACGCCACCATGGGCATGGCCGACAAAAGCACGGTGGAAATGACTGCGCCGGCGGGCATTTACGACATGAAGGGCAATATGCTGACCCTTAACGACGACATCGTGCTGGTCTCATCCACCGGTTACGCCGCACGTCTCGTCGAAGCTGTCGTCGACATGAAGAGCGGCAACGTCGTTTCCAACAAGCCGGTGAAAGTGAAACTGCTCAATGGCTCGCTCAACGGCGAGCGGATGGAGATCACCGACAAAGGCGACACGATCCGGTTTGAAGGTGTCACGATGGTCCTTCATCCGGACAAGGACACCGACAAGGCAAAGACGCAGTGAAGCGCCAACTCCCGCTCTGCGCTCTCTTTATCGCTTTCACCTTGCCCGGCATCGCCATGGTGCCCAGCATCGTCATGGCGCCCGGCAAGGCGCTGGCGCAAGGGCTGATGCAAAACAGTCTGGGACAGAACCAGGACCAGCCGGTTCAGATCGAGGCTGCTTCGCTCGAGGTGCACGACAAGAACAAGACCGCGACCTTCGCGGGCAATGTGCAGGTCGTCCAGGGCGACACCACGATGAAATGCCAATCGCTCATTGTCTTTTACGGACACGAGGTCGGCATCGGTCAAAACGCTGCTACGCCCAATACAAAACCGGCTTCGGTCGCGCCCGGGCCGAAAGGTGCGCAAGACATCCGCCGCATTGAAGCCCGCGGCGGCGTCACCGTCGTCACCAAAGACCAAAAAGCCAGCGGAGATCTCGGCGTATACGATCTGCAATCCAAGACCATTACGCTTACCGGCAATGTCGTGGTCAGCCAGGGCGAGAATGTGATCCACGGCGAGCGTGTCGTGGTCGACACGGTGAGTGGCAATGCCCGTGTGTTGAGCAATGAAAGTGGCGGCGCGACGCCGGGCCGTGTGCGGGCGCTGATCCTGCCTAACAAGGGCCAGAATGGCGGGCCCGGAAACATGATGACCATCGGCCCCGGACGGACGAACTAGCAACGTGCTTGCTCACTCCCGTTGCCGGAAATCGGTTAGACTCGCCCGCATTGAGCGACGTTCTTTGGCGATTCGGTGAAGGCATCGAGATCAGCGTGGTTGATATTCTTTCATACATCCGCCGCTTCAAGCAGCCGGGCGAGCGCGCCCCGGTCGCTGAAGACGACGCCATCAACCTCGAGACCATCGGCGGCATCATCAGCAATAGCTACGTCGATATCGCAAGCACCTCCGCGCCTGCCGAGACCGCCGCAGTTGCCGAGAAAGTCCAGACTGCCGAACGGGCCAGAACTGCGGAAAGAGAGTTGATCACCGAGAGGGGCAACACCGGGGAACGCTCCTTGCGCCGGCCGGAACCCGAGCCGGACAACACACCTGATCCCCTGTACGAGCCGCCGGAACAGCCTCGATTCGATCGCGAGCCGGACCGGCAAGTTCCGCGGTCCCTCGAGCGCCAGCCGGCACGGCCGCCGGTGTCCAAACGCGCATCCCGCCCGGTTTCGCGGCCGCGGCGGCGAACCGAGGGAAACGGCGCTGTCCCCGATGAACGCAAGGGAACGCTTTCGATTCACGGTATCGAAAAGAGTTTCGTCGGCCGCATGGTGGTGAAAGGCGTGAGCCTGTATGTACGCAAAGGCGAAGCTGTCGGGCTGCTCGGCCCGAACGGCGCCGGCAAGACAACCGTGTTCTACATGACCACCGGATTGATCAGCGCCGACAAAGGCCGCATCGAACTGAATGGCCGGGATATCACCAAGCTGCCGATGTACCAGCGCGCTCGGCTTGGCATTGGCTATCTGCCGCAGGAAGCCTCGATCTTTCGCGGCCTCAACGTCGAGGACAATATCCGCGCCGTGCTGGAAGTGATCGAACCTGACGCCAAACGGCGCGAGCACGATCTCAATGCACTGCTCGATGAATTCAACATCGCGCGCTTGCGCAAGACTCCGTCAATCGCGCTATCGGGCGGCGAGCGCCGCCGCGTCGAGATCGCACGAGCGCTGGCAACACGCCCAAGCTACATGTTGCTCGACGAGCCGTTTGCCGGCATCGATCCGATCGCTGTCGGCGACATCCAGGCGCTGGTGCGGCACCTGACCAACCGCGGTATCGGCGTGCTGATCACCGACCACAATGTGCGCGAGACACTCGGTCTGACCGATCGGGCCTACATCATCTATTCGGGCGCGGTGCTGATGGAGGGCCGCCCCGACGACATCGTTAACAACCCTGATGTCCGGCGGCTGTATCTCGGCGAGGAATTCCGGCTTTAAGGCTGATCTTAAGGCCGGCAAAAATCGGCTGGCGACCGCTGCTGCGTTGCGCTACAAGGTGCTGACAAGCAAGAATTGGACCAAGTCAGCGCCATCCATGGCACTTTCACAACGACTTCAGCTCCGGCAGAGCCAAGCTCTGGTGATGACGCCGCAGCTGATGCAGGCCATCAAGCTGCTGCAACTCTCCAATCTCGACCTCGTCGCCTACGTCGAGGCCGAACTCGAGCGCAATCCCCTGCTCGACCGCAACAGCGCGGCCGAGGGCGAAGCGCCGACCGGCACGGCCAATAGCTCCTCGCAAAGCCAGGATAAAGCGGCTGAAGATCGCCCCGAGTGGGAACCCCGCGAACCTGAACCGACTGCCCTTGAAAAGGAACGGGTCGATAAAGCCCTCGACGATACGTCGCCCGACGACAGCGAGACGGGCCGCGCCCGCACCTCCGACGCTCCGGCTGGCTATTCGGAATGGGCCGGAACCGGCTCCGGCGGCCGCGATGGGGAAGATTACAATCTCGAGGCGTTCGTCTCCGCCGAGACCACACTTGCGGACTGGCTGCGCGAGCAGCTCACCATGACGATCACCGATCCGATTCGCCGGCTGATCGGGCAATACCTGATCGATCTGGTGGACGAGGCCGGCTATCTCAGCGGCGATGTGGCCGCGGCGGCGGAGAAGCTCGGGACCAGCGTTACCGAGATCGAAAGCGTGTTGCGGATATTGCAGACCTTCGATCCGCCCGGCATCTGTGCCCGCGATCTCGCCGAGTGTCTTACGATCCAGCTCAAGGAGCAAAATCGCTACGACCCGGCGATGCAGGCGCTGATCACACGACTCGATCTTCTGGCGCGGCGCGATTTCGCAGCGCTGAAGAAAATCTGCGAGGTAACCGATGAAGACCTCGCCGACATGATCGCCGAAATCCGCAGGCTCAATCCCAAGCCGGGCCTCGCCTTCGGTTCCGCCATCGTTCAGCCGATCGTGCCCGACGTGTTTGTTCGTGCTGCCTCCAACGGAGCATGGATCGTCGAACTAAACTCCGACACGCTGCCCAAGGTCCTGGTCAATCAAAGCTACTATTCGGAAGTGTCGGCGACGGCGCGGCGAGACAACGATAAATCCTATCTCAACGAATGCCTGCAAAGCGCCACCTGGCTGGTGCGCGCACTCGACCAGCGCGCCCGCACCATCCTCAAAGTTTCCAACGAGATCGTTCGCCAGCAGGACGCCTTCTTTGCCAACGGCGTCGAGCACCTGCGTCCGCTTAATCTGAAGACCGTGGCCGAAGCCATCGGCATGCACGAGTCGACGGTGTCCCGCGTCACCGCCAACAAATACATGGCGACCAGCCGCGGTATCTTCGAGCTGAAATACTTTTTTACTTCGGCAATTGCCGCTTCTCACGGCGGCGAAGCTCATTCGGCGGAGGCCGTGCGGCACCGCATCAAGCAACTGATCGACGCCGAACCCCCGGCTGATGTGCTGTCGGACGACACGATCGTCGAAAAGCTACGTGAAGCCGGGATCGACATTGCACGCCGCACGGTCGCGAAATACCGCGAGGCGATGCGTATTCCTTCCTCGGTACAACGGCGGCGCGAAAAGCAGGGCGTAGCCGCGAGCTAAACCCGTTCTGCCGTGTTGAAACTTCGCCGGTGGATGCCTAGGTCGAATCCAGTGGGCCCCTTTTGACGGAGGTGTCTATGTCATTTCGCATATCCGGCAAGAACATCGAGGTCGGCGAGGCGTTGCGGGGCCGCGTGAACGGACGGATCGCCGAAGCCGCGACCAAATACTTTGACGGCGGTTATTCGGGTCACGTGACCCTGGCGCGGGACGGTTTCGGGTTCCGGACCGAATGCGCGATTCACCTCGATTTAAAGGTCACGCTGCATGCCGAAGGTGAGGCCGCTGACGCCTATGACAGCGCCGATCGGGCAATAATCCGCCTGGAAAAACAGTTGCGTCGTTATCATCGCAGGCTTAAGGACCATCGCTCCGACGCCCATTGACGAGAGTTCGGCCTCTCCCTATGGTCCGCCGCCCTAACGAGCATGGTCCGGAAAAGGGTACCGTTTTTCGGGAACGATCGTGCATCCATAACAGTTTTGGTCCGGTTCCGTAGGAACCGATTACGCTCTCAACCCCCGAGGCTTGCGGTTTCATTCCAGGTCAGCTTTCCAGGTCAGCTTTTCATGCCGCTCAACGATCTCGTTGCACCGAATGCGGTCCTGCCGGCGCTCAAGGTCAACAGCAAGAAACAGGCGCTGCAGGAACTCGCCGCGCGCGCCGCTGTGCTGAGCGGGCAAAACGAGCGACAGATTTTTGATATCCTGACCCAGCGCGAGAAGCTCGGCTCGACAGCGATCGGCAACGGCATCGCCATACCACACGGGAAAATGGCGAATTTGACGCGGCTGTTCGGCTTGTTCGCGCGGCTCGACCGGCCGATCGATTTCGAGGCGCTCGATGGCCAGCCGGTCGATCTCGATCTTCCTGCTGCTCGCGCCCGAAGGCGCCGGCGCCGATCACCTGAAAGCCCTGGCGCGCGTTGCCCGCCTGCTGCGCGAACCCGCTGTCACGCACAAACTGCGCGCATCGCAAAGACGCGGAGTCGCTGTACGCCGTGCTGGCGATGCCGTCGGCCAGCGCCGCGTAGCGTCTCGCAGTTGCGGCTAACGCAAAGCCAAAACGAAACGGGGCCGGCGTTTGCCGGCCCCGCTCTATTGTTCCGGTTCCGAGTTTCCGGTCAGTGCACGCTGACGGTCTCGAGCTCCTGGCTCCAGGCGTTGGCGACGGCGGCTTCACGGCTGTCGGTCAGCATGATCGGCGTGCCGTCGGCGGCATGCAGCGCGAACAGTTTTACGCCGGGCGCCATCTTCGGCACCTGCATCTGCGGAAACATCGCCGCGACGTCTTCGGAGCGGATCGTTTTGACGTAGGCGATACGTCCGTCGCCAAGGTGCGCGAGCGCTTCCGGGGTGATCTCGGTCGGGTTCTCTGTACGGTTCGTTTCAGGTGACTTCATTTCAAGTGACATGGCCCTCGACTCCTTTCATGTCGGTCGAGTCCTACTGGTTTCTTAATCGCACTCTTTGATTGAGATCGATTTAACGATGCGCTCGGGCTGCGGGCGCACCAGATCAATCGACAGCAATCCGTTTTTCAGGTCCGCACCGGAAACTTCCATTCCCTCCGCCAGCACGAAGGTGCGCTGGAATTGGCGCGCGGCGATGCCGCGGTGGATGTATTCCCGGCTTTTGTCGTCCTGTTGGCGACCGCGGATGACGAGTTGGCTCTCCTCTACGGTGACATCGAGCTGATCGCGCGTGAAACCTGCGACCGCTAGGGTAATGCGCAGGCGCTCCGGAGCGTTCCCGTTACGCGGTATCCGCTCGATATTGTAGGGAGGATAGCCATCCGCTGCCTTGCCGACGCGGTCGAGCACGCGCTCGATCTCATCGAAGCCAAGCAGGAAGGGACTCGAAAGCGACGAAACCCTGGACATGGTTTCAAAGTCCTTTTTAAGCGACTTTGGCGGGGCCCTTTACGGCACCCCATTGCCCGCCGGAAAACCATTTCCCGGCGGACCTTCGTACTATATGGCGCTGCGGAATAAGGGGTTCAAGGACCGCCAAAAGGGGCCAATAACCGGCTGCTTTTCAGGGCTTTAGAGCCCTATGGTCGCCGCGGGGGAACTTTGCCCGCCGGCGAAACTTTTCTATTGGCAGCGGTGTCTAAGATCACCGAGGGGCTGATGCTCGACGTCAAATTCAGGCACTTCAATCCGGGCTTGCGGCCGCGCAGAACGAAAATGGAAATGCCCGGCTGGGCCGGAAAGCCAGCGCCGCGCGCCGACGGTTCGCATGAATACGCCTGGCATTGCGCGCCCTTTACCGAAAGCGCGCAGTACGGCATCGAGATCTTTTATCCGTACGAGAACGAACTGCATGTTTCGAGAAAGGACGGGCAGCTGCACTTCGATGGCGACTTCGGCCCCGCTCCGGACGACGATTTGCAATGGCCGCCATTTCGCACCTTTGGCCGCGACTATTATACGCACCAACTGCTGCTCGATCTGAACGTCGGCCCGGACTGGGCGGTTCGCACCGAACCGCATCCGCGCTTCTATACCGATACCACCGGCACCTGTCCGATCGCCGTACCGGCGCTGTTACGCACCGAGTGGTGGCCGATGATCTCGTTCATTGTTTTCAAAGCACCGGCCGAAGGCCAAGTTCATATCTTTCGGCCAGGCGAACCGATGCTGCAAATCCTCGTGCTGCCGGTAACGTGCGACATCAACCTCGTAGCGATGAACGAAGAAGAAGCCGCTGAACGCGAAATGCGAGGGCGGCGAATCCATGCCAAGCCGCCCGCAGCTTGCGGCGGACTCCACCTGGACCTCAGACACCGACACCGTCTTTGACGGCACTTATCGCTATCTGCTGCGCGCAGCAAAAGGCCGGGCCCACGAGTGACCCGGCCTGTCCGCAGATAACCTCAGCGGCCGTAATAGCTGCTGTGGTGATGGTGGTGGTGATGGTGGTGATGATCGGCGGCACCGACCATGAACGCGCGGCACTACGATGGTGATGATGATGGTGGTGATGATGGTGATGGTGCCCAACGCCGATATAAGTACCTTGCGCGACTTTTCTGGCTCCGCTCGGCGCGTTGATGCCCGGCGCGCATCTTCGGCTTTCAAAGCCGCGAGCAGCATTCGGCACCGGATCGAGCAATTCCCGATAGCTTGCGGCGTGATTGACCGGGTTTCCTTGCACTTCCGTGGCATTTGCAGCTTCCGACTGTCGCGATCGCCGCGGCAGCTCCCAGAAGTCCAGCAATTTTCTTGTCCATTAGTCCTCTCCAAAAGGCTTTTAGGCGCGATATTGCGCCTTTAACACCAATGAGCCGGAGGCCGGATAGTTCCCGCGAGGCTGGCGGAACTCGCCCGCTCAAAGGTTGACGCCGTAACGCGATATACCGAGGATGACAGGACGCGGAGGGTGGCGATGACAATGCCGCAACTGAAAGAGACCGCAGTGTCTTCGGATATCGATCCGTTTTCGCGCGCATTCCTCGCCGATCCTTACCCGTTTCACGAGCAGCTTAGAGAGACCGGCCCGATCGTCCGGTTGCCGCGCTACGACGTCTGGGCGGTGACGCGATACGAACACGTCAGCACCGTCCTCAATAACTGGGAGATCTTTGGTTCAGGCGGCGGCGTCGGAATTGCCAACTTCCACAAAGAGGGCAATTGGCGGCCGCCGAGCCTGTTGCTTGAAACCGATCCGCCGACCCACACCCGCGCCCGCACGGTGATGAACCGCGCGGTGGCGCCGAACCTGCTGCGCGCCCTGCGCGACGGATTTTATCAAGAAGCAGTGCTGCACATCGACAAAGCTCTTGCGCTCGGCACATTCGACGCCGTCGCCGAGCTCTCGATCGCCTATCCACTGAAAGTGTTTCCCGACGCAGTCGGCATCGCCGCCGAAGAACGGGAAATGCTGCTGCCTTACGGCAGCATGGTTTTCAACACCATGGGCCCGAAGAACGATCTCTATCACGCGGCGCTCGCCCCGGTGGACAAGATCCTGCCGTGGGTGATGCAGCGCTGTGCACGCAATGCGTTGCGGCCCGGCAGCCTTGGCGCCGAAGTCTACAAATACGCCGACACCGGCGAAGTCACCGAGCAGGAAGCCGCCTTGCTGGTGCGCTCGTTCCTGTCCGCCGGCATCGACACCACCGTTCACGCCGTCGGCAATGCCATCCTCTGCTTCGCCGAGAATCCTGGCGAGTGGCAGAAGCTGCGGCAGGAGCCGGCGAAGGCCCGCGCCGCGTTCGAAGAAGTCATGCGCTTCGAGACCCCTTTCCAGTGCTATTTCCGCACCACCACACGGGAGACCGAGATCGCCGGCACCCCGATCGATGCCGGAGAGAAAATCTACGTTTCGGTCGCTGCGGCCAATCGCGATCCGCGGAAATGGGAGGAACCGGCGCGCTTCAACATCAGCCGCAAGGTCGCCGGCCATGTCGGCTTCGGCACCGGCATTCACGCCTGCGTCGGGCAGATGATTGCGCGGCTGGAAATCGAGGCGCTGATGACGGCGATGCTGGAGCGGGTCGCGACCATCGAACTCGCTGGCAAACCTGAGCGCCTCATTCACAACACGCTACGCGCCGTGAGCAAGCTTCCGGTGCGGATGACGCGGCTGAATTAAACCGCGTTTCATGGCTCGCGCGCAGGCAGAGACCATCGTCATCGTCGGAGCGGGGGCTGCGGGCCTGATCGCGGCACGCGAGCTCGGGCGCGCTGGCAAGAAAGTGACGATACTGGAAGCGCGAGACCGATGCGGCGGCCGGATCTACCCGCTGCCGTCCGCTGCGTTCGGATACCCGGCGGAAGGCGGCGCCGAATTCGTTCATGGCGAGGCGCCCGTCACCCGGCGCTTGCTGCGCGAGGCCGGACTGGCAACGCTGCCGCTTGCGGGAGCGGCGTGGCATGTCGAGAACGGCGTGTTCTCGCAAGGCGATCCATCCGGTCCGGACGACGATCAGCTTCACGATCGCCTGATGGAATTGCAGTCCGACATGACGGTCGCGCAATTCCTGCAGCAGCATTTTGCAGGGCCGGAGTACACGCGGCTCCGGCATTCCATCACGGGGATGGTCGAAGGCTACGACGCTGCCGACCCGCAACGGGCAAGCGTTCTGGCCATGCGTGACGAATGGACGAGTAGCGAACAAGGCATGCAGTCCCGCACTGCCAGCGGCTATGTCGCCATGGTCGATTTTCTGGTCGCGGAATGCCGCAAACACGGCGTCACAATCCGCCTCAACGCGGCTGTCACCGCCATCGAAGCGGGCGATCGAGGATGCGTAGTCCATTGCGCCAACGACGGCGCTTATGAATGCAATGCCGTCATCCTGACGGTGCCTCTCCCGCTGCTGAAAGAGATCGCACTTCCCGCGCCGGAACGCGAGAAAGCAGAAGCCGCCGCGAAGATCGGCTTCGGCAATGTCATCAAATTCCTGCTGCGCTTCGAGACCTGTTGGTGGTCCGAGCTGCGCCCGGAGCTGGCCGATCTGTCATTTCTGATCTCGGACGCGCAGATACCGGTCTGGTGGACGCAGCGTCCCGCCGCCATCCCGCTGCTCACGGGCTGGTTCGGCGGACCGAAGACCGACGCCATGGCGCGCTTCAACGAGCAGGAGCTGATAGAGGCAGGAATCACGTCGCTCGCCGGCATCTTCAGCGTCGATCCGAAGCAACTGATGCGGAAACTGGTGGTGGCGCGGGCGATCGACTGGGCCAACGATCCCTTCGCACGCGGCGGCTATTCCTATGCCACGCTCGAAACGCACAAGGCACAGTCCGCGCTCACAAGAGCGGACGACCGCCCCATTCGTTTTTCAGGTGAAGCGGTTTACCACGGCCCGGAGGTGGGTACGGTCGAGGCGGCGCTGGCAAGTGGGCTAGAGGCAGCGCGGACTATTCTGAAGCCAGGCTAACTCACGTCCATTGATCAAGCGCCCGCACCAACGGTCCACCGCGCGGTTTCGTCGCCCAGATGCTGCCGCAGCAAAATACCAAGCCCGTCGAGGGGTCTCGTGCCCATCATCTTCAGCGCATGCCACAGAGTGACCTGGTTCGTCGTCAGCACGGGTTTTCCCAGATCGCGCTCCAGCCGATCGATGATGCCAAACGTGCTCCAGTTGCCGCACGCCAACATCACCGCGTCGGCTTCCGGCCGGTTCACGCGGTGACCGATATCGAAGGCGGTTTGCGAATCGAGCAGTCCGATCTCGAGATTGCGGACGAGCCCGAGCGCCTCCTGCGCGAGGACCTCGACGCCGTTGGCTTGCAGAAACGCCGTGACGCTCTGGTTGACCGTATCGCTCCACGGCGCGCCAAGTACGATGCGTTTGACCGAAAGCACACGCAATGCCTCAAGCAGCGCGGTTGAGGCCGTGGTCGCCGGCTTGCCGCTCGCTGCGGTTATTCGCTTGATCAGCTCCTGGTCGTATCCGGGGCCGTTGCGCGACGAGGGCGCAGTGGCAGGAAGAATAATCACGTCGACGTCGACGTCAGCCAGTTTTTGACTCTCGGTTTCGATTTCCTGGACGATTCGCAGGGTCGACTCCGCATCCACGTTGTTCAGCCGCATTCGCGCGACGTGCAGCGTGATGTCGTGCGGCAACGCCCTGCCGATATCCATCTCCTGGACCGAGCTCGAGGACGGCAGGAGCACCCCTATCCGCCGAAAGTCTTTTCGCTGCGCCATCGGAACTTCCTCATCAGCAATGGATGCTGTTCAGCCGGCAAAGGGTTGCCCTGCCCTAAATGTCGAGCACGACATAATCGTCTTCGATGCGAACGGGAAAAGTTTCGGCGACATAGGGGCCTTCCACCAAGGCAGAGCCCGGCGCCACCGATACCGCGAACTGCCGTGCCCTTACCTTTGACGGCTCGCACCATGATTTGCCGGTGCGCACGTCGAATTCCCAGCCATGCCACGGACAACGGATGATCTCGCCGCGGCGCGAATAACGGTACTTGCCGGGTTCGCTGGCTTCGACCAGCCCGGTCAAACGGCCCTCGCAGAGGCTGCCGCCCTGATGCGGGCAACGGTTCGCCAAGGCGAAGAACTCGCCCTTGATATTGAAAACCGCGATCTGACGGCCGCGGACATCGACCAGCTTCCGGGTGCCCGCCGGAAAATCGCGCACGTTGGCGATGACGTGTTTCGCCATCTTGCGGCCTTACGCTACAGGCTCAGCCAGCCGGCTATAGGTCGCGAGCGCATTATCGCGCTTGATCTTGCCGTGCAGCTTTTGCGGAATTCCCGCCGGCATGATGTCGTCGCCGTCAAACTGCCAGTGCGGAAAGTCCGACGCGAACAGCAAGATATCGTCCGACTGCAAATGCTCGATCAACTTGGCCACTGCCGCCGGATCGTCGGGGCCGTCGAACGGCTGGATCGTCAGCCGGATATGATCCCGCACGATTTCGGACGGTGAGCGATCCAGCCACGGCACTTCGAGGCGAACGCCGCGCCAGAACTTCGACAGCCGCCACAGAAACGAAGGCAGCCAGCTCACGCCGGATTCCAGCAGCACCACCTTCAGCTTCGGGTATTTCACGAACACGCCTTCGCAAACCAGGCTCGCCACCTGCGACTGGAAGCCCTGCGAATTCGCCGCATAGTCCTCGATGTACCAGGACGGCCAGCCGAGCGAGGTCACTGGATGCCTGTAACTCGATCCGGCGTGGATGCCGAGCGGCAGGCCGTGCCGTTCCGCGGCGGCATAGATCGGCCAATATTGCCGGCGGCCGAGCGGCGCCTCGCCCATCGCCAGCACCAGCACCTGCACGAAGCGCTTGTCGGCGGCACAGCGCTCAATCTCGTCAACGGCGAGCTCGGTATTCTGCATCGGCACCACGATCGATGCCCGCAGCCGCGGATCGCGATCGAGCCATTCCTTGGCAACGTAATCGTTCACCGCCTTGGCAAAGGCGGCTGCCATGTCCTCGCTGTAGAGCAACTGCACGCCGTAGAGGCAATTGCAGATGGCGACATCGATATTCCAGCGGTCGAGTGCATGCAGCTTCAATGCATCGAAGGTGCTCGGCGGCTCGCCCGCCTTGCCGCGCCAGTCAGGCCGCGACGTGAGCGGCGCATTCGGCGGATAGCTGATCGAATCCAGCGAGTTCATGCCGCGGTCGACGACACTGTCGCGCCAGTGATCGTCGAGATACGGCAGCAGAGCCTGCAAGCTCGGCACGTTGACGTGCACGTCGCAATCGATCGTCGACCAGGACGCGGTCACGATTTATCCCCCGGTCATTTCAGCAGAGGCATTATCGGCGAGACGAAGGCTTCAAGGCAACTCGAGCGGACCCGGCAAGGCGCGTTCCGCCTCGGCGGCAAGTTGCGCTTCGTGTCCTTTGACGAAGATTGCGGCCAGCACGAGGGCGACCAACAGGCCCACCGCGCAGAGGAAGACCGCGGAGCCGGCAAGCTTCTCTACCTGCCGACCGAGGAAATAAGCCGCTACCCCGAAGAACGAAGCCCATGCACAGGCGCCGATGATGTTGGTCATCATGAAGGTATGGCGCGGCATGCGATTGGCTCCGGCCAGGATGCCGGCAAGCGTGCGCAGAACCGGGATGAATTGGGCGATGATGATGATTTTGCCGCCGTGGCGCAGAAACAGGTATTGGCCGAGCTTGATCCGCGCTTCGGTGATGCCGACGTAGCCGCCGTAACGCAGCAGCAGCCAGTAGCCAAAGTTGCGGCCAATGGCATAGCCGATCATGCGACCAACGATGGACGCACCGGCCGCAACCAGGATCACCGCGACGATATTGAGCTCATGCTTGGAGCCGGCGATGACCGAGGCGATGATAAGCGCCGTCTCGCCGGGCACCGGAATACCGACCCCCTCGAGGCCGACAACGCCAGCGACGACCAGAAGGCCATACGCATGAATAAGATGGGCAATTGATGGCATTTAGTATGGGCACCCGGACACGGTCACTTATACTCATTCCCGCCGAAAAAGAACTCCTCGATCCCACCCTTTGTCTCATGCTGGCGTCGCGGGGTTCGGCGGGATTGTATGGAAGACATGTATAAGGATTTGCGTGAATTTATCGGTCTGGTCGACAAACTTGGGGCATTACGCCGCATCGAGGGCGCGGACCCGCGCTTCGAAATCGGCGGAATCACCGAAGTCGCGGCAGGCATGGCCGATTGCCCGGCCCTGTTGTTCGACGGCATCAAGGGCTTCCCGCGCGGCTTTCGCATTTTTACCAACGCCACAACCAATGTGCAGCGCGCGGCGCTGGCGCTTGGGCTCGATCCAGCTCTCCGGCCACTCGATGCTCTCAAAGCGTGGATGGAGAAGCGCAAGGACCTTCGGCCGCTGCCTCCGGCGGCTGTCAAAAAAGCGGCTTGGGACGAAAACACGGTTAGCGGCAGCGACCTAGATGTTGGGCGCTTTCCGGCGCCAATATGGCACCGTCATGACGGCGGGCCGTATATCGGCTCCGGCTCACTGGTGATCATGCGCGATCCGGACGGCGGCTGGATCAACGCTTCGATCTATCGCATCCAGGTTCACGGACCGAACAAGGTAACAGTACAGTTCGATCACAGCGGCCGTCATGGCGCGATCATCGCCAGAAAATATTGGGACCGCGGCGAAAGCTGTCCGATTGCCGTCGTTCATGGCGAAGACCCGGCACTGTTCATCGCCGGCTTCGAATACCTGCCCGACGGGCATTCGGAATATGAGTTCGCCGGCTCGATCAAAGGCGCGCCCATCGAGGTGTGCGATGGGCCGCAAACCGGTCTGCCGGTTCCGGCTCATGCCGAAATCATTTTCGAGGGCCGGCTATTGCCGCCGAACCAGGAGACCCTGCCGGAGGGACCGTTCGGCGAGTTCACCGGTTACTACGCCGCCGACGCACGGCCCGGCCCGGTGATGGAGGTCACCGCAATCCACCATCGCAACGACCCGATCCTGCTTGGCTCGCCGCCAATGAAACCGCCGCGCTTTCACTTCGGCCTGCCGTTTCGGGCAGCAACAATCTGGAGCAATCTCGACTCCGGCGGCGTCACCGACGTGGTCGGCGCCTGGCAGCACGTCTCGCAACTCATGACGGTGGTGGCGCTGCGGCAACGCTATGACGGTCACGCCAAGCGCGCCGCGATGGTCGCCGCGGCACATAGCTACATGGCGCGCATCGTCGTCGTCGTCGATGACGATGTCGATCCATCGAATCTCGCCGATGTGATGTGGGCGGTGACGACGCGCTGCGAGCCGGCGGAAGGCATCGACATCATTCGCAACGCCTGGAGCTCGGCGCTCGATCCGCGCATTTCGCCGGAAGACAAGGCGAAAGGCGTCACCTCGCATTCCAAGGCGATCATCAACGCCTGCCGGCCATTTTCATGGATCGACAAATTCCCGGCGCCGTCGGCGCTGACGGCCGACGAAGCGCGCGCGATCGAAGACAAATGGAAGAGCTTCTTGAGCTAGTTCACTCTACCGCGTTCGCGGACTTCAGGCTGTCGAATAGCGACGAGCGGTAGAGGAATTTCTTGTGCAGTGAGACATCTTCCGACGTGCGGCGCAGTTCATCGAGATGCTGGCGGCGGATAGCCGGGTCCTTCTCTTCCAGATGCTTCTTGTTCTGGATCGTCTGCGCCTGCACGTAATCGACCTGCGCCTTGCGGCGCTGACGCGTGTAGCGATCAAGCACGTCGTCTTCGGAGCGGCCGAACCACACGTCGGACAGTTTCTCGGCGAGATTGATGGCGTCGTGGATGCCGCCGTTCATGCCCATGCCGCCGATCGGATTGTTGACGTGGGCGCAATCGCCGGCGAGCAGAATGCGGCCTTTGTTGAAGGTCTCGGCGACGCGCTGATGCACCGCGTAAAGCCCGTAATAGGGGACTTCATAATCGCCATTCTTCTGATGGATACCTTGCAGACGCCGCTGGATGCCGGCCATGCTGACGGCTTCCTCGTCGGTTTCTTTCTCCGGTACCGGAAACACGCCGCGCCAGATTCCCGGCGGACCCCAGCCTTTGACCTTGAACAGATTGATCCACTCGTCTGGATCGGAGAAGTAATTGCGCGTGCAATACCCCTTACCCGTTTCGCCAAAGTCGAAATTGGTCGCGATCTTGATAAAGCGTTCCGGCCAGGTGAAACCCTCGAACACGATTTCGGCAAGCTTGCGCACCGTGCTTGATCCGCCGTCAGCGCCTATCAGATATTTGCCACGCAGCTTTTCGGTTTTGCCCTCGACATTGGTGACCGTCGCCTCGACATAGTCGGCGGTCTGAGAAAGCCCGCTCACCTTCGTCGAAAATCTGACTTCGCCGAGACCGCTCGCCTTGATGTAGGGCAGCGCGGCATGGACCAGTTTGTACTGCTCCCACTGCACGACATACGGGTAAGGCACCTCTCCCTTGAGCAGATTGATGTCGAAGACCGCAATGAGTTCGCCGGTGGCACGTTCACGGAAATGAAACAGCGGCGATTCCAGGCCGCCGGTGGGCTCCTTGGAAAACATCTCCTTTTCCAGGCCGAGTTTGACCAGCATTTCGACCGTGGGCGGATGAATGGTCGCGGCGCGCTGATCCTCCGGCGCATCCGGTAACTGCTCGATCAAGGTGACCGGAATGCCTTGCTTGACGAGAGCCAGAGTCATCACAGCCCCAACCGGGCCGGCGCCAGCAACGATCACGCGATTGTCTTCAGCCGCCATATCAGCACTCACACCTTTGAGATATCGAAAACCGAGGGATGAAACAGTTCCTCGACCTTGACCTTCCGGTCGGCCAAGCCCTGTTCGTAGATGTACTGCGTCAAGGCTTCGATTTCCGGAAGATTTTCATGGATGCCGTATTTCCAGAAGTCATCGCCCATGATCGCGGCTGTCTCGTTGGTCTCGGCCACCAGCCACGGCAGTGTCACCATCAGCGCATTGACGTCGCGCAGATCGATCATCGCCAGCGCCTTGGCTTCGCAGAACGCCTTATAGACGCTGGTTGGCAGCCACGGATATTGCTCGACCAGGGTCTTGCGAATACCGATCAGGTGCATGATCGGAAACAGCCTGGTCTTCTTGTAATAGGCCTGCTCTGCCGCGCGGGTATCCGGGAACAGCAGCTGGATATGATCCTCGCCGTTCCTGAAAGATGACGGCGCGCGCGCCGTGAACAGGGCATCGAGTTCCCCGTCACGCAGCATGCCGACCAGCGTTTTGTCATCGCCGATCGGCTGCAAATCGAGACCCGGGATCGGTTTGAGCGGCGTGCGCTCATGGCGGCCGGGCTCTTCCTGGCCGCCGCTATGCCAATGGATCTCCGAGGGCTTCACGCCGTATTCGTGCTGCATCATGCCGCGCATCCAGACCACGGCGGTGATCTGATATTCCGGCACGCCGATCCGCTTGCCACGCAGGTCTTCCGGCTTGCTGATGCCTGCGCCCTTACGGACATAAATGCCGGAATGCCGGAAAATCCGCGATACGAAGGCCGGCACGCCGACATAGGCCGACGTCCCCGTCGCCACGGTGCGGATGTAGCTCGAGAACGAGATTTCCGAGACGTCGAATTCCTGGAATTTGAAGGCGCGGTGAAAAATCTCTTCCGGATAAAGCGGCAGATAGGTGACCGCGCAGCCTTCGACCTTCACCCTGCCGTCACGAATGGCGCTGGTGCGGTCGTATCGGCCGCAGGCAATTGTTACAGGCACTTCAACCATCGGATTTCCTTAAATTCACCAAAGCACGCGGCCAAAAACTAACGGCTTCGCGCTGGCCTGTGAAGCGCGGGGCTGTCATGCTGAAAGACGGCCGGCCTTTACAGCACTTCGCAGCGGAGCGACAGCTGCACGACGCTCGTTCTCTGAAAATCATTGGAGCCCGCAGTCATGGCGGATGGATTGACGACAATTCCGAGCAGCTTTGCCGCGAAGGACACCATGGAACGGCTTGAGGCGGCGGTTAAAGCCAAGGGACTGACGGTGTTCGCGCGTATCGACCACGCTGCGGGTGCGGCCGCGGCCGGCCTGTCGCTGCGGCCGACCGAGCTGCTGATTTTCGGCAATGCACGCGGCGGAACGCCGCTGATGCAGGCCGATCAGGCGGTCGGCATCGACCTGCCATTAAAGGCCCTGGTCTATGAAGACGTAAACGGCAAGATATGGCTTGCCTACAATAACCCAGCTTGGCTCGCGCAGCGGCACGGGTTGGGACCGAACGTCGAGGCGACCGTTAAAGCACTGGAAGCGGTGCTCCACGGACTAACCGCTGCTGCCGCGACTTAACATTGATACTTGCAAAACGCATGTCGCCGCGACGGGCGTGCGCTTGTTGTTCCTCCCTGCCCGCGATAATTTTGCTGCAAAGGAGTAAAAATCATGATGTCGACTGTGATCGGCGGCGCCATGCTGCCCCATGCGCCGCAGTTCTTCACCATGCCGGATACCGAGGACAAGGCGCTGGTCGCCAAGGTGCGCGAGGTCGCTGCCGATGTCGGCAAACGGCTTCGTGAACTCAATCCCGACCTCTGGATCATCTTCTCCAACGACCACGCCGAACAGTTTTTCCATACCACCGCCCCACCCTTTACCGTCCATGTCGGCGGCGAAGCGACCGGTGAATTCGCCGGCCGGAAATTCCATTGGAAGATTCCGAGCGAGATCGGCTTTGAGCTGGTGCGGCAACTCTATCGGCAGAACTTCGATCCGGCGTTCACCTCGACGGCCAAGATCGACTACGCCATCGGCATTCCGCTGACCCACCTCGGCCACACCGGCCCGGTGCTGCCGATCTACGTCAACGCCTATCTGCCGCCGCAGCCAACCATGGAGCGTTGCTACCAGTTCGGCCAGGCCATCGCACGCACCGTCACGTCGCTCGGGTTGAAGACGGTGATCCTGTCATCGGGCGGCATGTCGCATTTTCCCGGGACCGACCGCTATTCAAATCCCGAACTGGCCTGGGACAGGCGGGTGCTGGAAAAGCTCGCGGCGGGAAATCTGAAATCGCTGATCGGTTACGACGAAACCGAGCTTGACGACACCGGCAATATCGAATTGCGCTGCTGGGCTTGCGCCGCCGGCGCGCTCGGCGAACGCAAGCCCGATGTGGTGTCGATGGATCCGAGCTGGCATCACAACTACGCGTCACTGGCATGGATCGGCAGCGAAGCCGAGCACAATCGCGAGGCGCACTATCCGGCGATCAAACCGGAATTGGTGGAACTGACCTCGGCGCTGCATGGGCTGGCGCACGACGAAGACATGCGCGTTCAATACGTCGCCGACGCCGGCGCTTTCGCCGACCGTTTCAACCTGCCGCCGGATCAGCGGGAAGCGCTGATCAAGCTCGACTTGCCTTCGATCGTGAAGATGGGTGCGCATCCGCTGGTTCCGTTCCTGGCGAACATGCAAATCCAGCGGCTACGCCCGCAGCGCTGAAAATTAAAAACTGCCGCGACTGCAAGCGCTTTGTCCGCTTGCAGCGATGAGACAGTGAGTTAGGGGGACAGATGGCCGAGGCACCACCGCTGAACGAGCAGACTATTGCCGCGCGGCTGGAGCGTTTGCCGTACTCGAACTGGCACATCACCGTCACGGTCGTTCTCGGCATCGCCATCTTCTTCGACTTGTTCGATTCGCTGACGATCGCCTACGTGCTGCCGGTGTTGAAAGACCAATGGAACATTGCGCCCGGGGACATCGGCAAACTGATCAGCGTCGCCAATTTCGGCCAGGCCCTCGGCGCCTTGACCTTCGGCTGGATCGCCGAGCGCATCGGCCGTATCAGCACCATACGCATCGCAATCGGCCTGTTCGCCGTCATGAGTCTCGCGTGTGCGTTCACCTCCAGTTACGACCAGCTGTTTGTTTGCCGGTTCTTCGAGGGTATCGGTCTCGGCGGCGAAATTCCGGTCGCGTCAACGTACATTAGTGAAATCCTGCGCGCCGACCGGCGCGGCGGCCGTTTCCTGACCTACCAGATCATCTTTCCATGCGGGCTGCTGATGGCCGGCATCGCCGGCGCGTTTGTCGTGCCGCTGTTTGGCTGGCAGTGGATGTTCGCCCTTGGCGCGCTGCCCGGACTCTGTGGCGTTATTCATGCAGCGGTTTTGCCCGGAGTCGCCGCGCTGGCTCGCCTCCAAAGGCCGGCTTAATGAAGCCGACGCGGCCGTCACCGGGATCGAACGCATCATTTCGCGCGACGGCCAATCGCCACTGCCGCCGGTGCCTGACGTTATCCCGCAACCGCTGAGCCAGAAAACACGCTGGCAGGAATTGTTCGAGGGACGCTACCTGCCGCGCACACTGCTGGTCTGGGTGCTGTGGGCGTCGTGTTACATCATCGCCTACGGATTACAGGGCTGGATTCCGACGCTGTATCGCGAAGTCTACCACCTGCCGCTGCAACAGGCACTCAACTACGCGATCTTCGCTCCGGTTGGCAGCCTCGTCGGCTCGCTGATCTGTGCGTTCCTGATCGACCGTATCGGACGCCGCTACTGGTTTACCGGAGCATTCTTTCTCACCGCGGCCGGCCTGATCTGGCTGTGGGCGTTCGGCGCCGCCACGGCATTCGGCATGCTGATCGGCTTCATGTTCTGCTCGGCGTGGCTCGGCTCGATGAACATGACGATCTTCCTCTACACCGCCGAAATCTATCCGACGCGCATGCGCGCGCTCGGCGTAAGCTGGGCGAGTTTCTGGCTCAGGGCCGCCGCGACCGTCGGCCCGCTGATCGTCGGCTTTGCGCTGCCGCGCTACGGCATCAGCGGCGTCTTCCTGACCTTCTCGGTCTTTGCGGCCATCGGCTGCATTGCCGCGACCTTCATGATCGAGACTCGGCGACGGGTCCTGGAAGAGGTCTCGCCGTAGCGGCGGTCGACGCGAGACAGACCTATTTGATGCCGAGAAGAGTCTCGGCGGCCTTCATCACCGTCACGTCTTGATTGTGAAGGCAGTAGTCCCGCATCTTGTCGACGAAATCCAGCAGCGAGGTAACGTTGAGGTTGGTATTGCGGCGCTTGCCGTTGTAATAGCCGCTGAGCCAATAGGAGATCTTGTCCGGCGCGACGACCGTTTCGGTCAGGAAGTCGTGGCAGGTCAGTTTCGTTGCGTCGATGGTGACTTGAGCGCGGCAGGAGACCGTTGCCGCAAGGCACAGCAGCAGTCCCACCATGATGGATTTTGTTGTTGGCACGTTGGACGTTCCAGGTTGCTACGTTCGGCGAAAAATTTTCGGCTATCGGCTCAAGCCAAGAAGCGTCTCGACGGCGTTCATGACCGTGACGTCTTGATTATGCACGCAGTAGTCCTCCAGTTTGGACACATTGTGCTTCAGGACATCGATATCGAATTCGGTATTGCCAAGCCGGGCGTCGTAATAGCCGCCCAACCAATACGCGATGTTGTCGGGCACGGTAACCGTGTCGTTCAGGAATTGCTTGCAGGTGATCCTGGCGACGTCGACCATGATCTGCGCAGACGCGCCTGACGCCGACACGAGGCAGAAAAGCAATGCGCCTGCGATGGATTTGACGCGTGTTAAAGTCACCACTTCGATCCTGTCCAGCGTAATCGCCATTTTCGGGAATATTTTCGTAACGCAGCATAGCGGCTTTCCGCGCTGCGGAACAGTTGCGCACCGGGTGCTCGCGGAAGTTTCGCTTTAGCGCGCGGCGCGCCGTGGCAACGGCACCACCGCAGCCAGCTGGGCCTTGCGGCTCGCCCGTGCCGCCACTTCGAGCATGAGGCCAAGGCTCTGGAAATGCTTGCGCACCACCACGCGGGCGGCGCGGCCATCGCGCTTGCGTAACGCCCGCAACAAGGCACGGTGCTGTTCGAGATGGCGCGGGTCGTAGAAGCTGTTGTGCTTCGGCGAGACGTTGGAGAGCCGGGCGCCTTGGGCCTGGTTAAACATCGCGACCAGGAGCGGATTTCGCGCTCCGGCGAGAAAGGCGCCGTGAAAGGCGTCATGCGCCGCCTTCGCGGCATTCATGTCCTTCCGCGCAATGGCGGTTTCGAGCGCCGCAAGCGCGCCCTCCATGACCCCGAGATCGGCAGTGGACAGCCGAACGGCGGCGAGTTCCGCACATTTTTGGGCGATATGCGAGCGCACATCGTTGGCGATCGGCGCCGCCTCGATGATCACGCTCTCGTCGAACATGCCTTTGCCGCCCGGCGCGGCGGCGGTGACAATGACGCGCCGGCCGGCGGCTTTTTCAACGTAGCCGAGGCCGTGCAGCACCCGCAGCGCCTCGCGCACCGAATTGCGGCTGACACCGAGCATCTCGGCGAGCCGGGTTTCGGTCGGCAGCGCGTCGCCCGGCGAAAGCCGCTCGGCTTCGATCAGCCGGCAGATCTCCTGGGCCGACTGGGTGATGACGCTGTCGCGCCGTATCGGGGCCGGGTCATAAGCCATTGTTGAACAATCCTACAGTCCAATATTCAGGCAATTTGCCGATTCAGCCTTGACGTGCAGGCGACCCGGAGTCAAGAAGATATCGTCACCCAGCCGATGAAGGAGGCCTCCGATGAAGAAGCTTGTCCTCGAGACCACAGCGCCATTCCAGGGCCTGCCGGAGCTGGTTGCCTACGACGAAGGCCTGTTCGCCAAGGAAGGCCTCGAGATCGAATGGGCCGACCGCGAAGCCGGCGTCGAAAAGAAAGTCGAGACCCACATCACGACGCCGAAGGGCGTCAATCCATTCGCCAGCCACGGCAAGCTGCTCGAGCAGGGCAAGGCCGATATGTACAACGCCTGCGAATGGGGCAATTACTGCCGCGTGCAGGATACCGACCAGGGCAGCCGGCAACTCGGACGCCGCGCCATCGTCGCTTATTCCGCGCTGATGGTTGGCCCCAACTCGCCGGTCTACACGCCGCAACAGCTCGCCAACAAGACCATCGGCGTGCCGTTCTATTTTGGCACCCACTACATCGCGCTGCATCTGCTCGAGGGTTTCGTGCCGCGCGAGATGATCAAGCTCTGCCGCGCGCCGAACGGCTCGCGCTACCGGCTCGATGCCCTGATGAAGGGCGAGATCGACGCCACGACGCTGACCGAGCCCCACATCACGCTGGCCGAGAAGAAAGGCTGCCGGGTCATCTGTTCGGCCTTCTTCCACGGCACCGAGGTGGCGTCCGATCGTGTCGATGCCGACACTTACGCCGCATTCAATCGCGCGATCCGCGAGTCGGTGCGCCGGATCAATGCCAACAAGAGTGCGTATATGCACTACTTCATCGACTACTACGCCAAGAAAGATCCGGAGATCGCCGCGCTGAAGGTCGAGGATTTACGCGAAGGCCGGCTTGTGGTCTGCGATCCAGCGCCGATCCCGGCCGACGAAATGCAGCGCACCTACGACTGGCTCAAGAGCTGGGGCATGCTGGAAGAAACCGCTTCGCCGCTGCAGCTCGTCAACACCAAGGTGCAGGAGCACGCGCACCAGGCGGTGCAGGACGCCACTGGCCGTCCGAGGCCAGGCGGCCGCGAACTCCTCGAGACGCCCACTGCAGCTCCTCGAGACGGTGCAGATCGCGAGAAACGGGGACCATGCGGCCAGAGATCCCTGATCGAACCCGGCCGCGTGCACAAACGCGTTTATACCGACCCTGATCTGTTCGAACTGGAGCTGGAGCGTATCTTCGGGCGCGCTTGGCTGTTCGTCGGCCACACCAGCCAGGTGCCGAACCCCGGCGATTTCATCACCACCGAGCTCGGCCGCCAGCCGGTGATCATGGTGCGCCATCGCGACGGTTCCGTGCACGTGCTGCTCAACCGCTGCACGCATCGCGGCGCCAAAGTCGTCAATGAGCGGTGCGGCCACGCCCAGCGCCTGACCTGCTGTTACCACGGCTGGTCGTTCGATACCGATGGCCGGCTGGTCACGGTGCCGGTGCCGGAAGGCTGCGCCGCGGATTTTGACAAGGACGCGTTCGGGCTCGCCAGCGCGCCGCGCGTCGGCGACTATCGCGGCTTTGTGTTTGCGAGCCTCGCCGCAAAGGGCCAGAGCTTCGAAGATCATATCGGCCCGGTGAAGGACAACATCGACGATCTGGTCGATCGCGCACCGGACGGCGAACTGGCGCTCGACGCCGGCATGCATCGCTACGCCTTCAACGGCAACTGGAAACTTCAGGTCGAGAACGTGCTCGACTCCTATCACGTGCCGTTCGGCCATGCCTCGACCGTCAACAAGGACGGCGTGCAATTCGCCCGCCGCGAAGGCGACAAGAAAGGCGCAATGGTCGTCGAGACCGAGAAGAAACAGACCGCCGCGTCCTGGAAAGACCGCAAGAGCTTTATTGCCGGCAACGGCCACGGCTGGACCAGCAATACGTCGCTGGATGACGGCAAGCGCTCAAGCCCGGCGTTCGACGAATACAAGACCGCCTTGGCGTCGAAAGTCGGCGAGGCGCGGGCGCAGCAAATCCTGACGCCGCGCCTGCACAATTCGCTGATCTATCCGAACATGTCGATCATGGGCCTGAACATCCACATCCGGGTGATCAAGCCGATCGCCGTCGACCGCACCGAGGTGAATATCTATCCGATCCGGCTGGTCGGCGCGCCGGCGGCGATGAATTTCGGCAATATCCGCCTGCTCAATGTCACGCATTCGGCCGCATCGTTTGTCCAGACCGACGATCTCGAATCCTTCGTGCGCGCACAAAAAGGACTGAAGAGCGATCTGAACGACTGGGTCGATATTTCACGCGGGCTTGGCACCGAAGAGCCGGACCGCGAGCGCAACGCCACGCGCGCTCTGGCGACGCACGAGATGGTGGTGCGCGCGCAGTACAAGGCCTGGCTTGGCTATATGGGCGAGGCCGCGTGATGGCGGCCGACGGCAACGGCCGCGCCGCATTCGAGGAATTCATCATCCACGAAGCGGCCCTGCTCGACGCGCGGCGTTTTCGCGACTGGATGGCATTGTTTGCCGATGACGGCACGTATTGGGTGCCGGCCGTGCCTGACCAGAAAAGCCCGCTCGACCAAGCGTCGCTGTTCTACGACGACCGCGACCTGATGAAGACCCGCATCGACCGGCTCGAGCATCCGCGCATCCACGTGCAAACGCCGCCGTCACGCACTGCGCATCTTGTCGGCAACGTCGTGATCGACGAAGCGGATAGCGCGAAGAATGAATACGTGATTGGTTCGACCGTCATCATGGTCGAATATCGCGACGACACCCAGCGGGTATTTGCCGGCCGCCAGCACCACCGTTTGCGGCGCGATGGCGGCAGCTTCCGCATCGTGCAAAAGCGCGTCGATCTCATCAATTGCGACAGCGCCTTCGACGCCATGGCGGTGCCGATTTGATCCGTTGCGCCGGTTTTATTGTCGGGCTTGCGCTGTCGCTCGGCGCCTGCGCCGGCCAGCACCAATCCGGCGCCTATGGCAGCACCGAGGAAATCAACGTCTTTCCAACGAACTACAAGACCGACATCCAGGCCGCCATGCATGTCTACCTCAACGATCCAACGGATATTCGCGACGCGATGATTTCCGAGCCGGTGCTCAAACCGGCGACCGTAGCGATGCCCGGGCGATACGTGGCCTGCCTGCGTTTCAACGCCAAGCGGACCGCGACCGTCTATGCCGGCATGAAAGAAATCGCGGCGGTGTTCCTGGCCGGACGATTTGACCAGTTCATCGACTCGCCGAAGGAAGAACAGGAGTTGTGCGCGAACGCGGCCTACACTCCGTTCCCGGAGTTGCAGACACTGTCGCGCTATTGAGCAGCCGGAATCTTGCTGCGAATTAAGTTGAATGTCCCGGCTTCTTTGCCTTTAATCTTCAGCGAAATATTCTTTTGAAGCCCAAGAGGTTAGCGATGAGTGTCGGGAAAATCGCAGCATTTGCGGCGGTCTTGTGTAGCACGCTCTGGGTGCAGTCCGCCTCCGCCCAGGATGATGTACCAGTTCCTCCACCTCCAGCCCCGCCGCCGGGAGCGGCCGCTGCGCCACCGCCGGGGTCCGCCGGAGCACCACCGCCCGCGGTCGTCGGGACCAATGTCAATCTGCGGCAAGGACCCGGAACGAATTATACCGTCGTCACGCTCATTCCTGCGGGATCGCCTGTTAGCGTCAGTGGCTGCAACGCCGGCTGGTGCCAGATCTCGTTCGCGGGCCAGAACGGTTACATTATTGCCACCGCAATCGCGCCTCCCGGTGGCCCCGGCGGACCTCCGCCCGGCGCAGTCGCCGGACCACCTCCCGGCCCGCCACCGCCTGGCTACTACCCGCCCGGTTACTACCCGCCACCGCCGCCTTACTACGGCTATGGCCCGTATTACGGCGGCTACTACGGACGCCCCTATTGGCGCGGCGGTTATTATCACCGGCATTGGTAGGAAGCGGCAGCACTGAAGGAAACGTTGCAATGCGCGCTTTCGCGGCTGCGCTCTCGTTTCTTCTGGCATTGCCGCTTTCCGACGTCGCGCGCGCCCAGGATGGGTCCGTACTTGCGGTCGTTGGCGGCACCCTGATCGACGGCACCGGACGGCCGCCGATCGAAAATGCCGTCATCGTCATCCAGAACGGCCGCTTTACCGCGGTCGGCCGCCAGGGCGATGTCGTGGTGCCGCCCAACGCGCAGGTTGTCGACGTTACCGGCAAGACAATCCTGCCGGGATTCCTCGATGGGCATTGCCATTGGGAAGATTTTTTTGGCGAGCTCTATCTGCATCTCGGCATCACCACGTGCGCGACGATCGAGATCTATCAGGACGGTCCGTGGACGCTGGCGCAACGCGACGGCACCAATGCCGGAAAAATCCGCGGGCCGCGCATCTGGACCTCGGGTCGCGCCATCGGTGGCGGGCGGACCGAGACCGACGCGCCCGACTCCCGTGAATTCCGCGGCAATATCGTGGTGACGACGCCTGACGAAGCGCGCGCGGCCGTCGATCGCAAGAAACAGCTCGGCTACGATCTCATCAAGCTCAACGAATTCCTGCCGATGGACCTGGTGAAGGCGGTGACCGGCGAGGCGCACAAGCTTGGGCTCGCGGTGACCACCCACAGCTGGGACGCCATCGGCTCGGCCAACGCCGGCGTCGACGGCATCGAGCATATCTGGTCGGTCGGCTACAGCTCGATCCTCGATGTCGAGAAGCGGCACAAGCTTGCCGAAGACAGGCTTGCCGGACGGATCGACGCCGAAGTGGCCGGTGCGCAATACCAGACGGAAAATTACGACACGGTCATTGCCGCCATGGTGGCGCACCATGTCGGCTGGACGCCGACCATCGCCAAGTGGCTGCGCCCGCTGTCGCCGAGCATGGCGCGCTTCCGTCAGCGCGAACATGAAATTCTTGACGATCCGAACGCCGATTTTCCGCCGGTCCTGCGCGCCGTGACCGACAGTTCTTACGACAAGCTGTTGAAGCACTACACGCCGGAGCAGCTTGAAGCGACCAAGATCGGCTACCAGAAGGCCAGCGAATTCATCCGCCGTTTTGTTGCTGCCGGCGGCCTGCTCAAGGAAGGCTCGGACCCGCCGCGTGGCATGGCCGGTCTCCTGATGCATGAGGCGCTGGTGATGGATGTCGAAGCCGGCGTGCCGCCGATGACGGCCATTCAGGCAGCGACCCTCAACGTCGCCAAGACGTTCCACAAAGACAAGGATTACGGCAGCGTCGAGCCGGGCAAAGTCGCCGATCTGTCGATCGTCGAAGGCGACCCGCTCAAAGACATCTGGATGACGCAGAACGTCAAAATGCTGATCATGGACGGCAAGGTCGTCGATATCGGATTCCACAAATACAAAAATCCAATACCGGCGTTTTATTCCTATCAGACGCTGCCGCGGGAGATCGATATCTCGCCGAAGCTGGTGACGCAGGGCACGCCGGTGACGCTTACGGTTCACGGGCCGCGGCATGTGGCCGTCGCACCGCGTCATGCTCAACGGCAAGGAACTGGAAACGCGCTTCGTCAAGCGCAACCAGATCGAAGCGACCATTCCGCCGGAGGCGATCGCCGAGGCCGGCACTTACATCGTTACGGTGAAAAGCGTCGGCGAACGGTTGCCAGAATCCTATCCGGCGCATCTCGTTGTCGGCTTCAAGCAATAGAAAAAATTTCGTCAGATTTTCTGACGGCTGAAATGCACCGTCGCGCCTGACACCGTGAGACTGAGCGCGATAATGATGAAGATGCCGCCGACACCCGACGCGGCGGCAACCAGGCTTGCGATAAACGGCACCGCGACCTGGCCGATGCGGTTGCCGGTGATCCGCAGCGACATCACCGTGCCCATCACCTCCTGGGACGCCAGATCGACGACGTTGGTCAGACTCAACGTCGTGGCGATGCCGAGCGAAAATCCCATCACCGCCATGGCGGCGTACATTGCAGACAACGGAATCGGCAGCGCCAGACAGGCGAAGCCAAAACCCGCACCCAACATGCTGGTCAGGGTCAGTATTCCGCGCGGCACCAGCCGGATCACACGCGAATAACCCAACCGCGAAACCAGTGCCAGGGCCGAGCGCACCGTGAGCAGCACGCCGATATCGCCGGCATTGATGCCTCTGGCAGCGCCAAGGAGCGGCAGATAGATCGTCAGCAAATCCTGCGACGTAATCGTGATGACGCTGGCGATCAACACCGCCATCAAGCCCCGCTGGCGCAGCAGTGTTCTGACCGGCACCAGTCCCGAGCCTCGATCTTCCGTCGCAGTTCTTGGCGGCGGGACGAACGGCGCCCGCGGTCAATAGCGATAACGTCGCAATGCCGAGCGCGATGCCGAACAACTCTTCAGTCGGCGGCACCATCGCTGAACCGCCGGACCATGCAATGATATAGGGGCCAAGCCCCTGCCCTATCGCGCTGGCGACGAGATAATTGCCGAACACCGAGTCGCGGCCGCGCAGGCCCGAGCACCTGATGCAGAGCATTTGCTGGCTCGCCATCAGAAACAGATGGGCGATGCCGAACAGCGCGGTGAGCAGCAGCAACGTCACCACGGAATTTGCGAACAGCCAGAAACCGGCGCAGGCGGCGACCAGCAATCCAGAGCCGATCCACGCCGCTTGGGCGTCGTTGCCGCGATCCATGAACCGGCCGACCCAAACGGCAAGAAAGATCGGCAGAATGGCGAACACCGCCGAGATCACGCCGATCAGCACCACCGGCAGATGCAGTTCGATCGCCCGGTAGGTGGTCGTCACCCGCACGATCGCGGTGACCGCCTGGATCGTCACCGACGTGAGCAGTAACGGTATCAAGCAACCGGTAGTCGATGTCGCTGGTCCGGCCTTGATCGAGCCCGGTGCGCGATGCCGAGAAAATTCGGGAAAATAAACTCGACACGTCGCCGATGCCCGCCTGTATGCAAGTCGTCCTTATCATCCTTCCCCGGAGCGCGCAGCCCATCTCGACATTGGCCGGGGCAAGTGCGTCGCGCATCCTCCATGCGCGAAAATTCCTTATCATCCCGGCCCCTTGCCACGTGGTTTTGGTGTAAACTCGGACGGTACCCGGGAGACAATGATGAGAGTGACTGGCCGATACCTCGCTGCTGCCGCACTAACCTGTGCGCTGACCGCCACCCTGTTCGCCGTCGCGTCCGCCGCCGACAACTATCCCGATCATCCCGTCACCATCGTCGTGCCATTCCCGCCGGGGGCATCGAACGACTTGCTGGGCCGCTTTGAAGCCGACGTTCTGGGCCGCGCCTTGCACGGCACCTTCGTCGTCGAGAACGAGCCGGGCGCCGGTGGCGAGATCGGCATCAGCTATGCCGCAAGGGCTGACGCCGACGGCTACACGCTGCTGCACGCACCTTCGATCATCACGCTGATTCCGTTCGTCAAGAAAGACGTCAGCTATGACCTGAAGAAGGATTTTGCGCCGGTCACGCTTATGGGCTTTACCGAATTCTGCCTGGTCGTTTCGCCGTCATTGCCGGTGAATTCGGTTGCCGATCTGATCGCGCTCGCCAAGGCGCAGCCCAATGCGCTGACCTACGCATCGGTCGGCAACGGCTCCCCGCACCAGATTTTTGCCGAACAGTTCAAGCTCGCGACCGGCACCAGCATCCGGCACATCCCCTACAAAGGATCGGTTCCGGGACTGACCGACGTCGCCAGCGGCAACGTCTCGATGGAATTCGTCGATGTCACGCCCGCGCTGCCCTTGATCCAGGCCGGCAAGCTGAAGCTGCTGGCGGTCCTGTCCAAGACCCGCGATCCGGATATGCCGGACATACCGGCGCTGGCCGAGGCGGTGCCCGGCTACGAAGCGCAAAGCTGGCAGGGTTTCTTCGCCCATTCGCGGCACGCCGAAAGACATCGTCGATCGGCTCAACGCGGCGCTGGTTGCCGAGCTGAAAAAGCCGGAGACGGCGAAGCGATTTAAGGACCTCGGTATCATCGCGAAGTGGAATACACCGGAGGAATTCAGCGCCTTCATCACCGACCAGAGCGCCAAGTGGGGCAAAGTCATCCACGACGCCGGCATACCGATGGAATGACCATGGCCATCCACCTCTACCTGACGTTCGTTGCCGCCTGCATCGTCATCGTGATCGTACCCGGGCCCGACCGTGACGCTGATCATCGCCAACAGCCTGCGGCACGGCACGCGCGCCGGGATGCGCAACATCGCCGGCACCCAGCTCGGTTTCGCCTGCATGATCGCCATCGTCCTCGCCGGGCTCGCGCTCACTGATCGATACGATGGGCGTATGGTTCGACTATGTGCGGCTCGCCGGCGCGGCTTATCTGGTCTGGCTCGGTATCAAGCTGCTACGCGATCTTCAGGCGCTCTTACGGCCATGCAAAACGCGCCGAAGCCGCGCGTTGGCTTTTTCGCCCAGGGCTTCCTGGTGGCGATGAGCAACCCGAAAGCCTTGCTGTTGTTCGGCGCACTATTCCCGCAATTCATCGACCCGGCCGGCGACTATGTCGCACAGGTGCTGTTGCTCGGCCTGACGGCCATGGTGATTGCGCTGGTATTCGACAGCGCTTACGCGATTCTGACCGGCAGAGCGGGCGCGTTGCTGTCGCAGCGCCGCGTCCGGCTGTTGTCGCGGGCGAGCGGCCTCTGCCTGATCGGCGGCGGCGTATGGCTGGCGCTCGCGCGTAGCCGTTGAGCAAATGCCGGACCGCGCCTAATATTGGCTGAGGAAGGAACCCGCCATGGACAAGAAATACGACCGCGCAGAGCAGGATATCGGCAATTCTGTCGGCATCGGCCACGTCAATGTCTGCATCGACGACCAGCACAAGGCGACGCATTTTTACATCACCGGCCTTGGCTATACCCGCGATCCGTTCCTCAACACCGGCGCCGGCAATATGTGGGTCAATGTCGGCATGAGCCAGTTCCATTTGCCGATGGGCACGCCTGACGTGCTGCGCGGCGTGACCGGCCTGGTGATGCCGGACCGCAAAGCGCTGCTCGATCGGCTGCAGCGGGTGAAAAGGCGCTCGAGGGCACCAAATTCCAGTTCCGCGAAAGCAACGACGGCGTCGAGACCGTCTGCCCGTGGGGCAACCGCATCACCGTGCATGAGCCCGATGCCGAGCCGCTTCGGCCGCGTTCAGCTCGGCATGCCCTATGTGCGCTTCGATGTGCGGCCCGGCACCGCCGAGCGGATCGCGCGCTTCTACCGCGAAATTCTGGATGCGCCGGCCGAGGTGAAAAAGAACGGCGCCGGGCCCGGAGGCAAAAGTTCAGGTCGGCGAGAACCAATACTTCTATTTCCGCGAGACCGACGCGCCGGAGGCAGCCGTACGACCGGCACCACGTTCAAATCTATCTCACCAATTTCTCGCGGCCCTACCGCAAGCTGCTCGATCTCGGCCTGATCACCATCGAAGACAACGATTACCAGTACCGCTTCAAGGACATCATCGATCTCGACACCAGGGAAGTGCTGTTCACGGTCGAGCACGAGACCCGCAGCATGACCAATCCGATGTATGGCCGCCCGCTGATCAACCGCAATCCGGCGGCCACCAACATGGACTACAAGCCGGGCCACGACGAAATGGCCTGGGCGCTGCCGTGATTCCGGGCCGTCTCTCACCCTGCGGGCCGGGGCATGAGTGCGCGCGCTGTTGATCGGCGGCTCGCTCGGCGGGCTGATCGCGGCGCATCTGCTGCGCGGGACCGGCTGGGACGCGACGGTCTTCGAGCGCAACGATGAGGAACTGGCCAGCCGCGGCGTCGGGCTCGGCACCCATCCGCCGCTGATCGCCGTCCTCAAACGCGCCGGCATCGACTTCGACGAGTTGATGGGAATTACGCCGCCGCGCGCCGTCTGCCTCGATCGCGACGGCAAGATCCTGATCGAGCAGCCGACGGCGCGCACGCTGAGCGCCTGGTCGCGGCTCTACCGCGCCTTGCTCGATCCGCTGCCGGCGCAAAACTATCGGCTCGGAAAAAGGCTGACGCGCGTCGAGCAGGACGCGAACGGCGTCACCGCGATCTTTGCCGACGGCACGCGCGAGCGCGGCGATCTTCTGGTCGGCGCCGACGGCGTGCGCTCGACGGTGCGGGCGCAATTCCTGCCCGACGTCCAGCCGGTCTACGCCGGTTATGTCGCCTGGCGCGCCGCCATCGATGAAGCCGACGTGCCGCCGGAGCTCTGGCGCGAGATGGTCGAGCTCTACGCGTTCTGCCTGCCGGATGGCGAACAGCTCATCAGCTATGCGGTGCCGGGGCGCGACAACGGCACCGCCGTCGGCCGCCGCGCCTATAACATCGTCTGGTATCGGCCGGTCAGCCGCGAGGCGCTGGCCGATATGTGCACCGATGCGACCGGCCGCCACCATGCCAACGGCATTCCGCCGCCGCTGATCCGCCGCGACGTGATCGAGCGCATCAAGGCCGAGGCCCGCGCGACGATCGCGCCGCAAATCGCGGAAATTTTCGCCCGCTGTGCGCCGTTCTTTCAGCCGATCTACGACGTCACCTCGCCCCGGCTGGTGTTTGGGCGGGTCGTCCTGGCGGGCGATGCCGCCTTTGTCGCGCGGCCGCATACCGGCGCCGGCACCACCAAAGCGGCGCTCGATGCGGCGTGCCTGGCCGACAGTCTCCGCGACGCGCGGAGGCGACATCGATGCCGGGCTGAAGCGCTACGAGGACCGGCAGATGCCCTTCGGCAAGACGCTGGTCGAGGTCAATCGGCAGGAAGGCGCCTATCTGAGCGCCCAGATCAAGCCTGCAGGCCGCGCGCACCGGCCCCGAGCTGAGCCGCGATATCGGCGCGGTGGTCCATGCCCACATCGCCCGCAGCGATCAGATCGGCGCTATCGTCGCCGCGCATGGCCTCTCCGACTTTGCCGGGGCATGACACCCCGCGGCGCTCCGGTATAATCGCATCAAAGCAAGGATTTCGCGGGAGAAGCCCTATGACCGCCCAAAACACGCGCGCGGCCAAGACGCGCAAACTCTGGTGATCCGCAACGGCACGCTGATCGACGGCTCCGGCAAGCCGTCGGCGCGCAGCGACGCCATTGTCGTCGAAGGCAACCGCATCAAGAGCGTCGGCGCGCTGCCGCCGGACAGTCCACCTCGAAGACCGCAAGACCGTCGAGGTCGTTGACGCCGCCGGCAAATGGATCATGCCCGGCCTGATCGACGCCCATTGCCACATGTCCTACGGCTACCCGCTCATCAAAGGCGAAGGCAAAGGCAAAGGCACCACGCGGCCGGAATTCTCGACGCTGAAATCCGCGCGCAGCGCGCAGAAGGTGCTGCGCTCCGGCGTCACCAGCATTTCGGTGCCGGGCGGCACCTGGTTCACCGACGTCGGCGTACGCGACGCCATCCGGCTCGGCCTGATGGAAGGCCCGCGCATGTTCGTCGCCGGCCGCATGATCGTTACCTATGGCTGCATCGAGGACGACGAGCCGTCGTGGGAAGGCACGCCCGATCATTCGATCGGCAAGCTGTGCAACACCCGGGATGAAATGGTCACCGAGGTGCGCCGCCAGGGCAAGCACGGCGTCAACTTCATCAAGATGGCGGACAGCCGCTCCGGCGAATCGCAAATGCTGGCGAAGGAGGAAATCGCCGCCGTGGTCGGCGAAGCCCATCGTCGCAACCTGAAAGTCGCCATCCACTCGCGCGGCGCCGGTTCGACCCGCGCGGCCGCCGAAGCGGGTGTCGACTGGATCGTTCATGCCGACCTCGCCACCGACCGCGATCTCGATGCCGTCGCCAAGGCCGGCATGCCGATTCTGCCGACCGCGACCTTCCTTGCCGTGGTGTGCGAACTTGGCAAGCAGCAAAAGGTCGGCGCCGAGCAAGTGCAGCTCGATTTCAACCGCATGCAGCGGCACTACGATCTGCTCGGCGAATTGATGCACAAGGCGCGCAAGCTCGGCATCCGGCTTCTGGTCGGCACCGATACCGGCAACAATTCATTCACCCGGCATGGCGAACTGCACGCCAAGGAGCTCGAGATATTCGTCAAGCACGGCGGTTACACGCCGATGGAGGCGATCGTTGCGGCAACCCGCGACAATGCCATGGCAGTCGGACTCGATGGCCAGGTCGGCCAGATCGCGCCGGACCAGTTGGCCGATATCACCGTATGGAACAAGGACCCGATCGCCGATATCGCCATTCTGCAGGACGCCAAGAATCTATCCTGTGTCATCAAGGACGGCAGGATTGTCGATCTTTATCCACGCGACGAAATGCTGACGTTCCAGCAGGCCGCGGAATAAAGAACGCGACCTGCAATGAACCAGATTGCGCGGCTTTGCGTGGAAATCGATGACGTAACGCCGCGCGTCGTCCGCGTGATCGACGTTCCGGCCGACATCCGGCTCGACGATCTGCATTTCGTGCTGCAGATCGCCATCGGCTGGCAGAACGGCCACCCTTTCGAATTCCGCATCGGCGATATGGCATGGGGCCAGCCCGACCGCGACGCAGGGATCGATCGCATCGCAGCCGAGCAATGCACCCTCGCCGACATCCTCGCGTTCGGCGATACCTTCAAATACGACTACGTGCTTGGCGAGGACTGGGAGCACACGGTGTCGCTGCTCTCGCACGACACCGCGCAGCCTGACGTGCGCTATCCCAATCTGGTGAGCGCCGAAGGCCGCTGCCCGCCCGCCGATATCGGCGGCCCGGTCGGCTACGAAACCTACCTGCGCAGCATCGCCGATCCGAACAGCGTCGATCACGAGGAGATGCTCGACTTCGACGCGCCCGATTTTGACCCCAACAAAGTCGATGCAGTGACGTTACGCCAAAATCTGGCGGATCTGGCCCGCTATATCGGCCGCAAGCCGCACCCCCGCGAAGCGGCAAGGAGTTGAGTTGCATGAAATTCGGCGTTCAGTTTTTTCCCAATTTCCAGCCCAAGGACAAAAGCGCGGCGGAATATTTTGCGGAGTGCCTTGCCATTGCCGAAGAGGCCGAAACGCTCGGCTACACCCACGCCCGCTCGGTGGAGCATTATTTCGAGCGTTACGGCGGCTACAGCCCGAACCCGATCACTTTCCTCTCGGCGGTAGCCGCGCGCACCAAAAAAATGCGGCTGGTCACCGGCGCGGTCGTGCCGGCCTTCAACAATCCGCTGAAGCTCGCCGGCGAAATCGCGATGCTCGACGCCATTTCCAATGGCCGTTTCGATGTCGGCTTCGCGCGCGCCTTCCTGCCGCACGAATTTCGCCGCTTCCGCATTTCGCCCGACGAATCCGTCGCCCGCTTTCGCGAGGGTCTCGAGCAGGTCGAATTGCTGCTGACGCAGGAAAATGTCAGCCATCACGGGCAGTTTCATTCGTTCGACAATGTCACTTCGCTGCCGCGGCCGACGCAAAAGCCGCGGCCGAAGTTCTTCATCGCAACGACACGAACGGCGGATTTGTTCGAGTTCGCCGGCCGGCACGGCCACTCCCTGATGTCGATCCCGATCGGCCCGCTGAAAGATCTGCTGCCGGTTTACCGCAAGGCGTGGCGCGATGCCGGCCATCCGGGCGACGGCGAGGTGATGATCGCGTTCCACATGTTCTGCCATGAGGATGCAAAGCTGGCGCGCGAAATCCCGCGCAAGCAATTCGAGGATTATTTCGCCGCGCTGTTTGAATCCGCAGGCGAATGGACCAAAGGCACGTCTTCGAAGGACTACAAGGGCTATGACGTTTCGATCAGCCGGATGAAGAACTTCACGCTGGAAACCCAGATCGAGGCCGGCGGCGCGCTGGTCGGCACGCCGGACGAGATCAAGGCGATCATCCGGCGCTTCGAGAGCACGATCGGCAAATTCGAACATGCCTCGCTGCAGATCAATTTCGGCACGCTGGATTTTGCCGAGGCCCAAAAATCCATGCGCCTGTTCGCACGCGAGGTGATCCCGGCGTTCGCGTAGCCGTCGGTCCTAACGTAGACCGAACAGCGACTTTGCATTTCGGAAGAATATCTTCTCTTTCACCACGTCGGCCACGTCGAGCGACGCGACCGCGCCCAGGCAATCGCGGATATAGGCGCGGCCCTCTTCCGGCCCGAACGGCGCGTCGGAGGCGAACAGCACGTGGTCGGCGCCGTAGAACTCGAGGCCGCAGACGAGCCCGACCCGGCCGCCGCACAGCGCAGTATCGCCGTAAAAATCCTTGAAGCAATCGAGCAACGGCTTGCCGAGGCTTTTCAGCACGCGGCTGTAGTCCTCGTCGGAGGTGCGGCTACCGAGTGTCGCCCAGCCGGTCTCGATGCGCAGATCGAAGAACGGGATCATCGCGCCGAGATGATGCGCCATGACCTTCAGCCCCGGCAGCCTCGTCATCACGCCGGAGAAGATCAGCCGCGCCATCGTCGCGCTGGTCTCGTAGGGCCAGCCGAAAATCGTCCAGATCTCGTATTGCGATTTTTTTTCCGCCGCGAAGTCGGGGAACGCCGCGGTGCGCGCCGGATGCAGGCAGATCGGCTTGTTGGATTTCTCCGCAATCTCGAAGATCGGAAAGAACCGCGGCTCGTCGAGGCAGAGGCCATTGACGTTGGTGTGGAGTTGCAAGCCGTTGGCGTTGCCTTTGAGCAGAATGCGCTCGGCCTCCTTGGCCGCCTCGTCGGGCGCGTTCATCGGCAGGCCGCCGACATAGCCGCAGAACCGGTCCGGATATTTGGCGCACAATTCCGCAAGCCCGTCATTGGCGACGCGGGCAAATTCCGGCGTCTGGTCGGGACCGACCATGCCCTCGATCGGCGGCAGGCCGAGCGAAAGCACTTGCGAATAATTCTCAAAGCCGTCCATGATGCGAAACCGCGCGTCCAGGTCGTAAATCGTGCGCACGCCCTGGATGCGCTTGCCGATGTCACGCGTGCCGCCGGTGGTTTCCGAAAGCTTGCTTGAAAATGCCTTGCGGAAAGAAATGACAAAACGCATCGATATGTTGCATCGGACCCGGCTCCTGACTTTCGGAGCCGCGATCATTTCAGGGCGCGGGTGATTGTCAAATGGCCGGACCGCTGGCGGGCATCCGCATTCTCGACCTCACCTCTGTCGTCGCCGGCCCGCTGGCGACGCAGATGCTCGGCGATATGGGCGCCGACGTCATCAAGATCGAAGTCGCCCGAAGGCGACGCACCGCGCCACACCGGGCCATCGCGCTCGCCGAACATGGCGGCGCTGTTCATGGGGCTCAATCGCAGCAAGCGCTCGCTGGTGCTCGATCTCAAGATCGACACCGCGAAGCAGGCGCTCTGGCGGCTGATCGACGGCACCGATGTTTTCGTTCACTCGATGCGGCCGCAGGCGATCAGCAAGCTCGGCTTCGACCACAAAACCGTATGCGCGAAAAACCCCCGCCTCGTCTACGCGGCGCTGCACGGCTATCGCGACGGCGGGCCGTATAGCGGCCAGCCGGCCTATGACGACGTCATTCAGGGACAGTCCGGAATTGCCGCGCTGATGTCGGAGGTCGCCGGCGAGCCGCTCTACGCACCGATGATCATCGCCGACAAGACCTGCGCCATCGCCATTGCCGGCGCGGTTTCCACCGCGCTGTTCGCGCGCGAACGCACCGGCCGCGGCCAGTTCGTCGAAATTCCGATGTTCGAACAGATGGTGTCATTCGTATTGGGCGAGCACCTGTTCGGCCACAACTTTGTGCCGCCAATGGGCAGCCTCGGCTATACGCGGGTGCTGGCAAGCTGGCGCCGCCCCTACAAAACCAAAGACGGCTATCTGTGCATGATGGCCTATACCCAGAATCACTGGCGAAAATTCTGGGCCGCGATCGGCAGGCCGGACGTCCATGCCGATCCGCGGTTCGACAGCATCGCCTCGCGCGCCAAAAATATCGTGGCGCTCTACGAGCTTGCCGGTTCCTGTATCGCCGACCGGACCACCGGCGAATGGCTCAAGCTGTTGCGCGAGCTGGAAATCCCCTCAGCACGGATGTCGAGCCTTGACGACGTCATGAATGATCCGCAGCTGGCGGCGTCCGGCTTCTTCAAGCGCGCGACCCATCCGAGCGAAGGCGAAATTCTCTACACCGACCTGCCGGTTCGCTTCAGCGATAGCGAGACCGGCTCGACGCGCTTGCAGCCACGGCTCGGCGAGCACAGTTTTGAGGTGCTGCGTGAAGCCGGCTTTTCCGAGGGCGAGATCAAAGCGCTCGCCGCGTCCGGCGCGACAGTAGACGCAACGGCAAAGGCACAGGCGGCGGAATAATTTTCATCCTGCTTTGCGATAGCGCGAAGCGAGGATGAAGATCAGCTCTCCATCATATTCGGCGCGTACAACTCGTCGACCTTGATCAGCCGCGGGGTCAGGCCCTGCTCCAGCGAATATTGCGCGATGGTCTCGATCACCTTGCGATTGGCCTTCACGCCGTGATGCAGCAGCGATGTTTTGGCATCGCCGGACAAGAGTCCCGCGGCAAGATGATATTCGACATGCTCAAGGCGCTCCGCATTGGCGATCTCGTTCGCCTTGATAAAGGCCTTGAGCAGGTTTTGCGTGACCCAGGGCTCCTTCTCGTACACGTCGCGCCGTATCACCGCCTGATGATTGATCGGGAATAACCCGGTCTTGCGATAGAACCGCACGCCCTCGGCGACCGGATCGGGAAACAATGTCTTGAAATCCGGATGGCTGTGGAGATCGACGCGGCTGCGATCGACCAGATTGCGATTTGAAAGATAGTGGATCGTCGCGTCGAGTTCGCCGGCAAGCATCATCGCGCCGAGACTCTTGTCGCCCGGCACCTGATGGACCGTGACGCCGGGCGGCGCCTTGAAACCGGTGGCGCCGCCGTGGCTCTTTTCCGGCGTGCGCTCCATCCAGAATTCCATGTCCTTCGGACTGACGCCGAATTCATGCTCCAGCACGCCACGCGTCCATAGCGCCGCAGTCTGCTGGTATTCCGGCACCCCGACCCGCTTGCCTTTGAGATCCGCGGGCTTCTCGATACCCGATTTGCGGCTGACCAGAATGGTGGTGTGGAAGAACCGCCGGGTCGTAAAAATCGGCAATCCAAGAAACCGCGGGTCGCCCTGCCCGGTCACGATCATGAACGACGAGCACGACATTTCCGAAACCGCAAATTCGGAAAAATGAAGCTGCCGCCAAAACAACTCGGAGGGATGCAGCACCGTCGGAATGAGATCGATACCTTCCGGTTTCACAGTGCCGTTGAGTATGGGCCATGTCCGCGGATTATTGGTGATACCGATACTTAACTGAAGATTCATGGAATTCTCGCTGTTGGATGCGGCGTACAATAACAGGCCGCTTGGGTGTGCAATGCATGACTACCATGCCCGGCGCCGCGGTCGTAGCATCGCAATCGTCGGCACGGGATGATTCTTGCGAGGGGCCTGGGAATGTCGGTTAGCAGCGCGGTCCTCGTGACCGCCATCGTTTTTATGTCTGGCAGCGCGACCCTGGCCGAAGCGGCGGAAGTTCATGTCGCTACGTCCGGCGCGCCGGCCGAAGCCGCCAAGGCGATCGGCGCGGCGTTCGCAAAAAACAGCGAAAACCATATCGTCATCACCGTCGGCCCGCCGGCTGCGATCCAGGCCGACCTGACCACTGGCAGCAAAATCGACGTGGTGATTTTGCCGAGGCCGATCGTAACGTCGCTTACCGGCAGCGGGGTATTGCGCAGCGACAGCGTCGTCGATGTCGCGCGCGTCGGCATCGGCGTGGTCGTCCGCGCCGGTGCGCCGACACCCAACATTGCCGATATCGCAGCCATTCGCCAATTGCTGAGCGACGCGCATTCGCTCACCTATCCCGACCCGGCCGAGACCGGCGGAGGTTCCACCGGTCTCGCCATCGCCCGCATGATCGAGAAACTGGGACTGACCGATACCGTGCGGCCGAAACTCACCGTGAAGTCGGCGATTGGCGGCGGCGTCGCTCTCGTTGCCAGCGGCACGGTCGAAGTCGGCATTTTCAACATCAGCGAAATCTTGCCGGTCAAAGGCGTAACGATGGTTGGACCACTGCCGGCGGATTTGCAGAATTACATTATGTTCACCGCGGCCGTGCCGGTGAAGAGCACCGCGCCTGAGCCGGCCTCCGCTTACATCAAACGCCTCGCTGATCCTGCGGCGCGGCCGGCGTGGCAGAATGCCGGCCTCGAACCGGTCGCCACGGCGCGATGAGTCTCGGCCGAAGAGCTGAAAAAATCCATCAAGGTCTGCATGTTCGACCAGTACGGCACCGTGGTCGATATGCAGGGCGGGCTCACGCAAATTGCCACGCCGTTCCTCAAAGCCAAAGGCTGGACCGGCGATCCCAATTCGTTTGTGACATGGTGGCGGCGCACCCATTTCGAGAATTCGATGATCGACGCGCTGCTGCATCGCGAGCACACGCCCTATCGCGAAATCGGCCAGCGGGCCGTGAGCTACGTCATGGATCGCGCCGGGATTGCGCACACGCCGGAAGATGCGCGCTACCTCGTCTCCGAAATCGAAAAGCTCACGTGCTTTCCTGAAGTACCGGAGGCTTTGGCCCGGCTGCAGACCCGCTACAAGCTGGTCGTACTTTCGAACGGCGATCCGGACATGCTGGAGACCGCCAAGAAATACCACGGCATACCGTTCGATCTGGTGATTTCAGTTGCAGCGGCAAATTCCTTCAAACCGCATGTCGCGACCTACACCAAGGCCGCCGAGATCGCGCAAGTGCGAATGGATCAGGTGCTCTTTGTTGCCAATCACGCCTTCGACTGCATCGGTGCAAAATCGGCCGGAATGCACGCCGCCTTCATTGATCGGCGCAAGCGTCCGTTCGGCGCAACACCGCATCAACCCGACATCATCGTTTCATCGATGACGGAGCTCGCCGATGTCATGGTCTGAGCCGGCACGGGAGCCGTCACGTGAGTGAAGACACGGCAACCATCGAACGCGCGCTGGCGCAAGAGATGATTGAGCGGGCGCTCGCCGATCCCCGGCAGCAATTCGGATCGTTTTTCCTGTCCCGTCTGCTGGGCTTTCAGGTCAGTTTCGAAGGCGAGCGCTGCATCGTCGAATTCGAAGCGACTCGCGTGCTGTTCAATCCGCAAGGCACGCTGCATGGCGGCATTCTGGCCACCGCCATGGATGTTTCGATGGGACATCTGTTGCAGCACGTGGACGGCGCCGGCGCGACACTGACGATGACAGTTGATTTTCTTGCCCCGGCAAAGGCCGGTCTGGTCCGCTGCGAAGCCTCATTCCTGCGGCGAGGACGCTCGATCTCCGCGCTCAAATCCGAAGCGTTCCAGGACAACGCGATCGTGGCGCATGCGACCGCCACCTGGAAGCTTCGTCCCAAATAAGCGTCGGCAGCCGGCGTTCGCCGCTTTACGTCCGCCTCAATAACGATACGGCGCGATATCGAGATGCGGGAACGCGCTGAACACGTGGGCCGGATTGGTGACCGGCGCCGCGGCATGCAGCATGGTCGGATCCAGCTTGCCGTAGCTGGTCGCCCCGAGCAGGCCCATGGTGCGGATGATCTCGTCTTCCATCAATTCGAGCATGCGCACGATGCCCGGCTGCCCGGCTGCGGCGAGGCCATAGCATTGCATGCGGCCGAGCCCGACCAGGCTTGCGCCCATGGCAATGGCTTTGACCACGTCCGTGCCGCGATAGAAACCGCCATCGACGATCACCTTGGCGCGGCCGGCAACGGCTTCGACGACTTCCGGCAACACATCGGCCGACCCGCGGCCATGATCGAGCTGCCGTCCGCCGTGATTGGACACGTAGACGATATTCGACGCCGTGTTCGAGGCAGAGCTTGGCGTCTTCCGCCGTGGCAACGCCTTTGATGGCGAGCGGAATCTTGTATTTCGACTTGATGCGATCGACCGTCTTCCAGTCGAGCGCGGCCTGATATTCGCGGCCCGAGGAGCGCCGACGTCCGCCGGTGATATGGCGCTTGGCGATATCGCGCTCGCGCCGGCTGTAATGGGCGGTATCCACTGTCAGGCAGAACACGCTGTATTTGTTGGCGATGGCGCGCTCGACATGATCGTCGACCCAGGCTGCGTCGCCACGCACATAAAGCTGGAACATCCGCAGCGCGTCGGGCGCGGCTTTTGCAACGTCCTCAAGGCCGGGATCGCAGACCGAGCTCAGCATGTGCGCACAGCCGAACTCTCCCGCCGCTTTCACGACTGGTGCGGCGCCTTCTTCATGAAAGCTTTCCAGCGAGCCGACCGGGCACAGGACGATCGGCAGCCGCAGCTTGCGGCCGAGAATTTCCGTCGAGACGTCGACCTTGCTGACATCGCGCAGCACGCGCGGCCGGAACGCAACCGAATCGAGCGCCATGCGGTTACGCCGCAGCGTCGTTTCGGTCTCGACGGCGCCGACGATGTAATCCCAGGCGTTTTGATTGAGATTGGCGCGGGCGCGGTGGACGACTTCGTGCAGGTTCAGGAATTCATTGCGTTCGGATGCGGCTTTCAGGAGTGCGGCTTCGTCAAGCTTTTCAGGGGTCATTGTGGGAGTACGCGTTGCTGGTTGCGGGACAAGGACGGCGACTTTAGCGGGTGATTTCCGCTTTAAGAAGGCCCTTGGGCCGGCTGTTTTTCCAGCCTTGCCCGCCGCAAACAAAAGGCCCCGGACAAGCCGGGGCCCGATGGTCCTGAGCGGGACGCGTGCCGCGATCAGAATTTCGCCAGCGAAGACACATCAAATTTGTAGGAAAGGCCGAGGCGAACCGCATTCTCGGTGATGCGATGGTTCTCGGTAAAGCCGGCGAGCACCGGCGCCGAATAGGAGAACGTGCCGAAGTCGGAGTAGCGATATTCGACGCGGCCGATCAAACAATCGAGGAAGGCGTATTCGAAGCCACCACCGGCGGTCCAACCAAGCCGTGTCGTCGAGTCGATCGAGGAGACGCCGGTCGCCGGCAAATTGTCCTGCTCGGAAATGTGCGCCCACGCGGCGCCGCCGGTAGCATAGAACAAGGTGCGGTCGAATGCATAACCGATGCGGCCGCGGGCGGACTTTTCAGAGTTGATGCGCGTCTGGTAGTAATCGGGTGGCGTTCCGGTGCCGACGAAGTCCGCGCCGTGACCTCTGATGTTGGCCCAGTCGGCATCGCCTTCAACGCCGACCACCATGCCGCCGTTGAATTGATAATCGCAGCCGAGATAGCCGCCGGCCGTAAGTCCCGACGGCGTTGCCGTGTTCGAAGGGTACGGCGAGAACGCGGACGCTGCTCCGGTTGCAGAAACCGTCTCACGATCCTTGTCGGTCACCCAGCCTCCGCCGACGGCGGCGCCGATATGGCAACCGGTCCAGTTGAACACCGGTGCGGGCGGTGGCGGCGGTGGCGCCTTGAAGACCATTTTGCCGAGGTCGGCGGCATTGGCAGAACTCAAAGAAGCGGCGGCGATCAACGCGGCCGACGCAACAACGCAACTGACGATACGCTTCATGTTTATCCCCCAGGGTAGGAGGACATTTGAAGATTATTAGGGTTAAGATTTCGCAAAGTTACCGGTGATTTGGCGAAACAAGATGCTGGCTGCGCCACGTATTTGATTGCTGTTGCAGCGGTGACACGGTCAGCGCGCCAGACGATCCGCCGTGAGCGATCAAACTCAAAATCGGGCGCGATGGCGCGCGCGGAAATGATCTTAGCTTTGCGGCGCGTAACGCTGTGGCGGTCCCGGGAAGACTCGAACTTCCGACCTTCGGTTTAGGAAACCGCTGCTCTATCCGGCTGAGCTACGGGACCGTGCGCCGCGCGAAGCGGCTGCGGGGTAGTATAAATCACAGCGCCGATACCGCCACCACGCCGCAGTACCGCCGTATTCCGGCCTTTGGCTTGTTGCCGATGAGGCGTCGGTGGGACGGGGTCTTTGCGGTGGCGATAGCTGCGGGGAGCGGCTGCATGTCTGCATCCGCGCAACAGGCGGCGGTGCCGCCGTGCGGCAGCGCCGAGGTCGCCCGCGGCACGGTGAGCCGCGTCATCGACGGCAACACCTTTGTGCTTGATGACGGCCGCGAGGTCCGGCTTGCGGCGGTCGATGTGCCGCTGCTGGACACCACGGCGCCCGGCGGCGCGGACGCCAAGGCCACGCTTGATGCCCTGGTCAATGGCGACCAGATCGTGTTGCGCAGGGCAGAGTTCCCCGCCGACCGGTACGGACGGCTTGTCGGCTACGCCTATGCGGTGCGCGACGGCGAGGAGATCTTTGCCCAAGGCGAGCTGGTTTCCGCGGGATTTGCCCGGGTTGCCGCCACAATAGGCAACCGTTCCTGCGCCGCTGATCTGCTCGGACGGGAACAGGCCGCCCGGACGGCCAAACTTGGCCTATGGGCCGATTCGTACTATCACCCGCTCGACGCTGAAAACCCTGCGGACGTACTGGCCCAACGGGGCCGCTTCGCACTTGTCGAAGGCCGGGTGATTTCGGTCCGCGAAAGCGGGGCCGTGATTTACGTGAATTTCGGGCGGCGGTGGTCCGAAAGCTTTGCCGTTACCGTCCTGAAACGAAACGAGCGCAATTTTGCCGCAGCCGGCCTCAATTTGCCGGCACTTGAGGGCCGGCGCATCCGGGTGCGCGGCTGGATCGAGGCGCGGGGCGCTGCGAGGAAGTCCGGAGATTACGGTGGACCATCCGGAGCAGATTGAGCTGGCCGACGGGAAATAGCCTGGTGACGGTGGGCGACCGGGGACTTTTTGGGGATTGGAACGTATCGCTTGCTGCATGCGCGGCGTCGCCGTCGTGGCGCTCGTGCTGGCGGCGTGTACTTCATCTCCACCCCCTGTCGGGCAACAGACCTCGGTGTCGCTGGCGCCCGCCAAGCAAGCCGATCCGGACATGCCGGCTGCGGTCCTGCGCGAGCACCAGCGCATCACCACGACCTATGGCGGCGTCTATAACGACCCCAAGCTGCAGGCGACACTGGAGCAGATCGTCGACAAGCTGGTCGCGGCATCGGAAAAGCCCGACCAGCATTACCGGGTCACCATGCTCAATTCGCAATCGATCAACGCGTTCGCGCTGCCGACCGGGCAGATCTATGTGACACGCGGATTGATCGCACTCGCCAATGACGAATCCGAACTGGCGTCGGTGCTGGCGCACGAAATGGGTCACGTGATTGCGCGCCACGCCGAGCAGCGCGAGGAAGAGGCGCGCAACGCCGAAATCGCCAATCGGGCGATTGCGGATCTCGTAACCGATCCTGAGGCCGGCGCACTGGCGCTGGCCAAATCGAAACTCAAGCTCGCAAGTTTTTCGCGATCGCAGGAATTCGAAGCTGACGCGCTCGGCATCGGCATCGCCGCACGTGCCGGTTACGATCCTTATGGCTCGGTGCGGTTCCTGACCTCGATGGAGCACAATTCCGACCTGCGGTCGGAGCAGACCGGCGCCATCAATCCAGCGGCGCCCGACTTTCTGTCCGCGCATCCGGCAACACCCGAACGCATCACCAATGCACTATCCAACGCGCGCCAATACCGCGCGCCGGCAGCGGACACGCCACAGCAACTCGCCGACGCCAAGGCGAACTATTTGTCCGACATCAACGGCATCGTGTTCGGCGAGGACCCGAGCGAAGGCTTTGTGCGCGGCCGCCGCTTCCTGCACCCCAGACTTGGCTTTACCTTCACCGCGCCTGAAGGTTTCACGCTCGATAACACGGCGCAGGCCGTGCTTGGCGTCAAGCGTGGCGGCGGCCAGGCGCTTCGCCTCGACGTCGTCCGGGTGCCGGCAGAGCAGACGCTGGCCGCCTACCTGACGTCCGGGTGGATCGAAAACATCGACCCGGCGACAGTTGATGACATCGTCGTCAACGGCTTCCCGGGGGCCACCGCTGCGGCCAAAGGCGATCAGTGGGACTTCCGGCTTTATGCCATTCGCTTCGGCAGCGACGTCTACCGGTTCATTTTCGCGGCAAAGAAACACACACCCGAAACCGACCGGGAATTTCGAGAATCGGTCGGCACCTTTCGCCGGATGAGTCTCGCAGAAATCGAGCAGGCCAAACCACTGCATCTTATGGTGGTAACCGCAGGCCCGGGTGACACGGTCGAAAAACTGGCAACCCGCATGGCGGTCGCCGACCGCGCGGTCGAGCGCTTCCGGGTCCTTAACGGGATCGAGCCCGGCGGCAAAGTGAAGCCGGGCAGCGAAGTTAAGATCGTCGTCGAATAAGTGCAGGACCGGGTCCCTGCCGCTGTTCCAACGGTATCGGGGTCTGCTATGGTTCCCCGTCAACGATGAGCCGAACGGCCTTCTGGGGGGAAGATCCAATGCGGTATGTGAAGGGCGCTGTTCCCTTCGCTGTGACGCTTGCGGTTGTTGCCGCAACCACGGCGGTGTTGCTGTATTTCAAGCTTGCCGGCGCCGGGCCGCATCATCCGATTTTTCTGTATCTGCTGCCGATCGCCCTGATCGGATTTCTGTTCGGCAGCATGCCGGCAACACTGTTCGCGATTACCGCGATTTTTTGCGGCGCATTCTTTCTCTACGATCCGGTCTACAGCTTTCACGTCGCCAATCCGCGGGAATTCGGCGATCTGATCTGCTTTATGATTTTGGCGCTGATGACGGTGAAATGCACCGTCGAACTGCTGCGCCCGGTCAAAGTCCCGGCGCCAGTCAGTCCACGGCTGGGCCGCCTCTGAAAATCAGAACTGCGACGCGAGCTGGTCCAGCCCCATGACGTGGGCGAGGTTGCGCACCTCGTCTTTCTGCTCGGAATTGAAGCTCATGAGCAGAGGGATCGCCGCCGATTTGAGGCCCTGCACTTCAGGACTGTTGGGATCGGCCTGGGCAATCTGGGCATTCGCCACCGCGCCGCCTTTGCCGCGCGCTTCACGTGCGCGCGTATAAGCGAGATTGCGAAGCGCAGCCTCGACTGCCGGCCACATCTCTTCCTGATCCTGGGTCAAATGCAGCCGCTGTTTGATGCTGGCGATCTGGGCAGTCGTTGAGCACGAAACCCGGCCGTTCGTTAAGCGCGCGATGGGCGGCCGCAGCCAGCTTGGCCACATTCGCCTGTGCCGCTGCCGTAACCGACTGCCGCGGCGCGGGCGCGACTGGAACAGGCTTGGCCGGGCTTGGCTGCGTGGCAGGAGCAGACGCTTGCTGCGCCGATGCGATAGCGACAGGCGCGCGTCCGGGCTGCTCGAGTGCCGCCAAATGCAATTGCATCGGCGGACCCACGACCTGGTTGTCATCTGTCGCGCCAGCCGCCGCGACCGCCGTTCCAGCAGGCGACGATGGCGCCATCGGCTGCGGATCGAATAACGACACCGGCCGTTGATCGGTCTGTACGACGCTTGCGGTAATCACCGATGAAACGATGTCGTCGGCGGAATCTTGCGGGAAGCGCAGCGCGACGATCTGTGCCGCCGACAATTCGCGACTATGCGAAATTGGAGTTCCAGCTACCAAGCACGTAGCCGGCAAAGCCCGCGACAAAAACTGAAACGGTCAGCCCGCCCCACAACGCTTGCTTCCGCCGCATGCTCGGCGCTCTCCCCCAACCGGTGCGTCACAGCTATCTCCTTTCAAATGAAGCTTAATTTATGGCTAACCAAGGGCAAAAGCGGTCCTCCATCTGCCCCCCGGCACGATGATACCGCCGGGCCCGTGGAAACCTGTGATTTGCAACGAAAAAGGCCCGGCGTCGCCGCCGGGCCTTTGACGATAAACCTGAACTGAGACGTTACGCTGCCTCTTCCTCGACGGCGGCTTCGTCTTCCGCCTCGGGCTTCGGACCGCGGCGCGGCCCCTTGGCAAGGGCAGCCTCGATTTCCTTGATCGCTTCAGTCTCGGTGATGCGCTGGACCACGGAAACTTCGCGCGACAGCCGGTCAAGCGCAGCTTCATAAAGCTGACGCTCGGAGTACGACTGCTCCGGCTGCGTTTCCGAACGGTACAAGTCGCGCACCACTTCGGCGATGGCGACGATGTCGCCCGAGTTGATCTTTGCTTCGTATTCCTGCGCCCGGCGCGACCACATGGTCCGCTTGATGCGCGCGCGGCCCTTGAGCGTCTCAAGCGCCCGCTTCACCATCGGCGTCTCGGCAAGCTTGCGCATGCCGACGGAAGCGACCTTCGCGGTCGGCACCCGCAGCATCATCTTGTCCTTGACGAAATTGATGACGAAAAGCTCCAGCCGCATCCCTGCGACTTCCTGCTCTTCGATGGCCACAATCTGGCCCACACCGTGAGCCGGATAGACGATGAACTCGTTAGTCTTGAAGCCTTGTCGTTGAGTCGTCTTCTTCGCAGTCATTCCCAAAGTTGCTCCTTCCGCCTCCGGCTTTGGCCGATGGGCGGGCTTCGCCACGCGATCCCCGCCTCGGGGCGATCGCCGCGTGATCTGTGTTGTCCTGCCGCTCGCGCGGGAGGAGGATTTTGGCCTTCCGGCTCATGCCGGCCGCACTTTTCTTCGAACGCTGACGAGTTTTCGCTGCCACTGCTCTCGCGTGGATCTCACGCCTCTTTTGACAGTTTCCTCGAAATCCCCCGGAAAAATATGCTCCCCAAACAGAGGGAGCGGCATAACGGGGGCGCTTTTCATTATGTGACAGGCTTATAGCACATTTTCGGCTAAAATCAAAGCCTTATGGCGCTGCAAAAACGCCACACGTCTAAATCGTTAATGACGGTTAACGCTACAAATCGAAGCGTTTTTAGTCGCCGCTGCCCGGATTCGACGAGAAATGCTCCTCGAATTTGTTGGCGACGCCCTCCCAGTCCTTGGCGTCGGCGGGGGGCTCCTTTTTGGCCGTGATATTCGGCCAGGTTTTGGCGAAATCCGCGTTGACTTTCAGCCACTTTTCGACGCCCGGCTCGGTATCCGGCTTGATTGCTTCAACCGGGCATTCCGGCTCGCAGACGCCGCAATCGATGCATTCGTCGGGATGGATAACCAGCATATTTTCGCCCTCGTAGAAGCAATCCACGGGGCAAACTTCGACGCAGTCCATGTATTTGCATTTGATGCAATTGTCGTTGACGATATAGGTCATCTGCACACTCTGAAGCGGCTTTTTGCGAGCCTTGCTCCTATCGCATGGGTCATAAGCACGCAAGGCTAGGGCAACACTAGGGGTCTCGGGACGCTTTCATCCTAGAGACAGGGCGGATTCAGGTCAAATCCTCATATAGCGACTGCCCGGTGCCGGCGGGACCCCGCCGTTCGACAAAACCCGTCACCTTGAGCACCCGAACGCTGCGATCCAGCGCCACCGTAACCACGTCGCCGGCGCGCACGAAGCGGCCCGGCGCGTCGATCCTGGCGCCATTGATCCGGACATAGCCGGCGCCGGCCAGTGCAGCCGCAGCTTCGCGGCGTGCGGACCACACGCGCATGCCAGAGCCAGCGATCGACACGCTGGCCGCGAGCTGAGCCCTCCGCCGCAGGATTAAAATGGGGTGCTGTTCTGTAGGACAGCGCGCCTCCACTTTTCCGGCTCATGCCCTAGCGGCGCTCCTTGGCGTCGGCCTCGAGCTGCGCCTTGAGAGCCGCAAGTTTCGCAAACGGCGAATTCGGATCCGGCGCTTTTTCCCGCGCGCTCGAAGCGAGCTGGCTTGCCGGATTGCCGATCGCGTTCGCGCGGCGGACGATCGCGCTGCTGCTGGCGATCGAAGCGCTGTTCCGGCCGATGCTGTTCCGGCCGATGACGGCGATGATGCCGCTGATGCCGTCCCGGTTTGTTGTCGGAGTCGCCTGCGGGTTGCGGTTCGGCCGGTTGCAACGCGCCGTCGGCGGGCGCCGGCTCGGTCGCATTTTGTGCAGCAGGCTTGCCGGCGTCGCGGTGCCGAAAGCGCGGACGCCGTTTGCCCTCCGGCCGCCCTGCCCGGCCTGCCGGCCGCCAGACTTCAACCAATTCGGGCTCGGCAGGCGCTGCCTGGGTCGCCGCTTCGCTCGTCGTTTCAACCTCTGCAGCCGGCGCTGGCTCAGACGCGTTCGCCGTTACCAAGTCGACCGAGGGCAGCAGCGATGTCTCAACGGGGGTCTGCTGCGCGGAGTCGTCGCTACCGACTTCACCGGCCGCTTGTTGGCTGGCGGCTTCGTGGCTGACATCTTGCGCGATATCATCAACCGCTCCTTCGACATCGGCAGCAGGCGACTGAACCTCGGCGATCGTTTCGATTACGGGTGTCGCCGCCTCCGGTTCAACCTTGGGCTCAGCCTTGGGCTCTGGCGGTTTTGGCCGCCGCTCCATGCGATAGCCCAGCGAGCGCAGGATCGAGGCAAAATCCTCTCCGGACGCACCGGTTAGAGACGTCATCCCGTTGAACACGGTGAAGCCACCGCCAGGAAATGTGCCGGATGGCTTAGGCCCGGGCGCGCCCTCACGCCACGCCAGTGCCGGACGAATGAGGTCGGCCAGCCGCTCGAGAATATCGACGCGCACCGCACGCTCACCACAAACCCGATAGCCTGCGGTACGATAAAGCGCGGGATCGATCTCGTGATTGAACGGAATCGACGTGCGGCCGCTTCCCGCCAGCGTCAGCAATTCATCGATGCCTTTGCTCTCAGGCCCCTCATGCGCCAGCGCGAAGAGCTGCGTCGCGAGTGCGCGCGGGCCCGGCTTGAGCAGCGCCGGGACGTAAATGTGATAGGCGCCGAAGCGCACACCGTATTTGCGCAACGTCGCGCGGGACGGCTGTTCAAGACCCTTTACGTCGTCGGCGACCTTCTGCCGGTCCAGCACGCCAAGCGCTTCGACAAGCTGAAACGCAATGCCGCGTGCCATGCCGGTGACGTCTTCCGCCGCCGACAGCACGAACAACGGGCCGAGCAATTTCTCCAGATGCGATTTGACGAACTTGTCGAGACGCGCATCCACCGCGTCACGTGGCGCGCCCGTGAGATGTTCGTCGGCAATAACGCGCACCCGCGGCCGCAACACCTGCTCACCGGCAATCAACTTGCCGACCGCCGCGCCGGTCCAGCGGATGGTGCCATCAGCGGCCAATACGAATTGCTCGTCAGGCGCATCGGCAAGCCGCGTGGCGCGGGCGCCGATCTCGCCGACCAGGGCTTTCTGCGCCGCGTTCTGCAACGCTTTGGCTTCCGAGCCGCCAGACGCGGCATCGGCAACGAACACAAAGCCGTCAAGCCGGCCGATGACGTGGCCTTCAACCACGACGTCGCCGGCCTTGTTGATTTCGGGCTCCAGGCTGTCGTTTTCCCGCAGCCGGCGCATCAGCACGCTGGTGCGGCGGTCGACGAAGCGCTCGGTAAGCCGCTCGTGCAGCGCGTCGGACAGCTTGTCTTCGACGGCGCGGGTAATGCCTTGCCAGTATTCCGGATCGGCCAGCCAGTCCGGCCGGTTGGCGGCAAAGGTCCAGGTCCGGATGTGCGCGATACGTGTCGACAGCGTATCGATGTCGCCGTCGGTGCGATCGGCCTGCGCGATCTGCTCCGAGAACCAGTCGGTGTCGATTTTGCCGTCGCGCATCAGGTAGCCGAACACGGTGACGACGAGCTCGGCGTGATTGGCCGGCGCGATTTTCCGATAGTCGGGAATCTGGCAGACTTCCCACAGCCGCTCGACGTCGAGCGGCGTGCGGATCGCCTGGCGCACCTCGTCTTCGCGCGACGCATGGTCGAGCACCAGCATGTCTTCAGCAGCCGGCGCGCGCGCCAGGGCCTCTTCGGTCGGCGCCGTCGCAAGCGTCGCCTGCAACGCGCCGATCGAGGAGAAATCGAGATCGGTATTACGCCACTGCACGATCTTTACCGGCTCGAAGCTGTGGGATTCGAGGGCGCGGATGAGTTCGTCATCGAACGGCGGACAGCGCCCGGTGGTGCCGAAAGTACCGTCACGCATCGCGCGCCCGGCGCGGCCGGCAATCTGCGCCATTTCCGACGGGTTGAGCTTTCTGAACTGATAGCCGTCGAATTTCCGGTCGGACGCGAAGGCGATGTGATCGACGTCGAGGTTGAGACCCATGCCGACGGCATCGGTCGCGACCAGATAGTCGACTTCGCCGGACTGATAAAGCTCGACCTGCGCATTGCGCGTGCGTGGCGACAGCGCGCCGAGCACGACGGCAGCACCGCCGCGCTGGCGGCGGATCAATTCGGCAATGGCGTAAACTTCATCGGCGGAGAATGCGACGACGGCGGAGCGGCGCGGCAGGCGTGTGAGCTTCTTGTCGCCGGCATGGGTCAATGTCGACAGCCGCGGCCGGCTGACAATGCTGGCGCCAGGCAAAAGCCGCTCGACCAGCGGCTTCATCGTGGCGGCGCCGAGCACCAGCGTTTCTTCGCGGCCGCGCCGATGCAGCATACGGTCGGTGAAAACGTGGCCGCGCTCGAAATCGGCAGCGAGCTGGATTTCGTCGACCGCGACAAAAGCGACGTCGAGATCGCGCGGCATCGCTTCGACGGTGGCAACCCAGAAACGTGGATTGGGCGGCTTGATCTTCTCTTCGCCGGTGACCAGCGCGACCGCATCCGCGCCGACGCGCTCGACGGCCCGGTTGTAGACCTCGCGGGCCAGCAGCCGGAGCGGCAGGCCGATCACCCCCGAGGAGTGAGCCAGCATCCGCTCGATGGCGAGGTGGGTTTTCCCGGTGTTGGTCGGCCCGAGTACGGCGGTGACGCCGGCACCACGAGCACGCTGGTCACGGTCGGCAGGCGGAGAAAAGGAAATTGGCATCAAGAACCCGGCATTCGCATCGACTGGACGTATTAAGCACAGCGTTCTGTATCACAACGTGACGCTTGAAAGGCCTGTGCTTAACATGTGGAACGAGTCTCGAACGAAACGCGGCCGAATCGGCAACTCGAAGCGAATTCGAGTTCGTTCACCGCGATATATGGCCTAGGTTGTGGCTCCCTACACCAGATCAAGTGTTTAGCACGCTTTTTTCACAGCGCAGCATCGCGCCAAAGATTAACAGGTTTGCGAACCACGATTCCGCAGCGAGTCAAGCTCCACCACCCTGTGAATAACGGGGAGGCCGCCGCCGCCGGCACCTGCCGCTACTGCGTTTTCACATTCAAAGCGGCATGGGGCATCGGCGCCGCCACAAATTCCGTTGCCTGCAAAACGCCCTTGCCGATCGGTGTCGGCAGCGAAAAGCGGAATGGCACCAGCACGCGGGTACCGGCTATCGGGACCAGCCACACTTCAGCGTCGTGCAAAGCGATCAGATATTTGACCACCGGCCGATCCGGCACATAGCCGGAGATCGGTGAGAAGAAGACCGCACAGACGACGGCCGGTCCCTGGTAGCCTTTTTCAGCCCTGACCATCTCGATGCGCTTGAACTCGCTGCGCAAATCGTAGCGGACGCGGCCGTCAAATACCGAAATCTTGCGCCCGCAAGCGTCCGGGGAAACCGGATCGCCGTTGCCATTCACGCGATTGAGCGTGGACGACACCGGATCGACGACGCCACGGCGATCGGCATCGCTGATCGGTATCCGCTCCGGATGTGGCGGCAGCGGCGGCTCGGCGGAAAACTCGGTGACGTTGCCGCCGGCCAGCGCCATGCGCACGTCATCCATGCGCCGGTTGTAATCGATGGTCGCGGTATAGCTGGTCGCGACCGGGAGACCGCCGCCGTTGAAGCTGCCGCGCGCGACGCTGCTGCCCTTGGCGGACGTAAAGAACGTCATGATACCGCTGGTCGCGCCGGTGGCCGATGCGGTGTACTGGTCTTCGGCAATATCAACGATCCAGCCACCCCGGCCGATCGGGATGCCACCAACGCTGGCGATATATTGAGCCTCAAGCCGGACCTGCGCGGCCGCGCTTTGGCTGACCGCATCGGCAACAAACGCGGCCATGACACAGCCGGCCGCGATGATGGCGGCAGCGGCATTGCAAGGACGCTTTTTCGCCAGCACTGACACTGCGCGCGTTTTCCTTAAATGCCGCCGGATGGCGGAAGCCGGCAAACTGGCAAGAAAGGGACGTCCCAGCAAGTCCGGGATAGCCGCATTAGCTCCTGTTTTGTCGGAGAATGCGTCGTTTCTGTGGTTTGGCGCCCGTTGTTTGACACCAGCTTGACGCTCAGGACCGCCCTTATTATAGGTCCCGGTCAAATCCCCAACATCGTCGTCGAACGGCGCCGGTACCACGGGAATCTTTGAGGATTACGGCCATGCCCTGGCGCTGTGAGTTAACCGGCAAGATCCGTCAGATCGGGAACCGGGTCAGCCACTCGAACCGCAAGACCAAGCGGCGGTTTCTGCCCAATCTGCTTAATGTCACAATGATCTCCGATGCGCTCGGCCGCTCGTTCCGGCTGCGGGTTTCGGCGAACGCGCTGAAAAGCGTCGATCATCGCGGCGGCCTCGATGCCTTCCTGATCAAGGCCAAGGATGCCGAACTGTCGGCACGCGTGCTTGAGCTGAAGCGGCAGATCGTCAAAAAGCGCGCCGTCGCGGCTTAAAGTTCGGGGCTGGCGAAACATCTGCCGGCGCGCCGCAATATGCGGCTAGAATGTCGGTTCGGCTGTTTGCGATAATCATGTGCCATGAACCGAAAAGCGCGCCGCGCCGGGCTGAAGTCCGGTCAGGGCTTCCTCAATAAACGCTTCGGCGATCATTCGAGCGAAGCTGCGGCGATCGTCCAGTGGACGGCTCAAGCACGCTTCTTCATTCAGCGCGGCGAGGCCGATAAAGCGCAGGAAATCTGTACGCAAATTTTGGCGCGGGAGCCCGAGCACGCCGAGGCGCTCAATCTTTCCGGGCTCATCCTCCAGGCGTCCGGGCGGCACAAGGCCGCCGTGAAGTCCCTGCACAAGGCAATCGCAGCCGATCCTTCGAATGCGTCCTGTCACTATGACCTCGCCTGCTCATTGCAGGCACTCGACCGCGAGGACGAGGCAGCGCTTCATTTCAAACAATCGATCGTGCTAGGCGCCAGATCGAGGAGCACCGAGGCCATTATTCTTCGCAGTGTGGCGGTCACCGCGTACATCCACGACATCGAAAAGAAGTGGCCGCTGCCGATAAATCCAGACGAGCTTTTTGCACACCACAGCCTCCAATCGCTCGCCGGCGATCTGTTCCTGCGCTGCGCATTGACGACCGTGCTGCTGCACCGCGCATCGCTCGAGAAATTGCTCACCCTGATCCGCGCCGTGCTGCTTCGGTCAACCGTTAGCGACTATACGTCGGATGACGACGCCATCGTTCGTTTGTTTTGCGCAATAGCACAGCAGTGCTTCATCAATGAATACGTGTTCGCGCAAGGCGAGGAAGAGACGCGGCAAGCAAGCCAGTTGCGGGACGTGTTGCTGCAAAGATTAGCGGATGGCAAAGCCATCACACCGATGTTGCTGGCCGCCGTCGGCGCCTATTTTCCACTGCACTCCTTGCACGGTGGCGGATATGTTGCTGGATCGGGAATGGCCGGATTTCGCCGCCGAAGTCGTGCAACAGCAGGTTCGCGAGCCGATCGAGGAAGCCGCCGACCGCAAATCCATTCCGTCGCTGACCGGCATCGACGACAGCGTATCGCTGCGGGTCATGCAGCAATACGAAGAAAATCCTTACCCGCGCTGGACGGTCAATCCGTTGGCGGCGCGCAAGCCGTCGGCACTCGCCACATCAGAGGATCAATACGGCAAGGATATTTTGATCGCGGGCTGCGGCAGCGGCCAGCATGTTTTTGAAGTCGTACGGCACTTTCCGCAAGCGCGCGTGCTGGCGGTCGATATCAGCCTGCCTAGTCTTGCTTATGCACGGCGCAAGACGCGCGAGGCGGGGCTGCGCAATATCGAATACGCGCAAGCCGACATTCTCAAGTTCGAAACGATCGGCCGCAACTTCGATCGCATCGAATTCGATCGGCGTCCTGCACCATCTGGCCGAGCCGGAGACGGGTTGGCGCGCATTGGTTTCGCTGCTTCGGCCGCACGGCGAAATGCATATCGGCCTCTATAGCGCGACCGGCCGCAGCGGCATCGCCGGCATCCGCACATCGATCGCCACGCTCGGCTACCAGCCAACGTCGGAGGGCATTCGGAAATGCCGCCAGAATATTTTTCGCGACCCCAACCAAGGCCGTTGGCGCCAGGCGATCGAAGCGTCGGATTTTTACAGCATGAGCGGATGCCGGGATTTGCTGTTCCACGTCATGGAGCACGGCTTCACCATCCCGCGCATCAAGGCGTTTCTCGATGTGCAAAGACTTACATTTCTTGGATTTAATGCCGGCCCGGGAGTGTTCGAAGGATTCCAGGCAAGATTTCCCGGTGATGCGGCGCTGACCGATCTCGACAAATGGCAGGCGTACGAAGCAGACAATCCGCAGACTTTCCGGCGCATGTACGTCTTCACGGTGCGGAAGGATTAGTGACGCATTCGCCGCCACGGTCCGCCTGGCACTGGCGGCGCCGTCCCGCGCGCAATATGCTGATAACGGTCGACGCTCTCGCCGAAGGAGAAGTCATGTCCGCGCCAGCCCGCAAAGTCGTGCACACCGACATCAAGGAAGAGAACGCGCCGGAACGCGCCGCGCATTACCTCGATGTTCCCAACATGCCGTGGGAAAAGACCAAATTCCCCGGCATCCAGATCAAGGTGCTTTACACCGACGGCAACGGCGTCACGACCGCGCTGTTCAAGCTCGAACCCGGCGCTATCGTGCCACTGCATGAACACACCGCGCTCGAACAGACCTATGTGATCGAAGGCTCGCTCGAAGATCACGAGGGCAAATGCGGACCGGGACAATTCGTCTGGCGGCCGGCCGGCAACCAGCACGAGGCGAAAGCGCCCAACGGCGCGGTGTTGCTTGGCTTCTTCCTGAAACCCAACCGCTTTGCCTACGGAGAGAAGTTCTTCACCGAGGCCGGCGAGCGCTAACACGATTTCATGCAGCAAGATGATTCACGCGTCGCCGACCTGGTTGCGGCCGGCGAGATTCGCGTCGGCCTGTTCCTTCCGCAATACGCGCTGGATGCTGCGATCCGGCGACCTGAAAGGCGTCGGAACCGGCTTTCTCGCAATCGAACTGACGGACATCGTTGCCACACGCCTCGGCATCACGGGCGCGCGTCGTTCAATTTCCCGCACCCAATGCGGCCATTGCCGGCCTGAAGAACGAGTACATCCGACGTGGTCTTTTTGGGCATCGCACCGTCGCGCGCCGCTGAAGTGGATTTCGCGCCGGCTGTTTTTCAGTTCGACTACAGCTTGCTGTTGCCGCCGGGCTCGTCGATCACGTCGGTTGCCGACGCGGATCGACAAGGCGTCCGCATCGGCATTGTCGATGGTCATGCTTCGGCATTGACCCTGAGGGGCATCATCAAACATGCGCAACTGGTCGGGGCAGAGCTGCCGGAGCAGACCTTCGATCTGCTCAAGCAAGACAAAGTCGATGCCCTGGCGTTTCCGCGCGATCACGTCCTCGATTTCGCCAGCAGGCTGCCCAATAGCCGGGTTCTAGCGAAGGGCTACGGCATCAACCGCGTCGGCATCGCGGTGCGCAAAGGCCGCCCTGGATTGCTTGCCTATTGCAGCGAATTCTCCAGAGAGGCGCTGGACTCCGGCGCCGTGCAATCGATCATCGACCGCGGACCGCTGCCGGGCTTCGAGGCCGCCACGACACATGAGCCAGGCTGACTACTGCGTCGAGATCTTTTGCAGCACCGGCGCCCAGGTTTCCTGCTGCTGGGCGACAAAGACCTGCGTCTGATCGGGCGTCATCGCGCGCGCAAAGCTGCCTGTGGTGGAAAGTTTCTTCTCCACCTCCGGATCGGTCAGAACCTTGGTCAAATCCGCACTGACTTTGGGGATGATCGGGGCCGGCGTGCCGACCGGGGCGGCGACGAGCAGCCATCCACCCGCGACAAAGCCGGGAAGCGTTTCGCCGACCGTCGGCAGATCGGGAAATTCCGGCAAGCCGCTTCGGCGACGCAACCGCGATCAGCTTGACCTGACCGGCGTTGACCGCGCCGATGATTCCGGAAAAGCCTTCGATGATCATCGTCACCCGCCCGGAGGCGACATCGCTCAGCGCGGCGCCCGGTCCGCCGGTATAAGGCACCGGCGTCAGCGTGATGCCGGCCTGCTGCTGCATCAAAACCCCGGTGAGATGCGTCACCCGGCCGACGCCGGAAACCGCGATCGAGAGGCTTCCCGGATTCTTTTTGGCGCGGTCGATGAGTTCGGACATCGAGGTGATGCCGCTTGCCGGCGAAACGGCGAAGAACATCGGCTGGTCGGCGATGAATCCAACAGGCAGGAAGTCGCGCGGCAGTTTGACCGGCAGATTGGGCGCAACGCCGGGCAATGCGATGAATGTGGAGAGCGCAGGCGCATAGAGTGTGTAACCGTCGGCGATGGCCTCGCTGGCGGCGCGAGCGCCGATACTCCCGTTGGCGCCCGGATGATTGACCACGACGGCGTTCTGGCCCCAGAGCTTGCCCAAACCATCGGCGACGATGCGAAGTGCGACGTCAGGACTCGCACCGGCCGCCGCATCGGAAATGAAGGTCACCGGCTTTTCGGGATAGTTGCGCCTGCGCGCTGGCATCGGACGCCGCCGACGCAAACAGCGCACGCCCGGCAGCGATGCGCAGCAAAAATCGATACCCGTCCACGGCGTCCTCCACTCTACGTTCTTATTGGCTTTTCACATCGCCAAAGCGGACGCACTTATCGTCGAGACCGCCAAACCTGTCCAGCGCGCCAATTGCCTCAAGGCGCGCTCCGCTCAACCCTACCGATCAGCTACTTCGCGGAAATCTCTTGAACCACCGGCAGCCAGATTTCCTGCTGCTTGGCAATAAAAGCCTGTACCTGATCCGGGGTCATTACGTTCGTATAATTTCCCATTGCAGCGAGCTTCCGCTCGATCTCGGGATCGCTGACGACCTTGGTGAGATCGGCACCGACCTTCGCGATGATGTCTTTCGGTGTACCAAGCGGCGCAGCCATCACGATCCAGCCGGACGCGACCAGATCGGGAATCGTCTCGCCAATGGTCGGCAGATCAGGAAATTCCGCCAGGCGCTTTGCTGCACCGGTCGCAATCAGTTTGATTTGCCCGGCCTGCACGGCACCCATGATTCCCGAATAGCCCTCGATAATCATTGCGACGCGTCCCGAGAACACATCCGCAAGCGCTGCCGACGGGCCGCCGGTATAGGGTACCGGCAATAGCGTCACGCCGGCCCGGTGCTGGATCAGCACCGACGTCAGGTGCGTCACTCTGCCGACCCCGGACACCGCGACAGAGATCGCTCCCGGGTCTTTTTTGGCGCGGTCGATGACCTGCTGTAGCGACGTAATGCCGGTTGCCGGATTGACCGCGACGAAGAGTGGCTGATCGGTGAGGAATCCGATTGGCAGAAAATCGCGCGGAAATCTGACCGGCAGATTGGGCGCGGCCGCCGCCGCGGCGATGAAAGTAGAACTTGCCGGCGTATAGAGTGTGTAGCCGTCGGCGACAGCATCGCTCGCGGCATGCGCGGCGATACTGCCGTTCGCGCCCGGATGATTACCACCACGACCAGTCTGACCCCAGACTTTGCTGAATCCGTCGGCGATAACGCGCGTCGCCACATCGACGCTCGCGCCTGGGCCGGCATCCGAGATGATCGTCACGGATTTGTCGGGATATCCGGCGGCCCTCGCTGAGGTGAGCACAGCTTCCGGCGTGGCCAACAGGCATAGCGTCGCGAACAGCAGCCAGCATCTGCGCATGCGTTCCTCCTTCGACGGCTTCTTTTCTTGAATGAATGATCGTCGAGACAGCAAACGCTGTCCAGTGCGCCAATAGTCCCAGTTAGGTTAGCTAGACCGTCTGCAAGTTCCGCTCGATAATGCCGCGCAGCTCCGGAATGCAGGAGCCGCAATTCGTGCCGGCGCGCAGTTTTTGGCCGATATCGGCGACGTCGTCGCAACACCCTTGGTGATGGCGTCGCGGATGGCGCCAGCCGCACGCCGAAACAGGCGCAGATGACCGGTCCGGTTTCGCGGCGGCGTCGCCGCCGATGCTCGGACAGCAGAATGCAGCCGTTCGCGTTCCTCAAGATCGCCGGACTTCGAACAGCGCCGCGCACCACATCCCATCGCGGAGGCGTTTGCGCCGGTCCGACGAACATACAGCCTTCCAGCCGGCCGGCGCGGAACGCCGCCGACCCGGACGAGCCGCGGCCTCGTCGATATTTCGGTCAATATCGGCATCTTCGGGCATCGATTGCGGCAAATCGCGCCAGACAGTCTGGCGGTTCGTTGCTGGCGAACAACAGCCCTTCACCGCCGACCACGGCGACGCGCGCAAACCACGTTGCCCGGCGGCAGCGTGATCGGGCCGCGCGTGAGGGCAAAGCCGCGATAGGCGAATTCAACGGGCTCGACGCGCGCGGGCGTTGCCTTCAACTCGGGTTGGCCGGAAAACGGATCGGTCGCCGCCGTCACCATGTCGCCGATGCGCGCATGGGCGGCGGTCGCGTCGCTCCAGTGGATCGGCGCGAAAATCGAACCGCGCTGCTGGCCGTCACGTGATCGCGACCTTCAGGACGGCGCTTCCGTGACGGCGTCGTGACCCTGGCGAAGCCGCCATCGACGAGCCGTGCCCGTCTTGGCGTCGGCCGGGATGAACTTCGACGAACGGCTCCGGCGATGTGGCGCGCGAGCCGCGGGCTTAGCCCGGTGCGCGTCATGGTGTGCCACTGGTCGCGCACGCGGCCGGTGTTGAGCCGCAGCGGAAGACCGCGCTCGGTCGTCGTCGCGCGGCGCCGGCGGCTCCGGCGCGACGAAGCGCGCGCGGCCGTCGGCGGTATAAAAGCCGCCGTCGGCGAAGAACCGCTCTTCGCCGCGTGTCTTCGCCGGCACGGCACCGGCCACAGCACCGGCTCGAGCGCGTCGTAGGCGTCATCCGACAAGGCGGCGAGGCGCGCCGATGTCGAAGTCGCGCGCGCCCGTCGTTCTCGAAGGCCGACAGCGCGGCATGTTCGCGAAAGATGTCGGCGGCGTCTGCGATAGTCGAAGGCCTCGCCGAAGCCGAGGCGGCGCGCGACCTCGCTGACGATCCACCAATCCGGCCGCGCCTCGCCGGGCGGCGGCAGGAACGCGCGCTGGCGCGAGATGCGGCGCTCGGAATTGGTGACGGTGCCGTCCTTCTCGCCCCAGGCCGCGGCCGGCAGCAGCACATGTGCGCCGGCAGTCGATGGTGTCGGTGTTCGACGACATTGTCGGAGACGACGAACAGATCGAGCTTCGCAAGCGCCGCGCGCACCGCGCCGGCGCGCGGCAGCGACACGGCCGGATTGGTCGCCATGACCCACAGCGCCTTGATCGCGCCGCGCTCGATGGCCTCGAACATGTCGACCGCCTTCAGGCCTTCGTGCGCCGCCATGCGCGGCGCGTTCCAGAAGCGGCGCGACGCGGTCGCGCTCGTCGGGCGCGAAAGCCCATATGCGCGGCGAGCTGGTTGGCGAGGCCGCCGACTTCGCGGCCGCCCATGGCGTTGGGCTGGCCGGTGAGCGAGAACGGCCCCATGCCGGGCCGGCCGATGCGGCCGGTGGCGAGATGGCACGTTGATGATGGCGTTGACCTTGTCGGTGCCCTGCGCGGACTGGTTGACGCCCTGCGAATAGCAGGTGACGACGCGTTCGGTCTTGGCGAAACAGCTCGAAGAAGCGCGCGACGTCGGTCTCGTCGAGGCCGCAGGTCGCGCGTGCGGTCGCGGCGATCCGGCGCGATCTCGCGCGCGCGCGCCAGCGCTTCGACGAAGCCGTTGGTGTGGCGCTCGATATAGCGCGTAGTCGAGCGCGCCGCGTGTCGGCGAGATGCGCAAGCAGGCCGCAGAACAACGCGGTGTCGCTGCCCGGCGCGATCGGCAGGAACAGATCGGCGTCTTCGCGCGGTCGCGGTGCGGCGCGGATCGATCGACGACGAGTTTGCGTGCCGCGCTCGCGCTTGCGCCGCCATCATGCGCTGAAACAGCACCGGATGGCACCAGGCGGCGTTGGAGCCGACCAGCACGATGAGATCGGCCTCGTCGAGATCCTCGATAGGTCCCGGGCACGGTGTCGGCGCCGAAGGCGCGGCGATGGCCGGCGACCGACGAGGCCATGCACAGGCGCGAATTGGTGTCGACATTGGCCGAGCCGATGAAGCCCTTCATCAGCTTGTTGGCGACGTAATAATCCTCGGTCAGCAATTGGCCGGAGAGATAGAACGCGACCGCGTCGGGCCGTGGCGCTCGGCGATCGTCGCGCAAGCCGTCGGCGACTCGATCGAGCGCGGCGTCCCAACGGTGCGCGTAAGCGAGCCGTCGGCCTGCCGCAATGTCGGATGCAGCAGCCGCCGTCGAGGCGAGCGTCTCGCCGAGCGCCGAGCCCTTCGAGCACAGCCGGCCGAAATTGGCCGGATGCGTCGGGATCGCCGGAAGATCGCCGCACCGCCTCACGCGTCCGGCGTCGCGAGCACGCCGCAGCCGACGCCGCAATAGGGACACGTGGTGCGCACCGATGGCAGCCGCGGCGTTAAGACGTTCATTCCGGATCCCGGCGATCAGAAATCATTCGGCCGCAGCGCTGTGGCCGTACGCCTCACCGATCATGTACTCGGACAGCACGCCGTAGGCGTCGGCCCAAGCCGTCGCGAGGTCCGGCGTCCACTCCCCGCCAAGACCGCGCTCCAGCGTCCACAGCAGCGCATCACTGGGGATCGACCACGTGCGGCGCGTGATCGTCGACGATAGCGAAGGGCTCTGCGCGACGTTGGACGAGGCGATGCAGCGCTCGGTAGACGCCTATTCGGACCCCTGGGCAGAAGCGGACGCCCCGGTGCACGGCGCGCAGTTCGAGACGACGATCGCCACCGTCAAGGCCGAAGCGCTCGTGCCGCGGCTTCGCGCCATCGGAGGGACGCGATGATGCGCGTCAACGTCGGGGCGGTCGACTGCATCCCGCCGGGCGAGGGGCGGCGCCTGGTTCTGGGCAAGCGTGCGCTCGCCGTCTTCCGCGGGCGCGGCGGTGACGTCTTCGCGACCCAGGCGACCTGCCCTCATCGTGCCGGGCCTCTCGCCGAAGGACTCCTCGGCGGCACGACGATCGTTGTCCGATGCATGGGTATCGGTTCGACGTGGCGACTGGCGCTCCGATCGGCGGGGGGAACGCCTGCACGGCGCTGCGCATCTATCCGGCACGCATTGACGAACAGGGCGACCTCGTGATTGACGTGCCCGACGAGGACGACGAGTGACCTCGGCGGCGGTAGGGAAGGTGTACCTCGTGGGGGCCGGCCCGGGCGATCCCCGGTTGATCACTCTGCGCGCCGTCGAAGTTCTCGCGGTCTGCGACATCGTACACACGAACTGAACCAAGTACAGGACATAAACAT
>CAVRQJ010000005.1:0-276840 GCA_963723335.1 uncultured Alphaproteobacteria bacterium | reverse complement strand
AGAAGTATCGGCAATCCGCTCGGGTCGCGAAGTAGGTTGCCGTTCGAATCGACTTGAAACAGGTCGTAGGCACCGTGTTGCGTCGAGCCGTAATCATCGACGACAACGAACAAATACGTATGATCGCCCTTTTCTCCATAGCCGGTGGTGCCGCGAATACCCATCGTCGCGACCGGTGTGGATATCTTCATATCACCGGAATGCGCAACCTTGCCGGCAACGAAAGCAAAAGTTCCATCAACGAGACTGAACAGCGCGTTATTGCTGTTGGAGGTGGGATCAAACGAATATTCGCTGAGCGCCATGCGCGTGTTGGCAACAAGATTCAGCGCACTCCCGTCTGGAAATCCAATTCCGACCGACGAGCTTGGACCGGTCTCGATGACGTCGCTTTTATAGACGGCGTCGCCGACATTGAGTGCAACCGACACGCCGTTACGCATAATCGTTGCGCTGCCAACGACCTTTTCCACTTTGCCGATGGGGTCTGGCGCGCTTGTCGGCTGTGCTTGCGCGTATTGTCCGGGAGCAATCGAGCCGGCCAAGAGATCAACGAGGTCAGCAGACAGGCTCTCGCCGTCCGGCGCGGCCAAGCCGAGGTGATGTTCCGTTGAAAAGTAGCCGGGAATTGTGAATTGCCGGCCGTCGTGGCCGGTGAGGACGAGATCGGGTCCAACGTGACGATAGTGCGCCGTCGTCAGAAGCTCTGCATCCGGGACCAATATCGTATTGCCGTGGGAGGAATCATGCCCGGCCACGGTTCGCGCCGCAGCCGCGTGACCCTCTATCGCCGAAATATAGCTCATTCCTCGCTCCCACGAGCGCCTGAGTGCAACGTCTCCCCATGCCAGCGCTTACCCGAAACCGTTGCCGTCCCCGGCGGTTATCGGACAACCGCCATAATGGTCGGTCTTTAACCGACCCGCAAGGTCTTTGTGAATAAAGGGTAAAAGCGTCGCACAGACATTTTTGCTGGAAGCGGAGATGCGAACTTCTCGGAGAATTTCCAATTCAGTGATTTTTTGAGTTAGTAATGCATGGTAAGTATTTGTTATTTAATGATAATTTGACCTTAATCGGGGTTCAGAAAAATCCAAGACTGGGAAATTGCGCAGGCACTTGCAATGCCGGCGTGACTTTTCTGGTGGTATTGGGATGCCGCTACACAGGCCGTGCGCCTCTGATCTGCATAGGGCCACCAGGTTCAATGCCGACTGCAAATCGATTTTTGGACTATAAAAATCGGTTGTAGACCAATGAACTGATCGCACCGAAATTTGGCCGTAGCCAAACGGTCGATCGCAAACGTTGGTGGGAGATGTAGCAACAGGACTGACCCAATCGGCGGCCCTCGTGATTTAACGCGACTTAACTGCGTCTGGAATTTTTTAGTCTTAGTTTTTCATTTCGAATTTACCCAATGGATGGGTATCGATTGATTTTAACTTTCCAATCCTAGAGTGTCCGCGTCGTTCGCGGAGCGTATTTTATGCGTTTGACGTCACGGGTGTTGCGATGGTTCGCATTTGCATTCTTCATTCTGCAAAGCGCGGTAAATGCAAACGCCGAAACGTTCGACCTTCCGCTCGACGGAACTGTGACCATAGTCGGCACATTGCCCGCGTCGTATAATCCATCCGTCTACGGTCCTATAGAAATCGAAGTTAATGCGATTGAGAACTTCTCACTACCGGAATTCAATCAACTCAACCCAATGACCACTGTCGGCGTTTATCAGTGGCAGGCCGATTTCACTGTATTAAATCAAAGCGGATCACCCGTTTCGGAGCCTTCGCTAAGTCCGTTTGGCGCCGCTTTGACGGGTTACGGGCAGAACTGCTGGGTCAGTCCGTATTGTCCAAGGCCATCAGGCGAAAGCAGCGAGACGAATTTAGCGGGAGACCTATACTTCTCTGATGATGCTCTGACGTTGCAAATATCAACCAGCATTTTCACTGAGAACGATTCGACCGACGATCTTGAGCTGCAGATTACGCTGCCTGACGGCCTGTCCATTACGCCAATTCCAAGCAGCTTACCGCTATTTGCGACTGGCTTTGTCTTCGTCGGTCTGCTCGGTCGGCGCATAAGGCAGAAGATCTCCTAAAATCTCTTTTTGGCTGGGCCGGCCTGCCGCAATCAAAGCGGATGTTTAAGCCTGCGCGCTTACTCGGGCAGCGGCTCGCGAATAGGCACAAATATGACCGGCCGGTTTGCCAGGGCCGAACCAAAACACGGATCTTTGGTGATCAGAGCACCGTGATCCCCAGCTTTGACCCGAACCCGTCCAATACCGCGAGCGACGGGGCCCACGCCTTGCGCTCGTCCCTATAGGGTCGCGCCCGCCACCGGGAAGCCGATAAGCCGCATTTTCTTGAAGGTGCCGGAAGCCGCAACCGCGTCCAAGCTCTCAATCAGACGCCGGATCACGCTGAAATCGCTTCCATTCCCGGAACCCCAATGATCACAGGCTTCTAAACCGAGCAAAACGATTGACTCTCGTTAACTTTACGAGAAAATTCGTTCGGGGATCGGTTTTGGTGTTTATCGCGTTTCTTCCATTTCCTGCGATCACACCAAACATAGTCCCTTATGGTCTGGGGATTCTCGCTATCGCCGCACTCTCTCGATATTTGCAAGACTATATCTGGCGCCCGGTGCGAAGCTTTCTCGCACTTCGTCGCGAGACGAAGGCGTATATGTTGCGATTCGAAAATCTGAATTGGCGCGTCGCATCGATATTTGGCGACGATGGAGTTGTCAGCGAGATTGCACATCAAGATCAGGCCGCCTTCTGCGAAGCCCAAACGGCATTCAGTGTACTTTCCGATCAACTCATCGATTTTGGGCGATCCAAAGAGCCTGCTGCTTTTATAATTCGACGGATGGGGATTGATCCAGTTTTGGCCGGGCGGCATTTGGCGAATTTGGCGGACGAGTTGGGGACGTCGAACGAGAACCGTCATGCCAACTATCATGCCGTCTCAAGAGCACTGAGACTCTAGATTTGGATTTTCGATCTGCTCACGCTAAGTCTGAGCAGATCATTGCGTATGTTCGTCCTGTGCTTTCGTTCACTCCCGACGTGCATTTGCAAGAATGATCGCGGCTACTTCAAGGAAGAGCCGAACGAGTACCAACTGCACAATAGTGCTAAGAATGAGCGGGATAAAATTCGGTGACCAGGCTTCCCAGCTTATGCCTCTTTGCGCCAGCAGCCGTAAAACGCCGTTGAAGGCAATATAGACCTGCAAAGACGCGTTCACCAAATAGACGTACCACAGGACTTTCATACCGTAGTGAGTAAAAACCGGACGAAGCGTAAAGAAGTTGATTAGCTCAGTCATGACGGTCTCCCCCTCCATGGGAAATTGGTGATCAGGTATGATGTTAGGACGATGATTATTCGCGTGGCAGGAATTCGGCAAGGTCTGCGTATAGAATATCAAGCTGCTGCGACTTGACTGCTCACTGTCCTCTAGACCAGCCCAATAAGTCGTAGACAGGCATGAGCCGCAGCTTCAGAAATGCAATAAAAATACTGGCGCGCGCACTGGCGTGCAGCAGTGTGTTCGCTCTTGCCGTAAGCCCCATGTCAGCCCGCGCGCAGATGCCCGACGATGCACTTGAAGTATATGCCGTCGGTATCGTAAAAGGCCTTCCGTTACAGAAACCGGTTACCGGAGATGGAATCTATCTCGGCAACGGGTTGATAATCACCGCAGCTCATGTTGTAGGTCACTGGCCACTTTTCACGCGTCCGCGTGTACTAATTGCCGGTCAGGATCTACCAGCCAAATTGGTCAAGTTCGGATCCTTCGAAACAATCGATTTAGCGCTTCTGTCGGTTGATAAGGAAAAATTGCCTGTCAGTCTGCAATTGCGGCGCAGTCCGTTGTGCAACGGCGCCCCAATGGTCGGCCTGGAAGTTATCGATGTGGGGCCAATGGAGACAAAACGCTCCCATGTCATACCGTTTACAGTAATCGCACCTCAGCTGAGAGAAAAATTCGGTACTCTTATCGACTCTCCTGAGGCCTCTGGATCAGGACTATTTGATGCCAATCGCAAATGCCTTCTGGGCATCATGAGCGCCGAAACTACGAAATTTACAAACCAAGGAAGGAATGGCCGCTTTGCCTTCGCCGCAAGGGGTCTGGCTGGATATTTTGTGCCGGCTTCAACGATTGCCGCATTCATACCGCCGGACATTCATTTTTGACGAGGCATATCTATCCCGTCGCGCGCCAGACCAGGTTGGATTTCGACGAGCGGAAAAATGGGTAGCGATTGAAAGAGAGAGATCGAGACGGCCTTTATCAGCCGCGCCTAACCGCGATCGCAAGCGGCATCAGGCCCAAAGTCGACAATAGAAATAAAAAGACGAGGCACCGGAGCGACCGGCGCCTCGTCGGAAACCAAGCTATTCTGATAGTCCGGACGAATTCAAAAGCCTGTACGGAATATCAGGACGGGCAGGTATCGAGACCGGAGCAGAAAGCCAGCGTGAACGCGCCAGCCTTTTCCTTCACCGAACCCGCCGCGGCTTCCAGCGCCTCGTCGGAGATCTGAACGGTGAGGATTTCCTCTTCCCTCTGGTCGATGTGGATGTCTTTCATTGCATTGTTCCTTTCGTACGCCAGCGGCGCCAGCAGACATAGGCGGTCGAGAAACGGAGATACCCCCCCGCCAGATGCCCATTTAATCATCCGTGGGGTAGTGTGTAAAGACCGCCCGGCTATGGTAACAGACCACTCTTTCATCGGCATAAATGCCAGATTTCGTTGCCATTTTACCCCATAACGACGCGGCCAAACGAGCCCGGTCACCGCCTTGTTGACGCGCATGGAATGAACGATGTCGGACCATAATTTGCGGCCCGGTGGGAGAGTGTGGTGGATGCCTTTTTCGAGGCCCTAGCACTTCGCGCCGCAACCATCGATGAACTGTTGTCCGATGCCTTCGAGGCGCCGCCGGGGAAGCCAGGCGACGCCGCTTTGGGCGCCCGCCGTATTGCCGCCTGGGTCAAGGCCTCCGCTGCAGGCGATCCCTCCCTGTTCGCCAGAAGGCTCGCGCGGGACGGCCTGCTGGTTGCGCCAGTATCAGAGCGCTTTGCCGCAACCGGCCTCAGCGCCTCGACGCCGCTGCCGTCATGGCTCCGCGACGCTATGTGGATCGAGAAGGCTCTCCAGACGCCCGCTGCAGGCCCCCGGTTAACGGTTACGCCGGAAGCCGAGCCCTTTGCCTTCGAAGACTTACTCATGCCGGTCGTCGAGCAGGCCGAAGCCAAAGTGTGGTCAGGCCCCGCCGCTCACGCGTCCAAACATTTTAGCGGACTAGCACGCTTTGCCTCAGCCAGGCGCTGCTGAGCGACTTGTCCGACCTGTGCGCGGCAGCGCTTTATGATCGTTTTTCCAAGGCGCGAAAAGCAACGGCGGCTCGTTACGATCAGTTTCTTGCTACGATGAGAGGTGGCGGTTTTCACGAGTTGTTCAACGACAAGCCGGTGCTGTTGCGATTGTTGGCAACGACAACACGGCAATGGATAAATACGGCGGTCGAATTCGCGATGCGTCTCGACGCTGATCTGCCGGATATCCAATGCGAATTTCTTCAGAGTCCTTCCCGCATCAAAACTCCAACAGTATCGACGATCAAGGCCGGCCTCTCCGATCCACACAATGGTGGCCATGGCGTATTGGTCATCGGCTTCGACGATGGCACGCGCGTTGTCTACAAGCCAAAAGATTTACGACTAGACGTCGCTTGGTATCACCTGGTGGAGCGGCTGAATAACGGCGGCGCTCCTTTAGCATTGAAAGCAGTCCGCGCCATTGCGCGCGACGGCTATGGCTGGACCGAATTCATCGATCATACCGGTTGTACCGATCGGCAGACTTTCAAAGATTTCTTCCGGCGAGCTGGCGCGTGGCTCGCGCTTCTGCATCTGTTCGCCGCAAATGACATGCATCAAGAAAACACGATCGCTGCAGGCGACCATCCAGTACCGATCGATCTTGAAACCATCCTTCAGCCAAGCGCCGAAGAGCACAAAGTCTTGGAACCTGAAGGTGAGGCCTTCGACACAGCGATGGAGATTATTGGCAATTCGGTGATGACTGTCGGTCTCCTGCCCGCCTTTGCACGCTCCGTTGACAACAAGGTATTCGCGATGGGCGGTATGGTGGCAGATTGGGGCGCCAAAAATCTTATCAAATGGAACGACATCAATTCAGACACCATGCGACCAGAAAGAATAACGCAGCCAGGCCCAGGTACACCGAACCTCCCGCATGTCGCTGGCCGTTACGCCAAATTCAGCGATCATACCGACGAATTTGTTGCGGGCTTTGCCGACTACGCAGATTTCCTTCTCAAGCAGATCCGCGCCGCAGGCTCGTCAGCGTTGCTAGATGAATTCGCCGGCATTCCGGTCCGCAAAGTCGTCCGTCCAACACGCTTCTATTACATGCTGCTGCAGCGGTTACGAAACCATCAGAATATGGACGATGGCATAATCTGGTCCGCGCACGCAGATTTCGTTGCCCGACTTTCGGATTGGGACAAGACCGTTGACCCTCTCTGGCCCCTGCAACGAGCGGAACGCTCTGCGCTCCTCGCACTAAACGTACCGCACTTTGTAATACCAAGTGACGGTAGCATTATTGAAGATACGAGTGGAATTCGCGCACCGACCAGGGCGGTTTCCGGTCTCGAGCGAGCACGGACAAGGCTGGAGACTTTTGATGAGAAGGAGATTGCGTGGCAAATCGAAGTAATCCGCGAGAACACGAATTCAACCGATCCCGGACGCACGACGGAGCCGCAAATTATCTTCAAAGGCGGGTTAAGACGCGAAAAGCCTCACGACAGACCGTCCAATGGCATTTTCGTCAATGAAGCAAACAAAATTGCCGAAGAATTGGCGCACTATGCGATTCGTCGTGGGCCGGGCGCCGCCTGGATCGGCCTTGACTGGCTCGGCGATTCTGAAGTGTTCCAGCTCGTCTGCCTTGGTCCTGATTTATATAACGGCAGCACTGGTATCGCGCTTTTTCTTGCTGCGCATGCTGCGTCGACAGGAAACGAATTATCTCGCGAACTCGCACTCGCCAGCATCGCCAATCTGCGCAGAACTCTGAAAGGTCGCAATGCGTCGCGGATTGCCCGTTCACTTGGCATTGGCGCGGCAACGGGTCTGGGCTCCATTGTCTATGGTTTCTCGCTAATATCGAAATTCCTAAGCGATGACGACTTGCTTGGCGATGTGCATAATGCGGTCGGACTTTTTACCAATGAGCTGATTGGAGCCGACAAGCAGCTCGACGTCATGGGTGGGAGCGCCGGTGCGATCCTGACTTTGCTGCGAGTCTATCGCGATACCGCTTCGAGCCACGCGCTGGACCGTGCCATCGCATGCGGCAAGCATTTGATGGCACAAAGCCGGGTTGGAAAGGATGGGAATCGTACCTGGATCGGCGAAGGATTTGGCGCGCAAGGACTTAACGGCATGTCACACGGTGCCGCGGGCTTTGCCTACGCGCTTATGTCATTGGCGGAGGCGGCAGGGCGCGAAGACTTCGCGCAAGCGGCTGCAGAATGCATATCTTTTGAGAACTCAAGTTATGACTCGACGCGACACAATTGGCCGGATCTGCGCACGCCAGGACATACGCACTGGCCATGCCAGTGGTGCCATGGCGCAACGGGCATCGGACTGGCACGGTTTGCTACCGCAATGCGCACAGACGATAGAGCCGCCATAGACGGTGGGCATCTTCAAAACGGACATCGAAAACGCCGTCGTGAGTGTTCAGCAAAACCGTCCCAATAGTGTGGATACACTATGTTGTGGCATCGCTTGGCAGTATTGAATTCCTCTGTGAGGCTGCAGAGGCGCTCAAGCGCGATGATCTTCGTGACGTCGCCAGGAGACACCTGGTGGACGTGACAGAACGTTCTGCTGTGACTGGAGATTACCGCTGGAATACTGGCAAACGTCAATTTAATTTGGGTCTATTCCGAGGCCTATCTGGCGTTGGCTACACCATGCTGCGTCAACTTGATACGTCGCTTCCTAACGTCCTTATTTGGGAATGACAGTGGCGATTGAAGCTAGAGGACTTGAGCGCATGCCCTCTCACATATTGAGATTGCATCCTCACGATCGTGTCGGGAACCTGATGAACGCGGACTATCAAAGAGACACCAGCACGACACGCGATGAATGCCCCGTATTGCGGTCATGGCGTGAAGAGGCAGGCCTACGCGTGCCCGTCTTGCGGCCGTATGCTCCGCAATTTGCCCGTCAGTGCTGTAGCGCAATGCTGCGCTGGATTTATCGCTTTGATCATCGGGCTGATGATGATCGGCGCATGCCTATGGCCTGGTCTATTCGACCTATGAGGCCGTACTCATTCGACTGCGCGTCCGATCGTCATCAATAATTGAACTTGTAGTTCACACCGACGCGCACCAGGTTTTCAGTCAAACCCGCTTGGATATTGACCGGCCCAAATTGTCCCGCCGTCCCGGCGCAGGCCCACAAACTCCTGCTGCGGCCGTGCAGGTCACCGCCTTGTTGCCAAGATTAACGTAGAGGTATTCGACCTTGGCCGTCCAATTGTCGGTAAAGGCCCATTCAAGACCCAGGCCAGCGGTCCAGCCGGTTCGAGTGTTGGTGGTAGTGACCGCATTTACGACCGTTTGGACGTTGGCAAAGGCGCCGCCAGCGGTCCCATAAAACAGGACGCGATCTGCCGCGAAGCCCACTCGTCCGCGCACGGTGCTCAGCCAATTGTTTCCGGTCTGACAGCCAAGGGGAGTGCCTAGGTTGCAGATAGTTTGGGACGTGCTCGTGTTGATTCCGGAATAATCAAAATCAGCCTCGGCACCGAGCACAAACGCACCAGCCTGCCAATTGGCCCCGAGCGTGCCGCCAATCACGCCACCATTAGCGCTATCGCTGCCAGTGGCAGTCGCACCAACCCCAATCGCGGTCCATTTGGCTGTGCCGAAACCCCAACCGCCATTGATGCCGAGATAGAAGCCGGCCCAATTGTAGACAGGTGCTACGATTGGAATGTACGCGGCCGGTGCTTGCGGCGGCGGTGCCTGTGGAAGATCAGCTGCGGATGCACTTCCCAAAAAAAGGAGTGGCAACAATCCCGCGATCATAAACCGCTTCATCTCAGGGCCTCATCATGATTGGAGCCCGAATATACCAGCACGGTGAGGGATTTGCCGTGTCCGAGAAGCCACACTCCGAGACAAATTCACGGGCCACTGAAGGCCAGTTTGTGTGTGTCACAACGAAACAAACCACCCAAATCCGATGGCAACTACTACCAAACGAAGCCAATTTATCGCTCGTCCAGTCAACGAGGGTCGTATTGGCCGCGATTACCCGCGGATGCGAAATTGTGGTCCAATCATGGCAAGCGCAGTGGGGCCGTTAAAGAGGCGCCGCAACAGCCTGCCCACCTTCACTGAGCGGGCCATCACTGACGTCAGTCAGGATTCTTACTCTGTGATTCGGATCCGACCGTGGTCGACCCCGCTTCAAATTGGATGGCCGCGTGCAGCCAGATGCTAGCCATCTTAAGAAAGAGCGCCCGCTGCTGATCGCTGTCAGCGGAAGCTGCTAGAGCTTTCCACTCCACGGCGTATTCTCGATACTGGCGCGGCGAGATAGATAACAATCCGCCATCACTCGCTGGATTGAGCGGATCATTTCCAGTGTTCTCCTCCTCCATTTCAGTCTCATCATTGTTGCCGGGCATAAACGTCCTTAGCACGTCTTGATGAATTTGAATAAGGTCACTGATTTGCCAGGTCCGAAGATGCAATTGTTTTCCATCGCCTTCAGACGTCCGCCCCAGGACTGCCGCGGCACTTCCGGCAAATAATAAGAGAATTTTAGAGACTACTTTAGTCTCCGATAAATTTCCGATCAGTACTGAATAGTCTGAGCCGGTTGTGGCTAGATCCCACTCGGAGCCGCGCGCAATGCACGCGCTTTATAGCCAAGACAGACGCGAAACATCGCGTTATCCCCTCGAGCGTCTCGCAAAACTCCAGCTCGGGGCCAACATTCCGCCGTTGCACTGCATCGTCACTGATACATCCAAAGGGGGAGTGCGCATCAATTGTCATGTTAATGGATTCGATATCCCCGACGAATTCGTATTGCTTCTTTCTGGCGATGGGCCAGCCCAGGCGGGTAAATACCGGGTGATTTGGCGTAACGGTTACGAAGTCGGAGCCCAACTGGTCAGCACTCCTAGCTAGAAAATAATTCCTGTGTGCGTGACCAGTAAATGCTTCCAGTAAGCATTTTACCGCCTGTCTTTGCCACTCTTACGGTTCCTCCAAAAACACCCAAGAGCACCAAAGAGTTGACCCAAGCCAGAACCGTTTCATTGAAACATGGATACCAAGCGAGAGATGCCGAATTCGTATCGCCCAGTCTTCGATTATTTCGACCCGTCCACAGTGTGATCATACGTCAATGGGACTCTTTGAATGATTGAAACACTACCTGCCCCGTGCGAGCCGTGTCTTGGCTCGGGGGTGCGTCACGGAAGCGTGTGCAGCGACTGCCAGGGTAAAGGCTATCGCTTGTTTTTTCGTGAAAATCGAAGCCCAGCGCAGCAAGAAAGGCCACATCAATTGCAACGCCGGCACCCAGGGCAAAATCACTGGCCTGCCGCTCGTTGAACGTTTCAGTCACTCGCCTGCTTATGGCGAATAGCATCCAGCGCAATACCGGTTGGCGTTTGGCACTCGTAGACTAGATCCGGTAAGCGCGTCGCGTCATCAGATCAAAATGATCGATCAACGGGTAATACTAAACAGGGAGCTATTCCTCTGAATGTTTCGACCAAGAAACTCAAGAGGGCAGACATAGTGCGATTTATAATTACCGAGACGAATTGGCTAGAGTGGCTATTAGTGCTATCTGCGCCTTGATTGATCCTTGAAGCGAGGCGCGGTTTTATTGATGACCAAAAGACGCGATTGGATTTCGGATCCTGCATGCTTGCAGATTGAATGAGGCCCCCACTCCAAAGCGTTCCGATTGCCTCTAACGCCTCGTCTTCAGAATCGTAGCATTTTCCGTCCGGAACGACCGAGCCGGTGTGAAGTTTCTGAATGACACGCCATCCCATTGTTCAACTCTGCTGCTGATATGTCCAATACAGCAATGATCATACCTGAAGCGCCGTGACCGTTATGTAATCAAACGAATTAAATTTACGCGATAAGGTGAATTTCGGTTTCGAATACCGACTTTAGTGCTCCGGAAGGAGCCCTTTCGGCCATGACGCCTTATACAAACCAACTTACGTGAGCATGCCCGGTCATTCGATTGAGTGCCTGGTGTGATGCTGTTGATCCGACTTGGCTGCAGCGTCCGTTCACCTGCGTGCCGCAGTCGGCTTGGCGTAGCCGTAACGTTAATTCGACTGGAGGCTGGAATTACGTCGCTATGCCTGCTCAATTATCTTCCGGGAACGTGATTGCTGGGACATTTTGATGAGAAGCAATCAAAGTGAGCGAACAAAGCCTCGAAGGGGTTCACAATTACTGGACCCTCGTTGAACTTTCGTTTGGTATTCTGGCGGCCTTCGCCTCGACGGCGATTCTGCTTTGGTTGATGTTGTTGGTCATAAGCTTTCCCTGAAATCCTGCCCTTGTAGGCAAGAGACCACACAAATCGACGGTGCTAGCGCACCGTAGAGTACGACGATCATTGAGGAAGATTCGGACGTGTTGTTAGTTCTGACGAAGCCAGCTGCGCAGAAATAGTTAGCTGGATTGGCTTCACATCGAATCGACGATAACACGCGAGCAGGTCGCTTCCGCGACAAACCGCCCGCCATGTTTTGATCGCGTGAATGCTGGTCCGCTCGTCGATACTTCAGGCGACAAGATAGTTTAGAAACATCTTCCCAAACTCAAATCGACCCGCCGATGGCAGAAAGTGCAGTCGGGTTAATAACGGAATGCGGCACGTGATTTTGCTAGTTGAGATGCTGGGCTTGCCCATCGCCGTGTGGTCTTCGAGCCGTTTGGTTCGATGCTAAGAAGACGTTAATGCAGCGCCTCTATGCTCCTAGGCAGTAATTTTGGTGGAGCGCCTCGATGGGCGAAAATCGAAAGGCTGCGCGTCAGAAAAGTTTCTTGCAAGGTCGCATCTGTTTTAGCAACGGGCGCACATCGTTCGACTGTCTGATTCGTGATATAACTCACCTGGGTGCTCGGATTATATTCTCCGACGTTGTCAACATTCCTGACACGGTCAATCTCTACATCCCACAGAAAAATCAAACCCTTCGGGCGCGCGTGATATGGCGCCACAATGATGAAATTGGCCTAGCCTTCTTGGAGGCTAGTGACGAACATAATCTACTGACACAAAACGACTTGGCGAAACGTGTTGCTCAGCTTGAATCTGAAATTAGGACACTAAAGCGAACGCTCAATCAAATGGCGAGTAAGATTGAAAAAGCCGATGCTGCCTAGTTACGTCGAATAAGCACAACGGGGAGTTCATTCGGCAAGCGTTCGGCTTTAGTCACGGTCGTTCATAGAATTATTCCTCATCTTAGTCATTACGCACGCTAGTTTCGATTCGATCGAAATTAGATTTTTTTGCCGCGTCACTTCTGTATTGGACATGTGTGAACATCGGACAGGATAAAAAGGCGCTTGGGGTGAACACCGCTACTCGGCCTTCGGCACCGTGCAGGTCGCTGTGATCACCGCCTTGAACACGTCGAACGACTGCACCGCCACCAGACAATTGGTGGATTGATCACCTGCAACTTTAAGGACTTGACCCACACCAACCGCCTGCTGTTTGCCGTTGATGTCCAGAACGACGCTGTCATTGCCGGGCGAGCCTATCATTCCGACAGTTAAATGACCGTCGCCGACGTTCAGTGCTTGATTGGGACCGATGTTATACGTGTTCTTCGTGGGCAAGATCGATTCCAGCGTGGCCTGCGTGCTTTGCAGCTTGGCTTGGGCTTGGGTTAGTTGCGCCGCCTTCTCGTTGACCTGCTGCTTGAGTGCTTGGCTTTGGGATCGTAGTTGCTCCATGGCATTGTCGCGCCCGCGCGACTCAAGTGAAGCCAAATACTGACCGTATAAATGGCCGCCGACCAAGATGCCCACGATGGCGACAAGACAGGCAGCAAAGATTACAAATCGATTGTCGCTAAGGAGACGTCGCGGAGATTCCGCGGACGCCGCTCCTGACCGAGTCCTGTCGACCACCTGTTTCCTCCCGCTTATTGGCTCGGCTTTGTGTCGCTTGGCGACGTCAGATCAGCTCCCGCGCGCAACGCGCCGGAAATCCCGGACAGGACGGACCGAACCCCAGGTACGTCGTATACGGCCGCGGATGGTGCAGTTTTGCTCGTTTCTGGAGCGGTATCGGTTGACGTCGTCTGCGCAGTCTTATCGGACGACGGCGGAGAGGCCTGACCTGACGTTCCGGGAGGTGGCCTTTTCCCGGGCGATCCAGTGCCCACAGGCGGCCCGCCGGGCGCTGGTGTATTCGGCGCCGTCGCCGGAACATCGGGGGTTCCTGCTGGCGTTGCAGGGCTGGTCGATCCAGGGGGCGTCGTGCCGCTGACGCTCGGTGATTGCGCGCCGTTCGTGCCGGCCTGTGGCGGCCCCGCCGCCGGAGTGTCGACGTTACCGAGTATGATGGGAAGGCCGTCTTTGCCTGTGCCGATAACTACGATCTTCGCGTTGGAAGACTGGGCCAACTCCAGCGTTGCCTCTATGCCTCGCCAACGCAAATAAGAATCTGAGATTCCCTGGCTGACGGTTTTTTGGAAGGCGGCTATGCCGTCGGCCTCGACCTGCTTGCGCTTTGATTCTTCGGCTTCGCGCTGAACGCGAAATTTGAATTCCTGGATCATATAATACTGCTCGGTCTGGCGATTGATTGCCGCAACGATATCCGGCGGAAGTTCAATGCTGAGCACGAGCGTATCCAGGATCTGAATCGCGTCCTGCAAAAACTCATTGTAATGTTTTGGGTCGGGTTGTTCCATCGCCTCCGGCTGCACCAATTTATTGAGATTGGCACCGAGGCTCTTTTGCGCGTTGTCACGGATTTGTTTCTGGATCGCGTCGCGCGACGTGTAGACCTCTTGCGCAGTATATTCGGAAATGACCTGACGCGCCTGGCTGCCAATTTCCGGATTCACGACCGAGGTGAGATAGTCCGGACCGATGAATTTATGCAGCACAGCGACAGGATTGTGCAAAAGCTGATAGCGCACGCTGATTTGCGCTTTCACATTCACGCCGTCCTTCGAAATGGCATTGTAGGTCTGGGTGCTGGATTGCAGACGCAAATCGTAGAGATAAAGTTTGTCCCATGGCCAAATGACATGGAGTCCTTCTTCCCGCAATTCACTCGGCGCCAACACCGTGCCCCGCCCGACCCAGCACCAGCAGTACAGATCGATGCCGTTGAAGCGCTTCCACAGCACCCCGACCTGTCCGCTTGGCACCGTGATCACGATGTAGGGCCACAGGACGACCGTCACGAGCAGCGCCACCATCAGAAGAAACGACAGACCCGGCAGATGGCGCAGGATACGTCGCCCCAGACCCCGCTTCGGCGGCGGAGGCGGCAGGTCATCAACGGACCTCGGGTACCTTAACATCCGTCCTACTCCACCGAACCCTATCATCCACCCATTGTACGTTCTTCGACAATACGGCCTTCATCCATACGGATCCGGCGCGCGGGCAGATGCAACTCGTCGAGGTAGCGGTCGTCGTGGGTGATGACCACGACAGTCGCGCCAGCTTGCATCATTTCCGGCAGCAATTCGTCATAAAATTTGCGACGGAATTCAGGATCCTGCTCAGCCGTCCACTCGTCAAGAATCATGATCGGACGTTTTTCGAGCATGCTGACGATGAGCGCGAGCCGGCGGCGCTGCCCGCCGGAGAGGTCCAGAGTGCTGAATTCGCCGTCCGAGAGCGACGTCTTATCGGTCAACCGGAATTTCGCCAGCAGGCGGGCGATCTCGCCGGGGTCGGCGTCCGGTACCCCGTAAAGCCGCTGGAATAGATGGTAATCGAAGAAGATTGCCGACATCAGGCCGCGATACTCGTCGCGCGAAGCATTGTCGATCGGCCTGCCGTCGAGCGTGACCTCGCCAGAATCCGGCGGATAAAGGCCAGACAGCACCCGTAGAAAGGTCGATTTGCCCGAGCCATTGCCTCCAGTGATGAAAACCAGCTCGCCGGCTTTCAGGCTGAAATCAATCGGGCCGATCCGAAACGCCGTGTCTGAGAATTTATCGAGGTAGCGAAACACAATGTTGCGCATTTCGATCCGCTCGAAGCGCTTTGGCGCGACGGCCGTGAGCGAAGCGCTCGGACCAAGCGTAGCCTCGAGCGTCTCTTCCAAGCGTGCGATGCGACTGGCCGCGGTATTTGCGTTCAACAGGACCGGGATCGACTGCACCAGGCCGAAACATGCGCCGACAACGAACAACAAGGCCGTCGTCGCCTTAGCTATCGACGCGCCGCCGAGAGAATCGCTCAAATTCGGGGCCACGAAAACAACAGCGCCAAGCAGGATGTACATCGCCATCTGTGTTGAGACGATCATCTTGAACGTTTCGGCCTGGGTGCGGATCTTGATGTTGGCCGCGGTCTTCGACACGGCGAGAGCATCGTCGAACAGATCGTCGCTGCGCGAGCGGTTCAGCCTGACCTCCTTGAAGCCGTCGAGGAAGTCGATGAGCCGTTCAAACAAGCGGCGCTCCCATGCCGCCGATTCGGCCTTTTGCGCGCTCAGCCGCTTGTTCTTGTAGTGGAACATCGTTGCTGCGCCGGTGATGATCACGAAAGTCAGGAGGAAGGCAACGAGCGAAAGATACGCTACGTAAAGGCCGACGAAAAAGATCAGGACCGCGCCCTGTATCGTGAAACAGAGCACATTGCTCGCTTGCGTTAGCACCGCGGTATCGCTGGTCACTGCGGCAACGATGCGCGCGCGGCCGATCTTTTCCATCTCCAGAAGTTCGGAGCGCCTTATCATGTCCATAAGCCGCACGCGTAACTTATGGATGATGGCCTCGATCTCGGCGGTAGCGGTGATGGTGACGTATTGCTGCGCGCTGTAAAACAGAAACAACGCAACCAAAAAAAGCGACGCCGCCCACAGTCCAGGTTTTTGCCCGCCGCTCGCGTCTTGCACGCCAGTGTTGATGGCGGCTAGAATCGACGCATTGCTGACCCCGCCAACGCCGGACATGAAGATCAGCTTCGGCATCGAGCCGTGCATTTCGCGGCGAACGAGCTGGATGAAGGACATTCGTGCGGCGTCGTCCGTCTACATCGTTACTGGGGCGACGCCGGCGTGGCGAAGGACGCGCCTGCCGACACCGATGCGAAGTTCGATCAGTCGCGTGCGCGCCATTGCACGTGCCGCGACGGGCCGGTGATGAACAGCACGGGCAGCACCACCAGTGGCGTAACGATCAGAGAGAGGAAAAACGTCCCCCAAAACCCCATGCGGCGGTGAGTGCCGCAAAATCCCGTGAGCATGCACACGGTTATGTAGGCGATGATAGCTATGGCCATGGTACTTGAATCGCGTTCGGGTTCGTCAGTCAGCCGCGATTGCGCTCGGCGGGTGAACTAATCCCCCCATTGCCTGGTATGGGGCCTCGGCTAAATCAAGAAGCGCTCGTCGTCGTGGAGTTGGCGCTCTTTGATCGTGAGTTCCACATTTCCTTCTGGTGCTTGACGAAGTCACGATAGTCCGGGGGATTGAAGTCAAGCAGCGTACCGCCGGACTCAAAGTGCTGTACGAAAGCCTTGCCGATGGCGTAGGTGGCGCCGGCCGACAGCGCCGGCATGACGAACGCGGACGCCAGTAGGCCGAGGATAGGGATTGCCTTCATCGCACTGGCCGCGCCCATGCCGCTGGTCGCGGGAATCATTGATCCGGCAAGCGCCGCAATCAGAGACTTGCCGCGGTTTTCGGAAAAATCGACGTCGTAGATTTGCGAAAGTCGACGAAGCATCTGGATCTGAAGACCACCGACTGCGACCACATCGATAATCGGTAATGGGACGAGCCCGGCCACGCCGGACCAGATCGCGAAGCGATCGACAAGTTTCGAGGCCAGCTCTTCGCGCGTTTCGGTCGAGGCCGGCGTCGCTACGGCGTCATTGTCAGGCAGGGTGGAGGAACTCGGTGTCTGCGCCATGGCGTATCCTTTCTCGCCGTCCCCAGGATCGGTTTCAAGACCGTGCTCAATATGGAATTGAGCCGATTTTAAAGCGTTTTTTGGCCCAATTCGGCTGAGCTATAAAAGGCTATCATGACACTTTGGCGGTGCCAAGCGCGGGCGACTGACGGTGTCGACACGCAAAAAACGCGTGGTCGCATCATTGGTTTGGCGAGTTCTTGGCGCTTCAGGTCATGCTGGTGCGGTCCACCAGATGATCCTGGCTCAGGGCCTGATGCAGATCGCCAAGCGCCGGGGGATGAAGAAGGCGACCGTCGCCCTGGCACGTCGGCTGGCCGTGATCATGCACCGCATCTGGGTCGACTGAGTTCCGCCGGACCCGGAAGACTGTGGCAGCATGAGAGCCGCAAAAAATCTAACATAACTGGAGAACACTCGAGCTCCACTGCGTGGTGGAATGATGTCGCTTGCGGGACGATGGATGAGGTGAGTTCGTATGTCCGCTTGGAACCTGCCGTCGGTCTAACGGCAACGCACCCAAGGATAGTCCCACCCCGTCTTCGAACCCCACGATGGAAGGGTCTTGGTGTCGATTCCGAAGAGAAGCGCGAGCCCGCGAACGACATCAACACCGCAGTGGTGGATAGTCTGAAAGTGCTTGACCCAGAACCGCCGATTAGAGAAGCGGACATCGGCCACCTGCTCAACAAAATTGCCTTAACTCACACCCGGCTAGCGCTAGGAAAATGTCAGGCGGATACCGTCGCTTCAGCCTGGCGCTCCTCGCGCATTACGTATCCGCGCCCCCACACCGTTTCGATATAGTCCTTGCCACCCGACGCGTTGGCGAGCTTCTTGCGAAGCTTGCAGATGAAGACGTCGATGATCTTCACCTCCGGCTCATCTAGGCCGCCGTAGAGGTGGCTCAGGAACATTTCCTTGGTTAGCGTCATGCCCTTGCGCAACGCCAAGAGTTCAAGCATTTGATATTCTTTGCCGGTCACATGGACGCGTGCGCCGTCGACCTCGACAGTCTTGGTGTCGAGATTGACACAGAGGCCGTCGGTATTGATGACCGACTGCGCATGACCTTTGGAGCGGCGCACGATGGCGTGGATGCGGGCGACTAGCTCGTCCTTGTGAAACGGCTTGGTCATGTAGTCATCGGCACCGAAGCCGAGACCTTTGATCTTGTCCTCGATGCCGGCAAGGCCGGAAAGGATCAGAATCGGCGATTTTACCTTCGAAACGCGCAGGCTGCGCAGCACTTCGAAGCCCGACATATCCGGCAGGTTCAGATCGAGGAGAATGATGTCGTAGTCGTAGATCTTACCGAGGTCGACACCTTCCTCACCTAGATCGGTCGTGTAGACGTTCAAGTTCTCCGACTTGAGCATCAGTTCAATCGATTGCGCGGTGGGGCTATCGTCTTCTATCAGCAGTACGCGCATGCGCTTGCTCGCTTCCCCAAAATCTGAGGTTGGAACATTAGCCCCTCGCACGGTTAATAAAGTTTGAATCCTCAACGACGCCGCGCCGCTATATGACTATCCACGATACCAACGTACCCGGCTCCCGGTTCCCGTCCCTTCGTCCTGACCCACATCTTGAGGGAGATCGCCATGCTGGCGTTGTCCTGCGGTCTCCGAACGTGCACTGTTAATGGCTTATTTGGGTTTTGCATTATGGGGGATTTTACACCTAAGGCGGATAGTGGTGGCCGGTAAGTGTTGGGCCATTTCCGAGAATACGCCTTGCCACCGAATAATCTCGTCTCCGATCTTGAAAAAGCGATCACAACTCGGTCAGCCGATGCCGGCGCGATGTTGCAGCAGATAACCGAACTTTTTCTTGTCAATGTAGGGCATTACTCCGCTGAGCAACTGGACCTGTACGATAGCGTTTTAATGGAGCTCGTTGCTAAGGTCGAAGTCGCTGCTCGCGCGAAACTCGCCGGACGACTTGCGCCAGTCAACAGTGCGCCGACCAATACCATCCGCGCACTCGCACTTGATAAATCGATCGCGGTCGCGGAGCCAGTTCTATCTCAGTCGTACGCGTTGAATGACGACACTCTTACACATTGCATCGCAACAAAAAAACAAGACCATCTTCTTGCAATCGCTACACGATATAAAATCAGCGAAACGGTCAGTCATCAGTTGATTGCAAAAGGTAACAATAGAGTTCTGGGTACCCTAGCTAGTAATCCGGGCGCAGCAATATCTGATCCGAGTTTCGGGATGCTCGTCCAGAAGAGCACTGACGATGATTGGCTGTTGGAATGCGTCGCTGGGAGAAAAGACATTCCCAAGCATCATCTGCGCTTGCTCTTACAAAAGGCGTCGGAAATTGTGCGGCGAAGGCTGCTGACGGTCAACCCAGAGGCAGGTAAAATAATTCAGGAAATTTTACCGCTAAAAGCGCCATCTGTAGCAAACAAAGTGTCTGGCCCACTAATGGATTACAATGCAGCCGAGCGCATTGTCAAAGCTCGCGGACTTTCTGAAGCGACCGTGAATGAATTTGCGAAGGAAAAAAGACTGGCGGAACTTATAGTCTCAATCGCGCAGCTATCGCGTCTTTCGGTATACGAGATTGAACGGCTATTTTCCGGGCGCTGGACCAGCCCGGTTGCCATTATACTCAAAGCGATTGGCTTCCACTTGCGCACGATAGATGCGATTTATCATTCGCGCTTGTCCAGTGGCGAGATAATTCAAAGCGATTTAATACAGACGAAAGCAGAGTTCATTGCTCTTCAACAAGCAACAGCAGAACGTATTTTGCGCTTTTTTTACGCGAAAAGGGCCGTCACTATTTCAAATTACCACTGAGGTTTTTCACCTCCTTGCGTCTCTGATCTGACAGCCAGCATGTCCGCTTTGGGGGAAGCAGCCGGTCCGAACGGCTTGTGATGTCTGTTTGTGACTCTAAGCAGACATCAAATCCTTTTATGGGTCAGCGTCCGAAAAATGATTTGCTTATCGCGTCAAGACGATGAACCGTACCTTGCGGCACAGGCACGCCGTGCGCGTCTAAGACTTGTTTCGGGCACGGGCTACGACTATTGACGGTCGTTTCGTTTTTATTGTCAAACTTGATTTGTTCGCACCCATCATTGCCGCTGTGAATTACTATTGTTCCGATCTGCATTTCTCGTGAGGCTGACTCCTCTGAGGAAGCGTCGGACGACATTGAGCGCGAAACAGACGTCCAGAACATATTTGTGACAACTAGACACCCCATCGCGGCAATAGCGAAAAGCGAAATAGCGAAGGCGCGCCAGCGTTGTCGCTTTGAATGCGTAGCGCGCGAACGAGTCTTGACGACCGACGGTCCATCAATTTGGCGGTTGCTACTAGTCAAGATTCGATCACTTTTTTAGACACTCTGAGTTCGCCCAGGCTTGATTGATCCGTACCAATCCGAGATGAACTTTACGCCCACATAGCGACTATCGGTCCAAACAACCTGGCAATCACGTTGGACGCTACGATCCTTGAACAGCGCCAGGGTAAAATCAGAATTCGAGGGAACCATCGGGTAGCTGAGTGCCAGGCGAGCCCCGCCGTTTGAAAGGTCAATGATCACACAGGGGACTGGCTGCTCCGCTCCGAGGATTACTTCCGCGGTGCGGCGTGTCCAACGTCGGGGAATTTTTCGACCTTCCGAGCCCTTTGGAAGCATCTTTGCTCACCCAAGCATCCAGCCTAATATTGCCGGGGAATGATTAATAAAGCTAAATGGATTGAGATATTTGCCAGCGTAGATCGCATCTACGGCTCTCGGGTCAAAACCATTGGGAATGTGTCGGGTGAACAGTAGCTCAGGTCAGCGCGGGCAATTCAACACAACTTCCCTGCTGTATACCTTTAAACAGATTGACTTCTTTATCGCGACCGAGTGACAGTTGTTTGAAGCGATCTCATGGGTGCGGGAACCGCTGAGGTGTGAGATAATGATCGCAAAATCAAGAAGGCATTACAGGCCCGAGGCTCGGAAATTCGGTTACGCGGTTGCGGCCTGCGTTGTTGCCCTTGGTGCAGTTGTAAGCGCGCGCCCGGCGAGCGCGGCAACGATGACCTATGATGTCTCGTTTACCGACAGCGGCACCTACAACACGTGCCAAGCGGGGTGCCCTTCCTATACCTACGGGTCAGGGACAGTGTCGGCTTCTTTCCAAATCACATTCGATCCAACTCTGCTTTACCTGGGAGCAAATCCGCTCGCTCCCAGTATTACCGGTCTCACACTGACGGCCACGGATAGTTATTTAGAATCCCGTGCCACCATATCAAATAACGTTCGACCCAATTTTGTACTGGACGTACGCTTACGGCACCCTCGATTTGTCCAGCGATCCAAGTTTCAGCAAGAACGATCCCAATAGCATGCTTATCACTCTGGGCATAAATGGCTTTGGACAAAACCCGTGTGCTTCTCCATCCGACTGCTCATCGTCGTGGTATTCTCAAACTCATTTGGGGACACCATTACGGCTGATGGCGTGGCGGACATCCTCTCCCAAACTCCGCTCCCGGCCACGTTGCCGCTCTTTGCTGGCGGATTAGGTTTCGTCGGCTACCTCACGCGCCGCAAAAAGCGCGATTTGCAGGCAATTGCAGCCGCCTAGCAATCTGTTTCGTGGGGCACACTGAGAGTGGCCATCGCAGGTCGTTGCGTGTGTGTAGATCTTTCTAAACCGTGACCGATTGCCGAGGTTACGATGCAAACGCTTAGCCTTCGCGCGGTTTCATTGTCGGATTCAAGACTACATTTGGCACAAATCTGCTTCTGCGTGGTCATCCTGATCCTCACCACACTGCCCTGTATTTCGCAAAGCCACGACCAAATCATTAAATCCTGCAAACAGTCTTTGATGCCGCAGTTGCGCACCTGCGTTGTCGGCAAAATTGGTAATCCGAGAACGGCAGCGCCCGACTTATTTGCGAAGGCACGAGAGTCGTGCGGGCAAACAATTGTTCGTCCCTGCGTCATCCGTGAAGAACAAAAGATCGGCGCTAAAAAAACCGCCCCTGCGCCTCCAGTAGACAGTGCAACAATTCCGTCATTAAACGTGGTACTGGCGCCGCCTTCTTTTGTGCCGCCGCCGCGTACCATCGCCGACATCACGGCAATACTTGATAGTGAAAAGCCAGACCAAACGCAGATCGATAAGCGCGAGGCGGCCGCGAATGCGGAGACCCCAAACGCGGTGCCTGCGGCGAAGCTGGCAGAGTTTTATTTTGATCGTGCCAATGCGCGTGCCTTACTTGCCCGGAATAAAGAGGCGCTAGCGGACGCTTTACAGGCGCTGGAATTGGCCAAGAACGGAGCCGATCAGCGTTTCCCGGCGCGCATCCGCCGTCTAATCGCCGAGCAATATAAATTGCTTGGTGATCCGCGAAGCGCAGTCACCATGCTTGACATGCAAATTCGAGAAGGCGGCGGAAACGGTCATCGGGGCACGATCATCAACTCACTCACGCAAATCGCTCAAATACTCGTTTCAATGGGGAATATTGATCAAGCAAATGCTTACGTCAGCCGCGCAGAAGTGACCGTGCAAGAAGCGCGCGGTAGTCCGTACCCACTTTGGCGCCAAACCTATCCGATATTTGGTCACAACTGGGAAGCGGCAGCGGACTCGGCCCGCGGTCTCGTGTTTGAAGCCCGTGGGCAATACGCTGACGCGGAAACCGCCTACCGACGTGCCGAAGCTTTTCAGCGCGCCGCGGTTAACGATCTACCGAAGTTTGATGCCCCGGCGCCGCCGCAGGAGTTGTTTCTCCTGATGGCTGACAGCTATCGGCTTGCGATTGCGCGCGATGAAGCCAAACAAGGGAGATTAAGCCAAGCTGAAGCCGATGCCCGTGCCGCGTTGCTGGGGATTTTCAAGTCCCAGGGTAAGTATGATCCAGCAACACCGAAATTTATCGTCGGCCTCGCTGGAATTCTTGTTGAGCAGGGAAATATGCGACGCCGAAAGCTTCGCACGATCCGCACTCAATGTGCAGGAAACGATGGGCGTCGCTACCGATGCTCCCGAGACCGCGAGCATCCTTTCGCAACTTGGTAACATCCTCGTCGCGGAGCGCAATACGAAGGAAGCAGCCACCGTCTATGCTCAACTCGACCGAACTATTGCGCACTGGCCTCCCGAGCAACGCGACGTATTCCTTCTAAACGCTTCGCGAATTGCGGCTCTTTACGCGACCGGGCAGATTGATGCCGGCATTGTCGCGGCTGGCCAACTCGTCAAACGTCAAACTACCCGCACCGGCGAAAAAAGCTACGACACGGCTTCGGCACATGCCACGCTCGCCATCGGCTACGTCCGCGCGGGCCGGGATGCCGATGCAGTTCGCGAGTTTAAGGTCGCTCTGCCGGTGCTGATGACGGCTACGCACGAAACGGATGATGACGATCCGACTTTGGTTGCGGCTCGTAGCGCTCGGCTGCAGCGTACAGTTGAGGCTTATATCGGCGTGTTAGCTCGTTGCTAAAGCCGAGCCTACCGATCTCGCAGTCGAGACTTTTGCATTAGTTGACGGCATTCGCGGTCATGTGGTCCAGCAGGCGCTCGCAAATTCGAGTGCGCGGTTGGTGGCAAAGGATCCAGCACTCGCTGCGCTTGTGCGAAGCGAGCAGGATGCAGGCAAAGAGATAAATGCAGAGCTCGGAACGCTAAATAATTTGCTCTCTTTGTCCTCGGATCAGCGAGACAATGCCACGATCACTGGGATCAATGAGACAATCAAAAAACTGCGTACCGATCGCCATGCCGCGCGGGCTCAGATCGATAAGCAATTTCCCGCTTATGCAGATTTAATTGACCCGAAGTCTCCGACGGTTGACCAAATCAAAGCGTCGTTGCAGCCGGGCGAAGCGATGTTGTCATTCTATTTTGGCCAGGACGCGAGCTTCGTGTGGGCCGTACCGAAAGAGGGCAGCATTGTGTTTGCCCCAGTTCCTGTAACTGCGCTCGAACTCGAGGCAAAAGTACGTACGCTGCGCAAGGCGCTGGAGCCGCAAGTTACGATGGTTTCCGACATTCCGCCTTTCGATCTGTCTTTGGCTTACGAACTTTACACTGATTTGCTGAAGCCGGTGAAGTCAGACTGGCAACCGGCCAAGTCGCTGATTGTTGTGACGAACGGCGCGCTCGGCGAACTGCCGCTTGGCCTATTGCCTACTGCTGCGGCGCAATTGGATTCCAATGCAAAGCCGATCTTTGCAGGTTATCGCAATGTCTCTTGGTTGGCGCGCAGCCACGCAGTGACACTCGTGCCCTCTGCTTCGGCGCTGGTGGCACTCCGTCACTTGCCGTTAGCAGTCGCAGACCGAAAGCCGCTAATCGGATCCGGCGATCCTTATTTTGATCGCCAGGAGGCTGCGGAAGCGGAAGCTGAGAGCCAGCGTTTGGGTGCGGGAGAAAAAGTGGCATCGGCGAGCAATGACGGCGAGGACGCGGCGACGGTAACACGTGGCGTTCCACTGAAGCTTCGCGCCGCGCCGCGCACTGAGGAAGTCGATGTCGCAGAACTCGCAATGCTTCCGCGGCTTCCAGATACTCGTCTTGAATTGCAGTCAGTCGCCGAGGCGCTTGGAGCCGACCGGGCGCAATCGCTTTATCTCGGCAAAGATGCCAACGAGCAGAACGTTGAGACGATTGATCTGGCGCGTTATCGCGTCGTTGATTTTGCCACGCATGGACTCGTGCCTGGTGACATTGATGGTCTCACTCAGCCCGCCCTCGCCCTGACTGCACCAGACGTTGCCGGCATCAAGGGTGACGGCCTCCTGACCATGGAGAAAATTCTCGCACTCAAACTTGATGCCGACTGGGTGGTGCTTTCGGCATGCAACACCTCCGCTGGAGCGGGCGCCGGGGCTGAAGCGGCTTCGGGGCTCGGCAGCGCTTTTTTCTACGCCGGGACGCGCGCACTCCTTGTGACAAATTGGTCGGTGCAATCGGCCTCGGCGCGCGAACTGATAACTGACATTTTCCGGCGCCAAAAGGCGGATCCAAAAATATCGCGAAGCGAGGCCTTACGGCAGGCAATGATGGCGCTTCTCGACGGGCCGGGCGCGACTGACGGCACTGGGCGCACGATCTTTAGCTACGCGCATCCAATATTCTGGGCACCGTACTCGTTGATAGGGGATGGTGGCTGAATCGATAATTCAAAGCTTACTAGTTCGACCCGTCTGAAGTCCTTCGGCAAATCGCGCAAAGACGTAGCCGACGAGTACGGCAAGCGTAATTGTTGCAACATACTCGAAAGCTTCCTGCCATTCGGCGGTTCCTGACGGCAGAATTGAATGCCCGTCTATCAGTCCGACCACGATCGTCATGCCGGCAATGGCGCCGAGACCGCCGATCAAGCCGACAATCGTCGCGGAGCCAATGCCCAGTCGCATATTGCGCAGCAGCAAAAATCCGCATACCGCAGGTATGATGATCGTGACACCGCGCAAATAAATTGGATCTAGATCGAGCTTCATCACCATTACGTAATGCGCGATGAGGAGGAAAATCATCATTGCTAGGCAATAGGGCAGAAGTCGAATAGGTCGTGGCTTCCTGGTAGTTAATATGGGCTTCGGTGTGAGGCGCGGTCGAGTCGTGCTGCCATCGAGCGGCGCTGCAGTGTTCTGGTCGCTGCTGACACCAAGAGCATCATCGATTGAGGCAATGAGGCGCTCGATGTGAAAGCTAAAGTCTGATCCAGATTCAACTCGTAGTGCGTTGCGGTAGCTGAGCGGCTTCAGGGCGCTCGGCAGCTCAACTGCCGCCGGCATCATTGCGCCTTCCACAAGCACTGGCAGGATGAAAATATCTTCGAGGAGTGCCGTTTGGATCTCGACCCGAACCGGGTCGATACGTTCATAAATCCGCTTTTCTCCTTCCGATTGGGGGCCAAGCCATCCCGGTCCCATAATCGCGACCAAGATCTTGGCGCCCTCGAAGACATTCCGGATATGATCGCGGTAATCAACTCCATAGGGAATGCTACCGACGTCCATAAACACACTGTCAACGCCATATCGTTGCGCGAGGTGGTCATAAATACGACCGGTAATCGCGCTGGAATCCGATCTGCGATAAGAAAGACAGATCCGCGCCATTAGGTCCTTCCACTATGGCGAAACGCTAAACGTGAAGTCGGCTGAATTTGCATGGCCGTCACTATCGGTGACGCGGACACGAAAAGTATGCGTGCCGGGTGGTACCTCGGCGTCTCGAACATTGATTCCTGCGGCCGTAATGTCAGCTTTAAGTCTCTGTGTGAGATCGACCGCGGGCATTTTGATATATGTTACGAGCACGGAGTCGATATTGACTGTCGTGCCGCCGTGACTGACGAATTTAATCTTCAGTTCCAGAGGTGACTTGATAGTGCCTGCGCCCGGTTGCGGCGAGACAATGACAACGGAGGGTCCGCGTGAAACTCCTCGGCTCTCCCCAAGCGGTTGATCGGACGGGAGCGCCGCCTCTGCTGCCGTGACTAACTGAAAAGCATGTGCAGGATTTGCGATGAGCGCAATAGCCAATGCTACGCTCGCCTTCCTTAGTCGACAGATCGTGCTTCGGCGCATGAAATAAAATACAGCCATGCGGTGGCGCAAGCAATGTGCCTCGGAGCCATAGTTGTTCGGCTTAGTCCTAAAACCAGTGGTTTCAGCGGTCGCTGTTACGACGAGACCCGGTCCAAGCCCGCAATGTTGGAGATATCCTCAATCTGAAGGTCAAACCGTGCGGGGGCGCTTTCGCCGTTCCGGCTTCCCAAGATCGCGCTTGCGCGGGTCCGGCCATCGGCGCGGATCGCCATTGAGAACTCCGCGAAGTTCCCCAATTATTTCTGTTCTGATTCTCTTGCGCCAGCGCGCAAATGTTTCGCCTGTGTCTCCGGCTGCGCGGTCCTCTTTCCATCGAGTACGCATCGCGGCTATTTCGAGCTCATCGGGCTGTTTTGTCTTCGTTTTTGTCATGGCATCGGGTATCGACCGAGGACCGATCCAGATTTCAACTTCATAATCCCATAAGTGCCCATAGCGATTGAGGACGATGGCCCCTTTGCGCATGGTTTTTCAGCTGGTGCGGATGCGCACCAGTCCCATAGTCGAACAACCAGCGATCCTTGAATTTTAGCGCCGCGCGCGGTTCGGCAACCACATCAAAACCGTCCGAATCTTTGAGAGCAGCGGTAGACGGACCGAACCCGCCGTCGGGTATGCGGTTAAATCCAAGGCTCGCGCTGGCGATGTCAGCGTTAGAGGGAACAGGTTGAAGAAAGCCGCTGCTCGGGATGTCGGAGAATGCATAATCGTTCGGCGAATTGGAAAGGGCGACGCCCGTTCCGCCAATTGTCAGAAAAACAGTCAGTGACAGCTTGATGATGCGGCCCACTTCGGCACTCTCCGATTGCCTATGGTCTGACCGCTTGTATAAAGATCAGCCGCATATATCCGATGAACTTGACGCGCAAAATTGGAGGTCGCGTTTAACGCAGTTTTCACCGTGCGTGGACTTGGCGACTCCCGCGGTTAACGAAGCGGCTAATACGGGATGGTAAGCGGGGCGTTATATTCTGAACGCCGGAAAAGTTTTGGCCGATTTCGTTCGTCGCCGGAGAGATTGTAGCGCCGGTCAGCAATCTACAATACGTCGGCTTGGACGAAAATTACGCCTCGACCAAGCATTCCGAGCGCGCGGGCCGCGCCGAGCGAAACATCGATGACGCGACCCCGTCCAAATGGACCTCGATCATTGATTGTGACGACGACGTTTCGACCCGTTTTGGGATCGGTTATGCGAACGCGCGTTCCGAATGGCAATGTGCGATGTGCCGCTGTCAGGCCACTCGGATTAAATTGGCCTCCGCTGGCGACCTTGCCTTGATATGCGTAATAACTGGCCCTTCCGGAAAAGCTGTGCGCTCCGCCCGCTGTGGCCGCTGAAGATAGACAGCCAATCGCAAGCATGACTGCTGCGACAGTCATAGCTAAACGCGCTCTCATGCTGATTCCCCGCTGTCTCCGAATTGCCAAGCGATTACCTGGACAATTAGTTCCGGGAACCCGAGCTCGATTTCATCATTTAGCTGATGATGAAGGGTGCGAGGTCAAACTCGGCCCGTTACCAAACCGGCCAAGTTGCCCAGCGGCTATTGGTGCCGTCACGGGGGAAACGAGATGTTGTCATAGGGCGCTTGAGCGCTCTAAGTAATCTCCGAGCATTCCCTCAGCATCCCCAGCGGTTCCTCCGCGGTTGCGGTCTCCTCGCCGAGCCACTTGGCTCACTCGCATAGGATGACAGTCACCCCATCGTCAGGTTCCAGTCGCGCGCTCGTCACCCTGAAGGAACATTCGCACAATTTCAGCAGCCGGGCGTGCCCGGCTGAACAGATAACCCTGCATCTCAACGCAACCGACGGCTTGTAGCGTCTCGAGCTGCTGTTTGGTTTCGACGCCTTCCGCGGTTGAGATCATGTTGAGGCTCTTGGCGAGGCCGGCGATCGCGTGAACGATCGCGAGCGGCTCGGCGCCGTTCGAAAGATCCGAAATGAATGAGCGGTCGATCTTGATCTTGTCAAACGGGAAGCTCCGCAGATAGCTGAGTGAAGAATATCCGGTTCCGAAATCGTCCAACGCGATCTGCACGCCAAGCGCCCGCAGCTTCTGTAAGGTGGCCAGCGTATTGAAAGTGTTTTGCATCAACACCGTCTCAGTGATTTCAAGCTGAAGACGATCGGCGGACATCCCTGAGGCCGCGAGCGCATCGACAACCACGTCCGTCAGATTGCGGCTTTTCAGCTGCGCCGGCGATAAATTGACTGCCACTTTGATGTCGATTGGCCATTTTGCCGTTTCCTGGCAGGCCTTTGGTATTACCCATTCGCCAAGCGGGATGATGAGCCCGGTCTCTTCGGCGATCGGGATGAACTCGGCTGGCGAGATCAGTCCACGGACGGGATGGTTCCAGCGCAGAAGTGCCTCGAACGCCGTGATCTCATTGCTCTGGAGATTGACCAAGGGCTGGTAATAAAGCTCGAACTCGGCGTTGACCAGCGCTTTGCGCAGATCCATGTCGAGATCGCGCCGCGCCTTCATGCGGGTGTCCATTTCAGGTTCGAAGAAACGATAGGTACCGCGGCCGTCCGCCTTGGCTCCGTACAGCGCCATGTCCGCATTCTTTAACAGCTGGTCGGGCTCGGTGGCGTCGACCGGAGCGAGCGAGATACCGATGCTAATATCCGTAAGGATCTGATGTCCGTCGAGATGGTAGGGTTTTGTGATCGAATCGCGAATACGCTTAGAGAGGCTGACGGCATCGGTCGGATCTTCCATGCCAGTCATGATGATGGCGAACTCGTCGCCTCCCAGCCGCGCAATGGTGTCGGGACCGCGGATACAGCGGCGCAATCGTTCGGCGACGACCTTGAGGAGCTCATCGCCGACCGGATGTCCAAGCGTATCATTGACGCTCTTGAAGTGATCGAGGTCGAGGCAGAGTACTGCCAGGCATTCTCCGCGCTTAACCCGCTTGAGTTCGTATTCGAGCCGCTCGCGTAACATCGTGCGATTGGGCAAGTCTGTCAGCGCATCATGGCGGGCCATGTGCACGATGCGCTCCTCGGCGCGCTGGCGGTCGGTGATGTCTTCGTGCGTTGTGATCCATCCGCCGCCTGTGATCGGTTTGCGAACGATCGAAAATACCCGACCATCTGCTGCCTTGGCGACCTCATTGGAAGACTTGCCGTCGGTGATACCTTTCAATAGTTCGTCGATGTAGTCCTGAGGATCCCCGCAAAAAGCGCCAACGGTCCTTCGATGATCAAGCAACTCCTGCAGACTACAGCCCGGAACCACGGCAGCGGGTGAGAGCCCGTACATCTCGATATAGCGCTGATTGCAAAAGACCAGTCGCGCATCGGCGTCGAACATCAACACGCCGTGCGACATGTTGCTCAGCACTGTGTCGAGGAGCGTTGAGTAACTCTTAGGGGAACGCGACTTCAGCTGAGCGGATACAGTGGCCCGCGGAAAAACCAAAATACTTGCGTTAGCAACATCTCCGCCGCTACTACCATCCATCGCCCTGCCCTCATCTGCTGACCCGGATCACGCAACCGACGGTCGCGCGGCGGGTCGTTTGGTCGATGGACATTGTCGCCTGCCGGATGTTTTAGATCGATTTCTTAATCGAAAATGATTTTAGACGAACGCGTCGAAAATTTGGTCGTTGCAATGTATTGTCGGTACGCATTCCAACACATCAACTTTGCATAATATTTGTCGAAACGCGCATTATGTTTGCTTAGGGCAACGAATGAACTCACATGCTTTTGCAAAAAAATGAGACAGCGGCCGCAAAGGTACCGTTGAAGCGTCCTTTGTATCTGAATGTCCGTTAAGCCACCGTGGCAGACTTGGCGAGTGGTAGACCGTGCACCAGCCGCCGCTGGCAACACAACCCTGGACATCACACGGGCCTTATTTGCATCAGCGATCGGGCCGCTCAATTGAGCGTGCTGCGGCCGCAAATACAACGCGCCGCCATGGATATGCGTTCGGTCGAAGGCGGCGTGTCCACGTCGTTGAAGTCAAGCCCCGTGACCCGTTAACTATGCGAGCTGCCAATTCTGGCGCGCGCCCTAAATTATTTGTTAATTATCGATCATGGCGGTTTTCGCTTGAAAAACCTTCACCAGATCAAGACACCGGCCGCGCTTGCCGTATTCGGGGCGTTCTTCGTTCCAGAACCGCTCGGGCTGTGTGTCGTACTCGCGTCGGTAATTTGGTGGTCTTGCGGGAAGACGGGCATGGCGCCGGATGTGTCAGTCGCGCGAACGGCCGAAAGAGTGCAGGCATCCTTGAGACGAGTACTGCCATGGGTGCAGCATGCCATCCTCATTACATTTGCTACGTGTTTTTTGATCGGAGTCCTGATCTCTGTTCTATCCCCGTCACATCGACTACAAAATCGATACGTATACAGCGATAAAACCGACGGCAAAGACCAGGACGGCATCCAGACCGGCGCTGCGCGGCCTTCTGCGCACAGGTAAAAAGAGCTCCATCGATTTCACGGTTACCGTCCTTGCCAAAGTGCGGCCGACAACCTGTTGCAGAAGTGCTCTGTATCGAAGCGACTGGTCGCTCGCGGCGTGGAGCGACGATCCGACGCTCGTTGGTCAGACGTCATTTTGAGTTCATGTCCACTTCGCGCTACGAAGCGGACACGAACTCAGACTTTGGGCAATGTCCACCGGCACCAGGCCCATTGCATTGCCGAGGCATCAGCGCTCAAATCAAAAAGCAAATGCGCTTTCCCACAGTCAAGAGTCGGTTCCAGTCGAGCGCCACTCTATCATTACATCTGTCATTACATCGCGGCCTGAGCGGCATTCCCGAGGGAGCCTCATCAATGCGTACGCCATTCTTTTTCGTCGTAGCCCTCCTAAGCATTCTTCCAACTGCAGGTTACGCACAATCCACAGGATCGGATCCGCATAATGTGATTTTGTTTGTTGCCGACGGTCTGCGCTACCGCATGGTTGATGACCTGACCGCCCCAACCATGGCGGCAATTGCTCGCGAGGGAGTAACTCTGCGCAATAGTCATGCGCTTTTTCCGACGTTCACCACCGCGAACGCCTCCGCCATGGCTACCGGTCACATGCTGGGCGATACCGGTGATTTCGCCAACACACTGTATGCGGGCTTCGAAGCTGTTAGCGCCGGCAAGACCCTGATCCCGTTTCTGGAGAACGATCCGCTACTCGGCGAGATCGATGATCATTTTGCAGGCGATTATTTGAATGAGAACACTTTCCTTAAGCTCGCCCGGGACAAGGGTTACAGCACGGCGTCGATCGGTAAGATGGGTCCGACGCTGATATTTGATCATACCGAACACACCGGTACTCAAACGGTCATCGTCGACGACGCGACAGGGAGTGCCCGGGGCATCCCGCTGTCGCAAGAAATGAGTTCTCGACTTAAGGAAAAGGACCTGCCACTGGCGGCGCCACCGCGTGGTTCCAACGAAGACGCAGGCAATAAAAACACCCGTGGTACACACACCGCGAATATCGCTCAGCAGGATTATTTCGTCGCCCTGACGACAGAGGTCGTGTTGCCGATGTTCAAGGAGCGAAAAAAGCCGTTTATTGTGGTTTTTTGGTCGCGCGATCCCGACGGAACCCAGCATAACCAAGGTGACAGCCTGAACGAACTTGTTCCGGGTATTAACGGCCCGACGTCGCTCGCCGCCATTCGCAATGCCGATGATGATTTGGCCAGAATACGTACGGCGCTGATAGAACTCAAACTCCTGCAATCCACCGACATCATAGTAACATCCGACCACGGCTTCTCGACGATTTCGAAAGAAAGCGAAACAAGCTCGACCGTTGAAACCGAATTCAGCGACACTCCGGAGGGCCAGCTACCGGTTGGTTTTCTCGCGCTCGATCTTGCCCATTCATTGAAGCTACCGTTGCTTGATCCTGACGATGATTACAAAACGGTGGCACAACATCAGCATACAAAATTTGGGAACGGGCTCATCGGCGGTGAGCGTGAAAGGCCGAAGGTGGTCGTAGCCGCGAATGGCGGAGCCGACCTGATTTATCTCCCCGATGGCGACAAAGCCATCGCGCAACGGGTGATCGATATCCTGCTCACGCAAGACTACGTGAGCGGCATCTTCGTCGATTCGAAGCTCGGTAAATTCCCCGGTACATTATCCCTTGATGACATCGCGCTAGAGGGGTCGGCGGTGACGCCGATGCCCGCGATTGTGGTTAGCTTCCGTTCGTTCGACACGGTTTGTGGTGAGCCGGAGCGTTGCGCCGTCGAAGTCGCCGACAGCGTGCTTCAACAAGGTCAAGGAATGCACGGTTCATTTAGCCGCGCCGACACCTGGAATTTCATGGCAATGCAGGGACCAGACTTCAAGTTACAATTTGTCGATTCGGCGCCCGCCAGCACCGCCGATCTTGGCCGCACGATCGCGCAATTGCTGCAACTCGATGTTGGGAAAAAAGGCAAGCTCATTGGGCGTGTCCTCACGGAAACATTGCCGAATGGTGCGTTGCCCGACGTGACCAGCCAAGTCATCGTCTCGGAACCCTCATCTACCGGCCTTATCACGGTGATTGGCATGCAATCGGTCGGCACAATCCGCTATTTCGACGCCGCTGGATTCCCCGGTCGCACCGTCGGATTGTCATCTCCGGCATTTTCGGGCGCGATGCCCTGACAGACTGCATGGCGAATGCTTGCTGAGCGTATTTGCTCTGTGCAGAGCAAAGGGCGAGTGTTCGCGGGCCGTGTAGTCCGATAGTTCCAATTCTTCCATGTCACTGAGTTGTCGCGCCTAATACGCCGGCCAGACACATCTTTTGCTGGCCCGATCGTGTCGCGCCGCGGTCGATCTTAACCAAAACCAAGGTTAACGAATTGTTAAGAACCGCAAAAAAGCCTATGACGGATCGATGACGGGTCGGCGGACTGCACAGCTACCGTCGGCAGCCTGAGGGCTCTGACTTGATGAACCTGCCGTTCTGTTTTCGGAAAGCTTCGGTTCATTCGACCAAACAGCCGGGAACTAAGCAATGTACAAGGTAGCGTCGCGCGCCCTGCGAATAGATAGTTTATTGTTGGCTTGCTTCGCGGTTTTGCTCCTGGGGATGCCACCAGCTTTTGCAATTCCGTCACCGGAACTTCTCGTAGGCTCGCTCTCTAGCATCTCCCAGGTCGTCTCCCTCGTATTTGCCATGCTCGGCGGCGGTGCTGCTCTGGTTGGTGCACGAGTGGTCTCCAAGCGTCTGGGCGGCAATAATCGCGGCCGCATTGTCGTGCCGGTTGCAATCGGCGTGCTCTTCTGTCTCGCCGCGTCGGTGTGGATGAACATCCATCAGTACACAGCCGACAAGGCAGCGCTGCAGGATCGGCTGGAAGAAACTTTGATTAGACCGACGCCTCTGGGGCCGGATGGGAAACCGCTCGATGACTTGATCCGCGAGCCGGCCTGGGAGGACCAGCTGACTGACCCGCATGGCATGACGACCGCGCAAGTCGAAAAATTCATGGACGAGTATAACCGCGGAGAACATCCGGACGTTATATTCGGCGACATTCGTGAAGCGCTCGAACTCGAAATGGGCTCGCCCCCCGGAGCCACTCCTCTGCGCTTTGCCGATCTCTCCAAGGGCAATTTCAATTTTACGCAGAAAAAGGCGGTCCTCGTCTGTCATACCGGCATCCGAAGCTATGATATGTGTCAGCGGCTCCGCGCGATGGGTATCGACTGCAGCTTTATGATTGGGGGCATCGAAAAGTGGCTGGTCGAGCGTCGGCCCCTGACCGGTTACCGGGTTCGCACTCTAAAGGACCTTCGCGCACTCCCTGCATATCCCAATCAAGCCGTTCTACTGGATACGCCAGACGTTCGCCGGCTCGTAAGCCAGGACAACGCGATCTTTCTCGATCCTCGTCTGCCAGGTGAGTTCGCCGCCGGACACTTACCGGGAGCGATCAATTTTACCTTGCGTCAAACGCCGCTGGCACAAATTCCGGAAAAGGTTAATTCGATTCCGAAAAAGCCCATCATCATCCCCTGTTATGACCGGCGCAGCTGTTTCTACGGAGAGGCGCTCGGCCTCGAAATGTCGCGTGCGGGCTACGATTATCGAGGCCGCTACACGCTCCCTTGGGATTATTTCGTCAAACCAAAGCCTAGACCATTTGTTCAGGCGTGGCTGAATGAATTGAACCAGACTTGGTGGGACAAGGCGGTCGCACTAATGGCTCAAGTGGTTCGCTATGGCGCCGATCGCGTCGGGTTTCCTCTCGCAATTCTTCTCCTCGCTCTTGCGTCCAGACTGCTGGTGCTTCCGGTCTCGCTGAAGGCCGAACGTGACCAAATCGTCGGCCGCGAATTTGCCTCAGAGGTCGACGCGATCAAAGCCAAGTTCAGAACAGATCCGCAGTGCCGCAGCCGCGAGATGCGCGCGTTCTATGCGCGGCACAAACTAACGCCAGTGCGGAATCTGATCGCACTCCTGTTTTTGCCAGTGATGGCAGTTTGCGTCGCGGCGGTACATGCTGTCGCGGTGGCCACCCAGCAACCTTTGCTGTGGATGCCGAATGCCGCCGACCGCGATCACTCCTTCGTTCTTCCTGTTCTCTTCGCCGCGCTTATTTGTATCTATCTTGATTCTGCCTTTGTGAGCACGCGCAGGCATCGCCTGCTAGTGTGGCTGATCGGCGTACCATCGTTCATCGCACTAGGAGCCATGCTCAGTGGCGCCGCGGATCTTTATGTCGTGGCTAGTGTGTTCCTACTTCTTCTGCAACGCGCAATCGTCAATGGCAATGTTAACCGGCTTCTCCAAGCCTGGCGGGGCCTGCGTCGTCAGGACGGCGTGATCCCGCTCAGTGATGTCGAGGACTTGTCCGGCTGCGGCAACAAGGCGTTTCGCCTGGCTCAGATGCTGGCGCTCGGTATCGACGTGCCGAATGGAGTTGTGCTGACTTCCCGGTTTCTGGAAAGGTTCGGCGCCTTAACGCCGCAGCAGCGTCAGCGCGAGCTTGATCGCCTGTGGCGGACAATTGGTGCTCAACGCGTTGCAGTTCGAAGTTCAGCCAGTGGCGAGGACGGTCAGGCATTCAGCTTTGCCGGCGTGTTCGATTCCGTACTTAATGTGGAGCGAGGCCAGCTCGAAAGCGCAATTATGAAAGTTATCGCGTCTTTCGATTCCGAGCGCGCTCGCGGCTATGGTGCCGAAATCGGAAGTAAAAACATTCTGGTTCAGACGATGGTCGACGCAGACTATGCCGGCGTCTTGTTCACGCAAGATCCGGCGTCTGCTGGATTGTACCTTGTCGAACTTGTGCGCGGCACCGCCGACAAGCTGGTGTCCGGGAGTGTTCGATCGCAGGCATTTCGCTATGGGAGACATTCTGCAAAACCGGTCGGCACATTTGTCCCGCCGATCGATCTTCAACCCCTGCTCGAGATCGGACGCCGCGTGGAGAGAGAATTCCGCGCTCCCCAAGACATCGAATGGACCTATTGCGATGGACAATTTAAGCTGGTTCAGAGCCGCGATATCACGACCGGAACCGAGGGTCATGGCGACGCGGATATCCAGCGCGAGTGGCACCGGATCCTCAGTATTGCCTCTCCGGGCCGCCTCGACGAAATTGTCTTTGCGCAGAACGAGCTGTCGGAGGTTCTTCCTCGTCCGACCCCCCTGTCACTCTCCCTCATGGAATCACTTTGGGCGAGCGGCGGAAGCGTCGATCTGGCTTGCCGTGCCCTCAATCTGACCTATCCGGTCCACGAGCATTCGCCCAATTATCTCGTGACCGTGTTTGGAAGGCTTTACGTCGACAAGCGTGAAGAACGGGCGCGCGCACTACGGATCAATTCACTGGTGCTCCGGAGATTAAAAAAATCTGCGGCAGCCATCGAGACCGCCTTCAGGGAACAGTTTCTCGCTGAATTTCATGGTGAAATATGCCTGCTCGAGGCGACCGATTTCGACCGTCTCGCAACACCCGAACTATTCGATGCCGTCAACCGCATCCGCACCAACTTCATTGCCCGGACGCATGTGGAGGTCTCAATCATCAATATTGCGGCCGATCTCTATTTGCGCGACGCGAATACCCAACTGGCGGCCGCCCATCTGGACCCCGCTCAATTGCTCGCGCCGTCGGACATTACTGAGTTCGAGCGGGTACTGAACGAGGCCAGACGGGCCCCGTTCGAGAACCGACGCCACATCCTCGCCGGCGGCCTCGGTCATCGCGCCATTATCGATTATGAACTGGGGCTGCCGCGTTATCTCGAGATGCCCTTAGAGATGGACGGCCTCGCGGCAGTCTCTCTCCCGAAAAGAATAGAGCCTGATCAAGACGCGCTGCAAAAAGCCGGACCGGCCTTGCTGCGGGCGGTGCGTGTGGCACAACGCTTCGAAACACTTAAGGAAGATGCCAAGCATCATTCGGCGCGCGAAATCGCTGTCCTAAGGCGCGCGATTTTGGCGCTCGACCGCAGGCTCGGCCTCGACGGATTGTCATTTTATCTTACCTTCGAGGAACTTGATTCGCTTCGATCCGTAAAGAGCGAGCACCTTCAGGCTCTGGCATCAAAGCGGAAGGCCCTGGCCGCCGTTTACGGTAATGTGGCGCCCCTCCCGGCTCGGCTGACAGTTGTTCAGCTTGAGGATGCTTCGGCTGGCGTAGCCATTGATAATCAACCCCGTGACGGCAAGATTCTAGGAACACGGGTGTCGGGAGCCGAAATCGTGGAAGGGCGTGCCTGTGTGGTCACCGGTATTGATGTTGATTTGAACACCACTATCCCGGGCTTTCGGGATGGAGATATCGTCGTAAGCAACATGGTGCCTCCGACGTGGATCCCATATTTTGGTCGAGCGGGAGGGTTCGTTTGCGAAATTGGCAGCTGGCTCAGCCACACGGCAATCGTTGCGCGCGAGCGCCGTGTTCCACTGATTGTCGGCACCGAGGGCATTGGAGCGATCAGCGACGGAATGTGGTTGCGTATGCACGACAATGGAATTGTCGAGATCGTTTCGCCGGCAACGGCAGCAGTGGCTGCGGAATAATGCGCGTAGGAACGCTCGTTGCCGTTTGACGGACCGGCGTCTATTGCTCCGCGCTCAAGATCACCCGCGTGGCGTCGATCACCGACTTGGCTGCCGGAGATGGCTGATCGAGGGTGACATAAGCGAGTTTCTGCTCGACAATCTGTTCGGTCGCGAGCACCACGATATTGTGGCCGGGAACGTTTTTCTCTTGTGTTAAGCCCAAAGCGCCGGGTTCCTGTTCAACGACCTTGGCCACCTGAGAACTTATTCGAACGCGAATTGCATTGTTGGTGTTGACTGGCTTCCCGGCGAGGAGTTGGTATGAGATCGTCAGCGGAATGCCCGCGCCAGCATCCACCATCACGAGCCGAATGGGCAGATCACGTCCGCCGAGTTCTCGCCAGTTCGTGATCTCACCAAGTAAGACGCCCTTCAACTGCTGCGTACTCAATGACCGAACGCTGTTGGTCGGGTGGACGGTGAATGCGACACGTGCCCGATAAGCCTCGAAGCTCATGAGTCTATCGACTGGTAGTGTCGGGTCACTCGCTCGCAAATTGCGGGATACCGATGCGAGTTCGGTGGAGATCATCGCGAGATCTGCTGAATGGTCAAACAGCAGCTTGACGCCTAATTCGGTTCTGTTTGGAATGATGATAAGGGAGTTGCCTGTCGCGGCTTCGATGGCCTTCTGGTAAGGCATCATCACGGCCGTATTGAACGTCGTCGAACCGGCAATTGTCAGCGTAGCCGCCGACACTGCTGCGCCGGGAAATATAAACAACAGTGCAGCGACGAGTGCGTATTTATCCCACTTCATTCGCTTGTACCCTTAAACAGCATTCGATATTTCAGACCGGCCCCGCCGCGCCCGCGAGGAGCGGAAGAAGGGCAACGACCAAGGTAAACGAGGCATTTACAACGCCGAACCGCAACGAAAACCAGAGCATGTGTTTTTGCCTAAGAGGGTTGTTCGAGCAACAACCTACAGAAGATCGGTGTCGTTTTGTCTGTCGAGACCATTACAATTGTACGCAATTGGAAATCGCTCCAACCATCTGTCCTCGACCAATAATCGTGCATTTCTTCGAAGCCGAACCGCTCGCTCGCGGCTTCTGCTGGCATCCTTCGCTTTTTGCCGGCTCAGTTAAGGATACAAGTGTGGTAAAATAATCATTGGAGACCAGCTATTTGGCGAGGTGGCGCATTAAGGGCTATGTAAGACCAATTCTGTATAAATCTCTGATCGCAGAAAAAAAACAAAACGCCGTTGCAAAACGGAATCGCGATTGGAGGCCTACTCGTGAATAGCCGCGCGATCATTTTATTGGTCGGTTTGATGCTCCCGGCTCACGCGGCTTGGGCTGATCGATTCGTCTTGCAGGGATCGACAACCTTTAATGATTGCATCATGGCCGATCATCTGTCGGCTATCGAGCACGCAACAAATAATACCCTTGTGGTCATTCCGACCAAGACAAATCTGGGATTGATCGCGCTGCTTGAGAGGCAGGCCGATTTTGCGATGATCTCCACGCGAATCGAAAGCGAGATCGGAACCCTTCGACAGACCAATCCCGATCTCCCCTTTGATCTTTTGCAGACGTTCAATGTTTCACGCACGCGAATGGCTTTTGCGGTCAATCCGGCTAATTCGGTCAGATCGACCAGCATGGACATGATGCGCCGCGTCCTATCCGGCGAAATCACGAATTGGCGGGATCTCGGTGGCCCGGATCTCGTTATTAAGCTTGTCTTTGTGCGCGACGGTGGCGGCGTGCAGACGTCAGTCGAGAGTCAAGTCCTCGGTGGCATACCAATTCGCGCGCCAAACCCGATCAGGGTACAGGTCGGGGCTCAAGTCCTTAAGATTGTCGAACAGGAACCCGGGGCGTTGGGTATGTCGCAGCTCAACCTGGTAGAGCGATCTCGTGCAGTTGAACTTTCAACAAATGTCGAGATCGAGCAAAAGCTGGATCTGGTGACACTCGGAGCGCCAACACCGCAAATGCTTGAGGTGATCAACGCCGTAAAGCACATTGCCAAACTTTACCTCAAGTGACCGAGCTGCAGGTTCAATGACATTCTTACCCGAACGGTGGCGACTGGGCATCAGAGCCAAACTATATTGTGTCGCGATATTCTCGGCCATTTCCGTGGCATTTCTGGCGGCGTCGTCTTTACACCTTGCGCTTACCACCAGCGATGCGGCCGGCCGCGTCTATCACGACGGGTTCGAAGGTGTCGAGAGCTTCGCGCAGTTGCAGAGTCTGTTGGAACAGCACCGCCGTTTGGTGGAAAGCGCGCCCGCCGAGGTCGATCGCAAGAGACTGGAGGTGAGCCAGCGGGCCATGATCGAGAAAAGCACTCAACTCACGGCTCTAATCAACAATTTAAACGTTCACGCCGTCGACGACGATACGAGGGAGATCGAGGGCGCGCTTTCCGTTAAGATGCCGAAGCTTATCGAGAACGCGCAGGATGTCCTGTTCTACGCTCATAATTTCGCGCAAGACAAGGCGATCGAGGCCGCCGTAAGTTACGCTGCGTCAGCCGATGAATTCGAACAGCTCATTCGGAAATATCGAATTCGCCGTATGAGCATTGCCGACGAGGCCGTTCTTAGCCTATCCGAAAGTGCTCGAGCCCTGATTTTCTGGGTATCTGCCAGCGCTTTCGTTGCACTGTTGTTAATCGGACCATTCGGAATCGCAATAACGCGAGACGTCCTATCGCGGCTCGGACGCATCACAAAATACATGAGTCGACTGGCGGCGCATGAGCTGATTGAAGAAGTGCCATCCCGCGTTGATCACGACGAGGTCGGGGACATGGCTCGAGCGGTCCAGGTCTTCAAAGACAATGCGGTAGAGCTTTTGCAACGAAAGGTCCAACTTGAGCAGGTCAATCTGCAGTTGGACGTAGCGCTTAACAATATGACGCACGGCCTTTGTATGTTCGATGGCAGTCAGAGGCTTATTATCTGCAACGGTCGCTACGGGGCGATGTATGGCCTGCCAGAGTATTTGACAAAACCGGGCACGACTTTGGCCCAAATTCTTAAATATCGGAGGGAGAACGGCAGTCTTCTTCAACGTCTGGACGAGTCGCCGGTGCCGCCCGGGCGTAACAATGACGCCAGGAACGAGCATTCGATCGAAGAATTGCCAGATGGTCGGATCATTTCAATCGCACTTCAAACCATGGCAGATGGCGGATGGGTCTCGGTGCACGAGGATATAACCGATCGTCGAAAGGCCGAGACTAGAATAGCGCACCTTGCCCGTCACGACCAACTGACCAATTTGCCAAATCGGGTATTTTTTCGGGCGCAATTGGAAGAAGCTATCGCGCGTTCCCAGCGTGGGGGTTCTTTTGCTGTACATTGTCTGGATCTCGATAGATTCAAGATCATCAACGACACTTTGGGCCATCCAATTGGTGATGAACTTCTGAAGGCAGTAAGCGAACGTCTGCAAGATTGTGTGCAATCGTCGGACTTCGTTGCGCGCCTGGGAGGTGACGAATTTGCGATTATCCAGTCCAACGTGGGGCGCCCCGAAGACTGTAGCAACCTCGCCCGCAGAATCATCGATGTAGTCAGCGAGCCATATCCGATCGAGGGCCAACAACTCATCGTCGGAGCAAGCATTGGCATTGCGATCGCGACTGGGCGAGATATCAATCCTGATCAACTCCTGAAAAATGCTGATTTAGCGATGTATCGCGCCAAGTCGGACGGGCGTGGAGCGTATCGACTCTTTGAACCGGAGATGGATGCCCGCATCCAGGCACGCCGCGCTATGGAACGGGATCTTCGTCATGCCTTGAATTCTGATGAAATTGAGCTTTATTTTCAGCCGGTAGTGAACACACAGCGAGGCATTGTTACTGGGTTCGAAGCCCTCGTGCGATGGTTCCATCCACGTGACGGTGAAATCCCGCCAAGCAAGTTTATTCCTCTTGCCGAGGAAAATGGGCTGATCGGCCCGCTTGGTGAGTGGATATTCCGATCGGCTTGTATGGAAGCAGCCAAGTGGCCGCGCGACATCAGCGTAGCCATCAACCTTTCCTCAGCTCAGGTCAAATTGGGAAATATCGCCAAAGTGATCCTGGGTGCACTCGCGGCGTCTGGACTAGCCGCTTCGCGACTCGTGATTGAGCTTACCGAATCCGTTCTTCTCGAAAACGACACCAAGACGATTGCTTTGCTCAACGAGTTCCGACATTTGGGAATACGCATTGCCATGGATGACTTTGGTACCGGATACTCTTCTCTCAGCTATCTCCGCAATCTTCCTTTGGACAAGATCAAGATCGATCAATCATTCATTCACGACCTAGGGAAGAAGCCGGAGGCTCGCGCAATTGTGCGCGCAATTACCAGTTTAGCCAACGCACTCAATATTGGCGTGGTTGCGGAAGGTGTCGAAACCGCAGAGCAATTGCAGATCGTGTCGGCGGAGGGCTGCAACGAAGTTCAGGGATACTTCTTTAGCCACCCCCGCCCCGCCGCCGAGGTCACGGAGATAATTTTGCAGTGCAATAAGATAATGAAGGTCGCTGCGTAGCACATTCCTCATATATTTTTGTGCTGGCCAATCCATGGTTGGACCGCATGGTCGCATGCAACGCCACGTATCCAACTAGTTTCTTCGCCAAGCTCTGCAACCGACTCACTCAACTTCGTAGATAAACTCCGGGTCGCATATCGCGATGTGTCCGTCGTATCTGATTTGCTTTCCCCAACATCAATTGCAGTCAAATGGAGACATTATTGCGTATCTAAGCGCCATTCCCGCCTTCAGGAGCAACGGCATCAATGTATCGTCTCCCCCATTTGATCCCAAATATCGTGTATGGGCGGGTTCATCGCGGCTTCGTCGAGAACCGGCAGGTCGTACATCGCTAGCAGTGTGCTTAGGATGTTGTAATGCGATATCCGCTCTGCGTACCGTGCCGGTCGCACGCGAGCGCCATAGATGATTGTCGGAATATGATTTTCAGAGTTATCATCATCCTCGTCAAAGGTGATGATCAGCAAGCTATTGTGGGTTTTTGTCCATTCGGCATAGGCATTCAAATGCTCCTTGACCCAGATGTCGCCGTCGAGGACCGAGCCGTCATGCATATCATTATCGAGGTTGGGAATGACGAAGCTTACAGTTGGTAGCCGGGAGAAATCGCTCGGAAACTCAGCCATATTTCGTTCCACCGCCCTGGAGTCTGCAAACGATTCCCATGGGTTATGTTTGCGCGGTGAGCTGGTTTCGACATAGCCAACAAAGCTTTTTTGCGCCGCGGCAAGCGCCCCGGCGAGAGTCAGCGTATCGAATGTGTGATCATCGTTATCGAATACTCCCTGGGTCGAGCCGCAAAACAATGCAAAATAATTCGGTTGGCTCGGGTGCGAGACGGCGAAGGCATTGACAAACAGTGCACCGCCGGCTGCGAGGGCATAGATGTATGGAGCTCGGTCCGGATTGATAATCTGGTCGAATGAATGATTTTCTAGTATTACAACTACGACGTGATCGAGTTGCGGAAGAGAGGCGCCGCCGGCATTGGTGCCCTGATGCGGCAATAGCAAAGCGCCCGCAGCTAAGGTTGCGCCGATCCAACGAGGGCACATCAGTTGAATTCCCCTGGTTCTGCAACGTCCCGGATTTTAATAACGATGAGGTTCCTCCGGGGAGTCGGCACGCGGTATTTAATGCTCGATACGACTTTTATCGAGTTTCCGGCAAGGTCCGCTGTTCAGTCATGCCGCAGTCGTCGGCATTGTGCGACCGACCTCGAGCCCGGACTGCTGGTATCGCAAAGCTCATCATAAGCATCTTTGTTATCTTCGTCTGCTTCATCGGTCGCCGCAAAAGCCGCATGCTTTGCCTTGCTGGCGGCAAAAACTGGTTTAGCGCCGTTTGCATCCGCCGACGCGTTCGATTTAGCCGAGCGTCGATCGGGAAAGTTTAATATCATGGCCGCGGCTTGGCCCCCTGTGCGAGGCCAAAACGGGGCGGCAAACCATGTAGGCGCATGATATTTATAGAATCGGTCATCGACGTCCTGCAACAAATGTCGGTGGCAAGTGGACGGCTCGCCGGTTCAGCGGCGGGTCGGCCCGCGCGTAGACTCGCTGATTTTCTGAATCGTGTTTAGGGGATCAAAACGATCCTGACCTAATCGACTGCGCGTGGCCACCGGCAATGGCAGACATCGAATGGCATAGGATTACGAACCAGGCCGCAATTCCAAAGGACCGCAGACTGCTCCTCATAGGGAGGCCGGTCGGCCCCGTTGATATTCAAGACATGGAAACTTACGATATTTTTGTTGGGCATTGGGATAGACAGCAGTCGATTTCGTGGCCACCTGGGTGCCGCATCAAGGCAGTCCAGGAACAAAGCTCAGAGTGTCCTATTGGGCCGAGTTTCAAATCCCGGAAAATATTAAACTGAGATCGATATAAAAATCTGCCAAATAGCCGAAAGCGAAGCGGATGGGTTTGCGGAATCGCGTCCAAGGATAAGGTCAAAAAATGCCGATGCGTGATGAAATGAATACACGCGAAACACAGTCTGAGAAGACGACGAGGCTTATCGGCGAAATAGGAACGGTGGTGGCGTTTTGCCTCGCTGGGCTCACGCTCTCAACCTTCATCGCATTACACTTGTCGATGCCTATTCAATTTTTTGGGTGAAAATGGATGAGCCGGGACAGACCTAGCGCGCTCAAGCGCGAAGTCGACCTAATTGCGCTGCAATAATCCTGGCGTCGAATTAAACGTAGTCGGCCGAATAATTTCTCCCGCCGCAGGAAGATCGGCTCAGTCTTGCCTATGTCCGCCTTCCCTCGAAAGCGGACACCACTCGATGTGCGCTACGCGCCAAAGGCGGACATGGCGACAACACACAAAACCGATCCGAATATGCCCCGAAAGCGGACATGATTCGGCATCGCGCCATTTCCACTAAGTGCTGGGAACATCAATCGCCGGATGTCGGCCTATGGTCGGCGCGATACCGGTTCATGCGGTACTGCCGATATGGCTTGGAGGATGTAATTCAGAGTCTGCGACTGCAACGACGGTGTGGTGTCAATGTTGAGATGATCGATCTGCGCATTACCGCTTAGATCCTCATTTGAAACGAGCCCGCGGGACCCGGCGACTGGAGCGATCATGAAGTGCTTTGTGTAATTAATCGCTGTAACAACGTTTGCCGGAACTTGGTGGGGTTCGGTGCCATCGAAAAGGACCATAAGCGCGACCGGTATGTTATACCTCGCCAATGCGTCGGCAATCTCGACGACGGCATCGGCGCCGAGCGAATGACCGATTAGAACGATCGAACCATGATCGCCCGCATTGTACGCGGTCACGATCCGACTGGCGACCAAGTCGGCATCGGCATGGTTCGTAACCGTCGCCGAAATTCCTTCGGATTGAAGCCTGGCGGCGAGGTCGTCCATGCCGAGCGAAAACACATTCAGAAAGCCGCGCAGCAAATACACTTGGGCCGGACCCTGTGCTTGAGGATATTTGCGCGCCGTCGAAGGCTTGGTCCGAACCGTATCGTTTTGGACGTAGCGTCCCGCACGTTGATCCATGGCATCGGCGTCGGATGAGATTAATTGAAGCATAGTTGTCGCGACTGCAGTAAACAACGCAGGCAGAAACAACGCCCCTCTAAGAATAGAACCGATTCCCAGCACATTACGACTCCATCGCGGCGCAAGAAGCCGAGAGCCGGCCCTGAGCCACAGGGTGCGCAACACAAACCTACGAGTTCATGAATCGCACAACTGCACAGCCCGCCCGTAGCTCGTGACAATTTTCAATATAACGGCAGTGACGTGATAGCCCATTTGTGCCCGTGCGCAGCTGTCCCGAGCAAGTATCTGTGTGGCGCGCTGAATGCTTGGATTTGGCTCGTCAGGATCGTGTAGTCGCAACGCATGTTTGTTCAGTCGCAAACATCCGATGCCCACGACCATTGTGATGTGCCGGGAAAATGAGTCAACCGACTTGGATATAGGGGCCGGGAGATTATATATATTGGATGCCGCTTATTGCGTGTCCGGGAGAATCCCCATGCGTGGCGCTCTCATCATCGCGACAATAGTTATCGGCTTCGCATCTGCTGCTCGCGCTGAACAAGCAGGCGCTGCTCCGCCTGATTCTCCGCAAGGGTCTAACTATCCATCGCCAGGCTCTAGCCGTGGACCTGCATTCCCAAAATCAGTTTCACCTACAGGGACGAATCCGACAAATTGGGTGACGCCTCCGCCTCAGTACACCGATCCCAACGCGCCCGATCCAAGGTGGACACGCTGGATGAGGGAGAGATGGAGATATTAACACCTCGGGCGCAAGAAGCGCGCTCAGGCGCCAGCCAAATCCACCAATTGTGCGGTTTGCAACGTTAGTGCTACAGGGGAAAGCTTGGCTCTATATCTTCGGGACAATTGACTGGCCACCTGGGACGGCTAAGAGTCTTGAAGGGGCTGGTTTGGGGCGCTTGGCGCACCCGTGGAGGGCTACAATGAATCTGCGCCTGTGCTCGAGGATCATATTAGCGAGTGCGGCTTTGTGCGCTTTTTCGTTTCAAGCTCACGCGGCGACAGTCACCTATTCGCAAGTCACTACAGACTACACTGCAGTGACCCTCCCCACTTCGAGTTTCAATCCGACGCCATTTTCAAGTACGAACACCAGCATAACGGTCACCGGTCAGGTTCCTAACGTATATCGGTCACCCTTTGAAAATATTGGCTCGGGTTCCGGTGGCACACTCCTAAGCGACGGAGGCTACGGCGTAGGGGGGTGGGCCAACCTGGTATACACGTCAATCCAAGCTGGCGGTTCCGCGACTTATAATTTTGCCGGCCCGGCGACCGAACTCAGTCTTCTTTGGGGATCACCCGATTCGTACAATAGCTCTGACGTTTTATAGCGGTCTTAATGGAACCGGCACGGATCTGTTCAGCATCACCGGCAGCCAGCTCAACATCCAAACCTACGGCCACGATCTCGTGGATTTCACATTGCCGGTGAAACCTTCGAGTCTGTTGTTTTGGACTCTGGTGAGAATGCATTTGAGTTTGCAGATCTGCAGGACGCACTATTGACGCCGCTCCCGGCCACGCTGCCGCTCTTTGCTGGCGGCTTGGGATTGTTCGGCTTCCTTACGGGTCGGAAGAAGCGTGCGCAGGCTCTCGCGGCCGCGTAGCAAAACAGCGTCATGGAGGAAACTGAGAGAGGCCGCCTAGGGCGGTCTTTCTTTACGCTTCGTCGGCAATCGACAGAGCGCCTATGAGCGCGATCCGATTCTGAAAGCGCAGCTTCTGCAAAATTCTATGGACATGCGCTTTGACGGTGCCTTCACTCAACCCAAGTTGTCGCGCGATAAGTTTGTTAGAATGACCGCGACTAACCAAGGTCGCTATTTCTTGTTCGCGTCTCGTCAGCACATTCAATTGCACTGTATGAGCTAATATCAACAAATCCTCTGGGATTGTGCCCCAGAGGATATAACCCCGCGCAATGGAATTAGTTCATTCTCAAATCAACGGATGAAGGACCTCGAAAGTCGCCCCGCACCGTATTTATCGGAGAAATTGACTTGGTACGGCTAGGCGTATCGCGATGTAAGCTGAGAGCGTGAGACCGGCGAGGCAAAACGCCACTACAACTCCTATTTCGCCAATGAGCCTTGTCGCTTTCTCGGACCGTGTTTCGCGTGTTTTCATTTCGTGGCGCATCGACATCCATCTAACCTCACGCACTGGGTCGCGACTCGGAAGGGAGCCCCCTCGCCCCGAGCCAGATTGTACAATTGGTAGGATTACAAGAAAGCCTTCAATCATGTCTCTATTGAGGGAGCCCTGTGTCTAACTCCTGTGAATAGGACGCGGCGTCTTTTGACACGATTCCGCAAATCAGCGCGAGGCGGACTTTTTTTGCGACCTTGTCGCATGCGCCGCGAAGCTCTTCTCCCGCTTACGAAGGCTTCCGGTCAAGCTCGCCGGCAACGTAGTCGCGTATGGCCTGAATAATACCGACTTGCTCAGCCACGCTTTTAGCATCTGACGATGCCATGCAGCCGGCAGCTATGCGTTCCAATCTGTCGACCGCTTCGCCTTCCCTCAAGACGCCTTTTTCTATCAGCAGCCTAAGGACTTCGCCGATAAGAACAGCGCTGACGCCGATTTTTGCAATGCGGTTGGCAAGATCATCAACACTGGACATGTCTCACTCCGCCGACTGGTTGATCGATATCTTAACGCTTTCCTAATTCTGGTACCGCAATATCGAGCGTGCGCCGGCTCATTAAGCCGAGGCGTGTTTTATCGGGATTTGCTGCAACCGTCGAAGCTTTTTGCATCATGTCTGAAAAGCGGAACAACACGAGGCATCGTGTCCTCAAATCCGGTTCGATCCTATTAGATCGCAACCGCGCATTTACTTGTATTGTTCGCAACATTTCCGATACGGGCGCCTGCATTGAGTTTGCAATTCCGCTCGACCTTCCCGATGAATTTACGCTGTTGATCCCGAGCGATCATATCAAACACTCATGCCACGTGCAGTGGAGAAAAGAGAAGCGGTTTGGTGTCGCATTCAATGGATAGCAAAATGAGTGAGATAGTCAGCGCCCGAAAACTTACAATCCTAGATCGATTGGCCGATGGGCTCGTGTTGGCGGGCGCATTGCTCTCGGTGTACGCGATCTACAGCTACTATTTCCGGTAGCGATGGCTTGGGGCAGGCTAATTCGGGTCGGCAAGCACCAGGGCGATCGGGAAGCCGTTTCGTACATCGTTGCGGCGCCTGAAGGCGATGACGCGATAATGATCGTCCAAAAGGAACTAGGCGTGGTCGGCCATACGTTTGAGGACCTCGGCCGGGTCAGCGAAGCATTGCTTCAGGCCCTCAAATTATCGTCCGGAGAGATCGTCCGGGCCGATGACGCAGGCCGGGCGCGCGAATAGTCTGCGAAGTGGTCCGGCTATTTGGCAAATTCTTCTATCGATCTCAGCCTGATATTTTCTGGGATCTGTAACTCCGCCCAATAAGACACTCTGAGCTTTGCACTCGGACCGCTTTGATGCGGCACCCGGGCGGCCACGAAACTGGCCTGATGCCTATCCCAATATCCGACAACGATATCGTGGGTCTCCATGTCCTGAATATCTACGGGCCCAAACGGCTTCGTTATGAGGAGCAGTCTGCGGTCCTTTGGAATTGCGGCCTCATTCGTGATCCTATGCCATTCGATATCGGCCATTGTCGGTGTCTCCCGGGTGCCAATTCTAATCCCAAATTGCCGACACAAATCTTACGACGAGCCAAAGTATCGCAAATCCTTCTGCAGCAAAGGACAATGGCTGAGGATTGCGGCAGAGTGCCGGTGCGGCCGAACAAACAGCGTTTGCCCAGTTCTGGCTACCGACCAAATCGGCGGAGTTGGAGAATAGAAACCATGCAGCGCAACACAGGATGGCCAGAAACAAAAGAAAGTTTGTCATCGGACAGTGCTCTGCTCAGGCGCGATTCGCACCAGCCATTATACCCGTGGCGAACAATTCACGACGCTGTCAAACACGACAATGACCGTGTCAGCTTGCAAATCGAGTGGCCGCACATGGGCTTAATATAGCCTGCGAAGCGGGTTGTGCTACCTTGTTCGGAGAGAGCTTTGGCGGATGGGAGCGTGCAGCGTGGCGCTAGTCGGATTGTCTTTATTGCTTGGCGCAATAGCAGTGGCGATAGTGTCGGTTATGCCGCGTCGATTAGAATTCACCATCGCGAACATTCGATACAACGCATGGTATGCTTTTCAGGGTTTTGGCATTCACGCGGTTCTGTACGCCGTACCGATTTACGGATTGCTCTTGTTGGTGAGTTGCATGCGATCATGAAGCATCGCTTTCCGCCGAACGCGGATCCGGAATTCTCCTCAGCACCTGGCGCGGCACGCGTGGTAGCTTGGCTCATCACGTCGAACATCGTCCTTACTGACGGTCGACGACCTGGCTTCCCAGCTGGGTGATGAAATACATCACGGATTCAGTAGTCGCCGATCTAACCTTCACGTAATTAGCCTTTACCAATCGATCGACGCCCTCGTCGCGTGATATCCTGCTGACCAGGCGTCCTTTCTCGCCTGCCGCCTTCAATGCCTTCAGGAGATCGATCTCACTTCTCGTAAGATTAACAGGCATGTGTTCGGTTCAAATTGATTTCAATTAACCGCCAGGCGAGCAAAACGGGTTTGAGAAAGGCTGTTTATTTGAGTGCCGATGACACCGACGAGAACGTGGTCTTGAGGTTCGAACCAAGCCCCTTCACCACAGGAATTATAGCGAGAGCGATGCCGGTAGCGATGAGGCCGTACTCAATAGCGGTGGCCGCTGATTCGTCTTTTAGGAAGGCTTTGATTTTTGGGAGCATAGCTGTCTTGTAGCTTGTCCCCTTAAACAGTCCGTAAATCGATATCCCCCGAATTAAAACTGAATGGAACACCGCCCTGGCGATGGCCAGCGGGGAGCGACGTCCCGGCTGCCGTAACCCTAATGCGTAAGGTTGACGACAACATTCGACTGAACCTCGCGAGCAATTGGAATGCTACTTGGGTAACCTGCATGCGATTTGCGGAGCGTGCGATGAACAACCCAGAAAAAAGACGAGAGGCGGTATCCGAACCGCCTCCGGCACTCAAACCAGCTGACGCGAAGCATTGTTATCAGTGTGACGGACAATTCGGGCTTATCCGTCATGGTGCCAATCGAAAACAATTCTGCTCGAAAAGATGCGTCGAAAAATACAGAGCTGGTACGGAACTAAAAATGCCGCTCATTAGAGAGTGGAGGGACTATTTCATTCGAAAACGGTGACATGCCGAATGCGGCCGGACCACGCGTGGCCAATTTTCAGAGACTGGCATTCATAGCGACGAGACACACCCCGCACTTCGCTATGCATTCCTATCTGTCCTTCGACGAAAACCCCGGCGGGGCAATAGCATCGAGCACCAGTTTTAAGTGCTCCGCGGTTGGTGTCCCCCCTCGCCCCGCGATTTCCTTGATGATTCTATTACGACATAATGCTCGACAGACGCGAGCGGCGAGGTCTTTGTCACGCTGAGCCTCTTGGAAGGCGCGAAACATCCCTTCATATTCCAAAATAAGAAAGCGCGTCCGCTGGCCAACATCATCCTCTGTCCTACCTTCGAGGCGAAGCGCGTCTCGTAGAAAGACCTCAACGTACGCCGCCACCTGATTTTGGATCTGACCCATGCGTTTCCTGTTGGATGCGTCTTGTCCACTAACACTACGCGGAGCGTATTCGCGATTGGGTTGACGTTGTGTAGCCTCCAACAATGCGCCTTACTCAATATCGGTCGTATTGTAAGATCCACACGCGCTGCAGCGGATCACGAGACCGTGTACTCGATCTTCTTCGGCGTGCAGAAGCACTACGCCGCAATGTCCGCATGTATAATCAATCATCTGCGGGCTTGCTGTTAATATTGGCGGGGCATCAATCGCATCCCCGATGTTTGGGGTCTGTATTACTTTGAGCGGCTGTTTTTTGCGATCTGTCACGAATTACCTTTGTATTGGCACCATCCAACGACGGTAGCATCAAGCTGTTTATTGGTGTCGACGTTCTGCTAAGTGCCATTGTGTCACCGACACAGAAACCGAAGGACATAAATGCCGACGTGATCCTCACAAAGAATCTCTAGCGGTTAATCCTTCGGCGAGCCGCCTCGTAAATTTTTCAATTCGTGCCTGCCGCGTCGCCATAGGTTCGCAATAAATTTCCCCTCAAGGGTTATAGGACCGCTTGGGCAATGATCAAGGCACGCCCGCTAAGCAGACTATGTCGTTGTTCTTTAGACTAAGCCATTCGACGTAGTTGGCGCTCGCTTCGCCAACGACATTGAAGGCGGACCTCTCCAGATCCGGTCGCCTCATTCGCAATGCAGCTAAAGCATCGGATTTGTCGGAAATTGCTACGAGAAAAAATTCTTCGAGCGGCGGTCCGTCGCCGCCCATGCGCTTTGTAGAGGATATGACTTTCCAAACCTTGTTCGGGCGCATAATTACGACTTCAAGTCTTGACGATCAGCCTAGCCTTTTGTTTTGGGCTGATCGCCGCGAATGTCGCGAAATTCTCTTGGGCCGTGAGTGAGCCTTCGCTTGCGGCGTTGCTGTTCCGCCGTAGGGAGCGATTTGTCGCTCAGGCCCTCAATCTCACGGGCTGCCAGCTGGGAGGCTTTGCGGGCAGCCGCCTTGCTGTGCGGCCGGTCCGCAACCCGGGCAGCTAGAGCGCGGTCCAACAGTCTGCGAATGGCCTCGGGACGGCCAGGACGGTCTTTCTGTCCATTTCGCCACGCGTCTAGGCTTTTCGTCTGGGCGGGCAATAGCCGAACCATAACAGGGGTTGCACCTACCTTAGGTCGACCTCGACCACGTTTTTTTCTGATATTGGACAGTGATCGCTTCATGAATATCTGATATTGATTAATGGCAGGCGAAGCAAGAGTGGGAACTCATGCCTAGCCCTAACCGAGACAACGCAGTAACCCATGGCACACGCTGCCTCGATTATATCACATCTCGATTCCACAACGTTTCCAACGTCGCGTGAAATGGGCGCCCCAACCAACTTTTTAGGGAAAGCGCATTTTCGTGTTGTGGGTCACAAGCGAAACGCCAGGCTCGGGATACATCTAGCGTAGAGATTGGTTAGAGCCCCGGAGGCGACCATGAGCACGAGACAGCAGAGGCGGCCCGGCATTTGGCAGCGGTTTGTGACGTGGCAGCATCGCGTGAATACGCGGGTCGAGGTTGGCAATCTTAGCGACACCGGCCTGCGAGATATCGGTCTGGCGCGCGATTATCCTGTCCGGGTGTTTTTCTAGGGTGGTTTCACACCGGCGTCACGAACGACCAGCAGGGTCCGCCCGTTTCTTCCCAACGACCCGAAAACTCATTCAAGCCCGGGCATACGCCGGGGCTTTTTTTGTCGCCTACCAGAGAGCCGGAACACCGTTGCCAGCCGGGCGCCGTTGCTGCTGATCTGCCCGGACACTGGCGAGCCGGAACCAACTCTCGGCGAGCTTTGCCCAGGCGACTTTATCCGTAACGTCGTGGGCACCATCAGCCCTCCGCAGGCATTCCGCTGCGCGGGCGAGGTCGTACTCGCTCTCAATCATTCAGGGATTTTGCCCCGTGGTTGCTAAAAATGCCTTAGCGCGACGAACCGCCGTCTCGGCTAGGCCCGGCCGGCAAATGAATCCATCGGAAGGACCTGGGCACCGAGCGGAATGCTCAGAAACACCTTGCAGCTTTTGCAATCGAAGTTCTGCGAGGTGGAGTAGGACCTGAACTTTGAGAGCCACTCCGTGTGTCGCATGGGGGTGCTACAAAACGGGCAAAGAGGCGACGGGTTGTCGGTGTCCATGCGCGATACGGTAGCGCCGGGATGGTTACTAGAAAGTAAACGGCTGCTACCTGACGGCGCCCTTGAGGTTTGGTTCGATGCCTGCTGTCCTCGATGGCAACGTCACTTGGTCGAATGGGTGCCTTTAGTCCCAATATCCAGTATGTGGTCATTAAAGGACGACTCCGATGGGCCTGACCGCTGCTGAACGCCTGTTTTTCCTTGTCCGCTGTCCGCGCTGCGGAAAGGGCACGGAGAAGATGGTCGCTTGGCTCGCCACCAATCGCCAAATGCGGTGCACCACCCCATCCTGCAAAACCCTTCTCAATCTGTATGCTCCCAAATACCGGACCCTTATCGAAAAACTCGTGGATCAAGCGTCGGAACTCGACGCACTGATGATTGCGGCTGAACAGGACAAGTAATTCGTCAAAAACTTGGATAGCGGAGATTCCCGCTCAGAAAGGCTGATCCCCATGAACACACCGGCTTCACCACCAAAACCGCCTTTGGAAGACCCGCTCCAGGAACGAGAGATTTTTGCCACTGAAGTCAGTGGAGTTGGGGGTGTTCACGGCAATATCGCCGTGACGCTCGCCTGCGTCAGATTTGACGAACCCGCCGCCAACGAGCAGCCCAAGGCTCGGCGCGTCGTGACCGGACGGCTGATGTTGACACAGCCCGCCGCCCTTCAACTCCTCCAAAGCCTCCAACAACTGGTCGCCGCCGCTCAGCAGAAACAACCGACCCCCGGCGTGGAAAAGCCAAATTGAGTTTGCGGTGGGCGTGTATGCTCTTCAGAGAGGACGCGAAGTAGCCCTAGCTGTCTAATGACCATTAATGAAACGTTGCAACCACGCCCAAACAAATGAGTATGATTTTTGCAAAAGCGTAACGGGCTCGGCTTAGGACGGAAGAGAATAGTGGAGTTTGCCATGCAGGATAGACGACAGGTGCAGCGAACACGTGTATTGAAGAGCGCGAAAATTATTTTGAACAATAGCTCCTCGTTTTTCGACTGCACCGTCCTAAATCTGACCAATGTGGGCTCGTGCATATCGTTGACATCGCCTGTGGGTGGCCACGATTCTTTTGCGCTCTCTTTCGATCACGCTCTTTCAAGCCGACCGTGCCATGTAATTTGGCGGTCCGAGAACAAGGTTGGAGTTTCGTTCGGTTGAACGACTTTGCCGACGCCGAAAACAGAAGGCGCAGGCAGCCGGCTAATCTTCGGCGACACTGTTCCAATGCAAAGCCCCGGCCATGTGCCGGGGTTTTTGTTGGCGTGTGCACCGCTCGCCATGTCCGCTTCTGGCACTTAGCGGACGTTCTATGTCCGCCTGATGTCCGCCTTAGGCGGCTTAGTCGATCCCCACGATTGCGCGTCCTCGACCAGCGTCAGTTTATTATGTCAGGCCTGAAAGAACAGAAAAGGGGCGCAATTCAGCTTCCCGCGGTCCTCCGAGGTGAGGCGGGATACTGACTTTCTCCCGTACATACATAGACTGTGATTTGTCCCAGTTGTCAGCTGAAGCCAGCTCTCACAAATCAGACATGGCGATTCGCTGGCATCCGTCGCCCCCGCCGGCGGTCGCCCTAGGGGACGGACTGCAAGGTTCGTCCCCTTTGATTTTCAGATTGCTGGCACTCTAATTTGTCGCAGGTGAAATGTGTGGAACCGTACTACGTTCACACCTGCCGGCGGGGGCGCACGGCAATATCCGCCAGGGAGGCCGCCTCAGTTGGCGGCCTCTTTTTTTCCAGTGAGCGCGATGCGACTGCGTCCAATTGTATCGATCGTGGCACTTGTCGCTGTGATGTTGATTGGTTTTTATGTTGGTTCAAATTGGCGCAAGCCTGAAGTGGTTGCTCCAGCAGGCCAAGATCAGGGCCCTGCTTATTTTTGGTATAGTGCCTCTCGCGCATACAGCGCGTCCACCCTCGGTCGCCCTATCATGCTCGTCTGCAATTCTCCGGGGGGCGTGGATGTCGCTTGTATGGATATGGTGACCGATACGACTGGCGCTCTCTCTCCCGCGACCATCGGCGGAATTACTTGCCCTGGGCCAAAATGCACGATTAAGCGCTTTTACGGTTTCGGCCGTAACGCCTCCAATTTGGATCAAACAGAAGTCGCCAAGCGAGCCGAGCTCGTTTCCAAATGTGACACGGGCTTTCCGTGCGCAAGATTTTCTGGCGGCCAATATTATAGGACCGATGAAAATGTAGCTGCCAGTGTGTATCGGCCGCCGCAGGTGGCTTTTGTGGCAGAGCGAACAGGGGCAACAACGGTATTGAACCCCGTGCTGAGCTTTAATGGCAGCAATTATGGTTTGGTAGGGTTTGCAGCAACGCCAGATACGGCGACGGCGAATTCGGGGGTGGAAGAAAAAGAGCGGCCGGCGAAGGACAACGAATTGCAGACGCACGCGGTGATATTGGATCACTCAGTGGGCACAATCGAAACGATCTCTCTGGGGACCGATAACCTGGATCACTATCTTGTCGGCGATTTTAATGAGGTGGGACTGTACAACTTGGGAGACATCTCGCAGCTGAAGGCGCTGTGCCAAAATCAGGCTAGCTATTATCGCGTTCAAGCTTCGTGCTGATATCATGACAGATTGCAGATCTGAGTGTGATTCGGCCGAAAAAGACCGACTGCGATTGCGTTTATGTTGCTAGCTATCTGCTAGTGATGCCACCAGGCGAAATTAGCAAAATTCACCTAAGTTATTGGTTTTATTGGCGCGCCCGGAGAGATTCGAACTCCCGACCTCCAGATTCGTAGTCTGATGCTGTTCAATTCCCTGGCATTGCTCAACTTTCCCTGCGCGATAAAAACTCAATTGCTTCGGGCATTCTGACTCCTACGCTGCTATAGGGAATTTCCGGTGCATTTCCCCCGAAAGCGGACATCAAACGGACATCAGGCAATGTCCGCTAAGTGCCAAAAGCGGACGACGACTTCAATCCATCGCAGTTGAGCACGGGATGGCTACGCGGTATTCTGAAAGCAGCATCGGCGGGCTATCGTGGTCAATGATGATTTGAACTCCTGGGAGATAGTCGTGCGCGGATTAACAATCCTATTGGCCCTAATGGCGATTGACAGCTTTGTCGCCGGCGCATTCGCTGAAGGAAAAATCCGGCTGGCGCAAACTTCAGTCACTACGACTTGCATGATGGCCTGCAACGCCACGTACGCGAATTGCCAATCATCGTGCCTCTCGACTGGCATACAGCCGAACGGCACGGCCGTGACCCAGCTGACCAATCCCAATGCGAATGCGACATGCATATCATTTTGCACTAACACGCAGTTACAGTGCCAGGGCACTTGCGCGCTCGCATCGCCATCTCGGTGAGAAAGCAGACCTAGAGATTGGTGCCAATGTCGCTTTGGGTCATTAGCGGACACCAGAGGGCGCTTGGCCCGTGTCTGCTTTACCCCCGGAAGCGGACAATGCATTTCGTCAAAATGTTTCTGCTCAAAACTCCTCAATGGCGTTCATGCCGCTGGGCCGAGCAACAAACTGAGCCCTTGGACTCTGAACTTTGTGTTGGCGATCGCTGATGCAAATTGCGTGGCGCTCGCAATCAATGATTGCGATCCAAACAATTAACTACAACAGGGTACTTTGCGGCTTCCCGATTTTGCTCAATTGTGCGTCCACAAGCGACCAGGATACCAACGTTGTCATTGATCATTTGCCGGGCGATCGATGTCTGCTTTACCGCCGGTGGCGGACATCGGCTCATGTCCGCTAAGTGCCAGAAGCAGACATCAGTTAGTTCTTTTTCAGCTTGCTTTTGTGCCCTAGGTTGCCGCATCTTCTCACCTCGCAACGGCTCCGTCGGAGAGCAACGTCCGCGCGAACCAGTTACCGCGATCTGTCAGCCGTGCTGAACCATTTCGATTTTTGGTCGCCACCGCCATCAGTCCGTCGCGCGCGAGATCGGCGGTTGTGATCCCTGATATTGGTTTTCCACCCGGCGTTCCATGCCAAGCTCCGTCCTTCTTCTTGAGGCCGTCCGAGTTAAAGCAGACGACCAACGCATTTCGTTTGCTGTCAGTTAGAAAAGCGATCGGCGCGCGCCTTTCGCCGGGCGCGAGCACGAACAAGGGAGCCGGGGCAATTACCTCACTCCAAGCAGCACTCACCACCGCGGTATCTTGAAGCGTCGTCGTCATGTTTGCCCCTTCGAAGAGTGACTATAGCTCGACCACCGGCTGCACAGTTGGCAATAGTACGCTAAGGGCATCGGAGCAGTAGCCGTAAAATGCAACGATCAATGGAAAAGGAATGTCATACATATATTATCAACAGCCTATGAACACGCTGGCGCCTGTAAACCGCAGGGAGAATTTGAACATCGTAAGTTCCTCCAATAAGTGGGACAAGCAGGGGCCATTTCGGAAGTTTGCTGCTTCGTGACAACAAGCGGAGGCTATTTCGCGCCCGTAAATGCCCCAGGACCGTGATGACCCGGCGTGGAAATGAGTCAACCGTCGTAAAGATATACGAGAAAGTCTTTCTAACGGGGGTGATGTCCGCGCGTCGACCATGTCCGCTTTGCCCTCGAAAGCAGACATCGGTCGATCATCAGCTTATGTCCGCTAAGTGCCACTAACAGACGTCAACAGAACACACTTTCCAGCACAATTTGTCTGACAGCGATAACGTCATTGCTTGGACCAGACGGCCACGCTTACGCTGATTGTCGTGGCAACCCGCTGGACTGACCATCGGTTGTCGCTCATGGGCACCAACGTGAAGCAGCTCGGTTTCGCGCCAGCCCAACTCGTGCAAAAGCCAGCGGGACTGAGTCTCCAGGTACCGGTCTTTGAAGGGCCACCTGCCGAAGCCAAGGGCTCACGCAAGGCCTTACCATCGGGCGCGAAGGTCATCTTGAACTTGGTACCGCTGGGTGTAGCCGCGATAAATGGCTGGCCATTAAAGAACGCGCTTTTAATGTCGTCGGGACGCATTGCATCGGCAGCGAGGGCCACAGTTGGTACAAGGCTCAAAGATAAAACAGCAGTTCGCAAAAGCATTGTGTACCCCGGCGAAGCTTCAGAGGAACCTAGCACGATTGGTGGTGATGCAGAAAATTGCCCCGCGCGGCCCGATGTCCGCCATGGGTAATTAGCAGATATCGCGAAGCCTTCGGCCCATGTTCGCTTCCCCCCTAAAAGCGGACATCAACTGGACATCATCCAATGTCCGCTAAGTGCCAAAAGCAGACATCGTGCGCACTATTCGATCACCTCGTCAGCGCGCTCGAGCAGCGAGGCCGGCACGTCGAGGCCGATCGCCCTCGCAGTCTTGAGGTTGACCACCGTTTCGTACTTGGTCGGCTCCTGAAGGACGCACCGCTCGGAAGGTCGACCGGTTGAAGGAAGGTGGGCATCGACCAAGAGTACAGCTGGCAATAAACGCTTGCGACAGCGTTTAGGACCGAAAATCGCAAACGTGTTGCCCGGTGCTGCCCCGATAGTCGCATTGTCAAGAGCCAAAAAATCGCGCAGAAATTGCGGTTTAATATCAATAAGTTGCTGGCGCGCCCGGAGAGATTCGAACTCCCGACCCCCAGATTCGTAGTCTGGTGCTCTATCCAGCTGAGCTACGGGCGCGGCGCGCCGTAGCTATAGGCTTCGACGCATCATGGCAAGATTTGTCCCCTCCCTTCCCTGTTCCGCAGGGGCGACCGTTACCCTTGCGCGCGGGCGCCCCGATGCGCGGCAAGCTCGACGGCACGGTCGGGTATGGTCAATCGGATGGTGGCACCGATCGTGCCGTCGACGAGGCGGATTTCGCCGCCATGGGCTCGAACCAGTTCAGCGGCGATGGCGAGGCCGAGCCCAGTGCCGCCGGGACGGGTCGAGCCTTGGAATGCCTCGAACAAATGTGCCCGCGCTTTCTCAGAAAATCCGGGACCAGTATCAGACACTTCGATCACCACCACTGCGCCTTCGCGGCGGCCCGTGATGCGGATCTGATCGCGGCCTGGATCGCGGGTCTCGCGGCTTTCCATCGCCTGAACGGCATTGCGCGAGAGATTAAGCAGAATGCGATAAAGCTGATCGTAATCGGCCTCTACGACGAGACCGCGTTCGACCGCGCTGATCCAGCGGATCGGTCCGTCGGTTCCCAGATTCAAGGTTTCGTGCACTTCCTCGACTAGGGGCTCCAGCATGATTTGCCGGCGCTCCGGCGGCGGTTCCTGCAAACGCCCATAGGACAGCGTCGACTGGCACAGCGCGATGGCGCGCTCGAGTGCGCGCATCAGCTTCGGCGCAAAACGCTGCACCGCCGGATCCGGCAAATCCGCCAGCCGGTCCGAGAACAGTTGCGCCGAGGAAAGAAGATTGCGCAGGTCGTGATTGATTTTGGAGACGGCAAGGCCGAGCGCGGCAAGTCGGCTCTTCTGGTGCAACATCGAGGACAATTCGCTCTGCATCGACGAGAGTTCGTACTCGGCGGTCCCTATCTCGTCGGCGCGGCCGGACGGCACGATGACGCGGTCGGCGTTTTCCGGATCGGCTCGGAACGCCATCATTGCGGCGGTGATGCGGCGCATCGGCCGCACGAACATGTAATGCAGCGCCAGATAGACCAGCGCCGCGGTGATGATCGATATGACTAGCGACAGAAACAAGATGTCGGCCGAATACCGCAGCATCGCCCGGCGCAGCGGCTGCTCATTCAAGACGAGTTCGATATATTCGTCGTCGCCTTGCGACGACGGCAGCGGCCCGACGACGCGCATCGCATCCTTTTGCCTGTTCAGCATAGTTCGAAACGCGTCGACGATCGCATCGAAGGCATAGACATTATGCATGTCGTATGTGTCGTTTATCACCGGCGGCATGTCGTCCACTGCGATCATGCGGTGCCGCGAGCCCATCTTCAGTGCAACGGCACGCGCGCCGATGGAATTGAGGATCTGCTTGGCGAGTGCGTCCGACACCACACCGTTCGGGGCGGCGTCGAGCACCAGAGCAGCGGTATAGGCGGTGGCGAGGCGGTCCTTGAGCCAGACAATGCGGAAATTGGCGACCGAGGGCACATAGATCAGCACTTCCGCGATCATCACGAACAGGATCGTGAGAACGAGGAGCTTGCCTGAAAGTCCAAAGCGCGGCGTCCGGACCGGGTCTGGCCGCACGGCGGATTCTTCAGCCATTTCCGAGCCTTGCTGCCGCTTTTCAGCCAAAACGGCGCAGCCACCCAATGATGCGACGCACCGAGGGTGACGTCAAACCACGGGTGAAATATGTCATGGCCGCACGTTTGCCCACCTCGGCATAGGTCGGGTACGGCACAATAACACCTGCCATAGCCTCGATGTTCAGCTTTTGGCCAACAGCAAGCGACCAGGCGGCGATGTTTTCGGCGGCTTCCGCGCCAACGATTGTAGTGCCGAGGATTCCGCCCTTGCGATCGGTGACGATCTTGATGTGGCCATGCGTCGCCCCCGTAGCCAGGGCGCGGTCGTTCTCGCGGTAAGGCGAGCGGAGCACACGGATGACGCCGGAGCGCGCGCGCGCCTCGTCTTCCGTGAACCCGACATGCGCCAGTTCGGGATCGGTATAGGTGACGCGCGGAATGGGATGCCGGTCGGTATCGACCGGTGTGCGAAACAGCGCATTGCGGATCACGAGCCCGGCATGATGTTGCACGGCGTGAACGAGGGGTAGCGCGCCGGTTACTTCGCCGATCGCATAGACTTGTTTGTTGCTGGTGCGCAGCCCGCGGTCGACCACAATGCCGTTCGGACCGTAAGCGATGCCGCCGGATTCGAGATTGAGGCCTTCGAGGTTTGGCCGCCGTCCGGCGGCGATAAGAATATGCGTGCCCTCGATCGTCTCTTCGCCGCCGCCGGTCGTGATATCGACACGCACCCGTGCTAGGGCGCGGCGCACGCGCGTGGCGGTAACGCCGGTCCGCACCGTAATGCCGTCGCGGGCGAACGCATCGAGCACAATCGCCACGCATTCCGGATCCTCGTGCGGCAGCGGCGTTGCGACTTCGAGCACCGTGACTTCGGCACCTAATCGGCGAAAGGTTTGCGCCAATTCAAGACCGCCCGACCCGGCACCGATGACGATGAGGTGTCCCGGACATTCGGACAGATCGAAGACCGTCTCACTGGTGAGATGCGCGACCTCAGCAAGCCCGGGGATCGGCGGCAGCGCCGGCGACGCGCCGGTCGCAATGACGAAGCGCTGCGCCTTGATGTCAAAACTGCCGATGGCAACGGTTTCGCGATCGGTGAAATGTGCTTCGCCGTCAAGGATGCGCACGCCCATGCCTTTGTAACGCTCGCGCGAATCCCGCGGCGCAACCGCGGCGACGACGTCGCGCACATGCGCGCGCACCGCCGCGAAGTCGATGCCGGGACGTGCGTTCTTCGCACCAAATTGCGTGCCGTAACGCAAGGCGCTCACCTGGTCGGCGGCCGCGCGCAGCGCCTGAGCCGGCAAGGCCCCGCTACGCCTCTCGCCGCCAAGCGGGCCTTTCTCGATCAGCACCACATTAACACCGAAGGCGGCGGCCGCTGCCGCGGCCGTCAAACCGCCCGTGCCCGCCCCGATCACGCAGACGTCCGGCCGGATCTGCTGCCGCGGCGTCAGGCCAGCCGCGGTGACGGCTGCCTGTTGGGTTGCCATCGCCGATTCTCCGGGAAGCGACTGGGATACGTCTTGAGGTAGTGGCCGGGTCGCTTCCTGCGCCATTTGTCGCGCCTTGAGCCTGAGGTCGGTCTTAAGCTTTGTCACACCTATTCTATAGTCCTTGGCGCGTGGCAATGTGGCAGTCGGCTTGATCGAGAAAGCATCGGAAAATAGGGGAGAAAGTCACGTTGACGGCCCGGGAGGCCTCCCGTATAAGCCGCGCCAATCGCACCGCCGCAACAAGCCGGTGAAGCGATCTTCCTGAAGTCAGGCACGCAGCGGAGACCAGCCCGTGAAACGGACCTACCAGCCGAGCAAATTGGTGCGCAAGCGCCGTCACGGATTTCGCTCCCGCATGGCGACCAATGGCGGCCGCAAGGTGCTCAATGCGCGCCGCGCGCGCGGACGCAAGAAGCTGAGCGCGTAATCCAAGCTCTCGATCCGGACGCGTGTTGCGTCGGCCCCCTAACGATTTCAATGCGGCTAAAAGTCGGTCTCATGGAGCGGTTGAAACGCCGGACGGACTTTCAGGCTGCCGCCAAAGGCGCGCGGGCGCCGGGCCGCGCTTTTGTCGTGCAGGCTCTGTGCCGCTCCGAAACCGGCCAGCGCGGTGACGGCGTGCGGGTCGGCTTCACGGTTTCCAAGCAAGTGGGCAATGCCGTGCAGCGGAACCGAGTACGCCGCCGGTTGCGCGAAGTCGTACGGCTTCACTCCCAAACTGCGCTTCGCGCTGGCCATGACTACGTGCTGATCGGACGGCAGGCGGCGCTCAAGCTACCGTTCGGCGACATGGCGCGGGAACTCGACGTGGCGCTCCGCCGCATTCAAGAAACCGGGCGCGCGGCAACTGGTGCCGCCCTGTACGGCCCTTACATGAAGCTGGATCGCCGCGGCCCTCCCCGCGCCGAACACCGCGCAAGGCTTGAGCATGGGCGAGCACAAGAACACCATTTTGGCCATCGTGCTGTCGCTCCTCGTCGTGGTCGGCTGGCAATATTTCATCGGCTATCCGCAGATGGAGCGGCAGAAACAGGAAGCCGCGCTCAAGCAGCAGGAACAGACCCAGGCTCAGCCCGGCGCGACCCAGTCAGGCACCCCGCAAGCGGCGCCGCAGCCGGGCGCGGCCGAAGCGCCGGGCTTGCCGAACGCCTCGCCGCAGGCGCAAGCCGCGTCCCGCGAGTCAGTGATCGCCTCGTCGGCGCGCATCGCGATCTCGACGCCGCGGCTCGGTGGCTCGATCGATCTTAAAGGCGGACGGATCGACGACCTGACGCTGACGCAATACCGCGAGACCATCGATCCGAATTCGCCGCCGATCGTGCTGTTCTCGCCGTCGGGTGCGCCGGATGCGTATTACGCCGAATTCGGCTGGGTGCCGGCCTCCGGCACTACGGCTACGTTGCCCGGCCCCGACACGGTCTGGAAACAGCAAGGCTCGGGCACGCTCGGCAGTCGATCATCCGGTGACGCTGATCTACGACAACGGCGAAGGCCTTGTCTTTACCCGCACCATTGCGGTCGACGACCATTATCTGTTCACGGTGAAGGACGCAGTCGCGAACAAGGGCAGCAGCCCGGTGTCGCTGTTTCCCTATGCGCTCGTCTCGCGCCACGGCGCGCCGCCGGTGCTCGGCTATTACATCCTGCACGAAGGCCTGATCGGCGTGATGGGCGATCAGGGCGAGCAGACCGAAACCTACAAGAAGATGGACGACAAGAAGTCCGAGAGCTGGGACGCCACCAATGCCTGGCTCGGCTTCACCGACAAATATTTCGCGGCTGCGCTCCTCCCCAACACCGATGCGCGGGTGAAAGCACGCTTCTCCGCCACCGATTCCGGCGGCCTGAAGATTTATCAGACCGATTATCTGCTGCAGCCGCAGACCATCGCGCCGGGCGCGACCGGCTCGGCCGACGCGCGGCTGTTCGCCGGCGCCAAGGAAGTCTCCGTCGTCGGCATCAATTTCATCGGCGGCATCGACGGCGGCTATAACGCGGCGCTCGGCCTCAACAATTTCGATCTGCTGATCGACTGGGGCTGGTTCTATTTCATCACCAAGCCGATGTTCCTCGGCATCGACTACTTCTTCCATCTGGTCGGCAATTTCGGCATCGCCATCCTGATCGTCACTGTCATCGTGAAGATCCTGTTCTTCCCGCTCGCCAACAAGTCTTACGCCTCGATGGCGAAGATGAAGGCGGTGCAGCCGCAAATGGCGATGATCAAGGAGCGTTACGCCGACGACAAGATGAAGCAGCAGCAGGCGATGATGGAGCTCTACAAGAAAGAGCAGATCAATCCGATTGCCGGCTGCCTGCCGATCGCCATCCAGATTCCGGTATTCTTCTCGCTCTACAAGGTGCTGTTCATCACCATCGAGATGCGGCACGCGCCGTTCTACGGCTGGATCCACGACCTGTCGGCGCCCGACCCGACCAACATCTTCACGCTCGGCGGACTGCTGCCCTTCGACCCGACGATTCTCCCCGTCATCGGCTCGTTCCTCCATCTCGGCTTCTGGCCGGCGATGATGGGCGTGACGATGTGGGTGCAGATGAAGCTCAATCCGGCGCCGCCCGATCCGACGCAGCAGATGATCTTCAACTGGATGCCGATTATCTTCACCTTCATGCTGGCGAAATTCCCGGCAGGCCTCGTGATCTACTGGGCGTGGAACAACACGCTGTCGGTGATCCAGCAGAGCACGATCATGCACAAGCATGGCGCCAAGATTCAGCTCTGGGACAATCTCAAGGGCACGTTCTTCAAGCCCAAACCGAAGCCCAAGCAGCCGGCGGAGTAGGTCGCCCGGGCCGTTACGGAGCGTGTTTGCGTGAGCGCCATCGTCAATACGTTTCTTCTGGTGTTCGCCGCGCTGTTTCCCATCGTGAACCCGCTCGGCTCAGCGCCGATCTTTCTCAGCCTGACCGCCGACTGCACCCCGCGGGATCGCAACCGCCTTGCCTTCGGCGTCGCGTTCAACGGCTTTTTTCTGCTGCTCGGTTCGCTCCTGTTCGGGTCGGAGATTTTAGAATTCTTCGGACTGACGGTGCCGGTGGTGCGCGTCGCCGGCGGTCTTCTCGTCGCGGCGATGGGATGGCGGCTCCTCAACGAAGGCAACGAGCCGCCGGAGCGGCAGGATGTAAAGAACGAGGCGCGCTCGACCACGATCGGCGATAGCTTTTATCCGCTCACATTGCCGCTCACTGTCGGCCCCGGATCGATCTCCGTAGCTCTGACGATCGGCACGCGACGGCCCGACGGCGATACAACGGAGCACCTTGCGCTCCTTGCGTTCGCGGCCGTCGCAGGCCTGCTCGCCATTGCGGCAACGATCTATCTGTCCTACCGTTTCGCGGCGCCGCTCGCCGGTTTTCTCGGCAAGGCAGGCATCAATGTGCTGGTCCGACTGTCGGCCTTCATCCTGACCTGCATCGGCATCCAGATCGCCTGGAGTGGCATTAGTGCACTGATCGCCGGGTTGCCGCACTGAACAGCGCAGGGTCTTCCCATAATTTCTATCGCTCGCAACACGACTTATCTTTATTAACAAGCTACACTGGTAATATTATTTGGCGACGGCCGGAACCACCGAAATATTCGGCTTCTCCGCACCAAATCAAACGCCCGCACCCAATCCGAACAACTATATCTATGGCAATTTCAGTCAAAGTGGGTTTTGCGTCGGTCAATTCGCACTGATTGCCACTTCGATTAAGGCCGTACTTTCGCATGTAACGCGGTCTTAGACCTGCTAATGTGCACAGACGTTTTACGAGGGTAATTTATAGAAGAGGGGGCAGACGACGATGCTTCGATTAATCAGTATATTTGTTGCACTGTTCGTTTCGTTAGCAAGCGCGTCCGCGCAGGGGCAATTTCCACCCGAGAGTCACCTTAAATCGATCGCCGATAGCCAAACCATCCGCGTCGCCGGTCGGACGGACGCCACTCCGTTCGCCTTCGTAAGCGACAAAGGCGATCCTGTCGGATTTTCGATTGATTTGTGTCAGCTGGTCGTTAAATCGATCGCGCAACAATTAGGATTGCAGGATCTCAAGATTCAATGGGTTCCCGTTACCGTACAGACACGGTTCTCTGCTATCACAGGGAACAGGGCCGATATGGAATGCGGCTCGAGCACCGTGACACTGGGACGTATGAAAGAGGTGGACTTCTCTAACATAATTTTCGTGGAATCGACCGGTGTTGTCGTATCGCGAGCCTCGAAGATTCAATCGTTTGCCGAAATGACCGGCAAGAAAATTGCAGTAATCACTGGCACAACCAACGAGCAGGCTATTAGAGACCAGAGCGATCAACATCATCTCAGTATTGTCGTGGTCTCGGTTAAGGATCGCGACGAGGGCATTGGCGCACTGGAATCTGGCAAGGTCGATGGCTACGCCAGCGATAAATTACTTTTGGTGGGGACCCAGACGAAGCACCCCGAGGCGCTTTTTATGCTGCCGGATGATCTGTCGATCGAGCCCTATGCGATTACCTTGCCGCGCGGCGATTGGGCACTGCGCCTAGCGGTCAACACGGGATTGGCCCAGATTTATCGGAGCGGCGTGATCGCAGCGGTATTCAAAAGATGGTTCGAACAGCTCGGGCTGAAACCCGGCTTGCTGACGGAAGCGGCCTATGCGCTCGGGGGGCTCAAAGATTGAACCGATTTTCAATGGAATGCCTAGATAAGTTTTAGGAACAGCGACCGGCGCTTTCCACGTTTGCGCCGATCGCGAAATCACAACAGCTATAACGCGGACCAGCAGCCAATGTGACGGTGTGTCGTACGGGGTAAGTGGTAGCGGCCGAATGTAGTGGGCTGTTACGAAAACGGGAATGCTCGGCAGCTCCGAGCGAATCAAGATCAACTTCTGAGCATGTTGCGGCGATTGCTAAGCCGACGCTTTGAACGTGGGGATGAATTCGTTTTACCGGAAGACCTTCTTTCTCTGCGTTCGATACGGAGATATGTTTATGAAGAAACCTGCCGCGCCAGCCCGCGTTCTGGCTTGGATCGGAATATTCAGCATTATCGTCTTGTCCGTAATTCCTGCCAACGAAAGACCCGTCGGTTCAGGAGTTTGGTTAGGCGAGACGCTGGGTCATCTAGTCGATCACATTGCCGCCTTTTCACTCGTGGCAGGTATATTTGCGATCGGCTACCGGTTTTCCGTTGCCCGGCTTGTTCTGATGGCACTGTGCTTTTGCGGCGGTATTGAGCTGATTCAAATTCTGCTGCCAACGAGACACGCCAGAGTAAGTGACTTTGTCGTCGACTTTGTAGCATCGTGCGTCGCCATCGCCGTCGTTCGCGCGAGCGATGCCGTTATAGAAAGGCGGCTCCAACTTTTGCCATTTTAAGTGATGCACCTTCCGCTCTTTGCACCACCCAAGCTGACCGGCGGCAAAGAGCGGAAAGCTAAAGGGAGGGAAGTCTTCGGTTCACGCCAATGACAACACCTCCAGATTCAATTAAACAAGTTGTATCGGAGCATCCTAAGGCAAAACGGCAACGATAAAACGCCACAACGAGGAATCCGATGCGATGTGCGCTACTCATCATGCTAGCGGTTTCCGTCCTAGCTTGCTCGGCCCGCGCGCAATCACGGATAACGCCGCAAAGCGGGGCCTCATCTTCCTATTCTCCACCGACCTCAAAACGTGGCTCCGATTTTCCAAAACCGAGAGTGCTTCAGCAGAATAAACAGGCGCAGTCAGAGCCTGCGTCATCTACAGCTAACCAAGCACAGATTTCCGACGACGACTTGAGAATTTATGCAGTCAGCGTCATTAACGTCGCACCATTTTTTCCATTTAACATGTACGGTGTTTATCTCGGCAAAGGAGCGGTGCTAACAGCCGCTCACGTCTTAGGGCATTGGCCCCTTTCCGCAGATCCGACCATAGTAATTGACGGGCAAGAGCTTTCGGCGAAGGTCATTAAGAAAGGTTCTTTCGATCGGACGGATCTAGCACTTCTATTCGTCGATGAAGCATCTCTGCCTGTTGGCCTGCGATTGCGACGCGATCCCCTGTGCAAAGCGGCACCAGGTGTTGGTACGAATGTCGTGGTCGCCTATCCGGACCGAACCGCGCGCTCTCTAGTTATTTCTCCGAAGGTGATTCCACTTCCGTATCGAAACGGGATCCGCACCCTCATAAGAGATGTCCAAGTCTCAGGCTCGGGGGCTTTCGACGCCGAGAAAAAATGCCTTTTGGGCATTATGAGCGCTTCAGCGACAACACAGGATGCAGTCAATGGACAGAAGAGTCATGCAGGGTACTTTGTACCTGCATCCGCGGTTGCAGATTTCATACCTGCAGAATTCCATTTTTAGTTGTTGCTCGATGGACGTTACGCCTCGGTCCTTTGGCCTGACGGATTTTGCCGTCTCGAAATAGTCCGCATCCCTACGCGGCGGAAGAACTGTTTGCAGATTGTAGTAGTCGCTCAATTTAGGACGCTCAGATGCAAACTCGAGAGGCCGCCGCGAGGCGGCCTTTCTTTTGGGACAAGATTTCTCTCAACGGCTGCTTTGTTCGAAGCAAAATCTATTGAAATCCGAAGGTCAGAACATAAACGAGTGCGCCGCCCAAGATGCCGAGTATCAAAATGGAGGCAAATTCATCCCATTGCATCGTTTTAGTCCCTCTAGACACGACTTCGCAAATCAGCGGGTCCGAGATCCTGACGTCGTTGAAGCGAGGCGCCGAGACCTGCCCCTATGCAACGCTTTAATTCGCGTCATCACCTGATTTCTCCAAATACCATGAGTCTGCCGCTTTTCGCGCCTGCGTGTGGAGCAGTCCACAAAAATCAAAGGAAGATAAGACATGGCAAAAGATCTCGCCGTGCATTTGGAACGAACGCAGCCGCGTTGGCTGCAAGCTTGCACGCGCACAGGACCGACGCCTCAGCTGCCCTTAACCGATCGATTACAGGTCGGGCGTAGGATTTATTTGGGCTGGCTTTGTACCGACAAACTGGCACGGAAAGCCCTGGCGCGCCGTCACGTCGGACGCTTTAATCTAGTGTCTGTGCTGCGGGCCACCCACCACGCTACGCGCAATGAGTAATTCTAGGGGCAATCCGGATGCAAAAGTACAACATAGCGCGCGATTGCGCGGCACAGTGCCAGCGCAAGGCCAAAATTTCGAGGAACGAAGACGACATGCACAGCTGGCTGGCGCTCTCAGACAGTTGGTTCCAGACGGCTAAGCTTCAGCAGCAACTCACAGAAATGGAAGCCTGGGACCGTCACAGAGCGGTGGCCTAGAGCGGCGCATATGGGCTCATTCGTGCACTTAGACTCAACAAGCACCGAACAAGCGGCGGAATGCCCAAGCTGCGGGAATTCAATGCGCTTGGCGCGGTCAATTCCCAGATTCGGCCTTCCTGACATGCAAGCGTTCGAGTGCAGGGGCTGCAGCGTTGTGTTGACACAAGCGGCTAATACGAGAGTTTTGCAGCGTCCGTTTTAGGAGGCCACGCTCACCGCGATGTTGCGGGCGTGGCTTGTCAAAGCCTAAAGGCCGCTAAGGCGAAAACGCCAAATGTTGTCGGGAGCACTCCCGTCCACAACGGGTTTTGAATCTACATGCGTGAAACATAGTACGGGACGGATAATGCTTTTCAATGCATTCCCGGCCAGGGTGCCGCCGCGGTTCTAAGTTGACGAGTTTTTAAAGCGATGCGGACCCCAGCGTTACGGCGCCACTCGCTAGGGTCTGAACTTGTAGTCAATGCCAGCACGCACCAGACTCTCGGCAAAGCTAACAGACTGAGCGGTGGCCGGAGGTGATCCGCATGCCGACGTGCAGGATCCATTTTTGAGATCAACAAAAAGGTATTCGAGCCTACCGGTCCAGTTGTCGGTGAAGGCAGCTTCAAGCCCGCCGCCGGCGACCCAGCCGAATTCTGTAGTGGTGTTGCTGAGGCCAAGAGCCGTAGCCTTGATGTTGCCATAGGCACCACCAGCGGTTCCGTAGAATAGGACACGATTCGCCGCATATCCCGCGCGCGCCCGTGTCGTTCCGAGCCAAGTATTCGAGGTTTGGCAGGTGGCGCAGAAGAGCGGTGGCGCATTGCCCTTTACTGGCGAATAGTCGAGATCAGTTTCCACGCCGAACACGAAGGCGTCGGACTGAATATTGACACCAAGCGTTCCGCCAATCGCCGGCCCGGTAACACTAAAATTGCCAGATGATATCGGACTACTGCTCCACTTGCTGGATCCGAACGCGTAACCGCCGTTGAGACCAAGATAAATACCACCCCAATTGTAGACGGTCGCCACAACCGGAACAAAAGGGGGTGGAGGGGCAGACTGGGACATGTCAGCTGCGAGTGCGTAACCCACAGGAACGACTGTCAGCATTGCGACGATCGTGGTCCGCTTCATTTTGAAGGCTCTCGTCGATTCAATAGTTAATGATGATTAATCAACTAAGCCATTGGAAGGGCTTTACTAAAGTGTAACGGACTCAACACCCGTAAGGTTAAGTTGCTGTTAACGGGCAAACTTCGCTGCAAATCACGGAGGCTCTCGTCCGCTACGGCGGTTTGAACCGCGGCGAACAGCGACGAATAAGACGAGCCATGTCCTTATCAGCGAACGACTGGCGTGTTGTATGCTTGGAGCGGATCGTACTTCGGTCCGTTACCGCAGTCGTCGGACGCTGATATGGCGGTGGCGTGGCTTTGTGCGTCAGATATTTCACAATCTGATGCCAGCCCCAATCTCTTCGTAAGGACAACTCTATTCGCTGGTTAAGCGCACGCATAAATCGGCCGCGCAGGGTGTGCGAGCACCTTGCGCGGCCTAACCCCAACCAGGCGGAGAAGCCAATGGCTACGGCTAATGCTAAGATTATCACGGACCAGCTGCGGGCATTAGCAAATTTTGCAGACGGCGTTCGTCCCTTTTGAAATGTGAACTGGTCCTGTTGAAATTTGCGATTAGGTCCTGTGTCGCGCAACGTCGCGGCCGAGTGGAAATATAAACATTGCCGCAACCCCTGCACCGACTCTTGCTTGGTCTTCTTGGCTCGGACATCCACACCGAATATCGGGTTTCAGTTTGCCAGCCTGGTAGTTGGCTTTCTCCTGTTCCCACGCAAACAGTGATTTACATCACCGCTATTGGATAGGCTTTCAAAGCGTTGGACCGATTCTGACTTTGGATTGGCCCCTCTTTAGGTACCCCATAAACTCCGCGTAAATCTCCCTAGCGCAATCTGCAATCTGTCAAGCATTGGCTCGGTTTAGGGAACACAGGCCCATGGCCGCCTTTGGCAAATACAACGCAATTTCCGCCCGAAAAGACAAGCGCCAGACCAAGCGCAGAACGATCGGCGCGACGGCCTATATCCGATTGGACGGGTTTGCCACCCGCCCATGCACCGTTCTTGATCTCTCTGACACGGGAGTTCGAATATCGATCGAGAGTGCCGCCAGGATCCCCGCGAGATTCACCCTGCTGCTCTCAAAGAACACCCAAGGCAGAAGCGCCTTCGTGAAATGGCGTCGCGGCAATCAGATCGGTGCTGAATTTCTTTAATCGAGCTCACCAACATCAACACTGCAGCAAGTTAAAGGCGATTGCCTCGGAACTAATCGGCAAATACCGCCGATCTGAAATCCGGGAGTTACATTCTCGACGCGGTCGTCGCCCTGAGCCGCGTGCAATACATCCGCCAAGCAATACTGAAATCGCAACGGCTAATTATGCACCGCTCGGCAAAATTTTTCTTCGGAATGACCCACATCGCCTCGCACAAAAAGCCAGCCCGGGTCACTTCATGCTGGTCATCCCGTTCCCGAATCAGATAACAGCGAACGACGTCTACGCGGGTTAGCTGAGTTTGAGTTTACACTCGATGTTGGAGTTAACATTTCGTTAACTATTGTGGCGCTAAGGCGCGTACAACCAACAACGAAACGGCACCCTGCAAATGGTTCTCACCAAGACGGCTCTGCGAAGGGATGGCTGGCAAAAGCAGGCACAGCATCTGATTCTTGCACATGCTGGCGTATTAGGCGGGACAGACGCCGTTTCCGAATACGATCGCCAGCGACGCCCTTTAAAAGCGGTATCAACAAAATCCCAAAGTAGTCAGGCAGACGATAGCTACAACGCGGGGGTCGGCAAGGTTCAACCGGAGAACCTAGACGATTCGAAAACCGCTCAGGCCGTCAAATCTGAACAGCCGACGCCGCGAAACACCGCGACTCTGCGAATTTTGAGCAATAAAATGGAGACATCGGCCGCGCTAGCTGCGCGGTCAAATGAACAGATCGGCGAATTGGAACAGAAGCTTGGTTCGGCGCGTGAGGAGCTCGCTGTTCTAGAGAACCAAAGCTTTTCGCTGCAGACTTCACTCGATTTGATTGCCAGCGAAAACGCGCATCTGGTTTGCCGGCTTGCTGAGAGTGACGAAACTGTCATCCGGATGTCCGGCTTGCTCAAACAAGCTGACATGGCATTGACCGAGGCCAACGCCGACCGCAGTGGGCTTGCCGCTGCCGTCAAATTTGCAAATGAGAAATATTGCACGGATAAGGCCACGCTAAAAGCTCAGCTCAGCGCCATGGCATTACGCGCTACAGAAGCGGAACGTGCCCTTGCCAGGGAACGACTAAATTCGCTTGAGCGCACAAAGGAAACATTCGCAGTTACCCATGTAATCGCGGATCTCTCCCATCGCCTCGTCGAGAGTCATACTGCGGTCGATAATTTACGATCTCAGCGCGTACACCTGAAGGAAACTCTCGCCAGAATGGAGGCCGAACGCGACAGCCTAGCGGCTGTGGCTTTTGAGAAGGACAAAACACTGGAGATTGAGGGCGGCAAGATGAAGGTTCATCTTGAAACTATGTCGGCTCGAGCCACAATTGCGAATAAATTACTCTCTGAAGTTCGGCAGAATTTGTTGGAAAAACTGGAGGCGTTACAGCGTTCGCTCATTGCCAAAGAACGTCAGCGACAAGATCTCGAACAGCTACAGGTCACGCTTACGCAGCGTATGAATTATTTACTCGAGACCATAAATTCGCGCGACGTAGCCGTTGCCCGCGCACAATGCAATTTCAATATTCTGGTCGGAAAACTCGCAGTAGTAACGATGAAACTCGCTATGAGCCAGCATGAAATTACGAGTCTCAATCATCAACTAAAGTGTAAGAGTAGCGTGCTAATTTTTGATCAAGCCGCCGATGAGAACGCTCACGCGAATACAATGCCTCTGCTGTGTAAATTGGGCGAAGACGAAAATATTACATACGAGCCCGTCCAAACGTGCTCTGCTGAGATACTGCTCGCTGATACAATTACTTTATAAGATTCGAAGAACCGATATACGCTTTGAGTGGCGAGGACTGGAGTCTTTTTAGCTCGTGTCCGCTTTGCCCCCGAATGTCTATATAATTCAGCCCTTGTGCAACGTCCGCTACGCGCCGAATGTAATCGCAATTCAATTCTTACAAGGCCAATTCTTTGCAAGCGCTATCATCACTCCGATGACACGTGGTGTGGTCCATTCCTGGGGATTTTGTTCCGCCCAGTTTACAAACGCTTGAACCATCACAACGGGCGTCGGTGGATCGCACACAACGAATGGCCAAGGTACCCCTGGGTGCAGAGTCTTGTATCCTGCCGAGAACCGCAGCTGCTCAGCAACCGCTGAAATATATCCGGTGCAGAAAATTCGTTCATCTGATTTGGCCGTGATCTTACAATTATTGTATAGCTCCTGGACATTTTGAACGTGAGGATCATCGGCATTGGCTGGCGAAACAGCCCAAATCGTAACCCCAACTATCGCGCCAAGGATTCGCATGACTCTTTCCCTTCGGGGCCTTCCGTATCCGGTCCGTTTTATTCTTCCAATGAAATTGCAAAGGCATTACCAAGTCGAGGTACCTACTGCATCGCAAGCGATGGTGAGCGATGTACTCCGCCGGAGCCGTAATCAAACCAGTTTAACGGATATGCGCAAGGCGTTGGAGGCCAGACCTTGGATTTGAACCAAGGATGAGGAGCCTTGCAAGGCTCCTGCGTCGCCATTCCGCCATCTGGCCGTGGGCCGCCAATATGCCACCCACTGGTTAACACAACTTGTCCCTAGAGACGGCTCCGCGAATCAGAAATCAAGACTCGCGTTAGCGCGCGTGCACCTAACTTTCGATATGCCGAACTTTGCCGGGTTTCCTCAGGTAGTGAAATCAATGATGGTGATAATGGTGGCGGTGACGATGATGGTAGGGGCGGGATCGATACACTCGTCTTGAGTTTGGTCCATTCGGATCCGTGTATTCATGTTCTTGTCCAACCCAATTGGTCGGATTGGTGCCCGTCGGTGACACATGTTTTGGGAAGGCCTCGCCCCGGCTGGACCCCGGCGAAGGATAAGCAGACCCCTGTTGAGCGCGAACTGGAGCGGCAAAGCAGGCAATTATTACAGCTATTGTCAGAGCATTTCGCATTGTGTCCTTTTAGTCTTCACGCAACGTCTGGAAATATAGATATGCAGACTGTGCGGCAGCATTTTTCACCGCTGCGCGCTACGCGTTTCGCCACGCGCCTAATCAAGACTAATGCAACTAACCGCGTCAATTAGCACCTCGATCGAGCGCTGACTACCATAGTATCTTTCCAGCTACTCTGATGGAGAGAGAGCTGTGGTCGTTAAAATCGATGAAATCGAACCGAATATCTTTCCAATGGTCGATGCGACCGATGTCGATGCGCGACCGAATGAGCAAGGCCTAGATGTAGTGCTGATTACTCGGATCGAGGGTAAGGCGACCCGCGTTAGAGTGAGGCTAGATCACCAAAATGCACTTCGGCTTTCAGGTCAGTTGAAGCGCGCGTTGGGCGGCGTTCAGTCGTGAGGCCGCCGCAAGGCGGCTTCTTTTAATGGGGCGGAGGTGCGTCCTCAATTGCATCGGGCCACGCATCGGCCGGCATCTGGTCTAAGGCGCGCTCAATCAAGTATCGGCAAAAACGATTAGGACATTTGCCGGCTTACCCATCGTCAAAAGGACCCCTGCGACTACACACACCTTATTTGACGGATAGCCTAAGCCAACAGAACCGAATGAGCGCTGCGACGGCGAAAGCTATGGCAGCGTAGACTAAAGGGCGGCTCAGCCAAATCCACCTCGCAGACAACAGAACGGCAACGCATAGCAATATGGCCGCCAAAGCGAGAAAATAGGATGTCAGATTTTCGCGCATCTTATTGAAATCCAAAAGCCATCGATTAAACGCTAGCCTGGGCCCTCATCGCCAATGTGATTTATAGCGGCTGTCAGCTCCGCTAGCGCCCCAAAAAAACGCATGGCCGCTCAACCGTTCGGTTGGATACAAAAAAGCCACTCTCGATCGTTTACGCTTGGCTTCGACGATAAAGCGTCAAATGATATAGAGGTATTATTTTTTCACTGCTAGAGCATCGCCGTCGGGGCCGCCTTCCTTGCGAGGCCCGTCCCCAAACTCAAGCCCCGGTCGCAAGGCTGGGGCTTTTTCGCGTGAAGCGGCCGCGGTCAGAGGATTACTCGAAACCAGGACCGCCGCTTTGCGGGCGAAGAGGGTGGAACCGCCCACGCTGGCTTGAATCAACACATCGTTGAGATGCAGTCCCTGTAGAGAGACTTGGCTGAACTCCCCGGGTACTTGAGCGATTTGCACTTATGAATCTGCAGCTCCTTGAGGCGTCGTTCGGGAACGTCAGGCCGACGCAACGGTTATCTAACGACTATAGATCTCAGCAGAAGCACCGAAGATGCCACGCCCTTTGATCATTTTAGCGACGCCGTTGGTTGCTGTACCAGCGACAGCGCAGCACGGACCCGAATATCCTTCGGGATCAGCGCGCGGAACGGCATTTCCTAGCCCTGTTTCAGGTCCGGATTCCAATCCGAGCAACTGGGTTTCAAAGCCTCCAATCCAAGATGATGGGCTTTCCGTAGCCGAACGTAGATGGACCAACTGCTGGAGACGCTGGCGTAGATAAGTCGAAAATTAAATAACGATGCGCACCTTATTATTGGTAACGATGCTCGGTTTTGGCGCCTTCTGGGCTTTGGATCAGTACGAGTTCAACGGCCAGCATGTGCGCGATGCCTGGCAGCGGGCCAAAATTCAGAGTCAGAGTTTCAGCGCTCAAGTCCAGCGTTTGATAAATGATGCTATGTTCGGCCGTTGACCGAAACTGGATCAATCATCGTTGGACCGGCGGCCTCGCGCGCAAGCTATTCTCTTGTATCGACGCTGGGACAATTCTGCGGCAAGTCGTTAGCCCCTGGCACCATAAGCGCCTCGCCGAAAGGGACCAATCGGGCTACAGTTGCAATCGTCAGCCATAAGACGCAGGAGATCTTTCATGAGACGAACCTTAATCACTGCGATTGCCACAGCCGTCGCTGTCTACCCCGCGCATGCGCAAATGATTCAGTCGGGACCGGCCACAGGCTCTGCTCCGCTGCCTGAACAGACAAGACCGGCCGACACCTCACAGCAGCTAACGCCGGGGCAAATTTATATTCCGGGCTCCAAGACGCCGTCGACATCGCTTAATAATTTGTCGAATCCTAGTCCGAGCACAAGCCGCGATATGCCTGCACGTCCAGAAGGGCCAATACGCTAATCCGAATTGATTGAAGCATTTGCATGCGGCCCCACTTCCCGCGCCGCAGGCAACTTGTCCTCCCAGGTTAAGCGGATGGCGATGTCTGGAGGAAAAAGTCCAGTTCCGAACCGACGTGCAGAGTAGGACAAGCTTGTCAGGTTTCCGAACGGTGAAAGGCGACCGCACTCGGAACCTTTGACAAAGAGCTGCTCAAAGCGAGGGCCGCGCTTAGCTGCGCGGCTAACTGATTAGCTTGTGGAATAGAAAGCGGCATCCGAACATTGACAGTATTTTCGGGATAGCCAGGAACCGGTACGGGCAAGATCAATAATACTCTCTCGTCCGCATTAGGAATGCATTTACCAAGTCAGGCTTACGCTTATGTCCACTGGGCTCAGACACATCCCAGTGACCCTTCTAGTTACGAAGCCCCGTCCCGCAAACGGGGCTTCATCCTTTGAGAGAATGCTCTGGTCTCTGCCCGGCGCCTGTCCCCAGCTTCACTAGCTGCGCAGTCAACCCGGCACGTCCAAGCAATTCATTGTCCGGAATTCACAAGTCCGAGCGCCTCGATTATTGTAGAAGCGGCGGTTCCATTTTGTGGGATGACCGAAGTGAATACGCGTATGGAACACGATTCAAAATTCCGGTTTGAAGTGCGCCGACGGGACGACTCAAGGAGTGGGAGTTGGGCCTACTGGATTTTTCGCGACGACGATGCCAGGTGGTCTGAAGGCTCTGTCACGTCCTATGCGACGGAGCGCGAGGCCATGCGGGCCGCTAAAGCACGAATACAGCAACAGCGGAGGTTGTCTAACGTGCTGCAGCGTCGCATCGATGACGCCCTATGCGGCCGGTGATCAGCAGGAAGTCGTACTGGCCTCGCGCTCAGCGAGCCGAGCGCCGTCGGTTCTGACTGGGGCGCTGAAATCGCTGCGGACTGTCTTGTCTCAGCTGGACCTGACTTACGTTGATGAATAAGCGATAGCCCTTGCCTTGGCATTCGCTGCATAAACCTCCTTGGCGTAGCCCAGACGCTCGACAGGCCTCGCATGGAGCGGGCAGTTTTTCGGTCATTTGCGTTGTGCCTTATCGAGGATAGAAGCCCCGACGTGAGGGCGCCGGGGCTTCCCCGTCCCAGAACGGCCGGTACTCATACAAGCCGGCCAAATAAATATTAGCGTTGAACTCCTATTCGACAGGTTAAGCGGTGCGACCCAGATTGCAAAACATGTGGCCACCGACCTGCATTAGTAGAACCGGCCTATCCGCGTGATGTTCCTGTTGCGCTGATGAAAATGCCCGGGAGGCGTTGCGGGGCTGTTTGCCCGAATGGACAAGCCGGTTACGCCGCCGCAGGCAAGTTGTCCGGCATCGAAAGAGTGGTGCGGTTTTGACCACCGCTACTGTTCAGCATTGCCGGAAAAATGGTTCACGCAAATTTTCCACACCGCATGATTTGTGGCGTACCCCTTGAGATGCACGCTGATCATCAAACCCGTCCAATAGAGATTAGAGTAGGAGTAACGCCACCAACCGTTAAACTCCCTGGAAGATTTTGGCTGCTCCAACAGGGCTGTCACAGTATCAGCCGTCGAGCCGGGATGCACGCCTTCCGCTGTCGCATACGCTGAGCTGAAGGTGCATAATTGCGTAGTCCATAATCCGTCCTTTGTGACCGTCGCGGAAAGATCATCCCCCCAATCGTAGACGTCGACGAGACCTAACCGCTTGCTCTTGGGCTCTCCCATCACGCGGATGAGTTCGTCAGTCGCCATGCCCAATGCGGCGGGGCCGATACGTTTCGATGGGACGATCAGATGATCGTTCTGCACTGGAACCTGTGCCTGCGCACTGTGCGTCAAGGCGAGCGCGAAAATCAGCGTCAAGAGCCTGTAGCTAAGGGCCCGCTCATTCCCACAAACGACCCCGAGTTCGTAGGCACTCTCAAGCATCGGTTGTATTGAACGACCCGCAAGCGTTGCAACGGATAAGCAACCCGGGTGCGCGCCCTTCTTCGGCATGCAAATAGACGACCCCGGAGTGTCGGCAAGTGTAGTCAATCATCTGTGGACTTGCGGTTAAGATCGGGGGCGCATCGAGCGCTCCCCGGCGGCGGGGGTCTGAGCGATTTTGAGAGGCCATTTTATGCGGTCAGTCACTACCGACTTCTAGGCACGCGCCATCCAGCGACCTCAGCGTCCACGGGACCGTCGGTATCCACATTTTGCCAAGCATCATTGTACCTGCGGCACAGGAACGGAAGGCATACGTGCCAACGTGATCCTCGCAAAAGGTTTCTACAGGATGATCCTTGGTCGGAACTCCGACGGGAATAAACTCCTCGGGGCGCGCTTGCCGTGTAGCCATAGGGTTCCAGTTATTTTTTTTGTGTGGTTCGGTAGTGAACCGCAACTTACAAACTAACATCGCCGAAGGGCGTCTTTCTTTTTGTGCGTGGGAAAGAATAAAAAAGCCCCAGGAAATGGGAACCCTGGGGCCAAGTTGGTTCGAAATTGCCGGACGTACAGCATCCGGCCTTAGACCGTGACGCTGTTTGCGTGAGGCGCCTAATGCATTTCGCAAATCTGGTTAATCCGGGTACCCGTCGAGTTGCTCCTGAGAGCCCCTGATCAAGTTGTCAGGCGACGTAGTCGCGCGTGACCGCGGAATAAAAAAGCCCCGGCGAAATAAGCTAGGGCTTTAGTTGGCTAGAATAATTTGTTGGTCATAAAACCCGTCGCGCAATTCGTCCGCGCGCGACTGAGGCCTCCGCCACGAGTGTCGGGGGATGGGGATGGCGTTGACACCCAATCTTTAATTGCAGTGCCGCAGAGCAGCAACGAAGAACCGAAATTCACCTTACCCCGTAAGCTTAAGAAGCAGCGGCGACCGCTGTGTTCGACGTGCCCTCGCTCGCAGCTATCAAGAAATTGGCGTAACCCCTGATTGATTGCCACGTTGTGCAACGCAGAGTCACGGTTCGCGGGATACCTGCTTAATTGTGCTCAGGAAATCAATTTTACTGGGCGGTTCCGCGCGATAAAGCATCGCCACTTTGCAGATGTGCTAATCTGGGTCGGTTTATTGCTCTCAGCATACGCGGTCTACAGCTACTGTTTCTTGTAGTGGCGTCTCTAGGGACCGGCACCGATAAACTCTGCACCGAGGTTTTCACCCAGGCGCCAGACAACCTTATAATTGCCGCTCTGGGTCGGGCCATCCTCTGGGAAAAGCAAAACGAAAATCTCCGGCACTTCGAATCCCTTCGCGTGTATGCGAACGCCACCAGTTGAAATATCAGTAACGAGACAAAATCGGGGTTCGACACCCCTCTCAATCTGGATTCTTGCTAGGCAGCCTAAAAGGCGTCGCGGCGTTAGCCGCTTTTCATAAAAATCGTGAATGCTCATGATCCGTAAATCCGTGCCTCACTACGGGCGATAAGGCCTTCGTGAACACACCTACGGAATAGCAATTGCAGCAGACCTAACGTGATTGATTGAATTTTTCCGGCATTCTCTTGAAAATGTCCCCAGACCCGGTTCCGCGAATGCGCGCCGCGAGGTGTTAAAACTCACCGGATGTCGTTGCTGGGAATAATAATTATAGGGAGATCAGCCCTGACGGCTTCGGCGAGATAGTTTCTCACTGAGAACAACTCCGCTCCCCGCCATTTCCGCTCTTTGCTGGCGGCTTAGGCTTCGTTGGCTTCCTCGTACGTCGAAAAAGGCGCTATGCGTCGGCTCTCGCGTAAGCTGACTGTACAATCTAAATGTGGAGAGGCCGCCGCAAGTCGGTCTTACTTTTGTATCGACGAGCTTGGCGGCTTGGCTAACGTCTCTAGGGTGCTTTAGACGTTGCTTATCGGGGGTTCCAATAATTCTTGATGGCCGCTTTTGCGGAATTCAAACGGCTCCAACCCATGGATCGCAACATGCGGTAAAGCGCTCGGATCCGGCGTAATTGCCCCATGGAACCATTTTGGTGCCTTAGGTGGCTCCGTCAAGACGGCAGGGAGCGCCCGCGCGTCAGCTTGCGTGCATTTCGCGCAACGCTGCGCATCCTTGGAGCGTTATGCCAAACCCGCGTCGGCCTTTCAGAGAGCGATTTTCAACGTTGAGGCCTCGCGTTTTGCAATCTCTAGCTCTCGTTCGACCTTCAGCCGAAATTCGGCCAACTGGAACCAGGCTTCGGCCAGCATGAGCCATGCGCGCTTTTCGACCTCCCTTTGGTCGTTTCTTGCCATGCGCAGGCAAGCCGCGGCGCGATCTCGATCCTGGCTAACGTCAATCATCCGGGGATTTTGCCCGAAGTTGCTAATAAATGGATTAGCGCGGCGGCCTAAGGTCCGAACTAAGCACGGCCAGCAAACGAATCCATTGGTAGGACCTGGGCGCTCGGCGGAAGGGTGAGAACCACTCTGCAGCTTTTACAATCAAAGCTCTGCGAGTTGGAGTTGGGCGCGAACTTTGAAAACCCGTCAGTGTGCCGCATGGGCGTGCCGCAAAATGGGCAATGAGGTGATGGGCTGTCGATGTCCATGTGCCAGACGGTAACGGCGGGATGGTTAATCTGAGGTAAATGCTACCGACTTGCGGGACTTAGGGACGTGGCCAACGGAGCCTAATCAGTCGGCGTGCGTTTCGCGTTGGACCCACCGCACTGTGCAATCGTTACGACGCATCCATGGGCGATGGGGAGGATACCCTTTGTTGCCCCGCAGATGACTCTGGATTTGTTTTTCCATTGCTGGGCTCGGGGGGCGTCCTTTCCAAGCCGTTTGCGTTGCTCTACGCCGCGCTTAAGCCCAGCTTTGACCTGTCGCCAGATGATGCTGCGCCCGAACTCGGCAAAAGCGGCGAGAGCAGGCACAAGTCGCAGTCAAATGAACCAAGCGCGCGCCGGGCGGCCACGCCTGTCCGGCGGCACGAACGAGCGAGCCCCGAGCGGCTGGAGTCACTCGGGGCTCTAGAGATGGCGCATCAGCATTGGAGCGAAGGAGCGCTATCCCCGCTCAAGTCGAGCAGGGCTCGGTTCGTAATTCCAGCTGTTCATCGAATTAACGTTACAGCGTGCCGCTAGTCGATTGCCCCGCGTCGTTTCAAATGTGCTATAGTCGAAAATGTCATGGAAGATGTTTGCTCTTCGGGAGCTAATCACCATGCGTGTCATACTATCCTTGGCGATTGTAATCGGCGTCTTTTGGGCAGTCGATGCGTACGAGTATGGCGGCTTTTATTGGACGGTCATGTCAAACCAGTTCCTGCATGACGCCGATAAATTTAGCCACTACGTGGCCGACCTGCTTACCGGGCACGGTGGCTAAAACGAACTGCCTTAAATGGCGAAACCCAAGCGAGCGCAGATAAACTGTGGGGTCGACAGCGCGCACAAGGAGCAGGACGCCGTCCCTGCCCCAGTCGAGCAAGCGTCATCAATCAATTCCAGCGGTCATCGAACTAACGTCGCATCGGCGCCCGGAGCGACACGCCCTCGCGTCGCTAACAACCGGAGTTCGTTTGTGAACGCTCCGTCGATTGTGATGTGTCGATACCCCAAATGGTAAGTCGCATTTCGTGGTGGCAGGCGGAACACTCATAGATGCGGATATGTGCCTTGGAAGTTTCGGGCAATGACTGGGTACGCGCGACGTTCATTTCTTTTCCGCACCGACACGCGGGCAATTCGAGGCAATCGGGTGCTAAGAACCGTTCAAAATCGGACATGAAACACCTAACGCTACGACGAATTGGCACACAAGTTTGGCATTGGATTTGAGTTAATCGGCCGGATCGCCGGCTACGGCAACATAATCCATCTCACCACCGATCGTGATCATGGATCCAGAATTGCCACTTCGCCCGATCACGGAATAAACCCGGGATGCGTTCGCGTCGCAGAACAGCGTTAGGACAAACAAACGGGAGGCCGAAGCCCCCCGGCTGAAGTCTCCCGTGCCTGGTCTTAACCGGTGTTACGATTTGCCTCAGCTTCTACCGACGACATCGAGCGTGACCTGGGCGAGGCCGGAGAAGCCCAGCGCCCGGGCAGCTGCCGGCGTCAGGTCGATCACGCGGCCGCGGACGAAGGGCCCGCGATCGTTGATGCGCACCACGACGGAGCGGCCGGTGCGGTTATTGGTCACCCGCACAAGCGTGCCGAAAGGCAGCGTGCGATGTGCCGCAGTCAGCCCTTCCGTCGCGGCCCGTTCGCCGCTCGCAGTCTTCCCGCTCTCATGTCCGTAGACGGAAGCAATCCCCGACTCCGCCGAAGCAGCCATCGGTACCCCGATAATGGCTGCAGCAAGAACTGAAGCAGACAAAGTCTTCTTGAGGCTAATAACAGCCATGACCATCCTATTCGATTGTTAATGGGAGAGGTGATTCGGCCCGCTCCCCGCGGGTCGTGCGCCCTATGACCAGTGAAATGTGGTCATTGTGCGTCGCAACATGACTGGAATGACTTTGCGTCCAAACGTGAAATCTATCGGGCGCAAATGAGGTTTCTGGAACTATTCTGTAAACTACTGGCTCAAAGATGTTATTTGCAGCTAGGGCAGCTTGAGACGGGGCCAAATGGGGCAAAGCCATGCGTACCCCGCAGGCAGCACGGCATACTCATGCGCTCATCAGGCCACGCTGGCGGGTAAAAAAACCGTCCGGATTCCCAATGATTCGCACGCGGCGGCGCTCACGCCGCGGCGCTTGGCAGCACGTAATCCTTGAACTGCATGCGCAGCGCCGTTTTGAGGATTTTGCCGGTGGCAGTGTGCGGAATTTCGCGCACGAAGGCGACGTCGTCCGGTATCCACCATTTCGCGACCTTGCCGTCGAGGAAGGACAGAAGCTCGTCCTTGGTCGCGGCCTGGCCGTCCTTGAGCACGATGACAAGGAGTGGCCGCTCGTCCCATTTCGGATGGCGGATGCCGATCACGGCGGCTTCCGCGACCTTGGGATGGCCGACCGCAAAATTTTCCAGTTCGATCGAGGAAATCCATTCGCCGCCCGACTTGATGACATCTTTGGAGCGGTCGGTGATGTTCAGATAGCCGTGACGATCGAGCGTGCCGACGTCGCCGGTATCGAAAAAGCCGTCGGCATCGAGCGCATCTTCGCTTTCCTTGAAGTAGGCGCGCGCGACCGACGGCCCGCGCACCTTCAGACGACCGAACGTCTTGCCGTCGCGGGGCAGTTCGCGATTGTCATCGTCGGTGATTTTCATTTCTACCGCGAATGGCGGATGGCCCTGCTTCATCTGGATGTCGAGCCGCTGCTTCGCCCGATAGGCAGTCATATTCCGGCTTGAGCGAGCCGAGCGTGCCAAGCGGGCTCATTTCGGTCATGCCCCAGGCGTGGCAAACCTCGACCTCATAGACCTCCTGGAATTTCTGCGTCATGGCGCGCGGGCAGGCCGAGCCGCCAATCACCACTTTTCGCAGATGGGGCAGTTTCAGATCGTTGCTCTCAAGGTGTTGCAGCAGCATCAGCCATACGGTCGGCACGGCAGCGGTGAAGCTGACCTGGTAAGTGTCGAGCAGTTCGTAAATCGAGAGCCCGTCGAGTTTCGCGCCCGGCATCACCATGGTCGCGCCGATCAGCGGCGAAGTCAGCGCGAGACCCCAGCAATTGGCGTGAAACATCGGCACGACCGGCATGATGACATCGCGCGAGGACACGCCCATGGCGTCGACCTGCGCCGCCATCAGCGAATGCAGGACGTTCGAGCGGTGCGAATAGACGCACGCCCTTGGGATTGCCGGTGGTGCCGGAGGTGTAGCACATACCGGCGGCGGTGTTTTCGTCGAAGACCTTCCAGGCGAAATCGCCGTCGGTCTCGGCAAGCCATTCCTCGTAAGCAACCGCATTGCGCAGCGGCGTCGCCGGCATATGCGCAGCGTCGGTCAGCACCACGTAGCGCTCGATCGGTTTGAGCTTGTCGGCAAGCTTTTCAAGGATCGGCAGGAAGGTAAGATCGACGAACATCACGCGATCTTCGGCGTGATTGACGATCCAGGCGATCTGGTCCGGGAAAAGGCGCGGATTGACGGTGTGATAGACCGCGCCGATGCCCATGATGCCATACCAGCATTCGAGATGGCGCCAGCTGTTCCACGCGAGCGTGGCAACGCGGTCGCCCATTTTGATGCCGTCGCGTTCGAGCCGCTGCGCCACGCGCAGCGCGCGAGTGCGGATCTCGCGATAATTCGTGGTGTGGATCGGGCCTTCGATCGAGCGCGAGATCACCTGCCGTTCGCCGTGATTGAGCGCGGCGTGATCGATGATGCGATGGCACAGAAGCGGCCAGTCCTGCATCAAGCCAAGCATGATGTCCTCCCGCGGGCGGCCTCTTTGGACCGCTATCAGCTTGAATTTACCCGCACGCGGAGGCAAGGCAAGCAGCCAGAATAAAAAGCCAAAACAAACGCCCAAGCTTGAATAAGGCCCGACAATTAGCCTAGATGTCCCTTGCTCGTGCCTTCGATAAAGGCCGTTGCGCCCGAGATGTCCACGTGAAGTCCGCTGTTGTCATCGCCGTGCTGCTGTGCGGAACCGGCGTCGCGACGGCGCAGGACGGTGCGCCGGCAAAGCCGACCAAATCCTCGCATGGCGCGCCGCGGTCATTGCCGGTTGTCATCCCGCAGCAATTCGCGCCGCCGCAGGAGGCCTACGCGTCGTTTCCGGAATCTGCGGCCGCAACCGGAGCGGCAAAACCGTCTGCCTGCCAGGTCCGGCTGGGCAAGCTCGCGACGTACCAGCCGCTTCCCATTCTGGTCGGACCAGGGGATTGTGGCGCCGTCGATGCCGTGCAGATGGACGCGATCATCCTGCCGGATCAGACCAAAGTTGCCGTAGACCCGCCGGCCACGATGCGCTGCCCGATGGCCGAGGCGGTCGCAACCTGGGTTCGCGAGGATGTCGTTCCGACCTTAAAAACCCTGTCGCCGCTCCGGGCGCTTGATAATTTCGATTCCTATAGCTGCCGCGGCCGCAACAATGTACGGGCCGCGCAGCTCAGCGAGCACGGCAAGGCGGATGCTCTCGACGTCCGGGATTTCAAGCTTGCCGACGGCCGCGAACTCAATTTGACCGACATCCATGCCGACAAGGACTGGCGCGAAGCCATTAAGGCAAGCGTCTGCGCACGCTTCTCGACGGTCCTCGGCCCCGGATCAGACGGCTATCACGAGGAGCACATCCATCTCGATCTTGAAGAGCGCCGCAACAATTACAAGATTTGCCAATGGGACGTGCGCGTGCCGCCGCCACCCCCGGAGGCGCAAGCCGGCAAGCAGGACAACAAGACGGTCACTGCAGCGCCAACAGACGACGCAGCGGTGCAGGCGAGCGACGAGGCGGCTATTCCACTGGATGAAGTGCCGTTGCCACGGCCGCGCCCCGTGGCGCAGATCGAACGGTCATTGTCCGGCCGCCGCGTCACGCCGCAATAGTGCTATCTATTTGCGGCCCCATCCCGAAGGCCGATACCGGATTTTGGACATGATCTTGCTCCAATAGAACGATCGAGAAAGCAGAAGGATCGTATGTCTCCCCTGAGCAACCTTGCGACCCGCGACGTCGAAACTCTGGTGCACCCCTACATCAATCTTGCGCGCTTTCGCGAGACCGGCCCGCTCATCATCGAGCGCGGCGCCGGTGTGTATGTCTATGACACCGACGGCAAACCCTATCTCGAGGGCATGGCGGGTCTGTGGTGCACGTCGCTCGGCTACGGCAATGAGGAACTGGTCGAAGCCGCCGCCACACAGATGCGCAAGCTTTCCTTCGCGCATCTGTTCACCGGCAAGAGCCACGATCCGGCGATCGAGCTTGCGGAGAAACTAAAAGAGATCGCGCCGGTACCGATCTCAAAGGTGTTCTTCTGCAATTCCGGATCGGAAGCAAACGACACCCAGGTCAAGCTCGTCTGGTACCTCAACAACGCGTTGGGCCGGCCGAAGAAAAAAAAGATCATCAGCCGGATCAAGGCCTATCACGGCGTCACCATCGTTGCGGCGTCGCTCACCGGGCTCCCCGGCAATCACCGCGATTTCGACCTGCCGCTGCCGGGCTTCCTGCATACCGGCTGCCCGCATCACTACCGCTTCGCGCAACCCGGCGAGAGCGAGGAGGATTTTGCAACACGGCTTGCCGCCGAACTCGACGCGATGATCGTCAAGGAAGGCCCTGACACTGTCGCCGCTTTCATCGCCGAACCGGTCATGGGCGCCGGCGGCGTCATCGTGCCGCCGAAGACCTATTTCGAGAAAATCATGCCGGTCTGCGCCAAGCACGACGTATTCATGATCAGCGACGAAGTCATTTGCGGGTTCGGCCGGCTCGGCACGGTATTCGGCTGCCAGGAGCTCAACTTCGTTCCGGACTCGATCTCGATCGCCAAAATGCTGTCATCGGCCTATTTGCCGATCGCCGGCGTCATGATTCCGGAATCGATGTACCAGGCGATGCTCGTCGAGAGCAAAAAGATCGGTGCCTTCGGCCACGGTTTTACCTATGGCGGCCATCCGGTCTCCGCCGCCGTTGCACTCAAGGCGCTCGAAATCTACGCGCGCGACCATATCGTAGAAAAAGCCGCCGAACGGGGATCGCAATTCCAGGCCAGGCTCAAGGCGCTCGGCCAGCATCCCCTGGTCGGCGAGGCGCGCGGGCTCGGCTTGATCGGCGGCCTGGAACTGGTCGCCGACAAAAAGACCAAGCGCGCGTTCGCGGCGGAACGCGGCGTCGGCGCGCGCGCGGTGGCTTTCGCGGAAGCCGAAGGGTTAATTGTGCGCTCGGTGCTGGGCGACGTACTGACGCTGTCGCCGCCGCTTGTCATCAGCGCCGCGGAAGTCGACGAATTATTCGACCGCTTAGCGCGTGCGCTCGACAAAACGCTCGATTGGGTGACGCGCGAACGGATCGCGCAGTCGTGAATGCACAGGAACCGATGGTTTTCGAGGATCAACGCTCCGTTCACCACTGCCGCGCTATGAGGCAGTGATGGCTGACATCGATCTGACAGCAAAAAGCCGCCTGCCGCGCGGCATCCTGACGCCAGCGCGGCCGCGACTGACGCGCCGGCGCTTCCTGACGGCAGCGACAGGCGTGGTCGGATTTTCCGTAGGAATACCAGCCGTCTATGCCGGCGCCATCGAGCCGCTCGGTCTCGTCGTCACCCGTTATGCGCCAAAGCCGATCGGCTGGCCCGCGAACCGCAAACTCACCATGACGGTGATTGCCGACCTGCATGCCGGCGGCCCCGACATGCTGCTGCCGCACATCAAGGAAGTGATCGACACCGCCAATGCGCTGCAGTCCGACATCATCGTTCTGCTGGGCGATTTCAAAGCCTGGTATCACTTCAAGACGAAACCGGTTGTCGATGCCGATTGGGCCGCAGAGCTGGCGCGGCTGAGGGCACCACTCGGCACCTGGGCGATCCTCGGCAATCATGACTGGTGGCACGATCTTGAAGGTGTGCGCGGCGCGCTCGGCGATGTTCGCATCCCCATTCTACAAAACGCCGCGGTGCTACTCGGGGATCCGGGACAGCGTTTTTGGCTGGCAGGTCTCGGGGATCAACTCGCCTACCGGCTTGGTCATGGCCGCTTCCGTGGCGTCGACGATTTGCCGCACACGCTTTCTCAGGTAAAAACTGACGATCCAACGGTGCTGCTTGCACATGAGCCGGATATTTTTCCGAAAGTTCCGGATCGTGTGGCGCTGACGCTTGCCGGCCATACGCATGGCGGACAAATTCGTGTGCCGCTTATCTGGAAGCACTTCGTTCCCTCGCACTACGGAGCGCGGTTTGCCTATGGACACATCCTCGAAGACAATCGTCACATGATCGTCTCGGGAGGGCTGGGCACCAGCATCATTCCGGCGCGGTTCGGTGTGCCGCCTGAAATCGTGCACATCACACTCGGCACCTAGTGTCAGAAAGCAAACGGCGCCGGACAAAGCCGGCGCCGCCGCAAAATTTTCAGCTTTCAGTAAAGCTCAGTAGGATTTCGCGGCCGCGGCGTCGGGACCCGCAGCCAATTTCGCGCTGTACGGCGCATCGCCCTGCTTCGGCGCCAGCACCACGACGATCGTGCCGATCTTGACGTGACCGTAGAGATCGATCGCGTCTTCGTTGGTCATGCGGATGCAGCCTGAAGAAATGGCCTGGCCGATATATTCAGGCTGATTGGTGCCGTGGATCCGGTACAGCGTGTCCTTGTTGCCCGAATACAAATACATGCCACGCGCGCCCATTGGATTATGCGGGCCGCCGGTGACGAAAGCCGGCAACGGGCCGAGCCGTTGCTGCTCGCCCGGCGTCGGCACCCATGCCGGCCATTCTTCCATGCGGCCGACCTTGGCGATGCCGCTCCAAACCTGGGCGTCTTCACCAACAGCGATGCCGTAGCGAATCGCCTGACCCTTCGGCAGCACGTAGTAGAGGAACTTGTTGTCGCTATCGACGACGATTGAGCCGGGTGCTTCTTTGCGGGTGTAGTCGACGATGTGACGCTTGAACTGGTCAGGAATCGAGGCCTGCGCGTAAGGCAGGTTCGACATCAACTGCTTATCGCGGGTGTTCCAGCCGGCCTGAGTCGACGGCTCAATCGTCTCCTGCATGCAGCCACCAAGAGTGCTGCCAACAGCCAGTCCAACGATCAGTAATGCAACCGCACGCATTGCCATAACTCGCCTACTCTCCGTCCGCCCAAAGCCGCCCAGGCCAAAGAATATTAGATTCCCAATACCCCAAACCGTCACGGCCATTCCAGTCGTAAGACGCCAGAACCCTCAGGTCATCGCCAAGTGTTGCAGGAATGCCGCAGTTTCTGCGGACTCCGGAGGATAACTGGCGCCCGATGGCAGCCGGTTCTGGCACACAAGCCGGGCCACTATGCCGGGCAGACATTAAGCGAGGGTTTACCACGATCGGTGCAGGTATCCGTCCACCCGCCGGCGTCGGGAAATGTCACGGCAACGCACGATTTGCCGCCCATTTCTGCCGCACTCGGCGCTCATATCTTCATCACCCTCACAAAAACGGGAACGGGGTTCAGCAATGTCGACTGTGACTGCCGAAATGACCAAGAAAACGACCAAAAACACCACCGAAGACGCCGCGCTTGACCGTTGCTACCGACAAATCGGGATTTCCGCTGTCCTGGCCGCCGTGCGTTATCAGGGCACCACCAAGAATCCGGCCTATGCACCGGTTGAGGCCGGCTGGGATGAGCGTCTCGAGGACGCCGCCGCCTGACATATGGCGCTAATTGCTGGTCTTCCGGCTTTCGCCGGCGAAAAGGGGGACGCAAAGCCCCCTTTTTTATTTGAAGGTTACGGCGATAACGTCGCGCTTTAGCGACTAGCGGCGATTTCGGGCTCGTGATCGCGCGTCAGCCAAACCTCAATCCCCGCCAAAGCCGCGACTGCGCCGCCGATCGCGACATCGATGGCCATTGCATCGCCATTCTGGAAGCCAAGCAGCCAAGGCGATACGATCAGGATCAGTCCGGAAATCAGGACGAACCATTCTTCCCACACCGCGAAAGCCGAAAGCGCGGCAATCGACAGAACGGCGACAATAATTCCGACGATCGAAGCGATCTGCCATTGTGCGCCCGAAGACAGGCCGAACAGCCAGGGCGAGAAAAAGAGCACGGCCGAGAGGATGAGGTTCACGACATCGCAGAGCCGCACGTTCGACCAGTCGTCCATTTTTCCCCTCCGCGCGCCGGAGCCGGATCGCGGCAACGTCTATGCTCTCCGGCACTGGAGCAACCGCATGGCCGGATTTTGGTTCCGGGCAACAATCAAACAGGCGGCATGACATGAAAACGTCCGGCAATTCGACGGATCAATTTTCCGGCGCCGAGATCGAGGCCGGCCGCCGGCTATTTGCGGGCGAGTGGGACTTTCTGTCGGCCGCGAGTTCCATCGCTTCACTGCCGCAAATGTCCGAGCCCGAAATTGCTTTCGCCGGCCGCTCCAATGTCGGCAAATCTTCCCTCATCAATGCGCTTACCAGCCGTAAAGCCCTGGCGCGCACCTCGAATACGCCAGGCCGCACCCAGGAACTGATCTTCTTCGGCGGCCGCCGTCCGCTCGTTCTGGTCGACCTGCCGGGCTACGGCTACGCGGTCTCGGCAAAGACCAAGATTGCCGCATGGACGAAGCTCATCCACGATTATCTCCATGGCCGCGCGACGCTCGCGCGCGTTTACCTGCTGGTCGACGCGCGCCACGGGCTCAAGGATGCCGATAACGCCATTCTCGACACGTTGAGCAAAGCCGCCGTCAGCCACGAAATCGTGCTCACCAAGAGCGACCAAGTCAGCGCGGCTGAACTCGCCGAACGGATAGCCGATGTGAAGGCGGCCATACGAAAGCGGCCGGCGGCCTTTCCCGATCTGATCGCGACCTCGTCGCACAGCAGCGCCGGTATCGAAAACCTGCGTGCCGCGATTGCGCGGCTCCTCGCCGAACGCAGCGCACGGACCAACCGCGCTGAAAGACGAAAGTCATGAATAACGGGCTGGAAGGCGTCGTCGCAGCCGAAACAGTGCTGAGCCACGCCGACGCCGAGCGCGGCACGGTCTGGGTCCGCGGCCACACCATTGAAAGTCTTGCCGCCGAGCAGGGCTACGAAGGCGCGGTGGCGGTCATGTGGGAGGGCTTCGCCGGACGAGGCCTGACCCGCGCAGGCATGCGCGATACACTCGCGGCCGCGCGCGCCGCAGCGTTCGCGCGGAGCGGCGAATGGCTCGACTGCGCGGCCCGGCGGCCGCTGATCGAAGGCGTGCGCGTCGCGCTGGCCGCGTTGCCCGATAGCGCCACCCCGCCGGAAATTCTCGCGACGCTGCCGGTTGCGATTGCGATGCTGGTGCGCAGGCGCGCCGGCAAGACTCCTGTCGCGCCCGATCGGTCGCTCGCCACGGCTGCGGACCTGCTGCGCATGATTGCCGACGCGCCCGCCGAGCCGCAACGCATCGCTGCGCTCGATACATACCTCACGACCGTCATTGATAACGGCCTTGGCAATTCCACCTTCGCGGCGCGCGTAGTCGTCTCCTCCCATGCCTCGCTCGCAGCCGCGGCGCTCGGCGGCTATTGCGCCTTTTGCGGCCCGCTGCATGGCGGCGCGCCGGGGCTTGCCCTCGACATGCTCGACGAGATTGAAGCGAGCGGCGACGTCGATGGCTGGATCGAACGCAAACTTGATGCCGGCGAACGCCTCATGGGTTTCGGTCATCGGGTCTTCCGCAAGCGTGATCCGCGCGCCGACCTGTTGCGCGCGGCGCTGCGGCGCCTTGACCCGGGCGCCGCGCGGCTCGGCTTTGCCGTCGATGTCGAGCGCCGTGCGGTCGCAGCGCTGCAGCGCCGCAAGCCCGGCCGCCGTGTCGAGGCCAATATCGAAATGGATGCCGCGCTGCTGCTCGACGCAATCGGCCTGCCGCGCGAAGCCTTCACTCCGGTCTTCGCTATCGCGCGCTGTGCGGCGTGGCTTGCCCATGCCATGGAACAGAATCAAACCGGCCGCATGATCCGCCCGGCATCGGCTTATATCGGGCCGATCCCGGCCGAATGAGTTGTCGTGCGGCCGTCACGCCGTTAGATAGACTACCGCCGAATGCCGGGAAGACCGATCCGATGAGCACGAGCGACCCTATAAGCCCCGAGGTGCAGGCGCGCATCCTGTCGGAAGCCCTGCCCTACATGCAGCGCTATGATGAGGAGATCGTGGTTGTAAAATACGGCGGCCACGCCATGGGGGCGGAGAATCTGGCGCGCGAATTCGCCCGCGATATCGTCCTTTTGGAGCAGACCGCGATCAATCCGGTCGTGGTGCATGGCGGCGGCCCGCAAATCGAGGCCATGCTGAAGAAGGTCGGCGTGGAGTCGCACTACGCCGCCGGGCTGCGCATCACCGACGAAAAGACGCTCGAAATCGTGGAAATGGTCCTGGCCGGCTCCATCAACAAACAGATGGTCGGCTATATCAACGAAGCCGGCGGCAAGGCGATCGGGCTTTGCGGCAAGGACGGCAATATGGTGATCGCGCGCAAACTGACGCGCACCGTGATCGATCCGGATTCCGCGATCGAGAAAGTCGTCGATCTCGGATTTGTCGGCGAACCGGACAAGGTCGACACCACCGTGCTCGACCAAGTCGTCGGCCGTGAACTTATTCCGGTGCTGGCTCCGGTTGCCGCAGCGGCAAACGGCGGCACGTTCAACGTCAATGCCGACACGTTTGCCGGCGCCATCGCCGGCGCGCTGAAAGCCAAGCGGCTTTTGTTGCTCACCGACGTGCCCGGCGTGCTCGACAAGTCGAAAAATCTCATCAAGGACCTATCGGTCGACGAAGCCCGCCGCCTGATTGCCGACGGCACGATCTCCGGCGGCATGATCCCGAAAGTCGAGACCTGCATTGACGCGCTGGAGCGCGGGGTCGAAGGCGTCGTCATCCTGGACGGCAAGGTGCCGCACGCGGTGCTGCTCGAATTGTTCACCGAACTCGGCGCCGGCACACTCTTTCATCGGTGAATTTTGAAACCGCCGTTGCTCCGGGATCAAATGCACCAGCTGGCGCCCGGCGTGGCCGCGGGCGTTTCGCTCGGCATATCCGACGCGCTGGCGAAGATCGTATTCGCCGCCGGCTGCGACGTGCTCACGCTGCTTTCGTTCCGCAGCGTGGTCGGTCTCGTGTTCGTTGCCTCCTGGCTGCGCTTTGGCCGGAAGCCTTCCGCCGACGCGCGCGTGCGCTGGATCTCGATGGGCATCGGCATCCTGTTTGCCGGGCTCATCTTTTGCCTGTTCAAGGCGCTGGCGGCGATCGATGTGTCGACCGCGGTCCTGTCTTACTTTGCCTATCCGCTCCTCACCGGACTTGCCGCGTCGCTGTTCGGCCTCGAACGATTGCGATGGCAGGGGCTCTTATGCGCCGTCACCGCGTTCCTTGGCCTCGCGGTGATGATCGGCGCGCATCCGACGGGGCTTGCCTACGCGGGCGTCGCCTATGCGTTGGGCGCCGCCTGCTGCCGGACCGGCGTTCTGCTGGTGACGCGCGCCTATCTGGTTGGCGCCGATGCGCGGCTCACGACCTGGTATTCGATGCTGTCGTCGACCGCGATATTCCTGGCCGTGTCTTTCGCCACGCAGACCTGGAACGGCCCGCAAACGACGCTGGGCTGGACGGTGCTGGTCGGGGTTAGTCTGGCGACGACCGCCGGGATTCTGTTTATCTTTGTCTCGACGATGCGGATCGGACCGTTCCGCACCGCACTCATCATGCATCTTGAGCCGCTGACGGCGATGATCGTGAGCGCGATCGTTCTTGGCGAGGTGATCACGCCCATTCAAGGTATTGGCAGCGCCATCATGCTGGCCGCGCTGGTGGCGTTTCAATTGTTGCGATGATCACGGCGCGACACCGGATTGCCCGCGATTTCTTCCGCGCATAAAGTGAGACCAAACGTAGAAATGCCGGGAGGGAAACATGACCAGCGACATTGGCGCGCCGGCGCCGTATTGCGGCGAAGCAAAACGATCGACGCGCTGGACATTCTCGTGCGGTTGTCATGCCTCGCGCCGGCAATTCCTGGCCGGCGCTGCGGCGCTTGGCGCACAGGCGGCGCTTGGTGCCGACAAGACGAATGCGCAGCCTGCTCCGGCAAAACTGATCGACACGCATCACCATTTCTATCCGCCGACTTACCAAAAGGCCTGGGACGCATGGGAGGATCAGCGGAAAATTCCGCATTACGGCACGCAATCGTCCTGGACGCGCGACAACGACATCGAGGCAATGGACAAGAACGGCATCACGACGGCCGTTCTGTCGCTCGCATCGACTCCCGGCGTGTGGTTCGACCAAGGCGCCGAACCCGCGCACGACATGGCGCGGCTGTGCTGCGATTTCGGCGCTCAAATGGTTCGCGACAAACCGGGGCGCTACGCCCTGTTCGCGCCGCTGTCGATGATGGACACCGACACGACGCTGCTCGAAATCGAATACGCATTCGATACGCTGAAAGCCGACGGCGTGAACCTGCAAACCAACTACGGCGACAAGTGGCTCGGCGACCCGGCCTACAAACCGGTTCTGGAGGAACTCAACCGCCGCAAGGCCGTCGTCTATGTCCACCCGCTGGTCGCGAGCTGCTGCGGCCGGCTCAGCGTCGGTGCATTTCCATCGGTGCTCGAGGTGCCGCACGATACGACGCGCACGGTCGTCAGCCTGCTGCTGAGCGGCACGTTAGCGCGCCTGCGCGACATCAAATGGCTGTTCTCGCATGCCGGCGGCACGATCCCGATGCTCGCAGGGCGCATCGAGGCGTTTTACGAAAAACGGGCGCGCGGCGCGAATGCCGACGGCTTTGCGCCGGACGGCATCGAAGCCGAGTTACGCCGTCAGTTTTACGACACGGCGAATGCGACGCATCCATCGTCAATGGCGGCGCTGCTCAAGCTCGTGCCGGCGTCGCAGGTGACGTACGGCACCGATTATCCGTATTTCCCGCTCAACCAGATCGACAGCCTGCGGCAACTGAACTTGCCGCCGGCCGATCTGGAGGCAATCGCAAACGGCAACGCAACCCGATTATTGCCGCGTCTGAGCGCATAAGCGCATGCGTTGCGGCGAATTATGACAATTTGCTGTTGCAATTCTGAGACGTTGAATCACATTGGCGACCGATCGATACCCATTCCGGTCAAATGCAGTTGATCCGAATCGCCGCGCCGTGCCACAAACTCGGCCAGTTTTACGCCGAAGATTCGCCGGGTCATCACTGAAAATGTCCCTATTCAAGCGGTAAGGATGGAACCATGCGCGGGTTCCACAACAGTTCCTTCGATCCACAGACGCTCGTCGTCCTTGAAGCCGCTTTCGACGAGGCGTGGCTGACCTTGAAGGCAATCGGCAACTCGACGGTGAGACCCGACGAGCTGGCGCGCTGCGTATTGCGTCTTGCCATGGAAGGCGAGCGCGATCCGGTTCGCCTGCATGACGGGGCGCTTAAGGGACTTCTCCCCGCAACCGCATGGCGCGAAGCGGGATAAGACTGGCTCCGCCGGTTTCATGAATGTGCGGCGAACAACGCGCCCACGGCCACCAAAACACCGGCCAATGTTCCGATCAACAACGCCCAGACGAACGGAATTGATTTACGCAAAATTCTTCGCATCGATTGCTCCCGGCCCAATGACTGCTAAAAATTGATTCGTGATCGCTCAATTCTCCTCACCAGTAAGTATGGCAAGATCGAGTCGCCCCTCATGACGCAGGACTCCAAGCGCGGCTTCGGCAAGCCGGGTTTCAAGCACGTCGAAACCTGGGTGTTCGATCTCGACAACACGCTTTATCCGCATCATCTCAATCTCTGGCAGCAGGTCGACGTGCGCATCCGCGATTACATCGTCGGATTGCTGAAAATCACCCACGACGAAGCGTTTCGGCTGCAAAAGGACTATTATCGGCGCTACGGCACGACGTTGCGCGGCTTGATGGAAGAGCATGACCTCGAACCGGATCAGTTTCTCGAAATGGTGCACCAGATCGATCATTCGCCATTGACGCCGAACCCCGCTCTCGGCGCCGCCATCGACGCGCTCGATGGCCGGAAATTCATCCTCACCAACGGCACGAAAAATCATGCCGACGAAGTGTTGCGCCGGCTGGAAATTCAAATGCATTTCGACGACGTGTTCGACATCAAGGCCGCCGAGCTTGAACCGAAGCCGCGGCCGCAGGTGTACGAACGCTTCCTGGCGCGCCACACCGTCGATCCGGCAAAGTCCGCGATTTTCGAAGATCTCGCACGCAACCTCGAAGTGCCGCATGCGCTCGGCATGACCACGGTGCTGGTGGTGCCGGAGGGCGCCCGCGTCGTATTACGCGAGGAATGGGAGCTTGCCGGCCGCGATTCCCCGCATGTCGATCATGTCACCGACGATCTCACGGGCTTCCTCCGCGGCGTGGCCGCCGAGCGCAGCCGGGCGGTTACTTGACATCGCTGGTGCCTGCCCCGACAAACCGCGGAGCAGGGATCATTTCGATGTCATCAGCCGGCGATCTGGAGAATTTGGCCAAGACCATCGACGCCGCTTTCGAGCGGCGCGACGAGGTCGGGCCTGCCACCAAGGGCGACGTGCGCGAATCCGTCGAGAAAGCGCTCGATCTCCTCGATCGCGGCGCCGCACGCGTTGCCGAAAAGGCGAGCGACGGCAGCTGGCGGGTCAATCAGTGGCTCAAGAAAGCGGTCCTGCTGTCGTTTCGGCTCAACGACATGAGCCAAATCCCGGGCGGCCCCGGCCACGCCGCATGGTGGGACAAGGTGCCGTCGAAATTCGATCATTGGGACGAGACCCGGTTTCGCAGCCGCGGGCTTTCGCGCGGTGCCCGGCTGCGTGGTGCGCCGATCCGCCTATATCGCGCCCGGCGTGGTGCTGATGCCGTCGTTCGTCAATCTCGGCGCCTATGTCGATTCAGGTACCATGATCGATACCTGGGCGACGGTCGGTTCTTGCGCGCAGATCGGCAAGAATTGTCATATCTCAGGCGGCGCCGGCATCGGCGGTGTGCTCGAGCCGCTGCAAGCGGGTCCAGTGATCATCGAGGACAATTGCTTCGTCGGCGCGCGATCGGAAGTCGCCGAAGGCGTGATCCTGCGCGAAGGCTCGGTGCTTTCGATGGGCGTTTTCATCGGCGCATCGACCAAGATCGTCGATCGCGACACAGGACAAACGATGCAAGGTGAAGTCCCGGCCTATTCGGTGGTGGTGCCCGGCACCATGCCGGGAAAGCCGGGCAAAGGCGGCGCGGCATCGCCCAGTCTTTATTGTGCCGTCATCGTCAAAAGAGTGGACGAAAAGACGCGCGCCAAGACCAGCATCAATGAACTGCTTCGCGATTGAAGCCGAAATCGTAACAACGACCGAAGTTAAGCCGCGCCAATGGATTGGGTCTATCTTCTCAACGGTTTCGACGGGCGGATCAGCCGCAAGACGTTCTGGATCGCGATGGCCGCTGTCACGGTCGCCGAGATTTTCGGTCATATCCTCGCCGAAGAAATCCAGGGCGACAGGCTCAGTGCCATCGTCGATCTGGCCTTCACCTATCCCGAATTCGCCATCGCGTTAAAACGCGGCCATGATCGCAACATGCCGGTGTGGCTCCTGATCGTTTTCTTTGCCGCCGGCGCGGTACTCGATCTGCTCACCGTGCTGCAAATGACCGGCACGGAGGATGACCCCAGCATCATCTCGCTCGCCATTGCGTTGCCGTTTACGGTGCTCGCACTTGCTTTGCTGGTCGAATTGGGATTTCGCCGGGGCACGCTTGGGCCGAACCAATATGGACCGGACCCGCTCGCGCGTAGCTGATAGACTCATCGTCGATAGATTTACAGTTGATAGAGATGACTGCCGACCCTGTTGCCATTGCCCGCGATCTCATCCGCTGCCGGTCGGTCACGCCGGACGAAGGCGGCGCGCTGATTTTTTTGCAGGGCCTCCTGCAGCAAGCCGGCTTTACCGTTCATCGCGCGGTGTTCACCGAAGCCGGCACGGCGCCGATCGATAATCTCTATGCACGTATCGGCCTCGCGGCGCCGAACCTCCTGTTTGCCGGACATACCGACGTCGTGCCGGCGGGCAACGAGACGGCGTGGTCGCATCCGCCATTTGCCGGCGAAGTCAAAGGCGACAAGCTTTACGGCCGCGGCGCGGTCGACATGAAGGGCGGCATCGCCTGCTTTGTCGCCGCGGCGCTCGATTATCTCGGCGCCAATGGCGGGCAGCCAAAGGGCTCGATCTCGCTCCTCATCACCGGCGACGAGGAAAGCGTCGCGGTCAACGGCACCATCAAGCTGCTCAAATGGGCGGCGGAACGCGGCGAAAAATTCGATCACTGCGTTCTCGGCGAGCCGAGCAATGTCGAGGTCGCTCGGCGATACCATCAAGGCCGGGCGGCGCGGCTCGCTCAACGGCACGCTGATCGTGCACCGGCCGGCAGGGCCACGTCGCTTATCCCGATCGCGCCGATAATCCGGTCCGCGGGCTGGTGACGCTGATTGCCGCGATGCAAGCCCCGCTCGACGGCGGCAGCGAACAGTTCGCGCCGTCGAATCTCGAATTCACGTCCATCGATATCGGCAATCCGACCGTCAATCTCATCCCCGGTGAAGCGCGTGCGCGTTTCAACATCCGCTACAACGACCGCCACAGCCAGGCCTCGCTCAAGACGCTGATCGAAAAGCGCGCCGCAGACGCCGCCGCCGGACGCGTGAAATTCACTATCGATTGGCCGCCGTCGAACGCCGATGTTTTTGTCACCAAGCCCGGCCCGTTCACCGATCTCGCAATGGCCGCGATCGCTGAAGTGACCGGCCGCAAGCCGAAGCTGTCGACGACGCGGCGGCACGTCCGACGCACGCTTCATCAAGGACTATTGCCCGGTGCTCGAATTCGGCCTCGTTGGGCAGACCATGCATGCGGTCGACGAATGCACGCCCGTCAAAGACCTCGTCACGCTGACAGCGGTCTATCGGCGCATCATCGAGAAATATTTCGCCGCGTAGCGATCACTGCATCGGCCGCGGCGACACCGGTCTTGTAACCGCCATGCGCGGTGGAGAAGTCGTGCAGCGAGCACGCCTCGCCGGCAAAGAATAGGCGCTCGTCGACCGGTTCGGCAAGTGTCTGACGGCAATCTGCGAAACCCGGCAAAGCATATGAGTAAGATCCCAGCGCGAACGGATCGCTGACGCCACAGATGAATGTTGATCGGCTTGAGGCGGCGGGCGAAAGCGCCGCCGAACACATGCGTCAGTTCGGAAACCGCGAAATCGAAGAAAGCACCTTCGCCGCCCTTTTCAAGCTCGGCGGCCTTGGCGCCGCCGAAATAAGCCTCGATCATCGGACGGCCGAACGGCCTGAAATGATAGCCCGCCGTACCGGTGCGGTCGGTGCGCGCAAACAGCCGGACGCTCGTTTCGAATTCTTCCGCACCATCGAGCGACATAAACAGCTTGTCGGCAAGGCCGAGCGGCAGGCCGCAGGCCGCCTCGATCTTTTCGGGAAGCGCCGGCGTAAACAAAATTCGTTCCGCCGCGAGAATGGTACTCGGAACCGTCACAATGACCTGGTCGGCAGCGATCTCGCCCTTTGCCGTCGTGATCCGCAAACGCTTGCCGCGATGATCGATTGCGCCGACCGGGCAGTCGAGCACGACCGGAACATCTTTCGCGTGCGCGCTGATGAGAGCGCCATATCCCTTGACGACGCGCCAGTTCACGTCGGTTGAATCATAGCGATCGAGGTCTTTGACCGAAACCTGATCGAGTTCGGCACCGCTGACATAGGTGCTGACCGCGTTGATAAGTTCATTCCAGCGGCAGCCGGGATCGAGCAAAGCCGACGCCGCCGTGTCGGCCTGGTTTTTTCCTGCGCGATGCACGCGTTCATAGAATCTCTCAAGTGCCTCACGATAATCGCGATAGTCTTCGCGCGGGAAACCGGCTTCAAGCGGCGGCCGCGACCACGCCGGCGCGGTCTTGTCGATCGCGGCACCCTGCTCCTCGGCGACAGCGACCCAGGGATTGCGGTCGGCGGAATGCAGCCAGCCGCAGCCGAGGTCGAGCGCGAAGCCGGATGCATCCGTCACCGTGAAGGCCCGGCCGCCGAGCCGCGGTCGCGCCTCGACAAGAAGGCAGTGGATCGACGCGTCATGAAGACGCCGCGCGGCGGCAATGCCGGCCGCGCCGCCGCCGATAACGACAACTTCGACGTCACTCATGGGCATAGTCTACCCGCACAAGATAAAGCCCATGTGGCGGCGCGACTTGTCCGCAGGCCGCGCGGTCGCGGGCGGCGAGCGCGGCTTCGAGATCGCCGGCGCTCCATTTGCCCTCACCGACATGGATCAGCGAGCCGACGATCGAACGCACCTGATGCTGCAGGAACGAGCGTGCCGAGGCGGCGACGCGCACTTCATCGCCGTCGCGCACGATGTCGAGACGGTCGAGCGTCTTTACCGGCGACTTCGCCTGGCACTCGGCGGCACGAAACGTCGTAAAATCGTGCCGGCCGACAAGTTTTTGCGCGGCGTCCTGCATGTTGTTTTTCGTCAAGCGGACGCGGCACGCGCCACGCGTGAATCTGATCGAGCGTCAGGTCGGCGCGCCGGTTGACGATGCGATAGAGATAATGGCGTTTGACGGCCGAGAAGCGCGCGTCAAAATCGGGCGCGACCTGTTCGGCCGCGAGCACCGCGACCGGCTGCGGGCGCAGGTGAAAATTGATCGCATCGCGTACCGTGTCGGTATCCCAATCCTTGGCGAGATCGACATGCGCGACCTGGCCGAGCGCATGCACGCCGGTATCGGTGCGTCCCGCAGCGGCGACGAGCACGCGCTCGCCGGCGAAGGCCGCAATCGCGTCGGTGAGCACACCCTGGACCGAAACACCGCTATCCTGCGCCTGCCAGCCGATAAAAGGCGTGCCGTCATATTCGATGATGAGTTTGTAGCGCGGCATGCTCAATGCAACGCGCTGGCCGGCGCGATCGGCGTGCCGCGCAGAAATTCATCAGCCGGCATTGGCTGCCGCCCCGCGCGCTGCAATTCGAGAAGTTTCACGGCGCCCTCCCCGCACGCGACCGTCAGCCGATCGTCGAGCACGCGTCCGGGCGTGCCCGCGCCGTCGCCCTTGGTCGTGCGCAAAACCTTGATGCGGCCGGCGCCGGCAAGCTCGAACCAGGCGCCGGGAAACGGCGAAAGTCCACGGCAATGATCGTGAACTTCATGCCAAGGCCTGGTCCAATCGATGCGGGTTTCGCTTTTGTCGATCTTCTTCGCATAAGTCACGCCCGTCTCGGATTGCGGCGTCAGCGCCAGCGACCCGCGTTCGAGCGCGCCAAGCGCAACCGGCATCAGCTTTGCGCCGAGTTGCGCCAGTTCGTCGTGCAAGTCACCTGTCGTCGCATCGGCACCGATCGGCACGCGGCGATCGAGCGCGAGCGGACCGGTATCGAGACCCTCTTCCATCTTCATGACCATCACGCCGGTTTCGCTGTCGCCGGCCATGATCGCGCGATGGATCGGCGCCGCGCCGCGCCAGCGCGGCAACAGCGAGGCGTGCAGATTGAAGCAGCCGAGCGGAAAAGCATCGAGAACCGGTTTCGGCAGAAGCAATCCGTAAGCGACGACCACTGCGGCGTCGGCGTCGTGCGCACGCATGGCTTCGCAAAGCGCTGGAGTCTTTCAGGGTCTTCGGCGTGAAAATCGGCAGCTTGCGCCGTTCCGCTTCGCGCGCGACCGGACTCGGCGTCAGTTCCATACCGCGCCGCCCGGCCGGCTGGGGCGCGCGCGTATAGACTGCGGCGACCTGATGACCGCTACCGGCGATCTCGAGCAGCGTGGGCACCGCGAAATCGGGAGTGCCCATGAAAACGAGGCGGAGCGCCAATCACGCCTCCACCTTCTTCGCTGGTTTCGTGGCGGTATTTTTGGCGGCCTTGGTGAATTTCTTGATGACGAGGCTGCGCTTGAGCCGCGAGAGATGATCGATGAACAGAACGCCGTTGATGTGGTCGATCTCGTGCTGGAGACAGGTCGCCAACAGTCCCTTGGCCGTGATCTCGTGAGTCTTGCCGTCGAGGTCGAGATATTTCACCTTCACTTCGGCCGGCCGCTCGACCTCCTCGTAATATTCCGGGATCGACAGGCAGCCTTCCTCGTATTTTGCCTTGTCGTCCGACGTCCAGGTGATCTCGGCATTGATGAAAACCTGCGGCTTGTGATCGCCCTCTTTCTTCGACAGGTCCATGGTGATGACGCGCTTGGCGACGCCGAGCTGAATCGCCGCGAGCCCGATGCCGGGCGCGTCGTACATGGTCTCGAACATGTCATCGACCAGTTTCTTGATGCCGGCATCGATCTGCTTTGACCGGCTCGGAATCCAGCCGCAGCCTTTTGTCCGGAAGTATTATGATCTCGCGCAGAGCCATTGTTCCGCCAAAGTATCTGGCGGGCGATGTAAGGGGTGTGCAAAGCGGGGTCAATGCGCGCGGCCGTAGGCGCGTTGCCGTTGATCCGTGGCCTTTGACGGGATATGACCGTTCGCTCTTCGTTCCGGGCCCGAATCGCTGGGAAGGACATGACCGAAAGCGTTGCGATCATTGCCGCGATCCTCGTCGCCTGCACCGCGCTCATCGTCATGGGCGTCGTCCTGTGGCGCAGCCGCAGCCCGGATCGGCCCTACGACGAGAGTTTCGCCGAACTGACGCGCGCGCACGCCGACACCGCAACACGGCTCGAAACCATGATCGGCATGCTCGGCAGGGGCCAGTCGCAGTTTCAGCAGGCGGTCAATGAGCGGCTCGATTCGGTGACCCATCGCGTCGGCGATTCCCTGCAGAAGACCACGCTGCACACCGCCGAGAACCTGCAAAAGCTCAATGAGCGGCTCGCGGTCATCGACAGCGCGCAGAAGAACATCACCGAGCTCGCGACGCAGGTGACCTCGCTGCAAAGCGTTCTTGCCAACAAGCAATCGCGCGGCGCATTCGGCCAGGGGCGGATGGAAGCGATTGTCCAGGATGGACTGCCGAAGGGCGCCTACGAATTCCAGTACACGTTGTCGAACCGCGCGCGGCCGGACTGTTGCGTATTCCTGCCCGACAGGCGGCCATTGGTGATCGACGCCAAATTTCCGCTCGAGGCGGTTACCGCTTTTCGCGACGCCAAGATCTGACGACGAGCGCAAACTGGCCGCGCAGCGCGTGCGCGGTGACGTCGGCAAGCACGTCAGCGACATCGCGGGGAAATATCTGATCCCCGGCGAAACGCAGGAAACGGCGTTCATGTTCGTGCCCTCGGAATCGGTTTACGCCGATCTGCATGACGGCTTCGACGATGTCGTGCAAAAGGCGTTTCGCGCGCGCGTCGTCATTGTCTCGCCATCGCTCTTGATGCTGGCGATCCAGGTGGTGCAGCAAATCCAGAAAGACGCGCGCATGCGCGAGGCCGCCGACCAGATTCGTGACGAAGTCGGGACGGCTGATGAAAGACGTCAGCCTGCTGGGCGAACGCATCCGCAAGCTGCAGGTCCACTTCAACCAATCGAACGAGGATATCCGGCAGTCGGTCATCTCGATCGAAAAGATCGAAGACCGCGGCGAGCGCATCCGGCAGGTCGAGCTTGGCGGCGATGCGCCGGCTGCCGCGAACGTCGCCGCCGCGCCGGTCTTCAAGCTCGAAGCGGGCGAGTAGCGGCGCATGGCCGTGACGCCCGAAGTCACGACCAAGACCGGCGGCAGCGCCGCGTTGCCGCGGCCATCCTTCGCCGACACGCTTGCCGTCTATCTCAAGCGGCGCGTCCTTATCGTCATGTTCCTCGGCTTCTCGTCCGGCCTGCCGCTGGCTTTGTCGGGCGGGACGCTTCTGGTGTGGATGACCGAGTCCGGCGTCAATCTCGGCACCATCGGCCTGTTCGCGCTGGTCGGCACGCCCTACACCATAAAATTCCTCTGGGCGCCGCTGATCGATGCGCTCGACGTGCCGTTCCTGTCGCGGCGCTTTGGCCGGCGGCGCGGATGGCTGTTGCTGTCGCAATTTCTGCTCATCGCGGCGATCGTCTTCCTCGGCGCCTGCGATCCGTCCGTCTCCCCTTTGATCGTGGCAGTCGGCGCACTCCTGGTCGCCACCGCGTCGGCAACGCAGGACATCGTCGTCGACGCATTCCGCGTCGAGAGCCTGGACGAAAGCGAACAGGCCGCCGGCATGGCTTCCTATGTTGCGGCCTATCGCATCGGCATGCTGGCCTCGACCGCAGGGGCTTTGTTCCTGGTCAGCGGCTTTCAGGGTTCGGGGCTTGACCATCACGCCGCGTGGCGCGCGGGCTATTGCGTCATGGCGGCGCTGGTCCTTGTCGGCGTCGCCACGACGCTGTTTGCCGCCGAACCGGAAAAGTCCGCGGCGGCCGGTGCCGCCCATGCGCGGGACAATTCCCTGCAACGCATCATCGCCGCCGCGACCGGAGCGTTTGGCGAATTTCTCAGCCGCGACCTCGCCTTCGCCGCGCTCGCCTTCGTCGTGCTGTTCAAGTTCACCGACGCGCTGTCCGGCGCGATGACGGCGCCGTTCGTGATCGATCTCGGCTTCTCGCGCAACGAATACGCCGCGATCATCAAAGGCGTCGGACTTGCGGCGACGCTGATCGGCGGTTTCGCCGGCGGTTTTGTCGCCCGTGCCTATTCGCTTCCGGCGAGCCTGTGGATCGGCGGTATCCTGCAAGCGCTCGCCAATCTCACCTTCTCCTGGCAGGCCGTCCTTGGCCACAATGCAGCGTGGCTTACCGTCGCAATCATCGCGGAGAATTTTACCAGCGCCATCGGCACGGTGATTTTCGTCGCTTATCTGTCGGCGCTGTGCCGCAACCCGCTGCATACCGCGACCCAATATGCGCTCCTGACCGCGCTCGCGGCGTTTGGGCGGACTTACCTCTCGTCGGGGGCCGGATTTCTCGCCGCCGCAGCCGGCTGGGCGTGGTTTTTCGTGGTCTGCGCGCTGGCCTGCGTCCCGGCGCTGCTGTTGCTCGCTTTTCTCCAGCGCCGCGGCCATTTTGACCCGCTGGAGCCGGCCAGAGAGTAATTATCGCGCAACCGCCTAAACGCCCGAAAATCATGCGGTTGTCACGCTTTCGCGCCAAGCTGGTTCCCCGCAAAAAAGTCTTTTTGTAAGGATCAGATCGCTATAATTGCTGCTGTACCGTCGCGTTCCTCGAACCTGGCCACCCGCCGTCCCCATGGACACCATTCTGGTCAAGATTTTTGCGACGGCGCTCGCGCTCAGTCAGGTCACCACCGATCCGCAATCGGTGAAGACGCAGTTCGATCCCGCCAAGGATCAGGACGCGGTGGTGCAGATCCTGCGCAACGGCTGCGCCCACATGAAGCAGGCGTTCGATATCGAATCCATCAATCTCGACGACCTGATCGCGACCGCGCTTGACGATCCAAAGGCGGTCGGCGCGGACATCAAGGCCTTCCACGGCCTCAACTTCACCGACCTGAATACCGCCTACCACCAGTTCTGCAAGAACGAGCCGATCGCCAGTCCCGTTGTCGACCTCGGCGATGTCATCAATTTCTACAATGGCGCCGCAGCCGACTTGCCGGACCCGAATACGCTGAAGGGCAAGAAATTGCCGAGCCTGAGCGTGGTGCTCGACGGCGGTGGCGAACACTTCGCCGACGTATTCGACCCGGGCAACCGCCGCGTCTGGACGCCGCTCTCCGATATTCCCGATTTCGTGCAGAAGGCCTTCGTCGCGGCCGAGGACCGCCGCTTCTTCCAGCATCACGGCGTCGACGAGCGCGGCATCATCCGCGCCTTCATCGGCAATCTCGCCGAGCCGGGGCGTCCGCAGGGCGGCTCCACGATCACGCAGCAGGTCGTGAAAAATCTCCTGGTCGGAGACAACGTCACCTACGAGCGCAAGATCCGCGAAATGATCGTGGCGTCGCGGCTCGAAAACACGCTGAGCAAGAACGACATTCTCGAACTCTATATCAACTCGGCTTATCTCGGCCGCGGCTCGTGGGGCGTCGAGATGGCGTCGCGCACCTATTTCGGCAAATCGGCGAAAGATCTCAATGTGGCCGAAGCGGCGATGCTGGCGGGCCTGCTCAAGGGTCCGAATTTTTACAATCCCGACCGCCATCCCGATCGCGCCAAGGAACGTCTCGCCTACGTGCTCGACCGCATGCAGGATGATGGTGACATCAGCGCGGCGCAAAAGGACCAGGCGCTTGCCGCGCCGCCGAAGCTCATCGCCTATTTGCACCCGCATCGTGATGTCGGGTTCCATTTCGTCGATTTCCTCGGGCGCGAGGCAAAGGCCGACGGCGTCAGCAACCTGACGGCGGATTCATACACGGTGCACTCGACCATCAACGCGCAATTGCAGCGCGATACCGAAACCGCGCTGCAGGAAGGCCTGGCGCATTACGAAATGTCGATGGGCCGCATGCAGTTTCGCGGGCCGGAGGCGAATATCGCCGATGCCGTCGCCAAACTCACGGCCAATCGCCGCACCGGCGGCGCCGAGGCAGACACGCCCTCCTGGCAGCAGGCGCTGACGGCTTTGCGCTTGCCGCTTTATGACGTGCATTGGACGCCGGCGGTGGTCCTTGAGAAAGGCGACCCCAAAAAGGGCAGCGACACGATTCGCGTCGGCATTGCCGACGGGCGCGTCATGCCGCTGACGGCGTGGTCCGCCACGATCAAGCGCGGCCTCGGCCTTTACGACGTCGTTTATGTCCACGTGATTGAGGGCAGAACTGTTGTCGACCCCCGGCGCCCGGTTGCCGATCCCAAACACAAGACCAAGCCCGCCGTCATTTCCTCCGGCGGCGCCCAGGCGCAATTGCGCGTGCGGCCGACGGTCCAGGGCGCGGCGCTCGTCCTTGAGAACAAGACCGGCCGCATCCTCGCCATGGCCGGCGGTTTCTCCTATCCGTTGAGCCAGCTCAACCGCTCGGTTCAGACACAGCGCCAGCCCGGTTCGGCGATGAAGCCGTTGACCTATCTGACCGCGCTGCAACGCGGCCTGCAGCCCAACACACTCGTACTCAACGAGCCGATCACGCTCCCGCCGGTCGGCAGCCGTATCAATGGGCGCGACGTGATCAGCCGCGAATTCAGCGGCAACGTGCGCCCGGAAGATTTCTGGTCGCCGCGCAATGCCGATTACAACGAAGGCGGCGTGTACACGATGCGGCGCGGACTTGAGAACTCGGTCAACGTCGTTACCGCGCATCTGCTCGACGGCGGCATCGATCCCAATCCCGAGAGAAGCCTCGATGCCGTCTGCGCGACGGCGGTCGCGGCAAAAATCTATTCGGAATGTGTCCGCTATTATCCGTTCGTGCTCGGCGCCCAGCCGGTGCGCATGATTGATCTCATCGCCTTCTACGCCGCCGTCGCCAATGAAGGCGCGCTGCCGCAGCCGCACGGCATCGATTCCATCGAAGAGAACGGCCACACCATCTACGAATATCCGAAGACCCCGCTGCCGTGGATCGGCGCCGCCGACCGCACCTCGTTCTATCAGCTCAAGACCATGCTGCAGGGCGTCGTGGCGCGCGGCACCGCGCGCGGCATTGGCGGGCTTTCGGCATACGTCGCCGGCAAGACCGGGACCACGGAAGACGCCGTCGACGGCTGGTTCGTCGGCTTCACCAATGATGTCACCATCGCGGTCTGGATGGGCTACGACAATGGCGACGGCAAGCGCCGCTCGCTCGGCTCCAACGAGACCGGCGCACGGGTGGCGCTGCCGATCTTCCAGCCGATCCTCGAGGCGATCTGGGCGGAACACATTGCGCCGAAGGCGCCGCTCAACGGACCATCGCCTGAAGCGAAGCGTTTCCTCGCCGACATTCCGATCGACTATATGACGGGTGATCGTGCCGGCGGCGGACAAGCGCCGCAAGGACTCTTCGGCGGCGACCGTGCCCCCGTTGCACCTAACGGCGCCCCCGTTGGAGCGGGTGGCGGTTTCGTCGAGCATTTCCGCCGCGACGCCAGCGGCCAGGTCGCCGACACGCAATACCAGTTGGTCTCGCGAGACGACGCTTATGCTTCCTCGGGTTATCAAGGCAACGATAACGGCTGGGGCTGGGGCGGTCTCTTTGGCGGCCAGCCGAACGGCGGCGGCCAATGGATCGGACGGTCGTATTATCCCAATCAGGGCTGGCAACAGCAGCCGCAACAGCCGCAATCCCGCGGCATATTCGGCCTGTTCCAGCCTTCGTATCAGCAGCCGCCGCCTCCGCAGGCTCCGCCCGTGCAACGGCAGCAGCCGCTGGCGCGCGGTGCGGTTGCGCCCAGTCAGCAGCCGCTCCGCGATCAGGATTATTTCTGGGGCGGCCGCGTAAACTGACAGCCCTTCAATTGAAAGAATTCAGAATGTCGACGCGGCATGCCATCGCGCTTCTCGGCCTGTTGGTGGGCTCCTTCGGCTTTGCCCTCGCCGCCGCGGAGGATTTCCATATCGATGACACGGCCTCCGCCCGCAGCGTGAGCGCCGCGGACCTCAAATCCGGCGCCATCGTATTCAGCGATCACACCGGCGCCGACACGATCAATGCCGAGACGGCACTGATCCACTTCGACGACTGGGCGAGCAAGGATCCGATCGAGAAAAAATTTCTGGCATTGTTCCCGAGCTACACCGAGCCGACCGTCGGCAAGATTGTGAACGGCAGCACCACGCAGGTTCTTGAAAAGCTCTACATGTATGTCGCGCAAGCGCGCTTCGTGATCGACAAGGCGCCAGGTGCGATGGATCTGTCGCACTATGTAACGCTGCCGTTCCTTGAAAAGATCGACCCCGCCATCAAGCATCAGCCGCTTGCGCCAGCCGATGCGGGACCGTTCACCAACGAATACGGCATGGGCAACGAGAACCCCGACCGCAAGTGGTGCACGGGCCGGACAAGCTCGATCTGTATGCAGTCGACCTACAAGCTTGAGGGCAAGATCCCGATGGGGATCATGCTGGTCAACAAATTACGCGACTCCAAAAAAGTCGCCGACCACATCGACTTTCAAAGCGAGCTGTCTTCGCTGTCTGGAGCCGATGTCGCCGACCAGGCGGGACTGCAGGAACTGACCAAGCTCGATACGCCCGTTTCCGGCGTGCTGGAGCAGGACATCTTCTACGTCAATCAGATCATGAAATTCGGCAAGCTTCTCGCCGTCTTCCAGGGGCATCCGGCTGACCCCAACAAAACCGTGGTCACCGCTTTCATGTCGCTTGCGATCAAGGCCAGCGTGCTCGACGAGAAGCGCGGCTTCGAAAATGTGCCGGTCTTGCGAAATCTGGTTCCGGCGCAGGTTCTGATGGGCCAGTCGTCGTTCAATTCGGGCGATTCGATCAGCGCCGGACTGCCCAAATATGCCCGCAACGAGATCAGGACCATCGCCGGGATATTGGCGGCGAAGTAGTCAGGCCGCCGCGCGGGCTTTGTCGCCGCGTTCGAGCGACTGCACAGCCTCATCCACCGTCTGCACGTCGCCGAACAGTCCGTAGAAAATCGACAGCGCGGCATTGTGCTCGTCATCGTTATGGGTGGCGAGCGCATCCGATACCATGACGACCTTGAAATTGAGCATCATGGCGTCGCGCGCCGTGCTTTCGCAGCACACATTGGTGGCGGTGCCGGCGATCAGGAGCGTGTCGATGCCGCGGCCGCGCAGCATGCGTTCGATGTCGGATGAGCCCTGGATGAAGGCGCTGTAACGCGTTTTCGTCACCTGCGCGTCCTCGGGCCGGATGTCGTTCAGGTGCCAGTATTCGTAACCTTCGCCGCCAACATCCATCGCCGCATAGCGGCGGTCGCAGCGATCCGGCGTGTGCAGGAATTCGTGATAGTTCGACCAGTTCTCGCGCGTCTCGTGCGTGCCATTGCGGACCCACACGACCAAGCCGCCGCGGCGGCGGAGATCGGCGCCAAGCCGGTTGATGTTCGGCACGATGTCGCGCGACGCCGGGACTTCGCCTTGATGGCCGGGCTTGCAGAAATAATTCTGCATGTCGATCACGACCAGCGCGGCCTTGCGCGGATCGATCTCGTCGAACGGATGAAGTTTGCCGGTTCGCGCCGTCATGCGGTCCCGGGCAGCGGCCGAGATTGCGATCTTGTGCATTGTTGCATCCTCGACTAGTCGTGTTGCGGGCGCAGTGTGGCATGAAATAATGCCGGGATCGAGCGCAGAACGGGTAGCATGTCCGACAGCTGGGAATTCTGGATCGATCGCGGCGGCACTTTTACCGACGTGATCGGCAGGCGGCCGGACGGCGCGCTGCTCACCCACAAACTGCTTTCCGAAAATCCCGAAGCCTATCGGGATGCCGCGGTGCACGGCATCCGGCACCTGCTCGGCCTTGCGTCCGGCGCGCCGATCCCAAGCGAACGCATCGCCGCCGTGAAGATGGGGACTACGGTCGCGACCAACGCGCTCCTCGAACGCAAGGGTGATCGGACGCTGCTCCTGATCACCAGGGGATTCCGCGACGCACTGCGGATCGGCTATCAGGCGCGGCCGAAAATCTTTGCCAAGCACATCATCAAGCCCGACATGCTTTATGAACGCGTGGTCGAGGTCGACGAGCGCGTGCGCGCCGACGGCACCGTCGAGCGTGAGCTCGATCTCGAACCGCTGCGCGGCGAACTCGAGCGCGCCAAAGCCGACGGCATCGATGCCGTCGCTGTCGTGCTGATGCATGCCTATCGCTACAGTGACCACGAAAAGCGCGTCGCCACGCTGGCGCGCGAGATAGGCTTTCCGCAGGTCTCCGCCAGCCACGAAGTGTCGCCGCTCATAAAACTCGTCGGCCGGGGCGACACTACCGTCGTCGACAGTTACCTGTCGCCGATCCTGCGCCGTTATGTGGCGCAGGTCGCCGGCGACCTCTACCGCGCGGAAGGTGCAAACGCCGCCAAAGCGGCGCGTCAAACGCGCCTCATGTTCATGATGTCGTCAGGCGGACTAACGGCCGCCGATTTGTTTCGCGGCAAGGATGCGATCCTGTCGGGACCGGCGGCCGGCGTCGTCGGCATGGCCGAGACCGGACGATCGGCAGGCTTTAACCGTCTGATCGGCTTCGACATGGGCGGCACATCCACCGACGTGTCGCATTATGCCGGCGAATACGAACGCGCCTTCGAGACCGAAGTCGCAGGCGTGCGCATGCGCGCGCCGATGATGCTGATCCATACCGTGGCGGCGGGTGGCGGCTCGATCCTGCATTTCGACGGCGCGCGGTTTCGCGTCGGGCCCGATTCCGCCGGCGCCAATCCAGGGCCAAAATGCTACCGCCGCGGCGGCCCGCTGGCCGTCACCGACGCCAATGTCATGGTGGGCAAGCTCATTCCCGATTTCTTTCCGAGAATATTCGGGCCTCGGCAGGACCAGCCGCTCGACGCCGACGCCGTGCGCAAGGCTTTCGCGGCCATGGCGAAAGAGATCGGCGATGGCCGTTCCAGCGAACAGGCCGCCGACGGCTTCATCAAGATCGCAGTCGAAAACATGGCGAACGCGATCAAGAAGATTTCGGTGCAGCGCGGTTACGACGTGACGCGTTACGCGCTCAATTGCTTCGGCGGCGCCGGCGGCCAGCATGCCTGCCTCGTCGCCGATGCGCTCGGCATGACCAGCGTCCTCATCCATCCCCTGTCGTCGCTGCTTTCGGCCTACGGCATGGGCCTTGCCGACATCCGCAGCGTTCGCCAGCAGGCGATCGAAGAGCCATTCGGAAAAGAATCACGCGCCACGCTCGAGACCGTGGCGCGGCGGCTGACAGGTGAAACCATCGCGGAAGTCGAAGGCCAGGGGGTGGCAGCTTCCAAAATCACCGTTCATGTACGCGCCCATATCCGTTACGCGGGTACCGACACACCGCTGATCGTCAGCGCCGGAACGTCCCGGCGCGCGGCCGTGAAGCTCGTCTCTCTGCAGAGGATGAAAGCGTCGTTCGAACGCGCGCACAAGGCGCAGTTCGGCTTTATCGATCGAAAGAAGGATCTTGTGATCGAGGCCGTCTCGGTCGAGGCGGTCGGCGGCGGCGCAACGTTCCGGGAGAAGGCCCACAAGACGACGCGGACGAAGTTGCCCGCGCCGGCGCGCCGCACGCGCTTTTTCTCCGGCGGCAAATGGCACAAGGCGCTGGTTTTCACGCGCGAGACGCTGTCGCCGGGCCATAAGGTCAAGGGACCTGCGATCGTCATCGAACCGCATCAAACCGTCGTCGTCGAGCATGGCTGGCAGGCCGAGCTGACCGCGAAAGATCATCTGGTGCTGCGGCGGGTGCAAAAGCTGGCGCGCACCCGCGCCATCGGCACGCATGCCGACCCGGTCATGCTCGAAGTGTTCAACAATCTGTTCATGTCGATTGCCGAGCAAATGGGCGTCGCGCTGCAGAACACGGCCTATTCGGTGAATATCAAGGAGCGTCTCGATTTCTCCTGCGCCGTGTTCGACGGCAACGGCTCGCTGGTTGCCAATGCGCCGCACATGCCGGTGCATCTCGGCTCGATGGACCGCGCGGTCGAAACCATCATTCGCGAGAACAAGGGCACGGTGCGCCCGGGCAACGCCTACGTCATCAACGCGCCCTATAACGGCGGCACGCATCTGCCCGACATCACCGTCTGCACGCCGGCGTTCGACGGCAAGAAGATCCTGTTCTGGGTCGCCTCGCGCGGCCACCATGCCGACGTCGGCGGAATTTCACCGGGCTCGATGTCGCCGAACGCGACCACGATCGATCAGGAGGGCATCCTGTTCGACAATTTCAAGCTGGTGGATCGCGGCCGTTTCCGCGAGAAGGAACTTTACGCACTGTTGACCGGCGGAAAATATCCGGCGCGCAATCCGCTGCAAAATGTCAACGACATCAAGGCGCAGATCGCCGCCAACGAGATGGGTGTGCGCGAACTGCACAAGATGGTCCGCTATTTCACGCTGCCGGTGGTGCGCGCCTATATGCGGCATGTGCAGGACAATGCGGCGGAGAGCGTGCGCCGTGTCATCGACCGCCTTCACGACAGCGCATTCGCGATCGAGACCGATCAGGGCAACACGATCAGGGTCCGCATCGCGGTCGACAAGAAGAAGCGCGAAGCGACGGTGGATTTCACCGGCACGAGCCCGCAGCAGCCGTCGAACTTCAACGCGCCGGAGCCAGTGACGCGCGCCGCCGTGCTCTACGTGTTCCGCGTCATGGTCGATGACGACATTCCGATGAATGCCGGCTGCCTGCGGCCGATCCGTATCATCATTCCGAAAAAATCGATGCTGACGCCGGAATTCCCCGCCGCCGTCGTCGCCGGCAATGTCGAGACCTCGCAGGAGGTGACGAACTGCCTGTTCGGCGCGCTCGGCGCCATGGCGGCGGCGCAGGGCACCATGAATAATCTCAATTTCGGCAATGCACGCTATCAGTATTACGAGACGATCTGTTCCGGTTCGCCGGCCGGACCCGGCTTTCCCGGCACCGATGCCGTGCACACCCACATGACCAATACGCGGCTGACGGATCCGGAGATTCTCGAATTTCGTTATCCGGTCCTGCTCGAAGACTTCCACATCCGCAAGGATTCCGGCGGGCGCGGCCAATGGAACGCCGGTAGCGGCATTCGCCGCACCATCCGTTTCCTGGAAAAGATGGAATGCACGCTGCTGTCCGGCCACCGCCGCATTCCGCCGTTCGGCCTTGCCGGCGGCAGCGACGGCCAAGCCGGCGAGAACTGGGCGCGGCGCAAAGATGGCCGCATGGAAAGACTGCAAGGCTGCGACGCCACGATCATCGACGCCGGCGAAGCGATCATCATCCAGACGCCGACGGCGGGCGGTTACGGCAAGCCGCCGCGCGCTGCGGACTGATCGCCAAGCTATTTGCCGCCGCCGCGCGTTATCGAATAGCGCATGTTGGCCGTGTTGCCCTGCCAATAGAACGTATAGTCGAGGGCTACAGTCGAACCATTGGGCAACGGCAACACTGCACTGCAGACCACCTGCTCCTTGCTGCTCGAAACCGTCTTGATCGGTTCGTAGCGCTCCGGCACGAGTTGAAGCTGCTTGAGCAACTCCGCCAGCGAGTTTTTGGCGCGATCGGAACCGCATTCCGGCAAGATGAAGCGGTCGCGCAGGCCGCCATAGATCAAAACCCCGGCAAAGGCCACGGCCGGAATGCCGATAAGACGCAGCGCAAGGCGATACGGCCGCCGCCGCAAGGGCGGCGATTTCGGCCCGGCCCAGCGCCGCGCGCGGATCGGGGGAGGCGGTTTGGGCGAAGATTCGTCGGCCATCTTCGCAGGCTTACAGCATGATCCCGAAAAACCGATACCGGATCCCGGAAGAGACCATCCGCGATCAGACGGATTTGACGATCTCTTCCGTCATCTTCTTGGCGTCGCCAAGAAGCATCATCGTGTTGTCGCGGTAGAACAGCGGATTGTCGATGCCGGCGTAGCCGGAGGCGAGCGAGCGCTTGTTGAACATCACCGTGCCGGCTTTCCACACCTGAAGCACCGGCATGCCGAAAATCGGCGATTTCGGATCTTCTTCCGCGGCCGGATTGGTGACGTCGTTGGCGCCGATCACATAGGCGACATCGGCCTGCGGAAATTCCGAATTGATGTTTTCAAGCTCGAAGACCTCGTCATAAGGCACGTTGGCTTCGGCCAGCAGCACGTTCATGTGGCCAGGCATGCGGCCCGCGACCGGATGGATCGCATAACTGACGTCGACGCCTTCCGCCTTGAGCTTTTCGCCCATTTCGCGCAAGGCGTGCTGCGCCTGCGCCACCGCCATGCCGTAGCCGGGCACGATGATGACCTTGCCTGCGTTCTTGAGGATAAAGGCCGCGTCCTCCGCCGACCCGATCTTGACCGGACGGTCGCCCGCGGCTGCGGCAGGGCCCGCGACTTCACCACCGAAGCCGCCGAGAATCACCGAAATGAACGAGCGATTCATGCCCTTGCACATGATGTAGGACAGGATCGCGCCCGAGGAGCCAACCAGCGCGCCGGTGATGATCAGTGCGGTGTTCTCAAGCGTGAAGCCGATGCCGGCCGCCGCCCAGCCGGAATAGGAATTGAGCATCGAGATCACGACCGGCATGTCGGCGCCGCCGATCGGCACGATGATCAGCACGCCAAGCAGGAACGATGCGCCCGCGATCAGCCAGAACGTCAGATGCTGCTGCGCCTCGAAGAACCAGACGATCAGCGCAATGAGACTGGCAGCGAGCGCGATATTGATGACATGCCGCCCCGGCAGCAAAATCGGCGCGCCGCTCATGCGGCCGGATAGTTTCAGAAAGGCAATCACCGAGCCGGTGAAGGTGACGGCGCCGATCGCGACACCGAGCGACATTTCGATCAAGCTCTGGCTGTGGATGGCGCCTTCCGTGCCGATGCCAAAGGCGGCAGGCGCATAGAGCGCGCCGGCCGCGACCAGCACGGCGGCCATGCCGACCAGCGAATGGAAAGCGGCGACCAGTTCCGGCATCGAGGTCATCGGCACGCGCCGGGCGATCACCGCTCCGGCGCCGCCGCCAAACGCGACACCGGCCACGACCATGATCCAGGCGCTCAAGCCGGAGGGCGGATGCGCCGCGAGCGTCGTCGCAATCGCAATCGCCATGCCGGTCATGCCGAGCTGATTGCCGCGCCGGCTCGTTTCCGGGTTCGACAATCCGCGCAGCGCCAGGATGAAAAGGGCGCCGGCAACTAGGTAGCAAAGGGCGGCGAGATCGGCGCTCATGGGGTGGCCCTCGTCACTTTTGCTTGCGCTGGAACATGGCGAGCATCCGCTTCGTCACCAGGAAGCCGCCGAAAATATTGACCGAAGCGAAGGTGAGCGCGACGACGCCGAGCCCACGCGCCCAGACCGGACCGGAATCGTTGTCCACCAGTGCGACGCCGACCGCCAGCAGCGCGCCGACCACGATCACCGACGAGATCGCGTTGGTGACCGACATCAGCGGCGTGTGCAGCGCCGGCGTCACCGACCACACCACGTAATAGCCGACAAAGACCGCGAGCACGAAGATCGACAGGCGGAAGACGAAAGGATTGACGGCTTCGTTCGCTGCAGCGGGCGCCGCGGCATGCGCATTGGCCAGAAGGTCGAGCTGACCGAGGATCGAGAGAGCCACCATGACTGCCTTCCCCTGTTCCTAGGCCGCGGTCTTCGGCTTGAAATTCGGATGCACGATCGCGCCGTCGCGGGTGAGCACGGTGCCTTTGACGATCTCGTCGTCCCAATTGACCGCGAGCTTCTTCTCTTTCTTGTCGATCAGGGTCTCGAGAAATGTGAAGAGGTTCTTCGCATAGAGCGCCGACGCGGAAGCCGCGAGACGCCCCGGCACGTTGAGATGGCCGACGATCTTGACGGAGCCGACTTCAATCACCTCGCCGGCTTTGGCGCCTTCGACATTACCGCCGCGTTCGACGGCAAGATCGACGATGACCGAACCGGGCCGCATCGACGCTACCATCTCCTTCGTCACAAGCCTCGGCGCCGGCCGGCCGGGGATGAGCGCCGTGGTGATGACGATGTCCTGCTTCTTGATGTGCTCGGCGACGAGCGCTTCCTGCTTTGCCTTGTACTCCGGCGACATTTCCCTGGCGTAGCCCGCTGCGGTTTGAGCGTTCTTGAACTCCTCGTCCTCGACCGCGAGGAATTTCGCGCCCAGGCTTTCGACCTGCTCCTTGGTGGCCGGCCGCACGTCGGTTGCCGTCACGATCGCTCCGAGCCGCCGCGCGGTCGCAATGGCCTGCAGACCGGCAACGCCGACGCCCATGATGAAAACTCTCGCTGCCGGCACGGTGCCCGCCGCCGTCATCATCATCGGCATCGCGCGGCCGTATTCCTCCGCGGCATCGATAACCGCGCGATAACCGGCGAGATTGGCCTGGCTGGACAGCACGTCCATCGACTGCGCACGGGTGATGCGCGGCAACAATTCCATAGCGAAAGCAACGAGGCCGGCATCCGCCATGGCGCGCAGCGCATCCTCATGCCCGTAAGGATCCATGATGGCGATGACGATCGCGCCCTTCTTCAAACGCGGCAGTTCGTTCGGCCTGCGGGCGGCGCACTTTGAGGACGATATCGGCGCCGTTCACGGCGTCGGCGGCGACCGCTGCTCCGGCCGCGGCATAGTCGGCGTCGAGAATGCCGGATTTTTGCCCGGCGCCGGGTTCGACCGCAACGTCGGCGCCGAGTGCGATGATCTTTTTGACGGTCTCGGGCGTGGCGGCAACGCGCGACTCACCCCCATCAGTTTCGGCAGTAACCGCAACCTTCATAAATCCTCCGACTGCGGGACGGCCCGCTATCAGGCCGACGTCGGCATCGTGCGGCTAGACTAGGTCAGGAAAATCGCCATCAGCACAACGATGGTGACGACGACGGCCATCGTCACCTTCACCAGCGTGATGAAGTTCTCGTAGGTTTGTTCGTGGGCCGGGTAGTCGTTGCCCTCCGCGGTCGCGTATTCGGCTTCAGCGTGGTCGGCCATACCCATTCTCCAAACGGCATCCCGGTATCGGCGGACTTAGCGTAATTGCGTTTCTAGGGCAACCGCGCCGGCGCGCTGAACGATGTTGTCGTGTCACGGTCTACAGCCCGTTGTGCGCGGGCGCGGCTTGCCGGGATCGGACCGAATCCCTACTCTTGAAGGGACCGTTTTTGGGACGAAACCCATGCTCAGAAAAGACCAGAACGAGCTTTTGACCCGGACCGGACCGGAAACCGCCATGGGGCAGCTTTTCCGCTCCTATTGGCTGCCGGCGCTGATGGCCGAAGAGTTGCCGCAGGATGATTGCCCGCCGGTGCGGGTCAAGCTCATGTCGGAGCGGCTGGTGGCGTTTCGCGATTCGAAGGGACGCTATGGCCTGATCGACGAATTCTGCGCCCATCGCGGCGTATCGTTGTGGTTCGGCCGCAACGAGGAAGGCGGCCTGCGCTGCCCCTATCATGGCTGGAAATACGACGTCACCGGCCAGTGCATGGAGGTTCCCTCCGAACCGGTCGAAAGCGGCTTCTGCAAAAAGGTGAAGCTCACGTCCTATCCGCTGGTGAAGATCGGCAACGTGCTGTGGACCTATATGGGTCCGGCCGACAAGAAGCCGCCGCTCCCGGAATGGGAATTCGCGCTGGTGCCGCCGGAGCAGAGCTTCACGTCAAAGCGCCTGCAGGAATGTAACTGGCTGCAGGCCATGGAAGGCGGCATCGATTCGAGCCACGTCTCGTTCCTGCATCGCGGCGACCTCGGCTCCGACCCGCTGTTCAAGGGCGCCAAGGGCAACCAATACAATCTCAACGACATGCAGCCGCATTTCGAAGTGGTCGAGCAGCCCGGCGGCCTTTTCATCGGCGCACGGCGCAACGCCGAGGACGGCAAATATTATTGGCGCATCACGCCTTGGGTCATGCCGTGCTTCACCATGATCCCGCCGCGCGGCGATCATCCGATGCACGGACATTTCTGGGTACCGATCGACGACGAGAGTTGCTGGGCGTGGTCTTACGACTTCCATCCGGTGCGCGCACTGAGCAAGACGGAAGTCGACGCCATGAAGGACGGCGCCGGCGTGCACTGCAAATACGTGCCGGGCACCTACCGGCCGCTCGCCAACAAGGACAACGATTATCTGATCGATCGTGCAGGCCAGAAGGCTGGCAAGACCTTCAGCGGCGTTTCCGGCATCGCCATCCAGGATTCATCGCTGCAGGAAAGCATGGGGCCGATCTGCGACCGCACCAAGGAAAACCTGGTCTCGACCGACAACGGCATCATCATGGCGCGGCATCGTCTGATGCGCGCGGTCAAGGCGCTTACCGAGAAGGGCATCGTGCCGCCCGGCGTCGATCCCGCTCACCACAAGGTCCGGTCCTGCGCGATGGTCTTGCCGCCCGATCAGGCGTTCAAGGACGCCGCCAGGGAAGCGCTCAACGCCGAGCGCGGCGTGGCGCAGACGACGGTGTAGGCGAGCAGCCAAGACGTGAACCGATAATGCGCCGGCAATGTCCGCGATCGATGCGATCGCCATCTGCGCATGGGATGCTCCTTCTCCTGATATTATGCGCGACGTTAAGCGCCGCGATCGCCGCACCGGCATCGTCAGGCAAGCCCTTGAGCTTCGATCGCGCCGCAACAGATCAAAAAATAGTCGCGCTTACGTTCGACGCCGACATGACTCCTGGAATGCTGCGCGAGCTGAAGAGCCGGCGGGTCGCGTCGTGGTACAATGAGAAAGTCATTGAAGTCCTGCGGCAGCAGCAGGTCCCCGCGACCCTTTTTATGACCGGCCTCTGGATCGAGGCTTACAGTGATGCGGCCAGGGAATTATCGGCTGATCCGCTTTTCGAACTCGGCAACCACAGCTACTCGCACGGCGCTTTTCATTCACCCTGCTACCACCTCTTTCCGATACAGGACGCAAACCAGACCGCTGAAGTGCAAAAGACAGATGATCTCCTGAAAAAATACGCGGCGTCCTATAAGAAATATTTCCGCTTCCCGGGGCTTTGCTCCGACGCCGCGGCGGTCAAAAAAGTCGAAGATCAAGGCTATACCGTTGTCGGCGGCGACGTGGATGGCGCTGACGCCTTCGAAAGAAATCCGAAGTGGATCGCGTCCGATGTCGTGACGCATGTCCATCCCGGCAGCATCGTCGTCCTGCACATGCATGGCGGCCCCAATGCGCCGGGAACCGCAATCGCACTCCCGGACATCATCAAGAGGCTGCGCGCGGACGGATACACTTTCGTCAAAGTGTCGGACTTGCTGAAACTGCCGCCGGGCGAGCCTGTCAAATCCGCGGCGACGCAACACAAGACGACGCCGCACAAAGCAACAAGCCCTGAGCCCGGCGTCACACCGGCATATTTTCCGTTACTGCATTTTTTCCGGCGATAAAACCCTGGCAGATCGCACGCGGAAGGCCATGCATGGAAAAACCGCCGGCCGATTCACCGCTGCAATAAAGACCAGCGATCACGTCACCGTTCATATCGACGACCTGACAGCGGGCGTTGATGCGCAGGCCGGCGCGCGTGTCGTGAACGACCGGCGTCGACCATGCCGCATAGAACGGCGGATTCCCGATCTTGTAGAGCGGCTTGGGTTTACCGAAATCGGCGTCCTTGCCGGTCTCGACGAACGCGTTGTAGCGGGCGACGGTCTCGACAAGGTTTTGCGGCGGCATCGGCACGCGCTGGTGCTTCATCACGACCTTGCGTGCGAGTTCGGCGATACTGCCGGCGCTGAAGAAAAAACCGGCGTCGATATCGACGTGCGGCGGCGCCGGAATCCATTGCTCGCGCGCGGCAGCATCGGCATCGAAGATCGCCCAGATCGGGCCGCCGCCATTATGGCCATCGCCGATTCCGGCGAGCGCGGCATTGATGAAATTATTCGGATTGAATTTGACGTTCCGGGTATTGCGATGAGAGTGCGGCTCGTACGGATCGATGCTTTTATACGTGCTGTAACTGAACTGGGGCCCGGTCTCGTCGTAAAATCTTTTGCCGAGCATGTTGACGAGAATGACGTTCTGCCAGTCGGCCACTTTCAGCCCGATCGCGCCCGCTTTGTCGAAGACGCTGCTGCCCGGATGCCAGCGCACATTCGTGTAGCCGTACTGGCAGCCGATCGCGCCCGCCTTGGTCAGGGCGCTGCCGAATTCGCCGGTCTGGTTGAACAAACCCCACAATGACGCACCGACGGCCATGGCGGCGAGTTCGCCGCTGGCGTCCTGATTGGACCACGGCATGCCGGCGAGCCCGCAATATTCTTCGGTGAGGCGCGGGTCGAACATGCGCCGGAAATTCACGTTGCCGGTGGAGCCGCCGGTGGCGACGATCACGGCCTTGCGAGCGCGGATATTGCGCACCGCGCCATTGTGATCGACAGCGATGCCGAGCACGCGGCCGGAATTCGGCGTCTCGCGATGAATCCCGGTCATGCGGTGCTCGAGCAAAATATCCACGCCGGCCTTGAGGGCTGCGGCATGGAGCGGCTGCATCAATCCGTTGCCGGATGATTTCGTGGCTTGTTCGGCCGGATCCGCCGGCTTGCCGGTCTGGATCATCGGCCAGTCCATCACCGCGCAGTGCATGGTGCGCAGCGCCGAGATTCCGATTTCGTGACCGCTGACATTGTCCGGCGCCTGCTCAACGACCTTCACGCCATGCGCGAGCAGGAACTCGAATGCCGGTGCGCTGTTGTCGGCGAAGGCGCGGATGATTTCCCGATCGTTGTAACGGTAGGGTGGAAAGCCGTTGGGCTCGACCGCCGACCAGTCGGTCAGGTCATGGAACAGCAAGTCAGGCGAATCCTCGATGCCGTATTTCTTCTGGTAGCTGGTGCCGCCGCCAAGCGGCAGATTACCGCCGCTGGTGATGGCATGGCCGCCGATATGGTTCTCGGACTCTACAATGATGACGGACGCGCCCGCTTCTCGCGCCACGATGGCCGCCGGCAGGCCAGCCGCACCGGATCCGATTACAACGACGTCCGCCTCCCGATCCCAGCCGGATGGCAATTTCCCGTTATTCACTGTGTTGGCCCCTCATCTTCCCGCCTGTCGCTTTCGCGGCGGGACACTAACAGCATCGCGGAATTTGTGTCATGTGGTCGGAGCATTCCCCGGCCGAGGAGCCCCTCATGACGGATTTCGTTCCCACCCGCCGCCTCACGCACGAGGCGAGCATGAAGATGATCCTTGCCGGCGTGACCAAGGCGAACGAACTCGGCTGCAAAGTCTCGCTGGCGGTCGCCGACCAGAGCTGCCGGCTCATCGCCTTCCTGATGATGGATGGCGCGCGGCATTTCTCGATCATCACCACGCAGAGAAAGGCGATTACCGCGGCCTCGCAGCGCCTGCCGACCGGCTATGCGCCGGAAGAAAACGCGCTCTCCATGACGGTGCGCATGGGCGACTTCACCAATGTGCCGGGCGGATTCCCGATCGAGGTCAGCGGCGAAGTCATCGGCGCGGTCGCTGCCGGCGGCGCCAAGATCGAACAGGACGTCGAGGTTGCGAAAGCAGCGCTCGCGGCGCTTACGCGGCAGGCGCCTTGAGCGCTTCTTGCATCTGATCGCGCGCCGCCTTCACCGCCTTGATGATGTTCTGATAGCCGGTGCAGCGGCAAAGATTCGAGGCCAGCATGTCGATCAGGTCCTCGTCGCCGATGTATGGATCCTTTTCCAGCACGTTGGTCGCGAGCATCAGGAAGCCCGGCGTGCAATAGCCGCATTGCAGGCCGTGATTCTCGATGAACGCGCGCTGCAACGGATGCAACTCGTCGCCGTCGGCCAGACCCTCGACGGTGCGGATTTTCTTGCCTTGCGCCTGGATCGCAAACATCAGGCAGGAACGCACCGCCTCATCGTCGACGATGACGGTGCAGGTGCCGCAGACGCCGTGTTCGCAGCCGATATGGGTGCCGGTCTGGCCGCAATCGTCGCGGATGGCGTCGACCAGCGTTTTGCGCGGCTCGACGCGGATCGGGTAATCGCGGCCGTTGATATTGAGTGTGATGTCGAATTTTTCGTTCATGGGCGGCCGTTCACTGGTTGCGCGGCAGCACGCCGGAGAATTTCTCGCGCACGTGCTGTTCGACCTCGTCGCTCGGACGCACCACGGGCGGAAACGTGTCGCGGCGCTTGAACGGCTTGCAGGCATCGATCACCACGCGCGCATTGCGCGGATCGTCCTCGGCATAGGCCATCGGATCGAGCGCCGTCGACCAGCAGCCGCGCAGCGTCTCCAAGCCCTCGCGCGGATCGAAGCGGGTGCACATTGCCCACACGACCTTGTCCATATCCGACGGGTCGATGTCGTCGTCGACCACGACGACGAAGCGGTTGGCATAGGCGCCGGCATGACACTGCGAGGCGATCAGCCCTGCTTGCTTGGCGTGCCCGGCATATTGCTGCTTGATCGCGACAGTGAGCCAAAGCCGGCTGCCGCCCGCGGCATGCGCCCACACGCCTTTTATTTCCGGCACGCCCGCGGCCTCGATCTGGTTCCAGACCGCGCCGGAGCGATAGGTGCCGCGATAGAACGAGTCATCGTCCGGCGGGATGCCGGGGATCGCGCCGAGCAGGATCGGATCGTCGCGGTGCATGAAGGTCTCGATGCGGATCGCCGGCTCCTGCTTCAGGCCGCCTGCGTAATAGCCGGTCCATTCGCCGAACGGTCCTTCGTCGCGCAGATCGTTCGGATGAATGAAGCCCTCGAAGGCGATCTCGGCATGCGCGGGAATCGGCAGGCCGGTGCGCGGCCCGGCGATGATCTCGACCGGTTCGCCGATCAGTCCGCCCGCGGCATCGTATTCGTTCTTGCCGTAAGGGATTTCCAGACCCGCGATCATGAACAGAGCCGGGTGCATGCCGCAGACCACCGCGATCGGACACGGCTCACCGCGCTCGTGATAGCGGCGCCGGATCAGATCGCCGTGCTTGCCTTTCGAGCACATCACCGTCGCGACATTGCCCTCGTGCGCCTGCACCCGATAGGCGCCGTAATTGATCCACCCGGTATCCGGATCGCGCATGATCACCATGTCGCCGGTGCCGATGTAGTAGCCGCCGTCATGTTCGTGCCAGTGCGGCACCGGGATTTTGAAAATGTCGATGTCGGCGCCGGTGTGCACATTGTCCATGACCGGCCCGGTCTTCACCGTCACCGGGGAGATGGCGCGTGCCTCTTTCATGTAGCGGCGCCAGTAATGCACGAGGTCGATCGGGCTCGCGTCAGGATCGAGCCCGAGCGTGATGTTGATCCGCCGCACCGAGGTGAGGATATTGGCGAGGATACGGTGGCCGCGCGGATAACCGGGCACGTCGTCGAACAGCACGGCCTTGTTGCCGATCTTGCGCTGATAGATGTCGACGATGCCGCCGATTTCCTTTTCGCGCTCGGCGCCCTTGATGTCCTGCAATTCGTTTGCGGCGCGCAATTGCGCGATCCAGGACCGTAAATCCTGCCGCTCCTTCGCGGCAGGTTTTTTTATCGTCCGGGGTGATTTGCGGGGTGATTTGACAGGCGCATCCATGCGCCCAGCTTATCGCAGCAGTCCGGCCGGAGCTACATGTCCAGAACGAGGCGCTCGGTCTTGCTGCCGCAGCAGCAGATCATGACTTTTTCGTTGGAGGCCTGTTCTTCCTCGCTGAGCACGGCGTCGTGGTGCTCCGGGATGCCGGAAATCACCCGCGTCACGCATTCTCCGCAGATGCCGAGTTCGCAGGAATAATCGACGTCGACCCCGGCATCGAACAGCACTTCGAGCACTTTCTTGCCTTCGGGAATGTAATATTCCTCGCCCGACCGCGCGAGCTCGACCCAGAAGCCGCCGGCCGTCGATGCTTCCGACTTGGCGGTAAAATATTCGACATGAACGTGATTGCGCGGACGGCTGGCCGCTGCAGCCTCGAAGGCGGTGAGCATTTCCTTCGGACCGCAGCAATAAAGATGCGCATTGTCCGGCGCAGCGGCGACGACCGCGGCAAGATCGAGGAATTTGCCGCCCGCTTCGTCGTCGAAGTGCAGGTTGACGGAGCCCGGCGCAAAATCTTTCAGCGTTTCGAGAAACGCCATCTCGTCACGGGTGCGGCAGGAGTAGTAAAGCGTCCACGGCCGCTTCTGCGCGGCCAGATGCTGCGCCATGCACCAGATCGGCGTGATGCCGATGCCGCCAGCAACGAGAACGACGTGCGCGGCATCTTCGGCCAGTGCGAAATTGTTCCGTGGTGCGCTGATCTTGATTTCATCGCCGACGCGCATTTCATCGATGATGTAGCGTGAACCGCCACGGCTAGCCGCATCGCGCTTGACGCCCACGAGGTAACGTTCCGGATTGGGATCGGCATCGGGAACGCACAGCGAGAACTGCCGGATCATCCCGTCGGGAAGATGCAGATCGATATGGGCGCCGGGCTGGTAGGCCGGCAGCCGCGCGCCGTCGGCGCGCTGAAACGTATAGACCTTGGTGTCCTTGGCCACCGTCTCGATGGCGCTCACGCGCGCATCGATCAAGCCGGGAGATGCGGCTTTGTGGGACGCGAGGGTTGGTGCGGCTGTGTCCATGTGACGCTTAGATAGTCGGCCTCGGTGGGTTTTCGCAACCCGTTCCTTGAAAACAAGAACGGTTCCAGATTCAGCGTCCGGAAGCTGATTGACGTTGTTCCGGCTCGGAAATCTGGCCTTTTGCCGCGGCTTCGACGTAGTCCGCGAACACACGTCCTATCATCACAATGACCGGACCCGTCGGCGGCTCGGCGGCAAGGCGCGCCGGCAGGCCGCCAATCGTCGCGGCAATAACGCGCTCGTCAGGCCGCGTCGCGCGTTCCACCGCGACCGCGGGCGTTGCCGGATCGAGCCCGGCTTGCAGCGCTCTCGTGACGAGCTCAGGCAAGGTTTTCGCCGGCATATAGACGACGGAGGTCACGACCGGATCGGCGAAGCTCGACCAGTCGATATCCTCCGGCAGTTTTCCGTCGCGCCCGTGACCGGTGATGTATTGCACGCGGCGCGCTTCGGCCCGGCGCGTCAGCGAGACCAGAAGCCGGCTTGCGGCGCCTTGCGCGGTGGTGATGCCGGGCACCACCTCGACCGCAATACCCGCCGCGCGGCAGGCCGCGATCTCTTCGTCGGCACGGCCGAAGATCATCGGATCGCCGCCCTTGAGCCGCACGACGCGGCGGCCGGCTTTGGCGAGCGAGATCATCAGCGCGTTGATGTCGTCTTGCCGGCACGAGTCTTTGTGACCGGTTTTGCCGACCAGCATTTTCTTGGCTTCACGGCGCGCGAAATCGAGAATGTCGGTTGCAACGAGATCGTCGAACAGGATCACGTCGGCCGATTGCAGCGCGCGCACCGCGCGCAATGTCAGCAATTCCGGATCGCCCGGCCCGGCGCCGACCAGAACGACGGAGCCGTCATTTTGCGCCGCCGTCGGATCAAGCAGCACGTCGAGGTCGGCATCGGTCGGCACGGCGTTCGGCGCTGCCACGGCGCGCTCCGTGAACCGCTCCCAGAAGGCGCGGCGGCCGCGAAACGGCAAAGCCAGCGCCTGTACGTGAGGCCGCCAGGCTCTCGCGGCTTCCGCCCAGCGCGCAAAGCCTTTGGGAATCAGCGCTTCGATCTTGGCGCGGATCGCCTGGCCGAAAACCGGCGCGGCGCCGTCGGTGGAAATGCCGATCACGAGCGGCGAGCGATTGACGATGGCGCCAAACGAAAAGTCGCAGAAAGCCGGCCGGTCGATGACATTGACCGGCACGCCATGCGCGCGCGCTGCCACTGCGAACTGTGCGGCAGCGTCATCGTCACCACAATCGGCTACGGCGATGGCGGCATTCGCCAAATCCGCGACGGTCCAATCACGGCAATGGATGAGGATCGCACCACGCGCCGGAGCGGCGGCGAGCGCGATCAGGTCCTCGCCCGGCTCTGGCGTGAAAACGTCGACCCGGGCTCCGGCCGCCGACAGCAATTCTGCCTTCCATGCCGCAGCCTGGCTGCCGCCGGCGACAACGGCGCGCTTGTTCTCGAGCGCAAAGAACGCCGGCAGCCGCGATAACGGGCCGATGCGGGTGGTTTGGCTTTCTGCAGGCGCGCGCGTCATGAAGGATCCCAGCGGAACAAGGTTTAGATAGAACGTCATTCCAAGAAGCGCAAACTAAGCCCCAATACTTGGATTTTTATCGCCCTAAAGCAGTCATTGGAGGTATTTTCTTCCAAAATAATACAAGGGTGCGGAACGCCACTTGGGGCGGCTCCCTCAGTTTCCCGGCGTGAATCAACTCAAGACCCGTGCCAACACACGGCCCGAAAACTTGGCGGGCGCCCGACGGGATTCCGCCGGGCGCCCTTAGTTTCACGTCAGCCAGCCTGTAAGCCGGGTTCTGGATGGCATGCGGGCAAAGCCCGCATACGCGACGGCCATTCCTCTGGGACGCCGGTTACCCGGCGCCTCCAGCAACCTACCCGGACGGCAAGATCTGGACACAGATCCCGAAGCAAGCTTCGCACCGTCCCTATTCGGTCTTGCTCCCGGTGGGGTTTGCCGTGCCGCCGGCGTTGCCGCCGGCGCGGTGCGCTCTTACCGCACCGTTTCACCCTTACCGCGGCAAAACACTACGCACCGCGGCGGTCTGTTCTCTGTGGCACTATCCCTGGGTTCGCACCCGCCGGATGTTATCCGGCACCGCTTGTCCACGGAGCCCGGACTTTCCTCCCCGGCAACCTTTCGGTTTCGCCGGAGCGGCCGTCCAGCCGACTGACGCGCAGAGGGATGGGCGTAGCACGCTCCGCCGTCAAGGGCCGGGCGCGAAAGGCCCGGCCACATGGCTAATCAGTGAGCGGCGGCCAGCACGGCGGCGCGGGCGCGGGCGGCCATGGTTCTCGCGCGCCCGCGATTGGCCAGGAGTTCCTGCAAGGTGCTGCGCGTCGACGGATCGGCGACGCCGTCAATCCGCTCGGGACGGAAGTGGCGCTGGAATGCCGTCACGACTTCGCGGGTGACTGTGTCGTATTCGGCATTGGCCGCGAGCCCGTAGCCGTACTCCCGAAGCGCATTCTGCAGCGCCGCGACCGCAGCGCCGCGGTCGCCGGGCGAAAGCACCTGGCCGAAATTCATGATCGGTGCTGGTTTCACCCAGTGGCCCACGCCGGAATTGTACAGCGTCCGCCACGGGAATTTTTCGCCCGGATCCTGCTTTCGCGCAGGCGCCACGTCGGAATGAGCCAATACCCGCACCGCCGGGATCGTGTTGCGGGTCAAAATGCTGCGGCAGAGCGTCGTCACCGTCGCAATCTGCCGCTTGGGAAAATCGGGATAGCCATGATCATGCCCGGGATTGGCGATCTCGATGCCGATCGAGCAGGAATTGATATCGGTCTCGCCCGCCCATTGCGACTTGCCCGCGTGCCAGGCACGGCGGCCTTCCTGGACCAGCTGGATGATCCGGCCGTCCTCGAACACGAAATAATGCGATGAGACCTCGCTGCCCCGCGCGCATAAAAGCTCGAGCGCAGCGTCCGCGTCCCGCATCCCGGTGTAGTGCAGGATGATCATGTCCGGGCGCTGTCCGTCTTTGCGGTCGCCGTGATTGGGCGAAGGCATGACATCGGCAACGACGCAGGAATCCGGTGCAAACGCGGGACGCGACATAAAAGTACTTTAGGGTAACGCTCGCGAGCGACAAGCCGATTTGCCCGTTGCGGCGCTCGAATCGAAAAAATCCTCCAAGCGTTGCGATGCGGCCACGCTCGAACCCCAGTCCGGGCCGTTCTCAACCATTCCTTAAGCTTACGTCTCATTAATCGAAATCGACCGGCGCTGCCGAACGGCGCGGCAGCTCCGTTGGCGCTTACGCAGTCCGATGACAGCCTTTTTATTGACTCAAGCCACTGGTTTTCATGGACAAAAGCCTCCTCCTTGGCGGACTTCGGCAGTCGAAGAGCGGCTGCTCGCGCCTGGGCTTCGCGCGCGGAGCGCGCGAATGACGACGGGCGGCAGCGGCGCTGTCGCCGGCGGATCGGTCCGTCACATCCCCGTGCTTGCCCGCGAAGCCACCCGTTGGCTCGGCGTCCGCGAGGGCGGTCTCTATATCGATGCGACTTTCGGCGCCGGCGGCTATACGCGCGCCATCCTGGAAACGCCCGGGACGCGGGCAATCGGCATCGACCGCGATCAAAGCGCAATCGCGCGCGGCGCGGCGCTCGTCGAGGCCGAGCACGGACGTCTCGAACTGGTCGAGGATCGTTTCTCAAATCTGGAAACGATCGCCGGCGATGCTGCAGCCGATGGCGTCGTGTTCGATCTCGGCGTTTCGTCCATGCAGCTTGATGAGGCGGAGCGCGGATTTTCTTTTCGGCTCGACGGGCCGCTCGACATGCGCATGGGGCGCGACGGCCCGAGCGCGGCCGAGATTGTAGCTCATGCGAGCGAGCGCGATCTCGCCGTTATCATTGCCACACTGGGCGAGGAGAATTTCGCGCGCACGATTGCACGCGCCATCGTGCGGGCGCGCAACGAGCGCGCCATCGATACGACGAACGCGCTTGCGGAGATCGTTGCTCGCGTGGTGCGCACGCGCGACGGCGCGATCCATCCGGCGACCCGGACGTTCCAGGCGCTGCGCATTTTCGTCAACGGCGAGCTCACGGAACTGGCATGCGGGCTCTTCGCCGCCGAGCGCGCGCTCAAGCCTTCGGGACGGCTTGTCGTGATCGCGTTCCACTCGCTCGAAGATCGCATCGTCAAAACTTTTCTCAACGAGCGAAGCCGGACACCGGCCGGCTCGCGGCACCGGCCCGAAGTAGCGGCGCCCGAACCGACCTTCCGCGTGCTGACGAAACGGCCGGAAACGCCGGATGAAAGCGAGGTCGCCGGCAACCCGCGTGCGCGCTCGGCGAAGCTTCGCGCGGCGGAGCGTACGGATGCAGCACCCCGGGCGATGACTGCCGAACATCTCCTGCCGCGGCTGCCCTCGATCGCGGACATCATGCGAGGGCGCACATGATCCTGCGCATGCTCAATTTCCTGGTGATCGGCGCGCTCGTGCTCGCTGCGGCTTACGTCTATCGGATCAAATTCGACTCGACCGTCCAGGCCGAACGCCTTGCCAAGCTGCGGACTGAAGTGCGCCACGAGCGCGACGCCATCGCGTCGCTGCGCGCCGAGTGGGGTCAGCTTGATGCACCGGAGCGGATCGAGACGCTGGCAAAACGCTATCTGCAGCTGAAAACGGTCGCGCCGACGCAATTCGACACGCTCGACCGCCTGCCCGAGCGGCCGCCGCAAGACGTGACCGCAAGCAAAGACCCGATTGGCGGCATCATCGAAAACCTCGAAGAGCCGACCGGAAGCATCCCGGCCGCGGCACCCGCCGACGCAACCGCGGGAGCGCCGCGGCAATGAGCGTGGCCGAGCAGACATCCCCCGTACCGCGAGCGCCGGCGCGCGCACCGGAAATGCCGTGGCGGCACCGGCTCATCCGCAAACTGCTCTACGGCACCAACGTCGATCGGGGCGCCAAGGCACGGGCGCGCATCGGCTTTGCAATCCTCGGCTTTGCCGCGGTCTATTGTGTCATCGCCGGGCGCCTCGTCATGTTCGCGCTCGCCTCCAACAGCCACACCGTTCATCGCGTGGTGTCGGGCGACGCCATTGCGACCGCTCGCCCGGAAATCCTTGACCGTAACGGCGAAGTGCTCGCCACGGATGTACGCGTACCGTCGCTCTACGCCGAACCGCGGCGGCTCATCGACATCGACGAGGCGGCCGAACTGCTCACGGCGGACCTGCCCGATCTCGATTCGGCGGAGCTGCGCGAAAGGCTGTCGTCGAAGCGCGGCTTCGTCTGGCTCAAGCGCGACATCACGCCGGAGCAGCAGCGCGAGATTTACCGCCAAGGGCTGCCGGGAATTGGCTTTCTGAACGAGAACAAGCGCGACTATCCGAACGGCCCTGAGGTTTCGCATGTGCTCGGTCACGTCAACATCGACAATCAGGGCATCGCCGGCATCGAAAAATGGCTCGACGGGCAAGGGCTCGCGGCCTTGCATCTGGCGGGCCTCGCCACCGACCGATTGCAGACGCCGGTGCAGCTTGCCGTCGACCTGCGCGTGCAGCACGCGCTGCGCGACGAACTGGTAGCCGCTCGCGCCAAATTCCATACCATCGCCGCGGCCGGACTCGTCCTTAACGTCCGCACCGGCGAAATCGTCGCCATGGATTCCGAGCCGGATTACGATCCCAACAATCCGCGCGAAGCGCTCGATCCGACCCGCATCAATCGCCTGACCACCGGCGTCTACGAAATGGGATCGACCTTCAAGGCATTCACCGTCGCCATGGCGCTCGATTCCGGCAAGGCCACGCTGAAATCCACCTTCGACGCGCACAATCCGCTGCATTACGGCAAGTTCGATATCCATGATTTCGAGCCGATGCAGCGTGCGCTGTCGGTGCCGGAAATCTTCACCTATTCGTCCAACATCGGCGCGGCGCGCATCGCGATGATGATGGGAATCGACGCGCACCGGGCCTTCTTGAAAAAGATGGGTCAACTCGATCGGCTGCGGACCGAATTGCCGGAGAGCGCAGAGCCGATCGTGCCGAAGCATTGGGGCGAACTCAACACCATGACCATCGCCTTCGGTCACGGACTTTCGGTCGCGCCGTTGCAGGCCGTGATGGGCGTCGCGGCATTGATGAACGGCGGCATCCTGATTCCGCCGACCTTCCTCAAGCGCAGCGAGGCCGATGCGCAGGCGCTGGGCAAGCGCGTCGTCAAGCCCGAGACCAGCGCCATAATGCGCTATCTGATGCGGCTCAATGTCGAGAAAGGCACGGCTGCGAAGGCTGACGTTCCGGGCTATTACATCGGCGGCAAAACCGGCACCGCCGACAAGGTCGTCTTCGGCCGCTATTCGAAAACCAAAGTGCTGACCGATTTCATGGCGGTGCTGCCGGCGGATCAGCCGCGCTATCTGCTCCTGATCATGCTCGATGAGCCGCAGGCGCTGCCGGAAACTCACGGCTTTAAGACTTCAGGCTGGAACGCGGTGCCGACCGGCGGCGCCGTGATCGCCCGCATTGCCCCGCTGCTCGGCATCGAACCGCGCATGGACCTGCCGACCGCCGACCAGCTGATACTGGCTTCGCTGAAGGAAAACAGGTAAGGCGTTCTTCGCATTGTCGACCGAGCCGCCCTTTCGACTTAGCTGCTACATCAACTGAGTCATGAAGCTTCGCGAGATTTTGCCTCCTGATGCGGTATTCGACGCGCGCCATGCCGGCCTCGACGCCGGCGGCGTGACGGCGGACAGCCGAACCGTCAAAGCCGGCGACATTTTTGTCGCGATAGCCGGCGGCAAAGCCGACGGCATGCGCTTCATCCAGTCCGCACTCGCGGCCGGTGCGTCGGCGATCGTAGCCGAGCAGCCGCCCGGAACACCGCTACCCGGCGATACAGCGTTCGTGCGTGTCGCAAACGCCCGGCGCGCGCTCGCGCTCATTGCGGCAAAGCTTTATCCACGCCAGCCCGGCGTCATTGCGGCCGTCACCGGCACCAGCGGCAAGACATCCGTTGCTGCGTTCACGCGTCAGATCTGGAGCGCGCTGGGTCACCGCGCTGCGAGCATCGGCACGATCGGCGTGGTGTCGCCGAGCGGCGAGACTTACGGCTCGCTCACCACGCCGGATCCGGTCGCGCTGCATCGCTCGATCGACACACTCGCCGGCGAAGGCGTCACGCATCTCGCGATCGAGGCGTCGTCGCACGGTCTCGACCAATTCCGGCTCGACGGCTTGCGCATTGCGGCCGCGGGCTTCACCAATATCACGCGCGATCATCTTGATTATCATTCGACATTCGAGGCCTATCTCGCCGCCAAGCTGCGGCTGTTCGAGGATTTGCTCGCATCCGGCGCAACGGCCGTCATCGACGTCGATCACGACCATGCTGATGCCGTGGTAACGGCCGCGAAGAAGCGTGGCCTGTCGATCATGAGCGTCGGCCGCAAGGGAACGGGAATTCGTCTCGTCGAATCCGCGATTGACGGCTTCGCGCAAACGCTGCGGCTCGAAGAGGGCGGCAACGATTTCCAGGTGCGCTTGCCGCTGGTCGGGGAATTCCAGATCGAAAACGCGCTGGTCGCCGCCGGCCTCGCAATCGCAACTGGCGGCGAAGCGGCTCGCGTGTTCGCGGCACTCGAACATCTCGCGGGCGCCAAGGGGCGCCTCGAACGTGTCGGCGCTGCGCGCGGCGCGCAAATCTTTGTCGACTATGCGCACAAGCCCGATGCCCTCGCCAAGGCGCTCGAAGCCTTGCGGCCCTACGTGAACGGCCGGCTGGTGGTAGTGTTCGGCGCCGGCGGCGATCGCGATCGCGGCAAGCGGCCCTTGATGGGCGCCGTCGCAGCAGCCAATGCCGACCGTATCATCGTCACCGACGACAATCCGCGCAGCGAAGATGCCGCCGCGATCCGCGCGTCGATCATCGCGGCGGCGCACGGGGCCGCGGAAATAGGCGACCGGCGCGCAGCAATACGCCATGCCATTGCGGACTTGCGCCCCGGCGACGTCCTGCTTATTGCCGGGAAGGGACATGAAACCGGCCAGATTATCGGCGACCGGATCATACCGTTCAGCGATCACGAAGCGGTCGCCACGGCGCTAAAGGAACTCGCCGCATGAGCGCGCCCGCGCTGTGGACCGTCGACGCGATGATGAAGGCGATGGGCGCCGAACAACAGGGCCCGTTGCCGCAAACCGTCTCAGGTCTCTCCATCGACAGCCGCAGCGTCGCGCCGGGCGATGCGTTCTTCGCCATCCACGGCGACAATCGCGATGGTCATGATTTTGTCGGAACGGCGCTTGCGGCAAAAGCAGGCCTCGCGGTCGTTGCCGGCGAGCGGCGATCGCAGTTTCCGGCGGATGTGCCGCTTCTTGTCGTGCCCAATGTGCTCGCGGGCCTGCGCGATCTCGCGGTCGCGGCCCGCGCGCGCAGTCACGCCAAATTCATCGGCGTGACCGGCTCGGTCGGCAAGACCAGCACGAAGGAAGCATTGCGGCTCGCACTGTCGAAAGACGGCGAAACCCATGCCTCGATCGCCTCCTACAACAATCACTGGGGCGTGCCGCTATCGCTCGCACGATGTCCGGCAAGCGCGCGTTATGCAGTGCTGGAGATGGGGATGAATCACGAAGGCGAGATCGAGCCGCTGTCGCGCCTCGTCCGCCCGCACATCGCGATCATCACCACGATCGCGCCGGTGCATCTCGAATACCTGGGCTCGCTTGCAAAAATCGCCGATGCCAAGTCCGAAATCTTTTTCGGCGTCGAGCCGGGCGGCGCGGCGATCATCAATCGTGACATCGCGCAATTCACCCATCTCAAACGCCGCGCCAAGGAGGCCGGTATCGCCCGCATCGTTTCATTCGGCGAGGATGAGACCGCCGACGCGCGCCTCGTCAAATGCGCATTGCACGCGCGCTGCTCGACCGTCGAGGCGGATATCCTCGGTACTCAATTCAGCTACAAGGTCGGCGCGCCAGGCCGCCACTTGGTCATCAATTCGCTTGCCGTTCTGGCGGCGGCGGAGATCGCCGGGGCCGATCTGGCGCTGGCGGCGCTGGCGCTCGCCGAACTCGAGCCTGTATCCGGCCGCGGCGCACCGATCACAATCGATTTCCCCGGCGGTCCGGCGCTGGTGCTCGATGAGAGCTACAACGCCAATCCGGCATCGGTTGAGGCCGCGCTTGCGGTCCTCGGCCAATCGCCGATCGGCCCGCGAGGTCGCCGCATCGCCGTGCTCGGCGACATGCTGGAATTGGGGCCTCAGGGCCGCGCCTTGCATCGCGCGGTGGCCGAACAGGTGCTCGCAAATTCCGTCGACCTGGTATTCTGTTGCGGTCCGCTGATGCACGCCTTGTGGCAGGCTCTTCCCGCAAGCCGCCGCGGCGGCTATGCAGAGAACTCCGCCGCGCTCGAGGCGCAGGTGCTGCCCGCGATCCGTGCCGGCGACGCCGTCATGGTCAAGGGTTCACTCGGCTCGCGCATGGCGCCCATCGTCAAGGCGTTGCAACGGGCGTATCCGCGCCGCGACAACGGCGAAGACACGCTCGAAGACGCGTCCGCACAAGGTTGATGCGATGTTTTACTGGCTGGTCGATCTATCGGACAGACTTTCCGTCCTTAATGTGTTCCGGTACATCACCTTTCGCACCGGCGGCGCCGTCATTACCGCGCTGCTCTTCGTTTTTCTGTTCGGCCAGAACATCATCGACCGGTTGCGACTCCTGCAGGGCAAAGGGCAGCCGATCCGCAGCGACGGCCCGAAATCGCACATCATCGCCAAGGCCGGCACGCCGACCATGGGCGGACTGCTGATCCTCTCCGGCATGCTGGTCTCGACGCTGCTGTGGGCCAATCCCGCCAACCCTTATGTCTGGGTGGTGCTGTGGGTTACGCTCGGCTTCGGCTTCGTCGGCTTCTACGACGACTATCTCAAAGTGAAAAAGCAGACATCCAACGGATTTGGCGGCCGCACGCGCCTGCTCGTCGAAGCAGCGATCGCGTCTCTTGCCTGCTATGCGCTGATCCGGCTCGGCAGCGTGACCTATTCGACCGTATTGGTGTTTCCGTTTTTCAAGGAAATGGTGCTGAACCTCGGCTGGTTCTTCGTCATCTTCGCGGTTTTCATCATCGTCGGCGCCGGCAACGCCGTGAACCTGACCGACGGGCTCGATGGCCTCGCCATCGTGCCGGTCATGATCGCGTCCGCAAGCTTTGGAATGATCGCCTATCTCTGCGGCAACGCGGTGTTCGCCGACTATCTGCAAATCCATTACGTTCCCGGTACCGGCGAACTCGCGGTTCTGTGCGGCGCGGTGCTCGGAGCGGGTCTCGGATTTCTCTGGTTCAACGCACCGCCGGCGTCGATTTTCATGGGCGACACCGGTTCGCTCGCGCTCGGCGGCATGATCGGCAGTGTTGCGGTCGCCACCAAGCACGAGATCGTCCTCGCCGTCATCGGCGGCCTGTTCGTGCTCGAAGCGGTCTCTGTGATCGTGCAGGTCGTGTCGTTCAAGCTGACCGGCAAGCGCATTTTCAGGATGGCGCCCATCCACCATCATTTCGAGCAGCTCGGCTGGACCGAGCCGCAGATCGTCATTCGTTTCTGGATCGTCTCAGTCGTGCTCGCGCTCGTGGGCCTTTCGACTTTGAAACTGAGGTAGTTGCGGCGTGATCGCTGTCACGACCTTTGCCGGCAAAAAGGTCGCTGTGTTCGGGCTGGGCGGCTCCGGGCTCGTCAGCGCGAGCGCGCTATTGGCCGGGGGCGCCGACGTCATTGCCTTCGACGACAACGCGGAGAGCCTGGCAAAAGCGAAAGCAGCCGGCATTCCCGCGGCGGATTTGCGCAACGTCGACTGGTCGAAGATCGCCGCGCTCCTGCTCGCGCCCGGCGTTCCGCTCACGCATCCGGCGCCGCATTGGGTCGTGGCGCTTGCCAAAAAATCCGGCGTCGAGGTGATCGGCGACATCGAATTGTTCTGCCGCGAGCGGCGCCACCATGCACCGGATGCGCCGTTCGTTGCCATCACCGGGACCAACGGCAAATCGACGACGACCGCGCTGATTGCGCACCTTGCCGCATCCGGCGGTCTCGACGCGCAGCTCGGCGGCAATATCGGCACCGCGATCCTGTCGCTCGCGCCGCCGCGCGCAAGTTCCGTCAAACCTATGCGCGTCCACGTGATTGAATGTTCGTCCTATCAGATCGACCTCGCGCCCTCGCTCGATCCATCGGTCGGCATCTTGATCAACCTGAGCGAGGATCATCTCGATCGCCACGGCACGATGGAAAATTACGCGGCGGTGAAGGAACGCCTGGTCGCGGGCGTGCCACAAGGCGGCACTGCCATTGTCGGCGTCGACGACGATTGGTGCGTGGCGATTGCCGACCGGCTCGACCGGTCCGGCAAGCATCCGGTGCGGATCTCCGTACGCCATACACTGGGCGACGGGCTCTATGTGAAGGACCAGCAAATCCTGCGCGCCGGCGTGTCCGGGCCGGTTCCGATTGCCGCGCTCGGCGGCATCGGCTCGCTGCGCGGCCTGCACAATGCGCAGAATGCCGCCTGTGCCGCGGCAGCGGCGCTTGCGCTCGGCGTTGAACCTGCGGCGATCCAGGCCGGGATGCGGTCGTTTCCCGGACTGGCGCACCGGATGGAAGAAGTCGGACGGCGTGGCCGCGTGCTCTACGTCAACGATTCCAAAGCCACCAATGCCGATTCGGCCGCCCAGGCCCTGGCCTGTTTCGGCGACATCTTCTGGATTGCCGGCGGCAAGCCCAAGACCGGCGGCATCGAATCGCTGCGGCCGTTTTTTCCGCGTATCCGCAAGGCCTATCTGATCGGCGAGGCGGCGAATGAATTCGCTAAAACACTCGCCGCCGGCGTGCCGCACGAGATCACCGGCACGCTCGACAAGGCATTGGCAGCGGCAGCGCGTGATGCCGAGGCTTCTGCAGGAAATGAACCTGTCGTCCTGCTTTCGCCGGCCTGTGCCTCGTTCGACCAGTATCGCAACTTCGAAATCCGCGGCACGGCCTTCCGCGACCTCGTTCTTGCGCTGCCCGGACTGATGCCATCCAAGGCCCGGTCCCGTCATTAATCTCTTGGAAACCACGTGATGTCACGACTAGTCAGGGCTTTCCGGGGACGGTCATGGCTTCGCGCGCGCAACCCACGCCGTTTTCCGAATGGTGGTGGACGGTCGACCGGCTGACGCTGGCGGCGCTTGCCGCCTTGATGCTCGGCGGCATCGTGCTCTGCCTCGCCGCGAGCCCGCCGGTCGCAGCGCGCATCGGCCTTGATCCCTTTCACTTCGTCAACCGCCAGGTGCTGTTCCTCATTCCCGCGGCCGGCGTGCTGATCGCCACCTCGTTTCTGTCGCCGCGCGACATCCGCAAGGTGGCGCTGATCGTCTTCGTGGTCAGTCTCCTGCTCACCGCCGCGACACCTTATTTCGGCGCCGAGATCAAGGGCGCGCGGCGCTGGCTGGTGATCCTCGGCGTCAACATCCAGCCGTCGGAATTTCTCAAACCTGCCTTCGTCATCCTGATCGCGTGGCTGTTCGGCGAGACGGCGAAACGGCCCGAAATGCCGGCCAACAGCATCGCGCTCGTCATGCTGGTCGTGGTCGTCGCGCTGTTGGTCACGCAGCCCGATTTCGGTCAGACCATGCTGATCTCGCTGGTCTGGGGCGCGCTGTTCTATATGGCCGGCATGCGCCTGATCTGGGTGGTCGGGCTCGCCGCCACGGCGGGCGTCGGCCTGACGGCCGCGTTCTTCACCGTTCCGCACGTCGCGCAACGCATCAATCGATTCCTCGATCCGGCGTCGGGCGATACGTTCAACATCGACATCGCGACTGAATCATTCATCCGCGGCGGCTGGTTCGGCCGCGGTCCCGGCGAAGGCACGATCAAGCGCATCCTGCCCGAGGGTCACACCGATTTCGTCTTTGCCGTCGCGGGAGAAGAATTCGGCGTCGCACTCTGCCTCATTCTGGTCGCGCTGTTCGCGTTCATTGTGATCCGCGCGCTGATCAAGGCGATGCGCACCGAAGATCCGTTCATCCGTTTTGCCGCGGCGGGACTGGCGATCCTGTTCGGCCTGCAATCGACCATCAACATGGCGGTCAATCTGCATTTGATGCCGGCCAAGGGAATGACCTTGCCCTTCGTCTCCTATGGCGGCTCGTCGCTGATCTCGCTCGCCTATGGCATGGGCATGCTGTTGGCGCTGACGCGGGAACGTCCGCGCGCCGCGCTCACGGGCGGCATGTTGTTCGCCGGGAGCATGGCCTGATGCAGCCCGCCGGCCCGGTGCTGGTCGCGGCCGGCGGAACGGGCGGCCATCTGTTTCCAGCCGAAGCGCTGGCGAGCGCGCTGACCGAGCGCGGCATCGCCGTCCATCTCGCGACGGACCATCGTGCCGCGCGTTTCGGCGGCGCCTTCAACGAGCAAACCATTCATGTCGTGGCCAGCGCGACACTGCGCGCGCGCAATCCCCTTGCCGCGGCGCGAACCGCCGCCATGCTTGGCGCCGGATTCGTCCAGGCGTGGACGCTGCTCGGCCGGCTCAAACCCGCGGCGGTAATCGGCTTCGGCGGCTATCCGACCATTCCGCCGGTTCTTGCCGCGACATGGCGTGGCATTCCAAGTCTCATTCACGACGCCAATGCGGTCATCGGGCGCGCCAACCGCTTTTTGGCGCCGCGCGTCAGCGCGATCGCCACGACATTCCCCGACTTGTTTGCCGGCCGCGCCGATCTGGCGGTGAAGGCGACGCTCACCGGCAATCCGGTCCGCGCCGCCGTCATTGCCGCGGCGGCATTGCCTTATCCGGCGCAGGACAATCGATTGCAGCTTCTCATCTTTGGCGGCAGCCAGGGCGCCCGCGTCATGGCCGATATCGTCCCCGCTGCGATCAGCCGGCTCGATGCCGGCTTGCGTGCCCGGCTTGCCGTCGTCCAGCAAGCGCGCGACGAAGATCTGGCCCGTATTCGTGACGCCTATGCCAAGCTCGCCGTCGCCGCGGAAATAGCGTCATTCTTCCCCGATCTGCCTGCACGGATGGCGGCAAGCCACATCGTGATCTCGCGTTCCGGCGCCTCGACCGTCGCCGAACTGGCTGCTATCGGCCGCCCGTCGATCCTGGTGCCCCTGCCGCACGCCATCGATCAGGATCAACTTGCCAATGCCGGGGTGCTCGAACGTGCCGGCGGCGCGCTGCGGCTCACGCAAGATGCCTTCACCCCCGAGCGCCTTGCCGCCGAAATCAGCGCCCTTGCGGCGGCCCCGCAGCGGCTTGCCGCAATGGCAACGGCGGCCCGATCCGTGAGCAGACTTGATGCCGCCGACCGGCTTGCCGCCCTCGTGCTAGAGGTGGCGGCAGCGGGCGCAAAACTGTAGTTTTGCCGGTCCGTTTTCGAGTCGGAGGAAGCGCATGAGATTGCCGCGCGACATCGGCCCGGTGCATTTCGTCGGCATCGGCGGCATCGGCATGAGCGGCATCGCCGAAGTTCTGGTGAATCTCGGCCATACCGTGCAGGGCTCCGACCAGGCCGACAGCGCCAACGTCAAGCGCTTGCGCGACAAGGGCGTCAAGATCGCGATCGGTCATGCTGCCGAGAACCTGTCGAACGCCCGCGTCGTCGTCGTCTCGTCGGCGATCAAGCCGGATAACCCCGAGCTTATCGCCGCGCGCGCGCAGCGGCTGCCGGTGGTGCGCCGCGCCGAAATGCTGGCCGAGCTCATGCGTTTGAAAAGCTGCGTCGCCATTGCCGGCACGCACGGCAAGACCACCACGACCTCGATGGTGGCAACGCTGCTCGACGCCGGCGGGTTCGATCCGACCGTGATCAATGGCGGCATCATCAACGCCTACGGCACCAATGCGCGGCTCGGCGCCGGCGAATGGATGGTGGTCGAGGCCGACGAATCCGACGGCACCTTCCTCAAGCTTCCCGCCGACGTCGCTATCGTCACCAATGTCGATCCCGAACATCTCGATCACTTCGGGACCTACGAAGCCGTGCAGGACGCATTTCGCGCTTTTGTCGAGAACGTGCCGTTCTACGGATTTTCGGTGATGTGCACCGATCACCCGGCCGTACAGACTCTCGTTGGGCGCATCGAAGATCACCGCATCGTCACCTATGGCGAGAACCCGCAAGCCGACGTGCGGCTCGTCGACATCTCGCATGCCGGCGGCACTTCGCTGTTCACGGTGCTGTTTCGCGACCGCGCCGGCAAGGCGCTGCATGAGATCAAGAACATCGCGCTGCCGATGCCGGGTCGGCACAATGCGCTCAATGCCACCGCCGCGATCGCGGTCGCGCACGAACTCGGTGTCGCCGACGACGTGATCCGCGACGCGCTGTCCAAGTTCGGCGGCGTGCGGCGGCGTTTCACCCGCACCGGCATCTGGAACGGCGTCTCCATCATCGACGATTACGGTCACCACCCGGTCGAGATCGCGGCCGTGCTGCGGGCGGCGCGCGAATCGACCAAAGGCCAGGTGATCGCCGTGGTGCAGCCGCATCGCTACACGCGGCTTGCCGCGTTGTTCGAGCAGTTCTGCACCTGCTTCAACGATGCCGATGCGGTGATCGTCGCCAATGTTTATTCCGCCGGTGAAGCGCCGATCGCGGGCGCCGATCGCGACTCGCTGGTACAAGGCTTGCGCACACACGGTCACCGGCGCGTTGTCGCGCTCGATAGTCCGGAACAACTTGCATCGCTTGTCGCCGGCATGGCGCAGCCCGGCGACTACGTCGTCTGCCTCGGGGCCGGCTCGATCACGCAATGGGCCTATGCATTGCCGGGTGAACTGGGCGCAGCCGCACACTGATCATCATGACCAGGACTTGTCTTGCCGTTCGTCATGTCGCCTTCGAGGATATGGGGCTCCTCGGCCCGCTCGTCGCCGAGCGCGGCTACGTCACACGCTGGCTCGACGCCGGCGTCGATCCGATCGATGCCGCGGCTCTCGTCGAACCCGACCTTGTCGTGGTGCTGGGCGGACCGATCGGCGTTTACGAGACGGACACTTATCCCTTCGTCAGCGGCGAGATCGCCGCGGTTGCCGCGCGATTGCAATCGAACAAGCCGATGCTCGGCATCTGCCTCGGCGCGCAGATGATGGCGGCAGCGCTCGGCGCGCGCGTCGCGCCGGGACCGGTCAAGGAGATCGGCTGGTCGCCGGTGACACTGACGGAAGCCGGCCAGACCTCGGTGCTGGCGCCGCTCGCCGCGACACCCGTGCTGCATTGGCATGGCGATAATTGCGATCTGCCATCCGGATGCGAACGGCTTGCTGCAACGGCGCCCTGCCCGATCCAGGCGTTCTCCCGCACGCCGGCGCAGCTCGCGCTGCAATTTCACATCGAGGTCGAGCCCGCGCGCGTCGAGCGTTGGCTGATCGGCCACACCGTCGAACTCGGCAAAGCCGGCATCGATCCGCGCACGCTGCGGGCGCAAGCCGATGCACACGGCGCGGCGACGGTCGCAGCCGGACGCATCGTGCTGTCGCACTGGCTCGATACGATCGCGAAGGCGGCTGCATGAGTTTTCCCGACATCGTGCCCGATCTGAAAACGAAAATGCCGCAACTGCGCGGCCGGCTGCTTGCCAATCAATCGCTCGCCGAGCTGACCTGGTTTCGCGTCGGCGGACCGGCACAGCTTTTGTTCATGCCGGAAGACGAATCCGATCTTGCGTATTTTCTCGCAAACCTGGCCGCCGATATTGCGGTGACTGTCATCGGCCTTGGATCGAACCTGATCGTGCGCGATGGCGGCGTATCCGGCGTCGTGATCCGGCTGGGCCGCGGCTTTAGCGAAATCAAAATCGAAGAGACCCGCATCCGCGCCGGCGCGGCGGTGCCCGACGTCAAGGTCGCACGCGCGGCCCAGGAAGCCGGCATTGCAGGTTTGTCGTTCATGCGCGGCATTCCGGGCGGCGTCGGCGGTGCGCTCCGCATGAACGGCGGCGCCTATGGCCGCGAAACAAAGGACGCCCTCGCCGAAGCCCGCGCGGTCGACCGGCAAGGACGCGTCCATGTATTGAGCAACGCCGACCTGCACTACACCTATCGGCATTGCGGCGCGCCCGACGATTACATTTTCACGCAGGCGCTCTATGCCGGCGCGCGCGGCGATCCCGCGATCATCGCGGCCGAGATGGAAAAGATCACCGAGTCCCGCGAGGCGACCCAGCCGGTGAAGAGCCGCACCGGCGGTTCCACGTTCAAGAACCCGCAAGGTCACAAGGCCTGGCAGCTCATCGATGCCGCCGGCTGCCGCGGCTTGCGCCAGGGCGATGCCCAGGTCTCGCAGATGCATTGCAATTTCCTGATCAATCTCGGCGGCGTCAGCGCTGCCGACATCGAAACGCTCGGCGAAACCGTGCGCCGCCGGGTCAAGGAGAATTCCGGTGTGGATCTGGAATGGGAGATCAAACGGATCGGCGTAGCAAACTGACGCGCACGGCGTGTTAGTCTTCGCACATGGCGAAAGCAGAACCGATCCTCATCGTCGGCGGCGGACTTGGCGGCTTGACTGCGGCGCTGGCTTTGGCGCGCCGCGGCCGCAATGTGCGCGTGCTCGAAGGCGCAACGGAATTCGGCGCCATCGGCTACGGCATCCAGTTCGGCCCCAATGTCTTCCATGCGTTCGAGCGGCTGGGCCTCATCGATCAAGTCCTTGCGGCCTCCGACTCGCCCGCCGCCGTTCTGATGATGGATGCGCTCGACGGCAAGGTCCTTGTGCGGATGTCCACCGGCGCATCTTTCCGCGCACGTTTCAAATATCCGTACATCATCGTCCACCGCATCGACTTGCATAACATCCTGCTCGACGCCTGCCGCGGCAACGCCGCGATCGAACTTGTTTCCGACGCGATGGTGACCGGGTTTGAAGATCGCGGCGATAGCGTTGCGGTGTCGACGGCGGATGGCCGCGCTTTCTCGGGCGCGGCGCTGGTCGCAGCCGATGGCGTGCGCTCGCTGTTCCGCGCCAAATTTATTGGTGACGGCGAGCCGCGCCCTACCGGCTATGTGGCGTTCCGCACCATCGTGCCGATGAGCGAGCTCGCTGCCGACGTGCCGCGCGATTGCGTCGTGCTGTGGAGTGGCCCCGGATTCCACATCGTGCATTACCCGCTGCGTCACGGCAGCGAGTTCAACATCGTGGCCGTATTCCGCACCGCGACCCATGCGGAGAGAGGCGATCCCGCCTCATACCGGGCCGAGCTTGAGCATACCTACCGCGATGCGCATCCGCCGATGCGCGCGCTGATCGCCATGATGGATATGCGCTGGCGCCGTGCGGTCGGTGATCGCGACCCGGTGCGGCACTGGCAGAAGGACCGGATCGTGCTCCTTGGCGATGCCGCACATGCGCCGTTGCAGTCGCTGGCGCAGGGCGCCGGCATGGCGATCGAGGATGGGCTGTGGCTCGCCGAAACCGTTCACGCCGCGGATGGCGATTTCGCAACGGCATTCACCCGCTTCCAGGCGGCCCGCCTGTTGCGGACGGCCCGCGTGCAACTGGAATCCCGCTCGCTTTGGGAATTCTACCATTGCGGCGGCATCGAGCGGGACGTCCGCAATGCCACCATCGCCGATTGGGACGAAGCGCATCTGTTCGATTGCGTCGCGTGGCTCTATGACGGCGTCCCGCCGCCAGGCCCTGTGACCCGGTAAGACTCTCGATTTTTCGCCAATTGTGGATTCTATTGGTGCCCCAGCGAATCAGCGAACCGGCAAAGGTTTCTCGGCTGAACGATGGGAAAACACGTCGCCGTTCTCATGGGAGGCTGGTCGGCGGAGCGCGACGTTTCGCTCCGCTCCGGCAACGCCTGCGCCGATGCGCTTTCGCGGCGCGGTTATCGCGTCACGCCCATTGATGTGACTCGCGAAATCGCTGCGGCCCTGTCCGCGGCCAAGCCCGATGTCGCGCTCAACGTGCTCCACGGCCGGCCGGGCGAAGACGGCACGCTGCAGGGCCTCCTGGAGATTTTGGGCATCCCCTACACCCATTCCGGCGTCATGGCCTCTGCCGTCGCCATGCAGAAGGACTACGCCAAGGCGCTATTCCGGGCCGCCGGCGTGCCGGTCGCCGAGGATCGGGTGGTTTCGCGCTTCGAGGCGGCAAAAGCCCACGTCATGGCGCCGCCCTATGTCGTCAAGCCGATCGCAGAAGGATCGAGCGTCGGTGTCTTCATCGTCACCGAACAGCATAAAAACCCGCCCCAGGAGCTTTTCCGCGACGACTGGGCCTTCGGCGAAATGGTCATGGTCGAACGCTACATCCCGGGCAAGGAACTGACCTGCGCCGTCCTCGGCGACCGGGCGCTCGACGTCATCGAAATCGTGCCGGCCACGCGATTCTACGACTACGAGGCAAAGTACGCGGCCGGAGGCTCCAAACACCTCCTGCCGGCGCCAGTTTTACCAAATGTTTACCAGGAAGCCCGAAGACTCGCATTGGCTGCCCATAGCGCGCTTGGCTGCCGCGGCGTGAGCCGCGCGGACTTCCGCTACGACGACCAGGGGACCGGGAAGCTGATCTGCCTCGAGGTCAATACACAACCGGGGATGACCGAGACCTCGCTCGTGCCCGAGCTAGCCGCATACGCGGGCATCACGTTCGATGAGCTGGTGCAATGGATGGTGGAGGACGCCTCGACCAACCGCTGAGGCGGTCGGGGCAATCAGCTGCAGGTGGGGGTGGCGCGCCGGTTGACGAGCCTGGTCGCGCACGCGCCCAGGCCGAGCATGCCCGCCGCCGCGAAAGCCGTTTCGCGTTCCTTGATCGTTATCGCAGGCTGTCCGACCGCTGGGGCTCGCGCATCGCGCATTTGCCGCTACCGCGCGGCACCGGCATAGCCGCATCCGCCGTGCTTATTGCCGCGACCCTCGGCTATGGCGCCATCAGGGGCGACCACCTCTCCGCCGTCGCCGACTGGTTCAAGGGCGCGCGCGATATCGCCGCAAATTCGGTGGGCTTGCGCATTTCCGCGATTTCGCTGAGCGGCCAAAAAGAAGTCAGCCGCGAGGAAATTCTCACCACCGCGGGCGTCACCGGCCGCGCCTCGCTGCTGTTCCTCGATGCCGACGCCGCCCGCGCCCGGCTGATGGCCAATCCCTGGATCGCCGACGCGGCTGTGCTCAAGCTCTACCCGGATCGCTTGCAGATCACCATCACCGAGCGCCTCGCCTATGCCTTGTGGCAGAAGGACGGCCGCGTCAGCGTCATCGCTGCGGACGGCACGGTGCTCGAACCGTTTGTCGAGGACCGCTATGTCGGCCTGCCGCTTGTGGTCGGACGCGGCGCCGAACTGCAGGCGAAGGACTTCCTCACCGTTCTCGATCGCTATGCCGGCATCCGCTCCGTGCTGCGGGCGTCCATCCTGGTGGCGGAGCGGCGCTGGAACCTGCGGCTGACGAACGGCATCGACGTGCGCTTGCCGGAAACGAACGTCGACGCTGCGCTCGATCGGCTGGTCGCGCTCGACCGCGACAAGAAGCTTCTCTCGCGCGACATCACGATGGTCGATCTGCGCCTGCCGGATCGCGTGACCGTGCGGCTGTCCGATGCCGCCGCACAGGCCCGTGATGAGGCGCTCAAGGCGAACGTGAAAAAGAAGAAAGGGGGCGACGCATGAACGCCCTCCGTTACGGCCTGACCCCGAAGATGAGGCCGGTTTCGCCGCGCCGCAGCGCCCTGATCGCCGCGCTCGACGTTGGATCGAGCAAGGTCGTCTGCCTGATTGCACGGCTGCGGCCGCATGGACCGCAGCAGGTCCTGACCCGCCGCAGTCACTCCGTCGAGGTCATCGGTTTCGGACATACCGTCGCGCGCGGCATGAAGGCGGGCAGCGTCGTCAATCTCGCGCAAGCCGAGGAGGCCATCCGCCACGCCGTCGACAGCGCCGAGCGCATGGCCAAAGTCGAGATCGAATCCGTGGTGCTTTCGATTTCGGCGGGACGCATCGCCAGCGAATTGTTCGCCGCCGACATTGAAATCGTCAGCTCCACGGTCACCGAGAAAGACATCGCCCGCGTCCTCGCCGCCGGCAGCCGTCATTCCCTGCGCGACGGCCGTGCGGTGCTGCATTCGCTTCCGGTCGGTTATTCGATCGACGGCGTCGGCGGCATCCGCGATCCGCGCGGCATGCTCGGCTCGCGTTTCGGTGTCGACATGCATGTCGCAACGACCGACGTCGCGGCGGCCCGCAACCTGATGCTCGCGGTCGAGCGCTGCCATCTCGACGTCGAGGCCATGGTCGCGTCGCCTTATGTGGCCGGCCTGGCCGTACTCGCCGACGACGAGGCCGATCTCGGCGCAGCCGTCGTCGATATGGGCGCCGGCACCACCACGATGGCGGCGTTCCAGAGCGGACGGCTCGTTCATCTCGAAGGTTTCGCGTTGGGCGGCCATCACGTCACGATGGATATCGCGCGCGGACTCAACGCGCGCGTCACCGACGCCGAGCGAATCAAGACGCTTTATGGCAGTGTGCTCAGTGGCGGCTCGGACGACCGCGACATGATCACGGTGCCGCCCTTGAGCGAGGACGAGGGCGATCAGGCGCAATTCATATCGCGCGCCACGCTGGTGAGCATCATCAAGCCGCGTGTCGAGGAAATCCTTGAAATGGTACGCGACCGGCTCGCATCGTCGTCGATCGCTGCCGATCCGCGCGGACACGTGATCCTGACCGGCGGCGCGTGCCAGCTCAACGGGCTCGCCGATCTCGCCTCTCGCATTCTCGGGCGGCCGGTGCGCATAGGACGGCCGCTCGGTATCGCCAGCGCGCCGGACGCGGCCAAAGGGCCTGCTTTCGCCGCTGCGGCGGGCCTTCTTGTCTACCCGCAAGCGGCGCATCTCGAACATTTCGAACTCGCCGCGCAAGCGGCAACTCATGACCGGCACGGGGGGATACTTCTCCCGGGTCGGACGATGGCTTCGCGAGAGTTTCTGATGACCCCCAGATGCGAAGCTCGAAACAATCAGCGGCCGGTGGCGTACCGGACGGGGTCGGGCGTGGAGAACGCCGGCGCTACCAACAAGAGGCAATCATGACCATCAACCTGAATATCCCCGACATCCGTGAGCTCAAACCCCGCATTACCGTATTCGGTATCGGCGGCGCGGGTGGAAACGCCGTCAACAACATGATCACCGCCGGCTTGCAGGGCGTCGATTTCGTTGTCGCCAATACCGACGCTCAAGCGCTCACGATGTCGAAAGCCGAACGCGTCGTGCAAATGGGCGTGCAGGTGACCGAGGGTCTCGGCGCCGGATCGCAGCCGGAAGTCGGGCGCGCCGCCGCGGAGGAAGTGATCGACGAGATCCGCGATCACCTTTCCGGCGCGCACATGGTGTTCGTCACGGCGGGCATGGGCGGCGGCACCGGAACCGGTGCGGCGCCGGTGATCGCCAAGACGGCGCGCGACATGGGCATCCTCACCGTCGGTGTCGTGACCAAGCCGTTCCATTTCGAAGGCCAGCGCCGCATGCGCCTCGCCGACGGCGGCATCACCGAATTGCAGAAATGCGTCGACACGCTCCTGATCATCCCCAACCAGAACCTGTTCCGGGTGGCGAATGAGAAAACGACGTTCGCTGACGCCTTCGCGCTGGCGGACCAGGTGCTCTATTCCGGCGTCGCCTGCATCACCGATCTGATGGTCAAGGAAGGCCTCATCAATCTCGACTTTGCCGACGTCCGCGCCGTGATGCGCGAGATGGGCAAGGCCATGATGGGAACCGGCGAAGCCGCGGGCGAAAAACGCGCGCTCACCGCGGCTGAAGCGGCAATCTCGAATCCGCTGATCGACGATGCGTCCATGAAGGGCGCGCGCGGCCTTCTCATTTCCATCACCGGCGGCCGCGATCTGACGCTTTATGAAGTCGACGAAGCGGCAACGCGCATCCGCGAAGAGGTCGACCAGGAAGCGAATATCATCGTGGGCGCCACCTTCGACGAGAGCCTCGACGGCATGATCCGTGTTTCGGTCGTGGCGACCGGCATCGACCAGGCCCTGGCGCAGCGCGCGCCGGCGCCTGAGACTCGTATGACGGAGGTGACGCATCGCATGCGCGCCGAGAGCCAGCGGCCCGCCGAGCGCAACGAACGCGAACGGTTCGAACCGGTTCGGCCGGTTGCGCCGCCGACAGTTGTCGCTCCGGCAGCTATCGCTGCTGCGGCCCCCATGCCGGTCATGGCTCCCGCGACGCTGAATGCCTCGATCGAGTCGGCCGCCAAGGCGGCGATCGCCGCGGCCGTTGAGGACGTGACGATCCGCCCGCTGGCGCCAAAGCCCTCGCTGTTCATCGACCCGGCGGCGAGCAGGCAGGAGCAGGAGATCGAAGAACCCGCCGCGTTCATTCCGCCGCCAGCGGAACGGCCGCCCATGCGCGCCCCGCGCATGCCGCGGATCGACGAACTGCCGATGCCGGCGCAGAATGAAATCCGCGCCCGCCGCGGCGAGATTCCGCGGGAGGACCATCCCGAAAGCCGCCGCAAGTCGCTGTTGCAGCGCTTGGCCTCGGTCGGCCTCGGCCGCAAGGACCAGGACGACCATGAGGCAGACCCGCGCGCCGTTCCGGTGGCGCCGATGCCCGCAGAGCGGCTCACTGGACGGCCCATGCCGCGCCCAGCCGAGCCACGCCCGGATCCGGTCTCCGAATACGCCAGGCGCCCGGCGCCGCAGGGGCTCGACCAGCACGGCCGGCAGGCCCCTGTGCATAACCCGAGCGAGGAGGATCAGCTCGACATCCCCGCGTTCCTGCGCCGGCAGGCGAACTAAGGCTGCTCCCGGGCGCCGATTGCGATCGGCGCCCGCCGAGCCAACCCGTCGCTATCAGAATCAGACCAGACACCTAAACTACTGATTCAAATCAGTTTTCGTGAGTGGCCTCTGCAAACCGCCTCGCCGTACCAACGGCGGGGCGGTTTGTCGTTGAGCGGCCGGCCAATCGGGCAAGCTGTCCGATTTTGGGGCAGCGAACCGACAAGAGTGCGGCCGGAAAGAGGTAACAGTCGGTAAGAAAGCGTGAATTGGCCTTACTGCGCTGCACCAGTAAGGTTTCGAGGTCTGAGGGGATCGTTTGGGGCTTGAGTATTGGGCGGTCTTGTCGGCCACCCCCACACAGTCTTCTCGCCGATCTGGGGTGGCCTTGTCCGCGAAGTTTATTGCTCGCGTAGTTTGGCCGTAAGGTGTGGGACGAAAGCATGACGAGGAGCGTACAAGCCGGCAGGCAGACGACGCTGCAAGATCATGTGACCGTTGCCGGCATCGGCGTCCATTCCGGCTCTCCCGCCACCCTCACGCTCCATCCCGCCGAAGCCGATACCGGCATCGTCTTCCTGCGTTGCGGCGCCAAAGGCCAGCCGGACCGCGAATTAAAAGCCAATTTCCGCTCCGTGACGGCGACTGAATTTGCCACCGTTCTCGGCGATCAAAATGGCCCGGCCGTTTCGACCACCGAACATGTCATGGCGGCCTTGCACGGCCTCGGCGTCGATAACGCCGTCGTCGAAGTCGACGGCCCCGAAGTGCCCATCATGGACGGCAGCGCCGCGCCGTTTGTCGCGGCAATCGATCAAGTCGGCATCGTCACACTGCCCGCCTCGCGGCGCTACATTCAGGTGCTCAAGCCGGTGCGGGTCGCCAAAGGCGACAGTTTCGGCGAGCTGCGGCCCCACCCGCGCGGCCTGCGCATCGAGACCGAGATTGAGTTCGATCACCCGCTGATTGGCCGGCAGTCGATCGCGGTCGATGTCGACCCCGAACTTTTCCGCCGCGACCTGGCACGGGCGCGAACCTTCGGCTTCATGCGCGATGTCGCGAAGCTGTGGGGCGCGGGCTATGCGCTCGGCGCGTCGTTCGAGAATACCGTCGTGGTCGCCGAGAACCGCGTTCTCAATCCCGAGGGGATCCGTTTCCCGGATGAGTTCGTCAGGCACAAGGCGATCGATGCGATTGGCGATCTTGCATTGTCCGGCGCGCCGCTGATCGGCGCCTATCGTTCGGTGCGCGGCGGCCACAAGCTCAACCACGCGGTGCTGACCGCGCTGATGGCCGACCGGAGTGCCTGGACCTACGTCGAAATGCCGGAAACCCGCCGTCCGCGTGGCCATGCGGAACTCGCGACCGGCTTCGCCAGCCCCGCTTACGGGCCGGACGTCTCTTAATTCCCTTAACTTTTACGCCTTAATCCGGGCCGATTGTCGGCGATAATTGCTGTATTGTCAGAGGGCTGCGGTGCTCTCACCCTGACGCCGTTGAGCTTGGGCTATCCTAGGCTTGGGCTATGAAGGGCGATCGCGCCGGCGGGGACGGACTTAAATAGCGCTCATGATGTTGCGTCTACGAGGATCGGCGAGATCCATTTGCAGGCTGCGCGCGCTGGCGAGCTGCCTGGCGTTGACGCTTGCCGCCGCGCCGGTCGCCGGCTGCAGCTTTTTGAACAAGGAAGACGATGTCGTCATCGATACTCCCGCCGACATGCTGTACAATCAGGGCCTGTATCTCCTGAACAACAAGCAGGACTACAAGGCCGCGGCGAAGAAATTCGACGAAGTCGATCGCGAAAATCCGTATTCGGACTGGGCGCGCAAGGCGCTCTTGATGTCGGCCTATTCCTATTATCAGGCGGACGAATACGACGAGTGCGTCAATTCGGCAAAACGCTATGTGGCGCTCCACCCCGGCAGCGCCGACGCCGCCTATGCCCAGTACCTGATCGGCTCGTCCTACTACGATCAGATTCTCGACGTGTCGCGCGACCAGGCGCGCGCGGACAAGGCGATCGACGCGCTGCAGGAAGTGGTGCGTAAATATCCGAACAGCGAATATGCCGTCAGCGCCGCGAAAAAAATCGAAATGGCGCACGATCAGCTTGCCGGCAAGGAAATGGATGTCGGCCGCTTCTACGAGAAGAAGCGCGATTTCATCGGCGCGATCAACCGGTTCAAGGTCGTGGTGACGCAGTACCAGACGACGCGCCATGTCGAGGAAGCGCTGATGCGCTTGAGCGAATCCTACGTCGCGCTCGGCATCATGGACGAAGCGCAGACCGCCGCCGCCGTGCTGGGTCACAATTTCCCGGACAGCCCCTGGTACAAGGACGCCTATGCGCTCGTGAAGACAGCGGGCGGCGAGCCGACGGCCGAGAACAAGGGCTCCTGGATCAGCCGCGCCTTCCAGAAAATGGGCATGGCAAGTTCGCAGTCCGGATGACTGACGCCGGAGCCGGGAATCGGTAATATCCCGGGTTCCTGGAGCGTGGTCCCGAAAGACCGATCCCGGCTTTCGGAAATGGCCATGCTCGAAACCTAGTTCCCGTCATTGCCGATGCTGTCTCGCCTCTCTATCCGCGACATCGTTCTGATCGACCGCCTGGATATCGACTTCGGATCCGGCCTTGCCGCGCTGACCGGCGAGACCGGCGCCGGCAAATCGATCCTGCTCGATGCCTTTGCGCTTGCGCTCGGCGCACGCGGCGACGCGGCGCTGGTCCGCGAGGGCGCCGAACAGGGCCAGGTGATCGCGACATTCGACATCGCGAAAGGCCATCCGGCGCGGCGCGTGCTGGCGGACAACGATTTGGCGGGCGATTCCGGCAGCGACGACGAGCTGATCGTGCGGCGGGTGCAATTCGCCGACGGCCGGACCCGCGCCTTCGTCAACGATCAGCCGGTGAGTGTGCAGGTGCTGCGCGCGCTCGGCACGGTACTTGTGGAAATCCATGGCCAGCACGACGACCGCGCGTTCGTCGATGCAGGCACGCACCGCTCGCTGCTTGATGCCTATGGCCGAATCGAAAACGATGCCGCCGCGGTGGCGCGGCTATGGACCGAGCGGCGCGCCAAGGAAGCGGCCGTCGAAAACCATTGTGCGGCTATAGAACGAGCCGCACGCGAGGCCGAATGGCTGCGCCATGCGGTCGAAGAACTTTCCAAGCTCGCGCCGCAAACCGGCGAGGAGACCACGCTCGCCGAGCGCCGGACGACGATGATGCAGGCGGAAAAAGTCTCCGAAGATCTACGCACCACTCTGGACAGCGTCAGCGGGCCGAACTCGCCGATTCCGCCGTTGTCGACCGCCGTGCGGCGTCTGGAACGCCGCGCCACGCAGGCACCGGCGCTGATCGAGCCGGCCGTGAAGGCGATCGACGCAGCACTGAACGCGCTGGACGACGCGCGCGCGCAGCTTGAGCGAGCCTTGCGGATCGCCGAATACGATCCGGACGAACTCGATCGCATCGAGGAGCGCCTGTTTGCGCTGCGCGCCGCGGGACGCAAATACAATGCTCCCGTCGATGCGCTTGCGGAACTGGCGCGCCGCTACGAAGGCGATCTGGCCTTGATCGATGCCGGTGCCGAGCGCCTTGCCACGCTGGAGCGTGAAGCGAAGGAAGCGTCGGCACGCTTCCGTGCCGCGGCGGAAGCCCTGTCGGCGGCACGCCGCGCCGCGGCGCAAAAACTCGACAAGGCGGTCAATGGCGAGCTCAAACCGCTCAAGCTCGAACGGGCGCAATTTTCCACGCAGATCGAAAGCGACAGCGAAGGCCCTGATGGCCTCGATCGCGTCGAGTTCTGGGTGCGCACCAATCCCGGCACCCGGCCGGGACCCATGATGAAGGTCGCCTCCGGCGGCGAACTGGCGCGCTTCCTGCTCGCGCTCAAGGTCGTACTGGCCGACCGCGGCTCCGCGCCCACGCTGGTATTCGACGAGATCGATACCGGGGTCGGCGGCGCGGTTGCGGATTCCATCGGCGTCCGCCTTGCCCGGCTCGCCTCGGGCGTGCAGGTGGTCGCGGTGACGCACGCGCCGCAAGTTGCCGCGCGCGCCGACCGGCATTATCTCATCTCCAAGGATGCGCTCGCGAAGGGGAAACGGGTCGCGACCCGCGTCACCGAATTGCAGGATGAGCGCCGCCGCGAGGAGATCGCCCGCATGCTCGCCGGCGCCGAAATCACCGCCGAAGCCCGCGCCGCCGCCGACCGCCTGATCCGCGCCGCGAGCTGACCGGTCGTCATGGCTCGCCGCGACAAATCCGAAACGTCCGTGGACGATCTTTCCGAGAAGCAGGCGAAGGCCGAGCACGCGCGGCTTGAGGCCGAAATCGCGGAGCACGACCGGCGCTATTACCAGGACGACGCGCCGAGCGTCAGCGATGCCGCCTATGACGCGCTGCGCCGGCGTTACGGCGCGATCGAAACGCGTTTCCCGCAATTGCGCACGCTGCAAAGCCTGACGCAGCGCGTCGGCGCGGCGCCCGCGTCGCGTTTTGCCAAAGTCCGGCACGCGGTGCCGATGCTGTCGCTCGACAACGCGTTCGCGGAAGCAGACGTCGTCGATTTTGTCGGCCGCATCCGCCGTTTCCTGCGGCTGCCGGAAGACGAGGACATTGCGTTCAGCGCCGAGCCGAAGATCGACGGCCTGTCGATGTCGCTGCGTTACGAGAACGGCGCGCTCGTCACCGGGGCGACCCGGGGCGACGGCGCCGAAGGCGAGGACGTCACCGCCAATGTGAGGACGATCGCCGACATTCCGCACAAACTGTCGGGACGCAAAATTCCGGCCGTCACCGAAGTGCGCGGCGAAGTTTATATGACCAAGGCAGCATTCCTTGAACTCAACCGCAAGCAGGCGCAGGCCGGCAAGCCGCTCTACGTCAATCCGCGCAATACCGCGGCCGGCTCGCTGCGCCAGCTTGACGCGTCAATCACAGCGTCGCGGCCGCTCGGCTTCTTCGCCTATGCCTGGGGCGAGATGAGCGCCATGCCGGCCGACAGCCAGTCCGGCATGATAAAATGGTTCGAGCATTGCGGCTTCAAGACCAATCCGCTCACCAGGATTTGTCATTCCGTCGATGAGCTGCTCGAATTCCATCGCGACATCGAGACCCGGCGCTCCAAGCTCGACTACGACATCGACGGTGTCGTCTACAAAGTCGATCGCCTCGACTGGCAGGAACGGCTGGGCTTCGTGTCGCGCAATCCGCGCTGGGCGATCGCGCACAAATTTCCCGCCGAGCAGGCCACCACCGTCGTCAAGGACATTGAAATCCAGGTCGGCCGCACCGGCTTCCTGACGCCGGTCGCGAAGCTCGAACCTGTCACCGTGGGCGGCGTCGTGGTGCAGAACGCGACCCTGCACAATCCCGGAGAGATCGCGCGGCTCGATGTCCGTATCGGCGACACGGTGAACATACAGCGCGCCGGCGATGTGATTCCGCAGGTGCTCGGCGTGGTCGAGGACAAGCGTCCGCGCGGCACGAAACCGTTTGCGTTTCCCAAGAAGTGCCCGTGCCCTCTGCACACCGATGTGGTGCGCGAGATTATCGCCGGCGGCGCCGAGGGCGCGCGCATGCACTGCACTGGCGAGTTCGCCTGCCCCTATCAGGCTGTGGAGCATCTCAAGCACTTCGTCTCGCGCCGCGCCTTTGATATCGACGGGCTCGGCGAGAAGCAGATCGAGCTGTTCTACGAACAAGAATGGGTCAGGGAGCCGGCCGACATATTCACGCTCGAGGAGCGCAACAAGCGGATCAAGCTTGAGGCCGTCGAAGGGTTCGGCGAGACCTCGGTGCGCAACCTGTTCGCTGCCATCGCGGCGCGGCGCGAAATTTCGCTGGAGCGATTCATCTATGCGCTTGGCATCCGCCATGTCGGCGAGACGACGGCCGTGGCGCTGGCGCGCGGCTATGGCACCTGGAAGGCGTTCCACGACGCTTGCCTGAAGCTCGCCAAGGATGACGAGGAGACCAAGCAGGAGATGGATGCGCTCGATCAGATCGGCGATACCGTGATCGAGAGCCTGCACGACTATTTCGGCGAGGCGCATAACCGCCGCCGCGTCGAACGGCTCGCGGCGCAGGTCCGCATCCACGACGCCGAGAAGCCGCGCAGCGATTCAAAAATCGCCGGCAAGACCGTGGTTTTCACCGGCACGCTGGAAAAGATGACCCGCGATGAGGCCAAGGCGTCGGCCGAGCGGTTGGGTGCAAAAGTATCCGGCTCGGTGTCGAAAAAGACCGACTACGTCGTTGCTGGCCCGGGCGCCGGTTCAAAACTTGCCGAGGCGAAAAAGCTCGGCGTCGAGGTGCTTACGGAAGACGAGTGGGCGAAGCTCATTCGCTGAGCCCCGCCCACTTTATTTTTATTTTCAGGTCTTTCGGATCCGCGGTCAGATGCGGCCCGCCAGGGCCAGAACAACCACGATGATCAGGATCAGGCCGAGGCCGCCGCCAGGGTAATAGCCCCAGCCGCTGCTATACGGCCATGTCGGCAACGCGCCGACCAGCAACAAAATCAGAAGCACGATCAGGATTGTCGAAAGCATGGCGTATCCTCGCTCCTTGAGAGCAGTCGAAGAGAAAACGCCGCACCGGAATAAAAGTTCCGTTTTCGAAATTTCGCTGCAATCAAAACACGGCGCGCACGGCACGCATCATGCGGGCGCGAGAGGCGCGGTTGCCGCGATCAGCCATTCGCGGGTTTGCGCGTCGACCAGCGGAGCGATCGTGTCACGGACGCGGGCATGATAAGCGTCGAACCAGGCGATTTCCTCGCCGGTCATCAGTGACGGATCGACAAGGCGCGCGTCGATCGGCGCGAGCGTCAACGTCTCGAACGCATTGAGCGGCTTCTCCGCGCCGGCCACCGGCCTGGCTTCGGTCACGAGAATGAGATTCTCGATGCGAATGCCGTAGGCGCCGGTGCGGTAATAGCCGGGCTCGTTGGAAAGGATCATGCCGCGCTTGAGCGGCGCGCTGCCGAGTTTCGCGATGCGCGCCGGCCCCTCGTGCACCGAGAGATAGCTGCCGACGCCGTGACCGGTGCCGTGATCGAAATCGAGGCCGTCGCGCCACAGAAACTGCCGCGCAAGGCTGTCGAGCTGGGCGCCCGTCGTGCCGTCGGGAAAAACCGCGCGCGCCACCGCGATATGGCCCTTGAGCACGAGCGTGAAATTCCTGCGCATGCCGGCGGCCGGCCGGCCGACGGCGACGGTGCGCGTGATATCGGTCGTGCCGTCCTCGTATTGGCCGCCGGAATCGACCAGAAACAGTTCGCCCGGCGCGATGCGGCGATTGGTTTGCGCGTGACGCGGTAGTGCACGATGGCGCCGTTGGGCCCGGAGCCGGCGATCGTCGGAAACGAAATATCCTTGAGCAGGCCGGTATCGCGGCGAAAACTCTCCAGCGCCTCGACCGCATCGATCTCGCTCATGCCGCGCGGGGCCTCGCGATCGAACCAGGCGAGAAAGCGCGTCACGGCCGCGCCGTCGCGCTGCTGCGCCGCACGCGCGCCGGCGATCTCGGCCGCGTTCTTCACCGCCTTCATCGGCACGACCGGATCGCCGCCGTGCATCACCCTGCCGCCATTGCCGGTTATCAGGCGCGCGATCGCGTCGGGGCAAATGCCGGGATCAAGCCGCACGGCCCGGTGCGCCTTGCCGAGCGCAGCGAGATCGCGCTCGAAATCCGCGTCCGTCTTTATCTCGGCGATTTCCTCGAGATGGCGGCGCACATCGTTGCCGAGCTTGCGGCCATCGACATAGAGCGCAGGCCTGCCGTCTTTCGGCACGACCGCAGTGGCGAGCACGACCGGCGTGTGCGGCACGTCGTTGCCGCGAATGTTGAACAGCCACGACACCGACTGCGGATCGGAAATCACCAGCGCGTCGGCGGCGTGTTTCTGCATGCCGTCGCGGACGCGCGCGAGCTTTGCCGCGGCGTCCTCGCCGGCATAGCGCAGGTCGTGCAGCACGACCGCACCGGGCGGCGGCCGCGGACGATCGCTCCAGCCGGCGTCGATCGGATTGTCATCGACGGCAACGAGGTTCGCCCGCGCCGCTTCGCAGGCTTTGGCGAGGCGTTCCGCTCCGTCCACCGTATGCAGCCACGGCGAAAAGCCGAGCTTTGCGCCGGCCGGCAGGTTCTCCTCGATCCATGCCGCCGGCGGATGTTCGACAAGATGCTCGCACGGTGAAGTCCGCCGTGTTCACCTCGTCGCGCACCTGCACCACGATAGCGGCCATCGACGAAAATGACGGCGCGGTCGGCGAGCACGATCGCGACGCCCGCCGATCCGGTAAAGCCCGTGAGCCAGGCGAGCCGCTCGGCATCCGGGCGGCACATATTCGTTCTGGTAACGGTCGGCCCGCGGCACGATGAAACCGTCGAGGCCGCGCCGTTGCAGCTCCGCCCGCAAAGCCGCAAGCCGCGGCGCGCCGGCCGCGCCGTCAACCGCGATCCTCGAAAGACTGGAAGTGCGCCTCGAACATGGCGCGCAATCTAGGTGGCCCGGGGACGGCGGGCAACGCCGGACCGGCGCCGCATGCCGCGCTTGAGAATGAGCGTCGTCCAGCCGTCGAGTTCGATCCGGCGCACCAGCGCCAGGCCCGGACAGGCATCGCGATAGGCGGCCCATCGCGGCATTCGCATGCGATGTCAGCAGGCCCGACAGGACGACACAGCCGCCGGCCGCGACGATTTTCGTCAGCGGCGACGCGAGCCGCTGCAGCGGCCCGAGCAGGATATTGGCGATGACGAGATCGAACGGTGCAGCGCCGCGGATCGCCGGGCGCGATGACGCCGTTCGCCTGTATGACAGTGACAACGGCACCGGCGTGATTGCGCCGGGCATTGTCACGCGCGGCGCGCACGGCGGCGCCGTCGATATCGGTGGCGAGTACGCGGCGGCGCATCGCGCGCGCCGCGGCGATGGCGAGGACGCCGGTGCCGGTGCCGAGGTCGAGAATGCGTTGCGGGTGCCGCCGCCTGGACATCCAATCGAGCGCGAGGAGACAGCCGCGCGTCGTGCCGTGATGGCCGGTGCCGAAGGCGAGCGCAGCCTCGACTTCGATGCCGATCCGGTTGACGGCAACTTTTGCGCGATCGTGCGCGCCATGAACGACAAAGCGGCCGGCCTCGACCGGCTTGAGCCCGGCGAGGCTTTCGGCGACCCAATCCTTTGCCGCGATGCGTTCGAACTTTGGCGGACTTTTGCCGCCGGGCCCGGCCGCTGCCGCCAGAGCCCGCACAGCACTCTTGTCCGGCACACCGCAAAAATGAACGATCACGCGCCAGCCGGCTGAGCCGGCATCGACAAGGCTGACGGCGACCTCGTCGCCGGAAAGGCTTTCCGAGAACAGCGCCGCGATCCGGTGCGCCGAGATTTTATCGGTTATCCACGTTGCTACGGAAGTTTCCACAGCGCCCTGTATTCCTTAATGCGTTGAAGACTTTGCCGTTTCGGCACTGTGCCCGCAGTTCACATCCTAACACTGCTGCGCGAGCGCCGGCGCGCACACCTTGGGGAACGAGCGATTTCTATATCGAGGATCCCGAGGGATACATTATCGCCTTTGGCGAGAGCGATGGTTCAAACTGAGGCACTACCGAGGCGCGCAGTCATGAAAAGAAGTTTTATGGTCGCAATGGGAATTGGGTTCCTCATATCAACGATTTTTATGGCTATACCATCCTGCAAGACGCATAACGATTGGGCGTTCCTGGAACTTCCGGGCATGTGCGCGGCGTACGTGTTCTGGGGAACGGGAGGCAATTCCGTCATCGTGGGCACAACTATTGCGTGGGCCGTGAATGCAGTTGTCTATGGCCTCATTGCCTTGATCATCATCAGAGCCGCTCGGAAAATTCAAACTGAGCGCTGCCGCCGCAAAATTTCAAACTGAGGCACTACCCGCCACTCACATCCAATCCACAGTCTATGGCATTATACACGGGTAGTCCCAAGGCTTTTCCCCAGCTTCCGCCAAAGGAACCTGTCCGCCCTGTCACTTCCCGGAGCGCGGCCCGGCCGTCATAATCGGCGAATAAATCGCGGGCTACGATGTTAGTCGTCATGACAAGAACAAAGCCGGGAGAGTGAGATGGTCACGGGAAACGCTTACGGAAAATTCGCCGCCCTCTTTATTGGGCTCGCCGCGTGTTTCGCGGGCTTCGGCGCCGGCGGCGCGCGGGCGCAGGCGGCGCCCGATTATGCCGCGCTCCTGGCTGCGCCGGATCGCAGCGACGCTGACCGGGCGGCCGACAAGCGCCGCGACCCGATGCCGTTTCTCGCGTTCACCGGCGTAAAACCCGGAATGAAGGTGCTCGATATGGGCGCCGGCGGCGGCTACTCGAGCGAACTGATGGCGCGCGCGGTGGCGCCGAACGGCGTCGTCTATGTGCATAATCCGGCCGACCTCGGCGACAAGGCGAAAGCCGCCCTGGCTGCGCGCATGGCGACGCCGGCGATGAAGGACGCGGTCGCCGATACGGCGCCGTTCGACGATGCCGTGCCGCCGGGCGTGAAGGACCTCGATCTGGTGACGTTCCTGTTCTACTACCACGACACGACCTACATGGCGGTCGACCGCGTGCAGATGAACGCGAAGCTCTACGCCGCGCTGAAGCCTGGCGGGCTATTGGTGATTGCCGACCATTCCGCGCTGCCGGGCCAGGGCATCTCGGTCAACAAGACGCTGCATCGCATCGAGGAAGCGACGCTGCAGAAGGAAGTCGAGGCCGCCGGATTCAAAACCGTCGCCGAAGGCAATTTCTGGCGCAGCGCCGAAGACACCCACGACTTCCCGACCTACAAGCCGACTGTGCCGGTCGACAATTTCGTGCTGAAATTCCAGAAGCCGATGTGAGCCTCATCATTCCGAATCGCTGCGCAGCGGCGAATCCGCAATGACGTGACGATCACTTCAACTGATCTTTGACCTTGTCCATCGCGGCATTGACGCAATCGTCGTCGACGCCGGGAGAGCCCGACACGCCGATGCCGCCGATCACGGCGTCGCCATCACGGATCGGCTGGCCGCCGGGAATGGCGATGACGTTCGGCAGGGTGATCTGCTGCCGGATGACGACATTGCCGTCGTTGAGCTTCTTGGCGTAGTCCGCCGTGTTCTGCCGGAAGGTCATCGCCGTATAGGCCTTGCGCCGCGCATTCTCCATCGTGTGCGGGCTGGCATTGTCGGCGCGCATCGAGACTATCGTTTCACCGTCGCGATCGACGACGACAGCGGACGTCGCATAACCCTTGGCCGCGCAGGCCGCGATGGATTCCTCGGCCAGTGCCCGGGCGACGTCGTAGGACACATCTTTGTGAATGATGAGCGCGGCGCCGGCCGGCGCGGCGAGCGTGCAGGCGACGGCGGCAAAGCCAAAACAACGAGTGATCGACATGACGATGAATCTCCCGGTCAATAAAGGTGTCGGTTGAGTGATGTCAGGGATGCAGCACGATCATGCACTAACAGCACAGGCCAAAAACTTATTCCACCTTCGCCGCGCCGATACGACGGCGGCGCGGTGTGTGCTCAGTATTGCCGGTAGACCGGCTGGCCGTAATAGGGCTGACCGTAGCCCGGCGGGTAAGAGGGCTGGCCGTAGCCCGGTTGCGCATAATAGCGCTGGCCGTAGGCGGGCTGGCCATAATACGACGGCGGCGGCTGCTGCGGATATCCGGGCGCGATTTGCGTCGGGTCGCCGGCCACATCCTGCGGGGCCGCCGGCTGCTGGCGCACCATGGCCGGGCCGCGCCCGCCGGGGGTCTGGCCGCCGACGATCACCGTCGTGCTGCCCATGCCCTCGGCCTTGACCAGTTCGAACAGGGTCGAGGCATGGTCCGGCGACAGCCGCACGCAGCCATGCGACACCGCAAGGCCGAGATGTTTTACGTCGAAAAAGCCGTGAATGGCGTGGCCGTGCAGGTCGAAGAAGATGGTGTGCGGCATCGGCGCATTGTCCCACTCCTGCGACAGATGGTCGGCATCCATGCGGTTCGGCTTGAACGTGCCGTTCGGCGTGTCGTAACCGGGCCGCCCGGTCGAAACCGGCCAGACGTAACGTGGCGCGCCGTCGACTACGACCGACATGCTTTGTGACGCCTTGTCGATCGAAACGACGATGTTCGCCTGCGCCAGCGAGGCCAGCGGAAGCGCCGATGCGGCAGCGAGAAGCGAGGCGGTCAGAAATGTGGCGGGACGCATGATGGATACTCGATGGGGACAGTCGCCCGATTGTTAGAAGTCTTTCGCCGAACCTTGGTTCAATGCAAGAGCATAGAAACGCTACCGGGCGGAATGGTGAACGGATTAAGGCGGGAATGGTTTTCTTTGCTGCCCTGCGACAGAGGTGAAATAAAATCCGTTCAGGTAGCGCGATCACACGCAGACTGGTCATGACCGGGCTTGTCCCGGTCATCCCGATGAACATGGCAATGCCGTGCCATCGGTATCGAGATCGCCGGGACAAGCCCGGCGATGACAGCGTGGGTAAGCCCCTCTCCGCCGAGGAGAAACGAAGGTCAGATGTCATCGCCGATCAGTGCCGTTTGAAATATTGCACCGCGCGCTCGTGTTTTTCGGCCGCCGCGCGGCTGGCGAAGGTGCCGAGATTGCGGCGCCGGCCGGTGCGCGGATTTTTCTTGCGCGAATAGAGGCGGTATTTTCCGGACGGGAGTTTGCGGATCATGGCGTTTCCTTCCACGGGAGCGGGCGTTCCATCCGTCAAGCGCGGTCCTCGCTACCGGTTCCACCGCTTGCCGCGGCCCGTGTTAATAGTGAAACTGACGGTGAGGGAGCCTGTTCGTGAGCGCGCCAATCTTCATCAGCTACTCGTCCAAGGACCAGGAAATCGCGGAAACGATTTACCAGGCGCTCGAGTCGCGCGGGCTCGATTGCTGGATCGCCTGCCGCGACGTTCCTCCCGGCGAGAATTTTCAGGAAGCGATCGTGCGGGCGCTGCGCTCGGCGCAGGTGATGCTCCTGGTGTTCACCAGCAACGCCAACAATTCCGACGAAATCAAGAAAGAGCTGGTGCTCGCCGGCCGCCACCGCGTGACCGTGGTGCCGATCCGCGTCGAGGATGTCGTTCCCAATGACGCCTTCACCTACGAGTTCGCCACCCGGCAATGGATCGACCTGTTCAAGGACTGGGAGCGGGAGATCGAGCTCCTCGCGAGCAAGCTCGACCACGTTTTGGCAAATGCAAAACCGCGGGATGGCGGCGGCGCGGAAACGCCCGCGGCCGTGCGTCCGTCAATGCGTGCTGCCAAACGGTCGTCGAACCTGCCGCTGGTCCTGGGCGCGGCGCTGGCTGCGGTCCTGATCATCGCCGGCGGCGCCGTTCTCTACATGCGGACATCTGCGCGGACCGCGCCGCCGGCGCCAATGCCTGCCGCGCAGACGGCTGCGCAAACACCGCCGCCCGCACAGGCCCTCCCGCCGCCGGTCGCGTCGTCACCACCGGCGCCGACGGTGGCGCCACCGGAACCGCCTGCAGCCGCCCCGGCGCTATCGCCCGACGAAGCTGCATGGCAGACCGCCGAGACCGCAAGCACGATCGCGGCGTTCCGCGACTACCAAAAGAACTTTCCGGCCGGCCTTCACGCCCAGGCCGCGGAATTGCGTGTGCTCGACCTGACGCTGATGGCGCCGGCGACGGCGGCAAAAGCTTTCGACGGCACGTGGATGACGATCTGGACCTGCCCGGCGGCGGGCTCCGCGCTCGGCTTCAGCTATCAGTTCAATACCCAGGTGAAGGACGGCACCATCCGCGGCGTGCACGGCACGCCGGGCGAACGCAGTTCGCTGGTGCTGGACGGCAAGCTCCAATCCGACGGCAACGGCGCCATTATCGGCAAGGGCGTGGTCGGCTCCAGCGTCTTCGCCGTCGGCGGCCAGGCCGCCGGCACGCCCTACGCCTTCCATGCCGTCGTGCATTTCGACCGCACCACCGGCACCGGCCACCGCATCGAAGGCCGCCCCTGCGACATGACGTTCGTGAAGCAGTGAAGGCGCGCGGCGCGATCACGCGAATTTTCTGATCGGCACGTTCAAACAGCGCACACGTTCACGCACACATACACTCGTCACCACCGGGCTTGACCCGGTGGTCCATGCTGACGCGCAGTTGCGCCAGCCAGTCCGAATTTTGCATTAGCCGCTTCGCCGCATGGATTGCCGGGTCAAGCCCGGCAATGACGAAGCAAGAGGAACGCAAGCGTAGCCCGGATGAGCGAAGCGACATCCGGGGACGACCGTTCAGCTTTTATGCCTATCCCGGGTTTCGCTTCGCTCACCCGGGCTACGAACAAATCGTTTAAGGCTCGCTTGCGGCAACTAAAGGAAGCGGAACGCCGGCAGACGCAGTGTTTCATGACCCGCACGCATGCGGCGTGCGGGGCGCACCAACGAAAGAGCGGCTTGCGCCGCCCTCCGCTTGCGGGCGCGCTCGCCTGCCGGCGTTCCACCACGGTTCTCGCCAGAGGGACTCGTCATCCCCAAGGCTCAGCTTCAGGCCAGGCTTCGTGGGAGACGGCGCCAAAGCTGCGGGCTTGCCCGCAACGCCGATCCCACTTCCAGCGATGCACCTCGCACACCGGTCCTAATGCCGGCAGGCATGATGCCCGAAGCCGCCCGGGAGCAAAGCTGATGAGGCCCCGCCCGCAGGCACCGCACTCGCCCCAACCGGACGGCATCACCGTCCGGCGTCCTTTACTGAGCGAGCTTGATTCGTAGATCAATGTAACGGAAACGGTGACTTATGTCAACGGAAATGTGACACACCTTTTCGGCGTCATGACCGGGCTTGTCCCGGTCATCCCGGCCGCCATGGCAACGCCGTACCACTGGGAATCGAGATCGCCGGGACAAGCCCGGCGATGACGAAGGCATCCTGCCCCGCGCAAGCGGCAGGATGGGCACGGCTCGCCTTTTCGAAAGGCGCCACCGCTTCTCAGCCCGCCGGCGCGCCAAACCCGTCGCGCGTGAGCCGGACGATGGCGCGGTCAAGCGCCGAGAGAAAATTGGACCGGTCGCGCGGCGCAAACGGCTTCGGCCCGCCCGTGATCTCGCCGGCGCGGCGCAGCGAATCCATCAGGTTGCGCGTCGCCAGCGTCATGCCGATCGACTCCTGGGTGAACGGCTTGCCGTTCGGCGCGATGACCTCGGCGCCCGCCTTCACGCAACGGCTCGCCAGCGGCACATCGGCGGTGATGACGATATCGCCGTGCTTGGCGCGCTCCGCAATCCAGTTGTCCGCCTCATCCATGCCGGCGCCGACCACGACGCGCTCGATCATCGCGTCGCGCGGCACGGCGATGGGGCTGTTGCTGACGACGAAGACTTTGAGCGCTGTGCCTTTGAGCGCGTGGCGCTCGGCGACGCGGTAGATTTCCTGCTTTACGGGGCAGGCGTCGGCATCGATGTATAGGGTGATCATCCTACCCAACTACCACGCGTCATCGCCGGCCTCGACCGACTCAACCGGCAGGCGACGAGCCGCCGGGTTGGCCACGGCTTTTGGCAGGCCGAGGGATTCGCTACCATATGTGAAGACTTTCAAGTCATCTTTGGACGCTGGCCGGCGAACCCCCTGCTTCAACTGAGGCAAAATCCTTCAACCGAGGAATGGAATGTCCAAGCAAGTGATGCCGGCGCGATCGACCGGCGTTCGCGCTGCAGGCTTTTGCGCACCTGCCGCCGTTGCAATGTTCACGGCCGCGTTGACGGCGCTGACCGCGGCGCCGCCCGCCTTCGCCAGACAGGCGGCACCCGCGCGCCCGGCGGTGACGACGGCGCCTCGCCCGGCGGGAGAGCCGATCATGGCGATCGTGTCGATCAAGAGCCAGCACGTGACCTTCTACGACGCCGACGGCTGGATCCTGCGCGCGCCGGTCTCGACCGGCACGACCGGACGCGAGACGCCGGCCGGCGTCTTTGCCGTCGTCGAGAAGAACAAGGATCACCATTCAAGCATGTATGACGATGCCTGGATGCCGAACATGCTGCGCATCACCTGGAACGGCATTGCGCTGCACGGCGGCCCGCTGCCCGGCTATGCGGCCTCGCACGGCTGCGTGCGCATGCCGTTCGATTTCGCCGAAAAGGTTTTCGACAAGGCGCCGATGGGAATGCGGGTGATCATCTCTCCGGCCGACACGGAACCGGTCGCGTTTTCCGATCCCGCGCTGTTCGCGCCGAAGCAGGATGCGATCGACGCTGCGCCGGCGCGCGCCGCGGCCGCCGCCCGCGACGCGGACGATGCCGCCAAGGCGGCTGGCGCCGCGAAGACGGCGCTCGCGGCGGCAAAGCGCGATACTGCCGCGGCGCCTGCGGCGGTGCGCAACCTCAAGTCCCTGAAAGCGCGCGCCGATGCCGACCTCGCTCGCGCCGAGACGGTGCTCGCCGCCGCCAACGCCGATCCGGGCAAGACCGACGAGGCCAAAGCCGCGGCGGAGGACACAAAGCAGAAGGCCGCCGCCAAAGCCGAGGCGCTGGGCACGCAGCTCGACGCGGCCACGGCCGGCTTGAAGACGAAACAGGATGCTGTCGCAGCCGCCGAAGCCGCCGCCAAAGCGGCCGAGGCGAAACGAATCGAGACCGCCAAGGCCGCGACCGACGCAAAGCTCGCGGGCGAGCCGGTTTCCATCTTCATCAGCCGCGCGACACGGAAGCTTTACGTGCGGCGCGACACGCACAAGAAGTGGCCGGACGGCGGCGAGCTGTACGACTTCAGCCAGGAGTTCCCGGTCACGATCAAGGATCCTGACAAGCCGCTCGGCACGCACATCTTCACTGCCGTGGCGCGCGCCGAGGGCGGCTTGCGCTGGACCGAAGTCTCGATCGACAACGGCGATAACGCCAAGGACGCGCTCGACCGCATCACCTTCCCGCAGGAGGTGCTCGACCGCATCGCGCCCACCGCAGGGCCGCTGTCCTCGATCATCATCTCGGACGAGCCGCTGTCGAGCGAAACCAACTATCGCACCGAGTTCGTCGCGGTGCTGAACAACCAGCCGCAGGGTGGCTTCATTACCCGGCAGCCTTCGCCGAGCACAAACATCGCGCGCAACCAGGATGACGGCGGGTTTGGAAACGGCTGGTTCGGTTCGCCCGGCTATGCACAGCCAGCAAACAGACAGTCGCGCCGCGGCCAGACTTATTATCCGCAGCGGGGGTACTGGGGCGGTTATTAGCGGGTGCGTGTTTGCGAGGAGCAGACGGCGACTTCCAAAACGATCTAGGATCCCGCTCGTCCCCGCGAAAGCGGGGACTCAGCGCAAGATTTTCTGGATTCCCGCTTTCGCGGGAATGAGCGGATTTGTCCGCCACATCCATGCCGGCGCCGACCACGACGCGTTCAATCATCTCGTCGCGCGGGATGGCGATGGGTAAGTTGCTAACGACGAGGACTTTGAGCGCGGTGCCTTTGAGCACGTGACGTTCGGTGACGCGGTAGATTTCCTGCTTTACCGGGCAGGCGTCGGCGTCGACGTAAATGGAAATTTGATTCACGCCGGTAGAATAATGACCAGAACTCCCCGCCGTCATGGCCGGGCTTGTCCCGGCCATCCACGTCTTGCTTTAATTCGTCGATGGCGGACGGCTGGGTTTACTTTATGACCAATAGGCGCAACGGCATTTTGTATGCCGGTGTCACAAGCAACTTGCCGCTGCGCGCTTACGAGCATCGGGAAGGACTTGTTGAAGGATTTACCAAACGCCATGGTTTGAAACGACTGGTTTACGTCGAACACTTCAACGATATCCGATATGCCATCCAGCGGGAAAAGACCATAAAGCACTGGCCGCGCGCTTGGAAAGTGCGGCTCATCCACACCACGAATCCCGATTGGGATGATCTCTACGAAACGCTCGTCTAAGCGCACGTCAGAGTTCGCAAAAAGACTGGCTCGCAAGAAAGACGTGGATGGCCGGAACAAGTCCGGCCATGACGTGTCAGGAACGCCGAGATGGAGAGCCTATAGCGGAGCCGGGCACCGCCGCTCACACCCGCTCAACAAAACTATCCACCACGCGCTTCTCCCCCGCGCGGTCGAACTGGATGGTGAGCTTGTTGCCGTCGACAGCCGTGATGTTGCCGTTGCCGAATTTCTGATGAAACACGCGGTCGCCGGGGGTGAAGTCGGAGACGGTGCCGGTCGATTTCGCCACCAACTCGCCCTCGATGGTCAGCGGCAGGCGGCGCGGGCTCACGTCGTCGCGCGCCCGCCACGGCGATGGCGAGGAATCCTCGCCGAAACCGCTGCGATCGTCGTCCGCGGCATAGCGCGATCCGCTTTCCGCGAATCCGCCGCTGTCTCCGCTTTGGCCTTTTTTCGCCTGCGCGCGCTGCCAGCCCGGCGTGTTGTAGGTCGAGCCGAACGCGGTCGTGGCGTCGAAGCGTGACGCGCCGAAGCCGCCATAGCCGCCGAAGCCGCCCTGCGATTCCGTCACCTCGACATGCGCCTCGGGCAATTCGTCGAGGAAGCGCGAGGGAATGTTGGTCTGCCACAGCCCGTGCATGCGCCGGTTGGTGGCGAAATAAATCTTCGCCCGCTTGCGCGCGCGCGTCAGCCCGACATGGGCGAGGCGGCGCTCTTCCTCGAGCCCGGCGCGGCCCTGGTCGTCGAGCGTGCGCTGGTGCGGAAACAGGCCCTCCTCCCAGCCGGGCAGGAACACGGTGTTGAATTCGAGGCCCTTGGCCGAGTGCAGCGTCATGACATTGACCGCGTCGACCTCGGCGCCCTTGTCGTTGTCCATCACCAGCGAAATGTGCTCGAGAAAGCCTTGCAGGTTCTCGAACTCCTCCATGGAGCGCACGAGTTCCTTCAGGTTTTCGAGGCGACCTGCGGCATCCGCCGAGCGGTCCTTCTGCCACATCTCGGTGTAGCCGCTCTCGTCCAAAATGATCTCGGCAAGTTCGTTGTGCGGCAGCGCATCGCGCTGCTTCCTCCAGCGGTCGAAGGATTCGAGAACGGTGCGCAGCGAGCCGCGCGGTTTTGGCTTGAGCTCGTCGGTCTCGACCACGGCGCGCGCGGCTTCGGTGAGCGGCACGCGGCGCTTCCGCGCATGATCGTGCAGAAGCTGCACGGTTGCATCGCCCAGTCCGCGCTTCGGCACATTGACGATGCGCTCGAAGGCCAGATCGTCGGCCGGCGAATTGACGACGCGCAGATAGGCGAGCGCATCGCGGATTTCGGCGCGCTCATAGAACCGCGGGCCGCCGATCACGCGATAGGGCAGCCCGAGCGTGACGAAACGGTCTTCGAATTCGCGCATCTGGAACGAGGCGCGCACCAGGATGGCGATTTCGTTGAGCGCATGGGGTTCGCCCGAGTCACCGCCGCGCTGCAATTGCTCGATCTCCTCGCCGATGGAGCGGGCTTCTTCTTCGGAGTCCCACGAGCCGGTGACGGTGACCTTCTCGCCGAGCACGTCGTCGGTGCGGAGCGTCTTGCCGAGGCGGCCTTCGTTGTGCGCGATGATATGCGAGGCGGCGGCGAGGATGTGGCCGGTCGAACGGTAATTTCGCTCCAGCCGGATCACGGTGGCGCCGGGAAAATCGTGCTCGAAGCGCAGGATGTTGTCGACCTCGGCGCCGCGCCAGCCGTAGATCGACTGGTCGTCGTCGCCGACGCAGCAGATGTTCTTCGGCATCTGCCGCGCCTCGGACTCATCCTTCGAGACTGCGCTTCGCGCCTCCTCAGGATGAGGCGTGAGGGCTTGTGCAGCATGATCCTCATCCTGAGGAGCCGCGCGCAGCGCGGCGTCTCGAAGGACGCTCCGCTGCGCCAACAGCCGCAGCCAGAGATACTGCGCCACGTTGGTGTCCTGATATTCGTCGACCAGGATGAATTTGAAACGGCCCTGATACTGGCGCAGCACGTCCGGGTGTTCGCGGAACAGCCGGATGTTTTCCAGAAGCAGATCGCCGAAATCGGCGGCGTTGAGGATCTTCAGCCGCTCCTGAAACGCCTTGTAGAGTTTGAGGCCCTTGCCGTTGGCGAACACCGCGGCTTCGCCGTTCGGCACCTGCTCGGGTGTCAGTCCGCGGTTCTTCCAGCCGTCGATCAGCATCGCCAGCACGCGCGCCGGCCAGCGCTTCTCGTCGATGTTTTCGGCTTCCAGAATCTGCTTGAGCAGGCGGATCTGGTCGTCGACGTCCAAAATGGTGAAATCGCTTTTGAGCCCGACCAGTTCGGCATGGCGGCGCAGGATCTTCACGCCGATCGAATGAAACGTGCCGAGCCACGGCATGCCCTCGACCACGCCGCCGACGATCTCGCCGACGCGGTGCTTCATCTCGCGCGCCGCCTTGTTGGTGAAGGTCACAGCGAGGATTTCGCCGGGCCGGGCGCGGCCGGTGGCGAGAATGTGCGCGATACGCACGGTGAGTACGCGCGTCTTGCCGGTGCCGGCGCCGGCCAGCACCAGGACCGGGCCGTCGAGCGCCTCGACCGCCTGGCGCTGCTCCGGATTGAGCCCCGCCAGATAGGGCGCCGGGGCGGAGGCCGCCAGCGCGCGCGCGGCGATGCCGCCGCGCACGGGTTCCGGCGGCGCGGGCGGTTCGGGGTTGCGCTTTAAGGGGTCAGCCACGGCGCCTGCGACCACTGATTCTCATGCCGGGAAGATGGCACCTGGACGCGGCTTTTACGAGGCTCGCCTGTTGCTCGTCATTCCGGGGCGCGGGCGTTTGCCCGCGAGCCCGGAATCCATAGTCCCGGCGCAGGGATTATGGATTCCGGACTCGACGCTTCGCGTCGCTCCGGAATGACGAAGAAAATGAAGAAGGAGCTCCGTTACCGCGCTTGCGGCATGGCGATCCTTCGCCCGGCCCCCTCCGGCAGCGGCAGCCGGTCGTGCGCCGCCTTCATGCCGGCAAGCCGCGCCATGACACTGTCGGGGAAGGCGGCCACCTTTTTCGCGGTCATGTCGACATTGAGCGCCATGTTCTCCGAGGTGGCCGACAGCCAGCCTTCCTCGGCATGATGCAGCTCCTCGAAATAGTGCATGCGCTTGGCATCGAACCCGAGCAGCCGGAACGTGACCCGCACCGGCGCATCGGCAAGCAGCTCGCGCAGGTAGCGCACATGCACTTCCGCGGTGAAGGTCGAATGTTTCTGCGTTTCCACATAAGCGAGCCCGAGGCCCAGGACTTCATAGACCTCGTCCACCGCGCGATCGAACAGGACATTGTAATAGGCCATGTTGAGATGGCCGTTGTAATCGATCCAGCCGGGCTCGACCCGCATCACCGAGGACACAAACGGCGTGGCAAAGACAGGGGCGGGGTCAAGGCGATCGTGCATGACGCCGAATGTGGCGGATTCACCGCGCCGCAGGCAAGGGTCAGGCAACGCTCGGGAAAGACTGCCGGCGGCTTGACCTCGGCAAGCCTCGCCGCCACGTTGACCGCGAGAGGAAAACGCCAAAGAAGACCCAAGGAACAAGAATGGTTGTTGTTGAAGCTCCGGAACGGACCGCACAGGACCGCAAGGCCGCCGACACCGTCATTTCCACGCTCGCCGCGCGCTACGGCAACCGCCTCGCCACCGGGCAGGCGATGCGCGAGCAGCATGCCCATACGACGACATGGATCGACAACCAGCCGCCGGATGCGGTGCTGTTCCCGCAATCGGCCGACGAGGTTCAGGAAGTCGTGCGGCTGTGCGCAACGCATCGCGTGCCGGTGATCGCGTTCGGCGCCGGCACCTCGCTCGAAGGCCAGGTCAATGCGCCGCGCGGCGGCATCTGCCTCGACTTCCGCGACATGAACCGGATTACTCGCCGTCCATCCCGAGGATCTGGATTGCGTCATCGAACCCGGCGTCACCCGCAAGCAGCTCAACGAGCATTTGCGCGACCAGGGTGTGTTCTTCCCGATCGATCCCGGCGCCGATGCCTCGCTCGGCGGCATGGCGGCAACGCGCGCGTCCGGCACCAATGCGGTGCGCTACGGCACGATGAAAGACAATGTGCTGGCGCTCAAAGTCGTCCTCGCCAACGGCGAAGTGATGTCGACGGCGCGCCGCGCCAAGAAATCCTCCGCCGGCTACGACCTCACCCGCCTGATGATCGGCTCGGAGGGCACGCTCGGCATCATCACCGAATTGACGCTGCGGCTCGCCGGCATTCCGGAGGCGATCTCGTCCGGCGTCTGCCCGTTCCCGTCGGTCGAGGCGGCGTGCAACGCAACGATCCTGACCATCCAGTCCGGCATCCCGGTGGCTCGGATCGAATTGCTCGATGCGCTGCAGGTGCGCGCCTGCAACGCCTATTCGAAACTCACGCTGCCGGAAACGCCGATGCTGTTTCTGGAGTTTCACGGCACCGAAGCGGGCGTCGCCGAACAATCCCAGCACTTCGGCGAGATCGCGAAGGAACTCGGCGGCGGCCCGTTCGACTGGGCGACGCGTGCCGAGGACCGCACCCGCCTGTGGCAGGCGCGGCACGATGCCTATTGGGCGGCGCGCGGACTGCGCCCCGGCGCGACCGCGCTCGCCACCGACGTTTGCGTTCCGATCTCGCGGCTTGCCGAATGCGTGACGCAATCCCAGCGCGACGTCGAAGCGAGCCGGCTTGTCGCGCCGGTCGTCGGCCATGTCGGCGACGGCAATTTCCATCTTTCGATGATGGTGGACCTGAACGACGCCGACGAGGTCAAGCGCGCCAAGGCATTGCTCGAACGCCTGGCCGAGCGCGCGCTGGCGATGGACGGCACCTGCACCGGCGAGCATGGCGTCGGCCAGGGCAAGATAAAATACCTGAAGGCCGAGCACGGTGAAGCCGCGCTTAATGCCATGCGCGCCATCAAGCGGGCGCTCGACCCGCTCGACATCATGAATCCGGGCAAGATATTCAGCCTGGACTAGGCTGCAGGACTAAGCCGTCTGTCAGTCCACCCGCAGGACCGAAGGCGCCGTAGGCGGCACCAGCATGATTTCCGGCGGCGTCTTGGTGCTTTCGCCGGCCCGGCTGTCGGCGCGATCGCCGATTTGCGCCCGATAGTGGTCGAGCACGAACAGCCGGATCGCCGACGACAGATTGCCGTGGCGGCGTTCGCCGTCAATCGACGCGACAAGATCCGACAGCGTCACGTGCCGGTCTATCGCAATATCCTTCAGGCCCTTCCAGAATGCGTCTTCGAGACTGACGCTGGTCTTGTGGCCCGCGATCACAATCGAGCGTTTGATGACCGGCGATTTCATATCCCGTCTCCCGTTTCAATCCGGTGTTGGTCGAGGCTCTTCTCGGCTTTGTCGCCGCGAGCCCGCTTTAGGTTTCGTTCGGCCTTGGAGATTCCGTGGGCCAGCCGATTTGCCGCAGCCTGTTCCCCGGCCCGGCGGCGCTTGGCCCGCTTCCGCTCAGTACGAAGATTAACGATGGAAGCCACTGCCAAATCCCCCGAAAGCACCGCATTTGGTGCCCAAAGCCCATCTTCCGAGTATCAGGAGGACTAACCCCGAACCGTGATGCCCATCACACCGGCGGCTGTTTATCGCAGGCTGCCGGACACGAAATTGTTATCGCCGGCGGGGAATCCGGGAGGCATCGCGCAATTATTGGTTGAGGATATGCCGGCTTTTGCCGCCGATCAGGCGTCCGGATGCGTCATCCGGGCCGGCCGCACCAGGCGGTCGAAGTCTTTCGCCGAGACAAAGCCCAGCCTGACCGCCTCCTCGCGCAACGTCGTGCCGTTGGCATGCGCGGCCTTGGCGATCTGCGCGGCCTTGTCGTAGCCGATGGCCGGCGCCAGCGCCGTGACCAGCATCAGCGAATTTTGCATGAGTTCGCGGATGCGCGGTTCGTTGGCGCGGATGCCGACGACACAATAATCGGTAAAGGAATTCACCACGTCGGCCAGGAGCCGGACCGATTGCAGCATGGCGTCGATGATGACGGGCTTGAACACGTTGAGTTCGAATTGACCCTGGCTGGCCGCGACCGTGACCGTGACGTCATTGCCGAACACGCGGCAGCAAACCATGGTCAGCGCCTCACACTGGGTCGGATTGACCTTGCCGGGCATGATCGAGGAGCCCGGTTCGTTTTCCGGCAGGATCAGTTCGCCGAAACCCGAGCGCGGCCCGGAGCCGAGAAAACGAATGTCGTTGCCGATCTTGAACAGGTCCGCAGCAAGCGCATTGAGCGCGCCGTGGGCGAAGACCAGCGCGCCATGCGAGGCGAGCGCCTCGAACTTGTTCGGCGCGCTGACAAACGGCAGGCCGGTGATGTCGGCTACCTTTTTGGCGAACCGTTTCGCAAACTGGCGCTTGGAATTAAGTCCGGTGCCGACCGCCGTGCCGCCCTGCGCCAGCGGGTAAAGTTCCTTGAGGCCGAGCTTGACGCGGGCGATGCCGGACGCGACCTGCGCGGCATAGCCGGAGAATTCCTGGCCGAGCGTCAGCGGCGTTGCGTCCTGCGTGTGGGTGCGCCCGATCTTGACGATGGACCGGAACTCTTTTGTCTTCTTCTGCAGCGCCGCATGCAGGTGAGTCAGCGCCGGAAGCAGCCGCTCCGATATTTCCTGCGCAGCCGCGATATGCATCGCCGTCGGGAAACTGTCGTTCGACGACTGGCTCATATTGACGTGATCGTTGGGATGGATCGGCGACTTCGCGCCGCGCTTGCCGCCAAGCCGCTCATTGGCGCGTTCGCGATCACCTCGTTGACGTTCATGTTGCTCTGCGTACCGGAGCCGGTCTGATACACCGACAGCGGAAAATGATCGTCGAGCTTGCCGTCGATGATGTCTTGCGCCGCCTGCACGATGGCCTTGGCGCGCCGGGCGTCGAGCGAGCCCAGCGCCTGATTAACTTCGGCCGAGGCGCGCTTGACGAGTGTGAGCGCCGCGATCAGCGGGCGCGGCATGCGCCCTTCGCCGATGCGGAAATTGTTGCGCGACCGCTCGGTCTGTGCGCCCCAATAACGATCGGCCGCCACTTCGATCGGGCCGAACGAGTCGGTTTCGGTGCGGGTCTTCACTTCTTCCTGAAGCGGTCGAGCCGAACCACTTCGGCGCCGCCACGCTCGCCGTCTGTCGGCGGCTCTTCGGCGGCGGCCGGTGACGGCAAGGTTTCGGGCCTGCTTTCATCGGCGGACGAACTCGCCGGCGCCTTCCCGGCGGCATCGGCATCGATCGTCTCGAACTGAAAGCCGAATTGCACCGCCGGATCGAAGAACGCGGTTATGGCATCGAACGGAACCACGAGCCGCTCGGGCACGCCGCCGAACGACAGCCCGACTGCGAAACCGTCATCGTCGACCACCAGATCCCAGAACTGGTGCTGCAGGATGATGGTCATGGCTTCGGGATATTGCGCGCGCATGCGGTCGGAAAGCTGCACGCCCGGCGCCGTCGGGTTGAACGTGATCTTGAAATGATGCTCGCCCGGCAAGCCTTTCTTGGCCGCATCCGCCAGAACGGTGCGCATCACGCCGCGCAACGCTTCTTGCGCCAGGATGTCGTAACGGATGTGATCTACGGGCATGTTCGGGTCAGGAATCAGCGGCGGGAGCTATCCGCAATCAGACGACAAATAGTGCGTAAATCATAGAGGTCCAGATTGCTTCTGTCCGCCGGCTGCCGATGACTGAAATTCCATGGGGTAAAGTGGAGGCTTCTGTTGCCAGGTGCCTCCGAACCCCGCCTGACGGAGCTTAACCCGTCAGGGCTTCAATTCGGTCTTTCGAGCCGCTTACGCGGCCAGAGCAACCGGAGCATAGTTGTCATTGGCAACTATGGAATTGGCCCGATAACGGCGGAACCATGCCGAGCAAAAGCACGCCTTTTACGCCCTCGTCGATCCTAGTTCGCCCCCGCCGATGCGGCCCTGTCGCAAAGAGCCGGCGAGCCGCACTGGTGGAGGCGCCGGGTACTGCCCCCGGGTCCGAAAGGTTTATTACGACGGCCATTTATCGCCATATCCGGCTTGCGCCGGCACTTGGGAATATAGGCGCAAATGGTTGCCGAAAAAAGAGCGACGAATTGAACCGTCGAATCGCACCATGAAGCTCATTTCCGGCGGACAGACGGGGGTCGACCGCGCCGTTCTCGATGTGGCCATCGAACGGGACATCGCCTATGGCGGCTGGTGTCCCAAAGGCGGCTGGGCCGAGGATTTTCCGGCGCCGCCCGGCCTCCTGGCAAAATACCCGCTCTTGAAAGAAACGCCGCTCGCAGACCCGGCGCAGCGAACGCAGTGGAATATACGTGACGCGGATGCCTGCATGATCATCGCCGAGGCCGGCGGCGTGGCGGTATCGCGCGGCACGGCGCTCGCCGAGGAATTGGCGCATCAGAATCGCAAACCGCTCTACGTCGTGGATCTGAGCGGGCACGATGTCCGCGCGCATGCCGCCTTGTGGCTGCGCGTGCAGCAGGCAAGACGCGGTTCCGATCTGGCACTTGCCATCGGCGGTCCGCGCGAAAGCGAAGCGCCGGGAATCTACGCCCGCGCGGCGGATTTTATCCGCGGGCTGTTCGACGCCGTGCAAAGTTAAAAATGGGAGAGCGCGGCGGAGACATCTGGCGGCCTGCGCGCACCGGCGCTAAACGATGTCATGACCTCGCCGCCGCCCGCGCCGCAACCGCCCGATCCATCCGTCACTCCTGCCGAGCCCTCGCCGTCTTTGCCGCCACCGGCGCAACCGCAGCCGACCATCGCCGAGCTTTTCATCGCCTTTGCCAAGATCTCGCTGGCCGGCTTCGGCGGCGTTCTGGCCTGGTCGCGGCGCATGATGGTCGAGGAGCGCAAATGGCTTACGCCCGAACAGTTCAATGAGATTTACGCGCTGTGCGCGTTGCTGCCCGGAGGAAACATCCTCAATTTTGCGGTGATGTTCGGGGCGCGATTGCGCGGCGCACCCGGGAGCATCGCCGCGGTCATCGGCTTGATGGGACCGCCGATGCTCCTGATCATGATCATCGGCGGCATTTACGCGCATTACGGCGATCTTCCGGTGCTGCGCCGCATGTTGACCGGTGTCGCCTCGGCCGCCGCGGGCCTGATGATCGCAACTGTCGCAAAAATGCTGCGGCCGCTGTTTCAGAACCGCGCCTTCGCCGGACCTCTCATCGCGCTGGCGACCTTTGTCGCGATCGGCATCATGCAGTGGCCGCTGCCGCTGGTGCTGGCGGTGATCGTGCCGGTGAGCATCGGCATCGCATGGGTGCGGGTATGAAAACCGAAGGCGGCACGCTGTTGACGCTCGCGGGTTTTTTCGCAGTGCTGTCGCTGTTCACGATCGGCGGCGGCAATTCCGCCGTGCCGGAAATGCATCGCTATGCGGTCGACGTCCAGCACTGGCTGAACGACCGGCAATTTGCCGACACGTTTGCGCTGGCGCAGCTCACGCCTGGCCCGAACCTCATTATCGTGACCTTGATCGGCTATCACGTCGCCGGCGTCCTCGGTGCGCTGGTGACGACGCTTGCGATATGCGGACCGACCGGCGTGTGCGCTTTTTTTGTCGGCCGCGCCTCGGATCGCTTCAAGGGGGCCTGGTGGCACGCCGCGGTGACCCGCGGACTGGTCCCCGTCACGCTGGGGCTAACGGCATCGAGCGCCACCGTGATCGCCACCACCGCCGACTATGGATGGATAGCCGCGGCCATCACGCTCGGAACCGCCGTCACCGCCTATTTCATGCGCGTGCATCCGTTGTGGGCCTTCGCCGTCGCGGCACTTCTCGGGCTAGGCGGACTGATTTGAAGAGGAAAGCGGGTGAGGCATGGACAACGATCGCCTGAACGCAATGGCGCAATACATGTGGGACGCGCGGCGGCAACGCCTCCCCTATCGCAACCTGCCCGACGACTTGCGGCCCGCATCGATCGCCGAAGCCTATGCGGCGCAGGAAATCTATTACCGGCTGGCGGAACCGGTCTATGGCGCGGTCGCCGGCGCCAAGATCGCCACGACCACGAAGGTGATGCAGCAATTGATGGGCATCAACCACGCCTGCGGCGGCGCGATTCTCGCGCGCACGATCCATAAGTCGCCGGCCAAGCTGCGCACAGCGGATTTCGTCAATCTACGCCTCGAAAGCGAAATCGCACTGCAGCTCGGCGCCGATTTGCCGGCATCGCGCGCGCCGTGGACGCGGGAGACGGTGACGCCGGCCGTCGCCGGAGCCATGCCGGCATTCGAGCTGATCGAGGACCGCCATGCCGATTATGCACACTGCGAGGCGACGTCGCTGATCGTCGAGAATTGCTGGAACGGCGGTGTCGTCATTGGCGCGCCAAAACCGTTGCCGGTTGCGGCGCTGGTCGGCATTTCCGGCCGCCTGACGATCGGCGGCAAATCCGCCGGCGAGGGCAAAGCCGAGGATCCCGCCGCGACGCTCGCCTGGCTCGCCAATCATCTTGCCGAGCGCGGCCGCGATCTCAAAGCCGGAATGGTCGTCATCACCGGCAGCCTTATTCCCACAATTTCGATCGCGCCGGGCGAGCGCGCGGTGTTCACGGTTGAAGGCCTCGGCGAAATCGCGATGGATGCGCTCTAATCCACCGCGGTCTTGCGCACCCTTCGTCGGCCGCTCATTTGCAGCTAGACTTACAGGCGAGTCGGCTAACGACAGCTGGAACAGATGCGCCAATATCTCGACCTGATGGAACGCGTGCTTGCCGAGGGCGTCGAAAAACGCGACCGCACCGGCATCGGCACGCGCTCGATCTTCGGGCATCAGATGCGCTTTGACCTGCAGCGCGGTTTTCCGCTCATCACCACCAAGAAATTGCACGTCAAATCCATCATCTACGAGTTGCTGTGGTTTCTCCGCGGCGACACCAATGTCAAATATCTCAACGATCACGGCGTCACGATCTGGAACGAATGGGCCGACGAGAACGGCGACCTCGGCCCGGTCTATGGCAAGCAATGGCGCTCCTGGCCGACGCCGGACGGCGGCACGATCGATCAGATCGCCAATGTCGTCGCGGAAATCAAACGCAATCCAAACTCGCGCCGGCTGATCGTGAGCGCATGGAATCCCGCGGAGATCGAAGGCATGGCGCTGCCGCCGTGTCATTGCCTGTTTCAATTCAACGTCGCCGACGGCGCGCTGTCGTGCCAGCTTTACCAGCGCTCAGCCGACGTTTTCCTTGGCGTGCCGTTCAATATCGGCTCCTACGCGCTCTTGACCGTTGCGGTGGCGCAAGTGACCGGGCTCAAGCCGGGAACCTTCGTTCATAGCCTCGGCGACACGCATCTTTATCTCAATCATCTCGAACAGGCGCAGTTGCAGCTGACGCGGCAGCCGCGGCCGCTGCCGACGCTGCGGATGAATCCCGAGGCCAAAGACTTGTTTGCATTACGCTACGAGGATTTTTCGCTCGAGAACTACGATCCGCATCCGCACATCAAGGCTGCGGTGGCGGTCTAGGCATGGACATCGTCATGCTCGCCGCCGTCGCCGAGAACGGCATTATCGGCCGCGGCAATGCCCTGCCGTGGCGGCTCAAGTCGGATATGCAGCACTTTCGTGCCTTCACCATGGGCAAGCCGGTGGTCATGGGGCGCAAGACATATCTGTCGATCGGCAAGCCGCTCACCGGCCGCACCACGATCGTCGTCAGCCGCAACACCGGCTTCGCGGCGCCCGGTGTCGTGGTGGCGCCTGATCTCGATGCCGCTCTCGCCGCGGCGCGAGGCGATGCCCTGCGCCGCAACACAGGCGTAATCGTCATCGCCGGCGGCGCCGAAATTTATGCGCAAGCGCTGCCGGTCGCTACGCGGCTTGCCATCACCGAAGTCCACAAGCAGGTCGAAGGCGATGCACGTTTTCCCGCACTCGATGGACAGGTCTGGCGTGAAAGCGCGCGCAACGAGCAAGAGCCGGCAGCCGAGGACGAAGCACCCTTTGCTTTTGTCACTTATGAACGCGTGGCCGGGGCCGCTCAGGCCTCGCCGACTACGGCATAACTGCGCGTTGTAAGGGGCGATGCGCTCCCCTATAACCCCGGCAGCTTAGGAGAGATTTGATGCCGTGGAACAACCAATCCGGCGGCCCGTGGGGTTCCGGATCGCGTGGGCCGTGGGGTTCGGGACCGCAATCGCAGGGCCCGAAACCACCCGATCTCGAGGAATTCCTGCGCCGGGGCCAGGAGAAGTTGCGCGGCCTGGTGCCGGGCAATCTTGGCGGCCGCGGCATTGCGCTGATCGCACTGGTTGCAATCGTGCTGTGGGGCTTTTCCGGTTTCTTCCGCGTCGAGCCGGATGAACTCGGCGTCGTTCTGCGGTTCGGCCAATTCGTCCGGGAAGTGCAGCCCGGCCTTAATTATCATTTGCCGTATCCGATCGAGACCGCGCTGACGCCGCAGGCGCTGCGCGTCAACAAGATCGACATTGGCTTCGATCTGCGCCGCGGCACGACCATGCGCGACGTTCCGGAAGAGAGCCTGATGCTCACCGGCGACGAGAACATCGTCGACGTCGACTTCTCGGTTTTGTGGAAGGTCAAGCCATCCCGGGTGGGCGATTATCTGTTCAACGTCCAAAGTCCGGAAGGCACCGTAAAAGCCGTTGCCGAGAGCGCTATGCGCCAGGTCATCGGCCGCTCGAACATCCAGGCGATCCTCACCGGCGCGCGGCAGACCATCGAGACCGCGGTCCAGGAAGGAATGCAGAAGACACTCGACGATTACGGCGCCGGCGTCGTCATCCAGCAAGTCCAGCTTCAGAAGGTCGATCCACCCACTCAGGTCCTCGACGCCTTCCGCGACGTGCAGGCGGCGCGCTCTGATCTCGAACGCGCGCAAAACGAAGCCCAGACTTACGCCAATCGCGTGGTTCCGGAAGCGCGCGGCCGTGCCGCCAAGATCACCCAGGACGCCGAAGCCTATCGCGAGCAGACCGTTGCCGACGCCAAGGGCCAGGCTTCGCGCTTTTCGCAGATCTATGACCAGTACAAGAAGGCGCCCGATCTGACGCGACGGCGCATGTATCTCGAGACCATGGAGCGTGTCCTCGGCGGTACCGACAAGACGATCATCGATACCGGCCCGCAGGGTGGGCCCGGCGTCGTGCCGTATTTGCCGCTCAATAATCTGCCGCAAGAGCGGCCCGCGCAGCAGCCGTCCGGAGGCAATCAATGAAGCCGAACCTCCTTGGCGGCGCGACTGCGATCTTGCTGCTTATTCTGGTCGTGGTCGGCTACAGCACCTTCTTCACCGTGTATCAGACCAGACAGGCGCTGGTGGTACGGCTCGGTCAGCCCGTGCGCGTCATCACCGAGCCGGGACTTAACGCGAAGATTCCTTTTATCGACAGCGTGATCTACATCGACAAGCGCATTCTCAATATCGAATCGCCGGCGCAAGAGGTGATCGCGTCGAGCCAGGACAAGACGAACGGGCCCAGTGTGGCTCAGGCGGGCGAGCGGCTCGTCGTTGACGCCTTCGCGCGTTACCGCATCACCGATCCGCTGAAATTCTATCAAACGGTCGGTCCGGATGGCGCCAGTACACAGCTCGCCATTCTGTTGAATTCGGCGCTCCGCCGCGTGCTCGGCGCCGCGACGCTTGCTGACGCGGTGCGCAACAGACGCGAGGAGCTCATGGCGCAGATGCGTGATCAGCTCGATCGCGACGCTCAGCCGTTCGGCATTCACATCGTTGACGTGCGCATCCGCCGCGTCGACCTGCCGGAACAGAACAGCCAGGCCGTCTATCAGCGCATGCAAACCGAGCGTCAGCGCGAAGCCGCCGAGTTTCGCGCCCAGGGCAGCCAGAAGAGCCAGGAGATCCGCGCCAGGGCCGATCGCGACGTGACCGTGCTGCTGGCGGAAGCCAGCTCCCAGGCCGAGCAGACACGCGGCCAGGGCGACGCCGAACGCAACCGCATCTTCGCCGACGCCTATGGCCAGGATCCGGATTTCTTCAATTTCTATCGCACTATGCAGGCGTACGAAAAAAGCATGCAGCGCGGCGATACACATCATGGTGCTGCGGCCGAATACGGATTTCTTCCGTTATTTCGGCGATCCTGAAGGCAAGACAATGCTCGATGGCACGGCGGCCCCGGCCGCGCCGGCGGCCTCCACTCCGCCGCGTCCGAACAGCGCGCCGAAATAAGACATCGAACAGAGCACAGCGGGCCGATGTCGGACTTCCTCGCCGCCTTCGGCCTGCTCTTTGTTATCGAAGGGATTTTCCTTGCGGCATTTCCCGGCGGCATCAAACGCGCCATGGCGGCCGTCCTCGATATGCCGGATGGACCGTTGCGTATCGCCGGCATCGTTTCCGCTTTGGCCGGCGTGTTCCTCGTCTGGCTGGTGCGCCGCTGAGCCGGGATCCGCGAACGCAAACACCGCCGGACGGGCCGCTTTTCCGCCCTAATCCAGCCGCTAATTGCCAAGCCTGCCGGGGGACGAACTGCCGGACTTGGCCTTGCGTCACAACCGGGACGAGGGCACTTTTGCGATGAGTATTTTCCGATGACTCGAACGCCAGGAGCGCTGACGTCCATGACGTCCAACTCTCGTGATTTTTCTGCGCGCCACCTTGCCACACTCGTTCGGCATGGCGCGGCGATTGCCGCCTTGACGGTGGCGGTCACGCTCCTTCCTTCACGGCCCGTTTTGGCCCGCGGGCCCGACGGCATCGCCGATGTCGCCGAGCAGGTCATCGATGCCGTCGTCAATATCTCGACCTCGCAGAAGATCGATCCGCACCTCGCCGACATGCCCGATCTGCCGCCTGGCTCGCCGATGGAAGAGTTCTTCGATCAGTTTTTCAAGAATCGCCGCGGCCAGGGTGGCGGGGGCGGTGGGGGCGATAATGCGGATCAGGCGCCGCGACGCGTCAACTCGCTGGGATCCGGATTCATCATTGATCCGTCCGGCCTCGTGGTGACCAACAATCACGTCATCGCCGACGCCGACGAGATCAACGTCATTCTCAATGACGGCACCAAGCTAAAGGCGGACCTCGTCGGCAAGGATACAAAGAGCGATCTCGCTCTGCTTCGCGTGCATTACGGCAAGCCGCTCAAGGCGGTGAAGTTCGGCGATTCCGACAAGTTGCGGCTGGGCGAATGGGTCATCGCCATCGGCAATCCGTTCAGCCTGGGCGGCACTGTGACCGCGGGCATCGTCTCGGCGCGCAACCGCGATATCAATTCGGGGCCCTACGACAATTACATACAAACCGACGCCGCCATTAATCGCGGCAATTCCGGCGGCCCGCTGTTCAACCTCAATGGCGACGTGGTTGGCGTCAACACCGCGATCATTTCGCCGTCGGGCGGCTCGATCGGTATCGGCTTTGCGGTACCGTCCGACAGCGCCATGGCGGTCATCGATCAGCTTCGCCAATTTGGCGAGACGCGGCGCGGCTGGCTCGGTGTGCGCATCCAGCAGGTCACCGACGACATCGCCGAGAGTCTCAACATCAAGCCGCCGCGCGGCGCACTCGTTGCCGGTGTCGACGACAAAGGCCCGGCGAAGCCCGCGGGCATAGAGCCCGGCGACGTGGTCGTTACCTTCGACGGCCACGACATCAAGGAAATGCACGATCTGCCGCGCACCGTCGCCGATACGCCGGTCGGCAAGCAGGTCGATGTCGTCGTCATCCGCAAAGGCAAGGAAGAGACGCACAAGGTCACGGTCGGCCGCCTCCAGGACAGCGAGAAGGTCGCGCTGGCGGATGCCAAGAAAGACACCGCGCCGGCGGATAAATCCGTCGTGCAGAAGACGCTCGGGCTGGAGCTTTCCGGCCTGTCCGACGACCTGCGCAAGAAGTTCAAGATCAGGGACAATATCAAGGGCGTACTGGTCACCGGTGTCGATCCGAGCGTGGCGATGGCCGATCCGGACAAACGCCTGGCTCCGGGCGACATCATCGTCGAAGTGCAATACGAGGGCGTCGGCAATCCAACCGACATGCAGAAGCGGCTCGATCTGCTCAAGTCGCAAGGCAAGAAAATTGCCGTGCTTCTGGTTTCGAACGCCGACGGCGAGACGCGCTTCGTCGCCCTGAATCTTCAGTAGCGATCAGCATCTTCAGTAGCGATCAACAAATTCCTCGCGCCGGTAACCCTGCGCATAGAGGAGCGCGGTGAGATCGCCGTGCGCGATGCAGGCGTCGGCGGCTTGCCTCACCGCCGGCTTGCCGTGGAAGGCGACGCCAAGTCCGGCGGCTTCAATCATCGGCATGTCGTTTGCGCCATCGCCGACGGCCAGTGTTTCCTCGCGGGCGAGACCGAAGCGCTCGCGCAATGCGGCGAGCGTGCGTACCTTCGCCTCACGGCCGAGCACCGGCTCGGCGACCTCGCCCGTCAATTGCCCGGCGCCATCGACCATGAGCGTATTGGCGTGCTGTTCGTCAAACCCCATCATCGCCGCGATCCGCGACGTGAATGCCGTGAACCCGCCGGACACCAGGCAGGTATGTGCGCCGTGCGCGCGCATCGTTGCGATCAAAGCGGGTCCGCCGGGCGTAAGGCGGATTCGTTCGGCGATGACCGTATCGATCACCGTCGCGGGAAGCCCTTTGAGCAGAGCAACGCGCTCGCGCAGCGCCGGCTCGAACGCGATCTCGCCGCGCATCGCGCGTTCGGTGATGGCGGCAACGCGGCTCTTGAAGCCGGCATAGTCGGCGAGCTCATCGATACATTCCTGGCCGATCATGGTGGAATCCATATCGGCGATCAGAAGTTTCTTGCGGCGGCCGTCATGCGGCTGGACGACGGCATCGACGGGATCGGAACCGATAATGTCCCTCAGGTCCGCAGTGATATCTTTCACAAGGGCCTTGTCGTCATCCGCGCTATGATCGCCCTCCTCGGCATCGTCCATAAGAAACGGGATGTCGATCGCCACGCCCGGGGCCAGCCAGCCGAGGGGCCGGCCGTGAGGCAGATAGCGCGCGGCCTTGTTTGCCAGGGTCTCGGTCACCGCCGGCCGGTCCGGATGCGAGATGAGCGTTGCCACGTAAAACATGCCGTGCGATCCGACGGGCGGGAATACGAAACAAAGACATGCCGAAGACGATCCTCATTGCAGGCCCGACGGCAAGCGGCAAGTCCGCTTTGGCGCTTGAGCTTGCCGAAGCGCATGGCGGCACGGTTATCAACGCCGATTCCATGCAGGTCTATCGCGATTTACGGATTATCACGGCCCGGCCCACCCCGGAGGACGAGCGGCGCGCGCCGCACCGGCTCTACGGTCACATCGATGCCGCCGAGAATTATTCGGTCGGGCGCTGGTGCTCCGACGTTGCCGAAGCACTGGCACCGGCCGCCGGAAAAGATGCAGGCCCGGCGATCATTGTCGGCGGCACTGGTCTTTACTTCAATGCGCTCACGCGCGGACTTGCCGCGGTGCCGCCAATCCCTGCCGACATTCGCAAAGCGGTCCGTGCGCGGCTCACGAGCGAGGGTGTCGCCGCGCTGCATGCCGAGCTTGCGGCCCGCGATCCGGCAGCCGCGGCGCGGCTGATGCCGGGGGACCGCGCCCGCGTCACCCGCGCGCTGGAGGTCGTTCTCGCCACAGGCCGACCGCTCGCGGATTGGTATGCCGACAATAGACCCGCGAACGTCGAGCTTGCGCGGGTGGCCAAGGTATTTCTGATGCCCGATCGCGACGATCTCGCAAGCCGCGTTGGCGCGCGGTTCGACACCATGATGGCGCAAGGCGCGCTGGAGGAAGTGCGCCATCTCGCGGCGCGCCATCTCGATCCCAGCCTGCCAGCCATGAAGGCGCACGGTGTGCCATGGCTGATCCGGCACCTCAACGGCGAAATCACGCTCGAGCAAGCTACGGAACACGCCAAGCTCGAAACCCGGCAATACACCAAGCGGCAGGCAACCTGGTTTCGCAATCAGCTACCGGAATTCGAATGGACGGCGCCACACGACGCGCGCGCCGCGATCGAAACGCAGCTACGGGCGCTGACGGAATAACAACGGATCAGTGCGTCATATATTGCAGGCCGGCGGTATAAGCGGCGCCGCCGATCACGCAGGGTATTCCCAATTCGATCTGCCCGGTCGCCGCGGCCACGACGCAGCCCATCGATAGAGCGCCCTGCCCGACCTGGCCCCAGCCCGAGAGCTCGCGCTTCGAGTTCGGGCCCTTCTGCTTGAGCTCCGCGATCGCGGCCAGCGATTCCTGCCGCATGTGCACGGTGTCGACCGTGTCCGCCGTGTTGATGACGTCGTTGAGCACCACGGCGACATCCTGGGGCTGGCTCTTCACCGACCATTTCAGCATCGACAGCAAATCGTTGTCGCGCACGGCGTTGCTGGCCAGCGTGAACTTGGCGGCACTGCCGGTCGTGAGATTGTCGACGTTGTCCTTGTCGTTGGACAGCGGCAGGAGCTTGATCACGCGCTCGATCGGCGGATAGCTCGCCGGTCGCGAGATAATAACCCCACAGCACGTCGATCACCTCCGGTGTCGGATCGAGCGTCAGCGCCTTCTTGCGCTCCTGCTGGAGATGGAGCGTCGTTTTGATCTTGTCCAGCATGCCGGGCTTTTCGGACCGATAGTCGATCTGCTCCAGCGTCGGCAATTTGCCGTCGAGATATTTGTCGATCATGGCGCGGCGCGTCGGCATGCGGTCGACGAAGGTCGCAAGCTGCATTTTCCACTCGGGCAGACCCGAATAGGCGACGGCGCGCACCAGCACCCAATGGTCGGCCGGATCGATCGGCAGCATTTTGGAAATCAGAATTTCGGCGCGATCGGGATTGTCGCCGAGCACGCCGGCGATGAAGCCGATATAGGGGCCCGACGTTTCAGCGTCCTTGAACGCCTGCATGCCGCTTAGCGCACGCACCACGGCCGGAAGACTTTCCGGATCGGGCCGGTGACGATAGGCATTGATCCATTTCAGGATCGCGTCGGTCGAATTGAAGGCAGCGCCCGCCGGCGGCGTGGCCGCGGCCGGCGCGGCCAGCATAATGACAACAGCGAGCGTGGCGACGAAAGCTGCGGCAACGCGACCGAGACATCCGGCAACACGATGAACTGCAACCATGTCCCCTCCAGCGGAGAAAACCGGCAAAGCGCGTTTGAAGATTTTCAGAACGTCCACGCCCCCAGCGATGCAATTGAGCAACAGGCTTGGGAAAATTAAAGGCCGCGACCGCGCGAAATCGCGGCCAAGGTGTGACACTTAACGGTGGTTAACGATTGTGGTTTTCCGCGCCATTCCGATTTCAAACGGCAGTTTGAAGTTCTGGCGAGGCCGGAAAGCCCGATTCCCGCCGCATTTTGCTTGACCCAAACGGACACAATGCTTATAAATAGCGGCATCAAGAAAAGGGGCGCACACGTGCGTACTTCTGTTTCGCTGATCGTAGTATCGAAGCGCATCGCCGGGGGTGGATGAGTCCACCCGCGAAACTTGGCGATGCGCGACCCAGGGCCCTTCGAGGCCCTTTTTTATTACCCGGACTTCGGAAGCGATAAATCAGCGGAACGGAATCGAAAGAGCGGAGCGAGCGATGACTGAGATGACCGGCGCGGAAATGGTGATAGCGGCGCTAGCCGATCAAGGCGTCGACCACATCTTCGGCTATCCCGGCGGCGCGGTGCTGCCGATCTATGACGCGCTGTTTCAGCAACAGCGGGTGCAGCATATTCTGGTGCGCCACGAACAGGGCGCCGTGCATGCGGCCGAAGGTTATGCGCGCTCGACCGGCAAAGTCGGCTGCGTCCTGGTCACGTCGGGGCCCGGCGCAACGAACGCCGTCACCGGCCTGACCGATGCGCTGTGCGATTCCGTTCCGCTCGTCGTCATCACCGGCCAGGTGCCGACGCATCTCATCGGCAATGACGCGTTCCAGGAATGCGATACCGTCGGCATTACCCGGCCCTGCACAAAATATAATTACCTGGTCAAATCCGTTGCCGACCTGCCGCGCGCGTTGCACGAGGCATTCCATATTGCCGCGAGCGGCCGGCCGGGACCGGTCGTGGTCGACATCCCCAAGGACGTGCAATTCGCCACCGGCACTTATTCCAGGCCGAAGGAATTCCAGCACAAGGGCTATCGGCCGAAGCTCAAGGGCGACCCGGACAAGATCAAGCAGGCGGTCGAAATGATGGCGGCCGCAAAGCGCCCGCTGTTCTATACCGGCGGCGGCGTGATCAATTCCGGACGCGCGGCGAGCGATCTGTTGCGCGAACTGGTCAAGCTCACCGGTTATCCCATCACCTCGACGCTGATGGGGCTCGGCGCCTTTCCCGCCGCCGATCCGCAATGGCTCGGCATGCTCGGCATGCACGGCACCTGGGAAGCAAACTGGGCAATGCACGACTGCGACCTGATGATCTGCGTCGGCGCGCGCTTCGACGACCGCATCACCGGCCGCCTTGACGCGTTCTCGCCCGGCTCGAAGAAGATCCATATCGACATCGATCCGTCCTCGATCAACAAGAACGTCAAGGTCGACCTGCCGATCATCGGCGATTGCGCGAATGTGCTTGCCGACATGCTGCGCGCCTGGCGCGCGAGCGGGGCCAAGCCGGACAAGAAGGCGCTCGATGCATGGTGGACGCAAATCGGCAAGTGGCGGGCGAAGAATTCACTCGCCTATCGCGGCTCGACCGAGATCATCAAGCCGCAATACGCCATCCAGCGTCTCTATGAACTGACCAAGGACCGCGACACCTACATCACGACCGAAGTCGGCCAGCATCAGATGTGGGCGGCGCAGTTCTATCACTTCCAGGAGCCGACGCGCTGGATGACCTCCGGCGGGCTCGGCACCATGGGCTATGGCCTGCCGGCGTCGGTCGGCGTGCAGCTTGCGCATCCGAATTCGCTGGTCATCGATATCGCCGGCGAAGCATCGGTGCAGATGACGATGCAGGAAATGTCGACGGCGGTGCAATACGACCTGCCGATCAAGATATTCGTCATCAACAACCGCTACATGGGCATGGTGCGGCAGTGGCAGGAACTGCTGCACGGCGGGCGCTACTCGCACTCCTACAGCGAAGCGCTGCCGGATTTCGTCAAGCTCGCCGACGCCTATCATGCGCACGGTATCCGCTGCGAGCATCCGGACGAGCTCGATGACAAGATCCGAGAAATGATCGAAATACAAAAGCCGGTGATCTTCGACTGTGTCGTCGATCCGGCGGAGAACTGCTTCCCGATGATCCCGTCGGGGCGCGCCCATAATGAAATGCTGCTCGGCGACGCCGCGACACGGGTCGAGGACGCCGTGACCGAACAAGGCAAGATGCTGGTCTAGGAGAAACGCCGTGAACACCGCGACGACGCATTATCCCGCCGAGGGCGTCAAGGAACGCATCGAGAGCCGCACGCTGTGCGTGCTGGTCGACAACGAACCCGGCGTGCTCGCACGCGTCATCGGCCTGTTCGCCGGCCGCGGTTACAATATCGACTCGCTCACGGTCTCAGAGACCGAGCACGAGAAGCATCTGTCGCGCATCACCGTCGTTACGCGCGGCACGCCCATGGTGCTCGAACAGATCAAAAATCAGCTTGACCGCCTGGTGCCGGTGCACCGTGTGATCGACCTGACCGCCGGCAATCCGGCGATTCAGCGCGAATTGGCGATGGTCAAGGTGCGCGGCACCGGCGATCAGCGCATGGAGGCGCTCCGCCTGGCCGACGCGTTCCGTGCCCGCGTCATTGACGCGACCACCGAGAGCTTCGTGTTCGAGATCACCGGCGCCTCCGACAAGATCGAAAGCTTCATCAACCTGATGTTGCCCGTCGGTCTGGTCGAAGTCTCGCGCACCGGCGTCGTCGCCATCGCGCGCGGCCCGGAAGGAATGTAAGGCGCGCCGCTACGCCGACAGTTTCGCAACCAGCGTCGCGAAGCGGTCGACAAAGCCCTGCAGAAATTTCTGCGTGGTCTCGTCGGAAATATTGCCCTGATCGTCGACCAGGTTCGGCTTGAACTGGACGTAAGATTCACCGCCGAGAAGAGTCATGCCCAGGCCGGTCAGCACCGTACGCAAATGCGCTTGCACCAAAGCGGTGCCGATGGCGCCGGGCGAGGTGCCGGTGACAAAGCCGGGTTTGCCGGGCCATACGCTGGTGCCGAAAGGCCGCGCGCCCCAATCGATGGCGTTTTTCAGCGCCGTCGGCATGGAGCGATTGTGCTCCGGCGTCACAATCAGCACGCCGTCGGCCTTCGCGACCTCGTCTTTGAAGCGCACCACCTCAGAGGAAAGGCTGCCCTCATGGTCCTGGTTGTAAAGCGGCAGGTCATCGATGCGGACGAATTTGGCGTCGAATTTACCGGCGCCGAGCTTGACGAGCGCCTGGGCGAGCTTGCGGTTGATCGAGTCCCGGCGGTTGCTGCCGACAATCACGGCGATCTGGGGGATGGGCATGGTTGAATACCTTGGTTGATTTCGTAACTAAGGCTAGATAGATGACCACCCGTAGAGCGTACAAGAGGGCACATCCGTGAAACCTAGATACATGCATTTGCCCGCGGATTGCCGCGCCATCAGCGATGTGCTGGCGCGGGTCGGCGACAAATGGTCCGTGCTCGTCGTGACGCGGCTGGGTGCGGGGCCGATGCGCTTTAATGAATTGCGCCGGTCGATCGGCAGCATTTCGCAGCGCATGCTGACGCTCACATTGCGAGGCCTCGAACGCGACGGCCTCGTCACGCGCACGGTATTTCCGACGATTCCGCCGCGTGTCGACTATGCGCTCACGCCGCTGGGGCGCGACCTGCTGGAGCCGGTCTCGGCGCTCGGCGACTGGGCGACCCGGAACCAGGCCAAGATCGCGCGCGCCCGCGAAAAATTCGACGGCAACGCAAAACCGCCGGTTGGGCTTGTCCAAGCCGCCCACGGAATCTAGAAGCAGCACCGAGACGACAAAGCGGCCAGGGACTGGCCTTAGTAGGGGTGAGAGACCATGCGTGTTTATTATGACCGCGACGCCGACCTGAACCTGATCAAGGGCAAGAAGGTCGCCATCATAGGCTACGGCAGCCAGGGCCATGCCCATGCGCTCAATCTGCGCGATTCCGGCGTCAAGGACGTTGCGGTAGCGCTGCGCAAATCATCGGCCGGCGTGAAAAAGGCGGAAGCCGAGAAATTCAAGGTCATGGAAGTGGCGGAGGCCGCCAAGTGGGCCGACGTGATGATGATGCTGACGCCCGACGAATTGCAGGGCGACATCTATCGCGAGCATCTCGCAGCCAACATGAAGAACGGCGCGGCGCTGATGTTTGCGCACGGGCTCAACGTGCATTTCAACCTCATCGAGCCGCGCGCCGATCTCGATGTCCTGATGATTGCGCCGAAAGGGCCAGGCCATACCGTGCGCTCCGAATATCAGCGCGGGGCCGGCGTGCCTTGCCTCGTCGCCATCCATAAAGACGCGTCCGGTAACGCCCACGATCTCGGCCTGTCATATGCGTCGGCGATCGGCGGCGGCCGCGCCGGCATCATCGAGACCACGTTCAAGGAGGAATGCGAGACCGACCTGTTCGGCGAGCAGACCGTGTTGTGCGGCGGCCTCGTCGAACTGATGAAGGCCGGCTACGAGACGCTGGTCGAAGCCGGTTACGCGCCCGAAATGGCCTATTTCGAGTGCGTGCACGAGGTGAAGCTGATCGTCGACCTGATCTACGAAGGCGGCATCGCCAACATGAATTACTCGGTCTCCAATACCGCGGAATACGGCGAATACGTCTCCGGCCCGCGCGTGGTGACGCCCCAGACCAAAGCCGAGATGAAGAAGGTGCTGGCCGACATCCAGTCCGGCCGCTTCACGCGGGACTGGATGCTGGAGAACAAGGTCAACCAGACCTCGTTCAAGGCGACCCGCGCCAAGCTTGCCGAGCACCCGATCGAGCAGGTCGGCGCCAAGCTGCGCGAAATGATGCCGTGGATCAAAGAGCGGGCGCTGGTGGATCGGTCGAAAAACTGATCTGCCGCACTTTGCGCGAAGGAAGGCGGTATCCAGGGCGGCCCGCGTCCTTTTGCCTTAACCGAAATTGCCGAGATAGGCCGCTTGGGGCGGCCCGTCTCTTGTCATGACAAGTTAAATACAGTTTTATGACGTTGCGCCGTGCGCTGGGGGAATGCGTTAGTGTGGGTCATTTCCGGGCACGTCCGCGCTTGTCATGCGTGCCGCCGTATCGTTCCTGCGTAAACGTATTGCAACCGTCATAGCCCGGCATGGCGCCCGGCAGACGGCGTTGCTGCTTTTCCCGCATTTCATCGCACTTGCCATCATGGTGGCGACCGAATGGACCGCCACCGCCATGGCGGCTTTCGTGCTCGCCTGGGGCATCCTGAATTTTTTCTGGATCGCGCTGACGCGCCGGCCGATTCTTGCCGGCGTGTTGTCGCTCGTCATGATGACGCTGCTGGTTCTGCTGTCGCAGCTCAAATACCACGTGCTGATGATGACGGCGAACTTCGTCGACCTGATGATCGTCGATACCGACACCGTCAGCTTCCTGTTCACGATCTTCCCGGTGCTGCGCTGGATTGTGACGCTGTGCGTGATCGCCCTTGTGCCGCTCATCCTGTTTGCGTGGCGGTTCGATCCGTATCGCATGCGCCGCATCGCCGCGGCGGTGTTGGCGATCGTTTGCCTCGGCGGCCTCACCGCGCTCGAAACACATTTTCCGATGCAGCCGTTCGAAGCGTTCTATGGCGGCAACCTTGTTTCGTCCTTCGCACGCTCCGGCGTCGATGCCGTATCCGAACTGATGACGCACGGGCTCATGCAATCGGACGCCTATGCCGCCGAACGGCTCAAGCCGACAGGCGTCTGCGAGCCCGAAGTCAAACCGCCGCACATCATCCTTATTCACGACGAGTTGAGTTTCGACATCCGCGTGGCGCCGGGCATCAAGGTGCCGAGCGGCTACGGCGCGCATTTCAAATCGTTCGACGGCAAGGAACGCAACTTCGTCGTCGAAGGCAACGGCGGCCCGAGCTGGTTCACCGAGTACAATGTGCTTGAGGGCCTGTCCGCGCGCTCATTCGGCCGCTTTTCCTATTTCGTGACGCGGATCGCGGCCGGCCGCGTCAATCGCGGCTTGCCCGCGGCGCTGCGGCACTGCGGCTATCACACCTTCTCGCTCTATCCCGCGCTTGGCGCGTTCATGAGCGCGCGCAGCTTCCAGGCCACGACCGGCGTGCAGCGTTTCTATGATCAGCACGACCTCGGCGCGCAGGACCTCGAGCCGGACAGTTTCTTTTACAACACCGCCGCGCGCATGATCGCGGAACAGCGCAGCCACGGCCCGATGTTTGTGTTCGTCTACCTCGCTGCCAATCATTTTCCGTGGGACCATCCCTATCGGCCGGAACTGATGCCGCAGTGGCAGGATCTCGGCAATGTGCCGCCGGTTGACGAATATCTGCGCCGGCAGGCGATGAGTGCGAAGGACTATTCCGATTTCCGGGCCCGGCTGAAACGGGAATTCCCCGATGAGTTGTTTTTGCTGGTCCGGTTCGGCGATCACCAGCCCGATTTCTCCCCGAACCTCATCGATCCGACGCTCGACGACAAAGGCGTCGCGCAACGGCTCATGGCCTACGATCCGCGCTACTTCACGACCTATTACGCCATCGACGCGATCAATTTCACGCCGGTCGATGTCTCATCCGCGCTCGACACGCTCGAGGGACCGTATCTGCCGCTTGTGGTGCAGGAAGCCGCAGGCTTGCCGCTCGATCCCTCGTTCGCCGAACAGAAGCAAATCCTGCATCGTTGTAATGGTCTCTTCTACGGTTGCGCCGATGGCGCGGAGGCGCGTCATTTCAACCGCATGCTGATCGATGCCGGCCTGATCAAGAATCTTTAAGCGAATTCCCCCCGAACCGAACGCCGGGGAATTTTATTACAGTCCCGGGGTTGTTCACAAAATCGCGGCGGCTACACTCCCGCCTCGGCGCAAAATAAGACTTCAGAGCAAAATAAGACACCAGAGGAGACGTCATGACTACCGTAAAGCATCATTGTCTTGGGGCTGCAGCCGCAGTATTGGCTTTCGGCTTCGCCCTCACGTCCGCCAACGCAGCAGGCCTGTTCACGCTGTCGTCGACGACGTTCGCGGACGGCAAAATCATGCCGAAAAAGGTTGCCAATAACGCCACAAGCAATCCGAATTGCGTCGGCGAAAACGTCTCGCCGCAGTTTTCGTGGAGCAATGTGCCTGACGGCACCAAGAGCTTCGTCTTCCTGATGTCGGATCCTGAAGGCCGCGCCCCGAGCGGCGTGAGCCACTGGGTTGCCTACGGCATTCCTGCATCCGTTACCGGTTTTGCCGAGAACGAAGTCAGCAAGCCAGGCGACAAATATGTCGGCGGCAAGAGCACACAGGGCGTTCCGTATTATTCCGGTCCGTGCACGCCGCCCAATCAGACCGCCCATCACTACACTTTCGTGCTTATCGCGACCGACTTCGACACCAAGGACATGGACCCCGGCCTGACGCGTGAGGAAGTAATTGCCAAGTTCGGTCCGCCGCCCGCCCACGTGAAAGGTGTCACCGGCATGATCGGGCTGTTCGTCAATCCCTGGCACGAGTGAGTGTAGCGGCCGGGCGATGAACCTCGCCAAAATAAGCAGAAAGATCGTCAAGCAATGCCGGGTCGGCAATCCGGAGCGTTTCAAGCTTGCCGATCACGATCCCGCCGAAAGCTTCGGCCTCTCGACCAATATCGAGGAGGTGAGGCCGATTCTCGCCGAGGGGATCGCCCGGATCGAAGACCTGCAACAGCGCCTCTATGCCCACGGGCAATGGGCGCTGTTGCTCTTATTCCAGGGCATGGATGCCGCGGGCAAGGACGGCGTCATCAAACACGTCATGTCCGGCGTCAATCCGCAGGGTTGCGGCGTGCATTCATTCAAGGCGCCCAGTCCCGAGGAGCTAGGGCACGATTTTCTGTGGCGGGTCGGCAAGGCGCTGCCCGCGCGCGGACAAATCGGCATCTTCAATCGTTCTCATTATGAAGAAGTGTTGGTGGTGCGGGTGCATCCCGACATGCTCAAGGCGCAAAAGCTGCCGCCCGGCTCGACCGGCAAGGATATCTGGAAGCATCGCTTCAAGGACATCCGCGCATTCGAGCATCACCTCGCCCGCAACGGCATGGTCATCCTGAAATTTCATCTGCGCATCTCAAAGGAAGAACAATACAAGCGTTTCCTGGCCCGGCTGGACGACCCGGAAAAACGCTGGAAGTTCTCCGCCAGCGACGCCGCCGAACGCGAGCACTGGGACGACTACATGGCCGCATATCAGGACATGATCCGCGAAACATCGACGGATTATGCGCCGTGGTTCGTCATTCCCTCCGATCACAAGCACATTGCGTGGCTCACCGTTTCGGCGGCGATTGTCGAGGCGCTCGACCGGCTCAAGCTCGAATACCCGAAGGTCACGGGCAAGGCGCTCAAGGAACTGAAGAAGGCCGAGCGCAAATTGCGGGCCGAAGGGCGGCACCGAGCGGACCGCTTGCGCCGCCGCGCCTCCTTCAGCTACAAGAAGGCCGATCCGGTGCGGAGTTAACGCGGAATTCACTTTAATCCGCGAGCTTTGGACCGCAACGAGGGCAAGCAATGTCAGTTCGCCGCGATTTCCGCGCGATGACCCGGGGGGCCGTCCAGGCCTCTTCCGGCGCTGCCCTCATTCTTGGCGGGCTCCTGCTCCTTAGCGCCCCCTGAGGGCCGGCTGGGCGCTTGCGCCTGGGCACTCAGGGGTCGACCGGAATAACGGAACCCAAGAGATCGCACAGTTATGCGCCCACACCGCCCGAGCGGCCGGCGCGAACGAAAAGGATCACAGCCATGACTACGCCAGCCCAAGCTGGGACCAAATCGACACAGCCTAAATCCGAAAAGGATCATGTCGTCATATTCGACACAACCTTGCGCGACGGCGAGCAATCTCCCGGCGCAACGATGACGCATGAGGAAAAGCTCGAAGTTGCCGAACTGCTCGATGAGATGGGCGTCGACATCATCGAAGCCGGCTTCCCGATCGCGTCGGACGGCGACTTTGCCGCAGTTCACGAGATCGCCAAGCGCGCCAAAAAGGCGGTGATCTGCGGCCTGTCGCGCGCCGCGTTCAAGGATATCGATCGCTGCGCCGAGGCCATCAAGCCGGCCGAGCGCAAGCGCATCCACACATTCCTGTCCACCTCGCCGGTACACATGAAATACAAGCTCCAGAAGGAGCCGCACGAAGTCTTTGAAATGGTGATCGCGCAGGTGACGCGCGCGCGCAATTACACCGACGACGTCGAGTGGTCGAGCGAGGACGGCACGCGCACCGAGTTCGACTTCCTCTGCCGTTGCGTCGAGGCCGCGATCAAGGCCGGCGCCACCACCATCAATATTCCCGATACCGTCGGTTATACGGTGCCGGAGGAATATCTCTCGCTGTTCCAGCGCGTGCGGGAACGCGTGCCGAATTCCGACCTGGCGCGTTTTTCCGTGCATTGCCATGACGACCTCGGCATGGCGGTGGCGAATTCGCTCGCCGGCGTGCGCGCCGGCGCGCGGCAAATCGAATGCACGATCAACGGCATCGGCGAGCGCGCCGGCAACGCGTCGCTCGAAGAAGTCGTGATGGCGATTAAAGTGAGGAATGACGTGCTGCCGTTCTGGACCGGCGTCGATTCGACCATGCTGACGCGCGCGTCGAAACTCGTCTCGGCAGCAACCTCGTTCCCGGTGCAATACAACAAGGCGATCGTCGGGCGGAACGCTTTCGCGCATGAAAGCGGCATCCATCAGGACGGCATGCTCAAGCACACCCAGACCTACGAGATCATGGAGCCCGCGACGGTCGGCGTGAAGCAGACGTCGCTGGTCATGGGCAAGCATTCCGGGCGGCACGCCTTCGTGCACAAGCTCGAAGAGCTGGGTTATCACCTCGCCGCCAATCAGCTCGAAGACGCCTTCGTCCGCTTCAAGACGCTCGCCGACCGCAAGAAGCATGTTTACGACGAGGATATCGAGGCGCTGGTCGATGAAGAAATCGCCACCGCGCAGGATCACATCAAGCTCGTCTCGCTGTCGGTGATCGCCGGCACGCGCGGCCCGCAGCGCGCGACGATGAAGCTCGACATCAACGGCAAGTTCGCCCTCGAAGAATGCGAGGGCAACGGCCCGGTCGATGCGGTGTTCAACTGCATCAAGGCCATGGTACCGCACGAAGCGACGCTCGAACTCTATCAGGTGCACGCGGTGACCGAAGGCACCGACGCGCAGGCGGAAGTTTCCGTGCGTTTGTCGGAGAGCGGCCGGTCCGTCACCGCCAAGGGCGCCGATCCCGATACGCTGGTGGCTTCCGCGAAGGCCTATCTCGCAGCCCTCAACAAGCTGATGGTCCGCCGGCTGCGCGGTCAGCCCGAAGAACGGCGGCTGCACTCGACGGATGTTGGGTAAGCAGGAGCCCGCAACGGCGAAGCTACGGAAACAGACGCCCAAGCCGGCCACTCCGGCTTGGGTGTTTTTATTTCAGCCTCGATGCGTTTCGATTATCTGCCGAAATGATAGTTCAAGCCGACGCGCAAGAGATTGTCGGTCAGGCGCGATGACGGCGTCATGGTGAAGCCCGGGCCGGCAAAGGTGTCGGTGAACTTTCCGAGATCCATGTAGAGGTATTCGATCTTGCCGCTCCACGAATCCGAGATCATCCATTCGCTGCCGGCGCCGATCGTCCAGCCAGTCCGCGTATTGCGCGCCGAGGCACTCGTTGCCACAGTGGTGATGGCCGGGCCCGGCACGTTCGTCGTGAACGAGGCATTCGCGGTTGTATCCACTTCACCATAAGCGAGCCCGCCGGTCACATACAGCATCCACCTGTCGGCGGGTTCATAGCCGAGCCGCAGACGCGCGGTGCCGAACCACGGCAACTTCTCTGCGAGATTCGCCGACGTTATGGATCCCGGAGCAAACGGAATAAGGCCGAGCGTGATCGTCGGCAGCGTTTGCGATGCATGCTGCCCGATGGCCTGAATGTCGGCCTCAAGGCCGAAAATGAATCGCGAACTGTTTTGCCAGTTGTAGCCAATCTGGCCGCCGCCGAACACGCCATTCATGTTTGCAGAGATCGACTGCGGCGGAAGAAATCCCGTACTGGTGAATTGCACTGGATCGCTTCCCCAGCCGTAGCCGGCATTGAGACCGATATAGGCTCCGGTCCAATTGTAGGGAGCGACCACCGGCGCCGGCGGCGCCTTCACGGCCATGTCCGCCGCTCCGGCCGCATTGATTGCCGCGAACGCAAAGAGCGCGGTCGACGCCGCAAGCAGCTTCATCATCTGATTCTCCCGATCGAGATCGCTTCGTCATCCGTAAGGACAGGACGATTCACACTACCAAGCGGGAGCCTGAAGTTATGTGATCCCACCGCAACACGCGCTCGGAACGGTAGGGCCTAGAGGGAACCGGGCCGATTCCGTTTACGCCAAGGGGAAGGCAAGCGGATGCGCGCTTGCTCACTTGCGACCCCCTCGCTATACCTCCCGAAGCGTGCCGCCTCTCTATGGAGGCGGCATCTTTATCTTGGCGCCGCGGCGCCGTTTCAGTACCTGGTGGAAGTTCCTAACCTCTTGGAATTGTTCGGTTAGGGCGCATAGCTCAGTTGGTAGAGCAGCTGACTCTTAATCAGCGGGTCCCAGGTTCGAGCCCTGGTGCGCCCACCAAGTTTTCTGGCGGCGCGACAACCTTCGTCCCTAACTCGCCAGCATCGGCCGTGTCGGTTGCACCGGATTGAGCGCGTCGTGGACGACGCGTCCTAGCGCCGCGATCTGATAGGGCTTGCGCAGCACCGGGAATTCCGGATTGGCATCGAAGACTTTCGTGTAGCCTGTGGTCAGCACCACCGGAATGCGCGGATAGCGCTCGGTCACCGTTCGCGCCAGCGCCAAGCCGTCGGTCTGGCCGGGCAGCACAACATCGCTGAAGACGAGTCCAATATCGCGGCCCGATGAAAGCATTTCCAGCGCCGCGGCGGCGGTCTCCGCTTCAATCGTCCGATAGCCGAGTTGTTCCAGCAGCGACACGGCAACGCTGCGCACATCGGGATTGTCTTCGACGACAAGGATGGTTTTCCGGTCCATCGCCAAATAATTTGCATCGTCCTGCGGCAACGGTGCGGTAATGGCGGCGTGGCTGCGCGGCAGATAGACGGAGACCTTGGTGCCGCGTCCCAATGCGCTGTCGATCGACACCGTGCCGTCCGACCGGCGCGCGAAGCCGTAAACCTGCGACAGGCCGAGGCCGGTGCCCTTGTCAGGCCCCTTGGTCGTGAAAAACGGCTCGACGACGCGGGAGACAAGATCGGGCGGAATGCCGCTGCCCGTATCGGCGACATGAAGTGCAACAAAATCGCCGCTGATACCTTCCGGCAAATCTCCCGGACGGAGACGAACGTTCTCGGCGGAGATCGAAATGCGGCCGCCATCCGGCATCGCATCCCGCGCATTGACGGCGAGATTCACCAAAGCAAGCTCAAGCTCAGATTTATCGACGCGAACGGGCCAGATGGCATCCGGAATATCGGTCAGGAATTCGATATTGACGTGCATCGAGCCGGCCAGCACGTCGCGAATGCTTTGAACCGCCTCCGCGGGATCGATCACGGTCGGACTGAGCGGCAGCGTGCGCGAGAACGACAGCAATTGCCGGGTCAGGTTCTCGCCGCGCGTCGCGGCCATTTCGATGGCCTGCAGGGCACGCGTATCCTTGGCGTCCCGCAAGCGGTTCTTGAGACTCTGCGCGTGACCGCTGACGATCATCAAAAGGTTGTTGAAGTCGTGGGCGATGCCGCCCGTGAGCTGTCCGATGGCATCCATTTTATGCAGATGCGCGGTCTCCCGCTGCGCACGCTCAAGCGCGGCGGCGGCTTCCTTCTCGGCGGTGACATGCCTGCCGGCGACATAGAGCAAACCGCTGTTCGCGGTCATGGTCCATTGCAGCCAGCGCCATGAACCATCCTTGTGACGGAAGCGATTTTCCATGCGCACGGTCGGAACGCCCTGAGCAAGCTGCGCGCGTCCAGCGACCGCGGCGGGCGCATCGTCCGGGTGCCGCAACTCGCTCACATGCATCGACTTGATCTCATCCTCGCTCCAGCCCAGCAAATTGCTCCAGGCCGGATTCATGCTGAGGAAGTAACCTTCGAAATTGGAAACCGCGAGCAGATCCTCGGAGACGTTCCAGATGCGATCCCGCTCCAGCGTCCGGCGCTCGACCTCGGCCTCGAGCTTCTCGCTCAGCGAACGCAACTCCAATTCCAGCCCCTTCTGTTCGGTGATGTCGAGAAGCGAGGCAATCCAGCCTTCGACGTTTCCCTTCGGATCCATTTCCGGCCGATAGGCGATATAGAAGAGGCGCGGGCCGATCTCCGGGAAGTCGATCTGACATTCGAAATCCACGGCGCGGCCCTGCAGGACTTCGTCGATATAAGGACGAAGCGTTTGAAAGCCCTTTTCGCCGAGCATTTCCGCGATGGTTTTTCCGAAAACCTCGTCGCGCGAGCGGCCGATCAAATGCGCATACGCTTCGCTGATGAAACGATAACGCAGATCGCGGCTGCATCGCACCAGCATGAACGGCGTGCGATTGATGACGGATTGCAGCTCCGCCTCGCTGGCGCGCAGCGCTTCTTCGGCCCGCTTGCGTTCGGTCAATTCCTGAAAGCTGCAGACCGCACCTTCGACCCGGCCGGCGGCATCCTTGAGCGGCTCGACATTCATCAACACCGGAACGCGCGTGCCGTCCGGCCGCTCGATAACGAGCTCGGCGCCGACAACGCGCTCGCCGCTGCGCATGGCGCGCGCGACCGGCGTGGCGTCGAAGTGAATTGCCTCGCCGTCGGGCCGGTAGCGCCGGAAAGTGCCCGTGGATTGCTCACCCGGATCGCCGAGCCGGGGCGCCTTGCCCCATAGCTCGACGGCCCGCTGGTTGTAGCGGACGAGGCTGCTGTCGGTGCGGCAGACGCAAAATCCCGTCGGAATCGCGTCCAACGCGCTTTGGTCTATCGCTGTGAAGGCGTCGAAGCCGGACGGCGTCGAGGCACTCTTGGGGCCCTGACCACTCATCGCATCCTTCCCCTCGACCCTGCGAACGCCGTACGAGCCGAAAAGTTCCACGCCTTTCAAACGCTTACTTCGGTGGCGGCGTGTCCTGTCGGGGCGTGTCTACAACAGCCGGGTTAAGTGTTCGCCCGCTTGCGCGGCCGATCCAAATTACGGCGTGCCGAGACGGCTGCGAGGGGGCATAGTCCCCCAGGGCAGCAGACGCCGCTGCGGCAAAGCTGATTGAGGACGGCCCGGAAATTGCATGGAAATAGGGTACTTACGGGAAAAATCCGGGTGTAGCGCGTAACAACATGTCGATCCTCGTCGGGCTCCACCACGCGACCCGCTACACCTACGACCGGCCGATCAATCTCGGTCCGCAAATCGTGCGCTTGCGCCCGGCGCCGCACTGCCGCACCCGAATACCGATCTACTCGCTGACGGTCTCGCCCGCGCAGCATTTCGTGAATTGGCAGCAGGACCCGCACGGCAACTGGCTGGCGCGCTACGTCTTCCCCGAGAAGACCACCGAATTCTCCATCACCGTCGATCTCCGCGCCGATATGGAGGTCATCAACCCCTTCGATTTCTTCGTCGAGCCATACGCAGACAAATGGCCGTTCAAATTCGCCCCCGACCTCGACGAAGATCTGTTGGCCTATGTCGGACCTGAGCCGGCTGGACCGCTGCTGCAAAAATTCGTGCGCTCGATCTCGCGGGAGCCGCGCAATACGGTCGATTTTCTGGTCGAGCTCAATCAGCGCGTCCAGCAGATGATCCGCTATCTCGTCCGCATGGAGCCGGGCGTGCAGACGCCCGAGGAGACGCTGTCCTCCGCCGCCGGCTCCTGCCGCGACACGGCGTGGCTCCTGGTGCAGGTCTTGCGGCTGATCGGGCTGCCGGCACGCTTCGTCTCCGGCTACCTGATCCAGTTGAAGCCTGACGTCAGGCCGATCGAAGGCGCCGCGGGCGCCGAGAGCGACTTCACCGACCTGCATGCCTGGACGGAGGTCTATATTCCGGGCGCCGGCTGGGTCGGGCTTGATCCGACCTCCGGCCTGCTCTGCGGTGAAGGCCACATACCGCTCGCCGCGACGCCGCATTACCGCTCCGCAGCGCCGATCACCGGTCTCGTCGAACCAGCCGAGGTCACGTTCTCCTACGACATGAGCGTCGTCCGGCTTGCCGAACAGCCGCGCGTGACCGCGCCGTTTTCCGACGAGGCATGGTCCGCACTCGATGCCCTGGGTGAAAGGATCGACGCCGACCTGAAGACGAACGATGTTCGCCTCACCATGGGCGGCGAGCCGACCTTTGTTTCCGTCGACGACTATCAGTCCGCGGAATGGAATACGGCGGCACTCGGTCCCAGGAAACGCGAATGCGCCGACGACCTGATCAGGCGGCTGCGCGACCGCTTCGCTCCGGGCGGCCTGCTCCATTACAGCCAGGGCAAGTGGTATCCCGGCGAGCCGATACCGCGTTGGGCGTTCTCGCTCTATTGGCGCCGCGACGGCGTGCCGGTCTGGCGCAATGACGCGTTGATTGCGCGCGAGGCCCCCACGCGCGAAGCCTCGATCGCCGATGCACGGCGTTTCGCCGAAGGCGTTGCCACACGCGCAGGGATCATGGCCGATTATGTCCAGCCCGCTTATGAGGATCCGGTCGAGCGGATGCTCAAGCAAGGCCTGATCCCGGACGATTTCGATCCGGGCGATCCGAAGATCGACGACCCGCATGAGCGCGCGCGCATCCTGAAGTTGTTCGACAGTCATCTCGGCGAGCCGAAAGGATTCGTGCTGCCGATGCAGCGCTGGACGGCGCAGGCAAAGCCGGGATGGCTCAGCGAAATCTGGCCAACGCGCCGCGGCCGGATGTTTCTCGTCCCCGGCGATTCTCCGCTCGGCTTCCGGCTGCCGCTGCAATCCCTGCCCAAAGTCGGCGCAGCCGATTATCCGCATCTGCAGCCGGCCGATCCGTTTGCCGAGCGCCGGCCATTATCCGATCCGCGCGTTACGCATCCAATCCCGGTCCGCAACTTGCAACCCTCGCGCGGTTTGCCGGCATCGCCGCCGCTTGCTTCTGATGGATCGGCGATGCAGCGGATACAGGACGAGTTGGACTTTGCGGTGCGCACCGCATTGTCGGTTGAAGTCCGCGACGGACGCCTGTGCGTCTTCATGCCGCCGGTCGAGACCCTCAACGACTATCTCGACCTTGTCGCGACCGTCGAATTGACCGCGGCTGAGCTCGATTTACCCATCCATCTGGAAGGCTATGCGCCGCCGCCGGATCCGCGGCTCAACGTCCTCAAGGTGACGCCCGATCCGGGCGTGATCGAGGTGAATATCCAGCCGGCTACATCGTGGCGTGAAGCCGTCAAAATCACAAACGGCGTCTACGACGACGCACACCACTCGCGGCTCGGCACCGATAAATTCATGCTGGACGGGCGGCACACCGGCACCGGCGGCGGCAATCACGTCGTGCTCGGCGGGCTCAATGCCGCGGATAGCCCTTTCCTGCGGCGGCCCGATTTGCTCAAGAGTCTTGTACTCTATGCACTGCGGCGGCCATCGCTGTCTTATCTGTTTTCCGGCCTGTTCGTTGGCCCGACAAGCCAGGCGCCGCGCATCGACGAGGCGCGCCAGGACCTGCTTTACGAGCTTGAAATCGCGACCGGCAAAGTACCAAAGCCGGGCGAGCAAGGATGGGTTCCGCCGTGGCTCGTCGATCGGCTGTTTCGCAACATTCTCGTCGATGTGACCGGCAACACGCATCGCACCGAGATTTGCATCGACAAATTGTTTTCGCCGGACGGACCGACCGGCCGTCTCGGCCTTGTCGAATTCCGCTCCTTTGAAATGCCGCCCGACGCCCGCATGAGTCTCGCTCAACAATTGCTGCTGCGCGCACTGATCTCCTGGTTCTGGCGCACGCCGCTCGACGGCAAGCCGATGCGCTGGGGCACGGCGCTGCATGACCGCTTCATGCTCGAGCATTTTGTGTGGAGCGATTTCACCGAGCTTTTGGACGATCTCAAATATGCCGGCTACGCATTCAGTCCGGGCTGGTTCGAGGCGCAACGGCAATTCCGCTTCCCGCTCTGCGGCACCGTGCATCACGGCGGCGTCGCGCTCGAACTGCGTCAGGCGATCGAGCCATGGTACGTGCTGGGCGAGGAAGGCGCGCCCGGCGGCACGGTGCGCTTCGTCGATTCCTCGGTGGAGCGGCTGCAAGTCAAGGTAGCGGGCTTGAATCAAGATCGCCACGCCGTGATCTGCAACGGCCGGCGCGTGCCGCTCACGACCACCGGCCGATCCGGAGAGTTCGTTGCCGGTGTGCGCTTTAAGGCATGGGGTCTGGCGTCGAGCCTGCAGCCAACCGTCGAGGTGCACGCCCCCCTGACATTCGACATCGTCGACACCTGGAGCAAGCGCTCACTGGGCGGCTGCGTCTATCACGTCGCCCATCCCGGCGGACGCAATCATGAAACCTTTCCGGTCAACTCGTATGAGGCCGAGGGAAGGCGCCGCGCGCGCTTTCAGGATCATGGCCATACCGGAGGCGTGATCGAAACGCCGCCGCTTGAGATTTCGCTCGAATTTCCGACCACGCTCGACCTCCGGCGATCGATTTAACAAACAAAATTCCGCCAATGTCGCTCCAGTTCGAAACTGCTGCCGCATCACCAAACGCCGCGCTGCAGGCGTTTGTCGCGGCTTATCGGCCACTGCATGGCGTGTTCGACGAGATGATGGATGCCGATGGCCGCGTGCGCGCGCACTGGCAACCGTTTCTCGCCACGCTCGCGGCTCTCGGCGGCGATGAAATCAATCGGCGTTTCGCGGCTGCCGACCGTTATCTGCGCGATTCCGGCGTCTTCTATCGCGTCTATGAGGATTCAGCCGGCATCGAGCGGCCGTGGCCGCTCAGCCACGTTCCGCTCATCATCGAGCCCGGCGAATGGCGGCAACTGGAAGCCGGCCTTGTCCAGCGCGCCGAATTGCTTGAGGCCGTGCTTGCGGATTCCTACGGCCCGGGAACGCTGACGCGCGACGGCCGCGTACCCGCGGCTTTGATCGCGGGCAATCCGGAATTCCTGCGCCCGCTTGTCGGCGTCGAGCCGCCGGGCGGCGCGCATTTGCGCTTTTACGCCGTCGATATCGGACGCGGCGCCGACGGGCGCTGGTGGGTACTCAATGACCGGGCGCAGGCGCCATCGGGCGCGGGCTATGCGATCGAGAACCGCCTCGCGCTGTCACGCGCCATCCCTGACATCTATCGCGCCGCAAGGGTCGAGCGCGTTGCGCCGTTCTTCCAGGCCTTGCAGGCCGAACTGTTCGCGCTCAACCGCCGCGACGATGCGCGCATCGGCCTGCTCACGCCCGGACCGATGAACGAGACCTATTTCGAGCACGCCTATCTCGCCCGCTATCTCGGGCTTCTGCTGGTGGAAGGCGAAGACCTCGTCGTCGAGGACGACGGCGTCTTCATCCGCACCGTTTCCGGCCTGCGCCGCACTGAAGTGCTGTTGCGCCGGATCGACGCCGACTTTACCGATCCGCTCGAACTCAACGCCGCGTCCCGGCTCGGTGTCGCGGGCCTCCTGCAAGCCGTCCGCGATGGCAAGATCATCATCATCAATTCGCTCGGCGCCGGTCTCGTCGAGGCGCGCGCGATGCTGGCGTTCCTGCCGGCGCTCGCCCCGATCGTGCTCGGCGCCGAGCTGAAGATATCGAATGTCGCGACCTGGTGGCTCGGACGCGCCGAAACACGCGAAGAGATGCTCGGCAGGCTCGACAGCATGGTAATCGCTCCCGCTTTCACCGAGCAGTTCGCCGATCCCCGGCTCGGCAGCGAGATATTGGGCGCAAGACTCGATGGCGCGCAGCGCAGCGCGCTCATTCAGTCAATCCGCGACCGCGGCATCGACTACGTGGTGCAGGAAGCAGTGACGCTGTCGAGCATGCCGGTCTGGCGCGACGGCCGGTTGCAGCCGCGGCCGTTCACGCTGCGGCTGTTCCTCGCCAAAACGGGCGGCCGCTGGCAGGTTTTACCCGCAGGCTTCGTCCGTATCGCCGACGACATCGACGCAAGGGCTGTGAGCTTGCAGCGGGGCGCCGCGACCGCCGATGCATGGGTGCTCTCGCACGGCCCGGTGACCGAGACAACGCTATTGCCGACGCCGGAGCGGATGCCGGTGCGGCGCGCGACGGGACTGTTGCCCAGCCGCGCCGCCGACAATCTGTTTTGGGTCGGGCGCTATGTGGAGCGTGCCGAAGCGACACTGCGGCTGGTGCGCGCCGTTATCAATCGGGTGGCCGAGGCGGATGACGCCGCGGCGCCGATGATCGCAAGCATCGGCGCATTACTGGAAGCCTGGGACGCGATCCCGGAAGACACCGAGGCTGCGCCGGCGACCTTCATCGCGCGCGCGGTATTGTCGCGCAGCGACCTCGATGGATCCCTGCCGCGCCTCCTCAATTCCGCACGCGCGGCGGCCTCCGTGATCCGCGACCGCTTTTCGCCTGACGCGTGGCGCGCCATCAACGATCTCGCCAAGCTGATCGCCGCCCCGCTCGCGGCCGGCCCGACCGAAAGTGCAATCGCCGAACGTGTCGAGGCGGGCTTGAGGATCATATCGTCGCTGTCTGGCCTGGCGCAGGAAAACATGACGCAACTCGCCGGCTGGCGTTTCCTCGAGCTTGGCCGCCGCATCGAGCGTGCGCTGTTGACTTGCCGCTTGACGCGCTGTTTCGCGCAACCCGGCGCACCTGACGGCGAGCTCGACGTGCTCCTGGAGCTTGCCGACAGCCAGATCAGCTATCGGCAGCGTTATGTGATGATCGCAGCTTTGGCGCCGGTCATCGATCTTGTCATGCTCGATCCGAATAATCCCCGGTCGGTGGTGTTTCAGCTCGATCGCATCGAAATCCACCTCGCCGCCCTGCCAAAGCGCAATTCCGACGGCCGGTTGTCGCCGGTGCAACAAATCGCAGCCTCGATTGCGACGCGCCTGCGCACAACGGAAGCGGCGGCTGTCAATGAAGCGCTGATCGTCGATACCGAGCAGATACTCATGACATTGTCCAATGCCGTCAGCACGGCGTATCTCACCAACAGCGAAAGGTCCGAACCGGATTGGGAGGCGCTCGCGTGATCTATGACGTGCGGCAGACGACGACATGCAGCTACGCCGCGCCCGTGGCGCATGCGCGGCATGTACTGCGTCTCACGCCTGTATCGCGCAGCGGCGAGCGGGTTCATATCGCGGCATTGCAGATCGTTCCCGAACCGACGCAGCGTCGCGAAGGTCAGGATTTTTTCGGCAATCGCCTGACCTGGATCGAAGTCGAAGAGCCGCACGACACGCTGACGGTCAAATTATCGGCCCGCGTCGCGGTCGATGCCTCCATTGATTCCGTGCCGTCTTCGACGCCGGCCTGGGAGGCGGTTCGCGAAGAAGCGTTCGCGACGAGCGACATCGGACCGTTGTCGCCGGCGCATTTCGTGTTTCCAAGCCGCATGGTTTCGCTCGATCCGGAGATCCGCGACTATGTCCGCCAGAGTTTTTCGCCCGGACGCGCCATCCTCGATGCGGCAACCGAACTGATCCGGCGTATCAAAGCCGATATGATCTACGAGATCGGCGCGACCACAGTTACGACCACGCCTCCGATGTCGTTCGCGCTGCGGCGTGGCGTCTGCCAGGATTTCGCGCATATCATGATTTCCGGGCTGCGCGGCATCGGCCTGCCCGCCGGCTATGTCAGCGGCTATCTGCGCACTGCGCCGCGGACGGACGCAACGCGATTGCAGGGCGCCGACGCCATGCATGCCTGGGTATTGTTGTGGTGCGGCTCGGAGGCCGGCTGGATCGGCCTTGACCCCACCAACGCGGTGCTGGCCTTGGAGGAGCACGTCATGCTGGCGATCGGCCGCGACTACACCGATGTCGCGCCGATGGACGGCGTCATCCTGGGTTCGGGCGGCCAGCAGATCGACGTGTCGGTAAATGTGACGCCGGCCAACTAGTCACGCCGCGGCCGCTGCTTTGGCGAGCGCGGCGAGCGCCGCGCCGAGACGGCCGGCCACTTCGGCGACAGCCGGCGGGCCGCCGTGCCGAAGCACGATCCACTCCGGCTCGTTATAGGACAGCCAAGTTTTGCCGGTGGCGTCTTCCCAAGCCAGGGCCTTTAACGGCAGATCAATCCCGATTGTTTGCGCGGCCTGCATCAGCGGCGTGCCGCCTTTGGCATTGCCGAAGATCAAAAGCTCGGTCGGCGGCAACACCATGCCGGCCTCTATCGCGCCCGCGGCATGATCGATCCGGGCGAAAACCGTCATGCCTTTGGCTTTCACCTCGGACACAAGGCGGTCGATGGTTTCCTTCGCGTCATGCGCGCTCCGGAGGGTCGTCAGGCCGTTCGCGGACATTGTTGCAGCTCCGATCGCAGCAAAATTACGCCTTTGAGCGGCCTGGAGACACCGGTATTGACCGGCGGTCATGGCCGCGGGATTAAGCTCTCCCAGCGTGCAAGGACAATAATAAATGGCCGAGGGCAAAGACAAGAAACCAGGGAGCCATACCCTCGCCGACCATCTCTATGGCCGAGACGTGGTGCACGCGCACGCCGACGATTCCGACCACGATCACGACCATGATTTCGATGCCGATGACGGTCCGCTGGAGGACAATCCACTCTGGCGTCAGGACAATGTCTCGCTGATGACGGTCGGCATCGATATCGGATCGTCCGGCACGCAAGTAATCTTCTCGCGCGTTCATCTGCGCCGCCTCGCGGAAGACCTTACCAGCCGCTACTACGTCGTCTCGCGCGAAACTTTGTTCCAGTCGCCGGTCACGCTTACGCCCTATCAAAGCGAGGAGCGCATCGACGACGCCGCGCTCGGCGTCATTATCGACGACGCCTATGCCGCCGCCGAACTGTCCCCCGACAAGATCGACACCGGCGTCGTCATCCTCACCGGCGAAGCGCTGCGGCGCGAGAATGCGGAAGGCATTGCCAGAATTCTCTCCGAACAAGGCGGCGAGTTCGTCACCGCGACCGCCGGACATCACATGGAAGCGATGCTCGCGGCCTACGGCTCCGGCGCCGCGCGCGTATCGAGCGACAATTCGAAACGCATCCTGAATATCGACATCGGCGGCGGCACCACAAAGTTTGGCCTGGTCGAGAACGGCAAGGTCATCGCAACCGCAGCCGTGCATATCGGCGGCCGGCTGCAGGTCGTCGCGGACGGCAAGATCGTTCGGCTCGACCCGGCGGGAAAGCATCACGCCAGCCGCGCGGGTTTCTCCTGGAAACGCGGCGACGCCGCCGACGCGGCCAGCCTGCAAAAAGTTGCCGACACCATGGCCGACGCGCTTGTTGCCGCGATCAGCGCAAAGCCGCTGCCCCACGACATCGCGCATCTCTTTCTTACCGATCCGATCGGCGACTTCGGCAAGATCGACGGCGTCATGTTTTCCGGCGGCGTTGCCGAATATGTTTATCAGCGCGAGGAGCGCGATTTCGGCGACATGGGTCCGCGGCTCGGCCGCGCCATCCGCGCCCGCATCGACGGCGGCGCATTGCCGTGGCCGGTCTTGCCCGCCGGTGAATGTATCCGCGCCACCGCGCTCGGCGCCTCCGAATACAGCGTGCAGCTTTCCGGCAACACCAGCTACATATCGGCGCCGGGAAAACTATTGCCGCGGCGCAATCTCCAGGTCCTGCTGCCGCCGTTCGCCTGCGCGGAGACCATCGACCCGGAGATGCTCGCGCAGGCGATCCGCAGCCACATCACGGCATTCGATGTCGCCGACGACCGCGACATCGCGCTGGCGCTGCGGTGGAGCGGCCTGCCTTCTTATCCGCGGCTCGCCGCGTTCGCCGCAGGCATCAAACACGGCCTCGGCGACCGTATCGCCAAAAAACTGCCGATCTACATCATGCTCGATGGCGACGTGGCGCAGACGCTCGGCCACATTCTTCGCGACGAACTTCATATCGAAAGCGAACTTCTGGTGATCGACGGCGTCGTATTGTGGGATTTCGACTATATCGATCTCGGCCGCATCCGCATGCCGTCCTACACCGTGCCGGTCACCATCAAATCGCTGGTGTTCAGCGAGGATCCGCGGGGACCGCGGCCACGCCAGCGTCTTCACCATCATGACCAAGAGCACGATCACGAGCACGGCCATCACCACGACCACAATCATGATCATGGTCACGATCATTCCCACGATCATGCTCACAGCCATAAGCACGACGATCACTCTTGATGTTCAGCCGCCGATTTTTCGCTAGGATCGGGACCAGGGACTTATAAGGCAAGCCAAATGGCCAAAAACGCCGTCGTTTCCGAGGAACTCGCCAGCAAGTTCAAGACCGAGAAGGAAACACCCTATACGCGCTGGGTGAAGGCCGAAGGCCTCGACATCATCCCGTCGTTTTACGTGCAAAACCTGAATACGGTCGCGCTGAAGCCCTGGGCGCGCCGCGGCGGCAATGCGATTTTCCTCAATCACGACGCCTCGCGCACGTCGAACGACTGCTACGTGATGGAGATACCGCCGGGCAAAAGCCTTAGCCCGCACCGGCAGCTCTATGAGGAAATGATCCTCGTGCTCTCGGGCCGCGGCTCGACCACGGTGTGGAACGATGCCGGCGCGCGCATCACCTTCGAATGGAAGGATGGGGCGCTGTTCGCCATCCCGCTTAACTGCCATCACCAGCACTTCAACGGCTCGGGCAAGGAGCCGGCGCGCTATGTCGCCGTCACCAACGCGCCGCCGGTGATCAATCTCTACGAGGATCTCGATTTCATCTTCAATACCAAATACGACTTCAAGGACCGCTTCGCCGGCGAACCGGATTATTTCTCGTCCAAGGGCGAGCAGAAGGGATTTCTGCTGAGCACCAATTTCGTTCCGGACGCGGTCAATATTCCACTGGTCACGGCGGCGGAACGCGGCGCCGGCGGCGGCCATATCCGCTTCAACATGGCCAAGGGCTCGATGAACAGCCACATCTCGCAGTTCCCCATCGGCACCTACAAGAAAGGCCACGCCCACGGGCCTGGCGCGCATGTCATCGTGCTGTCAGGAGACGGTTTCTCGCTGATGTGGCCGGAAGGAGAAGAACCGCAGCGCTACGATTGGGAAATCGGCACCATGATCGTGCCGCCGAACATGTGGTTCCACCAGCATTTCAATACCGGCACGACGCCATCGCGCTACCTCGCTTTCAAGCACGAGGGCGTCGCCATTCGCAACGCGCAGGGCGTGCCGAAAGCATGGATCAGCAAACGCGCCGGCGGCGACCAGATCGATTACATCGACGAGAAGCCGGAAATCCGCCGCATCTTCGCAACCGAACTCGCCAAGCACGGCATCGCACCGCGCATGGATGGCGCTTACGCCAAGGAGCAGGCGGAGCTCGGCGTCAAATCGGCCTAATGAACGGGTCTTGCCTTCGATGACCGATACGCCAGCAACAACAAACGAAACGCCGTTCTGGCGTTTCTCGCTCAAATTCTACCGTCAGGCCGGCGTGTCCGACGCCTGCATCGCTCTGCAGGACGGCTGCGGCGTCGATGTCAATCTGCTGCTGTTTCTGTTCTGGCTGGCGTCCGACGACCGGCAATTGTCGGCCGACGACGTGCGAATGCTCGACGACAATGTGCGCGATTGGCGTACCCTCACCATCGTTCCGATCCGCGATACGCGGCGCAAGCTCAAGGGTGCGGCGACGCTCGTCGCGCCGGGAAAGCAGGAAGCGTTTCGCACCAAGGTGAAAGCGATCGAACTCGATGCCGAGCGATTGCAGCAGGAGGCGCTTTACGAATTCACCCGCTCCGGCCCGCTCGGCACCGGGGCTGCGCCGCCCGCAGCAGCGCGCGCCAATATCGCCGCGTATGAACGCGTGATGGGCGCAAGCTTTCCGAAAGACGCCACGGGCATTCTCCTCGCCGCTTTCGACAAGGTCGCCTCGTAGACCCTGCATACCGGCTTCCTCTTGCCCTACTGGAACCGTCCGGCGCGCCGTGGCACAAACGGCGGCGAGAGGAACGAGGGCGGAAATGGCCAAAACTGCCGGAAAAACGGGCGTTGCGCGGCTGATCGTCGGCATATCCGGCGCCTCGGGCACGATCTATGGCGTGCGATTGCTCGAACTGCTGCGCAAGGCCGGAATCGAGACCCATCTTGTCATGAGCAAATCGGCGGAAATGACGCTGGTTTATGAGACCGACCTCAAGCCGAAGGATGTGCGCGCTCTGGCTTCGGTGAATTATCCGGCCGCCGACATTGGCGCAGCGATCTCCTCCGGCTCGTTCCCGACCATGGGGATGATCGTCGCCCCTTGCTCGATCCGCACCATGAGCGAGATCGCAACCGGCGTGACCGCATCCCTGCTCTCGCGCGCCGCCGACGTCGTGCTCAAGGAGAAGCGCCGCCTCGTGCTCGCCGTTCGCGAGACGCCATTGCATGGCGGCCATTTGCGCTCGATGACGACGCTTGCCGATATTGGCGCGGTCATCGCGCCGATCGTTCCGGCCTTCTACAACAAGCCGCGCACTGTCGACGACATCATCAATCACACCTGCGGGCGCCTGCTCGACCTGTTCGGTATCGATACCGGTACCGTCAAGCGCTGGAAGGGCAGTCCGGCGGAAGAATAGTCGCGTCAACCACGAGTGAGGAAAATATCATGGACCAGAAACGCTACGATCTCGGCATGGCCAAGCGCCGCCAGGTTTTGGGTGACGCCTATGTCGACCGCTCGCTGCAAAATGTCGACGATTTCAATCGCGATTTTCAGCGCATCCTGACCGAATATTGCTGGGGCGAGACCTGGGGCGACGAAACGCTAAAGCTCCGCGAGCGTTCGATCCTCAATCTCGGCATGATCGCGGCACTCGGCAAGATGGATGAATTCCAGACCCATGTGCGCGGCGCGCTCAATAACGGGCTGACACCGAACGAAATCCGCGCCGTGCTGACGCAGATCATGATCTATTGCGGCGCGCCGGTCGGCGTCGATGCATTCCGCCACGCCAAACCGGTCATCGCGGATCACGAGAAAAACAAGAAATAACCGGGCGTCATGCACAGCGCCGCTTCCATACACTCGCGTCATGGCCGGGCCCGTCCCGGCCGTCCCGATGCCGCTTGCACTTCTGTGCCCGGAATATCGGGATCACCGGGACGAGCCCGGCGATGACGGTTGCCAAGCCACCGCTCGATTTTCAGGAGCATTTGGCGCGGCTCGAGGCGGCGGGCCTGGTCACGCGCGTCGAGCGGGCCATCGATAAGGACACCGAGTTGCATCCGCTGGTGCGCTGGCAATTCCAGGGCGGCCTGCGCGAAGACGAGCGGCGCGCCTTTCTGTTCACGAACGTGGTCGACAGCGAAGGCCGCCGTTACGGCACCCCTGTCGCCATCGGCGCCTTGGCTGCTTCGGCCGAAATTTATGCCATCGGCATGGGCCGGCCGGTCGCGGAGATCGGCGACGCCTGGATGCATGCCATCGCCAATCCGATTGCGCCCGTAATGGTGACAGATGCGCCGTGCCAGGAGGTCGTGATCAAGGGTGACGCATTGCGTAAACCTGGCGGCGGCCTGAAACTTCTGCCGGTGCCGATTTCAACACCAGGCTATGATGCCGCGCCTTATCTCACCGCCACTTTGTGCATCACCGCGGATCCCGAAACCGGCGTCCGCAACATGGGCACCTATCGCGCCCAGTTGAAAGCGACCGACCGGCTCGGCGTCCGCATGGCCGCGCGTCCCGGCGGCGCCGGCGGCTATCTGCACTGGCAAAAGTACCGCAAGCTGAAAAAACCGATGCCGATCGCGATCGTCGTCGGCTGCGCTCCGGTGGTCATGTTCACCGGACCGCAAAAGCTGCCGATCGATTGCGACGAGATGGCTGTTGCCGGCGGACTCGCTGGCGCACCCATCCGCACGGTGAAAGGCGTCACCGTCGATCTCGACGTGCCGGCCGACGCCGAATTCGTGGTCGAAGGGCTGATCGATCCGGAATTGCTGGAGCCGGAAGGCCCGTTCGGCGAGAGCCACGGCCACGTCGCGCTCGAAGATTACAATATGTCGATGCAGGTCACCGCGATCACGCATAAGCGCAAGCCGGTCTGGGTTTCGATCCTGAGCGAGGTGACGCCGAGCGAATTGAGCGTGATGAAGCGCGTAGCCTACGAGCCGCGCTATCTCTCACATTTGCGCGATACGCTGGCGATCAAGGGCGTGCGCCGGGTCGTCATGCACGAAGCGCTCTCGAATTTGCGGAAAATCGTCTTCGTGCAATGCGCAACCGGCACGGCGCGGACCGAGGTCTGGCGTGCGCTGCACGGCGCTGCAAGCTTGCAGGCCGATATCGGCAAATACGTTATCGCCGTGAGCGAGGACATTGACCCCGAAAATCCCGACGCCGTGTTCTGGTCGCTCGCCTATCGTGCCAACCCGATCGAGGATGTGCATATCGCGCCCTATCGCTCAGCCGGACATGGCCCCAAATCCGGCGGTCACAATATGGAATCGACCATGCTGGTCGACGCCACGCTCAAGGAAGCCAATCCGCCGATCTCGCTGCCGAAGCGGGAGTATATGGAGCGCGCCCGGACGATCTGGCAGGAGCTCGGCCTGCCGCCGATCACGCCGCGGCAGCCGTGGCACGGCTATTCGCTCGGCGATTGGGATGCGGTGTGGGACACCTATGCGAGCCGCGCCGTCACCGGCAAATGGGAAGAGAGCGGCAAGGAGACTTTCGCCAAACGCCGCGGCGGCCTAACGCCGGAAACGCCGGTCAAGAGCGTGAAGGATTAGCCCCGCGCCGTGTCGCCGCTAGACGCTGTTCGCTGCGGCGTGGATCGCGGCGCGAACGCGCTGATAGGTGCCGCAACGGCAAATATTCGTGATTGCCGCATCGATATCGGCGTCGGTCGGCTTCGGCTTGTCCCTGAGCAGCGCCACCACCGCCATCATCATTCCGCTCTGGCAATAGCCGCATTGCGGCACGTCGAAATCGATCCAGGCCTTCTGCACCGGATGCAACTGGCCGTTTTGCGCCAGCGACTCGATGGTGGTGATGGTTTTGCCCCCGACCGTGCTTATCGGCACCTGGCACGAACGTGTTGCGGCACCCTCAATATGCACGGTGCAGGCGCCGCATTGAGCAATGCCGCAGCCGTATTTGGTGCCGGTGAGCCCCAGCGTATCGCGGAGAACCCATAGCAGCGGCGTGTCGTCCTCGACATCGACTTCGTAGGGTTTTCCATTGATGGATAGGGCGATCATGCATCGCTTCCCGTTTTGGATGCTGCGACTGCCAATCGGACCGATCCCGGCCGCAGAGACATTGGCGGCACCGCTGCAGGTATATCGTTTCGCATCCCATGCAAAAGGGCAATTCCCGGGCCTACAGACGCCGCCATTGCTGAATTAAGCGTCAGCCCAGCGGCGCCACACTGGCAGGCGGACATTACGGGGATGCGGCCCAACCGGGCACTTTGCCACGCTCCCTCCCGCGTCTCTTTTCACGCGCACCAATCCAAGGCATTCTGCGGCGACACTGCCGCGTCATGCCTAGTCTTGGGCGGCCGTCAGGGTACCGTAAATCAAAAGCCGCCTTTGGAGGAAACCATGAGTCATAACTTCTCGCGCCGGGGGATCGCCGGCGCCGCCGGAGCCCTGCTTCTTGCAGCCGGGCTCGCTGCCGGCAACTGGCATGCCGCCGCGCAAAACAGCCAGCCGATCAAGATCGGCTTCAGCATGGCCCTGACCGGCCCGCTGGCAGCGAACGGCAAGCAGGCCCTGCTCGGCGCCAAGATCTGGCAGGAAGAAATCAACGCCAAGGGCGGCCTGCTCGGCCGCCAGGTCGAGTTGATCAATTACGACGATCAGTCGAACCCCGCGAACGTTCCCGGCATCTACACGAAGCTTCTCGAAGTCGACAAAGTCGACCTCGTGGTCAGCGGTTATGCGACCAATATGGTGGCACCGGCTATTCCCGTTGTGATGCAGAAGAACAAGACCTTCATCGGACTGTTCGCGCTCGACGCGAATGGTGAATTCCACTATCCGAAATATTTCTCGATGCTGCCGACCGGACCGCAAACCAAGGAATCCTTTACCGAAGGATTCTTCCAGACAGCCGCGGCGCAAAATCCGAAGCCGAAAACCATCGCACTGGCGGCCGAGGACGCTGAGTTCTCACGCAATGCATGCGAAGGCGCCCGCGCCAACGTCAAAAAATACGGCTTCGACCTCGTGTACGACAAGACCTATCCGCCGAACACGACGGACTTCTCGCCGATCATCCGTGCCGTTCAGGCCGCCAATCCGGACCTGGTGATATTCTGCTCCTACCCGCTGAGCTCGGTCGGTCTCATCCTGTCGGCCAACGAACTTGGCTTGAAGCCGAAAATGATGGGCGGCGCGATGGTCGGTCTGCAGGCGACCGTGTTCAAGGACAAGCTGAAGTCCAAGCTCAACGGCATTGTGAATTACGAGACCTGGGTGCCGTCGCCCAAATTGCTGGCTCCGGCTGCTGACTTCTTCAAGAAATATCAGGATCGCGCCAAGGCCGAAGGCGTCGACCCGCTCGGCTATTATCTCGGCGGCTGGGGCTATGCCTATTTCCAGGTACTGCAACAGGCCGTCGAGGGCGCAAAGAGCATCGACGACAACAAGCTTGCCGACTATCTGCGCAGCCATGAGTTCAACACCATCATGGCTTCCGGCATCAAGTTCGGCAAAAACGGCGAGTGGACGAAGTCGGGAATGATGCAGGTGCAGTATCACGACCTGACCGATGCCGCGAACCTCGATACCTGGCGCGGCATGAGCTACCAGACGGTGCTTACACCGGCCGACGAAAAGACCGGCAGCGTGATCTATCCTTACGAAAAAGCACAAAAGTAACTGCCGTCATCGAAAGAGCATCCTCCCCCGTACCGCGGGGGAGGATGCGATAGTCCTCTCAAATGCTCCTGCCCACCTCACTGGTCGGTTCCTATCCGCAGCCGGAGTGGCTGATCGACCGCGAAAAGCTGTCGAAACAGGTGCCTCGCGTGCGCGTCGACGATCTTTGGCTTGTCGCGCCTGACAAGCTCGAAGCGGCGCAGGACGACGCCACGCTTCTCGCCATTCGTGATCAGGAGCGTGCCGGGCTCGACATCGTCACCGACGGCGAGCAACGGCGCGAGAGTTATTCCAACCGTTTTGCTACCGCGCTTGACGGTATCGACATCGAAAATCCGGGAACGGTGATCAACAGGAATGGCCGGTCGATTCCTGTGCCGCGGATCGTCGGGCCGATCAAGCGCAAGCATGCCGTTGAGCTTCGCGATCTGAAGATGCTGCGCGCCAATACCGGCCGTGCCGTCAAGGCGACGCTGCCCGGACCTTTCACCATGGGCCGGCAGGCGCAGGACGACTATTACAAGGACGAGGAAGCGGTGGCGCTCGCCTATGCCGAGGCCGTGAACGCCGAGGTCAAGGATTTGTTCGCCGCCGGCGCCGACGTGGTGCAAATCGACGAGCCGTGGATGCAACAGCATCCCGACAAGGCGCGGCGTTACGGGCTCAAAGCGCTCGATCGCGCGCTCGACGGCATTACCGGCACGGTCGCGGTGCATTTGTGCTTCGGTTATGCCGCCGTGGTGCACGACAAGCCATCCGGCTATTCGTTCCTGCCGGAACTCGAAGGGTCGAAAGCGCGGCAAGTGTCTATCGAAGCGGCGCAGCCCAAGCTTGATCTGGCTGTCCTGAAGGAATTGCCGTCAAAAACCATCATTCTCGGCGTGATCGATCTGTCCGACATGACGATCGAGACACCGCAGACCGTCGCTGAGCGTATCCGCCGGGCTCTCCGTCAGGTGCCGGCGGACCGTCTGGTGATAGCGCCGGACTGCGGCATGAAATACCTGCCCCGCGCAGTGGCGTTCGGAAAGATGGCGGCAATGGCGGAAGGTGCGGCCATGGTGCGCAGAGAACTGAATGGTGCGTAGTTTTAGGGTCCGCCGACCATCCGGCCTTTTCGCCGCCGCGATCGTCGCATCGGCTTTGCTGCTGATGCCGTCCGCGCCGGTGACAGCAGAGGATTCAACAAACGGCATGTATGCAGAGCTTCCCGGCGTAAAACTCTGGTTTACCGATTCCGGCGGCGCCGGCACGCCGGTCGTTCTTCTTCATTCCAACACCGGCAACAGCGATATCTGGGCGCCCCAGATCGCAGCATTCTCGAAGGCCGGGTACCGCGTGATCGCCTTCGATCGCAGAGGCTGGGGCAAAAGCACGGCGAACCCGGCGTCGGGCCCGCAGCCGGGCAGCATCGCGGGCGACCTCGATATGCTCGTTGATCATCTCAAGCTCGGCAAATTCCATTTGCTCGGCGTCGCCGGCGGCGGTTTCGCCGCACTGGATTACGCCGCATGGCATCCCGAACACATCCAAAGCCTCATCGTCGGCGGCAGCACCGGCGCCCTGAAAGATCGGGAAATCGCCGAATTCATCGCGCGCATCGAAATCCCCGAGATCAGAAAACAGCCTGCCGTCTATCTGGAAGTCGCGCCGTCCTATAGAGGCGCCAATGTCGACGGCACCAAGCGCTGGGTCGAGATCAACGCGCATTCCCGCCAGCCGGACGCCGCCGCGCAGCCGATGCACACGCCGAACACGTTTGCCAAGATCGAGACGATTACCGCGCCTGTTCTCCTGATCGCTGCGGACGCGGACCTGCTTGCTCCTCCGGCTTTGATGCGCGTTTGGGCGGCGCATATCAAAAACCATCAATGGGGCGTCATGCAGGATGCCGGCCACGCGATGGCGTGGGAGCAGCCTGAGATTTTCAACAGATTGGTTCTTGATTTTCTCGGCAAGCATTAAGCGGCGGGAGCCCGCTCCAGCGCCGCGCGATCCCATTGCGCGAGAACGGCCGCGGCTGCGTAAGTCTCCTGCAAAAAGCCGAGAAGGAGAACGTCCGGATCGTCGGCCTGCCGCACGACGTCATAGGGCAATATGAATTGTCCGAGATTCTTGTCGTAGAAGGCACCGGCCGTTTGCAGGCGAGTAACGCCATAGCCGGCAGGCTCCGGATAGGCATAGACGTAAAATGCGGCCCGCCCGTAGCCGCCGTTGCCGGGCCAGAAGCCGCAACTTGAAACCTCATGCGAATAGGCCTCGGCCATCACCCTGCCGGCGACGTTTGGCGTGACGCCTTTCGGCGGCGGCGCGGTGCGGCCCGAAAAACGCGTGACCGCAAGATCGAAACTGCCCCAGAAAAAATGCACCGGGCTTGCCTTGCCGATGAAGCGGGCGCGGAATTCATTCATCACCCGATCGGCCTGGAGGAGCGCCAGATGAAATTTCCTCACGTAAGCCGGGTCATACTGCGCATGCGCGCGATCCTGTTCGAACGGCAGGGCATTCTCGATCTCGCTTGGCATGGTCCAGATATGCACGCCGATGCCGAGACGTTCCAGCATCCGCATGAATTCGGCGTAGAAATCGGCAACCGTCATCGGCCTGAGCGCAAGACTCTCGGCGCGGCCGTCGCCCGTCGCAATGCGGACCTGATGATCGACCAGGTCGAAGACGACATCGAACGTGCCTGCCGCATAGGGCGTTGCCCGCAGGGTGAGGCCACGTGACGTCACGCGAAACGTGGCGTTCCACCAGTGATTGATGAGCGGCGTGAGCGCGATTCGGACCTTGCCGGCAACCTGGGTCCACAATTGCAGCGTGTCGCAGGTTTCGCTCCAGGCCGACAGCGGCAGGTCGGGCCACAGGGAGTTTTCGCTCATCCGCCTGGCTCCCAAAGGCAGCTTTGCGTTCCGGCTGCCGAATTGCTTATAATACTAAGGAATTTCTCGACCATTCTATCATGCAGCAGGACGCCGGCTCAAATCTGTTACGAAGCTGGATCGTGCGTGCCGCGGCACGCGATCCGGCCAAGCCCTGGCTTGTCCTGGCGGATGACGGACGCGCAGTCGGATATGGGCAGCTAGGCGACAGCATCGCTCGTTTCGCGACCTTTTTCCGCGAGCGCGGGCTCGGGCCGAACGACCGCGTCGCCCTGCTCGCCAACAATTCGATCGAGCATCTGCTCTGCTATTTCGGCGTGATGGCGGCCGGGGCGACCGTCTGCACCATCCACATCGAGATGAACCGCAACCAGCTCGACAATATCTTCGAGCGATTGCAGCCGAAACTCATCCTGTATCAGGACGGCTTGCAGCTCGACGATCTCTTGGCGGGCGCGTCGGCGCCGTGCCTGCGGATCGGGCACTGGGACAAGCCGGAAGCGGGCACCCTGTTCGCCGAACTCGCGCATTGCGCACCGGGCGAGCCGCACACCGCCGCCCGCGCCGAAGATGATGCCGTGATCCTGTTTACTTCGGGCACCAGCGCAAGGCCGAAGGGCGTGGTTTTGAATTTCCGCGAATATCTTCTCAATATCGATCCGGTCGCCGATGGCTTCGGGATCACGGCCGACGACCGGATCTATGACTTCCGCCCTTTCAGCTGGGCCTCGGCGCAGCTTCTCGGCGCGCTAGCCGTTGTCAATCGCGGCGCCACTTTGGTGCTTGGCGAGAAATTCTCGGCAAGCCGGTTCTTCGCGCATATACGCGATCACGGCGTGACGATTGCAGCCGGCAATCCCACGACGATCAACATCCTGCTCAACGGCGAAAACAACGCGCATCGCAGCAGTTTGCCGGGATTGCGCTTTATGACATCGAGCTCGGCGCCGCTGATGCTCCAGGAATGGAAGCGCTTCGAGGAGAGGTTCGGCATTCCCGTCGCGCAGGGCTGTGGCGCCAGCGAAGCGAGCTGGATCGCCGCAATCCCGGGCGAGGAGCGGCGGCTCGGCACGGTCGGACGGCCTCTGCCCTATCTCGATCTCGCCATTGTCGGCGCCGACGGCCGGCGCTTGCCCGCGGGTGAGATCGGTCATGTCGAAGTTGGCGGCCTTGCCGATCATCCGTATCGCTATCTCGGTGAAGACGGCAGCATCCAGATTCATAGCCGTGGCCGCTTCCGCACCGGCGATCTCGGCTGCCTCGACGCCGAAGGGTTTTTGACGCTGACCGGCCGCGAGAAGGAGCTGATCATCCGCGGCGGCGCCAAGATTTCGCCGGTCGAGATCGATTCATGCCTGATGCAATGCGCCGACGTGATCGAGGCCGCAACCGTTGGCGTGCCGGACCCGATCTACGGTGAGGAAGTGGTGAGCTATGCGGTCTTGCGCCCCGGCGCAAACGCCGATGCCGCGGAACTTTTGCGCCACTGCCGCGCCGCGCTCCCGGCCTTCAAGGCCCCAAAGCAGATCGTCATCTGTGCCTCGCTGCCCAAGACCGAACGCGGCAAGCTCGACCGCAAGTCCCTGGGGGAGCGATGGAAGCGCGAAGCATCGTGATCGAAAGCCTGCTCCGCACGACCGCGGCATCGGCCTGACCTCGGCGGCGCGCGAGGCGGCTAGGCAATCCGAATGCGACTCGTGAAATCCCTGGCGTCGCGGCTCAGCGCGGCGGCCTGACGATTGAGTTCGGCCGCCGCGGCGAGCACCTGCTCGGCGCCGCGGGCGCTTTCATGAACGAGATCGCTGGCGCCGGAGATGCTGCTGGACACCTGACGGACCCGTCCAGCCGCCCCTTCGACGTTCTCGGCGATCCGGCGCGCTGCCAAATCCTGATGCTGGACGGAACCCGAGATCGCGTTTGATATCTGCTCGACCTGCTGCATCAGCCCGGAGAGCACTGCGGTCGCCTCTTGCACCGTTCCGATCACCTTTGTGACCGACGCCGTCTTGTCTTTGATCTCGGCCAGCGCCTTGGTGGTCTGCGCAGCGAGTGCCTTGACCTCCTGCGCCACGACGGCAAAGCCGCGCCCCGCCTGACCCGCACGCGCGGCCTCGATGGTGGCATTGAGCGCCAGCAGATTGGTCTGGTTGGCGATCGCGGTGATCATGGTCGCGACCTGATCGATATCCTTGACGGCCGCGACGAGTGCACATGCATTATCATCGGCGCGGCTGGCGCAACTCGTGGCCTCGGCGACGATGCCGGACGCATTGGCGACCTGGGCATTGATTTCGCCGATCGATGTGGAGAGTTCTTCGATCGCAGCAGCGACGCTCGCTGCATTTGTGGTCGTCTCTTCGGACACCGAAGCCGCCAGGCGCGCGTGATGCTGCGAATCCGACAGCACCGAGGTCATGCTGCGCGCACCGGTTTCCAGTTCGGTCGCCGACTGCTCGACAACGGCGGCTACGGTAAGAATCTCCGTCTCGATCGCGCGGGCGATGTCGTCGAGGGTCTGGGCTTTCCGGATTGCTGAATCCTCACGCTCGGATGCGCGCGCCCGCTCCGCTTCACGCAACGCCATGGCGTTGTCGCGGAACACTTCGACCGCCCGTGCCATGGCGCCAACTTCGTCCTGACGATGGTTGCCGAGAATAATGGCATCAAGGTCACCGCCAGCCATGCTGGTCATGGTGGCGGCCATGCGCCGCAGCGGGCGCGCGATCAGAAAAAGGCTCAACAGAAATGCGCCGATCAGCGCCGCTGCCGTGCCAAAAGCCAGAATGCCGATCGTCATTCGGTAGATCCAGGTACCGCGTTCGGCCGATTCATCCTCGGCGGCGCGCGCCTGTCCGCCGAGGATATTGATCATCCGGTTCATGTGGGAGATCACATCGACGCGCGCGGGATCAAACTTCAGCTCGACGACGCTTTGCGCCTTGGCGCGGTCCCCGGCCTGCAGGGCATCGCGCAGCTCAAGCGCCAGATCCCGCGACCGATCGAGCTTTTCCAGGGTTATCTGGACCTCATCCCGCGTTGCGGGGTAGTCATCGAGGACGGTTTTGAGCCTGTTCTTGGCAACGTCATATTCGCCTTTTATGTCGGCGATCGCTTCTTTCGTTTCCTCGGAATCGGCTGCGGCAAACATCTTGTAGGTGCCGACACCTAGAGATTCGATCGCGACTTTCGCCTCGGCCAGCGCCAATCTGGCCGGCGCAATATGCTCCGACACCAGCGCATCGAGCCTAGTCAGTTCGTCAAGCCGCTGCAGGCAGAACCAATTCGCAGCGATCGAAAGCAATCCCAACATGCCAATGAGCAGGACCGCTTTCGCCGCTATCGGGATTTGGATTGAGGAAAATTTCCACATGGCGATTGCTGCGTCGCATTTTCTACGTCGCAGTCATTCCCGTGGCGTTAATGACAGAGTCACACGAACGCCAAAATACTGCCATCGCCGAAGATAAGGGGAGGAAGATCGCCGCAAAATATGGCGGTGCGGGTCATTCGCCGTGAGGAAATTTCGTTGCGCGGGGTGCGCGCAATGCCGATTGTGACAACTACCGCCCCGTCCGCGCCAGCGAATGCACCCAGCCCTGCATGCGCTTCTTGGCATTGGCGATGTCTTCCTTGGAGAAGAAATCTTCCGGCTTCACCTTGTCGACGGGGTAGACCGGGCGGAGAAAGTCGCTCTCATAGCCGAAGGGCACGGTGGCATCGATGCCCATGCCGCCCTCGAACTGGGTGTTCGAGGCCGTCCACTGCTGCTCACCGGCCGTCATGCGCTCAGCCGGCATGAAGGTCTGGCCGCGGCCGCCGGGAATCGGATTGAGGATATCGGTGCGCGGGTTCACGCGTGTGGTCAGGCACCACATGATGTCGTCCATCGAATAGGGATCGACGTCCTCGCTCACCGCGATGGCAAGCCGCATGCCTTGCGAGCACGACAGAATCGCGCCCAGGAAGTTGCGCTGCCAGCCTTCGTCGATCTTGTGACGCTTCTTGACCTGGATGACGCAGCCGCCCCAGTCGGTCATGCAATACGGGATGACGACGTTTTGCACGATGCCGGGCTGCAACCGATTGCACAATTCGTAGATCGCGGCCTCGCGCACCGAGGTATCGATATTATGGTCGTCGAGCATGTGCACGCCGAGCGCGAAGATGATCGGCTTGGTTTCCGGCTTGCGCATGGTGATGCCGGTGACGTGGAAGGTGGGCGCCTTGTAGGACTTGCCCATGTAGCCCGCCCATTCCGGATGGAAATGGTAACGGCCCTGCACGCCGGCGTCTTCGGCTTCCTTGGTCTCGAAGCGGCGATCGCGCGGATCGACATAGCCCTCAAGCACCAGTTCGCAATCGGCAAGCGCCATGGCGTCGACGGTGCGCGCCTTCACCAGCCGGATCGGCGTGCCTTGCACCGCGGATGCGACGCCGATTTCATCGCAGCCCATCGGCAGCACCGCATAGTCGAAGCCGGCGCCGGCCAGGAGCGTGCAGGCCGGCGGTACGCCAAAGCACATGGTGATCGGAACCGGCTCGTTCTCCTTGTAGTACTTGTTCACCACCTGCCACATGTGCGAGCCGGGTGAAATCTGGAACGTGCCGACATTGCCCCAACGGAAATTCATGCGGTTGTAGCCGAGATCGGAACCGCCATCGAATTGCAGGCCGGTGACGCAACGGATGCCCGAGCCGACCGTCAGCTCCGGCTCGTAGGTGGTGTGCCGGATCGGCACCATCCATTTATTCACATCGTCCGGCTTTTCGATCACGTGCTCCTGGCACGGCGCTTCGCTCTGGCCGATCTCGACCGGCTTTATCGGGTGCGACAGCGCATAGGCGAGCTTGCGCACCCGCTCGGCATCGTCCTTCCAGCCGAACATGCGGTTGATGATGGCCATGTCGCCGAACAGGTTGGTGACGACGCGATGGTTCGGCTTGCCCTTGACGTTGTTGAACAGAATGGGACAGCCGCCATCCATGTGTTTCTGCAATCCCGTGACCTGGAGGTCCGGGTCGACTTCCTTGTCGGTCTCGATCAGATCGCCCGACGCGCGCAGCCATTCCAGCGTGCTGCGCAGGTCGAAGGCCTGGTTCGGCGTCGCGGGGGTTTCTTGCTTGCGCACAGGCTGTTGCATCTTCGGCTTTCCCATTGCATAGATTTCTAAGTAATTATCTGCACGGCGCGCCGGACTGTCAACGCCGATGCAGCCGCCGTCACCGCGAAACGAGGCTGCCATGGGCCGCCGCCCGGTCGAACTGCCGCCGCGCCTGAGTTCAGGTTATCTGGTCCGCGACGCACATCGCGCTTTTCAACGCCTGCTGGAACGGCGGATCGCGCCTTTCGGCGTGACACGCGGCCAATGGTATTTCCTGCGCGTGTTGTGGATCAGCGATGGGCTCTCGCAGCGGGAATTGTCGGCGCGGGTCGGCATGATGGAACCGACCACCGTGATCGCGCTCCGCAGCATGGAGCGAACGGGCCTGATCCACCGCGTGCGCGGCGCCGACGACCGTCGCAAAATGCGGGTCTTTCTCACCGCGAAGGCAAAGCGCCTGCGCAATGAATTGCTGACATTGGCACGCGGCATCGTCGAGGACGCGGAACAAGGCATCGCCGCCCGCGACATCGCCTCGTTCCGGCGCATCATTGCACTGATGACGGCGAACCTCGACCGGATCGAACGCTAGGAAACTAGGATTCCTGCGGGTGCTTGATTGCCCCAAACGCAGAGCGGAGCCGCGAGACGGTCTGCCACACCAGCGGCGTTTGCTTGATGAAGCGCTTGAGCCGGCGCCGCAACGTCGAGATGACATTTGCAGGCCCGCCGCGCCACGTGGCGGCGGTACTGTAGTCGAAGAGCTTCAAACGCAGATCGCACCATTCGAGCTTGTACGGCTCGTCGCCAATGGTGAAATCGAAGTGGCGCAGACAGAGCTTGATGGCGTGGGCCATGAGCTCGCGCAGGTGAAGCCTGCCCGGACCATGGCGCGTCAACGCGCCATCGCAATAACTCGACAGCACGTGATAGTAGCAGTCGCCGAACGTGATCGCGAAATTCGCCGCCGCACATTTCCCACCGATTTCGATGCGGCTGACGTGAGCCAGGTGCCGCGTATTCGGATTGGCGGCGAAGTCAGCGAAAAACTTCTGGTAGCCCGGCCGCGCGAAGATGTCGGCAATACCTTTGCGCTCGAAGATGTGCGTCTTTTGCTCCCACAATGTTTCGAGCGTTTGCAGGACGTCGTTAGGCTCCACGGCGGTCAGGTAGCGGATATCGCCGAACTCCGACATCGACTTGAGCTTTTTGCGATCGCGCCGGCGCGTCGCTGACGAGCGCTTGGCGCGATAGAACGTCTCCCAGTCGTCGCCCAATTGCGTGATGTGCGCACTGTTGGCGTTGGGCGTCACGGCCAGATAGGTAAAGGGATTGATCTGCACGCCGACGGTTTGCGGCATTTTCTCGAAGTAGACCCAATCGTAACGCAACTTCGGGTCGGACTGGATGAGCGTTTGCAGGTTCTGCCAGATTGTTACGAAGCGATCCGGTGCGATATGCTGGGCGAAGTCACGCGCCAATAGCGGCGCGTTGTAGTCGCACAATTCCTGTCCGAGCCAACACAGCCGCCGCACAAAACGACGCGGATCCACCGCGAGCGGCAAAATAAAAGCGGTATTGCCGTCCGCGAAGCGGCCGACCGCGACAACCACGATCGCATGATCGAGCGCGCCGATATGGCGCTGCCATGCCGAGAGCCATTCGAAAGTCTGAAACGGCGTGCACTCGGCGACCTGCTCGAACCGGCGCCATTCGTCTTCGACGTCGGCCAGGCTGGTATGAATGCTGAGCGTGACGTCGGGGGACAGTTCGCGGGACAGGTCGGTCAAACGCGCAAGCGCGGAACGGCCGCTATCCATCGGCACGCCCGAAGTTCGATATGCCGTCAATGATGTCGCGCGTGTCACGATTTCGACTGGACCGATGGGAAGGTTATCTCAAGGTTCATAGTGGGGAATTCTTAAATCTGCATGTTCGCCGGACGGTTACGTCGGGTTAACGTAAAGAAAATCGGGCGTGTCGGTTTGGCGCAGGCCCGCGATGCCGGTGGAACCGGACAGCGCCACGCCATATCCTTAACGTTGCAAACGCCCGTGGGAGGACGATATGACGCGCAGCCGCATATGGATTGGCATTGCCGCTCTGTGCCTGGTGACATTGCCTGCGGCAGGTGGCCTGCACGCCCAGGCCGGCAATTATCCGGACAAGCCGGTGACGGTGATATCCGATGCCCCGGCCGGGTCCACGCCGGATATCGACGCCCGCACCATTGCCGACGGGATGACCAAGCTGTGGAAGCAGCAGGTCGTTGTCGTCAATCATGCCGGCGCGTTCGGCAGTATCGCCGCGCGTGCTGCGGCCGATGCCGCCGCCGACGGCTACACCCTGTTCATGCCGTCGCTCGCGTCATTTATCGCGGGGCCTGGCATCGCGCCGAACGTGCCGCTGAAACTGCCGCGCGATTTCCTGCCGATCGGCTTCACTGCGGAAAATCCGATGTTCGTCGCGGTAAACCCGGCGCTCGGCGTCAGCACATTGCCGGAGCTCATCGCTCTCGCCAAAAAAGAGCCGGGCAAGATCACGATCGCGGCAACCGGAGTCGGCCGGCTCACACACTTGACCGGCCTCGTGATCCAGGACCGCACCGGCATTCAGTTGCTTCCGGTTCCCTATAACGCCGGACCCGCGGCCGCGCTCGGCGACGTGGCTTCGGGCCGCGTCTCGATGATCATCGAGGGCTATTCGGGAATTCTCGGCGCGGTGAAGGCCGGGCAGGTCAAGCTCATTGCCGTCGCCGCTCACGAACGCTTGCCGGAATTTCCCGATTTGCCTTTGGTCTCCGAAACAATCCCGGGCTTTTCCGCGACCGGCTGGCAGGTCCTGGTCGCGCCGATCGGCACGCCGGCGCCGATCGTGAAAAAGGTGAGTGTGGATTTGGCCGCGGTTGTGGACGACCCTAAATTCAAAAAGAATTTGGCGAATATCGGAAGCTATTCGCGCGCCATGACGCCGGACGAAGCCCTCGCATTCGTCGACAAGGAACAGGCAATCTGGCTGCCGGTGGTGGCAAAGCTCGCCAAGCCGTGACGGCGCAGATTTCCATCACGCCGTCTTTTGCACCTCGAGCCCAAGCTCATTGATGGTGCGTTCGCGCATGATGAACTTTTGAATCTTGCCGGTGACCGTCATCGGAAACTCATCGACGAATTTGACGTAGCGCGGCACCTTGTAGTGGGCGATCTGGTCGCGGCAAAACGCCTTGATCTCTTCGTCGGTCGCGCTCACACCGGGGCGCAGCTTGACCCAGGCGCAAATCTCCTCGCCATAGCGGCCGTCCGGCACTCCGATCACCTGGACGTCCTGGATTTTCGGATGGCGGTACAGGAACTCCTCGATCTCGCGCGGATAGACGTTCTCGCCGCCGCGGATCACCATGTCCTTGATGCGGCCGACGATGTTGCAATAGCCCTCGGCGTCGATGGTCGCGAGATCTCCGGTATGCATCCAGCGCCCCGCGTCGATTGCCTCGCGCGTGCGTTCCTCGTCGCCCCAATAGCCAAGCATGACCGAATAACCGCGCGTCAACAGTTCGCCGGGTGTGCCGGGCGGCACGATACGGCCGTTCAGATCGACGATCTTCACTTCAAGATGCGGCTGGATGCGGCCGACGGTGGCGACGCGCCGTTCCAGCGGATCCTCGGTCGAGCTTTGAAAGCTCACCGGCGAGGTCTCGGTCATGCCGTAGGCGATGGTGATCTCGGAAAGATTCATCTTGGCGACGGAGCGCTTCATCACCTCGATCGGACACGGCGAACCGGCCATGATGCCGGTGCGCAACGATGAAAGATCGAAACGGCCGAATTCCGGATGATCGAGCTGCGCGATGAACATGGTCGGTACGCCATGCAGCGCGGTGCAGCGTTCTTCGGCCACGGTTTCGAGCGTCATCAGCGGATCGAACCCTTCGCCGGGGAACACCATGCAGGCGCCGTGCGTCACCGCCGCGAGATTGCCGAGCACCATGCCGAAGCAGTGATAGAGCGGCACCGGGATACAAAGACGGTCTTCCGGCGTGAGCCGCATGGCTTCGCCGATGAAATAGCCGTTGTTGAGGATATTGTGGTGCGACAGCGTCGCGCCTTTCGGGAAGCCCGTCGTCCCCGACGTGAACTGGATGTTGATCGGCTCGTCGAATTGCAGTTGCGGCGCGAGTTCGGCGATGCGCTGCGCTTCCGCCGCGCCGCCGCGGGCCAGGATTTCGGAAAAACGGAACGTGCCGGGATGCCAGCCGTCGCCGAGCAGCACGACCGAGCGCAACGCCGGCAGCCGCGCAGATTCGAGCTTGCCCGCGGTAGCGTGGCCGAGCTCCGGCGCGAGTTCGCGCAACATGCCGATATAGTCCGAGGTCTTGAAACGCTCGGCGAGGATAAGCGCCTTGCAGCCGACTTTATTGAGCGCGTATTCCAGTTCGGCGATGCGATAGGCGGGATTGATATTGACCAGGATGAGACCGGCCTTGGCGGTCGCGAACTGGGTGAGCACCCATTCCGAATTGTTGGGCGACCAGATGCCGATGCGGTCGCCGGGCTGCAAGCCGAGCGTCAGAAGCCCGGCGGCGAGCTTGTCGACTTCCTGAAGCAATTCGCCATAGCTCAATCGTACCTTCTGATGACGGACGACGAGCGCCGGGCGCGACGCCCATTTGGCGCAAACGGCGTCGAAGAACTGCCCGATCGTTTCACCGATCAGCGGCTGATTGCTTGCGCCATGGACGTAACTGAGCTTGAGCGCGGCCATCCCGTTCCTCCGTCGCCTTTTCCTCAATTATAAGGCGTCCGCAGAGATATGCACGACGCCTCATTATGCGGCGAAAACCCCGGGTTCTTTTGGTTTTTTTATGCGGCTGCGCTTGCTAGACTACGCCCAACAAGCGCAGGAAGCGCGAACCAGGGAGTTCCATGTCAGGCCCGCTTTCAGAGCTTTCGGTATCGCTTTGGCGTGGCGGACAACAGGGCCGTTACGAGACCTACTCCGTGCCGCGGCGGGAAAGTCAGACCGTGCTCGACGTGGTCACGTTCGTGCAACGCCACATCGACCCGACATTGTCGTATCGCTTCGCATGCCGGGTCGGCGTGTGCGGCTCCTGCGCCATGACAGTGAACGGCCGGCCGCGCTGGACCTGCCGCACCCATGTGTCCAAGGTCGCCGGCGCCGGCCGGCTCGAAATCGGCCCGCTCGAGAACCTGCCGGTGATCAAGGATCTGGCCACCGACATGCAGGCCTTCTTCGAGAAGTGGCAGGACGCCAAGGGTGTCTTTGCGCCGACAAAAACGCGGCACGACCCGATCGCGCAAATCAGGCCGGACACGCCGTCGCGTGTCGCGGCCGATGCGGGCATCGAATGCATCAATTGCGGTATTTGCTATGCCGGCTGCGATACCGTGCGCTGGAATTCCGAGTATTTCGGTCCGGCGGCGCTCAATCGCGCCTGGACGCTGGTGAATGACGAACGCGATGGCGGCAACGTCACACGCCTGCAAGCCGTCGCGGCGGACGGTGGCTGCCATTCCTGCCACTCGCATCAATCGTGTCAGGAGCTTTGTCCGCAAACGCTCAATCCGACCGCCGCCATCGCCGGCCTGAAGCGGCGCACAACCGCCGCCTATCTGAAAGGCGAGATAAAGGCATGAATGTGCGGCTCTATATCTGGCAGCGGCTGACGGCAGCGCTCATGGCGCCGATGGTTCTCATCCATCTCATTGTCATTTTCTACGCCACGCGCCAGGGCCTCTCGGCCGCGGATATCCTTTCGCGCACCCGCGGCAGTATCGCGTGGGCATCGTTCTACGGGATTTTCGTCGCCGCGGTGTCGATCCATGCGGCCATCGGCATCCGCAATATCCTGGCGGAATGGTCGCCAGCCGGAGAACGGCGCGCCGGCGTGACGGCAATCGTATTCGGCCTGCTGCTGGCGCTCCTCGGCGCGCGCGCCGTCGCCGCGGTGGTGCTGTCATGATCGCGGGGCGGATCAAGCATCGCGGCAGCGTATTGTGGGTCGCCGCCATGGCGCACAGGATTTCCGGGCTCGCGCTGGCAATATTCCTGCCGCTGCATTTCCTGGCGCTTGGACTTGCCATCAATGGCGATGCGCAGCTCGACGGCTTCCTGCACTGGACCGAACAGCCGCTGGTCAAGTTCGCCGAAGTCGGCCTCGTCTTTCTTCTCACCGTGCATCTGCTCGGCGGACTGCGCGTTCTGGTGATCGAGAATTTCGATTGGCATGACGGGCAGAAACAGCTTGCGACGTTGGCCGCCGCCATTTCCGCGGCCGTCGCTTTCATATTTCTCGTGCGCGTGTTCTGAGGACGGAATGAAAGTCGAGCATCTCAAGACAGACATCCTGATCCTCGGCTCCGGAGGCGCCGGGCTGTTTGCCGCGCTCCACGCGCTCAAGGCCAACCCCGATCTCGACATCACGATCGCCACCAAGGGTCTTCTCGGCAAATGCGGCTGCACCCGCATGGTGCAAGGCGGCTACAACGTCGCCATGAACCCCGGCGACTCGATCGAGCGTCATTTCATGGACACGATCGAGGGCGGCAAATGGCTGCCGCACCAGGAACTCGCCTGGACTCTGGTGTCGAAGGCGGTCGAGCGCGTGCGTGAGCTCGAGAACGAAATCGGCTGTTTCTTCGATCGCAACCCGGACGGCACGCTGCACGGCAAGGCCTTCGCCGGCCAGACCTTCGATCGCACCGTGCACAAGGGCGATCTCACCGGCATCGAAATCATCAACCGATTGATGGAGCAGGTCTGGGCGCGGCCGATCCGCCGGCTCGAAGAGCACCGCGCGGTTGCGCTCATTCCGGCCGCCGATGGCGCGGTTGCCGGGGTCCTCTTCATCGACGTGCGCACCGGCGCGTTTCGTTACGTTAGTGCGCAAGCCGTTCTGCTCGCGACCGGCGGCGGCCCGACCATGTATCGCTATCACACGCCCTCCGGCGACAAGACCATGGACGGACTTGCCATGGCGTTGCGTCTTGGCCTGCCGCTGCGCGACATGGAGATGGTGCAATTCCACCCGACCGGCCTGCTCGCCGGACCGGACACGCGCATGACCGGGACTGTGCTGGAAGAAGGCTTGCGCGGCGCCGGCGGCTACCTCCTCAACGGCGCGATGCATCGCTTCATGGGCGACTACGATCCAAAGCTCGAACGCGCCACCCGCGACGTCGTCAGCCGCGCCATCTATGCCGAAATGCGCGCCGGACGCACGACGCCAAACGGCGGCGTCTATATCAAGATGGGCCATCTCGGTCCGGCGAGCGTCGCAAAACAGTTCAAAGGCATGGTGGACCGCTGCCGCGACTGCGGCTTCGATCTTGCCGGCGGCCTGGTCGAAGTGGTGCCGACCGCGCACTATTTCATGGGCGGCGTCATGTGCGAGGTCGATACCGCGACGGAGCGCTTCGGACTTTTTGTCGCCGGCGAGGATGCGAGCGGCATGCACGGCGCGAACCGGCTCGGCGGCAACGGCGTCGCCAATTCAACGGTGTTCGGCGGCATCGCCGGCGATGTCATGCCGGGCTGGATCGCCAGGAACCCAGGCCATCGGCCGCCGGATAACGCTATTCTCGATGCCGAGCTTGCCCGCGCCCAGCATCCATTCACCCGCAAAGCCGGCGATCTCAACGCGCTGCGGGAAACACTCCTCGACACGATGTGGGACGAGGTCGGCGTCGTGCGCGACCGATCAAGCATCGAACGCGGCATCGCCGCGCTCGACGGGATGGAGGCGGAACTGCTTGCGACCGGGGTTCCGGATGGCGACCGTCACTTCAATTTGACCTGGCATGACTGGCTCAACCTGCGGTCGCTGTGCGAGATTAGCCGGGTGATTGCGCTGGCAGCGCTGCGGCGCGAGAATTCACGCGGCGCGCACTACCGTTCCGACTTTCCGGAGCCCGGCGATCTCGCGACGTCGACCTTCACCGTGGCGCGGCAACGCGGCGGCCGGATCGAGATCACGGACCGGCCGGTTGAATTCACGCATGTAAAGCCCGGCGAAACGATCTTGCGCGACCAGATCGCCGCAGAATGACGAGGCAGAGATGATCCCGGTAACCTCCATTCAGCGTATCGCCGAGGATTTGATGGCCAAGGCCGCCATCGAAATCCCCGACGACTATCTCGACGGCCTGCGCCGCTGCGCCGATACCGAGAAGGGCGATCTGTCGGCCTTCGTCATCAAGGCGATGCTGGAGAATTACGAGGCTGCCAAGGAAGACCGCCGCGCCATGTGCGGCGATACCGGCCTGCCGCGGTGGTACGTGAAGATCGGCAACGAAGCGCGGATCGAGGGCGGCCCGGTGGCGCTGGAAGCGGCACTTCGGCGGGCCACGGCGCGGGCGACCACCAATGTGCCGCTGCGGCCGAACCGCGTGCATCCGTTGTGGCGGACCGATCACAACAACAATGTCGGCATCGGCGCGCCCGAGATCGAATATGCGTTCCATCCGGATGCCGACTGGATCGAGCTCACCACCGTGCACAAGGGCGGCTTGTTCGGCTCGGATTACCGGATGCTGTTTCCCGGCGACGGCATCGAAGGCATCAAGCGGTTTTTTCTCGACACGCTGATCGGCTTCGGCAAGCGTGGCCTGGCCTGCCAGCCCGCCATCGTCGGCGTCGGACTCGGCGGCTCCAAGGATACCAGCATGGTTTTGGGCAAACAGGCATCGTGCCTGCGCGTCGTCGGCTCGCGTAATCCCGATCCGAAGATCGCGGCGCTGGAAGACGAGTTCAAGGCGCTGGGCAATAATATCGGCATGGGCGCGATGGGCTTTGTCGGCTCGTCGATGGTGATCGACTGCCATATCGAGGTCGGCTATTGCCACACCGGCGGCATGCCGATGTCGGTGCACATGTTCTGTCTGTCGTCGCGTCGCGCCTGCGCGCGCATCGCGCCCGACGGCACTGCGACGTTCCGCACCGATCCGATGTGGTTCACCGATTATATGCGCCGCTCCACCGTCGAATGGGGACGTGAAGCAGCGGCAGCGGCGGAATAAAGCAATGGCCGATCTCAAAACGGTTCATATCGATCTGCCGGCGCGCACCGAGGACCTCCGGAAACTGGAGATCGGTTCGGTGGCTTATTTGACCGGCCGCGTCTTCACCGCCCGCGAAGGCGTTTACAAACGCGCCATCGGCGACGGCGTTGGAATGCCGGCGGGTCGGGAAGCGCTCGGCATCACCAATTTTCATTGCTCGCCGGCGGCAAGCATCAATCCCGACGGCAGTCACACGGTCGGCGCGGTCACCGCGACCGCGTCGTTCCGTTTCGCGCAATGGATGGACGGCTGGTTCAAGCTATCGGGCTGCAACATCATCATCGGCAAGGGCGGCATGACCTCGCAGACCTATCGCGAGCAATTCGTGCCCAATAATGCGGTCTATCTCACCACGGTCGGCTACGGCACCGGCGCATTGCTCGGCCGCGGCATCAAGCGCGTCGCCGGTGTCTATTGGCTGGAAGAACTGGGCCTGGCGCAGGCGGTCTGGGTGCTCGACGTGGAGAAATTCGGTCCTTTCCTCGTCGAGAGCGACCTTGCCGGCAACTCGCTCTTCGAGCGCGAGAATGCCAAGATCGCACCCGGCCTTGAACAGCATTACGCCGGCACCAAACCCGCCACGCTTCGCCGCTACGGCGAGACGGACGACAAGACCAAGGAAGTTATTTGACGCCTCGGGCATGACGCCGGCGTCACCAGGGGGCTGAAAATGAAGCGCATCGCTATCGTGATCTTGGCGGTTTCAGCGTTGCCGATGCAGGCAGCCGTCGGGGACGAGATACGGCATACCGCTTTTCCGAGCGCGTTGCAGGGAAGCTGGGCGGAGACGTCGGATAAATGCACCACCCACGACGAGTCCAACATCGTGATCGAGCCGGGCGAATACGGCGACGCCCAGGGCAGCTGCGCCGTGCGGTGGATCGTGGAGACGCCCGGCTCGCACGGTCCGAACTACGCCGTGCACGCGTACTGCACCAGTGCGGCGCAGCCGGCCAAAACGCAAACCGTCAACATCATCATTCGGCCTCAGGACGGCGGCCGCGCAAAAATGGGACGGTCGTTCGGAGATCTGAAGGAATATCAGCGCTGCCCGGCCGGCTAACTTACAGCACCCGGATGAACGGCCGCTCGCCGGCCGGCTCGATCTCGACCATCGCGCCATTCGGAATGGCCTTGGTGATATCGGAATCGAAGCCCGAAATCATGGTGAAGTCGGCAAGCGCGACGCCCTGAACCATGATGGGATTGACGCGGTTGAGAACAAGCGCCGCCGGCATGATGCCGCGCGCGTTCATCTCGTAGAGCATCCACGCCGTTGCGACGCCGCCCTTAGCGGCATCGAGCACGAGCACGCGACCGCGGTAGCTCTCTCCCGCGAGCTTGTGTTCGGGACGTGAGAATACGCCACGGATGCGATCGAGATCGTACCGGGCGGAAAAGCCATCGCTCGCGACCAGCGCCGCGGCCTGCACTTTGCGTCCCATTCCGGCAGTGGCGTAGAAAATCTTCGCGCTCATCCGGAAATCCTTCCGCCGGCGCAGGCTGCCGCAACGCATTGTTCCATCGAAAGCAGCACCGGCTTGTACCCATAGCCGCCGAGGATGTTGGTCAACTTCGCCGAGTTGGTCGCGAGACGCTTCCAGCCGTTTGCCTCGCCCATTTCCCGCGCATAGCTTTGATAGAAGCACATGCCGGACAGAACGGTGCCTCCGGCGGATTCGATCCGTGCCGTGAGACCCAGGCGATCGGCATCCGGCTTGACCTGCGGACTTGTGACCGCGAGCAGCGGGACCTTCACGCTGCGGCCGTTGAGCATCCCGGCCAGCATCTGCAGTTCCACGAGGCTAAGTTGCGGCGCGGAGAACACGACGACATCGACCGATCCGATATCCCTAGCGTAATTCGCCCGCAGCGCGCGGATATCGGCCTCGCCGATATCGTGCGTCGGAAGCGAATGCCCCGCGGGCACGACGTCTTCAATGCGCATCGCTTCGGGTGTGATACCGGCCATGTGGAACAATGCGACCGAGCCGAAACTCGCCAGCGCGGCGCCGAAATGCTTCATTTCGTCGGAACTCGGCACGCGATCGACGCCAAGGATCGCCGGCACTTGCCAATAATCGCCGGCCAGCCGTCCGACGAGACCGCCGAGCGCTCCCCAGTCGCTGAGTTCGCGCGGCGTCCATGACAGTTCGATCAGCAAGGTCGCCTGGCGCTGTGCGTCAAGATGATAGCCGTAACGCGGCGTGCGGCCGGTGAGGCCGGCGCTCAACGCCGAAGGCCCGCCTTCGAAGTTCGAGCGCGCACCACACACGCCGTTCGAATAGATGACGACGCCGGTATCGCCATAGGCCATGTGCTCGCCGCGCACCGGCGGCATGATGGTCTGGTAGTTGATGCAAGTATCGGTCATCAGCACGCCGAGCGCCTCGAAGGCCGCGATGGCACGATGTTCGAGGTCGAGCATCCAGGGTTGCTGCTTGAGACGCGCGGCCTGCGTGAAGTCGGTGCCGCGCGGATCGGTGATCGTCGGGATGCGCACCTGGCGCTGCTCGGCGGGCAGCGCTGTCCAGCGTTCGAGCCAGGCGACGCCAGCTTCGCCAAGCGATTCCGTGTCGGCCATGATGTGGGCTTGGCCGACCGGGACAAAATCCTCAGCGCCGAGATAAGTCCCGACCTTGACCTGATGCGCGATGGCCCATTGCCGGAACGGGCCGTGTTCGCCCGCCTGCATCGCCTTCTCTTCGTCGGTAAGTTTCACTGCTGTAAATCTGCCGTGCCGGTTTTATTGGGCCGCCACGCCGGCGGCTTTGATCAACGGCACCCATTTGTCGACTTCGGAATTGACCAGCGTGCCGAGCGCCTGCGGCGAACGCTGTTCGGGCGGTGGAATATCGGCGCCGATCTCGGCAAGCCGCTTGTCGATCGACGGATCGTCCATGACCTTCCGGACCGCGCCGTTGATGCGCGTGATGATCGCTTCGGGAGTGCCCTTGGGCATGAACAAGGCTGTCCAGGCCACGGTTTGGAGCGCCGGCAACCCGGCCTCGTTCGCCGACGGCACATTTGGAATGGCCGGCGCCCGCTGCGGCACGGTCACGACGATCGCATTTTCCTGATCGCCGAGAATGTGCGGTGTTGCCGTCACAACCTGATCGAACAGCAAGTCGATCTGGCCGCCGAGCAAGTCGTTGATCGCTTCGGAAAGGCCGCGATATGGCACATGCGTGACATCGGCACCGGTGAGATGATTGAACAAAAGCAGAGTGAGATGCGAGATCGAGCCGATGCCGGCACTCCCCATGGTCGTCTTGCCCTGGTGCTCCTTGGCGTAGGCGACGACTTCGTTGAGCGTATGCAGCGGCAAGGTCTTGCGCGTCACCAGCACCATCGGCGTCGAGGCGACGAGGATCACCGGCACAAAATCGGTGCGCGGGTCGTAGGGCAGATCCTTATAGATGCCGAGGCTCGCGGCGTGCGTGCCGAGATTGCCCATCACCATGGTGTATCCGTCAGGTGTTGCGCGCGCGGCCTTGGTCGCGCCGATCGTGCCGCCGGCCCCGGTCACGTCTTCAACCACGACCTGCTGGCCGAGCAACGGGCCGATCGCTTGCGCGACCACACGGCCGAGAATGTCGGTCGGACCGCCCGCAGCAAACGGCACGATCATGGTTATCGGATGCGCCGGATAAACGTCGTCAGCGCGAACATTGGCAACAAAGCCGGATAGAAAAATGGATGTCAGGACCGCGACCGTAAGCCTGTAAGCGGCACGAGTTCCGGTCATTTCCCCTCCACGCCCGATCCGGGCGGCACCGTGCATTTTCTTCAAGTCTAGAGGCGCGCAAAGGGGTGTCAAATGGCGACGGCGCGGCGCTTTAGCACGCAATCGATGCGAGCAATGTGAAGTTACGGCGATCGCGGCGGGAGTGCTGGTACAGCTGGGTGGACTCGAACCACCGGCCTCCTGTTCCACAGACAGGCGCTCTAACCAACTGAGCTACAGCTGCACGGGCTCGCGGTCGGCAAGCGCGCGGAACCTATGGGGAATGCCGCAATTTGGCAAGACACAGGGTCCGGCGCCGGACAAGCAAAAGCCCGGGCCAGAGACCCGGGCTTGCCATCGTTATCCAAGGCTAGGCTTGAATTCGCGTGCGAGCGAAATCAGGCAACCTTGCTGAACGCCTTGTTCATGCCGCTCTTGATCGGCTCGGCGGTGTCGGTCGCAACCTTCTGCGCCAGCGCGCCAAGTTCCTTGCTCTGCTCGGTCAGCGTCTCGAACTGCTTGCGCGCATGCGAGCTCGACAGCTCGATCAATTCCGACGGCGTCTTCGCGGTAATCAGCTCGCCGAAGAAATCGAACGCCGCATTGGCGTTCACCCGCGCCGCCTCGATCACTTTAAGGCCGTACTCGCCGGCGCCCTTGGAGGCGGTCGAATAGCTCGTCTCGAGCACGTCGGTCGCCTCTTCGGCGGCGGCCTTCATCTTCTCGTAGGTGTCCTTGGCCTGCGCGACGCCGCGCTCGGCGAATTCACGGAAAGCGGCCGGCATTTCGACTTTCGGGATCTCGAACTTCGGCATTTCGAACTTCGGCATTTCGAATTTCGGCATCTCGAATGCGCTGGCCACCGGCTTGCTCTTCATTTTGGGGGATGTGGTTGTCGTGGCATCGGTCATGACGCGTGTCCTTGAATTTGCTCGTTGCTCTTGGGCTGTCTCGACTGAGAGCTTTTTCTTGGTCGGCCTCGCCGCCCGCTGCGCGTTGCCTGGCATTTCGCTATCCCGCGGCTGAACGCATGAACTGTTCCTAGCCCGGGCTGTTTCTTACATAGCAATAGTTTTGGTGCATTGCAACAGAAATTATTGCAACGCACAAATATCGGGCAAATTATTGAAAATATTGTGTTTTTGGAACCGCGCGACGGCGCTTCCTGTCACATTTTGGGCTTGGCAGCATCCACCACGATCTTGGCGGCACTCTGACCGAGATCCTGGACCTGTGCGGAAAGCGTTTGCATCTGCCGGCTTAGATATTCCGACTGGAGGGCCATGAGGTCGCCCGCATCCTTGGCGTGCATGAGCTTTTGCGCGAAATCGAAACCCGCTGCGACATTCGCCTCGGCATAGCCGATCGACTTGTGCGCGATTTCGGTGGCCCCGCTATGGGCCGCCTGGGCGTGGCCCTGGAACTGCCCCATTGCCTTATTGGCCGCCTCGATGAAACCGCTGAAGGCTTTGCGCGCCTGGGTCACGCTCTGTTCGGCGAATGCACGCATTTCATTGGGAATAGCAAATTGCTCAAATGGATCTTTGGCCATTGCACGCTCCTTAAACAGCCGGCACCCGATCCTAGCCCGAATTTACCATGCGCAGGCAAGGGAAACGGCGGCCCCCGCTAAGCCCCGGGGGCGATTAAGGTTATCTCGGCTCTCCTGTGGCCGCGGCCGCCACGAGCATGGACGCGGTAGGCGCCTCGCATTATTAAGAATTCCTTAGGAAACGAGTTCCGTCGCGCATGTCGATTGTGGAAACAGAGCTCGCCCTGTTGCGTCATCCGCGTCTTTCGCCGCTCGCGACAAGCGCGTGGCCTGCGTGGCTATGGAGCGCGGACGGCTCACAGATTCTCTGGGCGAATGCAGCCGGTGCTGCGCTGTTCGGCGCGGCGACGGCGACCGCGTGCACGGAGCGCCGTTTCAAAGTCACCGAACCTTCAGCGGCACAGATTGTCCGTCTCGCAGCTACGCTGCCATCCGGCGGGAACGAGCGGCTTGAGCGTCTGCGCGGCTTCGTCGGCTTTGGCCGCGTGCTCACCTGCGCGTGCTCGCGCATCGTCGTCGCCGACGGCAAGAGCGCGGTACTGGTCGCCGCGGCCGAGCCGGCCGGCACCGCCATGACGCTTGCCGAGCGCGTACGCCGCCTATTCGCTGACGGCGATGCGGCAGTCGCCGCTTATGCGCCCGACGGTGCTCTGATCTTTGCAAGCGCCGCGGCGCAGAAACTCCTCGCCGGCTCGGCCACGCGGTCGGCGTTAGGTATCGAAACCCTCGCCGCGACGGCGATTGAAACCGGAAGCGCCACCGGAAGCGGGCAAGTCGGCGGAACATCGTTCGATGTCGCCGCGATGCGTCTCGGCCAGGATGCATCGCGCGTGCTGATGCTGATTTTGAAGGAACAGACTCGCGGCACCATCGACGAGCAGAGAGCGCCGCAACTGAACGATGCGCCGCAAGAGGCGGCGGCTGTGGCGAAAGACCCCGAAATTGCTCTTCCTGCGCCACCTGCCGAGCCGGCACCGGCGCCGCAACAGGCCAACGCACCCGAGGAGCCCGTCACTGAACGGCGGCACCCGTTGCGCTTCGTCTGGCACATGGATGCGGATGGCCGCTTCGGCGTCGGCTCCGACGAATTCATAGAACTTGTCGGGCCGCGAACCGTCGCCGCATTCGGCCGGCTGTGGAGCGAGATCGCCGCGGACCTCAAGCTCGATCCGAACAATCAAGTCGCGCGCGCGGTGGCGAGCCACGAGACCTGGAGCGGCATTGTCATATCCTGGCCCGTGGACGACCTGAACGAGCGGCTGCCGATCGAACTGTCCGGCCTGCCGGTGTTCGATCGCGACCGCAGCTTCCGCGGCTACCGCGGTTTTGGCGTTTGCCGCGACATCAACCGCATCAACGAATTGGCGCGCACGCGCCGCGAACATGCGGTGGCGGAGACGGTGCCGCTGCAAGCAGCGGACGAGACACCGCCTGCCCCGGCTCCGGAAAAAAACCCAGCCGTCCCCGCCGCCGGGATGGCTGGCGGGATGGCTGGAACGTCATCGCCGGATCGGCCCGCGCCGAGCGCTGCGCCTGCGGCGGCCAATGTCGTGCAGTTCCGCCCAACGCCGCCGGCCGAGCCGAAGTCGCCCCCGACATTGAGCCCCGTCGAGCGCAAGGCTTTTCGCGAACTGGCGCAGGAACTGACCTCGCGGCTGCGCGGCTCACAGGCACCAGCGGCCGAGGAGAGTGATGCCGAAAGCGCGCCGGCTGAAGCACCGGGAACCGCCGAAGCCGCTCCTGCCGCTGCCGAGGCGGTCATCGAGCAAGTGCTGCTCGATCGCATTCCCATCGGCGTTCTGGTTTACCGGCACGACTCGCTCCTCTATGCCAACCGCCATTTCCTGGAATGGAGCGGCTATACAAATCTCGGCGCGATTGAAGCAGCGGGCGGAGTGAGCACGCTGTTCGCCGATCCCGGCGCCGATGCGCTCGCGGAGAATGACAGCTCGCAATCGCTGTCGATCACGACCGAGCGCGGCGACAAGCTGCCGGTCGAAGGCCGCATGTTTACGGTGCCGTGGAACGGCTCGTCAGCGATCGCGCTGATCCTGACCAACGGCCACGCTGCGACGGCGCGGCGGACGGCCGAACGCGCGCTCGACGCCGCCGAGCATGAAAACCGCGAATTGAAATCGATTCTCGATACGGCAAGCGACGGCGTCGTCACGCTCGATCCGCAAGGCCGCATCGTCACCGCCAATACGCGAGCCGCTTCCTTGTTCGTCAGAACCACCCGCGACCTCGCCGGCAGCGGCTTCGGCGAGCTTTTCGCACCCGACAGCGAACGCGCGGCGCGCGATTTTTTCGACCGCATCGTGCAGGGCGCCGGCACCCTCAACAATGTTCTCGACATATCCGCCTGCGCCGGGGAAGACCGGTTCATTCCCCTCTCCATGACGCTCGCCCGCGTCGGCGCAGATCGTATTTGCGCCGTGTTCCGAGACTCCTCGGCGCGCAAGCAGACTGAAGAGGAACTCCGCAATGCCAAGCGCGAAGCAACACGCGCGGCGGCGGCGAAGGCGGAATTTCTGGCAAAAGTCAGCCACGAAATCCGCACCCCGCTCAATGCCATGACGGGATTCGCGGAGGTCATCATGGCCGAGCGGTTCGGCCCGATCGGCAATGAACGCTATCGCGAATATGTCAAAGACATCCACGGCGCCGGCACGCATCTGGTTTCGATGCTCAACGATCTCCTCGATCTGTCCAAGATCGAGACCGGCCAGATCGAGCTGACATTCGCCAACGTCAATCTCAACGATCTTACCCAGCAATGCGTGGGCATCATGCAGCCGCAGGCGAACCGCGCGCGCATCATCATCCGCACGTCGCTCACGCCGGGTCTGGCGCGCGTCGTCGCCGACGAGCGCTCGCTACGCCAGATCGTGCTCAATCTGCTCTCGAACGCGATCAGGTTCACCGGTCCCGGCGGCCAGGTGATCGTTTCGACCGTATTCACCGACAGCCGCGAAGCGGTGCTGCGCGTGCGCGACACCGGCGTCGGCATGAACGAAAAAGATATCCAGACGGCGCTCGAGCCGTTCCAGCAGACCGCGACGTCCGGGAGCTGGGGTTCGGGCGGAACGGGCTTCGGACTGCCGCTGACAAAAGCCCTGGCGGAGGCCAACCGGGCCAATTTCAGCATCAAAAGCGCGCCGAACGCCGGCACGCTGATCGAAATCGCATTCCCGCCGAGCCGCATCGTCGCCGATTAAAATCGGCCCGAAAATCGTGTAGCCTTCGTCGAGTTTTCGCCGCCTTTGGCGGCAATGCTCGGCCGCGTGATGCGCACCATCATGACCTTCCTGGCATTGGTCCTCGCGGCCGCCGCGCTCTTTCCCGCGGCAACTCTTGCCGCCGACGACGTTGATCTTTTGCTGGTGCTTGCGGCCGACGTATCGCGCAGCATCGATGCCGCAAAATTCCAGTTGCAACGCGACGGCTACGCCACAGCCGTCGCCGATCCGCGCGTCCTCGAATCCATCCGATCGGGCCGCAACCGCCGCATCGGATTGACCTTCGTCGAGTGGTCCGGGATCGGCGCGCAACATGTCGTGATCGACTGGACGGCGGTCGGCGACGCTGCCTCGGCGAAAGATTTCGGCGATCGGCTGATCGAGGCGCCGCGCTCATTTGCCGATCGCACGTCGATCAGCGGCGCGATCGACTTCGCGATGGATCATTTAACGCACACACCGTTCAACAGCGCCCGCCGCACCGTCGACATCTCCGGCGACGGCACCAACAATGCCGGCCGTGACGTAGCGCAATCGCGCGACGAAGCCCTCGCAAAGGGCGTCACCATAAACGGCCTGGTCATTCTCAGCGAAAATCCGCTGTCGTGGAATCCGGATCACACCAATCCACCCGGCGGCCTCGATAACTATTATCGCAACAACGTCATCGGCGGCCCGGGCGCTTTCGTCATGGTCGCCAAGGACTTCAATTCGTTCGGCCACGCCATCATCGGCAAATTGATCGCCGAAGTGGCGCAGGGGCGCGAGGCTAAGCCGTCGCTGGCATCTGCCGGCCAGACGCAAAGGTGATCCACTCCTTTTTCAGGTCAATATCCCGGCTTCAAGGCCGGGTTAATATTCACGGCTGCCGGGCCACGAAAGCGACACAGATGCGAAGCATGTATCCACCCGGTCCGCCGCCCGCTATATTCGGCCGACCTCACAACAATCGGAAAACCATCCCGTGACCGCGGCTACCGGCTTGAAACGCGTTGCGATTGCCGTTGCCGCCGTGGTTTCCGCGGCGTTCGTCACCCTCATCGCGTTGTCGTTCCTCATTCCGGATGCCTCGGTGCGCGATGCCGTGAAGACGGAAATCCACGCCGTAACCGGTCTTGACCCGCTGCTTGGCAACGATGTGTCGCTGTCGCTGTTCCCGTCAGGAACCGTGCGCTTCCGCAATGTGCTTCTCGGTGACGAGCACACGGGCGAGCCTGCCGTGGCCGCCGATGAACTCACGGCACGGCTGCGCTATTTCCCGCTTCTCGCCGGCCGGATCGAGATCGCCGATGTCACGCTCGTTCGCCCGACCATCAACGTCACGTTCGGCGCCGACGGTCAGTCGAACTGGTCGGGACTGATCACCTCGCTCGCGCACGCGCTGCAGCCCAATCCGGACCGCACCGCGTCATTCTCGGAAATCGGCATCCAGGGCGGCACGGTCGTCGTGCATGACGCCGGCAGGAACGCCACCGAACGGCTGGAAAATCTCGAATTCCAGGTCGCGTGGCCGTCGATCTCGCGCAGTTTCGGCGCCAACGGCCACTTCGTCTGGCGCAACGAGCCGGTCGAGGCGAGCCTGACGCTCAGCGATTTCCTCGCGGCGCTGACCGGCGACCGCTCGGGCCTCAAGGTGCGGCTGTCCAGTGCACCGCTCACGCTTGCCTTCGATGGATCGGCAAGCGACGAGCCGACGCTGAAGATCGAAGGCACGCTCGGCGTTGAATCTCCTTCGCTGCGCGACGCCATGCTCTGGACCGGAGAGAAGAAACTTCCGTTCGGCGGCTTCGGCCGCTTCGCGTTACGGGCTCAGAGCGACATCGGTGGCGGCATGGCATCGCTTTCCAACGTCAATGTCGAGCTTGACGGCAACACCGCCGAAGGTGCGCTGACCTTGTCGACCGACGGTCACCGTCTCGTTCAGGGCACGCTGGCGGCCGATGCGCTTGATTTGACGCCATACATATCCGGGTTCCGGCTGCTCGCCAGGAACGAGCGCAATTGGAATCGAATGCCGCTGGCGCTCGACGGCATCAACGACATGAACCTCGATCTGCGGCTCTCTGCCGCGAGCATCAAGATTTCGAACGCTCAACTGGGCCGTACCGCGGTCGCGGCGAACATGCACGACGGCAAGCTCGATCTCACCATCGGGGAAGCCCAGGCCTTCGGCGGCGTCGCCAAAGGGACGCTTGGCCTCGCCGCCACGAATGACGGCGTCGGCATCGTGTCGAACATGCAATTCGTCAATGTCGATCTGGAAAGCTGCCTCGGCCAGGTCTTCGGCCTGCACAAGATCGAGGGCCGCGGCAATCTTGCGATCAATGTCGCGGGCTCCGGCGATTCGGTGCTTGCCGTAACGCACGCCCTCAATGGAACGGCGGCGCTCAACGCCAGTTCCGGCGCGCTCAATGGCATCAATATCGAGCAATTGCTGCAGCGGCTTGAGCGCCGGCCGCTGTCGGGCAACGGCGATTTCCGCAGCGGAAGGACGCCGTTCGACCAGATCGCCATCAACCTGAAGGTCGAGCAGGGCACGGTATCGATCAACGACATGCATATCGACGGCCCGTCCGTCCGGCTTGAGGTTACCGGTCAGGCTTCGGTGCCGACCCGCGATCTCGATCTCAGGGGCGTGGCATCACTGGTCTCCACGTCGAGCGACAATGAGTTCGATTTGCCCTTCGTCGTGCAGGGACCGTGGGACGATCCGATCATGCTGCCGGACCCGCAGAGCCTGATCCGGCACTCGGGCGCGGCGGCGCCCCTTCTGAATGCGGCCAAGACCTACAATGCCAGCGACGCCGTCCGGTCGGTCATCGATCAATTGCTGGCATCGCCACCGGCGCCTGCCGCCCCGACGCCGGCCTCGACCACGGCCGCGCCAAAAGCGCCCCAGTAGCTCGAAAAGACCGTTCCCTGTGGCCCGGACCGCGCGCTACGCGCAGTTTTTTAATTATTTGCTCTATGATTCGCGCGCACGAATCAGCGCGGATTTCCCGCGACCGGGGACAGGATGTTCAGCCGCCTCACGCGCACGATGGTCAAGGTGCTGATCGCGTCGCTGATCGTCGGGACGGTCCTTGCCCATTTCGGCATCAAGACCGACGAACTGATAAAAACGGCCGGGCTTTCACCCGACCGGATCGAAGACCTGGCGCGACAGGGGCTGGCCTGGGCACTGCCGAATTTGTTCCTCGGCGCGCTCGTGATCGTTCCGATCTGGTTCGTGCTCTATCTGTTTCGGCCGCCCGGAGAGAGCCGGGACTGATCACAGCCCCTCTTCAGAGCCGCGCCGGCGCGCCCCGTGCCGCGTTGAGCTTGGTCAGGAGCGAGGCGGCGATCACGGCAATGCCGACGACGCCGACCATGATGCTGCATACCGCATTCATTTCCGGGCTCACGCCAAGGCGCACCTGCGAATAGATGCGGATCGGCAGCGTGGTCGCGCCCGGGCCGGTCGTGAAACTCGCGATGACGAGATCGTCGAGCGAGAGCGCAAAGGCAAGCATCCAGCTCGCCGCAATGGCGGGCAGGATCAGCGGCAAGGTCACGGCAAGAAAGGTCCGCCCCGGCGAAGCCCCGAGATCCATGGCTGCCTCTTCGAGGCTCATGTCGAAATCGACCAGCCGGGACTGCACGATCACGGCGACGAAACACATCGCCATGGTGGTATGCGCAATGACCACCGTCCAGAAACCGCGGTCGATCGATATGGCGACGAACAGCAGCAGCATCGACAGGCCGGTGATGACCTCCGGCATGACCAGCGGCGCGTAGATCATGGCGGCGAACGGCAGCCGGCCCCTAAATCGGCCGAAGCGCACCAGCGCCACAGCTGCCAACGTCCCCAGCACGGTCGCTGCACTCGCCGAAAGAAATGCAATGCGCACGCTGATGAAGGCCGATTCAAGAAGCGGTGTGTCGGCGGCGAGTTCGCCATACCAGTGTGTCGACCAGCCGCCCCAGACTGCAACCAGGCGCGACGCGTTGAACGAATAGACAATCAGAATGACGATCGGCAGATAAAGAAAGCCGACCCCGAGGGCGAGCGCCGCAAGATTGAATACGGAAAGCTTGCGCATGGTCAGTCTCGCTCCACGCCGCGCATCGTCTGATGCTGGAACACGACGATCGGCGTAACCAGGAGGCAGACCAGGACGACGGCAACGGCCGATGCGGTCGGCCAATCCTTGTTGGCGAAGAATTCCGTCCAGATCGTCTGACCGATCATCGACGTCCGCGAGTCGCCGAGCAGGTCGGGAATGACAAATTCGCCGACGATCGGAATGAAACACAACAGGACGCCGGCGAGCACTCCCGGCGCCGACAGCGGCACGGTGACGAGCCAGAACGTCTTCCAGCGCGAACACCCGAGATCGGCCGCCGCTTCCAGAAGCGACTCGTCGAGCTTCTCAAGGGTCGCATAGAGCGGCAGCACCATGAACGGCAGATAGGAATAGACCATGCCGATATAGACGGCCGTATCGGTCGCGAGCCAGGCCGGCGGTTCGCGCACGAGGTGAAGCGCAAGCAGCATCTGATTGAGCGGCCCGTCGTGCTGCAGGATGTTCATCCAGGCATAGATGCGGATGAGAAACGAGGTCCAGAACGGCAGGATGACAAGCAGCACAAGAATTGCCTGCACGCGGCGCGGCGTGCGCGTGATGGCATAGGCGATGGGATACCCGATGATGAGCAACAGAGCCGTCGAGAGCGCCGCGATTTCGAGGCTCTTCACATAAGACAGCACATAGAGCGGATCGGAGCCGAGGAAAGCGTAATTGTCGAGCGAGAGGCCGGCGAGGAAGGACCGCAAACCCTGCCAGCCAGCCGATATGTCGAACACCGGCGTATAGGGCGGCTGCGCGATCGCGGTCTGCGACAGGCTGATCTTGAGCACGATCAGGAACGGCACGAAGAAGAAGGCAATCAGCCAGGCGTAGGGAATGCCGGCGACAAGCCTGGCCGAAAATGAGCGGGTTGATCGCGAGGTCATGCGCGCCACAGCGTCTTCATCGGGTCAACACAATTGCTGCTTCAGGCGGAAAGCTCAGCCACACCTTGTCGTTCCAGCCGATAGCGCGCTCGGCAACCCGCGCGGTGTTGGCGAGAGCGGCCTGGATGGGCAGCCCTGAGTTGGTGCGCAACTTGTAGATCGAGAGGTCGCCGAGGTAGCCGATATCGACAACCGTTGCGGCGATGCAGTTTGCCATCGCCGCCTGCTGGCCGGCCGGCGGCGCGGTTCGCGTGATGTGAATCTTCTCCGGCCGCACCGCGACCCAGACCGTGGCGTGCGGCGCGGCGTCGATCTTCGTCGCGACACGAATAGGCCCGATGGCCGTATCCTCGACCTGCGTGGCCGCCTCACCGACGCGCCCTTCAAACAAATTGACGTTGCCGATGAAATCGGCAACCCAGCGCGAGCAGGGATGCTCGTAGATTTCGGCCGGCGGCGCGACCTGCATCAGACGGCCGCGATCCATCACGGCGATCCGATCGGCAACCGTCATGGCTTCACTCTGATCATGAGTGACGATGACAAAAGTCAGGCCAAGGCGGCGCTGCAGGTCCATCAGCTCGAATTGCGTCTCGCCCCGCAATTTCTTGTCGAGCGCCGCCATCGGTTCGTCGAGCAGCAGCACGCGCGGACGCTTGGCCAGCGCGCGCGCCAGCGCCACGCGCTGGCGCTGTCCGCCGGATAGCTCATGCGGCTTCCGGCGGCCGAAATTCTCGAGCTTCACCAGCGCCAGCATGTCGGCGACCCGCTGGGCTATTTCGGGTTTCGGCAAGCCCTCCTGCTTTAATCCGAAGGCGACGTTGGCCTCGACGGTGAGGTGCGGGAAAAGCGCATAGCTCTGAAACATCATGTTCACCGGACGCCGATGCGGAGGCACCTGCGCAAGATCGGAACCGTCGAGCAAAAGGCGGCCGGCGCTCGGCCGTTCGAAGCCCGCGATCAGCCGCAATAGTGTGGTTTTGCCACAGCCCGACGGGCCGAGCAGGGCAAAGAATTCGCCCTGGTATATATCGAGCGACAGATCGTCGACCGCGGCGAACGGACCGAAGCGTTTACTGACGCTCTCGATCCGCAACAGCGGCTGCGCGGTGCGATCCGCCCACGGTGCGAAATCCCGCCTCTGCATGGATGCCCCAATCGCGCCGCGCGCGCCCGGCATCACGCTAGAGCATTTTGCTACTGACTGGAAAGATACGCGATCAGTTGAGGATGGCTAATTCCACCGTCGGCACCGTTGCGGCGTCATCGGCCGCCTCCGGCACAAGCTTGCGCCGCTCTGGACCGTAATAGTCGCCCAGTTGCACGATCTGCCGGGGCTGTGTCGTGATGGAGAGCAGGCGATCGTAGAGCGCTTTTGCCGACACCGGCTTGGTCAGATATTCATTGACGCCGAGCCGCACCGCTTCCACGACGCGCCAGCGCTCGCAATGGCCGGTGAGCATGATGATCGGCACGTCCGGCATCGGGAACACGCCGGGCGAGCGTACGATGCGGACCAGTTCGGGCCCGCTCAGGAGCGGCATTTCCCAGTCGAGGATCACAACGTCGGGCGCCATGGTGCGGATCGTATCGAGAGCGGCGATGCCGTCGGCCGCTTCATAGATGTCCTTGATGCCGCAATTGACCAGGAGGTTGCGGATCATCTTGCGCATGTACTGGTTGTCGTCGACCACCAGTATGCACAGCGACTGAACAATGCTTTCGATCTGCTTCTTCGACGGCTTCGACGACATGATGCACCGGCGGGATTGCGCACTTTCCGGGAGCACATGACCACAGATGAATAAAATCGCGGTCTGTCAAAACGATAAGATTTTACGGATTTGCCGGCGGCGCCGTTGAACCCGAAGTCATGAAACGGTCGAGAATTGCCGTCTGTTCCGGTGTAAACCGCAGGCCAAGCTTCGAGCGCCGCCACAACACGTCGTCGGCCGTCAGGGCCCATTCCTTCGACATCAAATAGCGAACCTCGGCGGCGGTGAGATCGGTGCCGAACCGCATGCCGAGATCGTCGATGCCGGCCGCCTTGCCTAATACAGCGTTAACCCGCGTACCGTACGCGCGAACGAGCCGCTGCGCATGATCGTTGCTCAGAAACTTCCAGGTGCGCTGCGTGCTCTCAATCAGCGTCTCGACGCCGTCATAAACAAAGTCGCCGCCCGGCAGCGAGCTTTGCGCGGTCCACGGCCGCGACGGCGGAAAGAAATGCGCCAATCGCGTCAACACGTCCTCGGCGAGACGGCGATGAGTAGTCACTTTGCCGCCATAGACCGTCAGGATCGGCGCCTCGCCATAACGCTCGTCGAGGTTTAGGGCATAATCGCGGCCGATGTCCTGCGGCTTGCGTGCGCCGTCGTCGTAGAGCGAGCGCACGCCGGCATAGGCCCATGTCACGTCAGCCGCACCGATGCCGGTGCGGAAATATTCATTGATGACGCCGCAGAGGTAGTCGATCTCTTCGCCGCTCGGCAGCACGGTCGACGGATCGCCGGTGAAAGTCTGGTCGGTCGTGCCGATCAGCGTGAAGTCGCGCTGAAACGGAATTGCGAACACAACGCGGCTATCGGCGGCCTGCAGGATATAGGCGCGATCGGCTTCATAGAGGCGCCGCACGACGATGTGACTGCCTTTGTCGAGCCGGAGCCGGCCTTGCGGCTCCTTGCGCAGCGCTGTTTCGGCGAAGATGTCGCTCCACGCGCCGGTTGCATTGATCAGGATGCGCGCCGTCACCACGTCGCGCTGGCCCCTGGCATTGAGCACAAGCCGCCAGACATCGTTGCGTTCGGCGCGCACGCAACGGGTGCGGGTGCGGATCACCGCGCCGCGTTCGGCGGCATCTACCGCGTTGAGAACGACGAGCCGCGAGTCGTCGGCGAAGCAATCGGAATATTCGAAGGCATGATGGAAGCGGCTCTTGAGCGGCTGGCCGGCCTCGTCGGTCACCAGATCGAGTTCGCGGCTGGCCGGCAGGATCTTGCGCCAGCTCAGCCAGTCGTAGATCAAAAGCCCGAGCCGCAACAGCAATGCCGAGCGCCGCGCATCGTCGATCGGCAGCACGAAGCGCAGCGGGCGGATCAGATGCGGCGCCATGCGCAGCAGCACTTCGCGTTCGCGCAACGCCTCCCGCACCAGGCGGAATTCGTAGTGTTCCAGATAGCGCAAGCCGCCGTGAATGAGTTTGGAGGACGCCGATGACGTGCCGGAGGCGAGGTCGTTCTGCTCGATCAGGACCACACGAAAGCCACGGCCGGCGGCATCCCGTGCAATGCCGGTGCCGTTGATGCCGCCGCCTATGATGGCGAGGTCGAAATCGGCCACTGATTCTCTCCCGCAAGCAGGATAGCAAATCCCTGCCCTTGCCTTCCCGGCATGGCCTTGCCTCCGACAGAATTTCAGCGATGATCCCGGAATGGACTTCCGCGATCGTCACATTGTGGTCACAGGCGGCGCCGGCGCGCTTGGCACTGCTGTCGTCACGGTGCTGGTCGAGGCCGGTGCGCTCTGCCATGTGCCGTGTTTCGATGAGGCGGAGGCGAAGCGCTTTTCCTTGCGGGAGCACAAGAACGTTTCGGTTGTCGTTACCGGCAGCCTTGCCGAAGAGGCGGCGGTTGGCAGCCTCTATCAGGGCATCACGCCGCTCTGGGCCTCGATCCACATCGCCGGCGGCTTTGCCGCCGGTCCGCTGCGCGACACAACGCTCGCCACGATCCGCCAGCAGATCGACATGAATCTCGTAAGCTGCATGCTGTGCAGCCGCGCCGCCGTCACGGCAATGGCAGGTAACGGCGGCCGTATCGTCAATGTCGCCGCGCGCGCCGCGCTGGAATGGCGCAGCGGCGCCGGCATGACCGCTTATACCGCGAGCAAAACCGCCGTCGCTGCTTTCACCGCCGCGCTGGCGGAAGAAGTCGCCAAGGATGGCATCCTGGTCAATGCCGTCGCGCCCTCGATCATGGACACGCACGCCAACCGGCAGACCATGCCCAAAGCCGATTACGCGCTCTGGCCCAAGGTCGAAGAAGTGGCGGCGACGATCGCGTTCCTCGCCTCGCCCGACAACCGCGTCACCCGCGGCGCCATCGTGCCGGTTTACGGCAAATCGTAGGCCGGCTCGCTTCTAATATCCCGGCCAAAGCCCAGGCGTTGCCAGTTCGACGAGATGACCGTCGGGATCGCGAAAATAAATGCTCTCGCCGCCGCGCGGCCAGGTCGTGCGGCCCTCGATTCCGATCCCGGCGTCTTTCAATCGCGCTTCCCACTCCGCGCTATCATCTGCCGCGATCGAGAAGGCGATATGCACCGGGCCATGACCGTCATGCGGCGGGATGGTACCGCCGGGCAGCCGCACCGTCTCGAGCGAATGACCGCGCAGGAACAGCAACAGCACGCCGCGATGGCCGACATCGTAGGCGCAAAGCCGCTGGTCGCGATAAATGCTGTTTAGTCTGAGAACCTGTTCGTAGAACGGACAGGCGCGCTCGAACGCCTCGACATAGAGCACCGTTTCAAGGACGCCGAGCAGATTGGGCATGTTCGCCCCCGCCGCAGCCTTGCGGATTGAATACGCGCCGCGCTGAAGGCGGGTTCTTCGCAAGCTTCGACGCCGGCCGGATGGGCCGCGGACTGAAATTTCCGCCGCAGTTCGGGCAGGCGCCATGAAGCCTGTTTTCCACGCAATTGCGGCAGAAGGTGCATTCGAAGGTGCAGATCATGGCGTCGGTTGCAGACGGCGGCAGATCCTTGTCGCAACATTCGCAACTTGGGCGTAGCTCAAGCATGACGATCACCCTGAAACCGGAACGATCTCGCGCGCCGGCGATGTTACCAGCCGCGTCACCGCGCTCGAAGCGACGATGGCGCGCTGCTGCGCATAGGCCTCATGATTACGCTCGATGTAATCGAGATCGTAGAGGTAATTCACCATCAGGCCGCAGGACTGCTTGAGTGCCCGCTCCGACGTGTCGGCGAGCCAGTCGAGGCGCTCGAGCCGGGCGCCGTTGCCGAGATGGAATCGGGCAACTGCGTCGGCCGGCAAGCCGCGGCTGTTGCGGCCGCGCACATAATACCAGGCGGCGGCGCGCAGGAACGGCTCGCGAATTTGCTCGGCAAGCTCCGGCGAACGCCACCATTGCGGATTGTCGAGCCCGTCGAGCGCCTTGCGGTCATCGTCGTCGAGCGCCAGCGAACCGGCATTGTTGCGCTCGCGGCGCAGCCATTCGGCAAAATTGGGCGCCGGCGACAGCGTGACGAAAGTCCCGACGCGGGAAACTTCGCGCGACACTTCCTCGACCACCTGCTTGATAAGGAAATGCCCGAACGTCACGCCGGCAAGGCCGCGCTGGCAATTGGTGATCGAATAGAACACTGCTGTCGTCGCGCGCTGCGGTTCGACCGGCTCGCGCTTGTCCGACAGGATCGGCGCGATCGCGCCGGGGATTTCACGCGTCAGCGCCACCTCGACGAAAATCAGCGGATTATCGACCAGCGCCGGATGAAAGAAGGCGTAGCAGCGGCGGTCCGGCGGATCGATGCGCCGGCGCAAATCGTCCCAGTCGCGGATCTCGTGGACCGCCTCGTAGCGGATGATCTTTTCCAGGATCGCGGCCGAGGTCGACCAGTCGATCCGGCGCAGCACCAGGAATCCGCGATTGAACCAGGATGAAAACAGATGGACGAAATCGTTGTCGACCACACCGAGATCGTCGCGGAGATCCATGGCGTCGAGCAACTGCTCGCGCATGCGCACCAGCGCCGCGGTGCCGCCCGGCGCAAGATTGAGCCGGCGGAACAGTTCGAGGCGGCGCGGCTCGCTGGCGAGATGCAGTTCACCCGCCGTCTCGTCGGACGGCGACTGCCGCCAGGTGGCGATGGCGCCGTCGATGGCGGACCGATCGTGGCCGAATGTCGTTGCCAGCGCTTCGAAGAAGGCGATGCGCGGCCCGGTGGTGAGTTCGCCGTAGAGCACCAGAATTTCCTGCGCCAAGGCGACGCCCGAAGCCTCGCCGCGGCCCGACAGCAACTCCTCGCAGAGTTCGACGAGGCCAGCCGAGCGCTCATGCGCCGGTTCCCGGCGCTCGCGCTTGATCAATGCGCGGCTCCGGTCGGCGATGCTTTGCAGCATTTCGCTGAAGAACGAGCTATTCACGGGTTCATCCCATCCGCCCGGCCATTCCTAGCTAATGATCGCGCGCCGCCGTGACAAGCTGGCAACGTGGAAGAAGCTGTAGAGAAATCTAGACAAAACCCCGCCGCTGCGTCACTAAAATGCCCGCGCGGCGGCCTGCCGCAAAATGTCGGGGAATGGTCATGCCGGGTCCGTTGGCGGGTTTGCGCGTATTGGAGCTTGCCCGGATTCTGGCCGGGCCCTGGGCGGGTCAGCTCCTGGCCGATCTGGGGGCCGATGTCATCAAGGTCGAACGCTCCGGCACCGGCGACGATACCCGCGCCTGGGGTCCGCCATTTGTGCCGGCGGCAGACGGCGGTCATCTCAGCGCCGCCTATTTTCACAGCGCCAACCGCGGCAAACGATCGATCGAACTCGATTTCACCACCGCCGAGGGCCAGCGTATCGTCAAGAAGCTGGCCAGCCGATCCGACGTGCTGATCGAGAATTTCAAGGTCGGCGGCCTCACCAAATTCGGCCTCGATTACAAAAGCCTCGCGCCCGAAAATCCGCGCCTGATCTATTGCTCGGTAACCGGCTTTGGCCAGACCGGGCCGGCGGCTCCGCGCGCGGGCTACGATCTCATGGCGCAAGGCATCGGCGGAATTATGGGCCTGACCGGCACCGCCGATGGCGAACCGATGCGCTGTGGCGTCGCCATGTCGGATATATTCTCCGGCGTCTATTCCGTCGTTGGAATTCTCGCGGCGCTGGCGCGGCGGGAGAAGACCGGCCGCGGCGGCTACGTCGATACCGCGCTGGTCGATTCGACCGTCGGCGTGCTGTCGTTCCAGGCGCTCAACTACCTCGTCTCCGGCGATGTCCCAAAGCGCATCGGCAATACCCATCCCAATCTCGTCCCTTATCAGGTATTTCCCGTCGCAGACGAACTCATCATCATCGCCACCGGCAATGACGGCCAGTTCGTAAAGCTATGCGGCATTCTCGGCGCTCCCGAATTGGCGCAAAACCCCGAATACAAGGACAACAAAGGCCGCCTCTCCCATCGTGGCGTGCTGGTCGGCCAATTGTCCGCTCTGACGTCGCGGCTCAAGCGCGAAGAGCTTTTGGGAAAACTCGAAAGCTCCGGCATTCCGGCCGGCCCCATTAACGACCTCGAACAGGTCTTCGCCGATCCGCAAGTGGTTCACCGCGGCATGCGCATCGAACTGGAAAGCGCAGCGGCCAAAGGCGGCAAGATTCCGGGACTTCGCACGCCGATCGTGCTCGACGGCGCGCCGATGGCCTCGGATCGCCCCTCGCCCCAGCTTGGCGAACACACCGCCGAAATCCTGCGCGAGATCGGCGAGCAGTAGCGGCTACGGCAAGGTTGCGGTGATCGCAGCCTTCAGCGGCGCCTGCGTTTCGGCGCCGGACTGCCAGCTCCCATATTGCTGAGAACAGCCGCGCCGATCAAAACGCCGATGCCGAGCGCGACACCAAGCGTAATCAGCGGCCGCTCTTCGACTTCGGCGCTCACGCGCGCGAGCGCGCCGCTGCCGTAACCCGCACCCATCTTGACCGCCGCGTTGCCGTAGCGCGCCGCTTCATCGCGCGCCGTCACGCTGCCGCTACGGAAACGATCGAGCATGTTGCCGAGGATCGCGGAGATTGTATCGCCGATCTGCTCGCCCGCTGCGACGGCGGCGACAGAGCTGCGGCGTCCGGCGATGTGTCCGATATTTTCCAGTTCCTTCTCGACTGCGCCGAGATGTTGCTGGATGGCGGTAACGCTTGGCCCAAAGGCCGACGAACGATGATGAAACATGACGCCTCGCGCTGAATCAGGCGCCGCGGCCGCGAACGAGCGCCAGCGCCCTCAATGATATTGTTCGTGCTCATAAAACAGCCTCGCCGGGGCTTGGTTCCACGGCTCTGGCATGCGTTTCCCTTTCGTTTACCCCGCGCTGTCAACATTGCGTGTTGCATGCCGGGTATCTGGCTCCCGGCCCAGAACTTGCTTCGTTGGGTCGAGGCCATCACAGGAGCATGAACATGCCGAATAGAAGCGAACTTGCCGCCCCAGCCGCGCGCGTCGCCGCAAAAACGACCGGTGAAGACGCCTGGATGGTCATCGGCTTTTGCACGATCTGCTGGCTTATCTCGATCTATGCCGCGGTATCTGCCCTTGGTGTCGACGCGGTGCCGAGGCTGATGGCGCAATTCCCCGGCATTATGTGAAACGGCGGAAGCCGTTTAACGGCGGTCCTCATCCGGCGACCTGCTCTGCTGCGGGCTCTTCCCGGCCGCTTGCTCCGAACGTGTCACGTAAAGCGCGTTCGAGCGTGGCGAGATCATAGGGTTTCTGCAGCACCGCGAAACCGCGGCGCACAGCGTCCTGAGCGCCTGAACTGTAGCCCGTGGTCAGCAGCACCGCGATTTCCGGATAGCGCCGGCGCACCGCGTCCGCCAATTCCAGTCCGTTCATGCCGCCCGGCATGAGGATGTCCGAGAACACGAGATCGATGCCGGGCTCGCTTTCGATGAGATTGAGGCCGGCCTGCGCGCCCGCCGCATGCCGGACGCTATAGCCGAGTTGCTCGAAATAGGCCTGTGTCACTTCGGCGACTTCCTGATTGTCTTCCACCAACAGCACGACGCCGGCTGGAGGCGCTGAGGCTGCCACGGCGATTTCCTGGCGCGGCCGCGCCGGCGTTTCCCAGGTCCGCGGCAGGAACAGCGTGACGGCGGTGCCACGGCGCATCGACGTGGTGATGGAGGCGGCGCCTCCCGATTGCCGCGCAAAACCGTAGACCTGACTCAAGCCAAGGCCGGTACCCTTGCCGACCTCCTTGGTGGTGAAGAACGGTTCGAAGACCCGCGGCAATATTTCCGGCGGGATGCCGGATCCGGTATCGGCAATGCGGATGGCGACGAATTCCCCGCTCAAGCCCTCTTCCGAGCCGCGGCCGCGCATCAGGATCGGCTTGGCGGTGATGGTAAGCGTGCCGCCCGACGGCATGGCATCGCGCGCATTGACGGCAAGATTGAGCAAAGCGAGTTCGAACTCATTCGGGTCGACCTTGATCGCGCATGATCGCCGCGGAACGGCAACGCGAATCTCAATGTCGCCGCGCAAAGACCGGCTCAGCATGTCCTTGATTTCGGGCAGCCGCTCGGCGAGGTCGATGACACTCGGCTGCAACATCTGCCGGCGCGAGAATGCGAGCAATTGGCGCGTCAGGCTTTCGCCGCGTTGCGTCGCATTGGTAATGGTGTCGAGCAGATGTGCTTCGCTCTCGCCGGTGACGGAACGGCGCAAGCGCTGCACCGTGCCGCTGACGATCATCAGGAGATTGTTGAAGTCGTGCGCAACGCCGCCGGTCAGTTGGCCGATGGCTTCAAGCCGTTGGGCCTGGCGCAGCGCGTCTTCGGCCACTTCGCGGCGTTCCGCCTCGTCGTGCAAGCGCCGTGTGCGCCGTAACGCGACCCAGAGCGTGAAGAAGAGGAGCAGCGTCGCCGGCAGGGCGAAGATCAGGTGCGCGACCACCATTGAAAGCCACGCGGAGCGGATTGCCGCGGTTTCAGTTCCGGCGATGGCATAGACCGGGAAATCCGGCACTTTGCGAAAGCCGATCCGCCGGTCGATGTGATCGACCTCCGCCGCATCCACCGAAAACAACCCGCGCGTAAGGCCCAGGCTGATCGAGCGGCGCAGCATGCTGCCCGACGTGAGCCGCCGCACATGCGGAGCGCTCCAGGGGTAGCGCGCCAGCAACACGCCGTCGCCGCGCACCAAGGCATAGAAATTTCCCGGCGACTGTTCGATCATCGCGTAGAAATCGTCGAAGTAGCGCGGCCGCACCGCGATGGCGATGACGCCGCGGAACGACCCGTCGGGCGCGGTCAGGCGGCGCGAAATATCGAACATATCGGTTTCGCCCGGCCCGGCGGCCGCATGCAAATCGCCGACATAGGTGCCGACATCGTTCTCGGCCTGCACTTTGAAATAGTCGCGGCCGGCAAAATCGGCATCGGCGGGAAGCTGCTGCGGCGCGCTCGAAGCCAGTTCCCGGCCGTCGCGGCCGATGAGCGTGATCGACTGCACCTGCGGCATCACGCCGACGATGCGTTGCAGGCGCGGAGTGAGGCTTGCTTGCGCCGCGCGGATATCGTCGTCCGACATTCCGCGCGCAACCTCGCCGACTTCGGGGAAGATGCGGTCGACTGTCTCGAAGACCTTGAGAGCCTGCTCCTGCAAGACGTCGAGCGAGCGGTCGATCCGCTCGTCGGCGACCGCATAGACGTCGCGATAGTCGTTATAGGAGACATAGCCAAACAGCGCCGCCGGGAACACCAACGACGCAACCATCAGAAGCTGCAGCAAACGGATCGCCGATTCCCGTTCGGTGCGCATCGATCTCCAAATGTTGCGGCCGAATCCTGCGCTCAACAAGACCTGGGCCAAATCGTGCAAACTTGCTTGCGAATTTTGGCGGCTACGCAACCACGCCTAAAGCCAGAAGAGCTTTGCAGGATTCTGGGGCGCGAACGAGGCAATCAGGCGCCGGGTTCGATTGCGATTTCGTGACACTATTGAACGGCTTGTGGTTTTTATTGTCTGCAATCGCCCGGATTTCGCCTGATTTGGCGGGCTCTCGCCGGAGCGAGCGAAGCACCTCAGTTGCGGCGCAGGGCCCAGAGTGCTTCGCCGCTTTGCGTCTTGTGGCGATCGGCGGTTACGCGACCGCAACCGGCGCCAACGCATCGATATCGGTGACGACGTCGATGACGGCGGGCCGGTTGGCGGCAAGCGCCTGCGCCAGCGCGGCTGGAAAGGCCGAAGCCTGTTCCACGCGGATACCAAGCGCTCCCATGTCCTCGGCGATACGCGCGAAGTTCATCTTTCGAAACGTCCACAATTCGCGCGCCTTGTCGGTTTGCTTGCCGCCATAGACGCGATCGAAACCGCGCTTCGACTGATTGCCGCCGCCGTTATTGTTGACGACCGTGACGGCGTTGATGTTCCAGCGGGCCGCCGTCTCGATTTCCGCGATGTGGTACCAAAAGCCGGCATCGCCGGTGAACGTGACGACGGGGCGTTCGGGGCAGGCGCATTTCGCGCCGAGGCCCGCGGGAAACGCCCAGCCGAGATGACCGGCGCTGCGTATATAACTCTGGCGCGGCGACGTCAGATCGTACATACCGCCCATCCACATTCCGGCGTGGCCGGTATCGACGACGACGATTGCATCGTCCGGCACGTGCCGCGTCAGTTCATGACACAGCCGCTCCGGCCGCATCGGCACCGCGTCGGATTCGAGCGCGGATTTGTATTTGTCGCGCCACTCGCCGCAGATTTTCTGCGTTTCGCCGATCCAGGCCTTGCGCTTTGCCGCGCTGCCGCGGTCGGCGGCGGCGAGCATGCGCGCCAGCGTCACTTTGGCGTCGCCGTTGACGGCCGCGGCCAGCGGGTAGTTGCGGCCGAGCGCTTCCGGATCGATATCGATCTGGATCGCGTGCGTGCCGATCTTCGGCACGGCCCAGAAATGCGTCGTCATGCCGCCGGTCTCGGTGCCGATGAAGCAGACGAGATCGGCCGCGTTGACCACGCGATTGGCGCTTTCGCGCGAATAGGTGCCGGCGACGCCGACCGAAAGCGGATGATTGCCCGGGATCGAATCCTTGCCGTTGAGCGAGGTCGCGACCGGAATCTGCAGCGCCTCGGCAAGCGCGACGAGTTCGGCCGCGGCGGCGGAGGCGCGCACACCGCCGCCGGCGACAATCACCGGGCGCGCCGCCGTTTCGAGAATCTTCAGCGCCGCACGCACGCTCCCTTCGTCCGGCTCCGGACGGAACGCCGGCACGCGAGAAAATTGCGGCTCGACCAGCGGCTCCATGTCAGCTTCCTCGGCATCGATCTGCCCTTCATTGCCGCGAAATTGCAGATGGACCGGGCCGGGACATCCGGTCACCGCCGTACGGAACGCCTGGCGCACCATGTCGGGGAAACGCGCGACGTCGTCGATCGTGGCGTTGAATTTGGTCACCGGCTCGAACGCCGGCACGTCGTCGATTTCCTGATAGACCTTGCGGAATTTCGATTTCGGCTCGCGGCCGCCGGTCATGGCGATAACAGGCGAATGTGCGAGCCAGGCGTCGCGCAGGCCGGCGGCGAGATTAAGCGCGCCGATGACCTGCGCCATGCAGATGCCGGGTCGGCCGGAAGCGCGCGCATAGCCGTCCGCCATATAGGCCGCGGCTTTCTCGCCGTGCACATGCAGCCGCTTGATATCGGTACGCCGTTCCATCTCGACATAGGTGGTGCGCAGCACCGCCGGCACATGGAACACATGCGTCACGCCATAGCCCTTGAGCATGTCGGCGAGGCAAACCGCGCCGGTCATTTTACGATTGTGTCCGAGCAGCATCTGCCGTCGCCCCCCTTCGATTCTAAAATTTTGAATGATCAGTTGTTGAACACGGCGACCGCGCGGATCGGCGAGCCGGTGCCCTCACGCCATTTCAGCGGCAACCCGATGAACTGAAACTCGCCCTGCCCCAGCAGTGCCTCCAGATTGCACAGGCTTTCCATGTGCGTGATGTCGAGTTCGAGGCAGGCTTTGTGGACGAGCGAATTGACCTTGCCTTCCGGACCCGGCCGCATCGAGTCGATGCCAAAATGCACGATGCCCTGTTTCGCCAGCCATTCGGTTGCGGCGACATTGACCCCCGGATTGTCGGTCGCGTAAGCCGGCTTGGGGAAGGTGCGTTCGTGATGGCCGGTGCACAGCAGTACCGTGCCCTTCTTCGGGATCGGCACGCCGGCCTTCTTCACCGCCGCTTCGAGGTCCGCAGGCGTGATCTCGGCGCGCGGCGCGATGTGCCGCAGATCGAGGCAGATACCCTGCACGATGCAATTCTCCAGCGGATATTCATTGATCGGCGTGCCGCTTTTGCCGAAATGCCGCGGCGCGTCCATATGGGTGCCGCCATGGTCGGGCATGGAAAAAAACATCACGCTGTTGCCCTGGACGTTGCCGGATTCGGCGAAGGCTTCGTCGTGGGTCTTCCAGACGCCATGGATGACGGGAGGCTGACCGGGATAGGACGGGGTACGGTGGTAAAGCTCCCGGCTCAAATCGACGATACGCATTCGAACGCCTCCCTACTGACCTTTTGCGGCGCGAACACTATCCTCCGCGCGCGACCGCGACAACGCCACCCTGGAGTGCCGCATGAAAACCTCGACCGACCGCATCCTCACCACGCACACGGGAAGCCTGCCGCGGCCAAAGCCGCTGATCGATCTTATTCTCGGCCGCGAAAAGGGTGGCGCAGTCGAAGCAAAGACCTTCGAGGCCGAGACCGCCAAAGCGGTCGATGAGATCGTCGCGCAACAGACCGCCGCCGGTATCGACGTGGTCTCCGACGGCGAGATGAGCAAGCCGTCCTATACGACCTACATCCGTCACCGCGTCTCCGGCATCGCGCCCGACCCGCGCGCGGCGGAAAAGGGCCACGACATCATGGTCGGCCGCGACCTCCTGGAATTTCCCGATTTCGCCCGCCAGCGTGGCAATTTCTCCAGCGTGCCGTTTCCCGGCTGCGTCGGCGAATTGCGCTACACGGACCGTTCCGCGCTCGACCGCGACATCGCGCACCTGAAAGCCGCCGCCGAAAAATCAAAGCCGGCCGATGTGTTCATGACCGCGCCGTCGCCGGGGATTCTCACGCGTTTCATCATCAATCTGCACTATGCGACGGAGGAGGACTATGTCGCGGCGCTCGCGGAGGTGCTGAAGGTCGAATACCGCGCGATCGTCGAAGCCGGTTTCGTGCTGCAAATCGATGCGCCCGATCTGGCGTCGGCGCGCAACAACCAGTATCGCCGGCTCACCGACGACGAGTTCCGCGGCAAAATCGCTGAACGCAATATTGCCGCGCTCAACGCCGCAATCGAGGGCCTGCCCGCCGACAGGATGCGGCTGCATATCTGCTGGGGCAATTACGAGGGGCCGCACACCCAGGACCTGCCGGTGACAAAAATCATCGACATTGCCTTCAAGGCGCACGTGCAGGCGATCAGTATCGAGGCCGCCAATCCTCGCCACGATCACGAATGGGAAGACCTCAAGGCGGTGAAAATCCCAGGCGACAAGATCCTTATCCCCGGCGTCATCGACTCGACGACCAATTTCGTCGAGCATCCGCGCCTTGTGGCGCAGCGCATCGAACGCTACGCCCAGGTCGTCGATCGCGAACGGCTGATCGCCGGCGTCGATTGCGGCTTCGGCACCGCCGTGCGCGCGGATCCGATGGTCGCCGACAGCATCGTCTGGGCGAAATTGCGCGCGCTCAGCGAAGGCGCCGCGATCGCCAGCAAGAAATTATGGGGCTGACGGAGACGACGCATGAATATCGTCAACGCGATAACCGACATTTCGATCAACCCGCTGATCGCCGCCGCAGTGTTCGGCGCGACAATCGTCACCGACGCGGTCTTTGTATTCTTCACCGCCGCCGTCGCCTCGCGGCATCGCCTGCGGGCCGCGAACTGGAGCGCCGTCTGGTACCTCCTGGCCGCGGTTTCGGTGATCAGCTACACGTCGAACCCGATCTATGTCGTGTTCGCAGCGCTTGGTTCATGGGTTGGAGCCTATATGTCGCTGACATGGCTCAACCGGGGTGAGCCCGGCGTCGCGCCGATCCGCCCCGGACCGCCATAGTCCCCCCTGAAGTGCCTTATGAATTAACGGTTCGTGCAGGAACGCCCTGCTACCAGATAGCCTAGCGTTATGCCTATTCGCACCATGCGGCGGACATGCGAGCGACAGCATTATGACCTGGTCCGATACCGCACCACGCACGCGCAGCCGCGATATTGCCGATGGCAAGATCGAGGACCTGTCCACGGGCCGCGTGCGGCGCGCCATGCAAACGATGCGTCGGCTTGGACTGACGGGAACGGTCGCACTGGCGCGCGAACACGGTTTGCAAGAGAGCCTTCACTTCGCTTCGCGCAACGTCCGCCACATCATCGCACATCGCACTCGCAACGCGCTCCGCTGGGACCGCGCATATGGCGTCGATACGCAGGCTCGATCCAGATCGAGTCGCTTTCGGTCGTCGGCGAAAACCGCAAGTTCGGCAATGAATGTGTTTGCACATCGCCAAAGTCGTTCGATTTCATGATGCAGAACCTGCCGCGCGATCTCCACGATCACACATTCGTGGATTTCGGCGCCGGCAAGTCGCGAACGCTGCTGCTGGCGTCGCGCTACGGTTTTGGAAAAATCATCGGCGTCGAGTTCGCCAGGGAACTGGTTGACTGCTCGCGAGAGAATATCGCGCGATTCTCAAGCCCGTGGCAGAAGAGCCGCGACTTTGAGATAGTCCATGCAGACGCGACAGAATTTGCGCTGCCGCGCTCTCCGCTCGTGATTTTTTTCTACAATCCGTTCACGCGCGAAGTGTTCGATATTGTCTTCAACAACATCGTGGCGTCGCTCGCCGCCGACAGGCGGCCGTGTCACATCGTCTACGGCAGTTCATCCCACGACGCGATCGATTGGGCGGCAGCCGCAATTCTTGCCAGCGGGCGTTTTGCCGCGATCCCGGTCAAGCCGATGCCGATGTTTTTCGACGCAGTCCGAACCATCCGCTATGCGGTGTTCCGCGCCACGTGACCGGACGGCGCTCGCATTCAAGCGAGCGCAAATTCACGCCGGCTTGAAGTTCATCGCCACGCCGTTGATGCAATAGCGCAGGTGCGTCGGCGGCGGGCCGTCCTCGAACACGTGGCCGAGATGGCTGCCGCAGCGGCTGCATTGCACCTCGGTGCGAACCATGCCGTAGCTGCGATCGGATATGGTCTCGACCGAACCCGGTTCCGGATCATTGAAGCTCGGCCAGCCGGTGCCGCTCTCGAACTTCTTGTTCGAGGCGAACAACGCCTGGTCGCAGCCGGCGCAATAGAACGTGCCGGCGCGCTTCTCGTAATTGAGCGCGCAACTGCCCGGCCGCTCGGTACCATGCTCGCGCATGATGTGAAATTGCTCCGGCGTGAGGAGTTTATGCCACTCGGCGTCGGTGTGCGTGACGGGGTAATGCTTGGTATCCGTGGTGGTGCTCATGGCGTCCCGCTTGTTTCGTGATAGGCCATAGTGACAAACGTAAGCTGTCAATGGCAATGCGCAATCCCGTGATCGCGCGCCGCGACTATCCGGCGCTGATTATCGTCGCCACCGAACTCGGCGTGATGTTTATCGGCGCACTCATGGTGACGCCGCTTTATCCGCTGTACCGGGCGGTATTTGGATTTTCCGGCGTCACGCTGACCCTGATCTATGCGGTCTATGTGCTCGGCAATCTTGCCGCGCTTCTGCTGTTCGGCAGGCTTGCCGACCAGGTGGGCCGCCGCGCCGCCACCTTGCCGGCGATCGGCGTCGGCATAGCCGGCACACTCGCCTTCGCCTTTGCCACTGGCACGCCGTGGCTGTTCGTGGGGCGCATGCTAAGCGGCTTTTCCACGGGACTTGCGGCCGGCGCGGCGACCGCCTGGATTGCCGATCTCTACGACGACCGCGGCAGTGGCGCGGCGGCCCGCATCGCGGCAGCAGCGAATTTTTTCGGCGGCTCCGCTGGGCCGCTCCTCGCCGGGCTGCTCGCGCAATTTGCGCCCGCGCCGCTGCGGCTTCCGTTTTTCATCTACCTGATCCTCCTTTGCGGCATCGCCGTTGCCATCGTGTTTGCCCCGGAGACCGTGGCGAACCGAAAATCTTTCGGCGAAGTATCGTTAAAGCCGCGGCTCGGCGTACCGCGAGGCATTCGCCTTCAGTTCCTGTCGCCGGCCGTCGCCGGGTTCGCTACGTTTTCGCTGATCGGCTTTTATGCCGCTCTCATTCCGGGGATGCTCGCCGAGAGCCTGCACGTATCCGCGCCGGCGGTGTCCGGCGTCATCGTCTGCGAACTGTTCAGTGTCGCGGCGGTGACGATTCTTGCGACCGGGCGGCTCAGCAGCCAACGCACCATGCTCCTCGCACTGGCGCTTTTGCTGCCGAGTGTGTGGCTTCTGGTCGGCGCGGAAGTCGCCCAATCGTTGCCGCTGTTGCTGGCCAGCGCCGCGCTTGCCGGCATCACCGGCGGGCTCGGTTATCGCGGCAGCCTCGAAGTGATCAACCGTATCGCGCCGGCTGACCGGCGCAGCGAAGTCGTCTCCAGCTATCTGGTGGCGTTGTTTGCCGGCAATTCCGTGCCGGTCATCGGGATCGGCCTTTTGTCAGCCGAGGTGGGCGCGCTCCCCGCGCATGTGACCTTCGCCGCCGTCATCACCGCGCTCGCCGGCATCGCGGCGGTGATGGGAATCAAATACGCGCCGGCGAAGTGACGCGGCGATTCACTTGATTGCCAGCGGATTGGTCGGCGAGCCGACCGCGCCGGTGATCGGAATGGCGGGCGCGACGAACATGAATTCGTAGACGCCGTCCTTGGCGCAATCCTCGGCGAGGTCCTTGAGGTAGAAAATCTCGCCCATGGTCATGCCCATGATCGGGATGGTGATCCAGTGCCAGGGCTGGTTGATACCGCCTTCGGTATTATTGGGCCGCACCTCGCAGCCCCAGGTGTCGCTGGCGAGCGCCGCGAGCTCGGTCTTCGCCACGAATTCCAGCGTCTCGAAGGCAAAACCCGGCGCGTCGCCGCCGGGATAGCCGTCCCAACTCCCGGCCTTGAGGCAGCGCTCCATCTGCCCGGTGCGCACGATGATGTAATCGCCGCGCTTGAACGCGATGTTCTGCTTTTTCGCGGTCAGGTCGAGGTCGGCAACGGTGATGCCGTAGCCGTCGTCGAGACAATCCTTGCCGAGCGCGCGGGCGACGTCGAGGAACACACCGCGGCCGACCATCTTGCTCTTGGTTTTCTCGATGCCGCATTTCGCCGCGCCGAACGACGACACTTCGCGGCAGTCATAGCCGTTCCACATATAATCTTCGTAGAAGACATGGCCGAGGCCGTCCCACTGCGTGCCGCATTGCAGCGGCATCACCACCATGTCGTCGGCGGCGCGGATGCCGCGCTTGTCGAGAATGCCTGAATAGGCGTCGGTGCCGGTGCGCAGCATGGTGTGCAGCGGATTGATGCGGCCGAGCGCCGGGTAATTGGTCTTGCCGCCCTGCGGGCCGTTATTGTCGAAATTGAGCGCAAGCGAAATCACCTTGCCCTTTTTGACGAGCTGCGCGGCGGCCACGATGTCCTCCGGCGACGTGTAATTGAGCGTGCCGATCTCGTCGTTCGGGCCCCATTTGCCCCAGTTCTTGTATTTCTCCGCTGCCGCGCGGAGATCGTCTCGCGTCACTTTGCGCCCGGACATGGCCTGCCTTCTTGCTAGAGTGGTGGAAGAAAATCCCGGCGATGATAGCATTGCCAAAACATCTGGGGAGGACCTTATGGCCGCAATGAGAGCCGCCGCGCATCTTGCCGTTTTGTGCGCAGGCGTTGCTGCCGCGAGCCTCGTGGCGGCGAGCGCAGGCTGGGCCGCCGATAATTACCCGGACCACAAGGTGCGCATGATCGTCCCATTCGCGGCCGGCGGCCCGACCGACGTGATCGGGCGCATGGTGGCGGAACGGCTGTCTGCCGACTGGGGCCAGCAGCTCTATGTCGAAAACCAGCCGGGCGCCGGCGGCAATATCGGTGTCGAAACGGTCAAGCGCGCCGACCCCGACGGCTACACGATCGTCGTGGTGTCGACAGGCTTCATCATCAATCCGAGCATGTATTCCAAGATCGGCTATGACCCGATCAAGGATTTCGCGCCGATCTCGCTGGTCGCGGCATCGCCCAATGTCGTCGCGGTCCATCCGTCCGTGCCGGCGAAAAATCTCAAGGAACTGATCGCGCTGATCAAGGCCGATCCGAGCAAATACAGTTACGCCCAGCCCGCCACCGGCTCGACGCCGCATCTGGTCGCCGAACTCATGAAGCAAACTTACAATCTTCCCGATCTCACCATGGTGCCGTTCACCGGCGCGCCGCTTGCGATCAATTCGACACTCGGCAACCACACCCCGATCGCGTTCACGGCGCTGCCGCCGGCTGTCGGCGCCGTCAAGGACGGCAGCCTGCGCGGCATCGCGCTCCTGGCCAAGCAGCGCATCGCGGTGCTGCCGGAGCTGCCGACCAATGTCGAGGAGGGCATGCCCGGGCTCGAAAGCGATACGCTCACCGGCATCCTGGCGCCGGCCGGCACGCCGCAGGCCATCATCGATAAATGGCACAGCTCCATTGTGAAAATGATCGCCGACCCGGATGTCCGCAAGAAGCTCGACGCCCTCGGCTTCGTCCCGGTCGCCAATACGCCCGCCGAGTTCTCGGAGCGCATCAAAACCGAAGCCGCGCGCTGGGATAAGGTGGTAAGGGCCGCCGGAATTCACATGGATTAACGGCCACCCATGCGCATAACCGACATCCGCGAAGCGTCTATTCCCCTGAACTCGACGCTCGCCAATTCGAGCATCGATTTTTCCGAAATGACGACGTCGGTGGTCGCCGTGATCACCGACGTCAAACGCGACGGCAAGCCGGTCTGCGGCTTCGCCTTCAATTCGACCGGCCGTTATGCCTGCGGCGCGCAGATGCGCGCGCGATTCATCCCGCGCGTGCTCAAGGCCGCTCCGGAGACGCTGCTCAACGAGGCCGGTGACAATTTCGCTCCGGAGAAAATCCTCGCCGCGATGATGCGGAACGAGAAATCCGGCGGCCACAGCGAACGCTCGGTCGGCATCGGCACGATCGAGGTCGCGGTCTGGGACGCGGTCGCCAAGATCGCGGAGAAACCGCTGCATCGCGTGCTGGCCGAGCGCTACAACGACGGCAAGATCGCCGGCAAGGTGTTCTGTTATGTCGGCGGCGGCTGGTATGCACCGGGCAAGACGACGAAAGACTTGCAGGACGAAATGCGGCGCCATCTCGACGCCGGCTACACGATGGTGAAAATGAAAGTCGGCGGCATGCCGCTCGCCGACGACCTGCATCGCGTCGAAGCGGTGAAATCGATCCTGCCGAAGGGCGGCAAGCTCGCGGTCGATGCCAATTCCAAATTCGACCGCGACGAAGCACTCAGCTATGCGCGCGGGCTCGCGCCTTTCAAGCTCCGCTGGTTCGAGGAGCCCTGCGATCCGCTCGACTTCGCGCTTCTCGCCGAGATCGCCGGCGTCTACGACCCGCCGCTGTCCACCGGCGAGAACCTGTTCTCCACGCAGGACGTCGAAAACCTCGTTCGCTTCGGCGGCTTGAAAGCGCAACGCGACGACGTCATCCAGGTCGATCCGCCGCAAGCCTACGGCATCGTCCAATATGGCCGCACCGTCGCCATGCTGGCGCGCCATCAATGGCCGCGCAGCGGGCTGTTTCCGCACGGCGGCAACCAGATGTCGCTCGCCATCGCCGCGGGTTTCGGGCTCGGCGGCGCGGAGTCTTATCCCGGCGTGTTCGGCGATTTCGGCGGCTTCGCCGACGATGCAAAACTCGAGGACGGCTATCTGACGCTGTCCGACCGGCCCGGGATCGGCTTCGAAGGCCAGGCGCGGCTTTACCGGATCATGCGCGAACTGGCGGCGTGATCGCGGCCTAACGTCCGCTACTCCCCCTTGAGCCCCTTTTCCTTGATCACCGCGCTCCAGCGCGCGATCTCCTCGCGCAGGTAAGCGCCGAAGACCTCGGGCGAACTCGGCGCCGGTGTCGTGCCGATGTCGCGCAAGCGTTCGCGCAATTCGGTGGTGTTGAGCGCCGCGACCATTGCAGTGCCAAACTTCGTGATCGCAGGACGTGGCGTCGCCGCCGGCGCCAGAACGCCGTCCCAATTGTCGCCGACCACCTCGGCAAAGCCCTGTTCGGCGAAGGTCGGCACGTTCGGGAAAATATCGGAGCGCTCACGCGACGTGGTGGCAAGCGCCTTGAGCCTCCCGGCGCGGACCTGGGCCATCACCGTCGGAATATCGCCGACGAGGCCGTCGAGATGGCCGGCAAGGATGTCGGTGATGGCCTGCGCCGCGCCCCGATAGGGCACCGACTGCAATTGGATGCCGGCCGCGGCCTCGAACAATTGCAGGCCGAGATCGGACATCGCGCCGCGGCCGGTGATGCCGATGGTGATCGCGCCGGGCTTGCGCCGCGCCAGCTCGGCGAGTTCGCGCGCCGAATTGATCTTCATGTCGGCGGAGACCACGAGAACCGGAGAATTGATCGCGGCTTTGCCGACCGCGGCGAAATCCCTGAGCGGGTCGTACGGCAGATCGCTGCGGAAAGCGGGGTTGATGGCGATCGCGCCGACAGTGGAGAAGAATAGCGTGTAACCGTCGGGATCGGATTGCGCCACATATTGCGCGGCGATCGCACCGTTGGCGCCGGGCTTGTTTTCCACCGCCACGGCTTCGCCCAGCGTTGCGTGCATCTTGTCGGCAATCAGCCGGGCGGTGATGTCGGTGGTGCCGCCGGGTGTAAAGGCGACGATCAATCGCACCGGGCGTGAGGGATAATCCTGTGCGGCGCCGTTCGCGGCGAGCGCGCAGCACATGACGAGAAAGGCTGACGTGAAGGTTCCGATCCGCATGACCGGAACAGCATAGCCGCAGACGATGCTAGCCCGAAAGGCGCTCGATCGCCGCGCCGCAGCGGCCGAGCTTGTCTTCCAGCCGCTCAAAGCCGCGATCGAGATGATAAACCCGGTTGACGATGGTCTCACCCTCGGCCGCGAGCGCCGCGATCACCAGCGACACTGACGCGCGCAAGTCGGTCGCCATCACCGGGGCTCCCTTGAGCTGCTCGACGCCTTCGATCGTCGCGCGTTCGCCGTCGAGCTGGATGCGGGCGCCGAGCCGCGCCAGTTCGCCCACATGCATGAAGCGGTTCTCGAAGATCGTCTCGGTGATGTGAGAGGTGCCGCGCGCGCGCGTCATCAGCGCCATGAGCTGGGCCTGCAGATCGGTCGGGAATTCCGGAAACGGCGCCGTCGTCACGTCGACCGGCTGCAGCCCTGCGCCGTTGCGCGCGATACGGATGCCCTCGTTGGTTGGCGTGACTGTAGCGCCGGCTTGTGTCAGCACGTCGAGCGCGGCCTGAAGCAGTTCCGGCCGCGCGTTCTGCAACAGGATATCGCCGCCGGCCATGGCGACGGCCATCGCATAGGTACCGGTTTCGATGCGGTCCGGCAGCACGGCGTGGCGTGCGCCGTTGAGCTTGGCGACGCCTTCGATGACGATGCGCGGCGTGCCGGCGCCGGAAATGCGAGCGCCCATTTTATTGAGGCACTCGGCGACGTCGGCAATCTCGGGCTCCTGCGCGGCGTTCTCGATCACCGTGGTGCCGCTGGCGAGCGAGGCCGCCATGATCGCGGTATGCGTGCCGCCGACGGTCACTTTGGGAAAAACAATCTCGCCGCCCTTGAGGCCGTTCGGCGCGCGCGCGATCACATAGCCGCGGTCGACTTCGACCTTGGCGCCAAGCTGCTCGATCGCCATGATGAGAAGATCGACCGGCCGCGTGCCGATGGCGCAGCCGCCCGGCATCGACACCTTTGCCTGGCCCATGCGCGCGACAAGCGGCGCCAGCACCCAGAAGCTGGCGCGCATCTTGGAAACCAGGTCGTAGGGCGCGGTGGTGTCGACGATATTGGCCGCGGAGATGTGCAGCGTCTGGCCGTGATTGGCCGGCTCGCCGCGCCGCTTGCCGCTCATCATGATGTCGACGCCGTGATTGCCAAGAATGCGCTCGAGGAGGCCAACATCGGCGAGCCGCGGCACGTTGTCGAGGATGAGCGTCTGATCGGTCAGGAGGCTTGCGATCATCAGCGGAAGCGTCGCGTTCTTTGCTCCCGAAATCGGAATAATGCCGTTAAGCGGCCGGCCGCCGACAATGCGAATACGATCCATGACTACCCCCGCGGCCCGATCCGGACCGAACCCTTAGCCATCCTACTCCCGGCCCGGATTGCGGCGAAAGTCAGGACCGGATGGCGGGATTTCGGCGTCCTGCGGCTGGCCCTGCTGATCCGGCGTCCCGGAGCCGGTGCGGCCGCGCGCCTGCGCCTTGCGGCGCTTGAGATTCTCGCGCAATGCCGCCGACAGCCGCTCGCCGCGCGCGGCCCATTTCTCGGCTTTGCCGTGCTTGATCATGGCTTTACTCAACTTGCGCGGAATCACCCCTTGTGGCAAGGATCGCCGCGCTTTCTGAAGGTTTTATCGATCCGCGTTGGGCGGCCGCTGCCGTAGCTCAGTGGTAGAGCACTCCCTTGGTAAGGGAGAGGTCCTCAGTTCAATCCTGAGCGGCAGCACCAGCTTTTATTGAGAGATCAAAGAGATTTGCACCAGTAACAACGTGAGCATTCGGCAACTAAAAGCAGAACACTACTATCACACTCAAGGAATTCCTGTGTTCGGTAATGTAAGAAACTCGGCTCGCGTTGAGCCCGTTTTATTTAGACACGTCGATGTAATACTAGAAAACGGAAAGCTGATTGCCAAAGAGCTTTATAGCGATCTGGTCTGGGAGAACATCAAGGTGAGACAAACAGACCAGACGTTTGCTCAGTATACTGCGCGAACACGCCAGGAAACTGAAAGAGAATTAAACAGCGACAACGCTTGTACCCGTGACAATTCCGTAGACCCTGTTCGCTGGATGTTCAGGTACTAAATTCGACTAACCCGCGACAGGTAGAGATTACGCACACGCCGTATACGCTGATCGTCAGCGACCCCGCGCGCACCGTGCCGCGAGCACACGACTAGGGCCGCCACAAATTCGCGTAATTGCCCGACAGGTCAAAGGTACCCGGTAGCTCAACGAAAATGGTCAACCTCGTCGAGCCCCATCCTCACCTCCTGTGCGAACCTGAAGAGCGAGAAACCCAGCAGCCCAACCGCTACGGCGAACAGAAAGCCGGTGCCGTATTCATGCCGCAGCCTGAAAAACGCGCCGACGAATCCGATGACCAGGAGTAACGACGTGCATATCGCACTAAGCAATGCCAGATGTGTTGCGCTGTTCAGGAGTTTGGCGCGTTGCCGCAATCGAGGAATATCAGCCTTCAGGTGACCTCGAGCGGCATCGTTGTCGGCGATTTCATTCAGGTTGCGTACGCGGTCCATAACAACATTCATCCGATTCACAAGTACCGCGATAAAGGCGGCGACTGCACCGAGGACGAAGGCTGGCCCCGTCGCCTCTGACATCACCTGCGAAAGTTGACCGGCATCTGGGATCAGATCCATGCGGGCATTACCTCACCTAAAATTTCTTATGCCAAGGCTATCACTCAATGTCCGGCGAACAATATCACGCGGCTAATAAAGGGAATCCATGACGTATTCTGAGTCCGGAATGGACCCACAGAATGTCCGTTCCTTCTCGATTGCGGGCGCGTTAGTTGTCGGGGCGAAGCAGACATGCCGGGGCAAGATTCCCGCTTCGCCGCTGGCAGACGCAGCGTCTTTGAGGAGACTCGCCAAATAGGCAAAGGGCCGCCCCGCCCTCATCCGCATCGTCATCACCGCCGCCGATGCTAACCAAAACGCCTCATGGTTGAGACGATCCGTTATTCGCGGGAAGCGAGCCGGCAGAGTCTGCTTTGGGACATTACGGCGCGATACCTTTTGGCTGAGGTAGGACGAGGAATTTGATTTCTGTGGGCGCCCCAGCACCGCAATGAATTACATACCGCCAAAGCGATAGTTCAGGCCGGCACGTACCTCACCGTGACGTGAGACTTCAAGGGATGCCGCGGCCACGTAAAGATATTCAAACATTGCACTCAATGCGGGGGTAAAGCCGTATTCAAGTCCCGCTCCAAGCGCCAAGCCAGCTTGACGGTTTGTGCTGGTGCAATTTGAAAACACGCCGCCACAGACTACCGCACCACCTGCGGTGGTCAGCGTTGTCTTGGCCCCGAGCAATGCTAAGCCCCCAGTGCCGTAGAACAGCCAATTGTCGTTGGCGTACCCCACACGCACTCTTGCAGTACTTTCCCAGTCGATATTTGTCTTCGCGTTGAACGGTCCGACTCCGATGCCCAATCCGCCGACAGTCGGCGTAACAACAGATGAGCCCGTGATACTCGCCCAATCGATATCCGCCTCAAGGCCCATGACAACATGGCCCGCCTGAATCTGGGCTCCGAGAGTTCCGCCAAACGCGCCGCCCGATCTGGTCGAATGCGGAGCGCAGTAGGCGCGCAAAGAAGCGCTGCCGAGCGATCAACCATTTTATCGACTAACAACCTCAGTCAGTTCGTCGCCGTGCAGAATTGATCAAGATCAAAAACGGAGAACGGAACGTTCGCCAAATATCAACTTTCATTGGCGAGGAGGTGTCCCACATCTTCAAAGACTGGAGGGATGATCTCGCTGGACCGCGCCTAGAAGGAGGTTCTCATGCTTCCCGTCATTTTGTTCTGCGAAACGGTCATTGTTCCTTTTGTCTTAGTAGCAATAGCCCACGCGCTTATGGCGTGGAGTTTGTTCGTCCAACGATTTCTTATCGCTATGCGCCCAACTCTCCCAAAGTCCGTCAATAACCGGACAAATACTTTTCTCACTCCCAACCATCGCCGACATTTGACCAAAGGGACGGCTCAATCGGGGGGATTCGGCACGAAAGGTGTGACGCTCTTTCCGCCTAATTCTCAAACCAGCGAGCAGACTGGCGCTAATCCGAAGATTTGGGACAACATGGCGGACTTTGAAGTCGCGTCTCGGCAATCTCGGCAAAGACTCGATCGCTGCGAACAACGCTGTAAATGATCTCGAAAGCTTCAAGGCTGCCTTCACGAAAGTGGCCAAAGACTGCGATGACTGTCACCAATGTATCGGATGAGGACTGAGAAAGTCAGCCCCGACCCATCGGTCGATCCATGAAGACATGATCGGCTCTATCTACCGAGATTTCTCACCTGTCGTTTTCGACGTTAGACCCCCATTAAGCTAAGAACTTCACTGCGGCTTGTCGCGTCTGCTCGGAAGACACCGAGCATCCGACTCGTGGTCATGACCACCCCCGGCGTACAGACCCCGCGGGAGGCCATGCAGCCGTGAGTCGCTTGGAGTACGACGGCCACACCGAGTGGCTCGAGATGGGTCCAAATACAGTCAGCGACCTCGGCCGCGAGACGTTCTTGAATTTGGAGGCGGCGAGCGTAACCGTGCAACACGCGGGCGAGCTTGGAAATGCCGACGACGCGGTCGCGGGGAAGATATGCGATGTGCGCCTTGCCGACGATCGGCGCCATGTGATGCTCACAATGGGACAGAAAAGGGACGTCCTTAAGAAGAACGATGTCGTGGTAACCGCCGGCGTCCTCAAACGTGCGATCCAGATGTACCGCGGGCTCTTCTTCGTAGCCCCGGCAATACTCGCGCCAAGCCCGGGCAACGCGCTTGGGCGTGTCGACCAAGCCTTCTCGGTCAGGATCGTCTCCCGCCCAGCGCAGCAGAGTACGAACGGCTTCTTCAACTTCCGAGGGGACGATCTGCCGCGTGATGTCTCGACCTGTGAAGCGGCTAAGGTCTGATGCAAGTGACATCGCCTAATGATGGCTAGGCCCTGGCAGATAACTACGAGCAGAGAGCAGAACAAACTGTTCTCTCGCCGCGCACGATGTCCCGCTCGCGCAATCGGCTCACTTTTGAGAGTTTAGGTGGCCCCGGCTCGACTGTCGTTAGACACGCAATTTGCCATTCGACTTGCCCCTCCCTACCTAATCTGAGGAGCGGCAAAGGAGGAAAACCATGGCCGAGTTCACGAAACCGCGTGTCGTAGGCCTCAACCATGTCGCGCTGGAGGTGGGCGATATTGATGAGGCCCTAGCGTTCTATGGTCGTGTGTTCAAATTCGAGCTGCGCGGCAAGAATGACACCATGGTTTTTATTGACTTAGGCGATCAATTTATCGCGCTTCAGAAGGGCCGCAGGCAATCCGCGGACAAGGGGCGTCACTTCGGATTGGTCGTTGAAGATAAGGAGGAGGCGCGCGAAGCCCTTAAGGCGACTGGTGTCGCCCTCATCGACGGTCCGTTCCTCGATTTCCGGGACCCATGGGGCAATCGCGTAGAGATTGTCGGATACGACAACGTGCAGTTCACCAAGGCACCCAACGTATTGCGCGGCATGGGCTTGATACATTTGGCTAAGAATGACAAAGCAAAGAGAGAATTGGCCAAGAAGGGCATGGCGGTGGACTAGACCGGGAGCGGGAAGAAGTCATCCTGGTCATGCGTTCAGCACTCTTCCGTAAGCATCCAGCACCGCTTCCTTCATCGCCTCTGAGAGGGTCGGATGCGGGAAGATCGTGTGCATCAATTCTTCTTCCGTGGTTTCGAGATTCATCGCCACCACGTAACCCTGGATCAGTTCGGTCACTTCCGCGCCGACCATGTGCGCGCCCAGGAGCTGTCCGGTATTTTTGTCGAAGATCACTTTGACAAGGCCCTGATCTTCACCCATGGCAATCGCGTTGCCGTTGCCGACGAATGGGAAACGGCCGACTCGGATGTCGAGTTTCTTCTCATTGCAGGCCTGTTCGGTCAGGCCGACAGAGGCGATTTGCGGCGTGCAATAGGTGCAGCCGGGGACCATCAGCTTGTTCATCGGATGCGGGTGCAGCCCCTTGATCGCCTCGACGCAGATGACGCCTTCGTGCTCGGCCTTGTGCGCAAGTTGCGGCGGGCCTGCGACGTCGCCGATGGCATAAATGCCCGGCACGTTGGTCTTGCACGCGGTGTCGATGACGATCGTGCCGCACTCGGTCTTGACGCCGAGCTTTTCCAATCCGAGATTTTCGACATTGCCGACGACGCCGACCGCGGAAATGACGCGCTCGACGGTCAGCGTCTGCGTGCCACCCTTGCCGTCGTCGATGGTCGCGGTGACGCTGTCGGCTTTCTTGTCGAGTTTCGTCACCTTGGCGCCGGTGAGAATCTTGATGCCCTGCTTCTCGAAACTCTTGCGTGCGAAGGCGGCGATTTCGGCGTCCTCGACGGGAAGGATTTGCGGCAGCACTTCGACCACCGTCACTTCGGAACCGAGCGTATGGTAAAAGGATGCGAATTCGATGCCGATGGCGCCTGAGCCGATGACCAGCAACGACTTCGGCATGCGGTCTGGCACCATCGCCTCGAAATAGGTCCAGATCAGTTTCTTGTCTGGTTCGATGCCCGCAGAACGCGCGGCCGCGCGCCGGTTGCGAGAATGATGTGCCTGGCCTGATAGGCGCCGGGCCCGAGCGCCCCCTTCGGCGCTTCGCTTTTGCTCGCTTTCACCGTGATCTTGCCCGGTGCGTCTATAGTTGCCTCGCCCCAGATCACCGCCACCTTGTTCTTGCGCATCAGGAAGCCGACGCCCTCATTGAGGCGTTTGGAAACTGCGCGCGAGCGCTTGACCATTGCACCCGGATTGTAAGTCACCTCGCCGGCCGAGAGGCCGTAATCCTTGGCGTGCTGCAAATAATGGAAAATTTCCGCGGAACGAAGCAACGCTTTGGTCGGAATGCAGCCCCAGTTGAGGCAGATGCCGCCAAGATAATCGCGCTCGATGATGGCGGCCTTAAAACCGAATTGCACGGCGCGGATGGCGCAGACATAGCCGCCCGGCCCCGAGCCGATGATGATGATGTCGAACGAAGATTCGCTCATGCGCTCACACAAGGATCGTCACGGGATCCTGCAGCAGCCGCTGGAGCGTACCGAGAAGCTTTGCGCCTAACACTCCATCGATGACGCGGTGATCGCACGAAACAGTCACTCCAAGCATGGTTACGAAGGCCACGTCGCCGGTCTCGGTTTCGATCGGTTGGCGGCGCGCGGCTCCGACAGCAAAGATCGTTGAGTGAGGTGGATTTATAATGGCGGTGAATTCCCGCACCCCATACATGCCGAGGTTCGAAATCGCCGACGAACCGCCCTGATAGTCGGTCGGCTTGAGCTTTTTGCTTCGAGCCCGATCGGCCAATTCCTTAACTTCGTTGGATATCTCGCTCAGCGTCTTACGTTCCGCCTGGCGGATGACAGGCGTGATCAGGCCGCCGTCAAGAGCAACCGCGACGCCAATATCGGAATGCCTGAATTTGAGGATTCTATCGCGGGCCCAGATTGCGTTGGCTTCCGGCACCTGGCGAAGCGCAAGCGCCAACCCACGGACGATGAAATCGTTGATCGACACCTTGTAAGCTGGGTCCCCATCCACATCCTTCGGTGCCGCCTCATTTGCTTGCTCTCGGAGGACAAGAAGACTGTCGATATTCACATCGACAGTGAGATAAAAGTGCGGGACTGTCACCGCCTGCGTCAGCCGGGTGGCGATCGTCTTGCGCATCCCGTCGAGCGGCACTTCCTCGTAGCTGTCGGAATCAAAGAGCGCCTTGATCTCCGCGGCGCCCGGCCCCTCAACGGCGGCGAGAGCGCGCGACGGCCGCGGTGCATCCTCGATATCGCGCGCGACGATACGACCGCGCGGGCCGGTGCCGCGCAGGCGGGAGAGATCGATGCCGGCTTCGCTGGCGAGACGCCGCGCCAGTGGCGTGGTCGAGATTCCTCCCGGAAGCTTTGCCGCACCGAAATTGCGGTCCGGCGTGTGCACTTCAAAGAACGGATCGATCTTGGCCGGCTGAACCCTGACCACACCCGGCACGGTGCCTGCCGGCTCTGCCGGCGGAGCCTTGGACGCGGTTGGGAGCGGCGCGATTGTGGCCGCCCCCGCACCATCCTTGATGATGCCGACGATCGCGCCAACCGGCGCGACCTCGCCGGCCGTAACGCGAACTTCGCCCAAGGTCCCGGCCACGGTCGACGGAACTTCCATCGTAACCTTGTCGGTCTCGATCTCGAAAAGATTGTCGCCCGGCTTCACGGTATCGCCGACAGACTTGAACCATTTGGTGATCTTGCCCTCGGCGACTGTCTCGCCGAGTTGCGGCATCAATAAATCCATCGCACGGCGCTCACCAGTTCACTGACACGTATTGGGT
>CAVRQJ010000004.1:0-181648 GCA_963723335.1 uncultured Alphaproteobacteria bacterium | reverse complement strand
AAGACCGGGTTCATCGATCCCGATTTCGCCTTCGGCATTCTGATTTCGGTGCAGATGGTGATCGTCGCGGCGCTCGGCGGCGCCGGAACATTGTCGACCGCTTGTCCGCGCCCTGATCCTCATTCCGCTGCAGAGCGCGACCAATAGCTGGTTCGGCGGCGGCGGCTCGGGGCTGACCTATATTCTTTACGGCGGCGTCATCGTGCTGATCGCGCGCTTCGAGCCGGGCGGCCTGTTCGAACTGTGGCAGCGCATAGCGCCGAAATTGCGGAGGCGCGTTCATGCTGCTTGAGGCCACCAATGTCTCGAAGGCTTTCGGCAGCTTCCTCGCCGTCGCCGCCGCCGATCTCGCCGTGGAAGAAGGCGAGATCACCGGCCTCATCGGCCCGAATGGCGCGGGCAAATCGACGTTCTTCAATTGCCTTGCCGGCGAGACCGTGCCGACGACGGGCCGGATTCTCTTCGACGGCATCGATGTCACGCGCGCAGCGCCGGAAGCACATGCCCGGGCCGGCATCGGCCGCACCTTCCAGGTGCCCATTACGTTCGAGGACATGAGCGTGCTGCACAATGTGATGGTCGGCGCATTCCTGCGCCATCCGCACCGCAACGACGCGCGCGATCATGCGCAGCGCATCGTCGAACTGACCGGCTTGCGCGGCGATCAGCCGGCGCGTTCGCTCGGCACGCCGGGGCGAAAGCGCCTCGAAATCGCACGCGTGCTGGCGACCGAACCAAAACTCCTGCTGCTCGATAAATCGCTCGCCGGGCTGACGACGGGCGAATTGCGTGACGCGATCGCGCTGGTGCGCCGCATCCACGACATGGGCATCACCATCGTCGTCGTCGAGCACATCATGGAAGTGATCATGACGCTGACCAAGCGCGTCCTGGTCTTCAATCAGGGGCATGTCATCGCTTCGGGCACGCCCGAAGCCGTGGTCAGGGAAGACGCGGTGATCGAGGCCTATCTCGGGCGCGCGCACCGCAAGCCCCCTGCCGTTCCTGTCCCGCCTGCGGGGGAGGGTTAAGGAGAGGGCATGACTGACCTTGCCGTTGAGCATCTTGAAGTGCGCTACGGCGACCTCGTTGGCGTTGCCGATATTTCGCTCAAAGTGGCGGCCGGGCAGGTGGTGGCCCTGCTCGGCTCAAACGGCGCCGGCAAGACGACGACGCTCAATGCCATTGCCGGCCTGGTGCGTCCGGCCCGCGGCGGCATCCGCTGGCGCGGCGAAGATATTTTCGGCAAGCCCGCTTACGCCGTCGTCAGCAAGGGATTGGCGCTGTCGCCCGAAGGCTGGCGGCTTTTTGTCGGGCAGACGGTCGAGCAGAACCTGCGGCTTGGCGCCACCGCGCTTGCCGACCGGTCGCGCATCGACGCTTTGTTCGAACGCGTCTATGCGCTGTTTCCACGCCTTGCCGAGCGCCGCCGCCAGGCCGCCGGTACCCTGTCGGGCGGCGAACGGCAGATGCTGGCGCTCGGTCGCGCCTTGATGAGCGAACCGAAACTCCTGATGCTCGACGAGCCGAGCCTTGGCCTTGCCCCCGCCGTCGTCGAACAGCTCTACGACACGCTCAAGGCGCTGCACGGCCACGGACTCACGCTGTTGCTGGCCGAACAATCGATCCCGCTCGCGCTCGGCATCGCCGATTACGCCTATGTGCTGCAGACCGGGCGCGTTGCGCTTGAAGGGCCAGCGGCGGAGCTCGAGCGCAGCGTGCAGGTGCAGGAGATCTATCTCGGCATGAGCACGCTCAACGCGGCCGTGGTCACGCCGCCAGCCTCGTAAGCTCAATTGCACGCGCCGCGCCGTTGTGATTCAATCTCCCGATAACAACGAAACCGCCACCGGGAGGCAACAGCCATGGCCATAACCGTCTGTCCGGTTACGGAAAGCTTTGCCGCTGAAATCGGCGACGTCGACCTGTCGGTGCCGCTCGGCGCAGCCGACGTTACGGCGATCAAGGATGCATTCGCAAAATATGCGGTCCTGATCTTTCCCGACCAGCATCTGTCGCAGGACCAGCATCTCGATTTCGCGCGGCATTTCGGGCCGCTCGAAACCACCATCGCGCTGCATCGCAAGGATACGCAACTGCGCGTGCGCAAGGAATTTGCCGACGTGTCCAACCTCGACCCTGAAAACAAGGTGTGGGGCAAGGAGTCGCGGCAGCGCATGTTTCAGCTTGGCAACCGGCTCTGGCACACCGATAGTTCATTCAAGTACGTGCCGGCGCGTGCGTCGCTCATCTACGCGCGTTCGATCCCGCCGATCGGCGGCCATACCGAATTCGCCGATGAGCGCGCCGCCTATGATGCGCTGGCCGGGGACATGAAGCATTGTCTCGACTTGCTCGTGGCGGAACATTCGATTTTCAACTCGCGGGCGCGCCTCGGATTTTCCAATTTCAGCGATGAGGAACGCCAGGGCCTGCCGCCGGTTCCGCAGGTCGTCGTCCGCACGCTGCCGGAGTCCGGGAGGAAGTCGCTCTATCTTGCCTCACACGTCGGCCGCATCTTTGACATGCCGGAGGACGAAGGCCGCGCGCTCATCGAGCAACTCATCGCGCATGTCACGCAGCGGCAATTTATCTACACCCATCGCTGGCGGATCCACGATCTCGTCATCTGGGACGATCGCTGCACGATGCACCGCGGCACCGATTTCGACGATTTGCGCTGGAAGCGCGACATGCAGCGCGCCACGGTCTGCGACGTCGCCAATTCCTGCGAGCAGGAAGACATCGCCGTCGCGGCGGCGTAAGCTGGCGTTGTTTGCAATCTGGAACGAGCCGGCAGATTAACGGCTGCTCTCCCACAGCGCTTCCATGCGGTGGCGGAACGCCTTGGGCTTTTCCGCAAACAGCCGGAGGGCGATACGTGAGGCGCGCTGCACCAGGTCGCCGGAGCGTTCGGCGATGGCGGGCGTCAGCCGCGAGCGCCAATGCGCCAGCGGCTGATGCGGGTCGGTGAGACGCCTGAGCACTTCGAGATCCTGGCAGCGGCCGAGCCGATCGCGCAGCCGCTCCGCTTCGTCGGTCCACATCCGGCCGAAGCGCGGCCAAAGCGGCTCGATCAATTCCATCTGGTAGCGCAGGTTAATGACGCGCTGGCGCAGCGTGTGGAGATCTTCGGCGCTGGCCGTCAGCCAGTCATCGGGAATGTGCCGCCGCGCGTCGCGATAGGCGATCGTCAATTGTCCGGCGATCGAGGAGAAGTCGAATGGATCGAGTGGCCATTGCTCGATCGCCGCCGCCGCGACATCGATCCAGGCGAGGATCGCGTCACGCAGCATCGGCGTCAGCACCGCCTCTTCCTCGCCGCCGCGCAGCGCCTCGACGCGGCTGCGGATGGTTTCGGTCGTTCGCGGCGAAAGAATGAGGATGCTCTTGTCGAGAAGGCCGTCGAAGGCGTTGCACGCGGCAGCGCCATCACGCGCGTGCGACAGCGAGCCGGCATGATCGCGCGCCTCGTGCCGCCAGCGCGGCGCGTCCGGGATGAACGGCGCCATCAGCCGCATCAGTGCGCGCCATTCCTTCATGGCGCGCCGGAACTTGTGCACGGCGTCCTGGCCGGTGCGTTCCGGGTCGGTCAGAACCAGGCGGGCCTGGGCCAGAATATGGCTGCCAATGGCGCGAACGGCCGGCCCGATTGCCGCGTTCGGCTGCAAGGCGGGTTTTTCGCCCATTCCTGGTTCTACGCGTGCGTACATGACGGTGAGGCGCTATTTCTTGTGACAGTATGGCGAAAAATCGGGTCCTGTGCACTTCCCTTATTGGGGGGCGCTTGCTACATGATCCCTTGGAAAATCAGACGGTTGACGCGGGGTGGAGCAGCCCGGTAGCTCGTCAGGCTCATAACCTGAAGGTCATAGGTTCAAATCCTATCCCCGCAACCAAGTTTAAGGCCCGCTAGGTCAACACCTTGGGGGGTTTTCACGCGTCGATTTACGCTTTTTTGGACCCACCGGGCCATGATGGGAAGTGTCAGCAAAATCAATGCCTTTCCACGCAGTGTCATCGCGTGCCGGCGCGTCCATGTCACACCTATGGCACATGGATTTCGATGGGTGTTCGCTGAGCGTTCCGGGTTCGGTTGGCACCGCGCTCTGGATCAAGGCAACGACGCGCTTCGCGTGATGCGAAACCGATGAACACTGCGACCCTCCCCCATGCTGGACAGCCGGGGGTCCTCGCGCGCGCCGACACCCGGTTCGGAAATATATAGAACCCAAAAATCCCTCAGGCCCTGCCGCCTAACGTCACCAACGGTTCGCTGGTAGCAAGGTGACAAACTAAGACCGCCGAACGCTACGTGCCTCGACACGGTGCGGGGTTGGCACATCGCAATACTCGAAAGGTGCCCTGCGGCGATTGCCGCGGCCCGACCATTACGACCAAAATTTTTGATACTTAGGGACCAAGTATATTCAGCCGACCCGCGTTATTTTCAGAAATGGCTTCGGTGAGATTCCGTTGGGCTGTTTTTTCGACAGACCAGTTGCTTGAAGTATGGTTAGGAAGCTGAACGTTCGCACACAAGCGCTTCAACAACAGCCTTCATTACAGGCGGAGCGACACCGTTGCCTAATAGCCTAATCTTGTCTCGGCGAGTGCCGTGATCGAAAGCGTGACTTGCAGGAAATCCCATTGCACGGCGAAGTTCGTCGACCTGCAACATCCGGAGCATCGGCTCTTTTCCCACCCACGTAACTAGCCCGAATCGGTCCAGAGTTGTTAGAGTCCTGAGTGGACGGTCGATGGATTGCCACCCGCCGGCACCATCCGAACCGTAATAAACGATCAGGAACGGTACGCCTTTTCCTAGAGCCACGATTGCTCGCTCCGCCCGCTGCAACGTCGCCTCCGCGCGCGTGTCGGAGTAGAGCGGCGTAGAAGACCATGGACCGTGCAAATGGATCGCCTCGCTCGCTGGCCTCAATAGCCGGTGCCTTGATTTGACGTCTCGCGGTTCAATATCTCGATCACAGAGGACGAAGAGCCGGCGCCTTGTTTGGGGAACGCCGAACTTCGAGGCATCGAGGACCTGCGCGCGAATATTGTAACCAAGATTCCTAAGTTTGTTGATCGCAGGTTTGTAGCCCTGCCAATCTCGCAATTGGATGACGTTCTCCAGAACGATCCACCGCGGTTTCAGCTTCCGTGCGAAATTGACAACATAGGACGATGTTTGCCTGCTTTCTTCGGATCGTGGACGGGATCCTTTTGCCGGGCTGTGGTTTGTGCATTCGGGCGATGCCAGTAGCAGATCGATCTCGCCCTCGCGCATATCGGATGCCGGACGGCTCGTGGGACCGAGCCGCCTCGTCTCCACGACTGAGTTCGAGAAGTTGTCTTGGAAAGTGGCAGTCGCCAGTTCGCAAGCGTCAATGCCCCGGACAATTCTCGCACCAGCAAGGCGCGCACCAGCGCTGTCTCCACGGGACGAGGCACTCGACCTGACCAAGGAGGAATTCGGGATGCCGTCGACTACGACGGCAATGCCGCGCACAAGGTATGCGCGCTACCAAATCGCCGAGATAAAAACTCACCGCATCAACTCGTTGACGAGCGCCGTATCGACGAACTCAACCAACTCTACGATTTTGCCGTCTTTGAATTTCCATAAGTCCAGAATGTCAGTCGTCGCAAATTTATCTTTGGGAACGAACCGAAGTTTCACCCGCGAATGGACGGCAGCCCGTTCGTCCTCGATTACGGTGCTGAGGATATCTCGCTCAAGAAACTGAAAAGCCGCAACTAGGCCCGCAAGTGTCGTTCGGAATTCTTGATGACCCTGCGCTGTACCCGCGGCAGCACTGTGTTCCTTCGAGCCAGCAAGCACAAATTTGCCGTTCGGGTGGAAGACGCCCATGAGGCCTTCGATATCTTCCATTCTACGAGCTTCGTAGGCGTTCTCGATGAGCGCCTTAACCGCTTGCCGCTCCATAACGATCCCTCCCCTTCGCTTGTCGCGGTTTAAAGGTGAAAGCATGCCTTGTCGCTCAAAAGTTATCTTCAGGCCGTTGCATTGTCCTGCTTCGACGGCACCTTGCAACCTTCAGTTCGAGGCGGCCTTCATTGACAGTGGCAACGCCGCGTAATTAAATTGGGGCGGTCCGCTTTGTCACCAAAAGCCGACATTTCCCCGTAATTGCGCAATGTCCGCTATGGGCCAATAGCGGACATCATGCGCACTAATGAAAAACCCCGACCCATTGGACCGAAGCTTTGTTTAGATCAGAAGCTGATCGATCAGGCAGCAGTTCACCAATGTGACGAAGCGCTGGCGAGATGCTGGCCTCGAACCGCTTAGACCTACGGGCTCAACCTCTCGATGGTCTCGCGGCTCTGAGTGTCCGTGGACTCGGTCATCCAAATTCCACATTCCGCGCACCCGTAACTAACGACCGCGGAAATGCCGCCGGTGTGGGCGCCGTCGCGAGCTAGCTGCATCGGCCGCCCGCAGTTCGAGCACGGATGCGGGCCCCAAGACCGACCAGTGTAGGGCTGAATTTCGCGGAAAGGCATGATGCACCTCATTTCAGTGTCAATTTCAAACGGTCGAACGAAATTCAAACACCCGTTTGAGACAGCCCTAAGTCTGAAATAGGGCATCTTTGTGCGGAATAGTCAGAAGTCAGACGAACGCGACCGCACATGATCCGAATTGTAGGGAGCTTAGGGCTTTTTCCAACGCGCCCAGTTGCTGCCCTTCCCTCGCTGGTTGGGGTGAAACCTTTCACCGCCAAAACGCTGCTTGAAGTTATCGGCGTCAGCCTCCTCGCCGAAGCAGTAAACGTGAAACCATTCGTCGTCGTGGAAGACCGCGTGACCTCTATTGCAGAGCGTCATGTCCTTGCAGAAATCATGAATCTCTTTGTAGCCGCCACCTTCACAAAGGCGCGCGGGCAAAACGATCTGGAAGGGCCAGCCGCGGTCAATGGCGGCTGGCGACAGCTCGCCCTTGCGTCGCATCTCCGAACCGCCGCCTAAACGCCGATGCGTCCTGAAGTGTCCGAAAACATTATCGGATGCTGTTCGCTGGCAAATCGACGTACATGTCCCATTCGAACGCGCAGCCCTCGAGCCAATCGAGGACATCCACCGCGGCATCGTCGAAGGCCAACAGCACTTGGTACGGAAAATCTCGATTGATTTCGAAGGGTACGCTCATGCGGACATAGAGAACAAATGAGGAACACAAGTCAATGGGGCGAGGTCTGGCGACGGTCAGATCGACACCCCCTATATCTCGCCCGGATGACAACCGCAGACAGGCGTTTCGCCTGCTTGACTCTAGGTGGTTGAGGATCAGATTCGCTTGGTACCGTTGTTGCGTAGGAGTTGTGCCGTGGCGCCATCGCGTCCCTATTGGAAGGGCTACCTCAAGCTCTCCCTCGTCTCGTGTCCGATCGCACTTTACACCGCGTCGTCATCGACCGAGCGGGTCTCGTTCCGGCAGATCAATAAGAAGACCGGCAATCGGTTGCGGCAGCAGCTGGTTGATGAAGTGACCCGTGATCCTGTCGAGAGCCAGGACAAGGGTCGCGGCTACGAATATTCGAAGGGCGCCTACATCCTCGTTGACGACGACGAACTTGACGCTATTGCCATCGAGAGCAGTCACACCATCGAGATCAACTCGTTCGTTCCGGGCGCGCAAATCGACGAACGATATTTAGATAGCCCCTACTACATCACGCCGAACGACCAAGTCGGACAGGAAGCTTTCGCCGTCATCCGCGAAGCGATGCGCGGCAAGGGCATGGTTGCGCTGGCCCGAGTCGTTCTGGCGAAGCGGGAGCACGTCATCATGCTCAAGCCGTGGGACGACGGTCTCTTGGGCACGACGCTCCGCTATCCGTATGAAATCAGAGATTCTAAGGAGTACTTCGACGACATTCCGGACATAAAGGTCCCGCCGGACATGCAGAAGCTCGCCGAACATATCCTCCAGAGTAAAGCTGGCGACTTCGATCCCTCGCAGTTCGTCGATCATTACGAAGAAGAGGTCGTCGAGATGCTCAAGAAGAAAGAGGCAGGCGTCCCGATCTCGCGGTCTAAAACCGAGGATCGCCCGCGTAATGTCGTCAATCTTATGGATGCTCTCAAGCGCAGCATCGCTGGCGATAAAACACCCGCACGGGCTGCGAAGGGAAAGAAACGAGCTGCCGGGCAGACTGAAATGCTGCTGCCAATCAGTGGAAAGAAGGCCAAGGTCGCAGAAAAGGCAACGGCGCGCCCTGCCCCGCGCCAAAAGAAAGCTGGATAAGAAAAATCTGCCGAATGTAGGATTGTCCGCTTTGACCCCGAAAGCGGATATGCCCTCGTTGCCGATCAATGTCCGCTGTGGGCCAGTAGCGGACATCCCGTCGGCATCCGGTAGACCGTGAAGTACGTCACAGACCTCAATTTTGCGGCATGATATTCTTTGCTTCTCGCATTTAATCGCGAGTCCCCAAACCGGCACGATCCGGCGGGCGACTTGTTGGCAGGGGGACCGGGGTCTACCCTATGGTCTCTCCCATAAAATCCCACCCGGAGGAGAAACCAAATGGCATATTCCTTGTATGACGCAGCAGTACCCCCCTGTGTCCAGCAGCTTGGCGCACTGGCTGGCATTATCGACAAAGCCGCCGCGCATTGTGTCACCAACAAGATTGAGGAATCGGCCCTGCTGCAGGACCGGTTGTATCCCGACATGTTCTGCCTCGCCCGCCAGATCCGTCAATCAGCGGATTTCGCCATGAACACTGGCGGCCGCCTAGCTGGCATTACTCCCCCCGCCATGCCGGCCGTGGACGACACTAGCTTTGCCGCCGCCAAGAGCCGCGTCGAAACCGCCCTAGGCTTCGTGAAGTCCCTGACTCGCGCACAGGTCGACGGCGCGGAGGGCAAGGTCATCGCTTGGACCGGTGGCGGCAACGACCGGAAAATGAAGGGCAACGACTATCTGCAACAGTTCGCGTTGCCGAATTTCTTCTTCTTTGTAACGACGGCGTACAACATCCTGCGTCATCGCGGCGTGCCGATCGGAAAGCGGGACTTCCTCGGCCCGGTCAACTGGCTCTAGGGCGCTTCGAAGTCTCGCGCCACACGTGTCGGCTCCGGATTCGCTTCTGCAACATGATATGCGTGTGGATGTCGCTCATGAATCATTAGCTGCCACGACTTCGATGAGGCGGCGCGGCCCGTGTGCGCTTGCGCAAACGTCCGCTTTGGGCCAGAAGCGGACATTCCATACGCGAAAAGCCAATAGTCCGTCAGAAACGATAATTCAGACCCGCGCGAACGATGTTCAGAGCGAGCGTACCGAAGTTGGCGTTTACACTGGAAGTCAGAAGACCTGGAGTAGGCTGCAAATTTGTTTCAGTGACCGATTTACCGTCGAAACTGATGTAAAGGTACTCAGCCTTCAGCGTCACGTTTTTGAAAACTGCATACTCAAATCCGGCGCCGGCGGTCCACCCGGACCTCATACTGCTTGATGACCCGGTCCAGCATACCGACGGAGCGGTACAGTTCCACCCGAATACCCCGCCCCCGTGCCCAATACCAGCGCCGGCGGGGCCGATACCGACATAGTTCCCGCTTTCGGCTTCCCGGCCGTAGGCGAAGCCGCCCGTAGCGAAAATCAGAAGATTTTCCGTAGCAATACTTCCAAAACGCGCTCTGACCGTGCCAAACGAGTCGATGTTTTGGCTCAGGTTGTTACTGATTGAAATAAATCCGGCGCCGTTGAACACCGAGTTTGCGCCTTTGATGCCCGACCAGTCGAAATCCGCTTCGAGCCCCACAAGCCACGTACGCGCAAACTGAAAGTTGTAGCCGAGCTGAAAACCGCCAAACCCTCATCGCTTCCGGGAGCATGACATGACTGGACACTTGGCAAACACAGAGCCTCCTCCTCAGCTCGAATTCATCTTTACTGCACGAGTGATAGTCGATCCGCCGCTTGATTTGGGCGACATCGCCAAGGGGAAACGACGCATTGTCCCAATCATTGGCGGAGACTTTTCCGGGCCAAAGCTCCGCGGCAAAGTGCTACCGGGCGGCGCCGACTGGCAGATATTGCGGAGCGATGGGGTCGACGAGCTCGAAGCCCGCTATACGCTGTGCACCGACGACGACGCATTGATCTATGTTCGAAATCACGCCCTGCGCCACGGTCCCGCCGAGGTGATGGCGGCACTCGCGGCGGGTGATCTTGTCAAACCTGACCGCTATTATTTTCGCGGCACGACCTTTTTCGAGACCGGCGCAGTCCGTTATGGATGGATTGGCAAGCACATCATTGTGTGCACCGGAGAGCGCGCCCGAGCGTGCGTGAACCTCAAGTTCTACAATATGATGTGATGTCGACATTGCCGATGACTATTACCGCTTTACTCCCGAAAGCTGCCGCGGCAGTTGGCGACCGGCGCGTCCGCTAAGGGCCAAAAGCGGACATCGATAAAACCAAACGACGTCTGTTATTAACTTTGACCGTTTTCGATTGACTGCCTTCGGACCAGCAGCGGCAAGCCGGGACCGCCCGTTACTTGTTTCAGATGTAGCCTTACTTCGCGCGCGGCAGGTTAACGGCCACAAAAAACATCTCTCCCGACCTGGAAACTTCGGTCATTACGAACGACTTCCCTTGGGATTCGTATTGGCCAATTGTATTTTTAAAATCAGATGGGTTGGTCATGACCTCATATCCGGCCTCGACGATGACATCGCCCGCTTGAAGATTCGACGTGCTGTTTGGGTCGAGACTCACAACGACTACGCCCTTAATATTGTTTTTGATGTGAAATCTCCTGCGCAGATCGTCGGACGTGCTAGCCAGTTCAAGGCCCAACGTATAATCAGGCCCGGTGACTGGGTATTGCGTAACCAGAGAAGAGCCAATCTCGTGGAAAAGATTCTCCACTTGGCTTAAAATGGTGAGCGCGATGCGCGGCAATGACCTTCTTCGCGTGAAAGGAATCGTCAATGTAACTGAACACCCGTTACGGCCGATCGTCATTCATGGGGTTCAACACATTTTCCACCCCCCGATACAGCTAGACAGTTGGCCCAGTGATGACCGTCGGACACGCATCGTATTTATAACTAGGGATATCGATCAGGACGCAATCGAGGAGATACTGCGGGTTTTTGAGCGCCGCCCGTGAAGAAATGAGCCAGCCGCGTAAATCAGAAAAACAGTCATGGCCGTCAAGAACGCTGCGCCGGCATCTACTTGAAAAAGTCCAGTTGCGATCATGATCAAGCACAGGCTTATCACCAAAACAATGGAAAGACTGACCCAAACATAGAACGGTGTTCTTCACCTGACGCCAAACGTCTACGCATAGGATACGTAAAGAAGTACACGAAGTGACCTGGCTTGGCTTTTTTGAACCAAGCGTTGTGAGAGAAAGCTGTCAAGGAAAACTACGAAAATGCATTGAACGAAAAATTCTTTGGCTTTTAAAGAAAAGGGGTTTCTTTTAAATAGGAGAACCGCGGGCCGCTGCGAACCGGCTGAGAACTCGTTCGCTGACGACTATGAAATGTCAGAGGAGAGCCAACGGCAGATGAGCCTCACACTGCTCCTATGATGACGGTCTTCGGCAGACAGCTTGATGGCCAACGTGAAGAATGTAGTGGTGGTGGAAACCCCCTCGCGGCTGCCGGCCGCGTCTGCGCGCGTCAGGCCGGCAGGCTGTCGGTAATCTCCCCGGCGGCGTTCTGCAACGGCGCCAGATAGCGCTCGATGACGCGGTCATACGGCAGTTGTTCCCCCAGCAAGCTGATGCTGAGACCGGCTACGACGTCGCCGCCGCGGTTGCGAATCGGCACCCCGAGGGAGCGCAATCCCACTTCAAGCTCCTGATCCACGAGGGCGAAGCCTTCATCGCCTATACGCTGCAGCAAAAGTTTCAGTTCGGCACGATCCGTTCGCGTGCGCAGGGTATATTTTTCCAGTTCCGTCGCTGCGAGCCGCGTACGCCTCTCGTCGGCGTCAAGTGCCGCCAATAACACGCGACCGATCGCCGTGGCGAAGGCCGGCAGATGAGTGCCAACAGAGCGGCTCATCAGCATGGGGAAACGGCCGGCCGACGCGTAGGCAACGTAGACGATATTCTGCTGATCGAGGACGCCGACGGCGCTCGACACGCCGATACGGGCGGTCAGGCGCTCGCTGATGTTTTGTGCCGCGCGCCACCACGGCAGCGAGGCGAGATAGCCATAGCCGAGGCTCAATGTCCGGGGCGCGAGGCGAAAATACCGGCCGCGTTGCTCGACATAACCCAGCGCTTCAAGGGTCAACAGGAATCGGCGTGCGGTCGAACGGTCCAGTTCTGTCGCGCGCGCAACGTCGGCGAGGGTCTGCTCGGGATTGTCTTCGTTGAACGATGCGACAATTGCGAGGCCGCGCTCCAACGATTGCACATATTTGAAAGCGGGGTCGCCCCGAGATGCGAGTGGGGCCGCTGACGCCTTGGGTAGGGGGGCGCGCGCCATGGGTTGTGATCTTTTGGTTTCGCTGAGACGTCCGTTGCGACGAACGGACGCTCGCTTGACAACTCACTCGAGTCTACATAAGGGTGTGCACATGGTAACACAAGTGTGCACATGGTGACACACATTGTAGGCAAGGGCAAGAGGGCAGATGCCGGAATCCGCAGTCTCACCGAGCGCCGTCAAACCGCCCGGCAAGATCCCGCGTTACGCGGCGGCGCTAGATTTCGAGGCGCTATGGCGGGAATTCCCGCCGGCCGACGAATATTTCGCGGGCGCCTATCTGCGAAGCGCAGAAGAAATCAGGACGATCCAGAACGAGCGCTTCCTGCGGCAGATGATGCGCGCTTGGCAGATACCGTTTTATCGAAAACATTGGAGTGCCGTCGGGATGTCACCCGGCGACATACGCGGTCTTGACGATCTCGAGCGCATCCCGCCGTTCTCGGTGCACGACCTTCGCGGCAGCCTGGAGCAAGCGCCGTTCTGGGCCGACTATATCGGCATCGATCCCGACACGGACGAGCCAATGCCGCTGATCGTGCAAACGAGCGGCGGCACCACCGGGCTACCCAGGCCGATGATCTTCACGCCTCGCGACCGCGAAGTGATGAACATCATGACCGGCCGGCGGCTGTTCATGCAGGGCGTGCGTCCGTTCGATCTCGTGCAGGTCGCGCTGTCGATGGGTTTGACCAACGGCGGCGTGCTAGCGCGGGAAGGAATCTGGAAATATACGGGCGCCGTGCCGGTCATGACGGGCTCCGGAGCGCAGACGTCGACGCGGCGTCAAATCGAGCTGCTACAAGCTTGGAAGGCGAAGTTTCTGATCGGCTTCCCCGCCTATTTGCGGCATATGGGTCTGGTGGCGCGCGACCAACTCGGCATCGATCCGCACATGCTCGGCGTCAAGGCCCTGATTCTTCATCTCGGTCTAGAGGATCGCGGCGCCCTCGAAAAGCTATGGGGCGCGGACGTGTTCGATACGTACGGCTGCAATGAATGCGGCACCATGGCTTGCGAATGCCGTCACAAATCGGGGATGCACCTTTTTGAAGACGCCTTCGTTATGGAAGTGAATGATGTGGAGACGCTGAAGCCGAAGCTTCCCGGCGAACGCGGGGTAATCTTCATCACCACGCTGTTCAAGTATGCGGCGCCGATGATCCGCTACAATATGAACGACGTGACGTCATGGGCTGTGGGCGATTGCGCTTGCGGGACGCAGCAACGCAGCATCACCAAGATATTCGGCCGCAGCGACAACATGGTGAAGCTGCGTGGCGTGAATGTCTTCCCCGAGGCCATAGGTTGCATTGTTTCGGCGAATCCGCGCTGCAACGGCGAATATGTCTGCGTGCTCGAAGGTACCCCCGGCGGCCGCGAAGATATGACCGTCATGGTCGAAGCCAAGGACGATTCGGTGTCGAAGTCCGCGCTCGAAGGCGAAATGGCGGTGCGACTGAAGGAATTGCTCGGCGTCAAGGTCAACGTGCAAATGGTCGGCGGGGGCGAACTTGATCACCTCACTGGTCTGTCGCAAACCTCGAAAATCAAACGTCTGATCGACAACCGCGAAAAACCTACTCTAAATTCTAGATCGGCGGGCTAATAGCAATGAAGATTTTTGACTGTCATTCGCACTGGGGCACCAAACGCGGCTACATCTTTCGTACCGAAGAGCAGCTCGCCCAGCAGGAAAAAATCTGGCAAACGAAAGTGAGGTTTTTCTCCGACGCGGAAATGGTCGACTATTTCCGCAAGAACGGCGCCAAAGTCATCCTCGATCTTTCATTTACGAAATTCATGCCGATCGGCGAGATGCGCGAGCATCACGATTACGCTTTCGCCGTGCAGCGAGCCAACCCGGACGTCATCTTCGGGCATTGGCTGCAATTCGAGCCGCATCGCGCGCTCGAGTCGATCCGCGAATTCGATCGTGCCACGGCCGCGAATGGCGGTTTCATCGGGCTCTGCGTCAACGGCCAGGTGACCAAAGTGCCGGCTAGCGATCCGCTTTGGGAGCCGTTTTATCAACTCGCCATCGAAGCCGATCGGCCAGTCATGATCCTGACCGGACTCACCGGCATCGGACAAGGATTGCCCGGCGGCGGGGGTTATCAGCTAGATCACGGCCATCCCCGCCACATCGACGCCGTTGCGGCGCGCTACCCGCACCTCAGAATTCTGGCCGCGCGGCCGGCCTATCCGTGGCAAGACGAAATGTTGGCAATTCTGACGCACAAGCCGAATGTCACCTACGAACTGCATGGCTGGGGGCCTAAACAATATTCACCGGCGCTGAAGAAGGCTATCGCCGGCCGTCTGCAGGGTCGCATCTTGTTCGGCAGCGACTTTCCTGTTCTGCGCTACGAGAAGCTCATCGAAGACTGGCGCGCTGAGGGATACTCCGCCGAAGTGCTCGACAAGGTCTTGTACCGCAACGCCGAGTCGTATTTCGCCGCGGCAGCGTCCTGAAATGCGGCCCGCTCGCATGCCGCTCCAAACGACCGAGAAAACAGTTATGAAGTCTCTGCCATTCTGCGTCGCCGCCTGCGTCACCGTTGCCTTGGCGTGTTCGTCTTCCGGGGTCGGCGCGCAGGACGTCCAGTATCCGACTCGTCGAATCGATCTCGTGGTGCCGTTCCCGGCCGGCGGCGCCACCGATGTCATTGCCCGGCTCGCCGCGCAGATGGTTTTCGAGAAGACCGGGCAGCCGGTCATCGTTCAGAATAAAGCCGGCGCCACCGGCGAGGTCGGCTCTGAATATGTGTCGCGCGCCGATCCCGACGGCTACACGCTGCTGGTTGCCACCGCGTCGACCCACGCGGTGCTGCCAGCGTACCACAAACTTCCATACGACACCGTGACGAGTTTTGAAGAGGCGACGCTCCTGGCCACGTTTCCTAATATGCTGGTCGTCAATCCGGACAAGGTCTCGGCCAAAACCGTGGCCGAGCTGATCGAGCTCCTCAAAAGCAAGCCTGGGCAGATGAATTTCGGCAGCTCCGGCAGCGGTGGCTCGGTGCATTTCGCTGGCGAGCTGTTCAAATACATGACCAAGACTGACATGGTCCATGTGCCGTATCGTGGCAGCGCGCCCGCGCTTAATGATCTCCTGGCTGGTAGCGTCGACATGACGTTCGACAACATGACGACAGTGTGGCCCTTCGTTCAACAGGGCAAGCTGCGCGCTCTTGGGGTCGCGAGCCTGCAACGGACCCCGCTGGCGCCGGATGTTCCGGCGATCGCTGAGACGGTTCCGGGTTACGAGGCGCTTTCCTGGGTCGGTGTCGTTGCACCGGCCCACACGCCGCCCGCGATCGTGGATCGAATTTCAACACTGTTCGGCGAAACCATGCGCACCCCGCAGGTCGAGAACCGGTTGAAGGAACTCGGCGGCACCTCCGCGCCGGATACGCCGGCGCAATTCAAAAAATTTCTGACCGACGACCGCGCCAAATGGGAAAATCTCGCCGACGCGGCAAATCTGCACGAGAAATAATGAGAGCCGGTCGGCGCGCTACGTCGCCGGTCGACCGCACGCAAGGTCGCCATGACCCGCATTCTCGCCAGCAGTCTCTCCCTAATCGCTTGCCTGCTGCTCCTGCCTTTGGCGGGCGCGTCCGCTCAGACGGCTGCGGTCCTCAAATCGGTGGGGGTCTTGGCCTTGAGCAAAGCTGACTCGATCGATGCGATGTTCGATTCCATCCGCGAGCGCGGTTGGATCGACGGCAAGACCATTCAAATCGTCTTTCCTCAAGCATCGCCGGACCCGGCAAAGCTGGAAGCGAATATGCATGAGCTGCTCGCCGCCAAGGTCGATATCGTGGTGGCGCAGACCAAGCTTGCAATCCAGATTGCGGCGCACGCTACTGGCACGGTGCCCATCGTGATGGGGGCGTACGACGGCGATCCGGTCGCCGAAGGTCTTGTGCAAAGTGCCGAACATCCGGGCGGAAACGTCACGGGCAGTTATTATGACGTCGTGGCCGCCGGCCGCGATCGGGTGGCGCTCCTCGGCGAACTTCTTCCCGGCATGGCCCGCATCGGCATCGTAATGAATCCGGCAAGCGCGCCGTCGCTTGCATTGGCAGACGATATGACGAAGGCGTCGCGTGAACGCGGCCTTCAGGTCATGCTTATCCCCGTTCGCGGCGGCGCCGACGTCGACCAGGGGTTTGCCGCCGCGAAGGCGCGAGGCGTCGACGGTATCATCACAGTGGCGGGCGCCGAGATTTTCGCCATCCGCAGGGAGATCGTCGCGGCGCAAGACAAATATCGTATCCCGGCGGTTACCAGTTCAGTTGGCTATGCGGAGATGGGCGGCCTTGCCAAGCTCAATCCCGACATTCCGCTGCTGTGGCGAAAAATGGCGCCGACGATCGATCAATTGCTCAGAGGCAGTGCGAAGGCCGGCGACCTGCCGTTGATCACGCTCGATAGTTCCGAGCTGGAAATAAACATGCGCACCGCGCGGTCGCTCGGCGTGATAGTCCCAGAGGATGCGAAGCGCCGAGCCCTCAGATTATTCCAATGACCGGCGCTCGCGGCAGTCAATCGATTGAAGACGCCCGAGCCTTCGGCCACGTATTTTCGGTAGCCCATGCACTGCAGCGCGGCGGCCTGTACATGGCTTTGATGAAGAATGTGGATGCATGCCAGATGATGGCGGACGAATTGTACCCGCTCGCTCGGCGGCAGAATTTGCGCGGTGCGCAGGTCCCGCCACGGGCGGGAGTGACACAGCCAGCTTCGCCGGAGCTGCAAAACCAGCGCCGAGCTGGGCCCCGCATTGCGTGCAAAACCGCGAGCCGGCGGCATTGATTTCGCCGCACGCGCGCAGGCAACGCTCTGCGGCGCGCCGCATTGCGAGCAAAAGCGGCTACCTTCTGGGACTGCCGTTTGGCAACCCGGACAGACTTTGAACGTACCCATTGATTAGCCATAACATTCGATCGCAGCGCTGAGTAGGTCGCCAGCTCAGCGAAATTGCGCTGGGTACGAGTTCCATGTCCCTTGTGTCAAAAGCCTGCCACGACTGCTCCAAATCTTGGCGTCCGCTTTACCCTCGAAAGCTGCCTCGGCATTCGCTGTTCGGCGTGTCCGCTTTGGGCCATTAGCGGACGCGGCAGTTAAGGACCAATAGCGAACATTGCTCGCATATCCTTACCGGTTGCAGCGGAAGCAATTGCTGACGATGGTCATTCGCTAATGCTTAGTTCTTTCAGGGAGGCGAATTGACCGCCCCTTATCTTTTTCGCTCACAATGAACTCAATAAAGCGGAGAGACTCCGTTTTACTGGGGTTCCAATGAGAATGAATTGTGCCCGCCGGAACGAATAGGCTATCTCCGGCGCGCAATGTCACGGGAGGCTTTCCGTCCTCCTGCCAGACTCCCGTACCGGATACGACATGGAAAGTAATGGCTGCCGGATGAAGGTGTCGCGGATTGATTGCTCCCGGCGCGTAGACCGTGTCCCACACAATCACCTCCTGGTCCGGTGTACCGAGCAGAGCGCTTTTGAGTAAAGGGGTGTGTGTAATGCCCGATTGCTCCTCGGCGAAAATCGGCGCTGATGGTGGCACACTCAATACGGCAACAGTCGCGAGGATGATTAGCTTTTGTAGCCCGGCCACAATAAGCCTCCCATGTGCCGCTTGATTCGCGGGGTTTCGTGGACCTCGCCGTAGGTAAGAATGCGCCAGCATTCAATCTGTTGCACGGGAGTTCCCATCGGAGTCCGCTTTGGGTCATAAGCGGACATGACCGCAATTCCACGCGATGTCCGCTTTACCCCCGAAAGCGGACACGACACTGCCCGATGGTCGGAGAAGTGAGCTCGCCCTTTGTGGGCAGAGCAGACCCGCTCTGCCCGTTTAGGGTCACACGTCGATCTGCTCGGCTATCGCCAGAGCATCTCAACCTCAATACCAAGATAGCGAACCGTGCTCTCGATCTTGGTATGGCCAAGCAGCAACTGGACGGCCCGTAGATTGCCGGTACGGCGATAGATTCGAGTGGCCTTGGTCCGACGGAGTGAATGCGTACCGAACAGGCATTGGTCGAGCCCAATGCCGCTTACCCAGTCGCCGACGAGACGCGCATATTGTCGGATCGATAGAGCGCGGCCTGGCTGACGCTGCGCGGCAAAGAGAAACTCTCCTCGTTTCCTTTCGCTGCGCTGAGGTAGTCGTCGAGCGCTTGCCGGGTTTGTTCGGTGACCTCAAACCGTACCGGCCGGCCGGTCTTCTTCTGGCGGACGGTCGCGCGATCAACGGCGGGGAGACCGCAAGCGCGACTTGGCGCTATTCAATCTCGCCATCGACAGCAAGCTGCGCGGTTGCGATGTGGTTGCTCTCAAAGTGGAAGACGTTGCCCCGCACGGATACGTCGCTACGGCCAAAACACGTTTGGTCAATCCGAAAGCTTGGCCTGCGCGGCTTGGCTCCGATCAGCTTGCCCTTGTTCCAAGGGATAAGCTTTGACGTAACGAGCATTGGATTTTCGCTGAGTTGCATAGTCGCTCTCCTCCTTTGTGAGAACAACCAGCATGACCTTAATTAAATCCCTTTCCGCTCGCAGATCGGCGTCCGCTTGTGGGGGTAAAGCAGCCACAGCCGCCGTCAGCGGTCGTGGCTGCTTATGACCCAAAGCGGACATTCCGCGTCTTATTCGATCACTTTGTCAGCGCGAGTGAGTACGGTCGCTGGAATGTCGAGGCCAATTGCTTTTGCGGTCTTGAGGTTGACCACCAGCTCGTACTTCGTCGGCGCCTGCACTGGAAGGTCAGCCGGCTTCTCGCCTTTGAGAATGCGATCGACGTAGCCGGCTGCGCGCCGGTATTCGCTGATTGGATCCGACCCGTAGGAGATGAGGGCGCCGGTGGAGACGAAGGCGGGTGTAGCGTACACCGCAGGCAGATGGTTACGGGCCGCGAGCCCGACGATCATGTCGCGACTGATCGGCGATATCGACGATGGCGGTCCAACCACGATCAGGCCGGCATTTGACCCGCGAGCGAATTCGGTGATGCCGTGCTCGATTTCGTCGGCGTCGCGCACGCCGATGGGTGTCAACTCTACCCCAACCGACGTCGCCGCTGTCTGGATCGCGGCGAAACCGCCGGACCCAGCAGGCACAGACGGGTCGCGAATGACCGCAACGCGCGTCACGCCCGGCGCGACGTCTTTTAGCAGTTCCAGCAATTTCGAGTTCAGGCTGAATTCATAAGCGGTAAAACCGGTGGCATTGCCGCCTGGCCGCGCCAGACTTGCAACCAAGCCGCTGCCGACCGGATCAATTGTTGTCACGAAGACGATTGGGACGGTACGGCTCGCCTGCTCCAAGTCCGCGACGATGGAGTTGGCTGTGCCCACAATGACGTCGGGTGCGGACGCCACCAATTCTGTCGCGTATCGCTGAAACCGTTCGGTGTCGCCACCACCCCAACGGGTGTCGATCTGCACGTTGCGGCCGACTTCCCAACCCAATTGCTGCAATTCCTGTGTGAAGGCAGCGAACCAAGTCCGGCCCAGAGTATCATCCGCGGTGTTCATCAATACGCCGACGCGGCGCACATAATCGGGTTGCTGTGCCCACGCGGCGAGTGGCGATGCGATGACCGCGCCGCCAAGTGCAGTTATGAATTGCCGCCTTCTGATATCGATTACCATTTGATCGATTCCGATATAGTCAGGCGGACTGGACCACGAAGAAGAATAACACGCCTAATCATTACAGTCTGTCACGACGCTCGCCGTCCAATGACACCCATAGAATGTCCGCTTTCTGGGTTAAAATAGACATTGGAACTTGAGGCCGCCGTCCGCTTTTGACCCGAAGCGGACATTCGCCGGACCTCTACTCGATCACTTCGTCGGCGGTGGCAAGCAGGGTTTGCGGTACGGTGAGCCCGAGCCTTTTCGCGGTCTTGAGATTGATGACCAAATCGAATTTGGTGGGCTGCAGGGCGGGTAGGTCTTCAGGCTTGGCGCCATTTAGGATTTTGCCGACATATACGCCCGCTAGGCGGCCGTTCTCTTTACTGCTGCTTCCGTAGCTGATCAGGCCGCCAGCTGCCGCAAACTCGCGCGCATAATAAATCGCAGGGAGTTTTTGTTCGGCGGCAAGCGACACGATTTGCTCGCGCCGAACGGAAAACAATGGATCATCGGCGACGAGGAGCGCGCCCGCTCGCTCGTGGACGAAGCTCGAAAACGCTACTGCGATCTCCACCTCAGTGCGAGCGGTCGCTATCTCGATCTTTTGCCCCATGGCGCGTGCCGCAGACTGCACATCGCTCAGATGGCTGTCCGCATTCGGATTGTTCGGGTCGCTCAAGACGGCGATCGTGGTTACGGCGGGTACAATCGCGCGCAGCAGTTCTAACCGCTTTCCACCGAGCGCACCGTAGTATTGACTTACGCCCGTGACATTGCCGCCTGGCCGATTGAGACTGGACACGACACCCGAGGTGACGGGGTCTGCGCCCATTACGAAAACGATCGGTATCGTTGCGGTCACCGCCTTTGCTGCGAGCGCCGAGGGCAAACCACCGGCGAGAAAGACGGATACTTTACGACTGACGAACTCCGCGGTCATTGCCGGTAACAGATCGTAGTGACCGTCCGCCCAGCGAAATTCGATCTCCACGTTCCGACCCTCAATAAAGCCAGTTTCCTCAAGGCCCCGACGGAAGCCGGCTAATTGATCAGCGGTGCCGATAAGCGACCCGCTGCCAAGATACCCGACCACCGGCATCGACAGCTGCTGCGCGCGCGTAACAAGCGGCCACGCCGCCACGCCGACAAGCCCAGCTATGAGCCTGCGTCTGTCGATGTCGAATGCCACTTGCCCGCCCCCCAATGCGACCCTGTCCACTGAAATGTGAGAAACGATATCACGCCTCAAAATGGAGGTCTGTGACGTACTTCACCGCTCGCCGGGACGCCGACGGCATGTCTCCTATTGGCCCAAAGCGGACGCGGCTGCGGACGATTGCCGCGGCAGCTTTTGGGCGCAAAGCGGACACGGCGTCGTCCATGGTCGCGACGGCTAATGACCCAAAGCGGACGTCCTTTGCATTTCACCAAAGCCTAGCGCGCCCGATCCCCCGGGTGGCGCCACTCACACGATTGTGCCAAAGAGCGCCCCAACGCCTGCGGTCACACCCATGGCCAGGGCACCCCAGAATGTGACGCGTACCGCGCCCACCACTACGCGAGCGCCCCCAACACTTGCAGCCAACGCACCTAGGAGGGCGAGGAACAACAGCGACGTCCCAGGGACAAGGACAATCAAACTCGATGCGGGGGCGAATGCGGTGACCAAAATAGGTATAGCCGCCCCAACTGCGAAGCTAGCGGCAGAAGCTAACGCTGCCTGGATCGGGCGCGCACGAAGTGTCTCTGAGATGCCGAGTTCATCGCGAGCGTGCGCGCCAAGGGCATCATGAGCCATGAGTTCATTCGCAACTTGTCTCGCTAGTGAGGGATCGAGACCGCGATCAATGTAGATCGCCGTCAATTCCTCATGCTCGCCCTTGTCGTCTGCTTTGAGTTCTGCGCTCTCACGCTGAAGTTCGGCCTGCTCTGTATCAGCCTGTGAGTGGACTGATACATATTCGCCCGCAGCCATTGCCATTGCCCCTGACGCAAGACCAGCAACACCGGCCACCAAAACGTTGGTGGGACTCCCGTGCGCCGCCGCAACGCCAAGTACGAGGCTCGCTGTCGAAACGATACCGTCGTTCGCGCCCAATACGGCCGCTCGCAGCCAGCCGACACGTCCGGCGCGATGCTTTTCACGATGGGGTGCAGGCATGCTTGAGCCTTTCGGGTGAAAATGTTCGGCCGTATCTCCTCGGCCGCTCAACTTTGGTCGGTTGCTTGATCGGGAGGTCGCCCGGCGACACTTCCGCTAGTGCGGACGCTAGCGCTAAACTAGTGCTCCATCCGGGTTATATTGTGAGTGTCGGTCGAAAGCTTAATCTCAATGTTCTATGAGCCTCGAAAGAAGAACCATGGCCTGCCCCACGATCCGTACAATGCAATCGTTGGCCCAAGACCGATCGGCTGGATTACGTCAGTCAACTTGAAGGGCGACATCAATCTCGCTCCCTATTCTTACTTTAATAGCGTTTCCACCGATCCACCTATGGTCATGTTCGCGAGCGATGGTCGCAAAGACACCATCGAGTTTGTCGAGGAAACCGGAGAATTTGTTTGCAATCTCGCAGTCTTGGATTTGCGAGCGCATGTCAAAGACACGTCACTAACCTTTGCCCGCGGAATAAACGAAATGGAGGTCGTAGGTCTGGAGGCGACACCCTCAGTTCTGGTCAGGCCGCCACGAGTGAAAGCTTCACCGTGCGCGCTGGAATGCAAGTGGTTGCAAACGGTCCAGCTCAAAGATATCGACGGTAATCCCGCCCCACGGTTCATTGCATTCGGTCAAGTTATTGGCATTCACATCGACGAGAATTTCATTAAAGACGGCTTCCTCGATACCGGCGCAATGAAACCAATCGCGCGCGCGGGCTATCAGGAATACTTCGTTACTACATCCAACGCGCGTTTTTTTCTCAAATTTACTGAAGCGCACAAGATGCGTGCGCAATCGCTTGCTAAGGAAACCGAAGAATAATGGATTTCGATACAGCAGGTCGTCTATCGGCCTTTCTCAGCAGCGACGGGAGACGCCCGGCGTGGCCGCTGCCGGGCGGCGTACTGGTCTCCCATCGCCGCAGACGCTTTCACTGAGGCCGTCGGAATAGAGTGTTCCGTTATTTGCGGTCGTTACACAGCAAAATCAGTCACCGTTGCCGAGCGGCCGAGAGTAGTCCGGAAGCGTCGGATGGGTGTCGCCTCCAAAGTTGTGATAACCAAACGGTCCCGTCTGGCCACGATCAATGTTGAAGTGAAAGCCTGGACTATTAGGATCAGACTTATTCGTGCTCTTGTCTGACTGGTTTTTATCGTCAGACGGACCGTAATCAAAATTATAGTTGCCGTTGGGTGTCAGGGTTTCCCGAGTGAACGCCCAAACGGAGGCAGTCGTTAGCGCAATCATGGTCCCTGCAATAAAGGTAACAGCAACGAGTCCAATGTGCGCTGGCATGACAAATCCCGATAATTCTCGCCACGAGCGCCAACTAAGGCCGTCACCTGCTATTGGTCAAGACGATACCGACTGCCAGTGTCCGCTTCTGGCCCCTTAGCGGACGCGCCGATCGGCGACAGCCGCGGCAGCTTTCGGGGGTAAAGCAGCCACGGGCGCCGTCAGTCGTCGCGGCAGCTTATGACCCAAAGCGGACATTCAGCGCGTCATTCGATCACTTTGTCTGCGCGGGTGCTCTCCATCTCAATCACACGCGCCGGGATTTGGTGAGAAGTACTGAAGTTTGTCCGGCTTACCCTCCCATTGCTTGGCATCGGCGGGGGGCTTCTTTTTGGTCGTGATATTGGGCCATTGCTTGGCGAATTCCGCGTTGATTCCCAGCCACTTTTCCATACCCAGTTCGGTGTCAGGCTTGATCGCATCGACCGGGCACTCGGGCTCGCACACGCCGCAATCGATGCACTCATCCGGGTGGATGACGAGCATGTTCTCACCCTCGTAGAAGCAATCCACGGGGCAGATTTCCACACAATCCATCAGCTTGCATTTGATGCAGCTCTCATTGACGACGTAGGTCAATTAAGTGTCCTTTCAGCAGATCGCAGTGGTGAACTCATTCGCGATGTCAATCCCAAAGCGAGAAAGTTCGCGTTCATCAGAACTTAGACACAGTAGACTAGCTAGCTGCCGCTACTATGAAGTTTCGGCGACCGCCAAGGCGTCCGCCCGCAAAAGACGTTCAACTAAGGGTTCTCGCTGCTGAGTTGGCGCATAGGGTGACGGGTGTCGCCTCGTTTGTTTTGCTGACGGACATAGGCGATTAGCGCCTCCGGGTGCTGCATCTTAACTTTGAGGGCGGCGATCAGCGCATCCTCTGCGTCAACGACGATGTGTCCCGTTTTCCCCTGAAGTTTGAAGCCGACTGCAAATTTCACCTGCGCTCTCCCACTTTCAACATTCGAAAAGTAGCACAACTCAATTGGGAGGTGTGAAGTTGGTTATTCGATCACCTCGTCGGCGATGGAGAGCACCCTTGGCGGCACGTCGATGCCGAGCGCACGCGCCGTTTGCAGATTGATGACGAACTCGAATTTGGTCGACTGCACGCACCGGCAGGTCGGCGGGCTTGGCGCCCTTGAGGATGTTGCCGGTATAGACGCCGACCTGATGAAACATGTCCGCGAGGTCGGTTCCGTAGCTCATCAGCCCGCCAGCTGCGACAATATCACGGTTCGCATAAGCCGCCGGAATCCTCTCGCGCGCCGCCAAGATGGCAAACTGCCCGCGGCGGCTGGTGAAGAATGCGTCGCCAGCGACGAAGAGGGCGTCGGGGCGCTCGCGCGCAAGGGCGGCAAAGGCCGCATCGATCTCGCCGATCGTCGTGGCGTTGAGGATCTGGATTTGCAGCCCGATGGCGGGGGCGGCTTGCTGCACGTCCCGCAATGTGGTCTCGGCGCCCGTAGCATTGGCCGGATTGACGAGCACGGCAACACGAACAGCCTTGGGCACCAAGTCATGCAGGAGCCGCAGCCGCTTGGCCACCACCTCCTCGGAGAAAAAATTGATGCCGGTCGCGTTGCCGCCGGGCCGGGCGAGGCTGGCGACAAGACCAAGCCGGACCGGGTCTTCGGGGACGCCGAAGACGATCGGGATCGTCGCTGTTGCAGCTTTGGCCGCGAGCGCAGCCGGCGTGCTGCCGGGCGTGGCGATCACGGCCACACGGCGGCGGACCAGGTCGGCCACCAGTGCCGGCAGGCGATCGTATTGGCCTTCCAGCCAGTGGTACTCGACCGTCACGTTCTGGCCTTCGACGTAGCCGGTTTCGTTGAGGCCTTTGCGGAATGCGGCCACAAAGCGCGCGGAGGCATCGGCCGAGCTACCGTTGATAAACCCGATCACCGGCATCGCCGGCTGCTGCGCTCGCGCGGCCAGCGGCCATGCTATCGCGCCACCGAGCGCGGATATGAATTGCCGCCTTCCGATGCCGATTGTCATTAGACCCACCGGTGGGGGTCATCCCCCGTACAATGAGTGCAACGATATCACGGCTCAATACCGCGGCTTGTCGCACTTCACAGTCCAATCGTATTGCAGTGCACGAGTCCGTTTGTGGCCCAAAGCTGCCGCGGCTGCGGACGATCGCCGCGTCCGCTTTCGGGGGTAAAGCGGACATAACGACCTGAGCGCGTCGGGGCAGCTAATGACCCAAAGCTGCCGCGCCGGTGAAACTCCGTGCCCCTCCGCGGGCGCGCGCAGTCAATCGGTGTTAATCGGAGTCGCATCAATCATTGCCCGGCTGTTCAGTAAGCTTTTTCAAGGCCTGACCGACCGAGAAACTTCCCGGTGGCTGGCGTGGCGGAAATTGCTGGAAGGTTGCCAAATGCTGTCCCACGATTGCAATCGCCGGAGCAAACACAAATATGCGCTCAATGTACCACTTGTCATATGAGCCGGATTCGTAATCTGCGCGTTCAAACGGGTCCGTACGCAGATTAAAAATCTTCGGCGCGCGCAGAGTAACTAGCGGCTGTTGCCAGACTCCCAGCCCGTGGGCTTGCTGCTCCATAAATGCAATTTTCCACTGGTCGTAGCGAAGCCCGGCGAGATCACCGTCGTCGGTCCAATAGAAAAACTCATGACGCTTCGTCGGGCCTTTACCAGCTAGCAGGTCGGTCTCATCGTAGCCGTCTAGGTGAACTGTGAAACCGTCGTAACCCTGCAGTAGCTTGTTCGTGACGTCCGGGATGCCGGCAGCCGCGGCCAGCGTCGGGACCCAATCTTCCGCCGAAAAGATATCGTTGATTTCGGTGTGGGGCTTTATCGTGCCCGGCCATCGCACCATTGCGGGGACGCGATAGCTACCTTCCCAGTTGGTGTTCTTCTCGCTGCGGAATGGCGTGGTGCCACCGTCGGGCCAGGTAAATGTCTCCGCCCCGTTATCGGTCGTATAGATCACGATTGTATTGTTGGCGATGCCGAGATCGTCGAGCTTCTTTGAGAAGCTGGCCAACTTGGCCGTCATTCTCGACCATGCCGTCGGGATAAACACCTAGTCCCGTCTTGTTTTGGGACTCCGGCTTGAGCCGAGTCCAAATGTGCATGCGGGTTGGATTGAACCAGACGAAAAACGGTTTGTGGTCTCGGTGGGCGCGATCGATGAAATCCACCGAAGCCTTGAGCAATTCATCGTCAACCGTCTCCATCCGTTTCATTGTCAGCGGACCGGTATCCTCGCATTTCTGTTTGCCCCATGGACCGAAGCGTGGGTCTTCGCCCGGAGTTTCGGTAGCCGTCGCTATACACTTCAAGACGCCCCGCGGACCAAATCGCGCTAGAAACGCGGGATTCTTTGGATAGTCAGGATTTTCCGGTTCGTCCTCGGCGTTCAAGTGATAAAGATTTCCGAAAAATTCGTCGAACCCGTGAACCGTCGGCAGAAACTCGTTGCGGTCGCCAAGATGGTTCTTGCCGAATTGTCCAGTTACGTAGCCTTGTGGCTTGAGCAGTTCGGCTAGCGTCGGATCCTTATCAGACAAACCTTCCTTTGCCCCTGGTAGCCCGACTTTCAGGAGGCCTGTTCGCATCGGGCTCTGGCCGGTGATGAAGGCTGCGCGGCCGGCCGTGCAAGACTGCTGACCATAATAATCGGTGAATATCGCGCCTTCGTTAGCTATGCGATCTATGTTGGGCGTGTGATAGCCCATCATACCGCGATTGTAGGCGCTGATGTTCCAGTAGCCGATGTCATCGGACATGATGACGAGGATATTGGGTTTGCTTGCCGATGCCGGCTGTTGCGCAAGGGCCGACGGGCCAAAGCTCAAGGCAACGCATGCAGCCGAAAGCACGGGGGCGATAATACGTGCAAGACCGCCGTCGGTTATGTCCATAACAATCTCTCCACCGGGATGACAAGCATCGGATTATTGCAACGGTAGCACGCATCGGCACTGTGGTAAGTGGGTATTTCACGATTGAGTGGAGACCTAATGATGTCCGGTATTGGCCCAAAACGGACATTGATCGGCAGCGAGGGCGTGTCCGCTTTCGGGGGCAAAGCGGACATCGGAGTTCATGCCGCAATGTCCGCTAATGACCCAAAGCGGACATGCCCCACTATAAATTGACGCATTGCGAAAGGCTTATTCGATCACCTCGTCGGCGCGGAGCTGGATCGCCGTTGATAGCTCGACACCGATTGCCTTGGCGGTCTTGAGATTGATGACCAACTCAAATGTTACGGCCTGCTCGACAGGAAGATCGTCGGGCATCGCCCCGTTGAGTATTTTGGCCACGTAAAAACCGAGCTGACGATAGATGGCCTGAGGGTCTACGCCGTAGGAGATAAGCCCACCTGCCTGGACATAGGTTTTGAAGATGAACATGGTAGGCAGCCGTTGCTGGATCGCCAGCTCGGCGATATGCGAGCGGGAAAGTGTAAAGAACGGACTGGAGAGCACGAGGAGCATTTGCGGAGAGCCTGTGGCGAGGCTCCGGAATGCAGCATCGAAATCGTAAGGCGGATTTTCCAGTTTAAGCGACTGGACGTCCAGGTGTAGCAATCCCGCCTGACGGTCCGCTGCGCTAAACTGGTCCGCCGAAATCCCATCCCAGAGGACCGCCAATCGGGTTCTTTCGGGAAAGGCCTGGGTCAGCAGTTCAACCTGCTTGGCAGCCAATTCCGTTTGCAGAGATACCACTCCGGTGATGTTGCCACCTGGCCGCGCCAGGCTCTTCACATAGCCGCGGGCGATCGGATCAAAGTTAATAGCCAACATGACAATGGGAATGGTTCGGCTCGCCGCGATGGCGGCCTGCAGGGTAATTTCGGACCCGCTCACAACCACTAATTCCACGTTCGACCGCACTAGGTCGGCCGTTGCAGCGAAAAGTTGCTGGGCTTCCTGGTCGTCCCCGACAACTTCGATAGTCAGATTTTGGCCCTCGCTAAAACCAGACTTTTTCAATTCATCGAGAAACGCCGGATAGCCCACGCTTACGACCGGATTGTCCAGTGGGGGCCGCACAATTCCGATCCGGGCGGACCTGCCGGCAAGCTGCTGCGCGCGGGCGACGAGCGGCCACGCGACCACAGCGCCGCTAATGGCGGATATAAATTGCCGTCTGCCGATGTCGATTGCCATTAGACCCGTCGCCAATTGGACCATGCCCGCTGAAATGTAGGGCAGGATAGCACGCCTTAAAATGTACTTCTGTGCCCGGACTAACTGTGGTCGCACGGCAGAATAAGCTGACCGTTTTTGCTGCGGTGCGTGAGGCAGGTTATGGCCCATAGCGGACACGCTGGTCGGCGACATCGCGGCAGCTTTCGGAGGTAAAGCGGACATTGAGCGGCTGGCACACGATGTCCGCTAATGACCGATGGCGGACACATCAGAAAATCCGGCGAAACCGACTCTCTTATTTTTTTGCTTTCTGCACGACCTTCGATCCATCTGCATTTGTGATGATTTTCGACCCATCTGGATTATCTTGCTCAGAGGATCCGTCGGCGTTCTTTATGATCTCTGTGCCGTTGGGCAAGTCCGTGACCGAGGACTTGTCGGCGTTAATGATGATTTTTGTGCCATCGCGATGAGTTTCGACCGAAGAGCCGTCCTTATTTGTGATGATCTCCGTTCCGTCGGCGCGAGTTTGAACCGAAGACCCGTCCTTGTTGGTGATGATCTTAGTGCCGTCCGATTTCGTCGCAACCGACGAGCCATCCGCATTTTTGATGATCGTGTCGGCGAGGACAAAATTTGAACCAAAAAATAGGACGACTGCTGCAAGCACGAACTCTCTGCCGCAAGTCATCCACTTTTTTATGCTAGCCATGACTCTCACTCCCCATCGCAAATCATCCATTCAATGCGAGCACCATATCACGTCTGAATTGGAGAATCCGTGACGTACTTCACGGGATGCGGACGCTGACGGATATGCTTTTGGTCCATAGCGGACATTGGTGGGTGACAGCCGCGGCAGCTTTCGGGGGTAAAGCGGACACGGGCGCCGTCAGCCGTCGCGGCAGCTTTTGACCCAAAGCGGACAAAGATCGTCATTTGCGGGATGTCGGCGGTATATCCTCGATACGATTGACCGGGTTTGGAAATACATCATTATGACTTTGTTTGAGGCAGCGCGGTTCTATTGAACATCCGGCGTTTGTGAAAATGCATCAACTTTTTCGAGTTCTAGCCTTAGTCGGTATTGCCTCCCTCTGTTTGGCCAGTCAGGGGGCTCTTGCTAATAGTATCGGAGTGGCTCAGGGAGTCACGGCTGGATGCAATGTCTCTACCGGCAATGGCGAGCAAAATATAACTGCAAGTTGCTCACCCGACGGCAGCGGCAACAGCACCGCCGCCGTCTCCTTTCCTCCACCGGATATCACGGGCAGCATCGTTTCTGGAACGGCTACAGGAACAGCTAGTCTAAACCAATCTATCACCTTGAGTGCTAGCCTGACACAAATGGGCGGTCTCGTGGCTGTTGGAAATTCCGAGGCTGACGGCAGCCTTTCCTACTTTGTACAGATAAATCCACTTGATCCGACGAACCCTATCAATTCAGTTGCCATACGCATGGTGTCAATCGCCAATAACATTTTTAGTGGGGTCGCAGATGTTTTCGCATCCGGCGGCACTGCAACGGCTAACACGTCACTTACGGTTATGACTTCGGATCAGACCCAGACGATATTTCAAGATAACCAGAACCCCACTATCCAGCAGCTGACCGCGGTGAACGGGGCTACGAAAGCAAACAATGCCGTTCTTGATTTTACCGTAGGCGCATTATACGAAGTGGACCTGCAAGCAACGGCCCAAGTTAAACAAACCTCTGGTACGGCGACAGCCTCACTTGACCCGACATTCTCGTTCGTCGATCCGGCCGATGCGAGCTTGTTCGAAATTGATTTCAGTCCCGGAATTATTAATGGCGCACCCGACACGTCTGTTACGCCGCTCCCGGGAACCCTGCCGCTGTTCGCTGGCGGTCTTGGATTGGTTGGCTTCCTTACAAAACGCCGCAAAAGCGCAACGCAAACTCTAGCGACTGCATAAGCCACCGATCTGAAATAGGAGAATTTGGAGAGGCCGCCGCAAGGCGGCCTCTCTGTATCTGCGTCAATTATCGTTCATGAGTCTGCACGTGGCCCTTGGCGGACACGGCAACCGGCGCCAGCCGCGGCATTTTCTCATGGTGTTCGCCCTATGCCGCTGGATCGCATCTCGCGGAGAATCCACAGCGCTCGAACAACTTGAATGTGAATTCCATGCCGCTAACCGCCTTGTGTTTGCAGCCAGCACTCCAAGAGCGCTACCTGCCAGAGTTTTGAGTGGCCCTTTGGCGTCAATTCGCCTCCCGGGTTGGCCAGAAGCCGGTCGATATAGGTGCGGTTGAACAATCCGCGTTGCCGCGCTTGCGGCGTTTCGAACACAGCGCGGACGAAATCGAAAAATGCGCCTCGCAGATATTTCAGCGCCGGTACCGGAAAATAACCCTTGGGCCGGTCGATCACCGCGTCGGGGACCAGACCCCGGAACGCTTCCTTGAGGATGGCTTTGCCGCCATCGCGCACTTTGAACTCGGCCGGGATGCGCGCGGCAAGCTCGACAAGTTCGTGATCAAGAAACGGCACGCGGGTTTCCAGTCCCCAGGCCATCGCCATGTTGTCCACGCGCTTCACCGGATCGTCAACCATCATGACCTGCGCGTCGAGCTGCAGCGTCTTGTCAATCGGGTTTGCGCTGCTGCACGCGGCGAAAAACTCATCGACGAATTCGCGGCTATAATTGCCATTCACCAAAGGTGGCGCGAGCGTTTCGGCCATCTCGGCGTGGTCGCGGTCGAAATAGACCCGCGCATAGTCTTCAGCAGGATCGTTCGAATGCATCAGCTTCGGATACCAGTGGTAACCTCCAAAAATCTCGTCGGCGCCCTGCCCAGTCTGCGCGACCTTGATGTATTTCGACACCTCCTGCGACAGCATGTAGAAACCGATGGCATCGTGGCTCATCATCGGCTCCGACATTGCCGCGATCATTCCCGGCAGCGCGTCGATCACGCACGAAATTGACGCGAATACGATGGTGATCAGTTGCGAATTCTCGCGCGATCAAATCGGAATAACGGAATTCGTCACCCTTTACGTCACCGATCGTCTCGAAACCGACGGAGAATGTTTTAAGGTCCTTCTGTCCCTGCTCGGCGAGAAGCGCCACGAGAAGCGAACTATCGAAACCACCGGAGAGTAGCACGCCGACCGGCACATCCGCGACGCGGCGTCGTTCGATCGCTTTGCCGAGTTTGACGCGGATCGCCTCGCGCCAATCGCTTTCAGTGAGGCTTCGATCCGCGGCGCGCGGGCCAACATCGAGCTGCCAGTAAACCTCTTCACGGCGCTTGCCGTCGGATTCAATGATGCAGATCGTGGCGGGCCGAAGTTTGCGTATGCCATTAAAGATTGTCATTGGTGCCGGCACTACGGCGTGCCAGCTCATATAATGATGCAACGCCGCGGGATCGATAGACGTGTCGACGCCCCCGGCCGCCAGCAAAGCTGGTAGCGTCGAGGCAAAACGTAAACGGCCCGGTAGTTCGGCATAATAAAGCGGCTTGATACCGAGCCGGTCGCGGGCCAGCACCAGCCGACCGGAATCGCGCTCCCAGATCGCAAACGCGAACATGCCATGGAAGCGCTCGACACAGCGCGGTCCCCATTCCGCATAGGCCTTGAGAATGACCTCGGTGTCACCCTGAGAGAAGAAACGATAGCCTTTGGCGTGGAGTTCGCTGCGCAACTCGCGAAAATTATAGATGCAGCCGTTGAACACGATTGCGAGCCCGAGTTCCGGATCGATCATTGGTTGCTGTGACGCGGCGGCGAGATCGATGATGCTCAGTCGCCGGTGGCCAAACGCGACGTGATTTTGCGTGAACGTGCCACCCGCATCCGGTCCGCGCGGCCGCATTTGCTTTGTCATAGCAGCAACGGAGCTGCCGACAGCATCATCATTAAAGGCCACCTCACCACAAATGCCGCACATTTCACCAAGTCCCGCGATCGAAGCCCACCACTAACAATTGAGGACAATTCAAGTTCCTGATTAGGCTACTGGTCATGCGAAATAGGCGAGCCAAATAATCCTGAACACCGCGATGTGCGAACGTATGACATCCGCCCTGCCTAACAAGGCACTTAGCAGCCATTCCGTCTGACGAGGCAAGCCTTCGCAGCTGGACTGAGATGTTAGAAAACATTAATCGGTCCGCGCTTTTCGGCCGACTACGCATCTGAAAATTATTGCTGTGGCGCGGGGCCGATGACATCGATCACCCGCATCCGCGTGGGATCGATCACCACGACCTTGTTCTCCACCATCGTATATTGATAAAGCTCGGCTCCTGGGACGTTGGCGAGCGCGTCGTCCGGTAGCACGTAGAGTTCGATCATGGGCGGAACGTCCGCGCCGATCACGGGCGAGAAATTCTTCGGCGAAATTTTGCTCTTGTCCTTGTTGACTTCAGCATAAATCGCGCTTCGTTGCGCCGATGTCAGCAGCGGTTTCTGTTCTATAGCACCGCTGACTACCGTATCACCGGTGGGATTGATGACGGTGCCGGAGTTGCCGGAGTTATTGTTGGTTTGCGCCACCGCTGCAGCAGTGATGCAGCAGCCGAGCAGGGCCATGGTTAGCGTGACTGAGATTGTCCTGCAGTTCTTCATTGGCTTCTCCGTATGCCCCGAGCCACAAGTACAACGCCTGCCCTCGATCGGCGTTCCGATGTGATGGCAATAGCGAAAAGGGGTTGTTCCGGAGTCGCAAAATTGACCCGTTTACACCATATCGCCGAAGCTGGGTATCAGCAGCACGAAGCATTAGCGATGTGAAGATGTCCATTAATGGCCCAAAGCGGACGCGCCGACGCGCGATTGCCGCGGCAGCTTTTGGGGGTAAAGCGGACGCGACGCTTTGACCGCGCCGCGGCAGTTGATGACCCATAGCGGACATTAATCAAGTACAGCGCACACCGTGCACTCCATTGGAGCGCGGCATTGAAGTCCAAACGCGCCGACGAGTTGTTTTTTATATCAGAGCGTCGCTTAGGATCATTGGCTATCTGCTTGCTCTAAAAGAAAATTGCTGGTTGACTTCGCGCACTTCAACTAGGGGGCGTTACGATGAAATGTCGGATTAAGTTGAACAAACTCGCCTTATTGGTGGTCTGCTCTCTCGGCGTGCTTTCACCTACACACAGTTTTGCTTCCTTGAACACTGTCGCGTGCGATGCCTTGCAGAGGAGCTGCGAGGATAAATGCGGCTCCGGTAAGACAGCGGATGCTTGCTGGCAAGCATGTTCAGATGCATGGTTAGATTGTATCAACAATAAGCCGGGGACGGATGGTGATGCGCAAGCGCCGCCGCCGCCGCCGCCGTGCAAAGGGATAAATTGTACTTTACGGCCGCCCCCGAAGACCGCCGATCCGACTGCGCCGCGTCGACCCACAACAACCGCAAAGCCGACCGCGCCGTCCAAACCAGTCGGGAACCTTAACCCTTAGTGGTCCCAAAAGCGGTTCCGGCAATCCAGTGATCTTTGAACGCAAGGACGAACCCGGCGGCGGTCAGGCCAGCGGTCAGGGTGTGTCCTAACTCCATGCCATTTGTTCTAATTTGAGTTTTGGAGTGTCCTAATTAGATGGGGAGCACAATCATGTCTCAAAAGCTGGTGGTGTCCTAACTCCATGCCATTTGTTCTAATTTGAGTTTTGGAGTGTCCTAATTAGATGGGGAGCACAATCATGTCTCAAAAGCTACTACCCGCCGCGATAGCAGGTGGACTTTGGGCAAATGCCGCCGTGCAACTAATCCGACCAGCCCAGGCTCAAGCCGATTGGATGGGCAGGCTCACAGTGGAAGTTCAGTCGCTCGCGGCGGACGTACATGAACTCGTATCGAGCGGAATGGAATGCAAAAACCAAAAGCTATGTAATTGAAATCAGAGGCCGCCTCAGTTGGCGGCCTCTTTCATATCAAAACATCTGCGTTATTATCGCCTCTATCCGGCATAAGGCGATCACGGCGCTGCGCAAGCGGCGCCGTGACCGTCGCTCTTGGATCAGCCTGCCGGGGCGGAATCGCGGAGACGCACCAGCTTCGCAAGCTCGTTATCGTACGCGTCGCGATACTCGTCCTCATATGCGTCGCGATACTTGTTCTCGTATTCTTCCTTGTATGCCCGTTCGGCGGCTTCCTTTGCGGCTTCCTTCGCCGCCTCGTCCGCCAGTTCACATGCCTTTTCGTGGATGTATTCTTCGTCGGAATGCATCGGTTAGCTCCTTCATGGTTGAAAGCATAGGAAATCGGGCGCCGCTCCTATGCGGCGTCCCGCTAAGCCTGCCATGCCATGAATTGCCGTGCCTAAGTCGACCCTAACTCCGGCGCCCCCGCCAGATCAAGAGACATCGGCGCTTGGTAGTGGGTCAGTTTAAATCAGGTAGTCTGGAATAGGGCTTGCGGCCTTGGCCGGGCAGCGCATATTCGGCCTCATGGCCGAACCGCATCCCACTCAAGAACTGGCTGGTCTGCGCCAATTCCTTGAGAGGCTGGAATCAGGGCAAATGAGGATGGTCCTCAATCATGTTGACGTGACCCTGCGGGAAATCGGCATCGTGAAGCGTGAAATTGTCTACCTTGAACAAGTTCTGGCTCGTCTCAAGTCGGGGGCTTTATGAGTAAGCAACCCAAACGCCCCCGCGACATGAGCCAGTGGGCTAAAACGTAATGGTCGATTTGGCCCGCCGTGATCGCGCACGATGAAGCACGCACTCGTATCTTCGATCGACCAGGGCGGCGGGAAGCGGCGACCCGTGACTTCGACTTAGTTCGATGTATCGTCGAAATCGTCGAGTCTCGCCGAAGATGAATTGCCGGTGAGGTTTCGCCTCTCCACCGGCGAGGCAGTCACGGCGCAGCGCCATCCGCGCCGTGGCCGCTGCTCTCAGCAGTGGTATAATCGCGCGCAAATGGGGCGGGGGCGATGTTGGCACCAATACGCCGTGCCATGCTAAATGAATTCCCATTGATGCATCGTCAGAGAAGTACCAACCAAGGCCGTAAACGAAGTCGTCGACGCCTTGACGTAGGCAGTGGCTCTCGTATTTCCTTCGAGAACGACGAACCGGTTCGCATTTTCGATTAAAATTAATTCCGGCAGCAAAGCCCCATTTTTAATCGCCAGCACCAAATCGTCCACGCGCGGAGCCAACCCGCCGTCGCGGCTGTAGTTGCGAGCACCAACTTCAACCGAACGCGTTCCGTCTGTAATGCGCAGAAATGGCTCGCAATTCAGATACCTCAACTTCTGAAATTCCGGAGGATCAATTTGCACACGACGCCACGTCGTGTCCGTTGGGAAATTGTGAAACAGAGCTACATTCCGCCCGAAGCCCCTCACGCAGCCAAGGGCAATTGCTCGAATATGGTTCGCGTTCGCGTCGCTAAGGAGTGCGTTATCGATCAGGGACGCTCGATCCACGCCTATTTGGTTGAGAACCTCCACGTAGCGAGGTCCCCATACAGGCGAATTGATCTCCGCTCGAATGAAGGAAAGAACCATCTCCTCGTTCAAGGCCGGCCCCAAGTCACGCATCTCAGTTGTCTCGTTTCCTCTCCGGCAGCTTGGCGAAATTCACCGCCAGCCGGCGCGCTTCATGCTTGGTGAGCAGATTCGCCGAGGATCGGCGCCCAGGGTCTTCCTCGAAATAGAAATAGCCGAGCGCGTGGCCGCCGCGATCGCGCACGATGAAGCACGCCTCGTTTATTCTTCGATCGACCAGGGTGGCGGGAACCGGCGAGGCATGCTTATACCGCGATCGCGGGGCCTTGGCTGAAAAGGTGATATAGCAAGTGTACCGCTTCGTAGGCGAGTCCGCCGATGATTCCAGTTCCAGCCGCGCTTGCTATCCACAGAAGCGGGTATTCCAAAAGTACCTTGATCAGGTTCGGGTCTGGCTTCGGCGCCGCCAGTATCGACATGCCGGCCTTAATTTCAGCCAGCAACTGATCTCGAATGTTGCCCGCAATTTCGTTCGATCTGGTCAGAGCTTCCGTAAGTTGGTCAATCTTCTCACCGAATTCGACGAACGCGGCACTTCGCGTGTCTATTTGCAGGAAGCCATGCACGACTAGTGGGATGCCGGGATCGGGGGGATATGGCGTCGGAATGATCGTGACAGACGCAGGGACAAGTTCCAGTTCGGCGCGTCCACTAGCTTGCCCGCTGGATGAGGCCCGCAACGGAAACGGAGGCTCGATAGGGCCCGTGGTCGACAATAGCGCAGCGTTCCTGCGTGCTGCGGCATAGTCTGAAACGCCAGGGTTGCTAGAAAAACTGAGCGGGTTTGGCCGAACAGGAATTGGCGTGAGGTCCTGAGTATTCACGAGGCGTTCGGCAATGCGGGCGTCGTATTTGTCGCTGGCAATTTTTTCGATCAGCGGACGATGCTTCAGAAACGTCGATACGGTATCTGACGGGGCGTCGCCGTCTGCTGTTGCGCGGTCGCGAAGTGCCTCATGACTGACTACGTAAATTATGCGATTTCCGCCGGCAGTCAGATCAGTCATCGGAAACTGGACGCCGTCAAACTTCGACGTATCGTAGGCGTCATCCGCCCGCTGCAAAGGCATCCTGCCTCTCCATCGCTCTGCCCGATTAGCGTCTCTGGAGATTAGCCCAAATTCAAACAAATGGCCGCCCGTTCATGTTAGATTGGGCGGCTGGGATACCGGCCTGAAAAGGAATAGGCGCACCACCGCCCTTCCCTGACCGATCTAGGCACAACACGGGTAGGGAGCGGGATGACGAATCATGAAAGACTCAAGTCATTGCTTCAATTGATAAAATGTCACGGCCGGGCGGAGTACACCTCCCCCGGCCTTTCACGTCCGACGCAGCACCCTTCAGACATGGCTACCCGCGATACGCAGCAGGCTGACACGATTGATAGAAGCAGGCCTTCAATGCAGAGGCCTTTGACGGAAGCAGGCTTCGGCGCGCTTATGCTTCCGCCGCGTCTTCTTTGTCATCCTCGCTTTGCTCGCCAGCGAGGATTTTCTCGGCGATCAGGCCGGCATTTTGCCGGACCGCCACTTCGATCTTGTCGGCGATATCGGGATTGGCCTTGAGGAAAGCTTTGGCGTTCTCGCGGCCCTGGCCGATGCGCTGGCTGTCGTAGGAGAACCAGGCGCCGGATTTTTCCACGACGCCCGCCTTGACGCCGAGATCGACCAGTTCGCCGGTCTTGGAAACGCCCTCGCCGTACATGATGTCGAACTCGACCTGCTTGAACGGCGGCGCGAGCTTGTTCTTCACCACCTTCACCCGCGTCTGGTTGCCGACCACTTCCTCGCGCTCCTTGATGGCGCCGATGCGCCGGATGTCGAGCCGCACGGAGGCATAGAATTTGAGCGCGTGGCCGCCGGTCGTGGTTTCCGGCGAGCCATACATGACGCCGATCTTCATGCGGATCTGGTTGATGAAGATCACCATCGTATTGGAACGGTTGATCGAGGCGGTGAGCTTGCGCAGCGCCTGGCTCATCAGCCGCGCCTGCAGGCCCGGCTGGCTGTCGCCCATCTCGCCTTCGAGCTCGGCGCGCGGCACCAAAGCCGCGACCGAATCGATGACCAGGACATCGACCGCACCGGAGCGGACCAGCGTATCGGCGATTTCCAGCGCCTGCTCGCCGGCGTCGGGCTGCGAAATCAGGAGATCGTCGACCATGACGCCGAGTTTTCGCGCATAGATCGGATCGAGCGCGTGTTCGGCATCGATGAAGGCGCAGATGCCGCCCTTCTTCTGCGCTTCGGCGAGGCAATGCAGCGCCAGCGTGGTTTTGCCCGAGGATTCCGGACCGTAGATTTCGACCACGCGGCCGCGCGGCAGACCGCCGATGCCGAGCGCGATGTCGAGGCCGAGCGAGCCGGTGGACACGGTATCCACGTCCATCGACTTGTCATTCTTGCCGAGCCGCATGATCGAGCCCTTGCCGAAGCTGCGCTCGATCTGCGAGAGCGCGGCATCAAGGGCTTTCGATTTGTCCATGGACGGTCCTTCAACGAGGCGAAGCGCTGCACTCATGTCTTCAGCTCCTTATGGCCGGGATTCGGAGGACACGGAAGCGGCCCTGCCCCACCCGCTGGTTCGTGGCGATTGAGGCAATGTACACGATATGTTCTCCGTTCGCAATATGTTCTTTTAGTCGACTGGGTACTGGCCCCTTTCCATGGGTTTAAAGCCACAGTGGCCCCTTTTAATTCCTAAGGTGGCTCCTTTTGGTTGAACCCGATTCGATCCTGCGTATTGTCCCAGGCTTGCCGGTTTCCGTCATGACACCTCCGGCAACGAATGAAGGGCCCCGGCAGCAATGTCGGGGCTTTTTTCATCGGTAAGGACTGGGAATAAAAACGGCTCGGGGCACGCTCGGGCACATGCCCGTCCCATGCCCGTCCCGACTCTCGCAGAATCAGGTGCTGGCCTGTTTCGGCCGCCGGTGGCCTAATTTCGGGGGCCCGCCAGAAACTCCGAAACCTCGATGGCCGTCGATTTGGCGCCTGACTCCTCCCATTCAACAAGAGCAGCAACCCGGGCAGGGTCTGAGCGATAAGAGCCGTAGCTCTGCGCATCAGGGAAATACAGTAGGTGCGTCTCGCTTGAGTTGTCGAGCGCCCGGACGCGCATCTCAAGCCGGCCGCCGTATTTTGGGACGAGCTGCAGGACTTTGGCCTCAAAGGATTCAAACAGTGCCAGGTCCGCACCGGTCAGATCGATAGTCACCAATCGCCGCATCGCCCCTCACTACCCATTGAGGCCGCCTCAATTGGCGGCCGCTTTCATTTCTATTGGATGGTCCAATCAAAATCGAAAAGAGAAAGTTGCGCTGGACCTTTCGCCGGCTGGCCGGCCCCTTTTCGTCATAAGGGGCCAGTACCGATATCGTGTGGGACAGACTGTTTCCGCCGATTTTCCAGAAGATTGAGTCTCTTTTTCAACTGGAGACGTGCCCATTTTTCGGAAACCGCTGAAACGTCCCGGAAAGTCCTTGCCGCTATCTGTTCCGGCCAAGCCGGAACGTCTGAGCCCGGCGACGGCGTCAGAGGCCTCGGCAGCAATGCCGGGGTCTTTTTGCATGGACCGCCAATTTGCCTTGCCCGCCAATGGGCTCCGGCCGCCGGGGATGTGCCCGCTCGAAGCCACAACCAATTGTAAACCCTGTAGTATTACGATTGGCCGGCACCCTTGGATGTCGAGATATGGCTCCAGATCAGTCGCTCGCGGCACCGTGCCCCAAGTGCCAAACCGAAATGATCTATGTCGCCACCACGCGGCATCCGATCGCGCCGCGGATGCAGCGCACCACGTTCGTCTGTTACACCTGCAATCAGACCAGAAGCTATTCGCTGTCGCCGGCCATGGCCGAGGCCTACGCCGCGCTCGCCCCGGTCGTCGCAGCCGAGTAGCGCAGCGGCCGGCGCTCTCGCCTATGCGCGCTTTTTGCTGAAGCGGAAATCGCAGTGCGGCGCGCCTTCCATGACGGTCTGCGTGCGCGTCAATTTCAGCTCCGGGTTAAAGCCGTCGATCATCGCATGATCGCGATTGCAATGAACCAGATAGCCGAGATCGGCGAGGCCCAGCTCCTTGTAGAATTCGGCATAGCGGCAGCGCGTTACGTTGAAGTCGAGTTGCTCGCCGCTTGCCGCAATGACGTTGACCTCGAGACTGCCGCCGCCGGCCCAGACCTTCTCGGCAACATCCTTGAGCCCGGCGAGGTCGCTTCCGTAAGTCTTGCCCCAGCGCGCGCCGTCCTCGGCGGCGAGCCGGCGGATGGTTGCGACAACGAGTTCGCGCGTGGCGTCGTCGCCGAATTTCTCCCGGCATGCCGCGATGAACGGAATCAGCACGCCGCTTTCGATTCTGCGCCGCTGCAAATGGCCGATCGGCACATCCTCGTTCGTCACACTCTGCGGCGTATCGGGCATCGGCGATCTTTCACGCCTCGATGACGATCTTCGGCGCCGCGCGGCTCGCGCCTTCCAGGCCGTCGCGCACGCGCGCGGCGATGTCGCGGTAGCATTGCGCATTGGCGCTGTCGGGCGCCGATACCACCACCGGCATGCCGGCGTCGGAATTCTCGCGGATGGTCATGTCGAGCGGCACTTCGCCCAAAAACGGCACGCCGAGCCGCTCGGCCTCATGCCGCGCGCCGCCGTGGCCGAAAATATCCGACCGCGTGCCGCAATGCGGACAGATGAACATCGACATGTTCTCGACGATGCCGAGCACGGGCACGTTGACGCGGCGGAACATGGCGATGCCGCGCCGCGCGTCGATCAGCGCCAGATCCTGCGGCGTCGAGACGATGACCGCGCCGCGAAGCGGCACCTGCTGCGCCATGGTGAGCTGGGCGTCGCCGGTGCCCGGCGGCATGTCCACCACCATAACATCGAGCGGGCCCCACTCGACCTCGCGCAACATTTGCGTCAGCGCCGACATCACCATCGGGCCGCGCCAGATCATCGGCGTCTCTTCTTCGATGAGGAGCCCGATCGACATCACCGGCATGCCGTGACGCTCAATGGGTTTTAGCCGGGTGCCGCCGATCGTTTGCGGCTTCTCGCGGATGGCAAGAAGTTTTGGCAGCGACGGCCCGTAAATATCGGCATCGAGAATGCCGACTTTCAGTCCGAGATCGCGCAGGCCCAAAGCGAGGTTGACGGCCGTCGTCGATTTGCCGACGCCGCCTTTGCCGGACGCAACCGCGATGATCGCGCCGACTCCCGGAATACCCGACGGGCCGCCGGTCGCGGCCGGGCCGCCCGCCGCCGGGCCTGGCCGTGGCCGTGCACCCGCGGGCGGCATCTGCGGCCGTGGCGCTCCGCCACCACCCGCCCGCTCGGCGGTCAGCGCCACCATGACCGATTGGACGCCGGGCACCGCGCGAACCGCTCTTTCGGCGCGTTCGCGCACGGTTTCCCATGCTTTCACGGCACTAGCGTCGACCGTGATCGAGAAGAAGACCTTGCCGTCTCCGGCCACGATCTCGGACAGTTTTCCGGTCGCCGGCAGCGGCGCGCCGTCGGGACCGGAGATTTTGCCGAGCGCTGCGAGAACGTCATCTTTTAGAGCCATGACAATCTACATAGGCCCACTGACGCTGCGGTCAATCTCCCGCCATCTCCCGTCTTGCCTCCCCGTTGACGGGCCGCAGCCGTCCGGGCCATGACCAATACCGGAAACGCGCAAGCACTTTTGGAGGTAACGATGGCAAAGGTCGCATTCGTCGGGCTCGGCGTGATGGGCTATCCGATGGCGGGACATCTCAAGGCGAAGGGCGGCCACGAGGTCACGGTGTACAACCGCACCTCGGCCAAGGCGGCGCAGTGGGTGAGCCAGCACGGCGGCAAAAGCTCGGCCACGCCGAAACAGGCGGCCGAGGGCCAGGATTTCATCATGGCCTGCGTCGGCAACGACAACGACCTGCGCGAAGTGATGCTCGGCAAGGACGGCGTGTTCGCCGGCGTCGCCAAGGGCGCGGTCGTCGTCGATCACACCACGGCGTCCGCGGAGATCGCGCGCGAGCTTCACGCCGAAGCGAAAAAGCGCGGCTTCGATTTCATCGATGCGCCGGTTTCGGGCGGCCAGGCCGGCGCCGAGAACGGCGCGCTCACCGTGATGTGCGGCGGCGACGACGCGCCGTTCGCCAAAGCCGAAAAGGTGATCGCGGCCTACGCGCGGGCCTGCAATCTCATGGGCAAGCCGGGCTCCGGCCAGCTCGCCAAGATGGTCAACCAGATTTGCATCGCCGGCATGGTGCAGGGCCTGTCCGAAGGGCTGCATTTCGCCATGAAATCCGGCCTCGATATCGAAAAGCTGATCGCGACCATTTCGAAGGGCGCCGCGCAGTCGTGGCAGATGGAGAACCGCTACAAAACCATGGTCGCCGGCAAATTCGATTTCGGCTTCGCGGTCGACTGGATGCGCAAGGACCTCGGCATCTGCCTCGCCGAGGCGCGGCGCAACGGCGCGCATTTGCCGGTGTCGGCGCTTGTCGACCAGTTCTACTCGGAAGTGCAGGCGATGGGCGGCAAGCGCTGGGACACGTCGAGCCTGATCGCGCTGTTGCAGCGGTGACCGCTATCCTGCCCCGCGATAGCGGGGAAGGGGGACCATGCGAAGCATGGTGGAAGGGGCGTCGGCCTCGACAAACTTTCTGCAACGAGGAGGAAGTGGCAGCTCAGACGCCCCCTCCACCGCGCTATGCGCGGTCCCCCTCCCCCGCTTACGCGGGGGCGGATGAATCTTGCTTTAATCCACCGGCTCGACGTGGGCGTCCTTGGCAAGCTGCACGGTCGCGGCCATATCGTCGGTGACAAATTTGGCGAACTGGTCGACGCTCATCTGTTCGGGCGTGACGCCGAGCTTGGCGAGCTCCTCCTGCAATTCCGGAACCTTCAGCGCCTTCTCGACCGCATCGTGCAGCGTGTCGATGACCGCGTGCGGGGTTTTCGCCGGCACCGACAGGCCGACCCAGAAGCTGAATTCCGCAGCCGGATAGCCGGCCTCCGCGATCGAAGGCACGTCCGGCAACAGCGCGGCGCGCTTGAGCGAACTCACGGCGAGTACAGTCAGCTTGCCGCTGCCGAGCGCCGAAGCCGCCGCTGCCAGCGGAATGAAATAATAATCGATGCGCCCGGCCATCACTTCGGTCAGGCCCTGGTCGCGGAACGGCACGTGCCGGACATCGATCTTGGCGGCAAGGCGAAGCTTTTCACCGGCCATGTGCGAAGACGAACCGACGCCGGCGGACGCGAAAGTCAGCGTGCCGGGTTTTGCCTTCGCTGCCGCGACGAGATCGGCAACGGTTTTGAAGCCGCTCTGCGTCGAGGCCACCAGCACGTTCGGCTGAACTCCCATCATCGCCACCGAAGCGAGATCTTTCGCCGGATCGTAAGGCAGGCTCCGGTGCAGCACGAGCCCGGTCCCCATCGAGGTTGAACTCACGACGACCGTGTAACCGTCAGGGTCAGCCTTGGCGACATCGGAGAAGCCGACAATTCCTCCGGCGCCGGGCTTGGTCTCGATCACCATCGGCTGGCCGAGAATTTGCGAGACCTGGTCGAGCACGACGCGGCTGACGGTGTCCGACGCACTGCCCGGCGGGAACGGACTGATCACCCTGATCGGCCGCGACGGATAGGTGTCCGCGGCGAAGGCAGACGCGGTGACAATGAAAGCCGTGCCAAAAATGGCGCTCGCAAATACGCGGCGTGACAACACGTGAGCCTCCCTGGATTCCTTCGTTGTTGGGATACTGGTAGCAGCTTTGGATGCCCGAAACAGGGCGACCCTACGCCGCGGCGCTGGGGCGGCCCGAAACCTTTTCATGCCAGCGCTTGACGCCCGTCAGTGCGTCCGGAATGGCAAGTTTCGACACACGCATGAAATCGACCGCGACCAGCGCAGTGATGTCGGCGACGCTATAATCCGTGCCGGCCAGGTAGGGCCGCCCTTTAAGTTCGCCGTCGAGGAATTGCAGAAATGCCATGGCGCGCAGCTTGTTGGCTTCACCCCATTCCGGCACTTGCGGTTCTTCCATCTGCTTCATCGCCGGATGCAGATGCCGGAAGACATTCGAGAGCGGCAGAAGAAGATGAAGCTCGGCGCGCCGATTCCACATTTCGACAAGTGCTGTGCCGACAGCGCCACGCCCGAACAGCGGCGGTTCGGGCTGAACACCTTCGAAATAGCGGCAGATGGCGATCGACTCGGCGATCACCGTGCCGTCGTCGAGGACGAGTGCCGGGACCCGCTGCAGCGGATTGACCGCGCTGTAGGCCTCCGAGCGCTGCTGCAATGTGCCGAGATCAACCTGCTCCATCGGAACCTTGATTTCCTTCTCGGCCAGGAAGATGCGCACCCGCCGCGGATTGGGGGCACGGCCGCCATCGTAGAGCTTCATCGCGATCGCCTCTCTATCCCTTTGAGGACACAACCATATCGCGGCCGTACGGGTCCGGCCAGTGCGCCGGCAGACCGGCGTTGGGGGCCCGCGTGCCGCAAGTGTAAACGAATGCTTGCTGCAGCCTCGACCGCTTGGCGTCTTAAGCCTCGTCTTAAGGAATTTAGGCCACTTTTGTAGCGAATTAGAACGTGATCTCGAAAGAGGCGAGCCGGCATTCGGCGATCACGCTCCAGCGTAAATGCCGGCCCCGGACTGCGATGCCCAATACAATCAGTGAAACACACGAGCTTGCTTCGCCGGCTGCCGCCCCGTCGACGCGGCGGCGGCTTGCCTCGCAGCACGTGCGCGAAGCGCGCGACCGGCTGACCTCGACCAGCGGCACGCGGCCGGTCTTCGACTACGAATTGCTGCGCCAGTTTTCGCAGAACCGCATTTCGGCGTCGCCCGTCATACTGCTCCTCGTCGTCACCATCGGGCTTCTCTCCGGCCTGTGGACCGGAGCGCTCGCGTCCGGCGTGTGGACCGCAGGTGCGCTGGTCATCCATCTCATCATCATCCGCACCTGCCGGCAGTTCCTCGAGGAGCCGGCATCGACCAACCTGCGCTCGTGGCGCATGCGGTTCATCATGCTCGATCTGTTCTTCGGCATGGCGTGGACCTTCGTCCTCATCAATCCGATCGGCATCGACGATCAGGCGTCGACGTTCATGCTGTTCGTCATGCTGCTCGTCGTGGCGATATCGAGCATGCTGGCGTCGAGCCTGCCGATCGCGGTATTCGCGCTGACGCTGCCGGTCACCATCGCGATCGCGCTCGATTTCGCCGTCAAAGGCAACCTCCACGACTACATCCTCGCCGTCATGGCGCTTACCGCGGAAGGATATTTCTCGCTGCTTGCCTACCGGCTTTACTCGACGACGCTGGCGACGCTCGAAGCGCGCGCCGAGAAGGACGCGCTGATCGGCGAGCTCGAACAGTCAAAATCCGTTTCCGACGAAGCGCGCCGCCGCGCCGAAACCGCGAATATCGCGAAATCGCGGTTCCTCGCGCAGATGAGTCACGAGTTGCGCACGCCGCTCAATGCGATCCTCGGATTTTCCGAAGTCATGAAGGGTGAGATTTTCGGTGCGCACGCCGTTCCGATGTACAAGGACTACGCCGCCGACATTCACAGTTCCGGCGTGCATCTGCTCAATCTCATCAACGAGATTCTCGATCTGTCGCGCATCGAGGCCGGGCGCTACGAACTCAACGAGGAAGCGGTGTCGCTCAATCGTGTGGTCGAGGACTGCCACCATTTGTTGAAGCTGCGCGCCAGCAATCGCGGCATCACCATCCACGAAATGTTCGAGCCCGATTTGCCGCGGCTATGGGCCGACGAACGCGCGGTGCGCCAGATCTGCCTCAACCTTCTGTCCAACGCCATCAAGTTCACGCCGCAGGCGGGCGAGATCTGGCTCAAGGCCGGCTGGACTGCGTCCGGCGGCCAATACATGAGCGTGAAGGACACTGGGCCCGGCATTCCGGAAGAGGAAATCCCGATCGTGCTCGCCTCCTTCGGCCAGGGCTCGAATTCGATCAAATCGGCCGAACAGGGCGCCGGGCTCGGCCTGCCGATCGCGAAAAACCTGATCGACCTACATGGCGGTACTTTCACGCTGAAATCGAAGCTGCGCATCGGCACCGAAGTCATCGTCACCTTCCCGCCCGAGCGGGTCATGTCGGCGCTGGCGCCGATCGCGGAGAATGCGCCGTCGATCCAGCCGCTTGCGGATATGTCGTCTTCGTCGTCGATGTCGCCCTCTTCGTCCGAGGATTCAACGACCCGCGCCAAGCGCGCTTTGTTCGGCGCCTAGGCGTTTTCCCGATATTCAATGGCTTGTGACGACGCCGCCGGCGCTCTGGGGATTGCCTTCGGCCGTTCGGTGTCTATGGTGCACGCGATTTCGCCCGAGACCCCAATGCAGACCGACGAGACCGGCCTCAAATCCCCCTGCAACCGCGTCTGCGTGGTGCATCCGGCGCACGGGCTGTGCATCGGCTGCGGCCGCACGCTAGATGAAATCGCGTGCTGGGCCGCACTGAGCGACGCGGAGCGCACCGCAATCATGGCGCGATTGCCGGCCCGCCTTGCCGCGGCCGACATCGCCAGCCCGGCTCCGGCGTAAGGGAACGATCGACGTGCGCCAGCGCCTGTTGTGGCTGCTCCTGCTCGGATTGCTGATCGCGATCCTCGTGCTGATCGCGCAGCACGGCTCGGGCCGGGTCGGTCCGCTCTCGACCGAGGATTTCGGTTCGCTCGCCTACAAGCTCGCCATACTGGTGTTCCTTGGCGCGGCGCTCATGACCATGTTCCGCGAGCGGTTCACGCAGGCCATCACTGCGGCGCTGCTCTGGGTCGTGGTCGGTCTCTTTCTGGTGATCGGCTATTCCTATCGCTATGAGGCAAGTGAAGTCGCCGACCGCGTGATGTCCGAACTTATTCCCGGCCACGTCGTCTCGCACGGCCGCACCGTGGAAGTGGCACGCACGAACGGCGGCGATTTCGCCATTGCCGCCCAGATCAACGGCGCGCGGACGCACATGGTGCTTGATACCGGAGCGAGTTCGGTGGTGCTCACCCCCGACGACGCCAAGGCGGCCGGCCTGCCGCTCGATCTCCTGACCTATAGCGTGAGCATCGACACCGCGAATGGCCGCACCAAAGCCGCGCCGATCACGCTCGACCGCCTCGCCATCGGCGGCCTCGAAGAGCGTTCGGTCGAAGCACTGGTGACGCAGCCGGGGCAATTGCGCACCAGCCTTCTCGGCATGAGTTTCCTCAACCGGCTGCAGAGCTGGCAAGTCGTTGGCGACCGGCTGATGCTAAAGGGCTATCCGTAGCCCGCAATTGAGCAGGGCTTGTGCTCATAAGTCACGTCGGTCAGCCGCCAGCAGCCATTGTCCACCGTGCATTCCGCTTCAAACTCAAGCCGAACATGGCGACCAGGGTCGAGACAACAAGTTATGATGTCAGTGGCACCTGCCTTATTTGAGGACGCGGACCTCCAGGCCGATTAGCGGCAGAGTGTGGCTTCGGGGCACTAGCGAGCAATCAGGAGCGCACTCTAGGGTCATGCCGTCATGACACAGGAGAAAGCGTGATGAAGAAACTCACAATCGCAACGGCGGCCGTTCTCGCACTGTTATCCGTTGCCGGCTGCGCCAACGTCGGCAAGGGCAAAGCCCCGCCACCGGTAGTCACCAAGGGCTAACGCAATTAAATTCGATGGGGAGGCCGGCTCATGCCGGCCTTTTTCTTTTTAGGTATTCAGGATCGAATTGAAATTTTTATGCAGCCGACGCGAAAGTGCATGAGCGTTCCCGCAGGGGCTCTTACAATCTGGTTTCCGCCGATTATTGACCCAATTTTCTAACTACTGCAGTCGCAACACACGCGGCGCATCTTTCTGGAACACACCAAACCTGGCTTAGCCCGATCTGCCGGTCTGCTATTCAGGGATGAAAATTCATCCTAATTCCGCGATGATGCGTCAACGTCATCAAACCCGGCGATTATCGTGAGCGGAGGTATGGGATGTCCGTGACCTATTACGTGGCACTACCGTTTCTCAGGACAGGCGACGGCATCGCAACGGGGCAGGCACAGGAAATGCCGAGCGCATCAGCGGCGGTTCGGCGGGCGGAGCTGATGTCGAGGGATCCTCTTAACGCCGGTGCACTCGCTTTTAGACGCACCGGCGACCCGAACGTGGGAAATTTTGGAGAACCCACGATACTGAAGGCTTTCGGTGAAGTTCCCGATACCCTGGATGACTATGAAGCGATTTGCGCGTCAGGGCCACGCAATTTCTGTTTCGCCTTCAATAACGGAGATTCAGTCCATACTGATTTGCTGAATCGATGAGCCCAGGCCTTGAAATCATTACCGATCGTCCACACATAGTGGGGTACGGATAAAGAAGCCTCGAGGCAGCCACTTCTCTGTTCTGTCGGCTTCTGATAATTGCATTTCCTATTTCTTTTCTTCAGCTTCGCTTTCTTTCACGAACGCCCAGCCGACGTCCAATATCTGCGTCCGATCGACACACTCCGCCGACGTTGGTGATTCAGAGATTTCGACGCGCCTCTGCGATCGAAATGCGTCGTCTCGGCCGAACATCGGATGAGGTTATGGCGATTGAACACGCGGTCGCGCGCGCCGTACCAAAGCCTTGGGGTGTCGAGGATCTGCGTCCTTGGAGTAACGCGCGGCGTGGCGACAATGCGATCGGCGAAATCTGGTACGAGCGCCCCGGCAACGTGGCCGCAAATCCTTCGCTCTTGCTCAAGTTGCTGTTTACGAACCAACCACTTTCAATCCAGGTGCACCCCGACGATGGGTTCGCCCATTCGATGGGCCTGCCAAACGGCAAAACCGAAGCCTGGTACATTTTAAGCGCCGCCCCCGAGGCCAAGGTCGCTCTCGGTCTTAGTCGACGTCTGACGTCGCAGCAGTTGCGCGAAGCGATCGACGAAGGTTCGATTTCCGATCTGATCGTGTGGCGCGAAGTGTCGGCGAACGATGTCATATTCGTGCCCGCAGGAACGATTCACGCAGTTGGCGCAGGCCTCGTCATTGCAGAACTTCAACAGCGAAGCGACGCGACCTTCCGTCTGTTCGATCCCGGCAGGCAGCGGGAACTTCATATCGAGAATGCCATAGTGGTGGCGAACGCCGGACCGGCTGAATTTCAGGTGCAACCGAGCCAGATTACTGCAGAGCGGAAGCTTCTCGTTACCAGCCCACAATTCGTGTTCGAACGGATCGACCTCGCTCCCAATTCCTCATGGTGCTTGGATGCGGAACGAGAAACATGGCTTCTCGTTGTTAGCGGCAGTGCCATCGCCGGATCGTTCGACGTTGCCACAGGCGACGCCATTTTCGCGCAATCGGACCGCATCGAGATACACCCCGGTGCCGTCGGCATGGTGGGCCTCGCGGCCTATACGGGCGGCGGCCCGGTTCCGGGCCTGCTCCAGCACCTCACACGGCCGGACTCAATCAACGTCAGACAGCCACAAGAAATTCGGGTGCCAATTTCCATCACTCAAACAAACACTGCTCAAAGAGAACGGCCGCATGGAAAGAATTAAATGAAACTTCTTCAGCGTGTGGCCTTCATCGGTAATTATCTTCCGCGCCGTTGCGGGATCGCTACATTCACTCAAGATCTTCACCGGGCAGTCTCCGCCGCTCGGCCGGACCTTGAAACCTGCGTCATCGCCATGACGGATTCGGACCGCACCTACGACTATCCGCCGGCCGTGCGCTTCGAGATTCACGACGAAACGATCGGTGATTATGTCAAGGCGGCCGAGTTCCTAAACGGCGCAGGATTCGACGTAGTTTCCCTCCAGCACGAATACGGGATCTTCGGCGGCGAGGCCGGCGGTAATATCATCGAACTGCTGTCGCGTCTCGAAATGCCGGTTGTCACGACGCTGCACACGGTGCTCGACAAGCCGACAGCCATCCAGCAACACGTGATGCATCGGATCATAGACATTTCGGCAAGAGTTGTCGTCATGTCGGAAAAGGGTCACGAATTTCTTCGTTCCGTTCATGACGTACCCACTCGCAAGATCGACGTCATACCGCACGGAATACCGGATTTTCCGTTCCTCGAACCGCATCACGCAAAGGCCAAATTCGACTTCACCGAAAAGATGATCATTCTGACCTTCGGTCTTCTGTCGCCCAACAAAGGCATTGAGACGATGCTCGATGCCATGCCTAAAATCATCAAGTCCTGCCCGAACGCCCTCTATGTCATTCTTGGCGCCACTCATCCGAAACTTGTCCGGCAACATGGCGAGACCTATCGCGACGGTCTGACAGCGCGCGTGAAGGACCTCGGCATCGAAAATCATGTCGTCTTCTTCAACCAGTTCGTGGATCAGGCCACGCTGCTGGATTTCATTTCAATGTGCGATGTCTATACGACTCCCTATCTCAATGAGAGCCAAATGACATCGGGCACGCTGGCGTACAGCTTCGGATTGGGAAAGGCAGTCGTATCGACACCCTACTGGCATGCCAAGGAGCTGCTAAGCGACGGGTGCGGTATTCTGGTTCCCTTTTCGGATCCCGAAGCCTTAAGCGCGGAAATCTCCGGGCTGCTGACGAACGACGTCCGTCGTTATTCCATGCGCAAACGTGCGTATGCGGCAAGCAGATCGATGACCTGGGTGCAAACGGCAAAGCGTTATCTTACCGCTTTCGAGTCCGAGAGCGAGAATACCCGGCCTGGGATATCACTGCCCATTGACGCCATAATCTCCGGGAGAAACGGACACGTCATACCGGAGATCAAGATCGGGCATTTCCTTTCGCTTTGCGACAGTACTGGCATGCTCCAGCACTCCGTCCACTCGGTACCAGATCGCTCCCATGGCTACTGCGCCGACGACAACGCTCGCGCACTGCTGTTTTCAAGCCTGCTTACGAATTTTGGCGAAGTGGAATTGTCGAAATCCATCACCTCGCGTTTTGCAGCGTTCATCCAGCATGCATGGAATCCAGACACCCGCCGATTTCGCAATTTCATGAGCTATGATCGCAGGTGGCTGGAACAGCAAGGCTCGGAAGACAGTCACGGCAGAACGCTTTGGGCATTGGCCGAATGCTCAAGGATGGACATTGACCCGTCTCGCCGCAGATGGGCCGCGGCGCTTTTCAAGACCGCGCTTCCCGTCGTTGAAGAATTTTCGTCGCCGCGGGCCTGGGCATTCTCGCTGCTGGGATTGGACGCCTATTGCACGGTGGCCGGTGGCGACATTCTCGCCAACCGCCTTCGTAGACTTTTGGCCGACAGGTTGATGTCACTGATCTCAGCAACAGAAACCAAGGACTGGATTTGGTTTGAAGACCTGCTCGCATACGACAACGCACGGCTTCCTCAGGCGCTGATCCAAACCGGACTGACAACCCACACACCGTCGTATGTGGAAACCGGCCTCCGATCGCTCCGCTGGCTCAACGCGCTTCAGACCGCATCATCGGGATACTTTAGACCGGTTGGAACCAAGAGCTTCGGCAGAGTCCGCCGGAAGCCCGAAGCGTTCGATCAGCAGCCCGTCGAGGCGGCAGCAACAATTTCCGCTTGCCTCGCCGCGTGGCGGGCGGACGGCAGCTCGGAGTGGCCAATTGAGGCGCTGCGCGCGTTCGAATGGTTTCTGGGCGAAAACGACCTGCAGACAGTTCTGACCGATCCGGAAACGGGAAGCTGCTCGGACGGGCTTCACCCGGATCGATCGAATGAGAACAAAGGCGCAGAATCGGTGCTATCGTATCTTCTCGGTCTTGTGGAGATTCGCCAGTTTAAGCGTATGACTACGATAGATCGACCGCGATCCGTATCCAAGTTCATAGACGGTAGCGCCAGCCGCACAGTCCTGCCCCGAACCGCTCCAGGGAGCCTCTTTGTCCCAATTCCGATTTGTGAATCGCCAGAGCTTGTATCTGCGCCCGGACCCGGCGAGGGTCGTCGTCAGACCCTTCAAACCGGCGACCGAACCCCGAGACCTCAACCCCACTGACAAGATTCGGGCCAATCATATTGTCGGAAGGGTGGTTCGGCTCGATGCGGAAGCTGCCGAGCAACAATTAAGCGATGTACTCGATAATTTCGAAGGCCGTCACAGGAATCTGATTGATATCTTCGAAACGCGCGCCGCGGACATGGAAGACGCGCTTGAACCACATCCCGAATTGAATAAGACGCAACGCCGCCTGATAGGCGCATATTTTCTCAACGAATACTCATTCGAGGCGTCGGCATTGTTCAACCCGAGCATCGTCCGTCACCCCGACCAATCTGGTGTCCTGAAAAACTCCTGTCGCTTCATCTTGAGTCTGCGGGCTGTCGGCGAGGGACATATTTCATCGCTGACGTTCCGATCCGGCACTATTGCTGCCGACGGCACCGTCGCGATCGATCCGCCCGCACGTCTGGCGGCGGTCCCAAAAATCCGAAGCCGGACGTCAACACCAAATGGCGACGACATCGAAGTCATATTCCGGGATGACGAAGAGCTGAGCGAGCGCATTATCTTTCCGATCACCGACGCTCAAGCAAACGGCATCGAGGACGCCCGATTCGTCGAATTCCATGACGGCGAACGAAAAACATTCTACGCGACCTACACAGCGTATAGCGGGCGGGCGATTCGCTCTGAGTTGATCGAAACGCAGGATTTCCGATCATTTCGGATGACTCCCCTCAACGGATCGGCGGCGCGCAATAAAGGGATGGCTCTGTTTCCGCGGAAAATCGATGGCCGCTACGCGATGATCGGTCGGCAGGACAACGAGAATCTTTATTTGATCTATTCCGACGACCTATACACATGGGACGACGGTCATTCCATTCTGCAGCCTGAGTATCCTTGGGAATTCGTTCAGATTGGCAATTGTGGCTCGCCCATCGAACTGGATGACTGCTGGCTGCTCCTGACACACGGTGTTGGTCCGGTCAGGAAATATTCGATCGGGGCGGTTCTCCTGGATAAAAAAGATCCGTCAAAAGTTCTCGCCCGTTCTCGCGAGCCGCTAGTTCGTCCTGAACCGACCGAACGCGAGGGCTATGTGCCCAATGTTGTCTATACTTGCGGCGCCATACGTCACAACGACCAGATTATCTTGCCTTACGCAGTATCTGACACCTTCTCCAATTTCGCGACGATAAAGATTTCCGCGTTAATGCAGGCCGTTGCGAGCTGATGCGCAGGTCCAGACTGCCCCGCCATCAGAACGGCACCTGAACAAGCCGCATGCGCTCCCCATCGCAGCTTACCTGGTGTCCGCTTTGGGTCTTTTGCAGATACCGCGAAGCTTCTGGCGATGTTCGCTTTACTCGCCAGAGCGGACATTAATCTTGGCAAATCCAGACGCTCGCTCGCCACCGGCGGCGCGATTATGAGGGCATGCCCTAAAACAGGCTGACCAGAAACCGTGCTGAGATCAGCAGGAGAAACGTGCTGAAGGCAAGCTCCAGCGTGCGCCGCGACAGCCGGTGGGCAAGCCGCGCGCCGTAGGGCGCGGTGAAGCTCGATACCGGCGCCATGACCGCGACGCCGATCAGCGAGACAAAGCCGAGCGAGAGCGGCGGCAACAATGCATGATGCGGCAAGCCGGCTAAAATATACCCGAGTGTTCCGACGATCGTGATCGGCACGCCAAGTCCCGACGACGTCGCCACCGCCTGGTGCATCGTCTTGCCGTAGAGCGTGAGCGCGATGTTGGACAGCGAGCCGCCGCTCACGCCCATCAACGCGCCGGCAAGCCCGATGACGAAGCCGTAAATTCTCATCGGCAACGGACCGGGCAGTTCGGTACCGAGGTTCCAGCGGTCACCGGCGAACAGAAATTTTGTCGCGATGAATGTCGCGATGACAACGAAGGCGATCTTGAATACCGCGGCCGGCGCAAATGCCGCAATGATGGCGCCGCAGATGACGCCGATGACGGCGGGCAGCGCCCACAGCCGTATCACGTTCGGGACGACAAGACCTTTTTGCCGGTGCGTCAGGTAGGAGCGGATCGTCGTCGGCAGGATGATCGCGAGCGACGTGCCGACGCAAAGCTGGACGCGCACCTCGTCAGGGACGTTGAGGACACGAAAGACTTCGTAGAGCACCGGCACGATCACCGCGCCGCCGCCGATGCCGAACAAGCCGGCGAGCAGCCCGGTGATGACACCGCCAATAATGATTGCTAGCGCGAGCCAGAGAATCTCGCTCAACGAGACGCCGAGTATCATGTGTGCTTGCGATTTCCCGGAATGCGAAGCTAGGCGGCGATGTGCGCCAATTCGCGGTCCCTGTCCACAACGCCATCCGCAACCAGTGCAAGTGCGGCGACGAGGTATTCCGCATTCGCATGAGGCGAGGCAGCGGCGTTGGCAAGATGGCGGCGGAAAGCGCGCGCGCCAGGCACGGCGCGGAACAGGCCATGCAAATGTCGCGCGATATTGTGCAGCCGCGCGCCTTGAGCCAATTCGCGCTCGATATACGGCGTCAGCGCAGCCGCGGCCTCTTTTACTGACGTAAAGCCGGCAGCCTCGCCGAAAATAAGCGGATCGACGGCAAGGAGCCGCCACGGCTCCCGATAGGCGGCGCGGCCCATCATGACTCCGTCCACACGATCGAGATGCGACAGCGCCTCTTCGACACTTCCGACGCCGCCATTGAGAACGATCGCGAGGTGCGGGTGTGCGCTTTTGAGCCGATAGACGCGATCGTAGTCGAGCGGAGGTACCTCGCGGTTTTCTTTCGGCGACAGGCCCTTCAGCCATGCCTTTCGCGCATGCACGATGAGCACGTCGGCGCCGGCGCGTTCGACCGCTTGCGTGAAAATTTCGAGTGCCTGTTCCGGATCCTGTTCGTCGATGCCGATGCGGCATTTCACAGTGACCGGGATCGAAACAGCCGCCTTCATCGCCGCGACGCAATCGTCGACGAGCGCCGGTTCCGCCATCAGGCAGACGCCGAAGCGGCCATCCTGCACGCGGTCGGACGGGCAGCCGGCATTGAGATTGATTTCATCGAAGCCGAGATCGGCGCCGATCCTCGCACAGTCCGCGAGCGCACGCGGATCGGAACCGCCGAGCTGCAGCGCCAAGGGATGCTCAGCCGGATCGAAACGCAGAAGCCGCGTGCGGTCGCCACGCAACACTGCGCCCGTCGTGAGCATTTCGGTATAGAGCAGCGCGCGCCGCGTCAGCAGGCGATGGAAGAACCGGCAATGCCGGTCAGTCCATTCCATCATAGGCGCAACACAAAACCGGTGAGCGTCGATTTTATCGACTTTTCCCGATCCTGTGCTGACTTCTTCCCTATCCATGGGGCTTTTTATTCTCTCTCATTTCCGCTCATTTCCGGCCATTTCAACCACCGAGTACAACAGGCGTTGTACTTTCGAGGTTCATGTTGTACCGTTCCCGGAGGTTGGACAGACCGCTAGGACGGACTTATGGGAACGCTACTACCACGTAAACGCAAGGACGGCAGCACCGGCTATACCGCTCTGATCACCCTAAAGCGCGGCGGCAAAATCATTCACCGGGAGGCCAAGACCTTCGACCGCAAGCAGGCAGCCAGCGCCTGGATGGAGAACCGAGAAAAGGACCTCAAGAAGCCGGGCGGCCTTGAGCGCCGCGACGATCCCGAACTCGCGGTAGTGATTGACCGTTACATTTCGGAAATGAGGAAGCAGATCGGCCGGACGAAGGAACAAGTTCTCCGCACGATAAAAAATTACCCGATAGCCGAATTGAAATGCAGTGAGATTGGCAGTTCTCACATTGTTGAATTCGTCAAAGCCCTGCCTGTCGCTCCGCAGACCCGGCAAAATTATCTCAGCCACCTCGGCCCAATCTTTTCAATTGCCCGCCCGGCATGGCGCTATTCACTCGATCAGCAAGCAATCAAGGACGCTTATGTTGTCTGCAAGCAGCTTGGTCTGATCAGCAAGGGCAACGAACGTAATCGCCGCCCTACCCTCGACGAACTCGATCGTTTGATGGAACATTTCGGCACGGTCAAACAGCGCCGACCGGGTTCAATTCCAATGCAGAAAATCATTCCGTTCGCAATTTTCTCAACGCGACGACAGGAAGAAATCACGCGCATTCGATGGGACGACTATCAGCAACCGCATAACGCCGAACCGGCGCGCACTCTCGTTCGCGACATGAAGCATCCGGGCGACAAGGCGGGTAACGACATATGGTGCGAGCTGACACCGGAAGCGGCCGCATACATCGAGTCGATGCCAAAGCGCAGCGCTGAGATATTTCCATTCACGACCGATGCGGTCGGTGCCGCCTTTACACGCGCGTGCAAAATCCTCGGCATCAATACCGATGAGATGGAAAACTCCGATAGGCTGCACTTCCACGACCTCCGGCACGAGGGTGTCTCCCGACTATTCGAGATGGGTCGTAACATTCCGCAGGCAGCGGCGGTGTCGGGACATCGAAGCTGGTCGAGCCTAAAGCGCTACGCTCACATCCGGCAGACCGGCGACAAGTATGAGCGCTGGAAATGGCGATCCCCGGACGTGGTGCAATCGGACGCGTCTTGAAATTAGGAGTTTCCATACGTAAACGCGCAGGCCGCACGCACGCGGCGCGCCATAAGAACTAACAAACAACAAACTTTCATCACGCGCGTGCCCGCTGACGGCAAGCCGTGAGCAGTGCCGAAAACTATTTTTGCGCGAAAGCCGAAATATTATAAAGGCTTAAAAACTTTTTTGCCGCGAGGCCAACGGGTCTATAGACGCCACCCGGGGGGGCTGGTGTAGAATTCCAATTGTCAGGCGAAAATTGTCTGCATTTTGCACCATCCCTGACTCTGCACAGAGCAAGCAACAACGAGAGAGGCCACAACGGGCCTCCGGCTCGTCTTTGCAGGCATTCAAACATTCGAAGAATTGGGGGGGTTCCATGGCACAGCCACATCATCCTTTGCGCGAAACGAATGACGTTCGCACATCAATAACGCTCCCGTCGTCTGTCGTGGCGGCGGTCACGAAACTAGCGGCCCGCGAGCATCGTTCGGTCATGGGGATGGAGAGAGAGTTGATTCTTTTGGGTCTCGATGCTTTCGGAGCGTTGCCTCCCCGCAGCGGTGCCCAGTCGAAATGAGCGCCAAGGAATGGCTTCCCGATGATTGCCGTCGTGTCGCAGCGGCGTTGCGCGACGCGGTTGATCTTTTGAGCAAGCACAGCGTATCGCTGATCGGGCACGACGTCATATTCTTAACCTTGCAGGCGACGGCCGATATCCAGTCGCGCATGAAAGTGTGCGACGGTCACTGGACCCGTCCTGTAAGATCGCCTTGGCCGATGTATATCCATTCAGCGGACGATCGGGCCGATGCCGATCGACAGCGCATGATCGATCTCGCGGCCGGCGACCACTGCGGTGACGACCCGGAACCGACAGAGCAAGAGATGGCAACGGTCGCTGCTGTCGATCGCATCTTCTTCGATTGCTTGATCGGAAGGAATCCGGGACACGACTGGAAGGTCCTTCGCGCAATGGCGGCCGGAGCCAATGATTTAGGTGTCCCGCACAGTCGCGCGACTGACGTTCGCCGCATGCAGTGCGCCGCAATCTACACGCGGGTGAAGCATCTCATCCCGGCGACCAAAAAGCTGTCGGTCGTATGGCGGTTGGCCGCGTGACGGTGTCAAACAACCTTACATCTTGCGAGGCCATGTCATGAGTGCCGCCGACGGCATGACCGGTCTTCCTTGGTTTCCGTGCGACGCGCGGAAACTGCTTGGCGAGTTAAGCGGAATGATCCCGGACGAGCAGTTAGTCTACGTAATCTGCATGCTGCGTATCCACGAAGTTGGCGGGCCGATTTCGGACGACGAACGAGCGCTGGCCCGTCGCACCGGCCTCACGGTAAATCGCGTTGCAAAGGCTTTGGAAAGGCTCTTAGCCCACGGCAAATTGACAAAGGCCGCCGACGGGTACGTGAGTGAATCGGCCAAAGCGACAATTGCGGATCAAAAGCGCCGCATGACGGATTTAAGTGAGAGGCAAAGCAGGCGTGCTAAGGAGCGATGGCGTTCGGAGAAAAAAGACCATTCAAATCAACAAACCGATGATGCCACGGCACAGCCGTCGCAGCGGTCCGGGACATCCACGGCAATGCCGGACGATGCACACTTACATTCACATAAACAATCTAAGGAACTTCGTTCCTTAGATAGTAAGCGCGGCACGCGCCTTCCAGACAAATGGCAGCCATCGGATAGCGATATCGAATTCGCTGCCTCGAAAGGGCTGACAGCAGAAGCCTTGGCCAATCAGGTAGAGAAATTCCGAAACTATTGGCTGTCCAAAGCCGGGAAAGACGCGACAAAGCTTGACTGGAGCATGACGTGGAGAAACCGGGTGATCGATTGGAAGCAATATCATGGCGAACCATCTAACAACTCACGTTCATCTCGCGGTGCCAACTCTACACGCGCCGACGCCACGCTGGCCGGACTGGCTGAGCACCATAATGAAAAGTTTGGCGCTTCACCTCCAATCAGATGAGGTCACCGGAAAATGGTCAGAACGGTGGACGCTAGCGGAACTGCCTGATGCGCAGCAACGCATTTTTCTGGAGCGCGCAGTCGAATCTCTCGAAGCGATAATGTGCCAACGACCAATCGATGACGAGAAGTACGACAAACAGACATTCGGTCTCGTTGCAAAACTGATGCTCGCGAAACCGTCCGGAGCCGGCAATCCAGAAGCGGCTCGTGCACGTAGCGAAGCTTACGATATCGCACTCGATGATGTTCCGTGCTGGGCCGTCGATATTGCGATCCGCAAATGGCATCGCGGCGAATACGGCGATGCCTACGACTATCGTTGGGCACCAGAATCGGCAGACCTGCGCACATTAGCATTCAGGGAAGCCTTCAAAATTTCTCGCCAGATTGTCTTGATAAAACGCGTACTAGAGGCGGTCCCGTATCAGGACACCACGGAGCGCCGTCGCCGAAATCTGTTGGCCATGCGACGACTGGGATTGGCATGCGACGACTCGCAGTCTGGCCATCCAAGCGGGTCGAAGCGAGCCGCGCTCACTACCTAATCTCACACACCGTCGCCTGTTTGCCGGCGTATGCGCCACGCATCCGGAGTCAAAAAATGAGAAAACCTCTGAGCGCCGCCGTTATTGAACTGGGCAGTCACGCCAACTCAAATAAATGTCGGCGCGATGTGTTGGCGTATCCGGTACCCATGCGGCCGGATACTGGGCTGACCGTCGAAAAATACTTCGAAGCCAAGCACCGCAAAGGCCGCTTCGGAAATTTCTGGCCGCTGCATGAAACCGCATTTCAACCTCGGCGCGGCCGATGATTCGCCATGATGGACGACGGCGATCATCCCGACGCTATAAAACTCTTACTCAGGAATTTTCCGCCGATTTAGGCGGCGATGCGAGCCTCAGCAACGCGGAGCGCGCCTTGGTCGCGCAAGCTGCTGTGCTCGCTCTGCGGGCCGAGGAATTGCGCGGCGCAATTCTACGCGGCGACACGATCGACGATGACCAACTTGTTCGATGCTCGAATTCGTTCACGCGAATTCTGATGGCACTCGGCCAACGTCGCAAGAGCAAGGAACCGCCATCGCAATCGCTGGAAGAATATCTAGCCCAAACCAATGACGAAACAGGCAAATGAAAACTCCGAGCGTCATCGAGGCGCTGGAACACCCGCGCCTATTTCAGCCTTGGTTTCAAGGTCCAAGCTGGAAAAACTGGAAAACGATTTTAAAGGCGACGACGGCGTTGCCGATGACGTCGGACGAAATCGCGTTCTTTCGCACGGTGGCCCAACGCGATCCGCCAAAAAAACCGGTTCGCGAAGCTTATTACATTGTTGCTCGGCGCGGCGGTAAAGACTCCATCGCGAGCGCCTTGACCGGTCATGCTGCGGCATTCTTCAACCAGAATGGCAAACTCCGTCGCGGTGAACGCCCGCTGTGCGTGTGCTTGGGATGTGATCGCGAACAATCGAAGATAGTTCTCGGATACACTCGTTCGTATTTTCAGGACATTCCGCACTTCGCCAAAATGGTCTCGCGAAATACGCAAACTGGTTTTGAACTAACAAATTCTGTTGATGTCGCAGTCGCGACAAATTCGTTTAGAAGTATTCGCGGACGCCCCGTATTGCTCGCCGTGTTGGACGAACTTGCTTTTTACCGGGATGAGGCTTCCGCGTCGCCCGATACCGAGCTTTACAATGCGCTCCTTCCCGCAACTGCCACGTTGGCTGGATCGATGATTATTGGTATCAGTTCGCCGCACAAAAAATCCGGGTTGTTATACAACAAGTACCGCGATCATTTCGGCCGCGACAGTGACGATGTCTTGGTGATCCAAGCGCCGTCTCTGACACTCAACCCGACACTCGATCCGGCAATTATCGAACAAGCGCTCCGGGACGACCCGGAAGCAGCACGCGCCGAATGGCTCGCGGAATTTCGAGAGGACATTTCCGGACTCGTATCGAGCGAGGCGCTTGCCGCCTGCATCGATAAAGCGCGCAGCGGAGATTTGCCGCCGACGCCCGGTGACAAATATAATGCTTTCATCGATGGAGCTTCGGGCACAATCGGTGGAGACAGTTTCACCTGTGGGATATCGTTTCTCCGTTGGGACGATCGGCCCGTACTTGCCGCACTTCGCGAATTTAGACCGCCATTCGTGGTCCAAACTATAGTCAACGAGATCGCCGCCCTTTGCAGAAGCTACCGCATCAATCGCATTGTCGGCGACGCGTGGAGCGGCGATTTTATTCGACAGGCCTTCAACTCCTGCGGTCTTGAATATCAGGTGTCGCGGCGATCAAAATCGCAACTGTACTTCGAGGCAATCCCGCTCATAGCGTCAGGTCGCGCGTTAATGCCAGCAAATGACCGAATGATTTCACAAATCATGAATTTGGAACGTCGCGTAACAAGAAGTAGCAACCGCGAGCAAATAAGCCACCCAGTCGGTGCGGGCCAGCACGACGATCTGTCGAATTCCGCTTTAGCCAGCCTTGTGTTGGCTTCTGAAAGAAGCGGCGGCCACACTTGGGGGGCCATTGGCGCTCCGCCGCTGCATCCACCCGGCGGCTTTGAAGTGCCGCTTTGGCTTAGCTGACATCAAAAACATACGGCGCGCGTTGCTGGTGGCAGCGCTCGTACCATTCATCATTTGCCACCAAGATACCGGCTGACGCCGGAGTAAGGACTAAAAACATGTCTACTGTCGATGAAATTCTTAAAAAGGCCGGCCTCGATCTGCCGGTGAGGCAAAAATTTGTGAACAGCCTCGTGACCGCCGTCGCGGCGAAAGACGAAGCGCCTGACCAGCCGCGCGCGTCGGAAATTGCAGGCTCGCTTAAGACGGCCGGATTTTCCGACGATGCGATTAACAAAATAACCAAAGCGCTAGCAAGCGCTGGCCACGTCGCTGACGACTTGGGCGCAATGAATGCCAACGCCGCGAATTTGACGCCGATTCAACGGCAGGCACTCAAGGTTGCCGCGCGAAACGGTATTCCGATGAACGGTGGTTCGGTGGATTCTCAGACGATATCGCGCGTCTGCGCTGCGAAGTCGCCAGAGGAACGCATTGCCATCAAGAGCCTAATTTACCGGGCTGGAATGTTATCTGATTAAGTGGAGCGCCAGTCTTCCGGCTGACGACTCCGACGCAGCGCTGCCAATCCATGGGCCTGTGCTACGGAGCGTGCGGGGCTTCTCCTTTCCCCCTTAGCGCTCGACAACCGGCGGCGTAGTGAACCGCCGGTCGTCGCGGTCCGGGCCGCACGTCGTTTGTACTCAACGGTCGAACGGCGTGCGGCGCATCCGCACCGATCCTCAATAAGTAAATCAAAAGCGTGATTGGGCAATCTGAATGCAGTTCCATCTCGAACCAAAAAGTTCATTAGGTCATGCCGTCCTTGCACTCATCGCTATCAGGCGGGAGGCAAAGGACTTGCGCACTGCCTTGATAAATCATGGCGCTTGTCTGCCGGGCGTGAGAGCGCCGCTCGACGTATTCAACCGAGCGCTCAATCGGCTCGTGGACGATCTCGGATCGATGCCCGATGAATTAAACCAAGCGGCCGCTGCCGCACTCATATCGGAGTCAGGAAAATGAGCATTCAGAGAATCTACATTCAAAACTCTATCGCTCGCTCGCGACGCACATCTGTTGCGAACCGAGATCGGCAATGTTGCCCATCTCAGCAACTACGCGGCGGACAGAGCATGGCTCACCCGTATGCAGTCTGTCTTGACTGATTTCCATTACGCAGTCGCGAACGCAGCCGCAGCGCTTTCTCCGGATTTCAAAGATCGGCACGGGATCGATTCAACGAATTGCAAGTTCTGATTTGAGGCGCTGACTATGACCGTTTTTAATTTATTGGAAGCAGCGGCACGATTCACGATTTTTGAGCGCAATATGGAATTCGCGAACGAAGGCAACGCAGTACGGGCTGCCATTCGCGTTCATCGAATTGGTGCGCGAGCGTAGGAAGCCACCAAACTAATCCTGCTGCCAACGCGGCGGCACAACCGTTTAGTGGCACGGCCCCAGTACAACTGGTATGAGGGGTGCAGAATTAAGACATTATCTTAAACCAAGTCCGAACCGCGAGATTTAATCTCTCTTGTTCCAATTCGTCAGTGGGATTGCAGTGTGCGATCGGACCGCGCAAAAGATTCAATTGATTGGAGACATTACTAACCGCAGTTTTTGACTGAAACACAGGGACAAACAGGTCCCAATTGTCCGTTATCAGTTGGGACAATTGACCAAAGGTCGTGTAGTCGATTAAGAAATCCGATCTTGGTGTCACCCCACTGTCCACCTCTTTGGTTCTCATAGCGGTGGCTGGCTTACGGATTCGGTCATCATCCACACGTTTGCTATCCCACCAATCGGCACCTTCCGCCTCGATCATGATGTCAGCCACCAACTTTCTGATTGAATTTTCGAGGCAATAAAACACCTCGTAAAACTCGGACATCCGCGCCGCATCTTTGCGCAACGCCAACTCAAATTGCTCATACTCTGTCGCTTTGCGGTTTTTTTTGGCAGAAGTGTCATGACCAAGAGTGATGTGAAACTCTCGTTCAATCCGCGACATACTGGAAGAAATCTGTAGACCAGTCATTCCAAACGCGCGGATGAATCCGTCGGGTCTACTAGACATCTTCGTCTCGCAATAAGTGGGCTTTAAGGCTTTTGAATATAGCGTCAAACACTTCCGGATCAGATGTTGCAGGTAGATTGAGATTTATGACGTAGCCCAGATTGAAACCGAGTTTATTGGCCGGGACTTTTTCGGCCGCAAAGGGTTCGTTTTCACTTACTCTCGCAATTCTTGCAACGGGGCCGCTGATTTGATCATCAGACGCCTCAAAGTCTGCGAATTGCTTGAGATGTCTTATGCAGTTTACCGCTAGCTTTACCGGATTCGAGTCGATGAGGTTGACCCGTTTCTTCAACTACCAGACCTAAAAGCTCCTTTTCACCGAGCCTGTGCATGTATTCATTACGCACATAAAGCGGGGCGTAGGCTTGACGAATACTCGCCGCGATTGCTGCGCCGGAGGAAGTCGGATTACGAAATCTCTTGTAAAGATCACTGGGTGACCCATCGACGCTTGTTAGACCAAGCTTCTTCAAAAATGAGGTCATCTGATCCCCAGAGCCGCCCGTAATCTTCAGCACCGTCTTTACAAAGTCTTGACTTACGCGATCCGGAACGGCTGCGTTCTTAATTGCATTTAGCGCGCGGTCGATATTGCCGGGAGACGTTATGTAAGGAAGGGCAGCCATATTATTTCCCCGTAAGTTTTTTGCGCGGGAGTCCGGTTATTTCCGCACTCCCGCTCATTGCATGTGGCTCTTACCGACAATCATCAAGTCTCAGAAGATTGTCCGGCAAAAAGTGGTCGTTCTCTGTTTTTAGATAGTCTCGACCATCATGTTTTCTAACGACAACTCGAACTGTCTTACCCTGTTCTGTGACTTCATAAGCGGAAGGATCGCGTTTGACGTTAGCGATTGCCGTATCTTCCGTGTCCTTCCATCCGAAGCCGCCGACTGCCTGAATGCGACGGTGACGGTCTTCATGGGTCGGATATTTTACAATGCAGGTAATGCGACGTGTCATCGACAGTCTCCTTCTAGAAGGCTGGTCTTGACCACGGCGTGATTCCGACGTCTTCTTCGGAATGTTGATCGTGCCGCCCCGCCGCCAGCCAATGGCACGGGTGCCAATCGAAAGAGGGCCGCTGGATGCTGAAGACATCCGGCGGTCTTTCGATTCGCAGTTGACCAAGTCTGCATGTAGACGGATTGGTTGCAAGAACCGATGGGGAACAAAACCGACTTGTTCGCCCTATTCACAGCTCGTCATGCGTCAACATTTTTTTCCCGGCCCCCGGCCCGATTTCAACGCTGCCACGCAGCTAAATAACCGCGATGGAATCGAAGCTTCTGGCAACGTCTATAGTGAAAGTTATGAGGGGTTTTCGGGCGGTTTTCGCTTGAGTTGCTCTGTATCATTGCCTATTCTGTATCAGTGTTACAGCACTGATACGGGAGATGGCCATGCGGGTCTATGGATACGGGCGGGTTTCGACCACCGAACAGGCATCAAAGGGCGACTCCTTGGCTACCCAGCGCCAGCAAGTGACCGGCTATGGGATGATGAAGGCGTGGCAAATTGCCGAGTTCTTCACGGACAAGGGCGTCAGCGGATCAATACCGCTCGCTGAACGGCCGGAGGGCCGCCGGCTACTCGAAACGGCCAAGAAAGGCGACGTGATCATTACCGCCAAGCTCGATCGCGCGTTCCGATCGGCAGCGGATGCTCTTGGCACCCTCGAAGAACTGAAGGATCAGGGCGTCGGGCTGCACATGATCGACCTTGGCGGCGATGTCTGTGGCAATGGCATCTCGAAGCTGGTCTTCACGATCTTATCGGCCGTGGCCGAGAATGAACGTGATCGCATCCGTGAGCGCATTCGGGACGTGAAGCGCCACTTGGCCTCCAAAGGCGTTTACGGCGGCGGTAGAACGCCGTTTGGCTTCGACGTGGTCGATGGCAACCTCGTGCCGAAAGCCAAGGAACAAGCCGCCATTGCCCGTATGACGGCCCTGCGCAAGGGAGGCGACACGTTCCGGGAGATTTGCCGCGTCATCAAACGCGAATTCAAAGCGGACCTTCCGCCGATGACCATCAAACGCATTCTTGACCGGGCGCAAACGACGGCATGACCGAAACGCCGCGATTTCAGTGCACCGTGCAGCGAGCCGACAACAGTACCTCGGGCTGGACGTTCGAAATAACTGTCAATGGCGACTGGCATGAAACGTCGTTCGTCACCTATGGGACCAAGCGTGAAGCGTCGGCTGCGGGACAAATCCGCATCGGACAGCTTGTAGCCGCCCATCAGCGTCGCGGAGACGGCTGACAACGAAAAGGCCCCGGAATGGGACACCGGGGCCTTCACTCGTACGGCGGATCGAGACCGAGCCTTGGGGCTGGGGGACTGGTGGGGCGTCGGTCTCCTAAACGAATGCGCCACCCGCAGGAATGTTCCAGTCAGCAGGATCGCAAAGTTGCCGCTGCTGGCTGTTATGGAAAACGCCAGCGTAGATTTTCAGTTATCTGTTGTAGCCGGCTGCACGGGCAACCTTCGCGGTATGGGTGACACTTTCAAGGTCGTCGAGGCACGTAGGCGTTTTCATGGCAACTTCTACCGCCTGGACGAACTTCGTGTCGTCGGGCAATTCCAAAAGATCGGCCACAGCCAGTGCTAATAAAAGCTCCGGTTCAACGGCGTTTCCGTTGTCACGCGCGAAAGAGACTTCCGCGCGCACGATTCCAGTCAACGTGTCTTCATCAAATTGGATCATCACGATCCTCCAATGGTTTGTGGGATGGATCGCTCAGGGCGTCGGTACACTCGGTTTTTTCAGGCCCCTTTTCGGCTTAAAGCGACCGCCGCCCGGCCGGAGCCGGGCTTTGGATTGAGGGGGCTGGACGGGTCGATAATAATCACATGGTCATCCCCGAAGGGAGACATGGATTCCGTGATCACACACCGTCCAGCCCTCCTGGCGAGGCCGTTTTCTGACGTTGGACGGCTGCGTTCGCTCACCCGAAGGCAGTGGACCTTGCGTCGCTAGTCGCTACGGCATCTCGACAAAAACCAACCTAACAAAATTCGCACGCGTCTGCAATAGCAAAAATCCATTAAGTCATTGATATTATTGGTATAAATTTATACCACCGCGCCGTTTTCTATAGCAATTCCCGGAGGATATTCGGCCCAAAAATAATAGTCAGTGCCGCTAACAAGTAACGGCTGAGAGTCGGCGGTCGCTGCCATATCAGGCCGACGCGGCCGGCAACTTTCAGGAAGACATGCCACAAAAATGGAAAACGGCGCGCGATCTATTGCGCGCACGCCGCAATGGCACGTCGAGTACAGGCAAGCTCAGCAGCCGGTGTTTGATCTGCAACGAGGAAACGGACGGGGCCGGTTTCTGTAGCGACGGATGCGAAGCCTACTTCAGCGCCGTCAGGCGGCCTGCCCTCAAAGCCGCGGCATAGCCTTGGGCTACCCAGATAGCGCCCTGCCAAAATAACGCGCCCAGCGGCCCCCGGCAGTCGTTTCCTCAACCTCATAAAAAGGATGGACCATGCCGCACAATTACAGCGGTCATAATCTCCATTGGGATGGTGACCACCTCCGCCTGAATTCTGGTCGCGTCGTTGCCATGATCGAGCCGGACTCCGAATGGCCGAACATGTGGCGCGTGCGCCTGCCAGACGGTCATCGCTCCGACATGGTCAATCATGCGCGCGCCGTTGATGTGGCCATGTCATTGGCCTTAGCCGCGCTTAACCGCCCGTTGCGCGAAGCCGCATGACGGGCGTGAGTGTCCAAGTTCACAAACTGTTCTGGATTTCCGTTCTGTTCCCATGCAACAGGTGGTGCTGTCCTAATTCCAAGCCTTTTGTCCTAAATTCGCCATGACACGGTCTCGATTGAACCCAATCCATCGCTGTGTATTTTCAGGGTATGTGTCAGTCGTGCATAGAAATAGACAGGCAGGTCGAGCGTCACCGCGAGTTATTGCGTTCGACGACTGACTCGGCGGAGATCGAACGCATCAAGCAGTTGATCGCACAACTTTATCGGGATCGGGTACGGTTACATAAAAACCCGGAACCGTAGGCCGCCTCAGTTAGCGGCCTCTTTCATTTATTGCACTGTCACGGGATCAATTAAAGTTGGATCATCGTCAGGCGCACGGGAACTATTGACCCATTTCGATACTGGCCATTTCTGCAACAGTTCGTTTGCCGTCGGAACGACCTCTTCGCCGCAGAGTTGTTACTTGGATAGTAATCGCATCCAAATTTGAGCCGGAGAACCGTATGAATACCCTCAGAACCGTCACTATCGCCGCTGCGCTTGTGCTGGGAGCGACATCGCTGGCAGCCGCGCAGAATGGTCTACCAACCGGCAACGAGCACCCCGTTGCAGGTGGTGCAGCAGGTGGCCCTAGCACGACGCATAAGAGTAAAACTGTGAACCACAAGAAAAGCTCTGCGCTGTCGAACCTGATACTGGCCCAAAACCAGCCTAACACTGGCGCTGCCGGCAACACCGGCGGTGACAGTTACGGTAAGCCCTATAGTGGGTCGAAGGGGTCGCGAGAAAATACTCACGGTTACTGAATAGGAATTAGGCCCCGAAAGGGGCCTTTTTTTTTAGTCAGCTCGTATCGCGAAACGACATCTCCGCCTTCGAGCGCTGTGTGAGGCGAGAGCTATCGTCTGAGTGCTGCATTGACGTCGGCCCACTCGCCGGCAATGTGGTGAGCGCGTTCCCGCGACGGACATCGAGAACAAACGCGTTTGAGCACCTCTCGAACGCAATCGCGTCCGGAGCGTTACTCCAAGCGGACGCCTCCGTGTTGTTTCACCCTTTCAGTCGCGGATGCCCGTGGCCTCGGACGAAGTGCCCGTCCGGGGCCTCTCATCGTTCATCTACCAGCCACGGAACGGCTTATCATGGCTACTTGTCCTATCTGCAAAGAGGAAGTTGCGGCACTCGATAAGACCGGGAACGCCGACGGATTTCGACTGTCCCAACCATGGTCGATTTAAGGTGTCCGGCACGGTACTCGCAATCCCCATTCTTCGAGATGCGGACCGCGAACAATGGGAGGCAGCGCTCAGACGCGCCAAGGCCAAGGCTAAGCCTGATGAATGGGCACCACGCATCACAACTCTCGATTTTGATAATTAGTCGATAGTCCGGCTCGGCCACGTGAATACCGCGAATGCGAATATTGCGGCGTCCTAAATCAATCCGGATTCCATCCCCAGCAACTCGCTTTCACCGATGTGAAACTCAACGAAGGCGCGCGTCGCTCCCGTGAGCGGCCTTTGCGCCGCAGTCGCCCGCCGCGTCAATTCCCACGCGATCTCTTCCGAGACATCGCGCGACCAGCCTTCAGCCGTGTTGAAAGCGATGACGCGCCTTGGTTTGTTGAATTGGCCGGCCATTAGATCGTCGAGAACACTGCCCCGACTAGCGTTCTGTTCGTCCGTCTCTCTATAGGTGTGGCCTAGTTCGCCGAAGTCATCGAGCACTATGTGCACGGTGACATCAAACTCCGGCACAAGACTTGGTGTTGGCAAGGTCGAACGCATACAACGCCACCTACGCAAGGACGCGAATCAACCACTTTGCTCTACCGAAGTTCCAGTGGCTCTCGGCTCAGATTCCGGCGACAATCCGGAATGGGTTTCAACCGCCGCAAAATGGATGACGAGCGACGGCGCGCCGCCGACAAGGAAGCGGCCGCAAGGCGTGCACTTGATCCGCAAGTTCGGGCCGATGCCGAGCGTCTGGTCGCCGACTGGAATGAGCGGCAGGCCAAGCGTATGCCGATGCTGTTTGCGCCGACCATCGGCGCGGCGATCACGGCCCGCCATTGGTTTCTCTGGGTCCGCTGCCCAGCTTGCCGGACGACCAATTCGATCGATTTGCGAACGCTCGATCGGCACCTCGACGCGGCGGTGACTGGCTTGATCCCGGCGCTGTCATGCCGCTCTTGCCGGCCGGATGCACCATTTGCCGAGCTGGTAAAGCTCTCCGCGCTGAGCATCGCTGATGAAATACACCGCGAGCACACCCGGCGCGCACTGCGAGAGTGAAAGAGGGCTGAAAGGACTGGCACCGTCGAACATGCCAGCTTGCGCAGCCTAGTTGCCGCGCGGCCTTTTTCGTCCCGTGCACCCTTGCTAGAATGCAACCGGGTGGATTTGGGTAATGTTGGGCGTCTATTTCTATCGGACATATACCGCGACCGTTTCCGGCTCGGCAACGAAGCACGTGCAGTGTTGCTATTGTTTGCATTCATTTGAATACACGATAACCCGTCGCATCCAAGGTGGCGGTCACAGTTCTTTCATGCTCAATGACTTTGCCGCGTCGTATCACGCGAGCAAGCGTGCCCGTGCCAAGCTTGTCCAAGCACTCGACGAAGGAGTAGACCCGGTACATTGCACGGCTTGCGGCATATATCAGCCGGACATGGCGCATGCGCTGCGTCTGCGGATTGGCAGATGGCTCGATCCGAACAAATACGCGGCGGAGCGGATCAGATTTCCTGCGGTGGACCTGTGGCGCGTCGCGTGCAAGGTGAACACCAAGGACGGCTACTACAGATTTATAGAAGTGTGGCCCACGCTCGATGGGTACGCGAAAAAGCAAATTAAAGAACTGAGGTATCCGCCGCACGTGCGGAAGTTAGTGTCGAGCATTAGCTGGATGCTTTGGGGTGCTCTCGCCTTGTGCGCCATTGGCATCGTGATCGCTGGCGTCCTTGCGAGCCGCTGACAGGCGTCAAGAGCCAAGCATCTGTTGCCAACCAAGTGAAGAAGCCATGCAAGAGGTAGAAGCGAAAGTGTGGACGGTAGAGGTGTGGATCGCCTTGGGCGCGACGGTGGTCGAACTCTCTAAAGTTCATCGTGATGCGACGGCACTGACCTACCCGGCAGTGTGTGAAGCTCGCGCATCAACTCGATGAGCACCCATTTTGTCCGATCCATTCCGTCAATTATGCCCCGAAGCCGCGCTTCGGAGAATGTTTCGGACACAACTTGATCGGGAGCCAAGGGTTTCGGCCGAAGCGAAACAGCCACATGCGTCATACCCGGTCTCGTTCGCCCCCAACTGCCGTGAATGATAAAATTGCGGTCATCTCTCAAAACGTCGATTTCATCGAGCGTAGGGGATAGCCGATGGAACATCGCCTCAGTCATTTCCAACTGACCAAGTTCCCGCAGCATTCTGATTTTGCCCACTGCATCGACACGGAGAGTCACGACGCGCCCCCGTTCAATATCGACCTTTAACAAGGACCAGATTAGGTCCTCCATACAGGCTTCCAACTTAGCCCATCCAACCACAGCCCTGCCAATCAATCGCTCGAATTGAAGGCTTACAGTTGGCTCTATCCGTTGATTGGGATTGGGCGGAAGAACCGGCGGTTTCTTTGGTCGTGGAAATTTCGGGGGAGATGCCATCGCATTTCATCAATACCACGACACATCGTTGCGAAGTAGGTCGATGCAATTGCCGCCCTGTCTGATACTAAGTCGAAAGGCCCGGCACTGGCCGGGCCTTTCCTTGATCTGATCAGACTGCGGCGGCCGCCATACCGACACCCGCACTAGACGCTAAAAATGCATCTTCTAGCTCAAGTAAGGCGTCCGCTGTTTTCTCCCAGTCGCTTTCCAAGGCAGGATCGTCGAACAGTTCAAGGTGACGTTCCAAAATCTCTTTCCGCATCATTAGAGCGGAAATTTTTGCCGTAGTTTCGGTGGCCATTTGTTTCCCCTTTTCGTGCGCATCATGCGCAGATCAATGGAACCATGGTGGTCGCGAAAAGCATAACCGCATCAGCGCTTTTATCGCGTTATTTATCCGCACGATGCGGTTATTTTGTCGGCAACGGTTTTTGATCCCACGATAAAAATTTCTCAATCACATCTTTGTGCGTGCGGTTAGTTGTCGTTCAAAAACTAAATCTAGAATTAGTTCGGAAATTAGATCGGGAATCGCCTCAGTAATTTATCAAAAATGATTTTTGGATTCCCCGCGTCTCCGCCTACCATCGCGCTATTTACCAGACGTTCAAACGACGGAGCGATCGTGACGTAAGTAACTCGCCGGCCCAACAAGCATTCGGGGAAACCGGCCCAGTCTGGTAGGTTGAAATGAAGACCGCGTTCGTGTTGATGGCGCAATATGACGGCCTTGCCGTCATCCCCGTCGAGTTCGTCTGCCGCGACTATTTCCGGCACCTGACCGTCGAGAAATTCCTCCGCAAAGTTCTAGCCGGCGAAATCAGCATCCCGGTTGTGCGTATTGAAGGCAGCCAAAAAGCTGCCAAGGGTGTGCACGTCACCGATCTAGCCGCCTATCTCGACAAGCGGGCTGAAGCGGCGCGGAAGGAATGTGATCAGCTTCGGCGTGCTGGGTAGGCCGTGCGATGGACCATTTGGATGTCCCGCCACAGATAGCGGACGCATATTATCGGAACGATACGGTAGAATCGAGAGAGAGATTCCGCGCGCGCTGGGAACTGCTTGTTTCAGGTAATGATGGACCTGAGGCGGCGGACGCTGCAATTCATCTGTGCTTTCACGGCAACGCGGCGTTACTCCGCGACTTCTGCTTATGGTGCTTCGGCGCCTACCAAGGCCTATACGCGGAAAGAATAGGTCAGCGCGCTTTCACTGCGGTTCTTCGAACGGCGTGGTTAAGTGGCAGAGCTGGTTCAGCGCTCACGATAGCACGACCACGACTGGCTTACCGTTTCATTGAGTGCTTGTTCGACGCTGCAAAGCCGGGCCAGTTGATGAAAACCGACGAACTGAAAACATATCGCGAGTTGCCCGATGAGGTTCTCGCTTATCGGGGTTGCAGCGGTATATCGATCGGCAAGACAAAATACGGAATGAGTTGGACATTAGATCGATCAGCCGCGGCGTGGTTTGCTTGTCGGAATGCACGGGGTGGAATCCAGCCCTGTTGTGTCGGAGCCGTCATTCCAAAGACCGCGGTGCTTGCCTATTTCAACATGGAAAAAGAACTTGTCGTTAGGAGCGGCCACGCGAGGCAGGTGCGGCAGGTCGCAATCAATGAGCAGCGGGAATTCCCATCATGGAAGGATCGCTCAGTTCTTGTTGGCGCCAGCTAAACAGAGTTGCCGTTGCGAGTCGGTCTTCACGAAATCACGTTCATCTTGGCGGTTTAACAAACGGTACGACATGGCGATCCGACGCCAGCATAATAGTCAATGTCCACCGGACGATTCACGTTTCAGTCGGTAACATCCATCATCGGAGCGACGGCGAAGCGGCGGTTTAGCGTCAACATTCACATCTCTAACCGTGGTGGCGCATACATAGTCGATCGGCCTCGAAAAATCGACTGATCCCCCGGCCTTCTTTGACGGAATCCAGCCGCCAGTTCAGCCCGCCCACGGCGGTGGCGTGCCTATCCATAATTTGTGGGCTTTCAGCGGCGCAATCCCGCCTTTCGCGGCTTCCCCCTGGCGGAAACACAACGCGGCCACGCGATGATTGCCGTCGATGACGACAAAGCCGTCCTGCATTCGCATCGCCAAAGGCGGCCTGGGAAGCGTCCCGTGTTGCGTAATGTGTTGCAGCGCAGACGTAAATCTTTGTTTGCTCTCGGGCAGATGCGTGTAGATGTTCGGCACGCCATCGACATGCGCGGCGATCATGTCGCGCACCGCTTGCTGTGTGCTGGCCGACAGCCGATTTATGTCGAGTTCATGATCCTCGAGCCGCCAGGTCACGGCGTTCCACCACGACAGCGGCCTCTCGCCCAAAACATATTTCCAGGGCTCCGCCAAAGGGTCCGGCGGTGGCCACCCGGTCTCGGGTCCCCGATTGGCAACCTTCAACAGCCACTGCGCGATGACATCGTCGGGCCAGTTCGGCAAATCCGCCTTGACACGGGACAACTCAACCGCGCCCGGCAGGCCGATAGCCATCCGCCCAATTTCATTGGCGTCGCCGGCCATTGTTCCCCCGTTGCTCTCGTGTTGCGCCTTGTTCGGACTTTGCTGCCGTTCCGTCAATCAAGGCGGCGCCGGCGGCACGCGCGCGGATGCGTGGCGCTGCGAAATCAAGAAAAGCACGCGTCTTGAGCGGCAGGAGACCCTGCCCGACATGCAGGAGATTGATCGGCAGGGGCTCGGCTTCGTAATCGGCAAGGACGATCCGGAGCTTTCCATCCGCTACCGCACTCGCGGCCTGGTAGGAAAGAACGCGTGTGACTCCGACGCCGGCGATCGCTCCATCGATTGCCGCTTCCGCCGTATTCACCGAAAGCCGTGCATGGATCGGCACGATCCGCTCCTTTCGCGAACCAGCGGGGGCAAATCGCCACGCCGCCGATGACGCCGAACCATCGAAGGTTATGCAGGCAAGCGCCGTCAGATCCTCCGGCACCTTCGGCACACCATGACGCTTGAGGTAAGCGGGGCTCGCGCACGCCACGTGACGCACGCTGCCGACACGCGAGGCCGCCATGCCGCTGTCCGGCAGCGCGCCGATGCGCACGGCGAGATCGATGTGGTCGTCGATCAAATGCACGTTGCGGTCGGACAGCAGCATCCGCACATCGATTTCGGGATAGGTCGCGAGAAATTCGGTGACTGCGGGAACCACGAGCAGCCGCCCGAACACGACCGGCGCGGTGATGACGAGGTCGCCGCGCGGCGCGCTGTATTCGCCGGATGCCGCACGCTCGGCGTCATCCACCTGTTCGAGGATGCGCTTGCATGCCGACACATAAGCGGCGCCGGCATCGGTCAGCGTGAGCTTGCGCGTCGAACGGATAAGGAGCCGCGCGTTCAAATGCGCTTCCAGCTCCGAAACCTTGCGGCTCACCGTGGGAAGCGGCTTGCCCAGCTTGCGGCTCGCAGCCGAGAGGCTCCCGGTTTCAACCACCGCCACCAGGATCGACATGGCTTCGATACGGTCCATCGATTATTCCAAAAATCGAGAGGATATATCTCGAAAATACCCCATTATGCTATTTTATGGAACCGCCTATTTCCTGGGTCGCGTGCACAGGGAGACTCGTCATGGCCTACGGTTTTCTCGACATCGCCCGAACGCCGAGCGTGAAGGCCGCGCAGGCGGCTAACCGCGTCGAGGGCTTGTGGACGGACTTCAAGGGCAAACGCACCTTCGACCGGTTCACAGAAGCCGAAGCGCAATTTATCGCCGCGCGCGACAGCTTTTATATGGCGACGGTCTCCGAGAGCGGCTGGCCCTACGTCCAGCATCGCGGCGGACCTCCGGGCTTTCTGCGCATGCTGGACGACAAGACGCTCGCTTTTGCGGATTTCCGCGGCAATCGGCAGTACATCAGTCTCGGCAATGCCACCGCGAACGACCGCGTGGCCTTGATCCTGATGGACTATCCGAACCGCCGGCGGCTCAAAATTTACGCCCGCATCGAAGCGAAGGATTTAAGCGCGGATGCAGCGCTCGCCGAAAAACTCACGCTGCCCGGATACAAGGCAAAGCCCGAGCGCGCCTTCCTGTTGCATCTGGAAGCTTTCGACTGGAATTGCCCGCAGCACATCACGCCCCGCTTCAGCGAAGCCGAACTTGCCCCTGCGCTCGCTCCCGTCCGCCAACGCATTGAACGCCTTGAGGCAGAAATCCAGGCTTTGCGCGACCGGCTTGCCGCGACGGAGCCGGTTGCGCGGATTCCCGCGGGGTGATCTGTCCTAGAAATTCGAGCAATCAGATCCGACGATGCCGAAGATTGTAAAGTCGTGGCAGGTCAGGCCGGTGTCCGGATCGATATAGGTGTTCTGTGCCCTCGCGTGCTCCATCCTGGTGTGGTCAAAACGCCAGCCGAATTGGAGCATGCATTGCTTGAACTGGCGGGACGTCCGCGTGCCATTTTGCGGGTCGCCGAATTTCTGCCCGCAAGCATACGTGTCGCCATGAAGCTGATCGTCGCCGCGATGTTGTTTTGTGAGGTCGGTGTAAACGTCGGTATCGGCATAAGTGCATAGTGTACTGCCCAGCAGCAGCGCTGCAGCGAGAAATATGCGTTTCATGGCAAATCCTCCATTTGAAAAACTCCTCACCTCATGAGACGCCCGCACGCGAAAGCCCGGTTCAAAGTTTTCGATTAAAAATCCGCAATAATCCCCTCCCCCGCCAGGCCGATCTGCGGCTTACAGAAAAAGTGCTATGACGTTCGCTGCGATTGACCGCCCGGCAAAGAACCGCAGATGAACGACAAGGAAAAGGCAGCGCTCGGCTCGATTGCCGCCTCGGCGGGACTGACCGTGGCAAAAGCCATCGTCGGCCTGCTCACCGGCTCGCTCGCCATCCTGTCCGAAGCCGGCCATTCGCTGATCGACCTCTCGGCGACGGTACTGACCTATTTCGCCGTGCGCGTATCCGGCAAGCCGGCCGACGCCGAACATCAATACGGCCACGGCAAGGTCGAAAGCGTCAGCGCGCTTGCGGAAACCGCGCTGCTCTTCGTGCTCTCGGCCGTGGTGATTTTCGAAGCCGTGCAGCGGCTGATCAGCGCGCAGGCGCATATCGTGGACGCAACGGTTGCCGCCTTTGCCGTCATTGCCTGCTCGATCCTGGTCGATTTCTTTCGCGCGCGGACGCTCAACCGCGTCGCCAAGGCGACATCGAGCGAAGCGCTTGAAGCCGATGCGTTGCACTTCGGCTCCGACATGTGGTCGTCCATCGCGGTGCTGGTCGGGCTCTGCGGCGTGGCGCTCGGTCTGCCGTGGGCCGATTCCGCGGCGGCGCTTATCGTGGCAGTCTTCATCTGTGTCGCCGGCTTCCGGCTCGGCCGGCGCACCATCGACACGCTGACGGACACTGCGCCGGCCGGTGTGAGCGATCGGGTCGCGTCGCTCGCGCGCCAAGTTCCCGGCGTCGTCGCCATCGAGCGGGTACGGGCGCGGCCGGCCGGCGCGGTCCTGTTCGTCGAACTCGGCGTCGCCGTCAGCCGCACGCTGCCGCTCGATCGCGTGGCATCGATCAAGGAACGCCTGACCCGCGCCATCCGTGCCGACATGCCCGCGGCCGAAGTGACGATCACGACCGAACCTCGCGCGCTCGACAGCGAAACGGTACGCGAACGCGTCATGGTGATCGCGCGCGATCTCGGGCTCGCCATTCACCACGTCGCCGTGCAGGCGATTTCCGGACAGCTTTCCGTTTCCACGGATCTCGAAGTCGACGGCACGATGACGCTTGCCGCCGCGCATGAGGTCGCAAGCCGCCTCGAAGACGCCATCCGCGAGGAACTCGGACCTGACGTCGAAGTCGAAACCCATATCGAGCCACTGCCGGCCGAAGTGTTGCCTGGGCAGGACGCCGCGCCGGCCCGCATCGCCGAAGTCAGGGAACTCCTGACCACGCTTGCCGGCGAAATCCCCGACGTCGGCGAGGTACACGACGTGCGCGTGCGGGAGACCAGCGACGGCGAGATCGTCAATTTCCACTGCATTGTCGATCCGGCACTGCCGGTCGCCGACGTGCACAACGTGGTGGACAGGCTGGAGCGCAGGCTGCGCCGTCAATTCCCCGCCATCCATCGAGTGATCGGCCACGCCGAGCCGCGGCGATAATCCGGAAGCTTGCGGCTTTCAATTCGCGCCCAAAGCTTTTACATGACGGGCCATCATGCGTACCGAAGAACCCCGCGCCGTCCGCCTCCAGGATTACCGCCCGCCAGATTGGCTCATCGAAACCGTCGAACTCGACGTGTCGCTTCATCCGACAGCGACGACGGTTCGCGCCAGGCTCAAAATAAAGCCAAATGCCGCAGGCACGCCGGCGCCGCTCGTGCTCGACGGCGAGGAATTGACACTCCGCTCGCTCACGCTCGACGGCAAGCCGCTGCCGGAAGCGAATTACGTCGCCACTTCGGACCGTCTTACCATCGCGCAGCCGCCGAACCGCGAGTTCAGCCTCGAGATCGAAACCGTCATCGACCCGACCGGCAATACGCAATTGATGGGCCTTTACCGCGCCGGCGCGACCTATTGCACGCAGTGCGAAGCCGAAGGGTTCCGGCGCATCACTTACTTCCTCGACCGGCCCGACGTGATGGCCGTCTATACGACGCGTATCGAGGCCGACAAGAAAGAAGCCGCGGTGCTTCTGTCGAATGGCAATCTCGTCGCGCAGGGCGACGTGCCCGGCACGTCACGGCATTTCGCGGTATGGCACGATCCGTTCCCAAAACCGTCCTACCTGTTCGCCCTGGTCGGCGGCAACCTCGCCCATGTCGAGGACAGCTTCACCACCATGTCCGGCCGCAAGGTCGCGCTCGCCATCTATGTCGAGCCTGGCAAGGAGGAACGCTGCCCCTATGCGATGGACAGTCTCAAGCGCTCCATGCGCTGGGACGAGACTGCGTTCGGGCGTGAATACGATCTCGACATCTTCATGATCGTCGCCGTCTCGGCCTTCAATATGGGCGCGATGGAGAACAAGGGCCTCAACGTTTTCAACGACAAATATGTGCTCGCCTCACCCGCGAGTGCAACCGACGGCGATTATGCCGGGATCGAGGCGGTGATCGCGCACGAATATTTCCACAACTGGACCGGCGACCGCATAACCTGCCGCGACTGGTTCCAGCTTTGCCTCAAGGAAGGGCTCACAGTCTTCCGCGACCAGGAATTCACCGCCGACCAGCGTTCGCGCGCCGTCGAGCGCATCAGCGACGTGCGCGGCCTGCGCTCGCATCAATTCGTCGAGGATGCCGGGCCGCTGGCCCATCCGGTACGGCCCGAGCTCTATCGCGAGATCAACAACTTCTACACCTCTACGGTTTACGACAAGGGCGCCGAAGTGGTGCGCATGATCCGCACGCTGCTTGGCCCCGCCACGTTCCGCAAGGGCATGGACCTCTATTTCACGCGCCAGGACGGCGAGGCGGCGACAGTCGAGCAGTTCGTACAGTGCTTCGCCGACGTCAGCGGCCGCGACATGGCGCAATTCATGCGCTGGTATTCGCAAGCCGGCACGCCGGAGGTCAAGGTCGCGCCGCACTACGATTTACGCGCCCGCACTTATCGGCTCGACATCACGCAAACGGTGCCGCCGACACCGGGGCAGCCCAACAAGGAGCCGATGGTCATTCCGCTTGCGCTCGGTCTCGTCGGCGAAAGCGGCAATGACCTGCCGCTCATTCTCGACGGTGAGCCACTCACCCGCGGCGTGATCGAGCTGACGCGGCCGAGCCAGAGTTTTCTGTTCACCGGCGTTGCCGAACGGCCCGTCCCTTCGGTCAATCGGGGCTTTTCCGCGCCGGTGAAGCTTGCGCTGCCGATCGAGGCGGACGATCTGCGCTTTCTTGCCGCGCATGATTCCGATCCGTTCAACCGTTGGCAGGCGGTGCAGACGCTCGGCATGATTTTGCTTAAATCCAATATTGCGGCGCTGCGTGCCGGTGCGCCGGCGCGCGTCGACGACGGCCTGATGGCCGCGCTCGGCGCGATCCTCAAGGATGCCAAGCTCGAACCCGCTTTCATGGCGCTGACGCTGTCGCCGCCGAGCGAAGCCGATATCGCGCGCGAAATCGGCGGCGACGTCGATCCCGATGCGATTTTTTGGGCCCGGCGCAAATTGCGCGCGGCGATTGGCGAACGGCACGGCACGGGGCTGGCCGAGACCTATCAGCGCATGATCACGCCGGGGCCCTATCGGCCCGACGCGCAGAGCGTCGGTCGGCGCGCGCTCAAGAACGCCTGTCTCGATCTTCTGGCGATGACGGAAACAAGCGAAGCGATCGCGCGTGCCTTTGCCCAATACCAGAACGCCGACAACATGACCGACCGCACGGCGGCGCTGGAAACTTTGGCGCAGCACGACCGGCCGGAACGCGCGGCGGCGCTCGACGACTTCTACACGCGTTACGCCGACGATCCGCTGATCATCGATAAATGGCTTGCGCTGCAGGCGGCGATCCCGGAGCCCGCGACGCTCGACCGTGTGCGCGCGCTGACGAAACATCCGGCCTTCTCGGTGGCCAATCCCAATCGCGTGCGGGCGCTGATCGGCGCGTTCGCGCAGGTCAACCACACGCAATTCAATCGCGGCGACGGCGCCGGTTACGACTTCGTCGCCGACTTCGTGCTGGCGCTCGATCCGAAGAACCCGCAAGTGGCCGCACGCCTCATGGGCGCCTTCCGCTCGTGGCGCGCGCTTGAAGCGGGACGCCGCGGGCGGGCCGAGACGGCGCTGCGGCGCGTCGCGGCAACGCCCGTGCTGTCGCGCGACGTCCACGACATCGTCGCGCGCACGCTTGCCGACAATTGAACATCCCCGCCTAAGGTATTCTTCCTAAATTGATTTGCGGCGGACGTCCCCTTTTGAACCGGCTCGCGCGGCGCGGCGACCAATAGCCCGGTGGCCTTGTCGGACGGGGGAGGATGAATTGCGCAATCTTGCCGCGATCGTGGTGCTCAGCGCCGCGATGTTTGCCCGAGCTCATGCAGACGACGCGTTTTACCTCGGGACCTGGAGGTTCGATTCCGCGGTGGTCGCGCCCTGGGCCGATCCGCACAAAAAGCCCGACCCATCCGAGAAGAATGTACTGATGGGCAAGTCCGTGATCATCGCGCCGACGGCGATCAGCGGCCCGAAGGTATTCGCCTGCAAGGGCCCCCATTACAAGCTGTCCGACTTCACCGCCGACCTCTTGTTCCAGGGCGCATTCGGGGACATGCACGACAACGACAAGTCGGCCGATCCGCAGAAGATCGCGGCCTCGCTCGGCTTTGCCGGGTCGTCGTTCAAGACGCTGGAGACCGGCTGCGAGATCGACTGGCACTTCGTCGACCCGTCGACCGCCGAAATCGGTCTTAACGATTACGTCTACACCCTGAAAAAGCAGTAGCGCCGCGCCAAGCCGCGCATCTGCCGCAACCGATTCAACGCAAAAGACTTTTTTGATCGCCGGTGAATTGTGCCGCGCCCATGTTTTTGCGGCGCAACAAAGCCTGGGGACATTTCTTAAAAAAATATTGACTCCCGACTCTCGACAAATCAGCGCGCATCGATTTTATTGAGAACGATTCGGAGAGATGCGGAACACTCTCCCGGTCGCAGGTTTCTGGGGACCAATCCAAACGGAGGCAGGCATGGCGCGCGCCGAAGCGGCGAGTGCGTCTCTACGTTCGGATTCGATCAAGGGGCTGGCGCAGTCAATCGCCAACCCCGCATATCGCCGCCTCTTGAGCGCGGAGCCAGTCCTGCGCCGCGCCGTTCCGGTTCTCATCATCGCTTTCATGGTGACGATCTGCATCGGCGCCGGCGTGCAGGTCCTCGAACAGCGCCGACAGGTGGTGTCCGACTCCAAGCAGGTCATTGCTGCGCTCGCCGATCATTTCGCCGCCGCGCTCGATCATCCGGCGCGGGATGGCAAAGCCCATCTGCCGCGCATCTCCGATGCGGTCGATCAAGCGCTGCCGGAATGGGCGGCGGGCGCCGGCCGGCGCATCATCCTTGCCGATGCCGACGGCACCATTGTCGCCGCGGTGCCGAGCGACCCGCAGATGCTCGGCCGCGGCATTCTCGACGTGCTGGGACCGTTGCAGCCCTTGACCACGATGGGCGCGGCTGCCGGCACCAGGGAAATCATGCTTGCCGGCGGCGAGGCGGCATTCGCGGCGGTACGGGCCCTGAAAAATCCCGTGGGCCTCCTTGCCGTGATTCAGGACCGCAACGACGCACTCGCCGATTGGCGATCGACGACCGCGCTGACCGTCACGCTGTCGGCAACGACCGGCTTTGTCGTTCTGATCCTCGGCTTTGCCTTCCATTGGCAGGCGACGCGGGCAAGAGAGGCTGACCTTATCCACGACACTGTGCGCTGCCGCGTCGATACCGCGCTCAATCGCGGACGGTGCGGGCTGTGGGACTGGGACCTCGCACGCGGCCGCGTGTTCTGGTCACGGTCGATGTACGACATACTCGGCTTGCCGCAGAAGGACGATCTGTTGACCTTCGGCGAGGTCAATGCGCTCGTTCACAAGGACGATATCGATCTCTACGCACTGGCGGCGCAACTTGCCGACTCCACGGTGCAGTCGATCGACCACGCCTTCCGCATGCGTCACACCAACGGCAAATGGCTTTGGCTGCGCGTGCGCTGCGAACTGGCGCGCCAGGACGGCGAAGCCGGAATGCACCTTATCGGCATCGCCGTCGACACCACGGAACAGAAAAGCCTGGTGGAGCGGACGATGGCGGCCGATTTGCGGCTGCGCGATGCCATCGAGACCATACCGGAAGCGTTCGTGCTGTGGGATGCCGACAACCGCCTCGTCTTGTGCAATTCGAATTTCCAGGAGCTGCATCATCTGCCGGACTACGCCGTTGTCACCGGCGCGCCGTACGAGGCGATTGTGGCCGCGGGCCGCACGCCGATCATCCGCACGACGCTGGCCAATGAAGAAGGCCAGCCGCGCGGCGCGCGGACATTCGAGGCCCAGCTCGATGACGGCCGCTGGATGCATATCAGCGAACGCCGTACCAAGGACGGCGGTTACGTCTCGGTCGGCACGGATATCACCAAGATCAAACAGCACGAGCAGAAAATGGTCGAAGGCGAAAAGCGCCAGATCGTGACGATCGCCGACCTGCGAAAATCCCAACACGCGCTTGAGCGCCAAACCGGAGAACTTGCCGATCTCGCGGGAAAATACGCCGAGGAAAAGACCCGCGCCGAAGAGGCCAATCAGGCAAAATCGAAATTCCTCGCCAATATGAGCCACGAACTGCGCACCCCGCTCAACGCCATCATCGGCTTCTCCGAAATCATGGAATCCGGAATGTTCGGGCCCCTCGGCGCCGAGAAATACACCGAATATTCCCGCGATATCCGCGAGAGCGGCGAATACCTGCTCGATGTCATCAACGACGTTCTCGACATGTCGAAGATCGAGGCCGGCGGCATCCGGCTGACGCCGGAGACCGTGGAGCTTGAACCCGTGCTCGCCGACTGTTTGCGCGTTGTGTCGACGCGTGCCGGCGAAAAACGTCTCACTCTCAACGAATTCGTCGATCCGGGCCTGCATCTCAATGCCGACCGTCGCGCAGTCAAGCAGATCGCGCTCAACCTTTTATCCAATGCCGTGAAATTCACGCCTGACGGCGGAGCGGTGACGGTGCATGGCCGGCTGCGCGGCGGCAAGATCACGATCGCCATCGCCGACAATGGCATCGGCATTCCCAAGGATGCGTTGCGTAAGCTCGGACGGCCGTTTGAGCAGGTCGAGAGCCAGCTGACCAAGCGGCACCAGGGATCCGGCCTCGGCCTTGCGATCGCAAAATCTCTCGCCGAAATGCATGGCGGCGCCATGCACATCCGTTCCGAACTCGGCAAAGGCACGCTGGTCGTGGTGCGCTTGCCGCTCGAAGCGCAATTAAACCTGGTGCGCGAGAAACGCGACGTCCCCTCCCCGCCGCTTGCGGATTTCCAGGCTACTTTGGTGTAGTGTCGATGGCGGGGATCGCTCCGATCCCTGGTGCTGACATCGCACAACGCTGTTTTCGGGGAGCGGCCTCATGACTCAGAAAATCACGACCGGATTTCGCGCGCTGGTCGATGAAGCCGAGCGGGAAATCGAAACCCTGTCGGTCGAGGAAGCCATGGCGCTTCATGGCCGCGGCGACGTGAACTTCATCGATCTTCGCGACATCCGCGAGCTTGAGCGCGAAGGCCGAATACCCGGCGCCTTTAGCTGTCCGCGCGGGATGCTCGAATTCTGGATCGATCCGGAAAGCCCCTATCACAAGCCGATTTTTGCCGAAGACAAGAAATTTCTGTTTTTCTGCGCTGGCGGCTGGCGCTCGGCCCTGGCCGCACAGACCGCGCACCGGATGGGCCTGCGCCCCGTCGCCCACATCAAGGGCGGCTTCGGCGCATGGCGTAAGGCCAACGGCCCCACCGAACCAAATACGCCCAAGCCGAAATCCGCCTAAGCGGGTTTCTCGCCGTCAGGGCGCCTTTCCCAAAACCCGCACGAAACACGTGCGCACCTGGCGTTCGGTTTCCTCGACATGCGCCTGCAGCGCGGCAAAGTCGGGAAGATCGGCGGCACGCGCCAATAGTCCGAGCACGCCACTGCCTGCCGTTTTTGGATCAAAAGCCGCGGGAAGGCAGAGCCGCAATATCTGCGTCAGATCGTGGAATAGCCGCACGGCAGGGCGCAGAATTTCGGCATCTTCCGCATTCAGCACGCCGAGCCGTGACGCTTTGTCCAGCACGCGGGCGGTGGAGGTGTCGAGAATCTCCGGCGTCGCCGCGGCGTGGATAAGCTGCAGGTACTGCGTGATGAACTCGATATCGACCAGCGCGCCGGCGGCATATTTGAGATCCCACGGATCGGCGTCGCCCTTCTCCCTGGCGATCGCCGTGCGCATCTCGACAACGTCATCGGCGATCTTGCGTGCATCGCGCTTGCGGCACAGCACGGCGCGGATCGCTGTCTCTATTTTCGCGGCAAATTCCGGCGGCCCCGACACCACGCGCGCGCGGGTGAGCGCCATGTGTTCCCAGGTCCATGCCTCGCGATCCTGATAGTCGGCGAAGCCTTTGATTTGCGTAGCAACCGGCCCCGCCCGGCCGGACGGCCGCAAACGCATATCGACGCGGTACAGCACGCCGTAATTTGTTTGTACCGTGAGCGCGCTGATCAGGCGCTGGGTGAAGCGCGCAAAATATTGAGCGCCGTAAAGCGGCCGCTTGCCGCCCGAATTCGGGTGCTTCTGGTCGAAATCATAGATCACGATGAGATCGAGATCGGAACTCGCCGTCATTTCCCGCGCACCGAGCCGGCCCAGCGCCACAATCGCACTCTCGGCGCCGCGGATGCGGCCGTGCGTAGCCGCAAAATCGGCCTCCGCCCTTTTGTGGACGGCGCGCAGCAACACGTCGGCAAGCCGGGCGAAGATCTCGCCCGCCTGCTCCGCGGACACGGAGCCCGATAGAATCCGGGCGCCGATGAGAAACATATGCTCCTGCCCGAACAAGCGGATGGCATCGAGAACGGCCTCGTGGCCTCGGGTCTCATTGATCGCGCGCGCAAGTTCCGCTTCGAGGCGTTTCTCGTCCGGTAGCGAGCCGAAAAAGCTCGGATCGATCAACGGATCGATGAAATGCGGATTCTGCGCAAGAATGTCGGCAAGGCGCGGCGCGGCGCCAAGTATCAGTGCGACAAAGCGGATCAGTTCGGGATTCTGCCGCAACAGCGAGAAAAATCGCCCTCCGGCGCGCAATCCGGCAAGGAAGCGGTCGAACGCCGCAAAACCCGCATCGGGATCTTCCGCGCGCGCGAATTGATCGACGATCACCGGCACAAGCTCGATCAGATTGGCGCGAGCCTGCTCGCCGCGCAGCGCCCGATAGAGGCCCGCGTGCCATTTACCCACCGCACCCGCGATTTCCTGCGGCTGCCGAAAGCCCATCCCCGCGAGCCTGTCGAGCGTCTCCCCTTCGCCTTCGCCGGTGCCGAACGCGAGATTCTGCTGCTGTGCAAGCAGATCGGGCGAGCGCTCAAAGAGCCTGACATAGTGCCGCTCAACCTTGCGCAATTGGGCCACAAGCGCCTCAGCGAAGTCATCGCGGCTATTGAAGCCGAGGAAGCGCGCGAAGACATCGAGCGCCTCGGCTTCGGCGGGCAGCGTGTGTGTCTGCTCGTCGGCCATCATTTGCAGGCGATGCTCGACGCGGCGCAGGAATTCATAAGCTGCCGTGAGTTCGTCCCGTGCCGCGGCGTTGATCCAGCCGCCGGCGGCGAGCACGGCAAGCGTCGCCACCGTGCCGCGGCCGCGGAGTTCATCGTGCCGGCCGCCGGCGATCAATTGCTGGGTCTGCACAAAGAATTCGATTTCTCGGATGCCGCCGCGGCCGAGCTTGATATTATGGCCCTCGACCGCAATCTCACCGTGCCCGCGATAGGCATGGATCTGCTGCTTCATCTCGTGGACGTGAGCGACCGTCGCGTAGTCCAGATATTTTCGCCAAATAAACGGCGACAGATCGCGCAGGAACTTCTCGCCGGCCGCGCTATCGCCGGCGCAGGCGCGCGCCTTGATCAGCGCCGCGCGTTCCCAGCTCTGGCCGCGGGATTTGTAATAGTCCAGCGCCGCTTCGGTCGAAATCGCGATCTGTGTTGAAGACGGATCGGGACGCAGCCGAAGATCGACACGAAAGACATAACCGTCCGGCGTGCGCTCTTGCAAAATCTTCACCAGATCGCGGGTCAGGCCGACATAGAACGGCGCGGGCTCGACGCCGCGCACAAGCTTCGCGGCGCTCGCATCGAAAAACACCATGAGATCGATGTCGCTTGAAAAATTGAGCTCGTGCGCGCCCAATTTTCCCATTGCCAGCACGATATAGCCGGACGCCGCTTCGACATTTTTGGGGTTGCGAGACACAAGCTGCTTCCGTTTGGCAGCAACGCCAAGGACGTAGTGCACGGCGGCGGCGAGCGCGGTTTCGGCCACGTCCGTCAGCGCTTCGGTGACACGGACCACCGGCCAGACACCTCCGATATCGGCCAGCGCCACGAGAAGCGCCGCCTCCGCCTTCATGCCGCGAAGAATGCGTATGACCTCCGCCTGCGTCCGTGCCGCGGCGGCTGCACCCTCGCTGTGCGCAAGCAACGAGGCGAGAGCGGCATCCGGATCGCCGTCGAGCAAGCGGATCAAGCGCGCCGCGTCTGCCTGCACCAGATCCCAAAGATAAGGCGCAGCCCCGGCAATACCGCCAAGAACGCGCCCGAGTTGCGGATGGCCCCGCTCCAGTGCGGCGAGGGTTTTCCCGGTGCCTTGCGCCTTGATGCCCGCAAGCCACGCTCGTACGCGTGTGCGGGCCTCTTCCGATGGCGCCGGCAACATGCCGGTGAGGCGGCGCATCAGTGACTGTTGGGTGGGTTCCTGCTTTGGGCGCTTAACAACCGGCACCTTGTTCGGCCTCGTGGGTGGCCTCTTGGGCGGCCTCCTGGCTGGCTTCGTGGTTGATTTCGCGGTTGGTTTTTTGGCCGCAGGCCGTTTCATCCCGGCACCGGCGCGACCACCGGCCCCGCGCGCGGCAGCGTAATGGTACTCCGCAGGCCGGGATGGTTGTCTTCGAACTTCAATTCGCCGCCATGTAACCGGGCGACGGCCGAGGCGAGGCTCAGTCCGAGCCCCGAACCCGGTTCCGACCGGCTCTGCTCAAGCCGCACGAAACGATCCACAACGCGGCCGCGATCGGCTTCGGCAATGCCCGGCCCGCGATCCGCCACGCTGATCGCAATACGGTCGCCGTCATTTTCGGCCGTGAGGACGATCTGCGCGGGCTCGCCGTTCGCCTGGCTGCTGGGTCCGGCATATTTGATGGCATTGTCGACGAGGTTGGCCAGCGCCTGACTCACCAGTTCACGATTGCCGCGCACCGGCGCGGCAGCCGTCGCATCGACGGTGAGCGCTATCCCCTTCTCGTCCGCCACCGGCTCATACAATTCGCCGACGTCGCGCACGATTTCAGCGGCGTCGAATTCAGTCATGTTGTCGCGCGCGTGTCCGGATTCGGCACGCGCGATCATCAAGAGTGCGTCGAAGGTGCGAATAAGATCGTCGGATTCAGCGATGGTCGATTCCAGCGCGGACCGATAACCGGTATCGCCCGTCGGGCTGCGCAGTGCCTGTTCGCAGCGATTGCGCAGCCGCGTCAGCGGCGTCTTGAGATCATGCGCGATATTGTCAGAGACCTCTTTCAAGCCGCGCATCAGCGCCTCGATACGCTCCAGCATGGCGTTGAGATGCTCGGCGAGGCGGTCGAGTTCGTCGCCGGTTCCCGCGACCGGCAGCCGGCCGGCGAGATCGCCGCTCATGATGGTTTGCGCGGTATCTGTCATGGCGTCGATACGTTTGAGCACCCGCCGGCTGACAAAGAATCCGCCAAACAGCCCAAGCACGATGACGAGCGCCAGCGACCACTGTCCGGCATTGGCAATAATGCCGAATAGGCGCTCGCGTTCCTCAAGGTCGCGGCCAACCAGAAGATGGAATCCCCCGGGAAGTTGCACCACACGCACCAAAGCACGGTGGTTGCTGCCTTCCGGCGCTTCGAGACGGCGATAATTCGTTTCAAGCCACCCGGGATTGTCGAGGACGCCAGGCTCAAGCGAGCCGACATTGCCAGCTAGCCCCTCCCCGGTCGGCGTCGTCACCAGATAAAGGCTCGATCCCGGACGCCGCGACCGCAAATCGACGACGATGACCAGACGCCTGATGCCGCCTTGCGCGTATTGTTCGGTTAGCCCGCTGATCTCGCCGTCGACGGTTGTCGTGATCTGCTCGGTAATAAGCCTTCGCGTGTTGAGCGCGAAATAGGCCAGGAGCGACGCCGCGAACAGCACGAAGATCGCAAGATAGACAAGCGTCAGCTTGAATACGGTGGTGCGAAGGAGTTTTCCGAGTGCCGTCACGTTATCTCATCTCGGTCTCGGAGAAATCTTCTTCCCAGAATTCAAGCGGCGCCCGCTTGCCGCCCTGCTGGTTGGCGGCTTCCGCGCGCCGCAACTCGACGCGGCGGATTTTTCCGGAAATCGTCTTGGGCAAATCGGCAAATTCGAGCCGGCGCACCCGCTTGAACGGCGCCAGCGCGGTCCGGCAATGGCGGAAGATCGACAGAGCGGTGTCGCGATCGGCGGTGTGGCCGGGCGCCAAGGCCAGGAACGCCTTGGGCACGGCAAGCCGCAATGGGTCGGGCGACGGCACGACCGCGGCCTCGGCGACGGCGGGATGCTCGATCAGCACGCTCTCGAGTTCGAACGGGCTGATCCGGTAGTCTGACGCTTTGAAGACGTCGTCGGCTCGTCCGACATAGGTCAGGTAGCCGTCATCATCGACCGAGGCGACGTCGCCGCTGCGATAGACCGCGCCGCGATGGGCATGAACGCTGCCGTCGTCGCCTTGATAGCCTTGCATCAATCCGGTCGGCCGCGGTTCGAGCGTGAGGCAGATTTCGCCCTCCTTGACCGCCGCGCCTTCGCCATCGAGCAGCGCAACACGATAACCAGGAAGCGGCCGGCCCATCGAGCCGGCCTTGACCTTCTGTCCGGGGCTGTTGCCGACCAAGGCCGTGGTTTCGGTCTGGCCGTAGCCATCGCGGATGGTGATGCCCCAGGCCGCCTTGACCCGCTCGATCACCTCCGGATTGAGCGGCTCACCGGCGCCGATCAGTTCGCGCATGCTGACTTTCCAGGCCGCCAAATCCTCCTGGATCAGCATCCGCCACACCGTCGGCGGCGCACAGAACGTCGTCACCCCGCAGCGCGCGATCGTGTCGAGCAGGGCGCGCGCATTGAAGCGGCGCTGGTTGACGATGAAGACCGCGGCTTGCGCGTTCCACGGCGAAAAGAAACAACTCCAGGCGTGCTTTGCCCAGCCGGGCGATGAGATATTGAGATGCAAATCCCCGGGCTTTAAGCCGAGCCAATACATCGTCGAGAGATGGCCGACCGGATAGCTCTGATGGCTGTGCAGGACGAGCTTTGGCGTCGCCGTCGTGCCTGACGTGAAATAAAGCAAAAGCGGATCGTCCGCGTGCGTTTCGCCGTCGGGCTTGAATTCGGCGGATCCCTTGTAGCCGTCCTCGAACGAAACCCATCCGGGCATGTCCTTGCCGACGACAATGCGCGTGTAATCGCCGGGCAGATCGGCGAATTTGGCCGCGGCATCGGCGCTGGCGATCACGTGACGGACGCGGCCGCGCGCGAAACGGTCGTTGAGATCGTTGCGCGTCAAAAGCGTCGTTGCCGGCACGATGACGGCGCCGAGCTTCATGGACGCCAGCATGCATTCCCAGAGCGGAACGACATTGCCGAGCATGACGAGGATGCGGTCGCCGCGTTTCACGCCAAGGCCGCGCAGCGCATTGGCGATCTGGTTCGATCTCTCGCTCAATGCAGCAAACGAGAGCTTGATCTCTCCGCCGTCGTCGTCGACAAGCCAAAGCGCCGGATTCGCATTGTCGCGCGCCATGACGTCGAAATAATCGAGCGCCCAGTTGAAGCGATCGAGCTTGGGCCAGCGGAATTCGCTGTAGGCGGGCGCGTAGTCTTCGCGATGACTCAGCAGGAAGTCACGAGCCGCAATAAAGGGCGCCGCATTGTTTGACGTCATGATGGCGACTCTCCCGGTCGTCAGCGCGATCTATTTTGCGCGTTACCGCGCGCCGTCGCGGATCATGTAGCCCGCTCCGCGCACGGTGTGCAGCAGAGGCTGAGCGAACCCCTTGTCGATCTTGGAACGCAGCCGCGAAATGTGCACGTCGATCACATTGGTCTGCGGATCGAAATGATAATCCCACACGTTTTCCAGGAGCATGGTGCGCGTCACGACCTGGCCGGCATGCCGCATCAAATATTCGAGCAGCCGGAATTCCCGCGGCTGCAACTGAATCTCCTGCCCGCCGCGGCTGACTTCATGCGACAGACGATTGAGTTCAAGATCGGCCACGCGGTACACGGTTTCCTCGCCGCGGCTGCCGCGCCGGCGCGCCAGCACTTCGACACGCGCCAGAAGCTCGGAGAACGCATAGGGCTTCGCCAGATAATCGTCGCCGCCGGTGCGCAGGCCTTTGACCCGGTCATCGACCTGGCCGAGCGCCGACAGGATCAGGACCGGCGTTTCGACCGACTTGCCGCGCAACGCGCCGATAACGGAAAGCCCGTCGCGTTTCGGCAACATGCGATCGACGATGAGTACGTCGTATTCGCCGTCGAGCGCGAGCTGGAGGCCTTCCTCGCCGTCGCCCGACTGATCGGCAATGTGACCGACTTCGCGAAACGCCTTGACCAGATAATCGGCCGCGTCGCGGTCGTCCTCGATGATGAGAAGACGCATGTTTTATCGCCGCACCCAAATCTCGGGCGGACCGCCCGGCGCCGGATGATACATCGTTGCCCGGCCTGCATAATAGTGAGGGGGTGGCGAGCAGGATGCCCGCCACCCCCTCCTACCTACTCCACCCCGGCGGGGGCGACGGATGCCGGGAGGCAGAGTTGGTATCGGCGGGGACGGATCTTACGACCCGTCCCCAGGGTACGCCCCGCCAGCGGGGGCGACGGATGCCGGCGGATCGCCCCTTTTCCTCAGGCGTTACCGAGCGGTAGCGCTACGAATTTCGTGCCATCGCCCGACTTCACCCGAAACAGAACCGTATGCTTGCCCGCCGTACGCGCATCGGCGAGGCTCTTGCGAACGTCGGCCGGCGTCGCCACCGGGCTGCCGCCCACTTCGAGAATTACGTCACCAACCTGGAAGCCATGCTCGGCGGCAACGCCGCCCTGCGCGACCGCCGTCACCACAACGCCGTTGCCATCCGCGCCCGAAACCTTGCTGCCCGGCGCCAGCGACAGGCCAAGCTTCGGCATGTCGCTGTCGGGAACCTCGCGCTGATTGGTGTCTTTCGAGGCTTGCTTCTCCGCCGGCAAGGTGCCGAGGGTCAGCGTCACCGTTTTGTCCTGGCCTTGGCGAAGCATGGCGAGCTTGACGCTTGTCCCGGGCGCCATCGTGCCGATTTTACGCGCGAGTTCGCGCGCATCGTGGATCGGTGCGTCATCGACCGCGGTAATGACGTCACCGCTCTGGATGCCGGCCTTGGCTGCCGGGCTATCCTTCTGCGGTTCGGAAACCAGCGCACCGGTTGCCTGCTTAAGACCCATGCTGTCGGCGAGGTCAGGGGTGATCGACTGGATTTGCACACCAATCCAGCCACGCGTGACGACGCCCTTGTCGCGAAGCTGTGCGACGACGCTCTTCACCGTATCGGCGGGAATGGCAAAAGCGATGCCGACCGAACCTCCCGACGGCGAGAAGATCGCGGTATTCACGCCAATGACATTGCCGTCGACGTCGAATGTCGGACCGCCGGAATTGCCCTTGTTCACCGGTGCGTCGATCTGGATGAAATCGTCATAGGGGCCGGCGCCTATATCGCGGCCGCGAGCCGAGACGATGCCGGCGGTAACGGTGCCGCCGAGACCAAACGGATTGCCGACCGCAATCACCCAGTCGCCAACGCGCGGCGAACTATCCGCAAGTTTCACGAACGGAAAATCATTGCCATCGATCTTGATCAGCGCCAGATCGGATCGTGAGTCGGTACCGATCACCTTCGCGCTGTAGGTCTTGCCGTCGTCGGTGGTGACCTGGACGTTCTCGGCATTCTGCACGACGTGATTGTTGGTTACCGCGTAGCCGTCGCGGGAAATGAAAAACCCGGAGCCCTGGCCGGTCACGATCTCATGGCCTTGCGGGCCATTCGGCGCATTGGGCATGCCGAAGCGCTTGAAGAACCTTTCGAACGGTGAACCGGGCGGGAAAGGCAAATCGTCCTCGCCACCGGAACTCGCATCGGCAGGCCGATCGATCTTCACGCGCACCGACATCACCGCGGGCTTCACCCTCTCGACGATGTCGGCAAAACCTACCGGCCGTTGCGGCAGTTGCTGAACCTTCTCGGTCAAATTCTGCGCTTGCGCAGGAACTCGAGAACGGATGCGTCTCTGCGACCATATCGGGCGCTGCGAACAAAGCCGCTGCGCCAAGTCCGGCAATGGTTGTCGCCAAAAGAGCGAAGCGCCGCGCGGATAAAATGCCCGACGGCCGGGTACTGGCTTGCATTACTCGTCTCCAAATCGATTGAACCGTGTCACCACGGGTCATCTTTGCGCTTAAGGATGGTGCCGCAAGCCTTACCGGGCTCTGTCGGCGGGATTAAAATTTTGTAATGTTTCGTCGATCTAATTTAGACATATGAATCAATATCTTAAAGCGATGACCGAGGAGGAGAAGCCGCATAAATTGCGACTTACGGCCTGGATTCACCCGGGCTTTCGCCGCGCATGAGCGCGGCAACACGACTTTCTTCGGCCGGCGATAGATCCGCAGGCTCGCCCGGTACCGGCGCCGCTGTGCGCCGCCGCGCTACGAGAACCAGCACGATGATCCCGCCAAACAGCACAGCCGGCGGTAAGCCCCAAAGCACTGCGGTGTGCCACGACAACCGCGGCCGGAGCAGCACGAATTCGCCATAACGGGCGACGAGGAAGTCGAAAACCTGGGCGTCGCTGTCGCCGGATTTGATCCGTTCGCGCACCAGAACCCGCAAATCGTGCGCGAGCGGCGCGTCCGAATCGTCGATCGATTCGTTCTGACACACCATGCAGCGCAATTCCCTGGACAGCATGCGCGCGCGCGCCTCAAGCGCAGGATCCGGCAGCATCTCGTCCGGCTGCACGGCCCAAAGCGGCGATGACCAAAGAAGCGCGATCAGGAGTGCGAGCGTGCGCCAATATCTCATGGCGATCACTCCGCCGGTTGCAGCGCCGCCCTGGCCCTGGCGGGCCGAGGCGCGCCGACGCGCAATCGCCGATCGGACAGCGACAGACCGCCGCCGAGGAACATGACTCCCGCGCCAAGCCAGATCAGCAACACCTGCGGTTTATAGAAAAGCCGTACCGGGATGGCGCCGCTCTGGGTTGGATCGCCCAGCGAAACATAAAGCTGGCTGAAGCCGCGCGACATCAGCGCAGCTTCAGTGGTCGCCATGTTGCGCGACGGGAAGGTCCGCCGGCTCGGCTCCATTGTGCCGATCAATTCGCCGTTCGTGCGGCGCACGGCGAAGCGGCCGACCACGTCGTGGTAATTCGGCCCGGTTCGGCTGAAGATGCCTTCGAAGGTGAGCCGGTAATGCGCAATGTCAAGGCTGTCGCCGGTTCTGATCTCGGCGATCCGCTCGCTGCCCCAGGCCGTCACGCCGACAATGCCGAGCAGCGTCATGCCAATGCCGAAATGCGCGAATGCCGTGCCCCAGGCCGAGCGCGGCAAGCCGATCGCGCGCCGCAGGGCCGCCCGGAACGGCACGCGCATGATCATCGTGCGTTCGGCAACGTCGGTTAGCGCTCCCGCCATGACGAAAATTGCGATGCCGACGCCAAAGGGTGCCAGCACCGGGCCGCCCCGTTCGAGCGCCAATGCCGCGGCGATCGCCACCGCCGCGAGCATCGCGGCGGCCAACAGGCGTTGCGCCGCGCCGAGCAAGTCGCCGCGTTTCCAGCCCATCAGCGGGCCGAACGGCATCGCCATCATCAGCGGAATGAACAACGGCCCGAAGGTCGAATTGAAGAACGGCGGCCCGACGGAAATCTTGTCGCCGGTCAGCGCCTCAAGCGCGAGCGGATAAAGCGTTCCGGTGAACACCGTGGCGCAGGCCGTCGTCAAAAACAGATTATTGAAGACGAGCGCGCCTTCACGCGAGATCGGCGCGAACAGACCGCCTTGCTTGAGGAGCGGCGCGCGCCATGCAAACAGCGCCAGCGCGCCGCCGATGAAGACGACAAGAATACCGAGAATGAAGATTCCGCGCGTCGGATCGGTCGCGAAGGCGTGGACCGACGTCAGCACGCCCGAACGCACCAGGAAGGTGCCGATCAGCGACAGCGAAAAAGCAAGAATCGCCAGCAGAATGGTCCAAACCTTGAGCGCGCCGCGCTTTTCCATCACCACCGCGGAATGCAACAGCGCGGTGCCGGCGAGCCAGGGCATCAGCGAGGCGTTCTCAACCGGATCCCAGAACCAAAACCCGCCCCAGCCGAGTTCGTAATAGGCCCAGTAGGAACCGCCGGCGATGCCGAGCGTCAGGCACATCCAGGCGCCGAGGACCCAGGGCCGCACCCAGCGCGCCCATGCCGCATCGATGCGGCCCTCAAGCAAAGCGGCGATCGCGAAGGAAAATGCAATCGAGAAGCCGACATAGCCGAGATAGAGCATGGGCGGATGAAAGGCGAGACCGGGATCCTGCAAGATCGGATTGAGATCGCGGCCTTCGAACGGCGCATTGGGAATGCGCACGAACGGATTCGATGTCATGAGAATGAAGAGTTCGAAAGCCGCGGCGATCCACGCCTGAACGGCAAGCGCATTGGCTTTGAGCACAGCCGGCAGATTGTTTCCGAATGCGGCGACCAGCGCGCCGAAGAAGGCCAGGATCGAGACCCACAGCATCATGGAACCCTCGTGGTTCCCCCAGATGCTGGTGAGCCGATAGATCAGCGGCATTTGCGAATTCGAGTTCTCGTAAACGTTGAAAACCGAGAAGTCCGAAGTGACGTAGCTGATGGCGAGCGCGCCAAACGCCATCGCGACAAAGGCGAATTGCGCCAGCGCCGCGGGTGCGGCGATGCTCATGAGCGCGAGGTCGCCGGTGCGCGTGCCGACGATCGGCATCGTGCCCTGGATCAGCGCCAAACCGAGCGCAAGCATCAAAGCGTAATGGCCGAGTTCGGGGATCACTTGCTGCCTCCGCCGACCGGCATCGCGGCGCGCTGTGCGTAATCGTCCTTCCAGTGCCCCGACTTCTTCAACGCGTCGGCGACTTCCTTCGGCATATAGGTCTCGTCATGCTTGGCGAGGATCGTGTCGGCGTCGAATACGCCCGCATCGTCGATCGTGCCTTCGGCAACGACACCCTGCCCTTCCCGAAACAGGTCGGGCAGCACGCCCTGATAGGCTACGGGAATTTCGCTCTTGCCGTCGGTGACTTGAAAGCGCACGGCAAGATTGTTGCCACGGACCACGCTGCCGTCTTTCACCATGCCGCCAAGGCGGATACGGGTGCCGGGTGAAACGTGTTTCTCCGCGACATCGCTCGGCGAATTAAAAAACACGATGGAGTTGCGAAATGCATTGAGCATCAGCGCAACCGCGACGGCCAATACGCCCAGGCCGCCTCCGATCAAAACCAGGCGCCGCTGCTTGCGAGTCATTATCGCAGTCTCCGCCGCATCATGCGCATCAGCCCTCGAGACCCAAACCTTTGACGAGATCGTCTATACGCTTGATATCATCCGGACGATCCGCAAGCGCGCGCCGCGCGTCGCCGGCTGCATCTTTGGCCTTGTCGCGGTCGCCAAGCACGACATAGGCGCGAACCAGGCGCAGCCAGCCGTCAACGTCTTTGCCGTCACCATGCAGCCGATCGGCAAGCCGCTGCACCATGCCACGGATCATGTCGGTGCGCTGGGTGTCATTGGTGTTTTCGGCGGCCGCAATATCGCCGGCGCTCGGACCGGCGCTGTTGGTTGCTATCGGCTCGCCGTTCACACGCGCCAGCGCCGCGCGCACGAAACTTTTCCAAGGTGCGTTCGGCGGCCCCTCATCAAGGAGCGCGCGCCATTTCGCGGCGGCAGCTTGCCGGTCGCCGTCCTGTTCATCGGCAACGCCGAGGAAATAGCGCGCCTTCGCGTCGTGCTGATCGTCGGCGACGGCGTGCTGGAACGTCTGCTTTGCTTCATCGGTGACGACGCCATTCGCCGCGGCAACGAGCGCCTCGCCAAGATCGGATTCGCGAACCGCACTGTCGCCGTTGAGAGTTATCGCCTTGCGCCGCGCCATCACTGCATCATCGAAACGGCCGAGCCGCAAATAGACCGGAGCGATCACCTCCCAGCCCGTGCCATCGTTCGGATTACTGGCAAGATGCGCCTCGACCTGGCCGACAAGACTGGCGATCGATTGACCGCCCTGTGGCGTCTCGACCCGGGCAAATGCGGACTGCTCGGGCACGTCCGGCGAACCGAGTTTCAAATAAAAGCCCAGCGCAACCGCGGGTACGACGACGATAGCAACGATCGCCGCGATACGGCGATACCAGATCGGCCGGCGCACAGCCGGTGCAGCGACCGCCGGCTGCGACTCGGCATCTGCCGCGGCGAGGAGCCGGCGCGATATTTCGACCCGTGCCGATTCCGCCTCCGCCGCACCGATCATGCCGGAATCGCGATCCCGGTCGATTTCCTGCAGTTGATCCTGATAGACGAGCCGATCGCTGCCGCCACGCGCGGCCGACGGCCTGCGACCGAGCGGCCACAGCACCGCGAGAACCGCCGCAGCGGTCATTACCGCGAAAATGATCCAAAGCATCATGATTCAGAGCGTCATATCAGGCGCCAGCGTTTACAACACGGGGTGAATGCGGCTGCAATGGGAACGCCGGCGCGGCAATTTCGCACTCGCGGAACGCCTTTGCGGCGTGAGCCAAGGAGGACTTGGGCCAGAGAAGACTTGCGCCAGAGGGAACGTATGCAATGCACTAGGCCCGAAGCGACTTGCGCTCGGCCGTTCCCGCCTGCACCACCGCAACCTCGGCCGCCTTGGCAAGAAGGCCCGCATATTCGGCGCCGAACACGACCTTGCAAAAGCGAATCGCCGCGTCCATCTGCGATTGCTTGAACGGCCGGTCGGAATCGCCCGCCTGCCGCAGCGAATCGAGCAGGACCTTGGTGCTGGTCTCCAGATAGAGCGACAGCTCCGAATGTGCGCGCATCGTCGCTTCGTTGATTGCGAGCTCGCTGGCATAGTGGCGGCAAGCGCCGACGAACTCGACCCTCATCTCGGCTTCGGCTACATCGATGGAGTCCAGCATTGAACCTGGCGCGATTTCTTTTTGCGCGCGCGGCCGGAGCAGACGCCTGACGAAGCCGGGCGTCGTCTCGATTTCCGATTTCAGCATGCCCGAAACATCGGCGCGGATCGCTGCCAGCTGACGGCTCCATGCCGAGTTCGACCGAAAGATCCATTTCCGAACGCAAGTCGCGCGCCGCGTCATGGATGGCCTTGAGTATCGACACGACCGGCTTTCTGGCCTTGAGTTCCGCGCGAAGCTCCCCGACCATGCTTTCGGTCTCGCCAAGCACGATTGTGACTGCGATTGCATAAGGCGTTTCGGCGATACGGGCGGTATCGTCGCTTTCCGCGGCGCGTACGGCGATGCGGATGAGCTGCCACGGCGCCGCGAGCCGCGTCATCAGCAGGATGAGCGCATAGAGGAAGAAATCCGGCTTGCGCTTTCCAGCCGAGTCCGACGTAAACTGCTCGGCCACCGCATCGAGGATGACCTTCACCGGCTCGATATGGTCACGATCAAAGTTGCGGATATGCGGCGACAGCCGCCGCGACAGATCGGTAAGCACGTCACGCAGTGCAAGCACGGCGATGATCGTGTTCAAATCCTCGACCGCGCGCGGCGTGCCAACTTGAACGGCAATACGCCGGCGCGCTCTTTCATCCAATTCAAATCCGGCAACGGCTTCCGTCATGCGCAGGCTCGCACGCTCGTGCAGGGCGCGGACCAGTTGATCGACCTTGGTCCGGTCGCCGGCGAGCAGAGCACGATTGATGTCGTCACCCAGCGCCTTTGCCTCGGAGGGTATGAGGTCTCGGCTGATCCAGTTCCAGATCGGCTCGAGCGATACGCGTGCGATGCGCCCGATGCGCTTGTGGTCGGCCCGGGCGTCGATCAGGAAGGGCTCAAATGGCGTGAAGAACAGCCTCGCCGTGTCTCCAATGCGGGGGGTCGGCTGGGCCTCGGCACGGATGGCGCGGCGCAATTCCTGAAGCACCAGTTCATTGCCGCCGCCCTCGTCGCCGCGCAGCAGGCCGCGCTCGAACTCCTGGACAAGCAGCAACCGCGCCTCCGGCCTGAGCTTCCGGAGATAATCACGTAGCCGTACGATGGATTGACCATCGCTCGTCATGGATGAACCGTTTTATAGGCCTTGTAGGTCTTGGCTGCCGACCCTTGCCGTTAACGTTTTAAGCGGGCGGCGCTTAAGAAGGGGTTACGCAAAACATCACGAATTCAATGTGATAATCGGGTCGGCGGTGGGGCGTCAGGCAAAGCCTTACCGCCTTCGCGCCCAGCGCGAGTTAGGCAAAATAACAGCCGCGGCCGTCGCTCCGCAGCGATTGCCGGCGGATTGGGCTCTATTGCGGCGAGCCGACGCAGACCGCGACCAGCGGAGCATTGGCAGGACTGGCTGCCGGACCGCAGGAAGCGCCTTTTTCGCCGAGGAATTGCGCGGGATTTCGGGTCGGCCCGCAATAGGCCGTGACCAAAACCTCATTGTCCTGACACTGAATAGTGCACCCCGAGAGGCAATCCGACTTGACGACCCGGACGCTCGGGCTTGGCGGGCCCGCATCGCCCTTCGCACCTTCGGCGCCGGCTGGCCCCGGGGGACCCACCGGACCGACCGGCCCGGCATCGCCTTTCGGACCTTGGGGACCGGGCGCACCGGCATCACCCTGCGGGCCCTTGCCGCAACCCGCCACGCTCACCAGCAACGCCACCGCAAGTGTCAAATGCGCTGCACGCATTTTCATTCTCCAAAAAAGAGCCGCTCCCGCACGACCGATAGAAGATCAAACGGCAATTTTTCGCAAGGACAATGCCGCAACTGCGGCAGGTGAGATCAGTTCATCGCCGTCCAGGCACCATTGGGATTTCGGCAAGCCGTGCCGCGTTCAGTCTGAGGGGCACCATCGATGAAAATAGTGTTGGTGTATTGCCGGCACGTGACGCCGTTTTCCGCATAAGCGGGACCGGGAACGATATTGCCGTAGCGCCCGGAATCCGGATTGCGCCACGCCACCGGCGCGCCCGATGGACCGGTTTCCAGCGCCTGCATCTGCGCCGCATAGGCGCGCCGCCGGTCTTCGTCATCGAGAGAAGCACCGATGCGGTTGCCGACAAATCCGCCGATGGCCGCACCAAGAACCGTTCCGGCGAGACGGTTACCCGCGCTGCCCCCAATTGCGTTGCCGATCAGTCCGCCGGCCACGGCACCGGCAGCGGTTCCGCCGACCTCCTTAGGGCCGGAATTGGCGGAACAAGCAGCCACGTTGGCCGCCACCAATGCCGCAGCGACAAACCTGTTCACCGACATGCCGCCCTCGAAGGTCCAAACACGGCTGACCAGAAAGCGACAATAGGGCGAAACTCTGTCGGAAAACCAAGACCGAAAGGACGCCGCGTGACCGCGCCTACATTCGCTCCGCCGCGCACTGGCGGCAGCGCTGGGCTTTGGCTAAGTTTCGCGGTCCCATCCTGCGGATGCCGTCACAGGCGCAAGTCAATGCCGAGAAAATATTTTGCGATTTTGGCGCTTGCCGCCGGCGTACTCGCCGCGCCTTGTGTGCGGGCGCAGGATTATCCGGCACGAACGGTGAAGATCGTGGTCCCCTTTCCGGCGGGGGGCACCGCGGACGTCATGCCCCGCATTTTCGCCGACTGGCTGTCACGCAAGTGGGGCCAGGCGGTGGTCGTCGAAGACCGCGCCGGCGCCGGCGGCAATATCGGCGCCGAGGTCGTCGCGAAATCCGACCCCGATGGCTACACTTTGCTGTCGGCGCCGCCGCCGCCGCTGGTCATCAACCAGAACCTCTACCCGCATCTCGATTTCGACCCTCTGCAATTCGCGCGAATCGTCGTCATGGCCCGCGTGCCGAATGCGCTGGTCGTCAATCCCGACAAGATCACGGCCAATACCGTCAAGGATTTCATCGCCTACGCCCAAGCCAACCCCGGCAAGGTGACGGATGCCACGCAGGGCAACGGCACCACATCGCATCTGACCTCCGAACTGTTTCAGATGCTGGCGCACGTGAAGCTGCAAAACGTGCCCTATCGCGGCTCCGCGCCGGCTCTCAACGATCTCGTCGCCGGAAGCGTCGATTGCATGTTCGACAATCTCGGCGTCTCGCTGCAACTCATCAAAGCCGGACGGCTCAAACTGATCGCCGTCGCTTCGACAAAGCGCATGGCAAGCCTGCCTGACGTACCGGCAATCGCCGAGACATTGCCAGGCTTCGACTCCGCGGCCTGGTATGGGATCGTTGCGCCGCATGGAACTCCCGATGCGGTCGTCAACAAGATCAATGCCGGCTTCAATGAGGCGCTCCACGACCCCGACGTGCGGAAGCGTCTCGCCGACCTGTCAGCCGAGCCCGTCGGGGGCACGCCAGAGGCGGCTGACAATTACTTCCGCCAGGAAGTACAGCGATGGAAGAACGTCATCACCTCCGCCCACGTCACCCTCGATTGAAGTGAAATCATGAAACACAGTACCGACCGGATTCTCACGACGCATGCCGGCAGCCTGCCGCGTCCCTCCGACCTGCTCGACCTCGTCCAAAAGCTTGGCCCGAAGGCGTTCGACACACCCGACAGCGCAAAACGGTTGCACGGCGCCGTCGGCGAAATCGTTCGCAAGCAGAGCGAACTCGGAATCGACGTGATCGACGACGGCGAATACGGCAAACCGAGTTTCGTCAGCTACATCAACGAGCGGCTCGGCGGCTACGAGGTCGATACCGTGTCCGGCCCGCGCAATCAGTGGGCGACCTCGCGCGAAGGCCTGTCATTCCCCGAGTTCTATGCGCAGACACATGCGGCTTCGACCCATACGCACATGATCTGCACCGGCCCGATCACCTACAAGGGCCAGGCCCAGCTCAAACGCGACATCGACAATCTCAAGGCGGCGCTGAACGGCGTGAAGCCTGAAGAAGTTTTCATGCCGGCGATTTCGCCGTCGAATATCGAGGACTGGCAGAAGAACGCCTACTATAAATCCACCGAGGAATATATTTTCGCGATCGCCGATGCGATGCGCGAGGAATATAAAGCCATCGTCGACGCCGGATTTCTGGTGCAGATCGACGATCCGCGGCTCGTGACCTATTACATCATCCATCCCGAGGCGAGCATCGCCGATTGCCGAAAATGGGCCGAGCTGCGGGTCGAAGCGCTCAATCATGCGCTGCGCGACATTCCGCCGGAAAAAATCCGCTTTCACACCTGCTACGGCATCAATATGGGCCCGCGCATCCATGACATGGAGCTCAAGGACATCGTCGATATCATTCTGAAGATCCGCGCCGGCGCCTATTCGTTCGAGGCGGCCAATCCCCGTCACGAGCACGAGTGGAAGGTGTGGAAGGACGTCAAGTTGCCGGACGGCAAAATCCTGATACCGGGCGTAATCTCACATTCGACAATCCTCGTCGAGCATCCCGAACTGATCGCCGAGCGGATCGTGCGCTATGCCGGCGTCGTCGGCCGCGAAAACGTCATCGCCGGCTCCGACTGCGGTTTCGCGACCTTTGCCGGCTCGAAGGAAGTGCACCCGTCGATCGTCTGGGCAAAATTTCAGGCGTTGAGCGACGGCGCGCGACTGGCGTCGAAGGAGCTGTGGGGACGGAGTTAGCCATTCGCGCAGTTTTGCGGCACTCGCGTTATTTTAGAAAACCGATCGAAATCCACGGCACGGCCGCCACGACGATGGTGCCGATCACAAGCGCCAGCATGTATCCCCAAATCGGCCGCATCCCCTCGGCGGGATCGACGCGGCCGATCGCACAGGCGGCGTAGTAGCCGACGCCGAAAGGCGGCGCGAACAGCCCGATCCCCATCGCCAGGATCACGACCATCGCATAATGCACCTCATGGATGCCGACCGCTTTGGCGATGGGAAACAATAGCGGCCCGAACAGAACGATGGCCGGAATACCTTCCAGCACGGAGCCGAGCACGACGAAGGCTGCGATCGAAGCGGCCATGAACGTCACCGTCCCGCCCGGCAATCCGGTCATTGCGGCAGCAAGTGAGCGTGAAAAGCCCGATTGCGTGAGCCCCCATGCCATGCCCGTCGCAGTGCCGATGATAAGCAGGATCGCGCCCGACAAAGCCGCGGTCGACACCAGCATCGGCTTGAGAGCAGCCCAGTCGAACCGGCGATAGATCAGGAGTCCCGCGATCGCCGAATAAAGGATTCCAAGCGTCGAGACTTCGGTCGCTGTGGCGACGCCTTCCACCACGGCGGCGCGGATCAGGAACGGCAGCGCGATCGCCGGCAATGCAATCAGGAAGCTACGGCCGATCTCGCCGCGCGTCGCACGCGTAACGTGACCAAGATCTTCACGCCGGTAGCGCCAGCGCACCACGAAGCAAAGAAGAAACGCCAGCACCACCCCTGGCAAAAGACCGCCCGTGAACAGCGCCGCGATCGACACGCCGGTGACCGATCCGATGGTGATAAGAACGAGACTCGGCGGAATGGTTTCGGTCTGGGCGCCTGTCGCCGCAAGGAGCGCGACAAGATCTCCGGGTTTTGCGCCGCGGGCCTTCATTTCGGGAAACAGCACCGGCGCGACAGCCGCCATGTCGGCAGCCTTGGCGCCGGAGATTCCCGACACGAGGTACATCGCGGCGACGAGCACATAGTGCAGGCCGCCGCGCACATGACCCAAAAGATTGCCCAGGAACGTCACCATGGCGCGCGCCATTCCGGTCATCTCGATGAGATAGCCGAGAAAAACAAAAAGCGGTACGGCGAGAAGAATGAGATGGCTCATGCCCTCGTCCATGCGCCCCACCAACACCATGAGCGGCGTCCGCGTCGTCAGCGCCAGATAGCCTAATACCGCCAACCCGAACGCAAAGGCGATCGGCACGCCCGCGAGGACGGCAGCCGCGACGACACCGACGAAGAAAATCAGCAGGTTGAGATTGCCGAGCCTGTGAAAGAGCGGCTCGCCAAGCCAGAACAACACAACGAGCGCTGCAACGGCGCCGAGCGGCACAATGAGCGAACGTGGCGAACCCGCTTTGGCCAGCCGCAGCGCAGCGAAAATGGCCATCAGTGCAATTCCGGCAGGCAGCGCAGCGGCACGCCAGGCGTCCGTGATCTGCAATGCCGGCGTCGTGATCGGCAGTTCGTCGAGCGCGTATTCGTAAGCCGGCCACGCGATCAGAACGAGAAATGCAAGCGCGGCTCCCGTCGCGAAAGTATCGAGCATCGCACGCGACCGCGGCGACAGCACGCCGACGCAAGCCGTCATGCGCATGTGCTCATCGCGGCGGAAAGCGATGACCGCCCCGACCATCGCCAGCCAAAGGAACAGCGTAGATGCCAGTTCGTCGGACCAGACCAGCGGCCGATTGAAGACGTAGCGCGACACGACACCGCCGAACAGGATCGCGATCTCTGCCGCGACCAGAATTGCAGCGGCCAGTTCGACGGCTGAGCCGAGCGCGGTCTCGAAATGACCACTCAAAGGCCGGCGAGACTGCGCCTCGTTTGCCGCGGCAAGGGACACGGCCTCAACCATGGCGTCACGTGAGCTTGCCCACGGATTGCTCGAGGATGCCCCAGGCCTCGTCGCCGTATTTGCCCTTCCATTCCGTGTAGAAACCCGCGGTGCGAAGCTTGTCGCGGAATGGCGCAGCGTCCGTCTGGTTGAAGACGAGACCTTTGCCGGCGAGGGCTTTCTGCAGCGTCGCGTTCAACTGAGCGACGTCGTCGCGCTCTTTCAAACCCGCGGCATTGATATTCTTGGCGACGATTGCGCGCACGTCGTCGGGCAGAGCTTCCCACGCGCGCTGATTTGCCAAGAACCAGAACCCGTCCCACATGTGATTGGTAAGCGAGCAGTATTTCTGCACTTCGTAGAGCTTGGCGGTCGAAATGATGGCAAGCGGGTTTTCCTGGCCGTCCACGATCTTGGTTTGCAGCGCCGTATAGACTTCATTGAAATTGATCGAAGCCGGCGACGCATCGAACGCCTTGAACATCGACGTCCACAACGGCGACGGCGGCACGCGAAGCTTCATGCCGCTGAAATCGGCTGGTGTCTGGACCGGCTTTGTCGAGGTCGTGGTTTGCCGGAAACCATTGTCCCAGATTTTCTCCATGGCGAAGAGATTGGCTTTGGCGATTTGCGCCCGCACATAAGCGCCGAGCGCGCCGTCCATCGTTTTCCAGACGGTATCGTAATTCGGAAATGCAAAGCCCATGCCGTTGATCGAAGCCGCGGGCACGAGAGTCGATAGAATGAGCCCCGACAGCGTGAAAAATTCGACTCCACCGGAGCGGATCTGGCTGAGCGTATCGGTGTCGGAACCCAATTGGCTCGACGGGAAAATCTGCAGATCGAAACGACCGTTCGTCTCCTGCTTGATCGCCGCCGCCATTTCTCGCGCCCGAACATTCATCGGATGCGTCTCGGGCAGGTTGTTGGCATATTTGTAAGTCCACTGCGCCTGCTGTGCGCGCGCGACGAAGGGCGCCCCAACGGCAGTTGCGCAAATTGTCGAACCGGCTGCGGCCAACAAACGGCGGCGAGATAACGTCATGAACAAGCCTCCCTGCATCGGCGCTTGCCGCGCACGTGTCGCGCCCCCGGCGCGCTCTTGGCCGTATTTTGGCATAAAATTCCGGAGAGACACACCTGCCCGCCGGCGCTTCGACAATATGCCGCCGCGGGTCGGGTAGCCGTCAGCCGCCCGGGAGCGCCAGTTCGGCCCGCAAGCCGCCTATGGGTGCGGTGCCGAGCGTGAGCACGCCGCCGTAGAGGCCCGCGAGTTCGACGACAATCGACAGGCCAAGGCCCGAGCCTGGCTTGGTCTCGTCGAGCCGCTGGCCACGCTGCGCCACCTGTTCGCGCTCGGCCGGAGAGAGACCCGGCCCGTCGTCGTCGACGATGATGCGCACGCGCGCCTTCTCGCCGTCGGTAGCGGGACGATCGGCCAAAACCTCGATCGCGACACGCGACTGCGCCCATTTGCAGCCGTTATCGACGAGATTGCCGACCATCTCTTCGAGATCCTGCTGCTCGCCGCGGAAGCGCGCATTCTGATGCACATCCACATCGATCGCGATGTCGCGCTCGCGATGGAGCTTTTCCATGGTGCGGGCAAGCGCTGTGACAACCGGAGGAACGTCGATCAGCGTGCCGATCACGGTGGAACGCGTCGCAAGCCGCGCGCGCTCGAGCTGGCGCGCAACCTGGTCGCGCATGATGTCGGTCTGTTCCAGCACCTTATGCGCCAGCCGGTCGTTGCCGCGGGCCGCCGCCTCATTGACGATGACGGACAGCGGCGTTTTCAGCGCATGGGCGAGATTGCCGACATGCGTGCGCGCGCGCTCGACGATTTCACGATTGGCGTCGATCAGCGCGTTGGTCTCGCGCGCCAGTGACGCAATTTCGACGGGGAACTCGCCTTCAAGCCGTTCGGCGCGGCCGGAGCGGATGGCTGCGAGACTTTCGGAAATGCGCGTAAGCGGTGCGAGTCCAAACCGGACCTGCAAGGCCGTCGTCAGCAGCAAAGCCATTGTGAGCGCCGTAAAGGTGATGACGATCACGCGATCGAAGCTATGCGTTTCGTCGTCGATCTCAGATGCGTCGCCGGCAACCGCGATCAGATAGCGGCCATCGGTGCCGAGATCGATATTGCGCTCGACAAGGCGCAGATCCTGGTCCTCGGGACCCTGCGCGTAACCTTGCCGGTACTCGGCCGCGGCGGCCGACTTGTCGTCCGCGAGGCGCGGCAGGCTGCTGTCCCACAGCGACCGCGACGAATGCACTTCCGGCGCTTTGCTATCGAGCCGCGTCACCTGCCAGTACCAGCCCGAGAGCGGCAGTTCGAACAGCGGCTCGCCGATCGATTGCGGAAATTTGTCGCTGCTTTCCTCGGGCGAAGCGACGTCAGCGACCAAGGTGCGCAGGTAGACGTCGAGACGACGATCGAAAGCACGCTCGACCGCGTGGCGATAAAGCGTCGAGAGCGCGATCCCGGTGATGATGAGAATGACGACCGTCCAGACCGTGGCCCACAGGAACAGGCGGACCGCGAGTGAATTAGCGCGCATCGGGCGGCGTCAGCAAATAGCCGAGGCCTCGCACGGTCTGGATGACGTCGACGCCGAGTTTTTTGCGGATGCGGCCGACGAAGACCTCGATTGTGTTGGAGTCGCGATCGAAGTCCTGGTCGTAGAGATGCTCGACCAGTTCGGTGCGGGACACGACGCGGCCGGTATGGTGCATGAGATAGGACAATAGCCGGTATTCGTGCGAGGTGAGCTTGACCGGATTGCCATCGACGGCGACGCGGCCGGTGCGGGTATCGAGACGAACCGGGCCGCAGGTGAACTCGCTCTTGGCGTGCCCAGCGGAACGGCGCAACAACGCCCGCACGCGCGCCAGCACTTCTTCCAGGTGAAACGGCTTGGCGACGTAATCGTCGGCGCCGGCGTCAAAGCCCTGCACCTTGTCGCTCCAGCGGTCGCGCGCGGTAAGGATGAGCACCGGCATGGCGCGGCCGGCACGGCGCCAAGCTTCAAGCACGGAAATACCGTCCATCTTGGGCAGGCCGATATCGAGAATAACAGCGTCGTAGGGCTCGCTCTCGCCGAGGTAGTGGCCCTCCTCGCCATCGAAGGCACGGTCGACGACATAGCCGGCGTCGGTCAACGCCGTCGCAAGCTGCCGATTGAGATCGGGATCGTCCTCGACGACAAGAAGGCGCAACGAAAAGCTCCACTCAGCGCTCGCCGACCAGCGTGCCTTTCACGGCGTCGACGGTTATCCGCGCCACTCTGCCATCGTGGGCCAGAACTGTCAGCACATAGACGAGGCCATCCGGACCGCGGCATAGCCGTGCCCCTATCACCGTGCCGGGCATCCGGCTCCGGGCCGCGCGCATGGCGCTGGCAATCCGGACGAGCCTCCCGGACTCGATTTCCGCCCGGCGCTCCTTTGGATCCAGGCAAACATGCTGCGTCCCGGTAACGGCCGGGCGGGGCGCCTCGTCGGCGTACGCCCGCTGCGGAGCCGGCGCAAAAGCGAGCGCAAAGAGAGCAATTGTGGCGAATCGGACCCTGAAATCCATCGCGGCCTTCTAACAGGCCGCAGTGAACCCGGCCTGAACGGCTGATTTGGGGCAAACCCGCCGCAAACCAACAAAAACACTGCTATTGAGGCTTCGGGGAGATGAGACTGATGATGTTCCGGCGGAAACAGGTGCAGCGGCCGCACGCACTTGCGATTGCATTGCTCTCGGCCGCGGCCGCGACGGGCCTTTGCCTCGCGCCCGGATTTGCCATGGTCGGCGGGGCGCCGCCTGCAGCCGACGGCGCAGGCCGCTCGGTCGTCATGATCGTCGGTTCATACGGCACGGCCTGTACCGCCACAGCGATTGCACGCGACCTCCTGCTCACGGCTGCGCATTGCGTGCAGGGGGGCGCCGATTACAAATTCGCCGAAAGCGAGGCCGGACAGGCGCCGGTGCTCAAAGACATCGCGCTTATCGAACGCGATCCGCAATTCGATCTGAAGCGGCTTTTTGCGCATCTCGCAACGGCGGACGTGGCGCTGCTCAAACTTGCGCAGCCGCTGCCGCAGGGAATTCCCGCGGCCCGCATCGGCAGCGAAACCGAGACGGTCGCGGTCGGCGATACGCTCATCGTTGCCGGCTATGGCGTCACCACACGCGGCGCCGACCGCCTCGACGGCAAGGTGCGCGCGGCAAGCCTCGTGGTCACGGGCCAGCCCGGTTCGCTGCAAGTTCGTCTTTATGACCCGCGCACCAAGGGTGAAAGCGCGGGCCTTGGCGCATGCACGGGCGATTCCGGTTCGCCGGCTTTCCGTGAGACCATTGGCGATCTCGCGGTGATCGGAGTCGTCAGCTGGTCGACCGGGCCAAATCTAAGCGCAGGCTGCGGCGGACTCACGGGCATCACGCCGCTTGTCCGCTATCGTGCATGGATCGTGGAGACTGCGCGGAAGCTCGGGTCGCCGCTGATGCCGTAAGGCGCGGCACACTTTATTCCGCGGGCTCTTCCGACAGGCGAACCGGGCCGTGAAGCGGACGCTCTTCGACCGCAAACAGGCAGACGAAAGAAATTGCCAGAAAAACAGCGGCGGTGACGAAGACCCAGTGAAACGCCGGCGCCATGTCGCCGTGCGCCGCCGCGATCTTCTCCAGGGTCGCAACGCCGGAACCATCGGTTCCTCCGCCGAGTACGATAGCGCCAAACACGGCAACGACGATGGCGCCGCCGAGCGTACGAAAGAAATTCAGCGTTCCGGTCGCAGTGCCCATCTGGTGCGGCTTGACCGCGTTCTGCATCACGATCGTGCTCATCGGATACATCGGCCCGATGCCGGCACCGAGCGCGAAAAGAAGTCCGACGACTTCGCCTGTCGAATGACTTGCCGGGTCGATGGCCAGCTCAACAAGCGCCACTATCGCCACGAACAGACCCGCCATCGCCACCCGCGTATAGTGTGTCAGCCGCACCATCAGTCGGGCGGCGATTTGCGAACCGCAGACCGTGCCGCCCATGAACGCGATGAGCGCCATGCCGGACCGGCTTGCCGAGAAGTTGAGCACTGTCTGGAAGTAAAGCGGCATGTAGATCGTTATGCCGATGATTGTGCCGATTGAGAAAAAGGCCGCGCAGGTAATCGTTGCGGTGACGCGGCCGCGCAATATGGCGAGCGGGATGAACGGCTCCCGCGCCGTCAGAAGTCGCACGGCAAACAACATCCACAGACCGCCGGAGGCCGCGAGCAGCAAAAGGATCTGCCAGGAGATCCACGGGTAATGCGTGCCGCCCCAGGCCAGCGCCATCATCAATGTCAGCGCCGCGGCGACCATCAAGAGCGCACCGAGCACATCGAGCTGATGCGGGCGGTCGTGGCGCGGCAATTGACGGAGCGCGCGCTCCGTCATGACAAAGGCAATCGCACCGAGCGGAAGGTTGATCCAGAAAATTAGCGACCAATGAAGATGGTCGGTGAGCAAGCCGCCGAGCAGCGGCCCAAGAATGCTGGCGCTCATGAACATGACCGAGGTGCGGCCCATCACGATCGGGCGTTCGCGCGGCGAGATCAGGTCGGCAATGATAGTTTGCGCGATCGGCAACAGGCCGCCGCCGCCGATGCCTTGCAGCCCGCGCGCCAGGATCAGCATCCAGATGTCTTGCGCCAGCGCGCAGACGACCGAGCCGGCGATGAAAATTCCGATCGCCGTGAGCAGGATCGTCCGGCGGCCGTAAATGTCGGAGAGTTTCCCGAACAGCGGCGTCGTCGCGGTTGCGGCGAGAAGATATGAGGTCACCACCCAGGAGAGATCGTCGATGCCACCGAGACTCTTGCCGATCGCCGGCAGAGCAGGCGCGACGATGGTCTGCTCAAGTGCTGAGAGAAACATCGCCAGCATGATGCCCGCGACGATGGCGCGGACGGCGGTGTGATCGAGCCGAACCGTAGCGGCAGCACCCCGTTCCGCGGCCGGCGGCGGCGCATCGCTGCCGATGTCGGGGGCGATGCTGTGTGCGTCTTCGGGTGCGATTTCGCTGGCCATGCTGCGGTGTTTGGGATGAATGGCACCACTTGGCTGGCGCGGCGTCTTTATGCAACCGCCGTGGACGCAGAGCAGGCGTGAGCGGATTTAGCGTCTTCGCGTGGCCGCCTTCGGCAATTTCAGCGGCCAGCTCACAATGTGGTCTTCGAGATCCTCATCGGGGACGTCCGCTTCACTCGCGCCGATGCGGCCACGCACCGAAACACCGGCCGTATGCACCGTCTCGGGATCGCCCGAGACCAGCGGATGCCACCAATAAAGGTCCCTGCCCTCGCCCAAGAGCACATAGGCGCAGGACGGCGGCAGCCAGGTGATTTTTTTCAAATTTCTCGGCGTGAGCCGCACGCAATCGTCGACTAAATCGAGCCGGTTCGGGTAGTCGCTGCAGCGGCAGCTTTGCCCGTCCAGCAGCCGGCAGGCGACATTGGTGTAATAGGTGCGATCGGTGCCCTCCTCCTCAAGCTTGTTGAGGCAGCATTTGCCGCAGCCGTCGCAAAGGCTCTCCCATTCAGAATTTGTCATTTCTGACAATGACTTGCGCCGCCAAAACGGAACGTCGCCGGCACCGTCATCAGGGGTTGCCATGGTGTTCTCCAAACCCGAATCCTAGGCCAAATTTACCCCCAATTGCCATTCACCTTGTCCGTTCGGCTGCATTGGCCCCCAGCAATATGTCCATTAAAGCTGGCTGAGCGGGGATTGGCCGGGCAAACCTAGGTCGGCTAGAAAGGCAACTCTCTTGGTTCAGGCTGTTTCCCGGAGCACGCAACAGTGACGGACATGTTTCCCGATCCGGGCGACGACTGGCGGCCAAAATTCAGACGGCTGCTGCTCGATCTCGACGCCCGAATCGATTCGGCGGTGTTCCAGGCCGGCAAATGGACCCGCGAGATCTACGAGCGTTTTACCGCCATCATGGATGGCGCTCACGTGGCCGGCTGGCGGCGCTGGCTTCTCGTCGAGCCGCTGTCTGAAATGGCGACGCTGGGCACGTGCGGCCTGTTCCTCATGATGGCGCTGGGCATGTCGGCGTTCCGCCAGACGTCCGACGACGACTGGCTGAAAAAAGCCGACCTCGCGGTGACGTTTCTCGACCGCTACGGCAATGAAATCGGCAGCCGCGGCATCAAGCATGACGAACTCGGTGCCGCTCGACCAGTTTCCCGATCACCTGATCAAGGCGGTGCTCGCGACCGAGGACCGGCGCTTCTTCGAGCACTTCGGCATCGATTTTCAGGGCACCTTCCGCGCCCTCATGACGAATGCCCAGGCCGGCGGCGTGGTTCAGGGCGGCTCGACCATCACCCAGCAGCTCGCGAAGAACCTGTTCCTGTCCAACGAGCGTACCTATGAGCGCAAGATCAACGAGGCATTTCTTGCGCTCTGGCTGGAAACTCACCTCAGCAAGCAAGAGATTCTCAAGCTCTATCTCGATCGCGCCTATCTCGGCGGCGGCGCATTTGGCGTGAACGCCGCATCCCAATACTACTTCGGCAAATCAGTGCGCGACGTGACGCTGCCTGAAGCGGCGATGCTCGCCGGCCTGTTCAAGGCGCCGACGAAATTCTCGCCGCTCGTCAATCTTCCCGCCGCCCGCGCGCGCGCCAATGTCGTCCTCGACAACCTGGTCGATAACGGATTCATGACCGAGGGCCAGGTTTATGGCGCACGGCGCAATCCGGCGACGCCGATCGACCGCACCGCGGAAGACGCGCCGAACTATTACCTCGACTTCGCCTTTGACGAGATGCGCAAGCTCGTCGACACCTTCCCAAAATCCATTCCCGACCGCTTTTTCGTGGTGCGCACCGCGCTTGACTCAAATTTGCAGCACTACGCCGAGCACGAAGTCGAATCCCAGTTGCGCCAGTACGGCAAAGACTATGGCGCAAGCCAGACGGCGGCCGTATTCGCCGATCTCGACGGCGGCGTTCGCGCCATGATCGGCGGGCGCGATTATGGCGCGAGCCAGTTCAACCGTGCGACCGACGCGCTACGCCAGCCCGGATCGTCCTTCAAGCCATATGTCTATGCGACGGCGCTGGCCAACGGCTTCAAGCCGACCTCGGTTATTTCCGACTCGCCCGTGTGTATCGGCAACTGGTGCCCGCACAACTATTCCGGCGGCTATTCTGGAAACGTGACGCTGCTGGAAGCCATCACGCATTCGATCAACGTCATTCCGGTCAAGCTCTCGATCGAGCTCGGCCATGGCAATCCCAAACTCGGCCGCGCCATGATCGTGCAGACCGCACGCAACTTCGGCATTCACGCGCCGCTGCCGGATACGCCGTCGCTGCCGATCGGCGCCGACGAGGTCTACGTCTATGAACATGCCGTCGCCTACGCCACGTTCCCCAATCTCGGCCGCGCGGTGACGCCGCACGCCGCACTCGAAGTACGCACCGGCACCGGCCAACTGGTGTGGCGCTTCGATCGAGACGGCCCGAAGCCGAAACAGGTGATCAGTCCCGACGTCGCACTCGATATGATCAAGATGATGAACTCGGTCGTCGAGAATGGCACCGGCAAGCGCGCGCAGCTCGACGGCATCAAGGTCGCCGGCAAGACCGGCACCACCAACAGCTGGCGCGACGCCTGGTTCGTCGGCTACACGGGCAATTTCGTCGGCGCGGTCTGGATGGGTAACGACGATTTTTCACCGACGAAGCGCATGACCGGCGGCACGTTGCCGGCCATGACATGGCACAACATCATGGCCTACGCGCACCAAGGGATCGAGTTGCATCCGCTGCCCGGATTGCCGGGTCCGGAACATGCACCTCCCCTGACGGATACGTCATTCAAAGGCAGCGATGAGCCGCGTCCGGTGCTGCTGACGCGCAAGGGAACGGATGCCCTTGTCCGCGTCGAGCGCCTCCTTGACGACGCCAGCCACGCGCTGACGGTCCAGGGAACAGCTCCCGGGCCACTTGGCGCGCTCGACAGCGGGCCGGCCGATGCTGGCGATCGGCCACCAAATGCCTTCGCGACGGCTGCCGGTCCCGGACCTGCCGCAGCACCGCGCGGCGACTGAATTCCACGCCCTCTCGACGGATCGCTTTCGGACTGATTGAGCCATGCGCCTTTTGCTCGGTTCGTGTTTCACGCTCCTCGTCGCAGCCGCGATCGGCCTCGGCGCGACGTGGTTTACGATGACTCGCGGTGTCGCCTTCGGCTCGCTCACCATCGGCGCATGGAAGGCATGGCCGAAAAGCGGATCGGTCGACATCGATCCGTACGCCCGCGCCATCGTTGCGCGCACCGGTGAATTGCCAACAGGAACGGGCGACGGCGTCGCCTTTTACGCGCGCACGGACGATGCCGGCGATAATTTCGACGGGCGCTGCACTTTCATCATCAGCGGCATGACGCCCGCTGCCCGCTACTGGACGCTTACGCTTTACGATCCCGACGGCCGGCTGGTCGCGAACACGATCGATCGCCACGGGTTCACCAGCGAGGAAGTCGTCCGCAACAATGACGGCCAGTTCGCGATCACGGTCGCGCCGCTGGCGCGGCCCGGCAATTGGTTACCGACCGGCGGCACCGATAAATTCGTGCTGGTCTGGCGGCTCTACGACACGCCGATCGGGGTCGCCACCCGAACGACCAAAGAAGGCCCCATGCCGGCGATCGTGCGAAAGGGCTGCTCATGATCCGCGGACTATTATGGGTCCTTGCCGCCATTCTGCTGGGGGGCATCGTGCACCTGTCGACCGTGCTCGCGATGCCGCAGGCGGCAAAGCAGGATGCCTATTCGCGGCTCACTCCGCTGACGCCGGTCAATACAATGGTGCCGCTCGCGGCGCCGACGGCGGACACGGCCGTCATGCCGTTCATGGATCCGGCCTTTGCGACAGCGGTATGCCGCTACGATCTCACCGGCGGATCGCTCAAGCTCACGACGCCGGTGAGTCAGGCCTACACATCGGTGACTTTTTACACGCGCAAGAGCGTGGCCTATTACGCGATCAACGATCGCGCCGCTGGCCGGCGCACGATCGAACTCGATCTGATGACACCCGAGCAGCATGCCCAGGTCCCCGAGGAAGAAGACGTGACGGCCGCCGACCGCCTGATCATCGAATCGCCAAGCCCGGTGGGACTGATCGTGTTGCGGGCGCTGGCGCCAGAGACCGGACTTATGACCATGGCGCGCAAGGCGCTGGCCGGCGCAAATTGCAGCATCGTGCCGGTGCAGTAAGCCGACGGGCTATCGCGAAATTTGCGCTTGCCGCGTCGGCACGACATTACGCGCGCCGGCAAAACGCGGCACCACGACATTGACCTGATTGGCAGCGATCTGCTCCGCCAGTTCCGTCAGCACGCGGTCGGCTTCGGCCGCAGCCGGCTGCGGCTCGGCCACCGCGAGATGTTCGATCGCAAAACGATAGGCGGCGCAGCGTTCGTTAAGCGAATTGCTCACCCAGGAGATCGTGAAGCTGTTTTCGCCGACACGCGCCTCGGCGTTGACGCGTTCCGCCGGCGAGAGACTGGCGATCTGCACCATGCTCGCTTCGCGCCGCCGGTCGAGATCGACGACGCGCCGCGCAGCCATGAAAAACGGCTCGAGGCGCACGATGTCATTGCGGACATCGTCAATGATCCGATTGTACTTCGCAGCGCTTGACCGCAGCAGTTCGCCCTGCAGATGACGATAATAGGCCGTCGGGTCGAACGGGCCCCACAATTTGCGCTGGAACGATTGCTTGGTGCCGTATTCGTAGACAACCGCATCCCAGCGCTGACGATCGTAGGGCGGCTCGATCAAGGGAAAGGCCAGATCGCGCAATGTGCGTTCTTCATCGGTGAGGCTATAGGCGGAGACCAAACCGCCGTTGCGAACCGCGGCTTCTTCACCGACCCAGGAATGAATGTCGTCGGTGACCGCGGGTTCGTCCAGCCGGCCGAAGTCGCCGATGCTGGAACAGCCGCCGAGCGCAAGAAGCGCTAAAACGGGGAATAGGATCGGCGGAATATCCGCGCGTCGGCGACGAATACGCAGCGACATCGAACAAATCCGTTCAGCGTCGCCTTGCCCGTCGGCGACCGCCGTTTTCCGCCGGCGGATGCGTATAGGGCTCGGCCCCTTCGGCATGCGGATCGGCATATCGCTCGATCCGGATTACCGGCAGGATGATGATCGTGGCGGATTCATCCGCCCCGTCACGGCCGAAGCGCACAATACGCCCCTCATCCGGGAATTTGATTACGTTGCCCACCAGCCGCTTTCCTCTGCCGCCGGCAAGGGAGCATTCTGCTCCGATGCGCAGAAATCGGCATCGCCATGATTAAGCGGCATGCAAGGTTAACGCTCCGCTAACGCGAGCGACTTAGGCTACCGATCGAACTGACCGGAGAGGTCACTGTTGCGATCGAGTCACGTCCTATGGAAAGCGTAAACCTTTCAAGCCTCGACAACCTCACCCATCTCGGACTGCGTGGCGGGGTCGATATGCGGCCCACGCTGCTGCGTGTGCTCACCGACCTGTACGTGCAAAAGCTGGCCCATACGCCCGACGAGGAACGTCACTACACCGAACTGGCGCTCCGCCTGCTGGATGCGGTGGATGTGCCGACGCGCACGGCTATCGCCGCACGGCTGTCGCGCCACCTCTCGCCTCCCCGGCGGGTGATCGAGCGCCTTGCCAGGGATTTGCCTGACGTCGCAGCGGCCGTGCGTGCGCATCCCGTCCTTGCAGCAGGCCCGCGCACGGTCGCGCCCGAAACGATTGCCACAGCCGCCCCGCAGGCCGCCGAACCCGAGGTACCGGTCGAAAAAGCACAGCCGGCCGCCGAATCGTCCCGCCTGTTCGCAGCCGCCGTCGCGAATGAGCTCAACGAATTGTTTTTTGCCGCAAGCGCCAACGAGCGCCGCCTCATCCTGCTCAATCTTGAAATCGTCTCACCCACGCCGGCGGGCAGCGTCAGCTTCGCTCGCGATTCCGAGACCAGCCGGCGGCTCGAAGCCGCGGTATTGTCGCGCAGCCGGGAGCAATTCGCGCAGCATCTTGCACAGTCGCTGCATATCCCGCTGGTGCAGGCGCGCCGCATTGCAAACGACGACCTCGGCGAGCCGATCGTGACAGCGGCGAAAGCGCTCGCCATGCCGCGCGACGTCGTTTACAGAATCCTGCTGTTCGTCAACACGACCGTGGGACATTCAGTCGAGCGCGTCCACGCTCTCGCGCTGCTTCACGATGAGCTGACGACGCAAGCGGCCGAGCATATGGTCGCGATCTGGCAATCCTTGCATCGGGCGGAACACCCGCAATCACAGCATCGCCCGCTGAACTGGAACGACGAAACACGCGCGCGGGCGCGCACGGCCACGGCAATTGTCCGCCGCGCACCGTCGACGCAAAAGACGAACGAGCGCCGCGACGTTTCCTAGCCGGCAATGATGCTCTAACCGACGATATCGAGAAAGCTCCGGCCGGCGCGATCCTCAACCTCGACGATCCATAGATCGGGATCGAATTTCATTTCGCGCGCAAGGCAAGCCTCGACCGCCGCATCGGGCGCCGGCCTTTCGGCGAGGCTTGGCGCAAACGAGCGATCCGCGCCGCGGCCGATTTCGACCGCGCTTTGCGGTGCCGGCCCGTAAAGGTCCGACGTGCCGTCGAGCCGGCAAATACGGACGAAGATTGCGCCCGCTTCTTCCGCGCCGCGCCTGAGCACGACGGCAGGTGCGCCCTCGACCTGACAGCGGCGCAAATAGGCGGCAACCCAAATCGCGGATTTAAGGCGCATCGTCTTGTCCGTCGTTCCGGGACGCGGCCCGCGTCCGCGGGTCTGAATTCATAATCACGGAAATCGGGTATTGCGAAGGGCCGAATCCGGCCGGGACAGGCAATCGCGTCCTAATCGAGCGGGTGGCCGACCATCGCGGCCAGATCGCCGACCAGCCGATCGGATATGCGCCCGGTGACCGGCAGCTTGTGTCCGCGCTCAAATTTCTCAATCGCCGCAGTAGTGGCATCGTCGAGAACGCCCGTTGGCTTGATCTGGCCGTAGCCATATTGGGACAGCGCGCGTTGCACCACCGCGATCCGCGGCGACGGCTCGATCAGGTCGGCGATCGGATCGTTATGCCTGACAGCGGTGGGCTGCGGCGCGACGGCGGCCACCACCGGCCGGGCCGGAACGGACGGCGCCACGGGCTTGGGTAAATCGCTTGCCGACTGCAGCGACTTCGGGTTGGTGAAGAACGGCGCCGGGTGCGATCCGGATTGCAGAAATACCGCGTTCGTGATGATGAGCAGGCTCGCCGCGGCCGACAACAGCACGGCAACGGAATCTACTGGCCGCGCCGTCGCCCTGGCCCATAGACCGCCAGCCAGCGCGCCGCCGGCGCCGGTTGCGCGTGCGTAAAACGAAGGACCGGGAACGCGGCGCTTAGGCACTTTTCTTCACCGCAATGCTGGACCGCGGCGACAAAATCTCGCGCGCAACGGCGTTCGCCGGATGCGCCGCGGTCTTGTCCGCAAGGTATTTCATCACCTCGACGGCCGGTTGAGCAGAAACCCTCTTGCCGAGCCCCACCCGCTCGCAGTCGAGCGGCAGCCGGATGGTCACGCGCGTACCCTCGCCGAGCCGGCTGCGGATTGAGATTTCGCCGCCGTGCAGCCGCACCAGCCCCTTCACGATCGAGAGGCCCAGCCCGGTCCCGCCATGGCGGCGGTCATACGAAGCGCCGGCCTGGAAATACGGTTCGCCGACGCGCGCCAGGTCCTCGTCATTGATACCGACGCCGGTATCCTCGACTACGAAAGTGATATTCGCTGCCTCGGCGCGGGCGCTGATCGTGACCTTACCGCCGCGATCGGTGAAGCGTATGGCATTGGACAGAAGATTGATCAGGATCTGGTTGAGCGCCCGCTTGTCGGCAATCATCTCCGGCAGATCGTCCGGCGCCCGTTTTTCGAGATCGACGCCGGCCTCGCGCGCGCGCAGCGCAAGCAATCCGCAGCAGCCCGCGATGACCGAGGAAGGCGCAAATGGCTCCGGCGTGATCTCGAAATTGTCGGTCTCGATCTTCGACATGTCGAGAATGCCGTTGACGACCGACAGGAGATGATGCCCGGAATCATTGATCAGCCCCGCATATTCATTGCGGCGCTTGATGTCGAGCATCAGCGCCGTCTCCTTCATCAGCATTTCCGAAAATCCGATGATGGCATTAAGCGGCGTGCGCAATTCGTGACTCATCGTCGCGAGGAACCGGCTTTTCGCAGCGTTGGCGCGCTCCGCCTCGGCATGCGCGTCAAGCAGCGCCTGCTGGTGCCGCCTGCGCTCCGTCACGTCGCGCAGCACCGCGACGACCTCCCGGCGATCAATGCTGCCGGCATCTCCGGCCGCCTGCTCGAACGGCCGGCACCGCATCTCGATCCAGACGAATTCCGGGATGACGCGGCCGTCGGCATCGACGCCGTTGCGCCGCACGCGAAATTCCACCGAACCCGGTTCTCCAAGCGCCGCAGCATCGCCGAGCGCCGTCAGATAGGCCGGGCGATCGGCAACATGGACACGCTCGAACAGGCCGTGACCTTGCAGGTCCGCGATACGCGACCCGAACAATGATTCGGCGGCCGGAGATACGAACCGCACGGCGCCATCGCGGCCGTGCCTCGTGATGACATCGTCGATATTGCGTGCCAGGAGCCGATAACGATCCTCTTCGGCATAGAGCAGCCAGAAGCTGGTCCGCGCCAGCGTCTCGGCGCCGAGTGCGAGCCCGGTCGCATAGAGTCCGGCCGAGACGATGCCAAGTGCCGCAAATGCTGCCGGCGCCGCACCAGTCGCCGCCGGCAAAAGATGCTGTTCGCTGAGCACAACCAGCAGACCCGCGGCGCCAAGCGCAAATGTGGAGGCGATCGCGACGACGCGCCGTGAGGCCGAAAGCGCGGCCTCGAGCGGAACGACGACGAGCCAGATAGCCGCAAAAGAAGCGATGCCGCCATTTGATGCCGCAACCGCCGTCACCAGCCCCGTCAGCGCGAGCGACGACAAAATGTGAGCGCTCTCATAGCGGCCCGTGCGCGACAGGAAATAAGCCGTAAGGATCGGAACGACGAGCCAGGCAAAGACCAAAAGCTCGACTACGCTCGGCGCACCGCGGACATACAGATAGATCGGGAACGACGCGAGCGCGACAATGCTGCCGAGAATGCGCGGCGCGATAAAGGCGCGATGCCGCGCCGCCGTCAGCGTGTCCTGCTGCGCCGACGGATGCACCAACGTCTCAATATAGCCTCGAACCGGCGCGAGCAGGCTCACGTTCCCAACGCACGCCCGGCTTTGCAGACGCGCCCCCTTTTTCTATGTCGTGATCGTGTCAGAGGCCGCTTAAGCGAACACTAAAGCGCACGGTACCTGCCGCGGCGTGACACCGCTGCGGCAGCGCTCCAGGCGGATTTCCGCGCCATGGTGAATCGATTGTTGCCGCCGAATACGCTCATATTTCGCGTGGGCGGATCGAGAAGGCTGCGCAATCGCCATGAATTGCGCTCTGGCGCACACGGCGTTCGTTCAAATTTTAGGTAAATGATATTTTTTCCAATTGTTCGAAAATTTGCGGCGTATTCTCTTCGATTATGCGCAAAAACGTACCAGCCGGGCCAACGGGGCCTTCAATGCTGTCTGCTAGCTTCCCGACACGTGCGGCAAACTGTGCCGTCGGGGATGTGGGTGTTATGTTCTTTCTCTTGCGGATGACGTTTTGGCTCGGCCTCGTGCTGATCCTGCTGCCGAGCGGCTCGTCGCAGCAGCTCCCGGCCAGTCAGGTCGGCGCGACTGATGCGATCTCGGCCGCTTCGGCGACCGTCGGCGATCTGCGGCAGTTCTGCACGCGCCAGCCCGATGCCTGCACGGTCGGCTCCCAGGTCGCGACCCAACTCGGTTACAAGGCGCAGGCCGGTGCAAAGATGCTTTACGATTTCTTGACCGAGCGGCTCGCGTCAAAGGACACCGGCTCGATCGCAAATAGCGGAGCCCGGTCCGGCAAGCAGGCGACACCCGTCGTCGATAAGGGGTCGCAGAATACGCTGACCCCTGCCGATCTCGCTCCGGCATGGCGTAGCCCGACGCCGCGCAAGGATGCCAAGCATTCGGCTTAGGCCCAGCGCAGCCATCGCTGCGCCCAACATCGCCCTTGCACACGTCGACCTGCCGGACCTCACGCTCTATATAAGGGGCAGGACGCGGGATACCGGCGCAATGGCTGACTTCGACGACATCATCGGCAATTTCTCCCTGCTCGACGATTGGGACGATCGCTATCGCTATCTCATCGAACTCGGGCGCGAACTGCCGCCGTTGCCGGCGGCGGCACACAGCGACGCCAATAAGGTCCAGGGCTGCGCCAGCCAGGTCTGGCTCGATACCATCGTGCGTCCGAACGGAACCGGCGGGCCCGTGCTCACCTTCGAGGGTGACAGCGATGCTCACATCGTGCGCGGCCTGATCGCCGTCCTGTTTGCGATCTACTCAGGCAAAAGCGCAAAGGACATTCTGGCCACGGACGCCGTCAAACTGTTCGAAGAAATGGGATTGCGTGAGCACCTCACGCCGCAACGCTCGAACGGCTTCCGCTCGATGGTGAACCGCATCCATTCGGACGCGCGCACGGCCCTGGCGGCAGTCCCGTCATAGGCGAACGCGCCGCCGCCCTGCCCGCATGGCGGTCTCCGACTGTTCTAGCCGCGCCCGCAATCGTGTTGTAAGTCTCGTGTGAGTGCAGGCGGGTTCCCTTGGATAATCACAAGCTCCGAGCAGGACTGACCGACGTGTTCGCCGGCACGGTCTGCAGCATTTTGTCAGTCGCCTATTGCCTGTCCTATGCGGCGCTGATCTTCACGGGGCCCCTCGAACACCTGCTGTCCTACGGTATTGCTGTCACATTCCTCTCGGCCGCCGTCGGCGGGACGATCGTGGCCCTGCGAAGCTCGTTGCCCTTCGCGGTTGCAGGACCGGACAGTTCGATTTCCGTGGTGTTGGCGGCGCTGGTGGCGCTTCTCATCCAACGGCTCGTCGCCGGCGGCGCCGCCGAATTTCTTGCACCGGCTTTGATCGCCATGTCGCTGGCGACCGCGTTGACGGGGCTGCTGCTCTGTCTTCTTGGCTTTACGCATGCCGGGCGGGCAATCCGTTTTGTTCCCTATCCGGTGATCGGCGGCTTCCTCGGTGCGACCGGGTGGCTTTTGATTACCGGCGCGATCCAGGTGATTACCGACCAGCGTCCGACGCTTGCCAATATCGGTGCGTTTACCGACGGCGCCGCCGCCGCCAAACTCGGGCCGGGCGTTCTCGTCGCGCTCGCGCTATATCTCCTGCTCCGCCGTTCCAAAAATCCATTTATTCTGCCGGGCGTCCTGGTAACGGCGTTCGTCGTCACGCATCTGGTGCTGTTGTCGACCGGCACGACGCTCGCGACGGCGCAGGCCAACGGCTGGATGTTCCGTCTGCAGCCCGCGGCGGGTTTGACGCTACCGTGGAAATTCGAGCCGCTTCACAACTTCCCGTGGTCGGCGCTGCCCGAGTTTGCCGGCGATCTTCTCGCCGTCGTCTTCGTCACCATCACGAACTTCCTGCTCAACACCACGGGGCTTGAGATTGCAACCAGGACCGAAGCCGACGTCGAGCGCGACCTGAAGGTGCTCGGCATCGCCAATGTCGTGATTGCAGCCCTTGGCGGATTTGTAAGCTGCACGTCCTTCAGCCGGTCGATGCTGGTGCGAACGGCGGGCGCCACGAGCCGTGTCGCGGGACTCACGGTTGCGGCAATCTCGGCGGCGCTTCTTATCGCCGACCCGTCATTCATCGGCTATGTGCCCAAATATATTCTGGGTGGATTGTTGTTCTATCTCGGCGCCGACCTCGTCTATCAATGGGTGATCCAGTCGTCGCGGCGGCTGCTGTTGCTCGAATACCTGTCGTTGCTCGCGATTGCAGTGCTCATCATCTATTCCGGGTTCATCGCCGGCGTGCTGATCGAAATCGTCATCGGCTGCGCCACGTTTGCACTCAGCGCGAGCCGCGTGAATGCCATCAAATTCAATTTTGACGGCTCGGAATATCGTTCGTCGCTCGATCGGGGGAGCTACGAACTATCCCTGCTGGCGCAGCACGGTCAAAAGATCCAGGGAATGACGCTGCAAAGCTACCTGTTCTTCGGTTCGGCGAACCGGCTCTACCAGCACGTCAAGACCTTGCTGGCGGCACAGCCGGATTGCCGGTTCCTGATCTTCGATTTCCGCCTCGTCACCGGGATCGATTCATCGGCAACCCACAGCTTCGCGCAAATCAAGCAATCCGCCGCCGGTTCCGGCGCTCGAATTGTGCTCGTCAGTCTGACGCCCGAGCTGGAACGCGCCTTTCGTACCGCCGGATTTGTCTCCGATGACGTGATTATGGCGGCGGATCTCGATCGCGCTCTTGAAGCCTGTGAGCAGGACATCATCGAAGAACATCGCACCGAAGGTGACGACGCGCGATCATTGCGGGTGTGGCTGTCCGAGGCTTTGGGAGATGAAAGCCTTGCCGACAGGCTCACCCATTACTGCCGCAGGCTTGAGTTTCGCACCGGCGACACCATTGCGCGGCAGGGCGACGCCGCCGCCTCGATGCATTTCATCCTTGAGGGACGTGTCGGCATCGTCGTCGAGCTTGGTGAAGGACGAGTAATGCGCGTGCGCAGCCTCGGCCGGCACACCACGATCGGCGAAATGGGACTGATTTCGGGACGGCCGCGCAGCGCCAGCATTGTTGCCGAGACGGACAGCTTGCTCTACGAGCTCAGTGCCGAGTCTTACACGCACATACAGCGCGACGACCCCGCGCTCAGCCATGCGCTTCTGAGTTACGTGGTTTCCGTAATGTCGGAGCGACTGAGCTTCGCCAACCGGGCGGTCGGCGTTCTGCAGCGTTGAAGGCGCAGGCTTGGTCTAGCTGCGACGCCGGCGCCGTTGCTGTCCGAGCCCCATCTGCTTGGCAAGCTGCGAACGCGCTGCGGCGTAATTGGGCGCGACCATGGAGTAATCGGCCGGCAGGCTCCATTTTTCGCGATATTGATCCGGCGTCATGTTGTAGCGCGTGCGCAGATGGCGCTTGAGCGATTTGAACTTCTGCCCGTCTTCAAGACAGACGATGTATTCGGGCGTGACCGATCGCTTGATGGGCACGGCCGGCTTCGGCGGCTCCGCCGCGGTAGCCACTTGTCCGCCCGCGACGCGCTTGAGTGCCGAATAGACCTGCCCGATGAGATTGGCGATGTCCGCACTCGGCACCGGATTGTTGCTCACATAGGCTGAAACGATCGTCGCGGTCAGTTCGATGAGACCGTCGCCTGTATTCTCAGCCATGATTCGATCTCGTGCAGCGAATGCTATGCGTAAACTTAGCATATACTAGGCCAAATAGATAAAAGCAATAAAACACCGGCGTGACACGCCATGCGTCAATATTCGAAACTATAAATTCCAGTTTTGCCGCGCCGTGGCGCGCACCGCCGGAAACACCCGGACGGCCTAGGACGCCTGCTCGATGTGATTGCGCAGTTCGGTAATGGAGCCAAACCGCAGCGTGCCCTGCGGGAGCGCCGCCTCGATCGATCCGTCCGAATAGAGCGTATAAGCCATTCCGTCGACGACGCCGGATTTGAGGACGGTGGCCGCGGCTGACGTGTCGTCTTGCGCGATCGGCTCCTCCGCATCGAAGGCGGGTTCAGGGGACGGCGGCTCGATCTCCACGGGGGGTGCCGAAGGCGCCGGCGCAGCCTGCGCCGTCCGCAACGAGCGCGGCCCCTTCGGCCAAAGCGCATCGAATGTTGGACCCTTGCGGTCCTCAGGCGCGCTTCCGGAACGAGCATTCAAGTCCAGCCGCGGCGCGGTCCGTCCGGCCACGGCTCCGTTCTTTCGTCTGGCGGCGCGCACCTTGTCGACCTCGGCAACTGCCTGGTCGACGCGCGACGCCGCTAGTGCGGACAACGATCGCGGCGCCAATGAAATTTCCGATTCCTCGGTGATCTCGGCATTTTCGAAATGGGCGAGGACCGGAGATTTTTCCGCGATGTCAGCGCGCCTGTCATTTCCGACCGGCACCTTGGACGCGGCTGCAGAGGCGAGCGCCGGCCGGGCCGTCGCCTTCGGCGGCAGCGGCAATACGGCTGGTTCGCTCGACAGGCTGGCTGCCGGATCGGCCTCGCCGGGCCGTACGGCCCTTGGCATGGGCCGGACCGCAATCGCTTCCTCAATCCGCTGCAAGACGCGCAGTGCCAGTCCGAGCCCGAACAGGAGAAGGCCGCCCACGGCGGCAACGATCCCGGGCGTGAAGATGCCCGCATCAAATGCATGGTCGCGCAGCGATATGCCTGCAGCCGCAAGCACGATACCCGCCGCGGTCAATACCGCACCAAACGCCAACAAAATCAGATACATACGCCCGTCCTGAGTTCCGGCAACACGCCTCAGGTTACTCCATAACGGTATTGTGACGGCGCCGCCAATGTGGCGCAAGGATAATTATCCGGCCTGTCCCGGCCTGCGCCAAAATTTCCGAGCTCTCGTTAATGGAACGGGCGTTGCCGAACCCCCTGTGTTGGTCCTATCTAAAGGAACCATTCGCTTTCTTGGGCGGTTGCACCGCCATATCCGATCGATCCGGTTCACATTGAGGAGTAAACCAATGGCATTCACTTTGCCCGAACTTCCTTATCCGTACGACGCGCTCACCCCGAACATGTCGCGCGAGACTCTCGAATTCCATCACGACAAGCATCACAACGCCTACGTCACCGCCTGCAACAATCTCTCCAAGGGCACCGAGTGGGAAAACAAACCAGTCGAGGAGGTTGTGAAGGGAACGTTCGGAAAGATTCCCGGTCTCTTCAACAATGCCGCCCAGCACTACAACCACATCCATTTCTGGCAGTGGATGAAAAAAGGCGGCGGCGGCGACAAGCTTCCCGGCAAGCTCGAAAAGCAGCTCACGACCGACCTCGGCCCGCTCGCCAAGGTGAAGGAAGATCTCATCCAGGCCGGCATCACCCAGTTCGGCTCAGGCTGGTGCTGGCTTGCGGTCAAGGACGGCAAGATCGTCATCATGAAAACGCCGAACGGCGAAAATCCGCTGGTGCACGGCGCCAAGCCGATCCTCGGCTGCGACGTCTGGGAGCACTCCTATTACATCGACTATCGCAATCGCCGGCCCGATTACCTCAAGGCGTTTTTCGATAATCTGGTGAACTGGGATCACGTCGCCGAGATGTACGAAGCGGCAATGAAATAAGCGCGCGGATTTCGCACGTTACGGCTACGGGCGGGGCCTCTGGTCCCGCCCCTTTTACACGGGTACTAGTCGCCTTTGCGGCTTCGGCGTCTGCACATTTGACGCATTGTCCTTCCCGCGATTGGGCCGCATGAGTTGAGCCCGCGCGAATCTTAAGACCGGGCCGATCGTGCATCAACCTGCGGTGAACTCCCTCTCCTCGCCGTCACAGACAATGCCCGCCACGCGCTGGCTGGACGGGCTAGCGATCGGCGTTCTTGCCGTGACCGCGGCGATCGCACTGGCGACCTTCCGTGATTACGGCCTCGGCTGGGACGACTACACCCACTCGCAATACGGCAGCCTCCTGGTGTCGCTGTTTCAGTCCGGTTTCGCGGACAAGCGCGCGCTCTCTTTCGTCAATCTCTACATGTACGGCGGCGGGTTCGACATCATTGCGACGCTGGCCGCAAAAGTACTTCCGTTCGGACTGTTCGAGACGCGGCGACTCATCGGTGCAGCAATTGGCCTGATAGGCCTGTTCGCGACGTGGCGGCTCGGACGCCGCCTCGGAGGACCCCTTCCCGGCTTAATCGCGCTGATCCTTCTTGCGAGTTGTCCCCTCTACTACGGACACATGTTCATCAACGCGAAGGACGGACCGTTCGCTGCCGTCACGATGGTTGCGCTTCTTGGGATCGTACGCGCCTTTGAGGAATATCCCCGCCCCACTCCGTCGACACTCGCGCTCTGCGGCATAGGCATCGGCCTCTCCGTCGGCGCGCGCGTGCTGGGCGGCTTTGCCGTCCTCGATGCTCTCCTGCCGCTGCCGCTCATTCTCGCGATCCGCTCGCGCGCTACTGGACTAAAGCCTGCCGCCGCCGAATGCGGAGCGTTTCTTGTCCCGCTCATTCCCGCTGCTGTTCTTGCCTATCTGGTGATGGGGCTGGTGTGGCCGTGGAGCGTTGTTTCTCCGCTCAATCCTTTTCACGCAGTCGAATATTTCTCGAACTTCTTTGAAAAGCCGTGGCGGGAGCTCTTTGACGGCCAATTGATCCCGGTCATCGACATGCCGCGCAGCTACGTTCCGACCTTGTTCGCGTTACAGGTGCCGGAACTCATGCTTGCGCTTGGCCTATGCGGGACGTGCGGCGCATTCGTTTTTGCTTTCCGCAAGGGAGAGAGCGACGCCACCGGCGCGGGCCGGCGCGCCGCATTTTTCTCCGTCGCGCTCGCGGCAACGCTGCCGCTCGCAATCCCGATAATCACCCGGCCGTACATCTATAACGGCATCCGCCACTTGATATTCGTGTTGCCGCCGTTTGCCGTGCTCGGCGGCCTCGCCGCCGACTGGATCTGGCAGCGGCTTCGGCACCACGGAAACTCGGCATTTGCCGCCGGCACTCTCGCGCTCGTTGTGGGCGTTGTCTCGCCGATCGTCGATATGGTGCGGCTGCATCCGTATGAATACACGGACTACAATCACCTCGCCGGCGGCGTGAGCGGCGCGCGCCAGAACTTCATGCTTGATTACTGGGGATTGGCGCTCACCCAGGCGTCGCAAAAATTGCTCACCACGATCGCGGAACGCCATGAGACGCCGCCGCATCGCCAATGGACTGTCGCGGTGTGCGGACCACACCCGCCGGTCGCCGTCGCGCTCGGCCCGCGATTTACAACGACGTGGAATCCAAAGGGCGCCGACTTCGCCATGGTCGTGGGCGAGTTCTACTGCGCCAAGCTCGATGCCCCGGTTTTGTTCGACATCGTCCGCGAAGGCGTCGTCTATGCGCGGGTTTACGACATCCGCGGCCGCGCGGTGTCGTCGCTCCTCACCGTGCCCGGAATCGATCAGACAAACTATTAGACCCTGGTTCCGACGATTGACGCCGGATACCAAGCCCAATCGTCCGGATTCGGTAATTAGGCGTTGACTGCGATCGGCTCCGGAATCACCGGTTCCGGTACAGCGGTCGGCGGCAAGAGCTTCGGCTCGACGAACCGGCCCTGTTCGATATCCTCGATCTGACGATCGATCTGCTTCATGACGTAGCGGGAATAAGGCCCGACATGGAGATAGAAAGCCATCAGCGTGACGATACCGCGAACTGAATTCGGGTTGATCGACATGCAGGTGGTGAAGGCCTTCCAGAAGCGCTCGCGGCCTTCCGGCAGGCGCGCCATCAGATCGCGGACGAGCTGGACGGTGCCGACCCTGCCGCGGATATCGCCCTCCGGCAATTCCTTCCTCCGGCCCGAGCAATCGAGTGCCGCGGCGAGCCGCTCCAGCCGGCCGCAGAAAACGTCAGGATCGTAGATTTTCTCGAGGATCTCGCGATAGTCGCGCAGGATTTCGAGACGCGTGCGCTTGGTCTCGTAATTGACGCCTGCCGTACATTGGTCGCCCTTGCCCGCCGGCGCCGCATCGTGGTCGACATGCAGGCGCCCCTCGCGCGCGAGGCGGCGCGTGAGTTGCGTATTGGGCAGCGCATAGAGCAAGCCCACCATGGCAATCGGGATATTGGATTCTTCGATGAGGTCGATCATCGGCTGGGCGACCGACCCTTTCTCGGTGTCGAAACCGACGATAAAGCCCGCGGTCACCGACATGCCGGCCGCATAAATCTTATGGACGCTGTCGGGAATGCTGCGGCGCGTGTTCTGTTTCTTGCGCATCGCCTTGAGCGTCTCCTCGTCGGGGCTTTCGATGCCGACGAAGATCGCGAAGAAGTTCGACCGCCTGAGCATTTCCAGCAACTCGGTATCATCCGCCAGATTGAGCGAGGCCTCGGTCGTGAATTCGAACGGATAGTTGTGATCCTTGATCCATGTTTCGAGCGACGGCAGAAACGCCTTGATCGCCTTCTTGTTGCCGATCAGATTGTCGTCGACGAAATCGACGTGGCCGCGATAGCCGAGCTGATAGAGCGTCTCAAGCTCGTTGAGCATTTGCGCGTGCGTCTTGGTGCGCGGCGAGCGGCCGTAAAGCTCGATGATGTCGCAGAACTCGCACGTGAACGGGCAGCCGCGCGAAAATTGCACGCCGATATAGAGATATTGCTCGAATTTCAGCAGATCAAAGCGCGGCACCGGCGTCGTGGTGACGTCGGCCTGGAACTTGACCGCTTCGAAATACCCCTCACGCTGTCCTTCTTCCCAGGCCTCGATGAATTTATCGAGAATGCCCTCGGCTTCGCCGACCACGCGGAAGTTCGCCGTGGCATAGCGGTGGGGGCTCGAACTCACATCAGGACCGCCGACCACGACTGGCAGGCCACGGGCACGGCACATGTCGATAAGCTCAAGCGAATCCGACTGCTGAAACAGCATTCCGCCCGTCATCACCATGTCGGCCCAGTCGAGATCGCTGTCGGCAAGCTCCTCGGTGTTGCGGTTGACGAGCCGCACATTCCACGATTTCGGCAGCATGGCCGCGATCGTGATGAGGCCGAGCGGGATCGCCGGGTAACGGGCGCCAACGAGTTCGCAGGCTTCGGAGAAATTCCAGAACGAATCCGCCATAAAACGCGGATAAATCATGAGCACGTTACAGGGGCTCGCTGCCAACGTGGTCGCGACGATATTCTGCTGCTGTTCCAAGGAATCCCACCCCGTGCCGCATGGCACAATCCGCGCAGTATTGGCGAGATTGCCCGATATATCAAGGACAAAGCCATATCCGGGCCATGTCCCGATGTCGCTGTGCAGGAACGAGAAGTTTAGTGCCGGAACATGGCGTTATCGCGGCTGCGTGGAGGCCGAGGGCTGACCCCCGGCGAGCCTTCCGCTAACGTGGCACTCCCCTTTCAGCGAGGATCGACGATGCGCGCCGCCTTTTACGAGCAGAATGGAACCGCCCGCGACGTGCTTAAACTGGACGAAGTCGAGACCCCGAGGCCGGGACGCGGCGAAGTCCGCGTCAAGCTTGCGACCTCCGGCGTCAACCCGTCCGACGTCAAGGCGCGCATCGGCTCAACGCGCAAGATCGCCTATCCGCGTGTGATTCCGCACAGCGACGGCGCCGGCGAAATCGACATGGTCGGCGACGGCGTGCCCTCCGCGCGGGTGGGTGAAAGGGTTTGGGTGTGGAACGGGCAATGGGGGCGACCGTTCGGAACTTGCGCCGAATATATCACGCTGGCAGCAGAACAGGCCGTTCGCCTGCCGGCGAAGACGAGTTTCGAAACCGGAGCGTGTTTGGGAATTCCGGCGATGACCGCCGTTCACGCAGTGGCGGTGGCCGGGGCGGCTCCGGGCGTTACGATCCTCGTCGCAGGCGGCGCGGGCGCCGTCGGGCACCATGCCGTGCAATTTGCCAAGATGGCTGGCGCTACCGTCATCACCACCGTCAGTTCGCCGGAGAAAGCGGCCACCGCGCGGGCCGCCGGCGCCGACCATGTCATCGATTATAAACGCGAGAACGTCGGCGAACGCGTGATGGCGGTTACGCAGAAAAAAGGCGTCGACGCTATTATCGAACTGGACATCGCCGCCAACGCCAAACTCATTCCTCACGTGCTGCGTCCGCGTGGCAAGGTTGTCGTCTATGGAACCGGCGCTGCGGAAGCTGCCGTGCCGCTGTTTTTCTTTTTGCGCAACGCCATCACGCTGCAGTTCATTTATGTTTATGAACTCGATACCGCCGAGCGCGCCGCAGCGCTCGATACCATCGCGCGCGCCCTTGAAACCGAAAAATTGATCACGAATATCGGCAACACGTTTCCGCTTGCGGACGCCGTCGCCGCGCATGAGGCGGTAGAGCAAGGCAAAGTGCTCGGCAACGTCGTGGTAAAAATCTGATCGTCAATGCGCCAACACCGGACGGCAAACCGGGAGATTTCGATGCGCTTGTTTTCCTGGTTTTTTTGCGCCGCTCTTGTCGCAGCGGCGAACCTGCAACCCGCTTGCGCACAAGACACCGCTATTCACCTCGTCACCTACGTCGAGATCGTGCCTGATGCGGCAGATTCCGGCACGACGCTGCTCAAGCAGTACCGCGACACAGGCGCCAAGGAAGGCGGCAATCTGCACTTCGATATTTTGCGTGAAATCGGACGCCCAAACCGCTTCGTTCTTGTCGAAATGTGGCGCGACAAAGCCGCCCTCGATGCTCACGCACAAGCCGCCGGCACGCTGGCCTTTCGGGACAAACTTAAAGTGATTGCGGCTGCGCCCTATGACGAACGGATCACCGGCGCGCTCTACGGTGGCTTGGGCAAAAGCGAATTCCGCGGCGACGCGATTTATGTCGTCACGCATATCGACGTCGTTCATGCCGGTGTGGAGGAGTGCGTGACGGCACTCAAGGAAATGAGCGCCGATACCGCGAGGGATCCGGGCAATATCGGTTACGAAGTGCTGCGGCAGGTGAACCGGCCCAACCATTTCACCGTCATTGAGCGTTGGGCCAATCGAAAGGCGCTCGACGCGCACGCTACGGCACCGCATACGCGCGCCTTCCGCGGCAAACTCGCCCCTCTGCAGGGCGCGCTCTATGACGAGCGCATCTGCAAGGCGCTGTAACGGCGACGCCGCCGTAACAAAGGCGCCGGTTATTTCTGCGGCGCGAAATTTTGATTGCTGTAGGGCATCAGGATCGGGCGCTGGATCACGATGAACCCGTGATCGAGCGCGTGATGGCAGGCGTTGCAACCCGCGCTGAGATTGTCATACGCGGCCGTGAACGCAGCCTTGTCCTTGCCGTCAATCGATTTCTCGAGCGCGGATAACGGTCCGCCGACATGCTGCTTGACGATATCGCCGCCGAGCAGTTTTTCTACGTCTTCAAAGCCTTCCTTCAGTTCGCCGATCTCATAGTCGGCGAGCGGCCAGTTGCCGCCGCGGCCGGCATACCAAAGCTTGATATGGCGCATCTGCTGGAGCGCCATGATCTCGCCGAGGCCGGGTTGATACGGCTCTTCAGCAGGTTGTTGCGGAGCCGACTGACCCCGCGCCAGCGCGGCCAGTCCCACAAACATTGTCGCTGCAATCACCGCGGTGACGATCGGCTTCATCGGCTTCTCAACAACACTGCTGGCGCAATAGCCCCGCTAACTGATCGGCGGGAGCGGCTCGCCGCATGCCTTCGCATTGGCGTCCTGACAAGCCTGGTACAGCGCGGGACACGCCTTCACCGCCGCCAATCCGGAGTTGATGGTCTTGACCCGATCACCGGCGGCGCGCGACTGCTCGCTATAGGTCAGCACGGCGTCGATACGCTCGATACCGCGGTCTGTCATCAGAAAATGCTCGGCACCGCTGAAATAGAGCGTAGCGGTCTTGATCGCGTCATTGAGCTTCTTGGTATATTCGGTAACGAGCCGCGGATCCGGCTTCACCGCGCGGGCATGCGCGGCGATGTCGGCATAGAACGTGTTGAGCTTGAAATAGACACCGCCGCATTGCGCCAAAGCGGCCCAATAGGGCCGCCCGGAATAAGGGCCAGGAGCGGTTATGACGCTGTCGCGCTTGTCGATTGGGGCTGCAGGTATCGGCCGTTCGACCTCTTTGGGCTCACGCTGCTGTCTGTGCCGCGTCTGCGCATCCGCATTTGACGCGGCAACAAGCGCACCGATGAGCAGAGCCGTTTTGGCGATGGTTCCCGGAACGCCACGATAATTCATGGCGCGACTATAACGCGGCCGCGGCATCGAACTCAAAACTTCTCGCACCATTAGAATTTTTCTAGCCACGGCCGCAATTCGATCTCCCAGGCCCACGCGCTTCGCGGCTGCCGCAAAAGATCGAGGTAGCTCTGCGCAATGGCGTCGGGATCGAGCATGCTGTCGGGCTTGTCCGGCGGATTGGGCCGGCGCTCGCTGCGGATACCGCCGTCGATCACGACATGGCCAACGTGAATGCCCTGCGGCGACAGTTCCCGCGCCATGCTCTGCGCCAGGCCGCGCAGCGCGAATTTCCCCATGGCAAACGGCGCCGACTGCGCATAGCCCTTCACGCTCGCCGAAGCGCCCGTGAAAATGATTGCGCCGTGACCCTGCGGCACCATGCGCTTTGCCGCCTCCTGGGCTACCAGAAAGCCGGCGAACGCACTCACCTCAATGGATTTCGCGACTTCGTCCGGAACAAGATCGATAAGGGGACCGCGCGTCCGATAGCTCGCGTTGTAAACGACGACGTCAGGCGCCCCGAGAGCGGCTTCGACGTCGCCAAAGAGTTTCACCACCGCGCCACGGTCGGTGGCGTTGCAGGCAAAGGTCTTCGCGCCCGTCTCCTGTCCGAGCGCCGCCAGATTGTCTGGCCGTCGGGCAGCGAGCGCGACTTTCATCCCCTCCTTGGCAAGGAGGCGGGCAAGCGACGCGCTAAGACCTGAACCGACACCGACGATGAGGGCCGTACGATATTGTGGCTGTGTCATTATTCAATTCCCTAGTCGATCACCGCGATGGCATTGATCTCGACCATACAACGCGGGTCGGTGGCAAGCCGCACTACTTGTACGGTGGTCGTTGCCGGCTTGGAGTCGCGGAAATATTCGCCCCAGACGCGGTTGAGCGCGTCCTGATCGGTCAGATCGGTCACAAAGCGGTCCGCAGTGACCACGTCGGTGAAACTCGCGCCGACTGCCTCCAGCCCGCGCTTGAGGTTCTCCAGCGCCGCGCGCGCCTGCCCCGCCATGTCGCGCGGCATGGAGTCGAACTCTTCCGGCCGGTGCGGGTGATGATGATAGACCGGCGCTGCGGTGACGCCAGCGAGGTAAACGGTGGTGCCGCCCCTGACCTTGATCGCCGGCGCATAGGGCATCCACAAATCCGGCGCATCAGGCCAATGGCAGTGTTCGATGGTTTTGGGCATGGGCTAACTCCTGACCGGCAACGCGGATTGTAATCGCTCACATCCGAAACACGCCAAACTTCGTCTCCGGGATCGGCGCATTGAGCGCCGCCGAAAAGCACAGCGCCAACACGCGGCGCGTCTCGGCGGGCGTGATGATGCCGTCGTCCCATAGCCGCGCGGTAGCGTAATAGGGATTGCCCTCGGCTTCGTATTGCTCGCGGATCGGCCGTTTGAAGTCTTCCTCATCGTCAGCCGACCACGTCTTGCCCTCGGTCTCGATGTTCTCGCGGCGCACAGTGGCGAGCACGGAAGCGGCCTGTTCGCCGCCCATGACCGAGATGCGCGCATTCGGCCAGGTGAAAAGGAAACGCGGGCCATAGGCGCGGCCGCACATGCCGTAATTGCCGGCGCCATAAGAGCCGCCGATCACGACCGTGATCTTCGGCACCTGCGCACAGGCGACCGCCGTCACCATCTTGGCGCCGTCCTTGGCGATGCCGCCCGCCTCATAATCGCGCCCCACCATGAAACCGGAAATGTTTTGCAGGAACAGCAGTGGAATCCGGCGCTGGCAGCACAGCTCGACGAAATGCGCGGCTTTGAGCGCGCTTTCCGAAAACAGGATGCCGTTATTGCCGAGAATGCCGACAGGAATGCCGTGAATATGTGCAAAGCCGGTGACCAGCGTCGTGCCGTAAAGCGCCTTGAACTCGTCGAACTCGGAGCCATCGACCAGGCGCGCAACGACTTCGCGCACGTCGTATTGCTTCTTCAGGTCTGCGGGGACGATGCCGTCGAGTTCACCGGCGTCGTATTTCGGCTCGGCCGGTTTGGCGAACGGAATGTCGACCACCTTCTTCGTATTCAGGCTGCCGACGATGCGGCGGCACAGCGCCAGCGCGTGACGGTCATTCTCGGCGAGATAGTCGGCAACGCCGGATTTTTTCGTGTGCACATCGGCACCGCCGAGTTCCTCCGCCGTAACGATCTCGCCGGTCGCGGCCTTCACCAGCGGCGGACCGCCGAGAAAAATGGTGCCCTGATTGCGCACGATGATCGTCTCGTCCGACATCGCCGGCACGTAGGCGCCGCCCGCGGTGCACGAACCCATGACCACGGCTATTTGCGCAATGCCCGCGGCCGACATGCTGGCCTGATTGTAGAAGATGCGGCCGAAATGCTCGCGGTCCGGAAACACCTCGGTCTGGTGCGGCAGGTTGGCGCCGCCGGAATCGACCAGATAGATGCACGGCAGGCGGTTCTCGCGCGCGATCTCCTGCGCCCGCAGATGCTTCTTCACCGTCATCGGATAGTAGGTGCCGCCTTTGATGGTCGAGTCATTGCAAACGATGACGCATTCGCGGCCCGCAACGCGGCCGACCCCGGTGATGATTCCGGCACCATGAATGTCATCGTCGTACATGCCACCCGCGGCGAGCGGCGACAGTTCGAGGAACGGCGCGCCGGGATCGACGAGTGTCATCACCCGATCGCGCGGCAGAAGCTTGCCGCGTGCAAGATGGCGTTCACGCGCCCGCTGCGGGCCGCCCTCGGCAGCCGCCGCACGGCGGCCTTCCAGCTCCCCGACCAGCGCGAGCATCGCGTCCTGGTTGGCGCGGAACTCCTTTGAAGTGGCGTCAACGCTCGTGGCGATGGCTGTCACGAATCCCCCTCGGCAAGGGGATTTCACTATGCCGCACGCATCGGCGCAACCGCCGCTGCACAGATTTAAGCGCGAACTTCCTGGCGCTGGAAAATCACGTAACCGATGACAAACAGCATGATTGCGGAAGCGACCATGCCGACCATCTGCGGCCAGGCGATCAAAATACTCTCGCCGAGCGGCAGCGGCGCGCCCAGCACGGCGCCCTGGAGCTGGCTCAGATAGATCGGCCCGAGCGCGCGGGTGGTCGGATCGAGCAGCGCGACCACGACCTCGGCGTAAAGAGTCGAGGGCGACAGCCGCGCCAGGATTTGCTCAAGCTCGGCCGTGCCTGGGGTCTGCAGGCCGAGCGCCATATAGCGCGGATCCGGCGGCACGATGATTTGCGCGAACGCCCCGGCAAGAACCGGCCATATGAAGGTGAGCAAGAGCCAAAGCCCGAGCGTGACGAGCGCCGCGGTCGCCGCCGAGCGGAACAGGATCGAAAACAAAAGCGCCAGCGCCAGCCACACCCCGGCATAGACGATGGTCACCAGGAGGAAGACGAAACCACGCGCGATCTCTTCGGCGCCCGGCGGAATCCCAATCATGAGCAGGCCGAGCCCGATGACGAGCAGCCACAGCGAGACGAGGCTGATCGAAAGCGTCATAAGCCCTGCCAGGAATTTGCCGAACAGCAAGGCGTCGCGATAGATCGGCTGGGACAGGATGCGCGAGAGCGTGCGGCGATTGTGCTCGCCGTTGACGGAATCGAATCCGAGCCCGATCGCCATCAACGGCACGAGAAAGGACAGGAAAGACACGAACGACGGCAGTGGATCGCGCGAGGTTGTAAACAAGCGTAGGAACAGGAACGGATCCTCCGCGGTCGTGTCCTTGATCTGCTGGATCGCGCCGTAGAGGGCTGCAAGCGCAACCAGCACGACGAGCCATTCGAGCACGCGCATGCGCACGGACGTCAGATGGTCGGACAGCTCCTTGAGCATGACCACCCCAAGTCCGGAAAAGGCGGAACCCTCACGCTGCATGGCGCGATCCTTCCGGTGCGGCTTCTTCGGGCTTGGTCTCGAAATACCGCGTGTAGATCGCTTCGAGGCTCGGCTCCTGAACGCCGAGGAATTTGAGCCGTCCTTCCATGGCCACCACTTCGGCCGCCGCTTCCGGCCGCACGTCGCGATCGGCGTGAAGGCGAAGCTTGCCGATGCCGGTCTTCTCGACGCCGCTGACGCCCGGAATGAGCGCGAGCCTTTCGGCAAGCCCCGCGCCGTCCGCCTCGATGTCGACAACGTAACCGCCGCCAAGAACCTCACGGCCAAGCTCGGCGACCGATCCCATCAGCGCGATATGGCCGCCGCTGAACAGCGCCACACGATCGCAAACGCTCTGCACCCGCTCGAGCAAATGCGAGGACAGCAGCACCGACACCCCTTCGGCTTTGAAGCCGCGGATGATGCCGAGAAGTTCGGTCGTGGCATGTGGATCGAGGCCCGACGTCGGTTCGTCCAGAATGGCGATCTGCGCGCCCTTCATCAGGATTTCCGCAAGTCCAAGCCGCTGGCGCATGCCGCGCGAAAAAGTTTCGACCCGGTTGTCGGCGACATCGGCAAGGCCTACACGCTCGAGTGCGTCGGCGATGCGCTTTTCGCGTTCGGCAAACCGAAACCCGATCAGCCGCGCGGTGTAGCGCAGATTGTCGCCGGCGGTGAGATTGTCATAGAAACCGACAGTGTCGGGGAGGTACCCGACACGCCGCTTGACCGAGAGCGGTTCGCGCGCCGGATTAAAGCCAAGCACGCGCACCTCGCCTTCCGAAATGTCGGTCAGCCCGAGCATCATCAGAATGGTGGTCGTTTTGCCCGCGCCGTTGGGACCGAGGAGACCGAATATCTCACCGCGTCCCACGTCGAAGGTGATGTGGTCGACGGCTGTCGCCGCGCCATAGGTCTTGGTGAGGCCCTTGGCCTCGATCACGGCATCCGGATTCATCGGCGGCCGAACCTTGCGACCGCCCCGACCATGACCAGGAGCGCCACGCCGATGATGCCGACACCCGCGATGCCCCACATGGTCGAGGTCGTGACTGTGACGCGGAAATTCGTCGATGCCGATTTACCGCGCGCGGAGGCACGGACCGTGGTCACGTAATCGCCGGCGATCGCCTTGTCGGTCGGCGTGATCAGGGCTTGCACTTCCTTGTTGTCGTTCGGCGCAATGCGATCGACGGATTTTGGATCGAAGGTGATCTTCCACCCGCTCGGCGCCGAGCCACTCAACTGGATATCGTCGGCGGGCGCCGTGCCGGTATTGGTGATGACGACCGGCACCGACGTCTCCTTGCCGGCCGATGCGCGCGTCGAGACAAGGCCTTCGCGGCCGCTGATATCGAGTCTCGGCTGACCGGTGATGGTCATCTCCAGATCGGATGTCGCCGAAGCATCTTCGGCCCCGACCCGCGCCGTGATCTTGTAGTCGCCGGCGGCCGCCGTATTCGGCGGCGTGATCTTGAGCTTCACGTCCTTGGTCTGACCGGCGTCAACCGGCACCGCGTTGAGTTCCTGGCTGCCGTATTGCTCGGTGAATGTCGCATCGAAATTTGCCGGCGCCTGAGCGGACAGGCTTACCGTCAGTTTCTTGCCGCTGTCGTTCTTGATGCCGAGCTGATATTCGAAGCTCGACTTCGACGTTCCGCGCAATTGCGGGAGCTGCGGCGTCAGCGTCAGCTTGGCTGGCAGGTCCTTGGCGAGCGTCACGGCGATCGGCAGCTGCAGGTTCGACGTCGTTCCCTGCGCAGCGACTGTGAGCGTCTGCGTGCCCGTGGCGGCATCCTTGGGCACATCGAGCCGCAGCGACAGCGCAACGCTGGAATTGCTTGCCGGCATTGCCGCCGCGATCGGCTGGCCGCCGCCGAGGAGCGTTGCCGTCCAGCCGGCGGGCACGCCGGTGACCGATAAAGCCAGGCGCTCCGGCGCAATGTCATAATTCTGTATGCGAAGGTTGACCGTCGACGTTTCGCCGGGGCGCAACGTCACCGCGGGGTAATCGCTCATCAAAAACAGGCCTTTGACGTCCTTTGGCGCATCGTCGGCGCGCGCAATCGGCGTCTGAGCCACCGCAAAAGCGGCAAGGAATGACAATAGAGCGGCGACAAATCCATATCGCATTGACGTTAACTCCCGTGCAGCAATGGTCGGTGTGCCCCCTCCCCAGCGTGCTCTAACGAGCCCGGGTGAGGAAGTGAGCATTGTGGGCGTAATCGTGACAAAATCATGCAGACGGCAGCCTGTTTGGCAAGGCCCGCACGAAAAGTCCTGCGGTAGAGAGACGCAGTTGTATCACGGAGACCTGCGCGAATGCGCCGCACCAAGGAGATTAGTGCCGGCATTTTAGCGTTCCGCCGCCGAAACGGGATCGAAGTGCTGCTTGCGCATCCCGGCGGACCCTTCTGGGCCAAAAAGGACGATGGCGTCTGGACCATTCCCAAAGGCGTGGTCGAGCCCGGCGAAGATCTTTTCGCCACCGCACGCCGTGAATTCACGGAAGAGACGAACCTGACGGTGTCCGGCGACCTGATCGCGCTTGCACCGGTTAACCAAAAGAGCGGAAAGGCCGTGCACGCCTTCGCACTCGAAGCCGATTTCGACCTCTCCCATTTCGCCAGCAACACGTTCGAGATCGAGTGGCCGCCCAAATCCGGACGGCGGCAGAGCTTTCCCGAGATCGACCGCATCGCCTATGTCACGCTGCCGGGCGCTGTCGTCAAAATAATTCTCTATCAACTGCCGATCTTGCACGAGCTTGAGCGGCGGTTTGGCTGAAGCTCACTCGCGCGGCGTGTCCGGCCAATCGACTTCGTCGTGCGGCAGCACCCAGGGCTCGCGCCGGGCCGCATCGCGCCACTCCTTCCACGCCGGCAGCGCCATGACCGCGCCCATGTAGGCGTGCGAAACGGCACTGACATCCACCGCGTAGGTGTGAAACCGCGACACCACAGGCGCGTACATGGCGTCCGCCGCCCCGAACGGGCCAAACAGGAATTTCCCGCCGCCGCCAAATCTCGCCCGGCATTCGTTCCAGATCGCATCGACACGCACCACATTGGCAACGGCATCATTATCGAGATCGCGTTTCCTGACGGGCCGCGACATGTTCATCGGCAAATGGCGCCGAAGCGCCGCGAAACCCGAATGCATTTCGGAAGCGACGGCGCGGGCATGCGCTCGCGCGCCAACATCCTTCGGCCATAGGCCGGTCGCAGGAAATTTTTCCGCGAGATATTCGAGGATCGCCAGCGATTCCCAGACCCGCACATCGCCGTCAAGCAGTACCGGCACCCGTCCAGCCCCGCTCAACGCCGTCACGCGCGATTTGAAATCCTTCGCTTCGAGTGAAATCACCGTCTCCTCGAACGCGATCCCGGCGGCCGTCATCGCCAGCCAGGGCCGCAACGACCACGATGAGTAGTTCTTGTTCCCGATAATCAGATGCAGCGCCATGATCTCTTGTAACCCGGATTTCACTCACGCAAAATCCGGGTTACAAATCGGCCGGGAAACGCCGGCATGCACCTATTCTCGACTTTCGACCTGATTGCGCTGTTCTGGTTTCTCAGCGCGTGGATCGGCTATTCCATCATCATCGAGATGACGCCGCGCGGCAAAAGCGGCCTGAACGGCCTGATGCACCGCTACCGCATTCTTTGGATGGACCGGATGCTGGCGCGCGATGCGCGCATGATGGATGGACAGGTCATCGCTTCATTGCAGAACGGCACCGCATTCTTCGCTTCGACCTCGCTGATCGCGCTCGGCGGTTCAGTGACATTGCTGCACTCGACCGAAGACATGCTGACAGTCGTCGCGGCGTTGCCGTTTGGAGAAGCGGTGAGCCACGTCCAGTGGGAGATAAAAGTCATCGGCCTTGCAATCATCTTCGTCTATGCGTTCTTCAAATTCGCGTGGTCGTACCGGCTCTACAATTACGTGGCGATCATGGTTGGGGGCGCCCCGCCCGCCGCCGAGCAGGATACGCCGGCGGCGAAGGCCTATGCGGAGACCACGGCCGGGGTCATTACCGATGCCGGGCGCCACTTCAATCGCGGCCAGCGCGCGTTCTTCTTCGCGCTCGGTTATCTCGGCTGGTTTGTCGGGCCAATACCGCTCATCGTCACGACGGCGGGCATCGTCATCGTCCAATGGCGGCGACAGTTCTATTCAAACTCGCGGCGGGCAGTCGGCGACGCCTGATCGCACCAGGCCTGATCGCACCAGGTCAGACGAGCCCGGTCACGACGGCGATAAAAGAAACGAAGAGCACGGCAGCGGCGGTGAACATCACCGTCAGTGCGGTTTCAGCCCAATGGCTCATGGACGGGGCGGTTCCGGCGGCAGCCTCCGCCGGTTCACTTGCCTGCGCGACGGATAAATCGGTCGACATGCGAGAGTCCTCCCCAACGGACGAAGTGCCGAAAGTATCCGGCTGCAGGGATGAAGGATCGGTAAACGAAGCGCTGCAGGCTGCCCCGCGCGTTCAGGGAGCGGGAAATAATTCGGCCGTCCTGCCGGTCAGCCGGTAGGCGATCAGGCCCACCCACTCATGCATTGCGGTATCGGTCATCGCCAATCCGCCGGTGAACGATAAAAACGGATGACGCGCATCGATCCGCCCGCGCGTGCGCCAGTCGACCGGATAGGCCTCGATCGGGAATCCGGCCGCCCGGAACGCCGCGACCGCGCGCGGCATATGAAAAGCCGATGTTACGAGGAGCCAGCGCTCGCCGGGCTTCGGGTCGGCTATGAGATGCGAGAACACGGCATTCTCGACCGTATCGCGCGACTGCTCTTCGGCAGTGATGCGATTATGTGCGATGCCGAGCGCTTCGAATTCCTTCACGGCAATCGGAGCCTCGAGCGGCGCATTGTATCGCATCGAGGCCGTTCCGCCGGAAAAGATGATGCGGGCGTTGGGGTAACGCCGGGCGAGCTCGGCTGTCACAGTGATGCGTTCGGCGGATTCGTTGAGCGCAACGGCGCCGCGCGCGAGCGACAGATCGGGTGAGATCGCGCCGCCGAGAACGACGATGCCGTCCGGCGGCCCGCGCGAAGCGTCCCAAGGCGGAAAGCGCTGTTCCAGCGGCACCATCAGCATGTGGCCAAGCGGCGAGAAGCCCACGAAAGCAATGAGCACGAGGCTCGTAACGACGCACCAGCTGCCGAGACGTTGAAACCGCGTACACAGGAGAACGAGGCCGATCAGCCCGATCGCTATCAGGATGTTTGACGGCTGCGCGAAGAAGCCGATTGTCTTGGAGAGGAAGAAGAACATCGCTCCAGCCTAGCAACCGTCTTTCACATCATCCTCGCGACTTGCGCCATGCCGCATAGCGCGCTTTGGCGTCGTCGTTCGGCGGATAGAGGCCGGGCAGCTTTACGCCCTTCTCCACTTCGCTGAACACCCAGCTTTCGTAAAGCTCGTGTTCGGCGCCCTCATGCGCGACGAATTCCACCATCGCCTTCGGGATGACGACCGCGCCATCGTCGTCGACGACAATCACGTCGCCGGGAAAGATCGCGCAGCCGCCGCAGGCGATCGGCTCCTGCCAGCCGACAAAGGTCAGGCCATTAACCGAAGCGGGAGCCGCGACGCCGTTGCACCAAACGGGAAGCGCGCTGCGCAAAACGCCGTCGCGGTCGCGCATGGCGCCGTCGGTGACGAGCGCGGCGACATCCCGCTTTTTCATGCGCGCACAAAGAATGTCGCCGAAGATGCCGGCGCTCTGCACGCCCATGGCATCGGCGACGGCGATCACGCCCGCCGGCATGTCCTCGATCGCGGCGCGGGTGGAAATCGGGCTGGACCAGCTTTCCGGTGTCGCCAGGTCTTCCCGCACCGGCACGAAACGCAGCGTAAATGCCGGACCGACGATACGTTCGCCGCCAAGGACGAGCGGTCTTGCTCCGTCCATCCAGCAGCGCCGGATGCCTTTTTTCAGCAGCATCGTCGTGATCGTCGCGGTCGGTACTTTACGCAGTATGTCGAATAGAACGTCGCTCATTGTCCGCCTCGTGTGAAAAATTCAGGCCGGCGTGATGCCGACCTTTTCGTCGCGGCGCCGCAGCCATGCGACAAACGGAATCGACAACAGCACCATCCAGGCCTTGCCAACGACCTGGCCCGCCAGGAAATCGAAAGAACCGAAGGCGAGCCACAGAAATACGATTGAATCAACGACCAAACCGACGCAGCTCGATGCGATCACGGCGGCAACGAGCCGCCGGCGCGCCAGCGGCGTATAGACGGCGAGATCGGCGAATTCCGAAAGCAGGAAGGCTGTCGCCGAAGCCAGCACCAGCGAAGCCGGCGCCAGCAAAGCCGACAGGCCGCTGCCGAATAGCACTGCAATCGCCGACATGGCCGTGCCGAGGCGCCGCTGCACCAGGTCGCGCAGAACCAGCGCGACGCCCACCAACATCACTCCCGATGGCGCCATAAGACCGGGCGCGACCGGGACCACGCACGGTCCATGCGGCAAGATGCACGCGGTGCCGAGATGACCGATCATCCAGTTTGCAGCTGGAATAGTCAGCGCAAACAGGACGAGGAAAATTGCGCCTTCGCGCACACGCTGTTGCTCCCGGGCTGGCGTCACGATGCGGCCTTCCAACTGGCGTATCCATCGGCGCGCAACCGGCAGGCCGGACAAGTGCCGCAGCCAAATCCCCATGCGTGCCGATGTTCCCGGTCGCCGAGATAGCAGGTGTGGGTGTCGGCGAGAAGAACATCGATCAGTGCGTCGCCGCCCAGCTCTTGCGCCAACGCGAACGTGGCCGCCTTGTCGATCCACATCAGCGGAGTATGGATGGCGAAACGCCGGTCCATGCCGAGCGTCAGCGCGAGCTGCATCGCCTTGATCGTGTCGTCGCGGCAATCCGGGTATCCGGAAAAATCGGTTTCGCACATGCCGGCAACGATATGTTTGATACCGCGGCGATAGGCGAGCGCTCCGGAGAATGTAAAGAACACGAGATTGCGGCCCGGCACGAACGTCGACGGCAAACCCGATTGCGAGATTTCGATCGCCACATCGCGGGTCAGCGCGGTTTCCGACATTTCCGCCAGCGCATCGATGCGTATCAGGTGATCGTCGCCGAGCCGTTCGCGCCATCGCGCAGATTGCACAGCGAGCTTCGCGCGAATGTGCGGGCGCACGTCGAGCTCCACCGCGTGACGCTGCCCGTAAGAGAATCCTATCGTCTCGACGCGTGCAAAGCGCTCCAGCGCCCAAGCAAGGCACACTGTCGAATCCTGTCCACCCGAAAACAGGACGAGAGCGCTGTCAGACGGATCCACCGCTCGTCATCCTTTCAGCCACGTGTTTTCAGCCAGTTGCCGATCCGCTCGACTGCTTCGCGCATGTCCTCGCGGGATCCGGCGTAGCAGAGGCGCAAAAAACCCCGGCCATGGAGCGTATCGAAATCGACGCCCGGGGTTGCCGCAACACCCGCCTCCTGAAGAAGGCGCGCGGCAAAATCGAAACTGTCAGCCGAAAAGCGCGAGATGTCGGTATAGAGATAGAACGCTCCATCGGCCGGAAGGAATGAATCGATTCCGGCGCGCGGCAAGCCCTCGATCAGAATGCGGCGATTTTCTTCATAGCCGTGTTTTATCTGTTCCAGCTCGGCGCGCCCGTCGAATGCGGCTTCGGCTGCGATCTGCGACAATGTCGGCACCGAGATCGCGAGATTCTGCTGCAACCGCTCGACCGCCCGCAACAATGACGACGGCACCACCATCCAGCCGATCCGCCATCCCGTCATGCAGAAATATTTCGAGAAGGAATTGATGATGATCGCATCGGCCGAAATCCGCGCCGCGCTCTCCGCCGCGAACGCATAGTCGAGGCCGTGATAGATCTCGTCCGATATGACGGCAATGCCGGCGTCCTCGGCGCAACGGATCAAATCGGTCAGAGCCGCAGTCGACATCATGGTCCCGGTCGGATTGGCCGGAGAAGCAACCACGACACCCTTGAGCGGCCGCCGGCGGTGCTCGGCAAGAAGCATTTCTCCGGTCATCGACCACCGCGTTGCGGCAGTCGTCTCGATCACGACCGGCTCGCAGCCCAATGCCTTGAGGACGTGGCGATAGGGCGGGTAGCCCGGTGAAGTGACGGCAACGCGGTGCCCCGGCTCAAACGCCGCAAGAAAAGCGAGCATGAAGCCAGCCGAGGAGCCGGTCGTAACGACGATGCGCTCCACGTCGATATCGAGGCCATGCCACTCGGCATAGGCGCGCGCGATGCGACGCCGTAGCGGAGCGATGCCAAGTGTCTCGGTATAGCCGTGAGGCCCCCCGGAAAGAGCGGCGCGGACGGCCGCGATCGCGGTCGATGGTGCCCCTGCCGCCGGCTGGCCGACCTCCATATGGATGATATGGCGGCCCTGCGCCTCAAGGCGCGCAGCGGCCGTCATGACATCCATCGCCATAAACGGCGGCACGTCACTGCGGAGGGACGGCTGTAGCAGGCTTTTTGCCTTTTCAAGCATCACGCGGCCTTAATTCCCAAGCCCTGCAATTCCCAGGCTCTGCAATTCTCAAGCCCAATCATCGCCTTTGCCGATTTGCCCCGCTGATGCCGTATTCGGCGGGTTTCGTGACGCGGAGTTGTGATCTGCCGTCACCGGCTCCGTGTTGACCCTGACTTGTCCGGTCCATAGTTTGCGTCCCGGAGCGAGGGACTGAAGCTTTAATCTCACATGATTGTTGCTCGATCTCCTAGCAAGGTGAGGCCGGCGAAGCCAGCTTCCCGCGTCATCGCGGTCGCCACGGCGGCGGCAGTCGCCTTGGCGAGCGTTCCCGTGCGCGCACAGACCGGCGCCACCGGAACGAATGCCGGCATTCCGATGATTCGCGATGCCGAGATCGAACAGCTCATGCGCGACTACACCCAGCCGATCTTCCGTGCGGCGGGACTCTCGCAACAGAACGTCCACGTCGTCATCATCGACGACAAATCGTTCAACGCCTTTGTCATGGATGCGCACCGCATCTTCGTGAATGTCGGCGCGTTGATGCAGGCAGCGACGCCCAATCAGATCATCGGCGTATTCGCGCATGAGTGCGGCCACATTGTCGGGGGCCATCTGTCGAAGATGCGCCAGGAACTCGCCAATGTTCAGACCGCCATGATCATCGCCATGCTGCTGGGCGTCGGCGCCTTGGCGGCCGGTGCACATTCCGGAAATATGGATGCAGGAAATCTTGGCGGCGCCCTGATCAATGCTCCGCAGGCGCTCGGAATAAACACGCTGTTGTCCTATCAGCGCGCCCAGGAAGAGTCGGCCGACCGCGCCGGCGTCCGGTTCCTGACAATGACCGGACAGTCTGCGAAAGGCATGTACGACACGTTCAAGCATTTCGCCGACGAATCCCTGTTTACCTCGCAAGGCGCCAATCCGTATGCGCAAAATCACCCGATGCCCGAAGAGCGCATGGCCGCCCTCGCCGAGCTTGTGAAGACGCCGTACTGGGCCAAGAAGGACCCGCCGGAACTGCAATTCCGCCACGACATGATGCGAGCCAAACTTTATGGATTTACAGAACGTCCGGATACGGTGCTCCGCCGCTATCCATTGACGGACACCGGCATGCCGGCGCGCTACGCGCGTGCGATCTCTACTTACCGGTACGGCGACATGCGCAGCGCCATTGCGCAGATCGACAGCCTGATCCAGTCGCAGCCGAACAATCCGTACTTTTACGAGCTCAAGGGCCAGGCTCTGCTGGAAGGCGCGCATCCCGCCGAGGCCATCGCGCCCTTAAGCCGCGCCGTGCAGCTGGCGCCCGATCCCGCTCTCATTCAAATCCTGCTCGCACAAGCACTGGTCGCGACCAACGATCCGAAACAGGCCGGACAATCGATCCCGTTGCTGCGTACCGCCTTGATCAAGGAGCCGGAAGCGACCGACGCCTACACGACGCTTGCCATGGCCTATGGCCGCCAGAAAGACTATGCCGATGCCGATCTGGCCTCGGCGCAAGCGGCCTTTGCGCGAGGCGACAACAAGACCGCGCGTGAACTTGCAGAACGAGCCAAGCAGCGCTTTCCGATTGGATCGCCCGGCTGGGTCCGAGCCGACGATATTGTTGCGTTCAACAAGAACCAGAAAGACAACCCCCTTAAAGTGGGGCCGTGAACTTAAAAGGAATGTCCGATATGACTTTCAAACTGCGCATGGCACTTCCAATTGCAGCCACGTTGCTGCTGCCGCCGCTTGCATCGGCGCAAACTCCGGCAACACCTGCCGCTCAAGCACCGGCTGCGGATAATCTTCCGGCGCAATCGTTCTCGCCCGGCCAGACGCAGGCGATCGAGGGCATCATCAAGGACTACCTGTCCTCGCATCCTGAGCTCGTGCAGGAGGCGATAGACGCATTAGACAAGCGTCAGAAGCAAGCCGACGCCGATAAGGCGCGCGCGACGATCAAGGACAATAACGCGACGATCTTCGATTCACCGCATCAGGTCGTACTCGGCAATCCGCAGGGTAAAGCCACGATGGTCGAATTCTTCGACTACAATTGCGGTTACTGCAAACACGCACTGCCTGACATGCTCACGCTGTTGAAGACCAATCCCGATCTCAAATTCGTGCTCAAGGAATTTCCCGTCCTTGGCCCGGGCTCTGTCGAAGCGGCGCGTGTGGCGGTCGCGGCGCGCATGCAGGACAGCACCGGCAAGAAATATATCGAATTTCACCAGAAGCTCCTCGGCGGACGCGGTCCGGCGGACAAGGCACGCGCGCTCGCCGTCGCCAAGGATGTCGGCTTCGACATGACACGTATCGAGAAAGACATGGACAGCGACGAGGTCAAAAAGACCATCGACGAGAACATGCGGCTTGCCGACGCGCTCGGCGTCAACGGCACACCGAGCTATGTGGTCAACGACGAGGTTGTTGTCGGAGCCGTCGGAGTGGACGAGTTGAAAGAGAAGATCAAGGGCGCCGGGAAATAGCCGCCGCAGTCCGTTCATCCATCGAACCGGAAGCTTAACGCCCGATCATATTCGGGCGCGGGCGGCGCTGCTTTAACCTTGTCGAGGCTTCCCCTTTGCGGGTGCGTTGCCTATAAACGGTCCGGCGCGGGGCGATGACCCGCGCCGATGAGAGCCGGCTCAGCGCATACTATGGCTAAAACGATCTACGTCCTCAACGGACCCAATCTCAATCTGCTTGGCAAGCGGCAGCCGCAAATTTACGGCACCGCTACGCTCGCCGACATCGAGAAGCTGTGCCAGGCCGCCGCAGAACGCCATGGGCTTGCGGTGGTCTTTCGCCAATCCAACCACGAAGGCGACATCGTCGACTGGATCAACGAAGCCTATACCGAGAAAGCAGCCGGGCTCATGATCAATCCGGCGGGACACACGACGACGTCGATCGCCATCCTCGATGCGCTCCTCATCCTGGAGGTGCCGGTTATCGAAGTGCATCTCAGCAATATCCATGCGCGCGAGGAATTTCGTCATAGTTCGTATATTTCGAAGGCCGCGCGCGCGGTGATCTGCGGCCTTGGAGCCCACGGTTACGAACTGGCCATCGCCGGCCTCGCCAAACTAATCGGCGCCAAGGAGTGATCGTGGCGCGCAAGCCCGGGAATTCACCAATATCAAAGACGCCAGCCGTCGATCACGACGTCATTCGCGATCTGGCGAAGCTTCTCGATGAGACCGGCCTCACCGAAATCGAGTTCGAGCGGGACGGCGTGTCGATCCGTGTCGCGCGTCACGCGGTTGCATCCGCAGGCCGGACGCGCTCCGCGGACATGGCGGCAATCGTTCCGCTGGCGGTGCCAGTCGCAGCCCCGGCCGATCCATCACAACACCCCGGTCTCGTCGCCTCGCCGATGGTCGGGACGGCCTATCTTGGACCGGCGCCCGGCGCGCGCGCTTTCGTCGATATAGGCAGTCAGGTCAAAGCCGGCGAGCCGCTGATGATCATCGAAGCAATGAAAACGATGAATCAGATTCCGGCACCGCGCTCCGGCACTGTGATTCAAATCCTTGTCGAGGACGGACAACCGGTCGAATTCGGCGAGCCGCTGATGATCATCGAGTGAGTTGAGCCGCTCCGATGTTCGAAAAGATACTCATCGCCAACCGCGGGGAAATTGCGCTGCGGGTGCTCCGGGCCTGCAAAGAGCTCGGCATCCCGACGGTGGCGGTACATTCGACCGCGGATGAAGACGCGATGCACGTGCGCCTTGCGGACGAGAGCGTCTGCATCGGTCCGCCGGCCGCCAAAGACAGCTATCTGAATATTCCCGCTCTTCTTGCGGCCTGCGAGATCACGGGCGCCGATGCGGTGCATCCGGGCTACGGCTTTCTGTCCGAGAATGCGCGGTTCGCAGAGATTCTCGCCGAGCACAATGTGCACTTCATCGGACCGCGGCCGGAGCATATCCGGCTGATGGGCGACAAGATCGCAGCCAAGCGCGCCGCCAAGGACCTCGGCATCCCTGTCGTCCCCGGCTCCGACGGCGACATCGGCTCTGATGCCGACGCCTACAATCTCGCTCGCGGCGTCGGATATCCGCTCATCCTCAAGGCGGCGGCTGGCGGCGGCGGCCGCGGCATGCGGGTGGTGCGTGAGGAAAGCGAACTTATCCAGGCGATGCTGTCGGCCCGCGCCGAGGCAAAGGCCGCCTTCGGCGACGATACGGTCTATCTTGAGAAGTACCTGGAGCGGCCGCGTCACATCGAGATTCAGGTTCTCGGCGACGGCAAGGGCCGCGCCATTCATCTCGGCGAACGTGACTGCTCGCTGCAGCGCCGCCACCAGAAAGTCTGGGAAGAAGGCCCCTCGCCTGCTCTCAATACCGGCACCCGCGACGAGATCGGTGAAAAAGTCGCCAAGGCCATGCGCGAGATAAAATACCTCGGCGTCGGTACTGTCGAGTTTCTGTATGAGGACGGAAAATTCTATTTCATCGAAATGAATACGCGGATTCAGGTCGAACATCCGGTGACCGAGATGATCACCGACATCGACCTGATCCTGGAACAAATCCGCGTCGCCGCCGGAAGCGATCTTGAACTGACGCAGAGCAACGTCAAATTCCACGGCCACGCCATCGAATGCCGCATCAATGCCGAAAACCCGGTGTCATTCCGCCCCTCGCCTGGCAAGATCGTGCATTATCATCCGCCGGGCGGACTTGGCGTGCGCGTCGATTCAGCCGTCTATCACGGCTACTCGATTCCGCCGTACTACGATTCACTGGTTGGCAAACTTATCGTCCACGGCAAGACCCGCAGCGAATGCCTGATGCGCCTCAAGCGCGCGCTCGATGAGTTCGTCATCGACGGCATCGAGACCACGTTGCCGCTGTTCCGTGCGCTGGCCCGGGACAAGGATATTATCGACGGCGATTATCACATCCACTGGCTGGAGCAATTTCTCGCCCGCGGCGGCCTCACGGACTAGGTGGGTTTGCTGACGAGGCCGAGTTGCAGCCTGGCGGATCAGGCCGGCAATCCGGCACTTGCCACCTTGGTGGCGGCTGTAAGCAGCCGCCCGACGAGCGATGGCTCGTATGGCTTCGGCACGACAATTGAACCCGGCACGCGCGCGTCCGGCTTGAGCAATGTGGCCCGAGCGGAAGCGTAGACTATCGGCAGATGCGGCCGCATTTCGCGGGCGCGGCGGGCCAGAGCCGCGCCATCCATGCCGCCCGGCAAGTTGATGTCGGTGAACAGCACATCCACGGGAACCGAGGCCAGCAATGCCAGCGCATCGGCCGCGTTCGCCACCGTCTCCACCGCAAAACCTTGCTCCGACAAGGCTTGCGCAACCCAATCGCTGATGAGGACCTCGTCCTCAACGAAGAGAACGTGGATCGGCTCAGCCTGATTGACGTTCGGTTCCATAGCGACAGCCCGGATTCATCTGCATGGCTATGCTGCAACGCTATCGGTGTGAAAACGTTCAAGCTGTCGAAAACTGTAGCGAATTATGCTTTGTGGTCCGTTAATTTCCAGGTCCCGGCAGGCTCGGGGAACGCCCCTTGAACAGGCGTGGTTTTGCCGGTTAAACGAGACTTATGGCGAGCCGCGAGTCTGCACTGATCGACATCACGCCTGAGGTGCTGCTCAAGGCTTACTCATGCGGCATCTTTCCGATGGCGGAAAGCGCCGACGACCCCGCGCTCTATTGGATTGAGCCGGAACGGCGCGGCATCATCCCGCTCGATCGCTTTCACGTGCCGAACCGTTTGGCGCGCACGGTGCGATCCGATCGCTATAAGGTTTCGGTGGATCGCGATTTCGATGCCGTCATCGACGGCTGCGCGGAACCGCAGCCGGGACGCGCCCGCACCTGGATCAACGTTCGCATTCGCAATCTTTATCGCAAGCTTTACGAACGCGGCGATTGCCACACCGTCGAGGTTTATGACGGCGAGGAGTTGATCGGCGGACTCTACGGCGTCAGTCTTGGCCGGACGTTTTTCGGCGAGAGCATGTTTCACCACGCGCGTGACGCTTCGAAGATCGCTCTCGTGCATCTCGTGGCGCGGCTCAGAGCCGGCCGCTACCGCCTCCTCGACACCCAGTTTGTCACCGATCATTTGCGGACGTTCGGCGCCGTCGAAGTGTCGCGGCCGGTCTATCACAAGCTTTTAGATGCAGCGCTGATCGGCGAAGCAGATTTCGGCGCGCTTGGCGGCACGGTTTCCGGCGCCGCCGCGCTGTCAAATCTCGCGGAATGAATGATTGCCGTCAGTCGTCGGTGACGGGCGCCGGAGAACTTGACGGCGGAATGACCGGCAGATTTCGCGCCGGGGCGGGTTTGCGCCCGGGAACAATCGGAGCGGCCGGAGCCGCGCCGGCCGCAGGAGCCGGCGGCGGAGTTGACTGCGCGACCGAACCGCCGACCGGTGCCGCGCAATCGGTCAGCCAGACATCGTAGACCGGATGCTCGACGGCATGCAGGCCCGGGCTCGACGCAAACATCCAGCCGGTGAAGATGCGCTTGATCTCGCCCTGAAGCGTCACTTCATCGACATCGACGAAGGCATCCGTATTGGTCGCCTCGGTCGGCGGGCGCGTATAGCAGGCCCGCGCGGTCACCTGGAGCGCGCCGAATTGCACCGTCTCGCCGATCGCGGCATCGAAGGAGATGGTGCGGCCGGTGATTTTGTCGAGGCCGGAGAACACAGCGCGGCGATTCTCGATCTTTTGCGTCGGCGTGACGGTAACGACGGTATCGTCCGACGGCGGTGCCGTATTGGCAGGCAGCGGCGGTGGCGCATCGGCGGGCGCCGGCGCATCGCGCGCCGTCTTGGGCGGCTGTGGTGACGCCGACGGTGGCGCGGGCGCGTTCACGGTATTTTGCCGCGGAGGCGCGACCGACGCACCCGACGGCGGCGGCAGCGGCTGCGCCTGGATACCCGAAGGCTGACGCGCCGCGGGGTATTGCGGCGCGGGTGCCTGTTGGGAGCCCTGAGATTGCCCAGGATATTGCACCGGCGGCGGTTGTGACGGGAACCCGCCATTGGGGATGTCCGCCGGCGGCCGCGGCGGCGGATTATTGTTGAAATTTCCGAACTGCGCCTGAACCGGCACAGCGGCAAGCGCTACGCCGATCACGACCAAAAGTGCGGCGATGCGGACCATGGATTCTTTGCGCGGTGAGACTGGGCGCATGTTTGCGTCTCAACCCGTTAACATGCCGAATACGGCGAAAACAGGGTTCATTTGTCAGGGCTCGAAGCGCAATACCTGAATTACTGGCCGCCCGGATTCCACGCCTTGTAGTCGCCGGTCGCTTTTGGGCGGCGGCCCTGAGCCAGCGTCGATCCGCTCGGACGATACGCCGCCGGAGTGCCGGTCAGATTTGGCCGGTGCGGCTTCTCCCAGCGGTAGACCCTCACCGTTTCCTGCGTCGGGGGCACGTCGACCGTGTGATGCAGCCATCCGTGCCAGCTCGGCGGCACCATGGAGGGTTCCGCAATGCCTCTATAAATCACCCAGCGTCGCTCGAAATCGAGCGTTGGGTCGATCTTGCCGTTCCTGGTGCGGTAATAGCGATTGCCGAATTCGTCGTCGCCGACGAATTCACCGTAGAGCCATGTCGACCACTGCGTGCCAAAGGTCTGGCCGTTCCACCAGGTGAACATGCGCAGCAGGAAAGTTTTCATCGCTTGATTGCCCGTCGGGTTCGGCTTTGGCCTTGATGCCACCTCGGTTGCGCGGTGTCCAGCGTTGCACGGGGCAGCGCCGCGCGTGGGCCCCGCTGGACCTTGATCGCAGTCGGCGTATTGTTGGATGAGCCTCCGGGAGGAACGCCATGCGACGCGCAGGGCTTACGTTCCTTGGCCTAGCGATCTTGCTGGTTGCGAATCGATTCGGCTATGCCGATGATTTTCCGTCGCATCACATTACGCTTATTGCACCGTGGCCGCCTGCCGGCGCGATCGACACGCTTTGCCGCGAATTCGCGCCGGGTGTCGGCGATCAGCTTGGCCAGCCTGTCGTTGTCGAAGACCGGCCTGGTGCCGGCTCCACGATCGGAACAGCGGACGGCGCCAAAGCGACACCCGACGGCTACACGCTCGTGATGGGCGGCAGCGGTTCGCTCGCCATAAGCCCGACGCTCTACAAAACGCTTCCCTACGATCCGCAAAAGGATTTTGCACCGATCGCGCTCGTCGGAAAGATTCCTTTTGTGCTGGTGATAAATCCCTCGCTGCCCATCCAATCGGTGTCCGAGCTGATCAAATACGCAAAGGCACACCCGGGAGAGCTGACCTACGGGTCCGGCGGTGCGGGCTCGCCACATCAGCTATTTGCCGAGATGTTCATGTCTCTCACCGGCATCCAGATGACGCATGTGCCATACAAAGGCACCGCCCCGGCGCTGACCGACGTTATCGGCGGTCATATCTCGCTCTTGTTTGCCGATCCTCCGCCGACGCTGCCTATGGTCAAGGCTGGCAAAGTCCGCGCGCTCGGCGTGACCTCGGCCATCCCGCTGCCATCGGCGCCGGATATACCGCCGCTCGCCGATGAGGGCGTATCGGGATTTGACGCCACGGGATGGGGAATGGTCCTTGCGCCGGCTCATACGCCGGATGCGGTTGTGTCGAAACTCTACGATGCGTTCCGCTCGGTCGCGGCTCAACAGGATGTCCGCGAACGCATGATCCTGCTCGGCATGATCCCGCAGTCGAGTCCGCCGCCCGACAAACTGCAGGATTTCATCAATACCGAGATGGGCCGCTGGGGAAAGATCGTGCGGGCGGCAGGCCTGGCGGGCAGCCAATAAAAGCCCGGTCAGGATTTCGATCCGAGGAGCGTCTTGGCGATCACCGCCACCACGGCTGGGGCGAAAAGTGTCCGGCCGCCTTTTCGATGACCGCACCGAGCGCGAACAGCGTTTCTTCCTCGAACGGCCGCCCGATGAGTTGCAGCCCGAGCGGCAATCCTTGCGCGTCGAGCCCGCTGGGCACCGAAATGCCGGGCAATCCCGCCATGTTCACCGTCACCGTGAAGACGTCGTTGAGATACATTTCGATCGGATCGGCGCGACCCTTCTCGCCGATGGCGAAGGCTGCGGAAGGCGTCGTCGGCGTCAGGATGGCGTTGATGCCTTCGGCAAAGCACGTCTCGAAATCGCGCTTGATCAGCGTGCGCACCTTTTGCGCGCGCAGGTAATAGGCGTCGTAATAACCGGCGGAGAGCACGTAGGTGCCGATCATGATGCGCCGGCGCACTTCTTTGCCGAAGCCGGCCGCGCGCGTGCGCTCGTACATCTCGATGATGTCGCGGCCTGGAACGCGCAACCCATAGCGCACACCGTCATAGCGCGCGAGATTCGACGAAGCTTCGGCCGGCGCCACGATGTAATAGGCCGGCAACGCGTACTTGGTCATCGGCAGCGAAATATCGACAAGCTCGGCGCCGGCATCTTTGAGCCATTGCCCGCCTTGCTGCCAGAGCTTTTCGATTTCCGCAGCCATGCCAGGCATCCGGTATTCCTTCGGAATACCGATACGCATGCCCTTGACCGAACCGCCGACCGATTTCTCGTAATCGGGCACCGCAAGATCGACGCAGGTCGTGTCCTTCGCATCGGGACCGGCCATCGATTGCAGCAGAACCGCGCAGTCGCGCACCGTGCGTGCAAATGGTCCGGCCTGATCGAGCGACGACGCAAAGGCGACGATGCCCCATCGCGAACAGCGCCCGTAAGTCGGCTTCATCCCGACGATGCCGCAAAACGCCGCCGGCTGGCGGATCGAGCCGCCGGTATCGGTACCAGTGGCGCCGAGGCAAAGACCGGCAGCAACCGCCGCCGCCGAACCGCCGGATGATCCGCCAGGAACGAGCTTCGCTTCCGTTCCGCGCCGCCGCCACGGCGACACGACAGGACCGAAACACGACGTCTCGTTCGACGAGCCCATTGCGAATTCGTCGTTGTTGAGTTTGCCGAGCAGAACCGCACCGTCGCGCCACAGATTCGCGGTGACCGTCGATTCGTAGGTCGGAACGAAATCATCAAGGATGCGCGAACAAGCCGTCGTGCGCGTGCCGGCGGTGCAGAACAGATCCTTGATGCCAAGGGGCACGCCTTCGAGCGGACCGCCCTCGCCTTTTGCCAGGCGCGCGTCACTGGCGCGTGCCATGTCGCGGGCGCGTTCCGGCGTTTCCAGGACGAATGCGTTTAGCGCGCGCGCCTTTTCCACCGCCGAGAGTTGCGCATCGGCCAGCTCTACTGCGGAAAATTCTTTTTTGCGCAGCGCGTCACGCGACTGCGCCAGCGTAAGCGAGGTGAAGTCAGTCATTCGGCCGTGGGGTCGTCGCAGGAAAACGGGTTCTTGGCGGCCTTCACCGGCGCATTCGACGGCAGTTCATTCTGCACGGGCTGCACCGGCAGCGGCTTCACGGGAAAAGCAGCAAAAAGTTCCTCGACTGCCGCCGGATCGTCAGGCTTAAGCAAGTCCTGACTGTCCAAATAGGCGAGCCAGATGGCGTCCTGTTCGCAGGCGAGGCACATTATTCGACCACCTTGGGCACGACGAAAAAGTGATGTTCGTGCACCGGCGCATTCGCGACAATCGCGTCAGGAATACCGCCATCCGTTACCTTATCGTCCCGCATCTTCAGCGCCATCGGCGTAACAGACGTCATCGGCTCAACGTTCTCGACATTTGCTTCGCCAAGCTGCTCAACGAAAGCCAGGATGGCGTTGAGCTCGCCCTTGAGGTTTTCCACTTCATCTTCGGCGACCGCGATGCGGGCGAGATGGGCAACGCGGCGGACGGTATCGGCGTCAACGGACATTTGGCGGTGGCCCCGGAGAACCTTGCTCTATGCGCGGTGCTATAGCAGAGGGGCGGTTTCCAGCCAACATCGCTTGACGCGCCGCCAATCAAGAGCCCCGGCCGAAGGCCCGCGCACCAAGCGCCCCATTTTCCGCCGGAATGCGGATCGCCAGCACCACGGCGTTGAGGATCGAGAATACTAAAGCGTGGACCGGCAGGCCCAGCGCCAGCGGCACGACCGCCATCTCGCCGGTCACGATTGCGTAGTTGGGGTGGCGGAGAAACCGGTATGGCCCCCGCGCCACCAGTTTCTCACCGGGCATGACGATAATGCGGATGGTCCAGCGCCGCCCGAGCGTGAGCAGGACCCAAAATCGCGCAATCTGCAAAACAACGAGGAGCGCCAGCCAGAATGGATTCACCGGATTGCCCCGGCCAAGAATCCACAAACCCGCCATCCATGCCGCGTGCAGGATTATCATCAGCGGCAGGTGAGCACGGCCATATTCCACGCCGCCGGCCGCAAGCAGGCGCTGCTCGTTCTGTTTGGCCCACCACAGTTCCGCCAGCCGTTGAACGGTCAGGTACAAAAGAAGAGCTGCGCCCCAGCCGAATTGCATCACAAGTCAGCCGCGGCGAAATAGGCGGAGAAACCCGGACCGAATGCCGCGAGCAAATGCGGGCCCCGCGCGCCGGCCTTGAGCGCCCGATCGAGCACGAATAGCGCGGTCGCCGAAGACATATTGCCGTACTGGCGCAACACCTCCCAGGAATGATCAAGCTGATCGCGTGACAGTCCCAGTACCTGTTCCATCGTCTCAAGCAATTTGCGTCCGCCCGGGTGGAACAGGAATCCGTTGAAATCGGCAAGCCGAAAGCCGTTGCGGTCGAGGAAATCCTGCAGCGCCGGCGCCAACGCGCCGCTCATCAGCGACGGCAATTCAGAGCTGAGCACAATGCCGAAGCCGTCATCCTTGATGTCCCATCCCATGATGTGTTCGGTATCGCGCCAGCACCATTCGCCACTGGCAAGAATGCACGGGCCGCCGTGCGCGCCGTTTCGCATATTGTGCAGCACCATGCCCGCCGCGCCATCGCCAAAGAGCGCGGTCGACACAAACATCGCCGGACTCGGATCGTTGACACGCAGGCAAAGACTGCAAAGATCGACCGTGAGAAACAGGACATGCGCGCCGTCACGCGCTTGCGCCAGACGCGCCGCGCGGGACAGGCCCGCAACACCGGCGCCGCAGCCAAGCCCAAACATCGGCAGCCGCTCGATCGTGGGCTTAAGTTTCAACCGGTTGAAGAGCATCGCATCCAGGCTTGGAATAGCGAGCCCCGTGACCGTATTGGTCACGATCATGTCGATCGCGTCGAGCGCAATGCCGGCGGTTTCGGTGGCGTCGAGCGTCACCTGCTCCAGGAGATCGAGCGCATGCTTATGGAATGAAGAGGTGCGCTCCTCCCACGTATGTGGCTTGAGATACCACTCGATCGGTTCGCAATTGTACCGGACGTCGATGCCGGTGTTGTCGTAGAGCGGCCACAGCTTGCGAAGATGCGGGAAGAGTTCCCTGGCGCGCGCAGCCGCCTCGGGCTGGGTGAGCCGGAACTTCGGGTTGGCCGTCGCGACCGACAAAATCTCGACGTCGTAACCGGCCGTCGCGGCGCCCCGGCGGGCCGCGGACCTGACCACTTCCAGCATGCAGAAGTTCCTCGATTCTCGGCTGACGGGTACTAACACCGCGCCCCTGTCCGTTCGTCCGTGTTGTCCGTTTGATGCCGGCGGCCTAACTTGGCTGCGTGATGCAGACATTGCGGCCGGTTCATGTCATCGGTGGCGGCCTCGCGGGTTCCGAGGCGGCCTGGCAACTTGCGCGCCGGAACGTGCCGGTCGTGCTGCACGAAATGCGCCCGTCGCGCGCGACCGCCGTGCACAAGACCGGACAATTCGCGGAACTCGTCTGTTCGAACTCGTTCCGCTCGGACGACGCGGATGGCAGCGCCATCGGTCTCCTGCATGCCGAGATGCGCCGGCTCGACTCGCTGGTGATGCGTGCCGCCGATCTCAACAAACTGCCGGCCGGCAGCGCACTCGCCGTCGACCGCGAAGGTTTTGCGGCTACGATCACCGCGGCTCTCGAAGCCGAGCCGCTGATCGAAATAATTCGCTCCGAAACCGCCGACCTGCCCCCCGAATGGGACAACGTCATTGTCGCGACCGGTCCCTTAACGTCGCCCGCTTTGGCCGACACGATCCGCGCGCTGACGGGCGAGGACGCGCTTTCGTTTTTTGATGCTATCGCGCCGATCATCCACCGCGAATCGATCGACATGGACGTGGCGTGGTTTCAATCGCGCTATGACAAAGCCGGGCCTGGCGGCTCCGGCGCCGACTACATCAATTGCCCGTTCACGCGCGAGCAATACGACGGCTTTGTCGAGGCCTTGCTCACAGGCGAGAAAATCGCTTTCCACGATTTCGAGACGGCGACGCCTTACTTCGACGGTTGTCTGCCCATCGAGGTGATGGCCGAGCGCGGCCGCGAAACGCTGCGGCACGGGCCGATGAAGCCGTTCGGCCTGACCAATCCGCGTCAGCCGGAGATAAAATCATACGCGGTGGCGCAGCTCCGCCAGGACAACAAGCTCGGTACGTTGTTCAACATGGTCGGCTTCCAGACCAAGCTGAAGCACAGCGAGCAGGTCCGCATCATGCGTACCATCCCGGGCCTAGCGAACGCGGAATTTGCCCGGCTCGGCGGATTGCACCGCAATACGTTCCTCAATTCGCCAAAACTCCTCGATGCTACGCTGCGGCTGAAGGCGGAGCCGCGGCTGCGCTTTGCCGGGCAGATCACCGGCTGCGAGGGCTACGTCGAGTCGGCGGCCATCGGCCTTCTGGCCGGGCGGTTTGCAGCCGCGGAACGGTTCGGCGAGCGGCCGCTCATTCCGCCACCGACAACGGCTCATGGCTCGCTACTCGGCCACATCACCGGGGGCCATATCGAAACGATCGATACCGGCCCAAGCTCGTTCCAGCCGATGAATGTCAATTTCGGATTGTTTCCGCCTCTCGTGTCAGCGCCGACCAAAGATTTGACAGGCAACCGCCTGCGCGGCCCCGCCAAGGCGGTCGCCAAAAAACAGGCGCTCTGCGTGCGTGCGCTGAACGATCTCGAAGCCTGGCGCACCGGCGAAGTGCCCGCAGCGGCGGAATAAACAATTCAGCCGGCAATTCGCGCCGGATTGCGCGCGGCCCGCCAGATCAGCCATTGCCGCCACCACGGCGACAATTCACCCGGCGTGAAGGCGTCACGGCAGTCCAGCCGATCCAGCGACGGGCGCACCAAGGCGACAGTCAGAAATGCCGGAAGCGCCTCGCTTGGGAGCCGGGGTATGAGTGCGTCGGCATCGGCGAGATACCGGCGCGCAAGATTGCGCAGTTCGGCGAGCGCCGCGTTCAATCCGGCCGACGATTGACCGGCGAATACCTCATCCGGGCGAGCGCCATGACGCTCGAGGATATCGAGCGGCACATAAAGCTGGTGGCGCGCCGCGTGAAGCGGCACTGCGCGCATGAGGCCCACGAGGCCGTAGGCCAGTCCTGCTGGCGTCGCAGCCCCTGGTGCGTCAACGCCCAGAATTTGCGCCGCGCAGGCGATCACTGCCGAGGACGTACTCACGAGATAGGGCTCAAGCGCCGCCATGTTTGTAAACGTGTCCTCGTAAAGATCGAAGCGGCGCGCCTCGATCAGCGCGATGAGCCGATCAGCCGCGAGGCGATAACGCTTGATCGTCGCCAACAGCGCCGCCGCGACCGGATTGGCCGCTGCCTCCCCGTCACGCTCGCCGCTGAGGACATCGCGCCACCATTGCAGACGAATCTCGCCGGCAATCGCTTCCCGCGCCACCTCGCGCACGCGCGCGATCTCGATGTTGAATGCATAGAGCGCAAACAGCGCGTCGCGATCCTTTGCCGGCGCGAACAACGCGGCGAGATAGCGGTCCCGATCGGACGCGCGGACGAGATCCGCGCAATAGGCGAACGCATCATGCATGATGCGAGCCTAACACTATTCGATGGCGATCAGACCGGCGCCGACGCGCCGGCTTTCCATCAGCATGACGTTGTACGTGCGCACCGCCGGGCCGGTCGTCATGGCATCGATCGAAATGTGGGCGTCACGAAATTTCGTCCGCAACGTATCGGGGACGATCCACGGCGAATTTCCCGTGCCGACAATGAAGAAATCGAGGCTATCGGCGCGGTCGAACACCAGCGCCAGCGCCTCTTCCGTCAACGCACCAGGCGCGGCAATGGGCCAGGCCCAGACGCCGTCCGGAAGGCAAAGGAGCGAGCCGCGATGCGACATGCCGGCGAAACTGAAGCCGCCGCCGCCGTGGGCGTCGATGATCGCCTGCCTCGGCAGATGAGGCGCGTCCGATCCAGGCACTAGCGGCGCGCTCTGGCCTGCTGAGGGGGCAGAGACGGCACCGGCGGGGTGCCCGGCGCAGTGGGCGGCGCCACCGGCTCCTCCGCCCCGCCCATGCGCCCGCTGCCGACGCCGAGATAAATCAGGATCGGCGACGCAATGAACACCGACGTATAGGTGCCGACCAGCACCACGCCGAACATCATCGTGGCGGTAAAGCTGTGGATCGCCTGGCCGCCGAACAGCAGCAACGCCAGTAGCGACATCGCCACCGTGACGTGGGTGACGATCGACCGCGACAGCGTCGCATTGACCGAGGCATTGAGCAGGTCCGGCATCGGCATGCGCTTGTAGCGGCGCAGCATTTCGCGGATGCGGTCGTAGATCACGACCGTGTCGTTGAGCGAATAGCCGAGAATGGTCAGGAGCGCGGCGATACTGGTGAGATCGAAATCGATATGCGTCAGCGACATGAAGCCGACGGTCAGCACCAGGTCGTGCACGTTGGCGATCATGGCGCCAAGCGCAAACTGCCACTCAAATCGGAACCATAGATAGATCAGGATCGCCAGGATCGCGAGCACGAGTCCGATCGTGCCGTAGGCCAGAAGCTCGGTGGAGACGCTCGGCCCCACCACTTCGACGCGGCGATAATCCACCGCGTCGCCCAGCGCATCGCGAACCTTCTGGACCGCCGCCTGCTGCGCCACATCGCCGCCCGGCTGCTCCGAGATGCGGATCAGCACGTCGTCGGGCGCGCCGAATTGCTGCAGCTGAAAGTCGCCGAGCTTGAGCGAGCCGATGGTCGCGCGCATTTTTGAGAGATCGGCCGGGCCGGACTTCGACTGCACCTCCATCAGCGTGCCGCCGACGAAATCGATGCCGAAATTCAGCCCGTGGAAGAAATAAAGCGCGATCGCCGCAATCGACAGGATCGCCGAAATAGGAAAACTGATGCGCCGAAAGCGCATGAAATCGAATTTGGTGTCATCGGGAACGATGCGAAGGAGGCGCACGGAATGTCTTTCGGGTGACTAGATGGGCACGGTGCGGGGCCGCCACATGCGGACCCAGTACGCCACGATGAGCCGGGTCAGGGTAAACGCCGTGAACAGTGACGTGATGATGCCGATGCCAAGCGTCACCGCGAACCCGCGCACCGGTCCGGTACCGATATAGAACAGCACCGCTGCTGCGATAAAGGTGGTGATGTTGGAATCGAGGATGGTGGCGAGCGCGCGGGTGAAGCCTGCGTCGATGGCGTTGATCGCGGTACGCCCGCCGCGCACTTCCTCGCGGATGCGCTCGTAGATCAGGACGTTGGAATCCACCGCGATGCCGACCGTGAGCACGATGCCGGCGATGCCGGGCAGCGTCAGGGTCGCACTGAGAAGCGACAACACGCCGAAGATCATGGCGACGTTGATGGTGACCGCGATATTGGCGAACAGCCCGAACAGGCCATAGGTCGCGAACATGAAGATGATGACGAGCGCCGCACCGGCATAGGCGGCGTGCTCGCCGGCATTGATGGAATCCTGGCCGAGGCCCGGTCCCACCGTGCGCTCCTCGATGATCGTCAATGGCGCAGGCAGCGCGCCGGCGCGCAACAAAATAGAGAGGTCGTTGGCCTGCTGCACGGTAAAGCTGCCGGAAATCTGGCCCGAGCCGCCGAGGATCGGTTCGCGGATCACAGGCGCCGAGATCACCTTGTTGTCCAGCACGATGGCGAACGGCTTGCCGACATTGGCTTGGGTCGCTTCGGCGAATTTACGCGCGCCCGCCGAGTTGAAGCGGAAGGACACGATCGGCTCGCTGGTCCGCTGGTCGAAGCCTGGCTGGGCGTCGGTGAGATCGGCGCCCGAGACCAGCACGCGCTTCTCGATCAGGTATTTCTGGCCCGGCTGCTCGCCGTCGAGGACCTCCGAGTCCGCCGGGTGCGACTCCTGCGCCTGTTCCGGCGTCATCGTCAGGTCGACCATGCGGAAATCGAGCTTCGCCGTCTTGCCGAGGATTTCCTTCAGCCGGGACGGATCCTGAAGTCCGGGAACCTGCACGAGGATACGATCGACACCCTCGCGCTGGATTGTCGGCTCCACGAGGCCGAGTTCGTTGACGCGCCGCTCGATGATCTGGATCGACTGGTCGACCGACTGCCGCACCCGTTCGACAACCGCTGGATCGGTCGGTGTCAGCGTGATCGTTCCGCCATTATTGGTGACATCGATATTGCGCGCGCCCGTGGAACCGAGAAAGCCCGTCAGCGGCTGCGACAGTTCGCGCAATTTCGTGAGCGCGGTATCGAGATCGGTGTCGCGTGTGATGTGAACTTCCACGGCATTGCCGCGAACGGCGCGGCCGGTAAACGGAATGCGCGCCTGGCGGAGCACCCGCAACACATCGTCATCGATCGATTGCAGTTGCTCCTTGCGTACCACAGCCGAATCGACTTCGAGCAGAAGATGCGAGCCACCCTGCAGATCGAGGCCGAGCACGACATGACGCTGCGCCCATGACGGCCAACGCTTGACGGTACTTTCGGGGAAGAAATTCGGCACCGCGCAAAGGCACACGGCGAGCGCCATGAGCAGGATTGCCGCCGCCTTCCACCGTGTGAAAAACAACATGGAGTTCGATATTCCCCGTTCCGAAAGCGTCGCGAACCAAGTATCCGCCGAAATCAGCTCGCGCCGTCGTCCTTGACCGGCTCGCCCTTGGCGCGAACCTCGCTCACGCTGGCGCGCAAGTGCCGGATGCGGACGCCATCCGAGACTTCGATCTCGATATGCTGGTCGTCCACGACTTTGGTGACCTTGCCGACGAGACCCCCGGTGGTCACCACGGTATCGCCTCGCCTAAGCGCTTTGACCATCTCCTGGTGCATTTTGACCTTCCGCTGCTGCGGCCGCAGGATCAGGAAATACATAATTACGATGATCAGGATCAGCGGCATGAACGACGTGATCATGCCGGCGCTGTCACCACCGCCGAGGCCGAACGGCAAGCCTTGCGCGAATGCGGGCGAAATGAACATTAATCCTCCGATGCAACATGAGAACGCGCCGCCCCCGGCATGACTAGGCGCATCTGGGGCCGTTTATGCGCGCAAAATCGGCGCGGACTATAACCGCCGTTGGCCCAATTGCAATGTTGCGCCGCCTTGCGGGCGCGCTTGCGAGCATCCCCCGGCCCCGCTAAGGGGAAGGCCGCAACCCGGTGCAATCATGGCCAAATCTCCTCCACGCTCGAGCAAAAAGACGACGAAAAAGGCAGCCGGCACAGGATCCGGCAAGGCCCCTTTGGCCGGCAGCGACCGCGATCTTCTTGCCCGCATTGCGGGCGCGCTGGAAAGGCTTGCCCCTGCCCCGGCCGCCGCACCCGATTTCGCCGCGGCGGCGTTTGTCTGGCATCCTGAAGGCCGCAAGCTCATTGCGGTTCGCCGGGTCAACCGTGTCGACATGTCGCTGCTCAAGGGCATCGATCGGGTGCGCGATCTCCTGGTCGAAAATACCGAGCGCTTTGCCCGCGGCCTGCCGGCGAACAATGCGCTGCTCTGGGGCGCCCGCGGCATGGGGAAATCGTCGCTCGTCAAAGCTTCGCATGCGGCGATCGCGCACGCGCATCCCGCCGCGGGACTGAAGCTGATCGAAATTCATCGTGAGGATATCGAGTCGCTGCCGGAGCTGATGGCGCTGGTGCGCAATGTCTCGCAGCGCTTCATCGTGTTCTGCGACGATCTGTCGTTCGACGCCGAGGACACGTCATACAAATCGCTCAAGACCATGCTCGAAGGCGGCATCGAGGGCCGGCCGGAGAATGTGATCTTCTACGCGACATCGAACCGCCGTCACTTGCTGGCGCGCGAAATGATGGAGAACGAGCGCTCGACCGCGATCAATCCCGGCGAAGCGGTTGAAGAGAAAGTTTCGCTGTCGGACCGCTTTGGCTTATGGCTCGGTTTTCATCGCTGCAGTCAGGACGAATATCTCGCCATGGTCGACGGCTATATCAAACATTATCGCGTGCCGTTCGCGGGCGATGAACTGCGCCGCGAAGCGCTCGAATGGGCGACGACCCGCGGCGCGCGGTCCGGCCGCGTGGCATGGCAATATGTTCAGGATCTCGCCGGCAGGCTCGGCGTGAAAATGGGAAGCTAAGAGCGCTTCCTAAGCGCCATTCAGGTACTGCGCCGGATCGACCGGCGTTGCACCCTTGCGGATCTCGAAGTGAAGCTGTGGCGACGTGACGTTGCCGGTCTGGCCGGAATGCGCGATCACCTGGCCACGTTTCACGCTCTCGCCGCGCTTGACCAGAATATCGCTGGCATGCGCGTAAGCCGTGACGAAGCCGTTGGCGTGGCGCACCAGCACCAGATTGCCATAGCCCTTGAGCTCATTGCCGGCATAGGCCACGACGCCGTCCTCGGACGCCTTGATCGGCGTGCCCTCCGGCACTGCGAGGTTGATGCCGTCGTTCTGCAGGCCGTTCGGCTTCGGTCCGAAGGCGGCGATGACGCGTCCGCGCACCGGCCAGCGGAAGCCCGGCAAGCTGCCGGCGGGTTCGGCGGCCTTGACCGAATTGTCGGCGGCCACGGGCGCTGCCGCCGTCGGCTCGGCGATCCGCGCCGCACTCGGCGAGTCAGCGCTCGCGAGACTGCCGGTCGGCTGGGAAACGGGAGCCTCGGCGCGCACGGGCGCCGGCGCTAGACTTGGCTGTTCCCGCATTTCCGGAATGGTGATGCGCTCGCCGACCCTCACCATCGTGTCCGGCGCGAGATTGTTGGCCTTGGCCAGCACCATCACCGGCTTGTTGTAGAGCCGCGCGATGCTGTTGAGCGTTTCGCCCGGCGCAACGACGTGCACGCCTGACGGCGGCACCAGCGCGCTCCGAGGCGGCCCAACGGGCGCCGGCATTGCCGGCGCCGTGGTGGCCATGCGGGTCTGCGGCGGTATCGCAGGCGCCGCCGCGGAGCGATAGCGCGGGATGACCAGGTGTTCGCCCGGACGCACCATATCCGCGCTCGTAATGTGGTTTGCCTCCATGATCGCTGAAGCAGGCACGCCATGCTCATGCGCGATCATGTCGATCGTCTCGCCCGGGCGCACCGTAACCGGCGTGCCCCCTTCCCAGGTCCACGCAGGGGGCGGCGGCGGAGCCGGCGTGATCGAGCCGGTGACGTCTCGCGGCTGGTAGGAGCCCATGCCGTGCCCGCCGCCTGAAGAGCCGTTGTCGGCGCTGGCCAGGTTCGGCAGCGGCCGGCTCTCGATGTGGCTTGCGGGTGCGGTCTGCGGGATCGAGCCGGTCACGTCGCTGCGCGACGCCGGCGCGCTGCTGGAACCGAAACCTTCGTTAAAGCGTCCCGAGTCCGCGCTGCAGCCGGCGATTCCAAAACCGATTAAGGAAATGGCAACCAGTTGCGGCCAACAGGCCGACCGACGCGATAGGCACATGGTTACTCACTCGGACGCAACAGAGAGGACGAGTGAATAGACAACGTTGCGGTAAACAGGCCTTTAAGTGCCGCGACAATTTTTAATATGTTTCATTAAGTGTTTCCGCGGTCACAGTTCGCGCGCCTGGCCCGGCAGAAGCGGCACGAATTGTACGGCAATCAGATTTTCGCGGGTTAATCCGCCGCCTTTTTGCCGTGTCAGCTTGACGATGTACTGCGCGTCATGGCGCGGCCCGACCGGCAGTACCATGATGCCGCCCTCGGCAAGCTGTTCCGTCAGTGCGTCCGGAACTTCTTCGGCAGCGGCGGTGACCATGATGCGATCGAAAGGCGCCAGACCCGGCGCGCCGGCCGTGCCGTCGCCGGCACGGATCGTGACGTTCGCATACCCCAGTATCTTGAGCCGCTCGCGCGCGGCTTCCGCAAGCGTCCGGTACCGCTCGATGCTCACCACCTCGCGCGCCAGCCGCGACAGGATCGCCGCCTGATAGCCGGAGCCGGTCCCTATTTCGAGAACACGGTGCTGCGGCTCGACCTCAAGCTGCTCGGTCATGTAGGCAACGACAAAGGGCTGGCTGATCGTTTGCCCGCAGGCGATCGGCAAGGCGTGGTCGGCGTAAGCGCTTTCGATCTGGCCCGGTGCGACAAAATGTTCGCGCGGCACTTCGTCGAGCGCGCGCAGCACCGCCTGATCGCTGATGCCGCGCCGGCGCAGCGCGAGCTGGAATTCCATCCGTTCGACGTCGTCTGCTGCCGGGACCGCGGACACGGTGACCTCGCGATAAGACCGTAAGAGTACCGTTTTTTTACCACTGCGGAATATGCGCTTATACTGCATCACGGCTGCGCCACGGGATAATTAGGGCAAGCCCGGAACCGACGGCGCGTTGCAGCGTTATGGCGCAGGCACGAGGTCTCTATGAGTGACGGAAAAAGCGCCGCGGGCAAGCGTATCCTTGTGGTCGAAGACGAATTGATGATCCGCATGCTGCTCGAAGGCATGCTGACCGATCTCGGCCATACCGTCGCGGCAGAAGCGGGCGACATCAACGAGGCTCTTGAATTCGCCAGGGACGCAGATTTCGACGTCGCCCTGCTCGACGTCAATCTCAACGGCAAGCCGATCACGCCGGTTGTCGAAGTTTTGGTCCGGCGGAGACTGCCCTTCGTGTTTGCGAGCGGTTACGGCCAGAGCGGCGTGCCGGAGCTCTACCGCACCAGTCCAACCTTGCAGAAGCCGTTCCAGGCCGAGGCTCTGGCGCAAGCTATCGAAGCCGCCACGGCAAAAGCCCGCGTCTAGAACGCGATCCGGAAAAGTGGAAACCGGTTTTCCGGAAAGACCACGCGCCAACGAAAAAACCAGACCATGATCCGAGGCAACTTGATCGGATGGTCTAGGTCGCCTTGACGAAAATCGCGGCGAGCTTCGCCATGGTCGGCTCGTCGGTGATGTCGATCCGCAGCGGCGTCACTGCGATCAGCCGCTCGTCGAGGGCTGCCATATCGGTGCCGTCCTCCACCTGGCAGGCGTTGAGCCGGGAATAGGCGATCCAGTAATAGGGATTGCCGCGGCCATCCTGCCGCTTGTCGATGTGCAGCCGCTCTTGCCGCCGGCGTCCGAGCGGCCTCATGGCAATGCCTTTGACCTCGCCGGGGCGGCAATTCGGAAAATTGACATTGATCAGTACGTCGCGGCGCAGGCCCTGGGCGAGCACACGGCGGATGATGTCAGGTGCGAATTGCAGGCCGGTCTCCCAAAAGGGCGGCTCGCCGCTGCGCGAATTGTAGGACTGCGACAGCGCCACGGCCGGGATGCCGAGTACCGCGCCCTCCATCGCGCCGGCAACAGTGCCGGAATAGATCACGTCCTCGCCGACATTGCGGCCGCGATTGACGCCGGACAGCACCAGATCGACCTGCTTGCCGTCGAGCACGTGGCGCACGCCCATGATGACGCAATCGGTCGGCGTGCCGCGCACCGCGAAGCGCCGCTCGGTGACTTGGCGCAGCCGCAGCGGATCGTTCAGCGACAGGGAATGCGCGACGCCCGACTGATCGTGCTCGGGCGCCACCACCCAGACATCGTCGGTGAGCTTGCCCGCGATCTCGGCGCAAATGTCGAGACCTTCAGAATGGATACCGTCATCGTTCGTGACCAGGATTCGCACAGTTCACTTCTCAATCTTTTTGATGCCGCCCATGTAGGGCAAGAGCACGTCCGGCACCGCGATCGACCCGTCGGCCTCTTGATAGGTTTCCATGACCGCGATCAGCGCGCGGCCGACGGCGACGCCGGAACCGTTGAGCGTGTGGACATGACGCACCTGCCGGCCTTCCCTGGTGCGATAGCGCGCGTTCATGCGGCGGGCCTGGAATTCGCCGCACACAGAGCACGACGAAATCTCCCGGAACATGTATTGCCCGGGCAGCCATACTTCGATGTCGTAGGTCTTTTGTGACGCAAAACCCATGTCGCCGGTGCACAGCGTCATCACCCGATAATGCAGGCCGAGCCGGCGCAGCACTTCCTCGGCGCAAGCCAGCATGCGCTCATGCTCGTCTTTAGATTGCTCGGGCGTCGTGATCGAAACAAGCTCGACCTTTGTGAACTGATGCTGCCGGATCATGCCGCGCGTGTCTTTCCCCGCAGCGCCGGCTTCGGCACGGAAGCACGGCGTGCAAGCGGTAAGCCGCATCGGCAATTCGGCTTCATCGACGATAGATTCGCGAACGAGATTGGTGAGCGGGACTTCGGCGGTGGGGATGAGCCAAAACTCCTCTACAGTTTCGGCCTCCTCGATCAATCGATCAATCGTCCTTTTTGCATCGCCATGATGCGTCTGAATCTCGTCGTTGAGCGGCTCGAGAATTTTATCGAGACGCTCCTTGCGCCAAGCCATTTCCGTCGAAATGAATTGGTCATCACGAAATTTAGGGAGTTGGCCCGTGCCAAACATCACATCGTCGCGCACCAGCAGCGGCGGCGAAACTTCGGTGTAGTTGTGCGGCTCGCTCGTATGCACATCGAGAAAGAATTGCCCGAGTGCGCGTTCGAGCCGAGCCAGACCCTTCTTCAAGACGACAAAGCGCGCACCGGAGAGTTTTGCCGCAGCCTCGAAATCCATCTGACCGAGTGCTTCGCCAAGCTCAAAATGCTGCTTGGGCGTGAACGCGTAGTCGCGTTTGGCGCCGAAGCGGTGATGCTCGACATTGTCCTTTTCATCCTTACCGTCGGGCACTTCATCGAGCGGAAGGTTGGGAATTTCGGCCAGCGCCTTGTTGAGTTCTTCGGACGCAGACTTCTCCTGCGCCTCCATTGCCGGGACCGTATCTTTCAGTGCGGCAACCTCAGCCATCAGGCGCTTGGCTTTCTCCTCGTCCTTGTTCTTTTTGGCTTCGCCGATTTCCTTTGATGCCACGTTGCGCCGCGCCTGGGCGGTTTCGAGTTCGAGAATGTTTTTGCGCCGCTCTTCATCGAGGCCGATCAGCCGCTTTGATTCCGGCGCAAGCCCGCGCCGCGCAAGCGCGGCATCAAAAGCCTCGGGATTGTCGCGGATGGAGCGGATGTCGTGCATGTAAGAGCTCGGAGAATCGGATCGCCGTTATAGCACCACTTGTCATGCCCGGGCTTGACCCGGGCATCCATGCTGCGCCGCCATATGGATTGCCGGATCAAGTCCGGCAATGACGCTGAGAAATTATATCACTCCGCGGGCTTGGCCGCAGCGGCGGCGCGTTCGCGGGCGATCCGCCGCTCGACTATGCGCACCGACCAGACCGAGCCCTCGTAAAGAAGAACCAGAGGCAGCGCCAGCGACATCTGGCTCAAGACGTCGGGCGGGGTGAGCACGGCCGCGATCACGAAGGCGACAACGATGAAATAGCGGCGCTTCGCCTTGAGCTGATCCGACGTGATGATGCCGACGCGGCCGAGCAGCGTCAGGATCACCGGCAACTGAAAGGCGATGCCGAAAGCAAGCATCAGCTTCATCATCAGCGCCAGATAGTCCTCGACCTTGGGCAATAACTCGATCGACGCCTGGCCGGGTCCGCCGAGCTGCTGCATGCTCAAGGAAAAGCGCGCCAGCATCGGCCAGACCACGAAATAGACGACGAGCGAGCCGAGCAGGAAGAAGATCGGCGTGGCGATGAGGTAAGGCAGGAACGCCTGCTTCTCGTTGCGATAAAGCCCCGGCGCGACGAACATGTAAATCTGCGTCGCGATCACCGGAAACGCGATGAAGGCCCCGCCGAACATCGCGAGTTTGAGCTGCACGACGAAATATTCGAGCAGCCCGGTATAGATAAATTTGGAATTCTCCGCGCCGGCCACCCAGATATAGGGCCAAGTCAGAATATTGTAGATTTGCTTGGCGAAGAAAAAACAAACCACGGTCGCGATCGCAAAAGCCGCGACCGCCTTGATGAGCCGGCCGCGCAGCTCGATCAGGTGATCCATCAAGGGCGCCTTGGTGGACTCGATCTCCTTCTCTTCGTCCTCGCGGCTCATCCGGTGCGCTCTGTGCTTCCCGGTTCGGCAGCGGCCGGGACCGGCTCAGGCGCCGGCGCGACCTCGCCGCCCGCGTCCGGCGTCACCGCCTCGGCAATGAGGCCGGTATCGGACTGCTCGACCGCCGCCTTCGGCGCGGCCTCGAACGACTTCTCGATATCCTTGCCCGCGTTTTCGACATCGGCGCGCACGTCCTTCAGCGGATCGTAGTCCTTGATGTCCTTGGCCAGGTCGTCGACCTCCTTTTTGAGGTCGGCCATCTCCGCTTCGCGCATCGCTTCCTGGAACTGGTTCTGGAAATCGGCAGCCATGCTGCGAATCTTGCGCGTCCATTGCCCAAGCGTGCGCATGACGCCGGGCAGCTCTTTCGGCCCGATCACCATCAGCGCCACGACGCCGATGAGCAGGAATTCGGTCCAACTGATGTCGAACATGAAAACTCTCCGGCCCAGTGCCGGGTGGCCTCGATCAGCGCGAGAGCGCCGGAAGAACTAGACCTTGCTCTCGGACTCGGCGCGCCGCTTGAGATCGGCGGCGGCCTGATGGTCGATGGTCTTCATCGGCCCGTCGGATTTCGGAGCGGTTTCGGCGCTCTCGTCGTCGGACATGCCCTTCTTGAAGGCTTTGATGCCCTTGGCGACGTCGCCCATCATGTCCGAAATCTTGCCGCGCCCGCCGAAGACAAGGAGGACAACGGCGCCGACGATCAACCAGTGCCAGATACTAAACGAACCCATGAAATCCTCCGTCCGCCCAACCGGTTAGATGACGCATCGATGGGCGCGCCTACCCGCGGCGAGATACCGATTTTAGCCAGAAACTAGGCGTCGGGGCTGGCAAAAACAAGCACAACCGGGAAGTCGCTACGCCGCAGGGCTAATGCCGCAGGCATTAACCCTTTACGACCCGGTTTCCACTCGATTGATCGCCTGTGGGGCGATTTATTCCTCGATCCGCTCCACCGGCGGTGCAAGGCCAAGATCGAGGTCCTCCGGCCCGAGCGGATCCTCGTCGTCGCGGAGCGCCGGATCGTCGGAGGGAACCGGCACCGCGAAATCGGACGGCACAGCGGCGTCGATAAGGCCTGAGCCCTTGAGCTCGTCGAGCCCGGGCAGATCGGTGAGCACGTCCAATCCGAAATGCGCCAGGAAGCTCTCGTTGGTTCCGTAAGTCACCGGACGGCCGGGGGCCTTGCGCCGGCCGCGCAGCCGCACCCATCCGGTCTCGAGCAGCACGTCGAGCGTGCCCTTCGAGGTGCTGACGCCGCGGATCTCCTCGACCTCGGCGCGCGTCACTGGCTGATGGTACGCGACGATCGCGAGCGTCTCCATCGCGGCGCGCGACAGCTTGCGCGTGACGGTCGATTCGTGCGTCAGCAGCCAGGCGAGATCGTTGGCGGTTCGCAGCGTCCATTTGCCGCCGATACGCACGAGATTGACGCCGCGCTGCTCGTACTCCTTCTGCAATTGCGTCAGCAGCGCGTGCACATCCGCGCCTTCAGGCAGGCGCTTCGCCAAAGCCTTCTCCTCCAGCGGAGCCTCCGCGGCAAACAGCAACGCTTCAAGGATGCGCAGCTCTTCGGCACGCTTTTCGTCAACGCGATTTTGATCCACGCGATCCTGGTCCTTTTTGTCGCCAACGATCACGCGCATCTTCGCGACGTTCGCCATCGGTTTCGTCTCCCTCTTACCCATTCCCGGATTCCGCGGCATCGTTATTTTGCCGCTTGCGCAAATAGAGCGGTGTAAAAGCGCCCTGCTGGTGCGCTTCCAGCTGCCCTTCGCGTATCAATTCGAGCGCCGCGGCAAAGCTCGAGGCGAGAACGGTCGCCTTCATCGCCGGCTCGACCAGGTATTCGATGAGATATTGATCGAGCGGACTCCAGTCCATCGCCTGGCCGATGAGCCGTTCCAGCGCCTCACGCGCCTCGGCGAGCGACCACACAGTGCGCTTGGGCATGCTCACAAAAGACCGCGCCTGGGTCTGCCGGCGGCCGGCATAGGCCGACAGCAGGTCGTAGAGCGTTGCCGACCATTCCGGATGCTTTATCTCGGCGATCGGCTCGGGCTGTCCGCGCTGGAATACATCGCGGCCAAGCTGCGGCCGGTTGAACATCTGCTCGGCGAATTGCCGGATCGCCTCCAGCCGGCGGAGGCGTTGCGCCAGCGCATTCGCCATGTCCTCGGCGCTCATGCCCTCCGGCGCGTGCTGCTCGGGCAAAAGCAGCCGCGACTTGAGGTAAGCAAGCCACGCCGCCATCACCAGGTAGTCGGCGGCAAGCTCCAGCCGCATCTTTCGCGCCGCTTCGACGAAGGCGAGATATTGGTCGGCAAGCGCAAGAATGGAAATCTTGGCGAGATCGACCTTTTGCTGGCGGGCGAGCGTGAGGAGAAGATCGAGCGGACCTTCAAATCCCTCGACGTCGACCATCAGCGCCGGTTCGTCGCTGCCGCGTTCGGAGAGTTCGGTTTCGAATTGATCTTCAGCGTTCATGCAAGACCCGGTGCGGGCGCGACGCCCGCTATGAGTTTCAAGAGTGCGTCGTAGGGTGCCGCAAACTCGATCGCTTGCGGCGGTTTCCGCATGGCGAGCGCGGCCTCGGCGCGGCGTGCAGCCTCGCCCGCAAGCTGCGGCACGGCGGCGGCGACTTCACGCATTTCCGGCATTTTGCCGTTGCAATGGAGCACCATATCGCAGCCCGCGGCGATGGCCGCACGGCTGCGCTCACCGAGCGAGCCCGACAATGCGCCCATCGAAATATCGTCACTCATCAGGAGGCCCCGGAAGCCAATCGAATCACGAATCACACTCCGCACTATATTGGCCGAAGTGGTGGCCGGGGCGACCGGGTCGAAGGCTGTGAACACAACATGTGCGGTCATGCCCATCGGCAGGTCCTTTATCAGCCGGAAAGCCGCAAAATCCGTGGCTTCGAGCGTCGCCCGATCGGCACTGACCACCGGCAGCTTTTCGTGGCTGTCGGCTGTGGCGCGGCCGTGGCCGGGAATGTGCTTGAGCACCGGCAGAACACCGCCCTCAAGCAGCCCTGCCGCCACCGCCGCCGCAATGTAGGCCACCTTGGCGGGATCGGTTCCGTAAGCGCGATTGCCGATGATCGGATCGGCGTCCCTGACCGGCACATCGGCGATCGGCAGGCAATCGACATCGATGCCGAGGCTGGCGAGATCGGCCGCGATCAGGCGGGCGCCAAGCCTTGCGGCGGCAAGTCCCATGTGGCGATCCCGGTCGTAAAGCGCGCCATAGGCCGCGCCCGGCGGGTAAAACGGCCAATGCGGCGGTCCGAGGCGCTGGACGCGGCCGCCTTCCTGGTCGATCAGGACGGGCGCATTGCGGCCTACGATGGCGCGAAATTCCTCGACCAGCCGGCGCAATACGTCCGGCTCAGCGACATTGCGCTTGAACAGGATAAGGCCCCACGGCTCCGCCTCTTTGAGGAATTGCCTCTCCCCGGCCGTGAGTTCGGGCCCGGCGAGACCAGTGATGAAGGCACGCATTTGCGGCGCTTAGCCCGCGCCGCCCGCGGGAGCAAGCGTGTGGCCGTCAATTCCTTTGGACGATGCAGGAGCCGCCCGCAGCCTTCAGGCTCGAACACATCCCAGCGGCCTGTTCCATCGAGGCGAAGGGACCGACCATCGAGCGGTAATAAACACCCTTGTCACCAAGGTCGGCACGCCGGACCGAGGCCTGGCGGCCGCCGAGCTGGTTCGGAAACTTGCCCTGGAGCGCACGGAACGATGCCTGGGCCTCCGCCTCGCTGCGCTGCGAGGAAACCTGGACCGAATAACCACCGCTTGCCGAAGGTGAAGCCTCGGCAGCGGGAGCGGGACGGCTCGCGGCCGGTTGAGCGACGGCGGTGCGGGTGCGAACAGGTACGGGCGCTGGCGCCGTATCGCCCGGCGTCGGAACGATCGACAGCGGCGCGTTTGCACCGGCCTGCGGCACAGATGCCGCGCGCGGCGCAACAGGCGCGGCGGAGGCTGAAGACCGGACCGGCAGAGGCCGGATCGCGCTCGGCTGTGCCGGAGGTGGCGGTGCGGCAGCGGCTGCATCGGCGCCGTCCGGCTGATCGGGCCGGATGGCAACGGTGTGAATTTTCTTTGCCCCCGGCAATGCCATGCCGGGAGGCGCGGACGAGGACCCTGGCACCGAGAGTTGATCGCTCGAGCCGAACGACGGCACCGGCGCGGCGGCATTCGGCGCGGGAACAGCCGGCGGAGGCGCGGGCGTCACGTTATTGGCCACCGGCGCCGGAAATGCACCCGGCGGTCCGGAATTTTGACCGGCACTCGGCGCAGGGAAAATCGGAATGGTCGAGACGACGCGAGGCGCGGTGTTCGCCGCCGCCGGCATATCGACCGGCTTCTCCTCGCGGGGCACAAGTTTCTCCCCCGAACCCGTATTGCCGGCATTGGCTTGAGCGGACGATGCGTTCTGCGCATTTGCTGCGCTGGGCATGATTTTGTTCGGTCCCTCGTCCGCCTTGATGATCGGCGGCAGCGCCGGAAGGATCGAGCCGCCAAACATGGCGCGATAGGCGAAGGCGCCCGCGGTACCAAGCACCGCTAGGCCGAGAACGGCCGCGACGAGAACCAGGCCGCTACGCTTGCGGCCGCTCGGCGCTTCCTCCTCGTAGTCCTCCATCGCGTAGTCTTGCTCGTCCGAAGCCTCCTGCGGCTCGTCGTCATATTCGTAGCGGGCCTCTCGCGAGCGCGGCGGAAACGCCGGCAGAAGCTCGCCGGATTGGTCCGGCCGATCGCCGGCCGGGCGAGGCTGCTCGGCGAGCGCATAACCGCGTGTGTCCTGGCGCAAGCCGTTCAGGCGCGGCGCCGGTTCGACGAACCTGCCGGGGAGCGCCGGCTCATAAGCGCTGTCGCGCGATGCCGGAGCCGGACGATAGGCTGGATGAGGATCGGCCATGCGTGGCGCGTCGTATCGTTCGTCGAAACGCGGTTCGGCCCGCGTATCGTAGCCGTCTTCGTAGCGCTGATCGCCGCCGGCGGCGTAACCGTCCTGCTCGACCTGGTTCTGCGCGGCGTAACGATCGTCGGCCGGCCAATCCGTGCCCGCGGCTGGTTCGTCATAGACCGGAGCAGAGCCGCGTCTTGTGTCGCGGCCCATATCGTCCGCCGGATCGCTTTGGCCGATCAGGCGCGCGAGTTCGGCGAGCGGATCGTCGGGCTGCCCACGCGCCGGAGCATCGGCGCGCGCGGCGACGCCGTCGCGGCTGCGGAAAGAGCGGTAATCGTTGTCGGCCATAAAGTTCGCCCCGCTTCAGGCGTTACGCGATACCGATTGAGTCTGGTCCCGAAACTCTTGCCCCGAAACGCTTATCCGTCTGCGCCCTACGCGATTCCTGCGGCATCCCGCATGGGGCGAACTAGCGCATCTCGTCAGGTGCTTCGACCCCAAGTAACGCGAGCCCTGACGCCAGTACGGTGGCAACGCCTTGTACGAGCACAAGCCGCGCCTCGGTTAGTTGTCGATCATTCTGGATAATGAAGCGTAAATGTGGCGAGGCATTGCCCAGCGTATAGAGCGCATGAAATTCACTGGCCAAATCGAACAGGTAGAAGGCGATCCGGTGCGGCTCGTGGGCCAAGGAGGCGGCTTCGACGACTCGCGGGTAGAGGGCGATCCGCCGCATCAAGGCGAGTTCCGCCGGGTCCGTAAGGCGCGCGACGCCGGCGGCGTCAGCCAGCTCCGATACGTCCGCCGGCAGATCGGGAAACGCGGCCCGGGCGTTGCGGAATATGGATTGCGCGCGGGCGTGGCCGTACTGGACGTAAAAGACCGGGTTGTCCCGTGACTGCTCGCGCACTTTAGCGAGATCAAAATCGAGCGCGGCGTCGTTCTTGCGGAACAGCATCATGAAGCGGACCGCATCGCGTCCGACCTCATCGACCACTTCGCGCAGCGTGACGAACTCCCCTGCCCGCTTCGACATTTTGACCGGCTCGCCGGCGCGCATCAGCTTCACAAGCTGCACGACCTTCACGTCGAGCTCGGCCTGCCGTTCGCTCAGCGCCGCGACCGCCGCCTGCATGCGTTTGATATAGCCGCCATGATCGGCACCCCAGACGTCGATCAAGATGCGAAAACCGCGTTCGAGTTTTGAGCGGTGATAGGCGATGTCGGAGGCAAAATAGGTGTAAGAGCCGTCCGACTTCTTCAGCGGGCGATCGATGTCATCGCCGAATGCGGTCGACTTGAACAGCGTCTGCTCGCGATCCTCCCAGTCTTCGACCGGCGCGCCTTTCGGCGGCGGCAGACGGCCTTCATAGACATCGCCGCGCTGGCGCAGCCATTCGATCGTCCGCGCGACGCGGTCGACATCGCCGGCAACGAGCGATCGCTCGGAAAAAAACACATCCGGCTTGACGTTAAGAGCCGCGAGATCGGCGCGGATCACCACCATCATCATGTCGATCGTCTTCGTGCGCACGAGCGCCAGCCACTTGGACTCGGGCTCCGTCTTCAGCGTGCCGCCGAATTCGGCCGCCAGCGCCGCACCGACCGGCTTGAGATAATCGCCCGGATAGAGACCTTCCGGAATCGTCCCGATATCCTCGCCGAGCGCTTCGCGGTAGCGCAGGAACGCCGAGCGCGCCAGCACGTCGACCTGCGCACCGGCATCGTTGATGTAGTACTCGCGCGTCACCTTGAAGCCGGCGAAGGCGAGCAGGCTTGCGAGCCCATCGCCAAACACCGCGCCGCGGCAATGACCGACATGCATTGGGCCGGTCGGATTCGCCGAGACATATTCCACGTTGACCGGCACGGCCGCGCCGATAGCGCTGCGGCCATAGTTCTCTTTTCCAGCGCCGATCGCCCGCCGAAGCTCCTGCATCCAGACTTCCGGCTTGAGCGTGAGATTAATGAAGCCGGGACGGGCAACCTCGGCACGAACGACCGTCGCATCGGCCTTCAAGACCTCGGCAATGGCGCCGGCCAAATCCATCGGATTCTTGCCGATGCCTTTTGCCAGCACCATCGCGGCATTGGTCGCAACATCGCCGTGGCTGGCGTCGCGCGGCGGTTCGACCTGGATGCGCGAGACATCGGTGCCTGCGGGAACGACTGTGAGCGCAGCCGCACGCACGCGTTCAAGCGTATCGGCGAAAACATTTATTGGTTGCGGCGGGTATGACATGGCGCGTCGCGCGCCTAACGCAATTCCGGAGTTGAGTCAAAGAGCCGGGCATGCTCGGCGAGCGCAAAGCGGTCCGTCATGCCGGCGATGAAATCGGCGATCCGGCGTGCGCGAGACGCATCATCGAGCGCTAAAAGCCCCTCTTGCCAGTCCGGCGGAAGCTCGCCGGGCCGCTCGCTGTAACGGGCAAACAGGTCGCGCACGACGGCAGCGGCCTGATCCATGACCTGCATGACCTTCTTGTGGCGATACATATGCGTTTTAAGGAAGCTCTTGATGGCGCGATCTTCGGATGCCGTTTCGGTGGAGAAACCCGCAACCGGCGACGATGCATTCCGCACGGCGTCTGCCGAGCGTGGCGCAAGGACCGCGAGCCGGCGTTCCGTTTCGCCGACGACATCGTCGATGAGGAGCCCGATAAGCTGCCGCACCAGTTCGTGCGCCAGCCGGCCGGGCTCGATCGCCGGGTGGGCCGCGCGGATGTCGCCGATGATCTGTCGCGGCAGCGGAACGGCGGCGATGTCGTCGAGCCCGAACAGTTCGGCGCGCAAGCCGTCGTCGATGTCGTGGGCATCGTAGGCAATGTCATCGGCGAAGGCGGCGAGCTGCGCCTCCACGCCGGCGAAGCTCCACAACTGAAGATCCTGCTGCCGCGCATAATCGAGGATCGTCGCCGGCACGCCGTGCTTGCGATAGCGCTCAAGCGGTGCGCCGGAGCGATCGGTGAGCGGGCCGTTGTGCTTGACCAGGCCTTCCAGCGTTTCCCAGGTCAGGTTCAATCCGTCGAAGCCGGGATAGCGGCGCTCGAGCACGGTCACCACACGCAGCGTCTGCGCATTGTGATCGAAACCGCCGAACGCCGACAGGCAGGCGTCGAGCGCGCGCTCGCCGGCATGGCCGAACGGCGGATGGCCGAGATCGTGGGCCAGCGCCAGTGCCTCGGCGAGATCTTCGTCGAGCCGCAAACGGCGCGCCAGGGCGCGAGCGACCTGGGTGACTTCGAGCGTATGGGTCAGGCGGGTGCGGTAATGGTCGCCTTCGTCGAATACGAAGACTTGCGTCTTGTGCTTGAGTCGCCGGAACGCCGTGGCATGGATGATGCGGTCACAATCGCGGCGGAAGGCGCTCCGGCTCTTGCTCACGGCCTCGGCATGGAGCCGGCCGCGGCTGTGCTCCGGATCGCATGCATAGAGCGCGCGGGACATCGCAGTTTCCATCGCTTTGGCCCTGCCCTGCCCGGCCGGCGACCGGCGCGGCCAATTGACCTTGGCGGTCGCCGCACTTAACTATCCCCTCAGGAGCGTTGCAATCGGCGTGATTTGCAAGGCGGAGACGGCAATGACGGCAGTAATGACGACAAACGTCATCGTGACCGAGCGAGCGGCGCAGAAAATCGGCGAAATCCTCAGCCGGGAGCCCGCCGGCACCATGCTGCGCGTCAGCGTCGAGGGCGGCGGCTGCTCCGGCTTCCAGTACAAATTCGACACCGAGCGCAGCAAGGCCGACGATGACATCGTCATCGAACGCGGCACAGCCACGGTGCTGATCGACCCGGTCTCGCTCGACTACATGGCCGGGTCGGAGATCGATTTTGTCGACGACCTGATCGGGTCGTCCTTCAAGATCAATAATCCGAAGGCCACAGCAGCGTGCGGCTGCGGCACGAGCTTCGCGCTCTGAACTTTTCAAAGCGTCCCGTGCGCATCGCCACATGGAACGTCAATTCGATCAGGCAGCGGCTGGAATCCGCGATCGCCTGGCTCGCCGAGCGCCAGCCAGACATCGTTTGCCTGCAGGAAACCAAGACCGTGGACGACGCGTTCCCGCGCGAGCCGTTCGAAGCGCTCGGCTATAATCTCGCTGTGCATGGGCAAAAGACCTTCAACGGCGTCGCGCTGTTGTCGAAATTTCCCTTCGACGAGGTCAATAGCGGTCTGCCCGGCGACGATCAGGACGATCATGCCCGCTTCATCGAAGCCGTCGTGTCGACGGCGCAAGGCGCGCTGCGGGTCGCGAGCATTTACCTGCCGAACGGCAATCCGCCGGAGACTGAAAAATACACCTATAAAATCGCCTGGATGAAGCGGCTGAAGGCTTACGCACGCGAGCGGCTGCTGCTCGAGGAGCCGCTCGTTCTTGCCGGCGATTACAATGTCATTCCGACCACCGCCGACGCGCGCAACCCGCAAGCCTGGACCGGCGACGCGCTGTTCCTGCCACGCACGCGCGATGAATTCCGCTCGCTGATCAATCTCGGTCTGACCGACGCATTACGCGCCACCAGCGACGATCCGGGTCTGTACACATTCTGGGATTACCAGGCCGGCGCCTGGCAGAAGAACAACGGCATCCGCATCGATCATTTGTTGCTGTCGCCGGCGGCGGCCGACAAGCTCAGCGACGCTGGCATCGACCGCCACGTACGGAGCTGGGAAAAGCCCTCCGACCATGTGCCGGTGTGGATCGATCTGGCGATCGAGGCGAAGTAGCCGAAAAGCTCACTTAACCGAAAATTCACGCTATTTGCGCAGATTTGATGGGCCTCCTGACAGTCCGGCCCGTAAATGCCCCGCCTCATTTCCATACCTTCGGGACGCTCGTACGAAGCGGCTCCCGAGCCCGAGGCGCGCCCGGATGAAACTTCGCAGAATTTGACGGTACAGGTCAGCAGCGTCCGCGAGACGATCAATCTCCTGGAATCCGACCTCGGGGAGATGATCAGCGAGGTCCAGCGGGCCTGCGATCTCGTATGCACCGAGGCCGGCGATTCCGCCGCCGCAGCAAGCAGCATAACGCGCAAGACCGACAGCCTCGTTTCGCAGGCCGGCAGCGCCAGCCGCGACATATCCCAACTCGCCGAAGCCATCGAAGGTCTCGCGAAATCTTCCGACGAAATCGGCCATCAGGTTCGCCAGGCCGACGACCTTACTGACAGCGCCAACAAATCCGCCGCTTTGGCCGGCCGCAGCGTCGACGGACTTAAAAAGTCCTCGGCCGAAATCGACAACGTGGTGAAGCTTATCTCGACGGTGGCGCGGCAAACCAATTTGCTCGCGTTGAACGCGAAGATCGAGGCGGCGCGCGCCGGCGAATCCGGCCGCGGCTTTGCGGTGGTCGCCGCCGAGGTCAAAACGCTGTCGCAAGAGACGCAAAAGGCGACCGAGAACATCGCGCAACGGATCGACGCGATCCAGCGCGATGCCGTCGCCTGCTTCGAAGCCGTGCGGCAGATCACCGACGTTATCGAAGTCATCAGGCCGCTTTTTGGCGCGATCGCCGCCGCGGTCGAGCAGCAAAACGCGGCAACGGCGGCGGTCGCGCGTAACGCGAACGAGACGCTGCGCTTTGCCGGCGCCGTATCGGACTCGGCGGCCGAAATCGCTGAGGCCGCGTCGGGAGCAAGCGCACACGGAAAGACCGTGGAGCAGCATGGCCAGCATGTCATTTCGCTCGCCGAAAAACTGAAGATGCGGGTGACGATCTTCCTGCGTCAAAGCGAGGCCGGGGATCGCCGGCGCCACGATCGCCTGCCATGCGAGATCGACGTCGAGCTTGGAGACGGCCCTGGCGCAATCCGCACGCAAACTGCCGATCTTTCTGAGGGTGGCGTGCTGGTGCGGGACGACAATACGCGGCAAATCGTGCCCGGCACCCTGCTCGCAGCCAGGATTCACGGCATCGGAGCGACGCGCGTCCGCGTGGCGAGGCGTTCGTCGCTCGGACTGCATCTCGAATTTCTGGAAATGGGCTCGATCGCGCGCGTGCAATTGGAGCGCAAGCTTGCCTCGATCCGCGAGGAGAACCGCGAAATCATCTCGCAAGCCATCGATGTCGCGAATGAGGTTTCGCGAACGCTCGAAAAACTTGTCGAGGACAAAAAGCTCACCGAGGAGGATCTCTTCGACAACAGCTATATTCCCGTCGAAGGCAGCGATCCGGCGCAGTATCGCACGCGATTTCTAACCGCGCTCGAAGAAGTGCTGCCCGCGATTCAGGATCCCCTGCTCGCGAGCAGCCCGCGGATGGTCTACGGCGTCACCATCGACCGGAACGCCTATGTTCCCGTTCACAACCGCGAATATTCACAGCCGCAGCGCCCCGGCGAGACCGCGTGGAATATCGCCCATTGCCGCAACCGCCGGATATTCGACGACCGCGCCGGGCTGACAGCCGCGCGGAATGTGCGTCCCTACGCCATGCAGGTTTATGCGCGCGACATGGGAAACGGCACGACTATCATCATGCAGGAGATCGTCGCGCCCGTGCGCGTCTTCGGCAAGCACTGGGGCGGCTTCCGCGTGGCCTACAATCTCTAGGAGCTGGTACTCGGTAATCCAGCGTGGCTCAGTCCCGGCGGCCCTTCAGCCAATCGTCAAGATAGACAAACGCCATCGCACGTTCGTCTTCGTTGGCGCGCTGGAAGGCGTCGTCATAGAGCGGCTTGACCCAGCCTTCGTCGGTACCGGCGCAATCGCGGCCGAGCGTGAGCCACATCAGGCCGCGCGCAGCCTGGCGCGGCACGGTCTGGCCCTGGAACAGCATGTCGCCAAGCGCGACCTCGGCGCGGCAATGTCCCTTGGTCGCCGCAAGCTGGAACCAGCGCGCCGCCTGATGCGGATCGCTGGGCTTATCGGTGAGGTAGAGCCGGCCCAATTCATATTGCGCGTCGGCGTCGCCGAAATAAGTCGCGGCATAGCCGAACATATCGCGCGCACGAGGCGGATCGGCGGCGACCTTCGAATTAGGAATACCGGTGAGATAGTAATGCCCGAGTGCGACAAAGGCATTGGCCACGAAGCGCGCCTGCGGCGTGCCGGGGACTTCGTCCGGATGGCTATTAGCGATCTGGCTGAAATAGTTGAAAGCGCGCAGATCGTCGCGCGGAACGCCGTCGCCGTCGGCATACATCCGGCCGAGCTTCCATTGCGCCACCGGCTGACCCTGCTCGGCGGCATATTGCAGCGCAGTGAGTGCGCCGGCCTTCGGTCCGGTTGCCGGCGCCTGTGCGCCACCGCGCAATCCATCGTTCGGCGAAAGTGCAGCCGTAGGCGACGTCGTGCCGTCGAAGGCGAAAGCCGGCTTGACGCCGAGCACACCGCTTTCCTCCGGGCCGTAGCCCAGCGCGATGCACAGGCCGCCGACAAACCCGGCAACGGTCACGCCCGCGGCGATGCGCGCTATCCGGTTAGATATCCGCATAGCACTCTTTCTCGGCTGCACCGCCCGGATGCGTGAGCGCGCCATAGCGCGCCGATCCCACCTGCTGGGCGTACTTCCACAGATAGCCGGAGGTGAATTCCTCAGCGCGCGGCTTCCAGTCCTTGGCGCGCTTCTCGAGTTCGCTTTTGCTCAGTTCGACGTCGAGCGTCCCCTTCTCGGCATCGATGGTGATGATGTCGCCGTCGCGCAGGAGCCCGATCGGACCGCCCACTGCGGCTTCCGGGCCAATATGGCCGATGCAGAAACCGCGGGTTGCCCCGGAGAAGCGGCCGTCCGTGATCAGCGCGACCTTGTCGCCCATGCCCTGTCCGTAGAGCGCGGCGGTGGTCGAAAGCATTTCGCGCATGCCGGGGCCGCCCTTGGGACCTTCGTAGCGGATGACCAGCACTTCGCCTTCCTTGT